>NZ_JARXRM010000036.1:50809-167746 GCF_029887875.1 Luteimonas endophytica
ATGGCCCGACTCCGCCGGGGAGCATCCCCCGGCCCGGGCGCCGCTGGTTCCGAAGCCCCGCAAGCCAAGCGCTTCCGGTTCGCGACTCGGCGGCCTGCCAATGCGCCACGCGTGGCGCTCGTGCGGCTCGATCGCCAAGGGGGCGGAAGCCGCATCCTCCTCCGGCAACCGGTCGAGCGGACAAAGAAAAGAGCGCGCCATTGGCGCGCTCCTTTCATCGTCCGACCGCCCTGGCGAAGCGGCAGCGGGCGCTGGCATCGGCGGCCCGCGGCCGCACCCGTCACTTCTTCTTCGGCGCGATCATCATCACCATCTGGCGGCCTTCCAGGCGCGGGCGCGACTCGATCACGATGTCCTCGCCCAGGTCCGCCTCGATGCGCGCCGCCATCTCGCGGCCCAGCTCCTGATGGCTCATCTCGCGGCCGCGGAAGCGGATGTTGACCTTGATCTTGTCGCCTTCCTCCAGGAAGCCGCGCATCTTGCGCAGCTTGATCTGGTAGTCGCCCTCGTCGGTGACCGGCCGGAACTTCACTTCCTTGATCTCGACCTGCTTCTGCTTCTTCTTGGCCGCGTTGGCCTTCTTCTGCAGGTCGAACTTGTACTTGCCGTAATCCATGATCCGGCAGACCGGAGGATCGGCATTGGGCTGGATCTCGACCAGGTCGAGGCCTTCGCTCTCGGCCTGCTGCAGGGCCTCGTCGCGCGACAGGACGCCGATCATCTCGCCGTCCGAACCGATCACGCGTACCCGGGGTACGCGGATGTCGCTGTTCCTGCGGTTCTGCTTTTCAGGGGTGCTGATATTGCGATCTCCATGTTCGACTGTGCCGGCCGCTCGTCAGCGTCCGGGGCTCCCGGCGCGGCCCCACGGGCCCACCGGATCACACATCATGCTACCGCGTGTCGCGGCCCAGGCGTGAAACGAAGTCGGAAGCCGGCATGCTCCCCAGGTCCTCCCCCGCCCGCGTGCGCACGGCGACCGTCCCGTTGTCCCGCTCGCGGTCCCCCGCCACCAGCAGGTACGGCACCCGCTGCAGAGTGTGCTCGCGGATCTTACGACCGATTTTCTCGTTCCGCAAATCCGCCTCCACCCGTACCCCTTGATTCGCAAGGGTTTTCCGCAGGTCCGCGACATAATCGGCCTGGGCGTCGGTAATGTTCATGACCACCGCCTGCACCGGCGCCAGCCAGGCCGGGAACGCCCCGGCGTGGTGCTCGATCAGGATCCCGATGAAGCGCTCCATCGAGCCCACGATGGCCCGGTGCAGCATCACCGGGGTGCGCTTCTGGCTGTGTTCGTCGACGTATTCGGCGCCGAGACGCCCCGGCATCATGAAATCTACCTGCATCGTGCCCAGCTGCCAGGTGCGGCCGATCGCGTCCTTCAGGTGGTACTCGATCTTCGGCCCGTAGAAGGCGCCCTCGCCCGGCAGTTCCTGCCACTCCACCCCGCAGGCCGACAGGGCGCCGCGCAGCGCCGCCTCGGCCTTGTCCCAGGTGGCGTCGTCGCCCAGCCGCGGCTCCGGGCGCAGCGCCAGCTTCAGCTGCACGTCCTCGAAGCCGAACTCGGCATAGACCCGCATTGCCTGTTCATGAAAGGCGGCCACCTCGGCCTCCACCTGGTCCTCGGTGCAGAACACGTGCCCGTCGTCCTGGGTGAAGCCGCGTACCCGGAGGATGCCGTGCAGCGCGCCGGAGGGCTCGTTGCGGTGGCAGGAGCCGAACTCGCCGTAGCGGATCGGCAGGTCGCGGTAGCTGTGCAGGCCCTGGTTGAACACCTGCACATGGCCCGGACAGTTCATCGGCTTGACCGCGTAGGTGCGCTTCTCGGACTCGGTGAAGAACATGTTCTCCTTGTAGTTGTCCCAGTGGCCGGACTTCTTCCACAGCGACACGTCGAGGATCTGCGGGCAGCGCACCTCGCCGTAGCCGCTGTCGCGGTAGACCCGGCGCATGGTCTGCTCGACCACCTGCCACAGCGCCCAGCCCTTCGGATGCCAGAAGATCAGCCCCGGGGCCTCCTCCTGCAGATGGAAGAGCTCCTGCTGCTTGCCGATGCGGCGGTGGTCGCGCTTCTCGGCCTCCTCGATTCGCTCCACGTAGGCCTTGAGCTGCTTGGCATCGGCCCAGGCGGTGCCGTAGATGCGCTGCAGCTGTTCGTTCTTGGCGTCGCCGCGCCAGTAGGCACCGGAGATGCGCAGCAGCTTGAACGCCTTGAGGAAGCGCGTGTTGGGCACGTGCGGGCCGCGGCACATGTCCACGTATTCCTGGTGGTGGTACAGGCCCATCTGCGTCTCGTCCGGCATGTCCTCGATCAGCCGCAGCTTGTAGTCCTCGCCACGCGCGCGGAAGGTGGCGATGACCTCCTCGCGGGGGGTCATTTTCTTCACGACGTCGTAGCCGGTGTCGATCAGCTCGGCCATGCGCCGCTCGATCGCCGCCAGGTCGTCGGGGGTGAACGGGCGCTCGTGCCAGATGTCGTAGTAGAAGCCGTCCTCGATCACCGGGCCGATCACCATCTTGGCGTCCGGGTAGAGCTGTTTGACCGCGTGACCGACCAGGTGCGCGCAGGAGTGGCGGATGATCTCCACGCCCTCGGGATCCTTGGGGGTGATGATCTGCAGGCTGGCGTCGCGGTCGATCGGGTCGCTGGCGTCGACCAGGCGGCCGTCGACGCGCCCGGCCACGGTGGCCTTGGCCAGCCCCGGGCCGATCGACTGGGCCACGTCCATGACGCTGACGGGGGATGCGAACTCGCGGCGGCTGCCGTCGGGGAGGGTGATGGTGATCATTTGAGGGCCGGGATTGGGTTTCGGGTTTTGGCGATTCGGGCGGGGGAATGGTCGAGGCGGGAAGGGGCGGTTCTTCGCCTCCCCAGTCCGGCCTCCCGATCCGTGCGCGCAGCGCATAAAAAAAGCGCCCGAGGGCGCTTGGCGTGGGCCTCGGAGCGGGTCAGCGGTGGCGCAGGGGAGTGTCCATGTCGCACGCTCGGCCGGCGTTGCCGCGGGCCACCTGTTCCTGGGAGCTTCCGGATTCGTCCGATTCTAGCAGCTGCCAGGACCGTTGCAGCGCGGCGGGCCCCGCCACCGCGCGCGTGGCATGATGCGGCCGGCCGCCCTCCGGCGGCCATCGGCCGCACGCCCATGACGACCAAAGGCAAGCCCACCTCGCTCGACATCGCCCACCTGGCCGGGGTGTCGCAGCCGACCGTCTCGCGCGCCCTGCGCGGCAGCCCGATGGTCAGCCCCGAGACCCGGCGCCGGATCCTGGCGATCGCCCGCGAGCTCAACTACAAGGTCGACAAGAACGCCTCCAACCTGCGCTGCCAGCAGTCGGGCACCCTGGCGCTGCTGTTCTTCGAGGAGCCGGCCCCCGACGATGCCTCGATCAATCCGTTCTTCCTGTCGATGCTCGGCTCGATCACCCGCGCCTGCGCGCAGCGCGGCTACGACCTGCTGATCTCGTTCCAGCAGCTGTCCAGCGACTGGCATGCCGACTACGAGGACAGCCACAAGGCAGACGGCATCATCCTGCTCGGCTACGGCGATTACCTGGAGGCGCGCACGCGCCTGCAGCAGCTGGTCGAACAGGGCACCCGCTTCGTGCGCTGGGGCGCGGCGCTGCCGGGCCAGCCCGGGGTCTCGATCGGCTGCGACAACTTCCAGGGAGGCCTGGACCTGGGCCGCCACCTGCTCGCCCGCGGCTGTCGCCGCATCGCCTTCCTGGGCGACGCCTCCGAGCACTATCCCGAATTCCAGGAGCGCCACCGCGGGCTGTCGGCGGCCCTGGCCGGAGCGGGGCTGACTGCCGATCCGGCCCTGCAGGTGGATGCCGTCACCACCGAGCAGGCCGGCTTCGACGCCGCCAGCGCGCTGCTACGCAGCGGCGCCGCGTTCGACGCCGTGTTCGCGGCCAGCGACCTGATCGCGATCGGCGCGATGAAGGCGCTGCACGAGCGCGGACTGCGCGTGCCGGAGGACGTGGCGGTCGCCGGCTTCGACGACATCCCGCTGGCGAGTTTCGTCACCCCGGGGCTGACCACGGTGCAGCAGGATACCCGCCAGGCCGGCGCCATCCTGGTCGACAGCCTGCTCGCCCTGATCGCCGGCGAGGCGGTCGACAGCCGTACCATTCCGGCGCGGCTGCTGCTGCGCGGCTCCACGGGCGCCTAGTCCGCCTTCGGTGCCTCCGGCCCGCCCAGCCGGCGCGCCATCAGTTCCACCAGGCGCGCGCGCAGGTCGGCGCGCCTGGGCGGCCCGTCGTGCAGGAACACCCGCACCCCGTGGGCGGGGACCTCCGCGGCCAGCCGGTCCTCGACCGTCAGCGTCTCCCCGCCGAGGCCGTCGCGCCATTGCCCGGGCTGCAGCAGCTCGCGCACCTCGACCCGGCGCGGCGCATCGCCCTTGTTGAGCAGCACCAGCGCGATCTGCGCCCGGCCGGCCTGCTCGAAGACGCGGTAGAACGCCGCCTCGTCGCCTTCCATCCGCAGCCCGAGCTGCAGCCCCCGCTGCAGTGCCGGCGAGACCCGGCGCAGGTTGGCGATGTGGCGCAGGCCGGCGTGGATGGGGCTTTGCGCGGCGGCGTCGATGCGCGCCTGGCCGAAGTAGTTGCGGTTGCCGGCGTGCTCGGCCCGGCCGCGCATGAACCCGGTCTCGGAGCCGTAGTAGATCACCGGAATGCCGCGCGCGGTGAACAGCCAGTTGTGGGCGTCGATGAAGCCGGCGTCGGTGGCATCCATGCGCGGCATGTCGTGGTTGTCGTAGAAGGTCGCCAGTTCGTAGGGATTGGCGTAGGGGCCGTCCTGCAGGTGCAGCGCCCCTGCCAGCCGCTCGAAGCCGGCGCCGCCGGCGAACACCTCGTCCATGGCCTGCTTCATCGGGAAATCGAGCACGCTGACCCCGCCGTTCTCCGCCCAGGTGTGCGGCGCGATCTTCGCTGCCTCGTAGTCGAAGGCCTCGGCGAACATGAAGAAATCCGGATGCACCGCGCGGATGCGCCCGGTGAAGCGCTTCCAGAAACCGTGCGGCATGTGGCGGATCGTATCGATGCGGAACGCGTCCGCGCCCTGCTCGATCCACTGCAGGTAGGCTCCGACCAGGTAGTCCATGACCTCCGGGTTGTCCGGGTCGAAGTCGCCGAGCTGCGCGAGATCCGGGGCGGTGGCGTAGAAGCGGTGCAGCGGCTGGCGCTCCGGATCGAGCCGTTCCGGAGGCAGGTTCTGGTGGTCGGCGACCAGCCGCCCCCGTGCATCGAAGACCTGGCCGTAGCCGGGCTGGGCCTCCGGCATGCTCCAGGCCGGCGAGGCATGGTTGCCGACGATGTCCAGCACGGTCCTGAGCCCGTGCGCGCGCATGCCGTCGGTGAAGGAGGCGAAGTCGAGCCCCTCGCTGGGCAGGTGCTCGTCCACCCGGTAGAAGTTCATGCCCCAGTAGCCGTGGTAGGCGGCCTTGCCGCGATCGCTGAGAAAACTGCTGCAGGTGATCGGGTCGCCGCCGGTGAAGGCCTGGTCGGGGTTCTCGACGATGGGGGTGATCCACACCGCGCCGAAGCCCATCTCGCGGATGTAGCCGGCGTTGTCGAGCAGGCCGCGGAAGTCGCCGCCCTGGTAGCCGACGTTCGCGCTGACGCCATCGCATTCGGGCAGCGGCCGGTCGAAGCTCGGATGGGCGCCGCCCTGGTCGCGCTGGTCGTTGGACCGATCGCCGTTGACGAAGCGGTCGGTGACCACGAAGTACACCGCGTGCTCGGCGAACGGCTCGAGGGTGCCGTAGAGGCCCCGCCCGTCCTCCGCCGGCTGCGGCGCCGCCGCTTGCGCGGCGGCGGCTGGCGCGCCCGGATCCGCGGCCCCGGGCTCCGGCCCCGCGCAGCCCGCCAGCGCCAGCACCGCCAGCGCCCGCCATGCCCGCCTCATGCCGGCTGCTCCGCCGCCAGCGGCTCGCGCACCCGCAGCACGCACAGGCCCGCGACCGCCAGGCTGGCGGCGCCGACCGCCAACGCCATGATCGGCCGGCCACCGAGCACGGCCTCGAGCAGGAACCCGAGGATGCTCGCCGCCACCAGCTGCGGGATCACGATGAAGAAATTGAAGATGCCCATGTAGACGCCCATCTTTTCCGCGGGAAGGCTGTCGGACAGCAGTGCGTACGGCAGCGACAGGATCGAGGCCCAGGCGAAACCCACCCCGACCATCGACAGCAGCAGCCACTGCGGGTCGCGGATCACCAGGAACGAGAGCAGGCCCGCCGCGCCGAGCCAGACGTTGACCAGGTGGCTGGCGCGCAGGCCCCAGCGGCGCACCATCCACGGGATGGCGATGGCGGCCAGCGCGGCGAAACCGTTGTAGGCGGCGAACAGCACGCCCACCCAGTTGGCGCCGTCGTTGTACGCCTCCGACTGCGCATCGGCGGCGCCGAAGTGCACCCCGGTGACCGCGGCGGTGGTGTAGATCCACATCGCGAACAGCGCGAACCAGGAGAAGAACTGGACCACCGCCAGGCGCCGCATCGCATCCGGCATCGCCTGCAGGTCGGCCATGATCGTGGTGAACATGTTGCGGTGCTGGAGCCGCGCGGTCAGCAGCAGCGCCACGCCGTACGCGGCGAGCACGCCCGAGAGCACGTACAGCTGCTGGTCGAGCCCGAACCACAGGATCGAGGCGATGCCCAGCACGCCGGCCAGCAGCCAGGCCAGGCCGATGCGGGCGGTGCGCGCGCGGTCGAGCGGCGCGTGTCGCAGTGGCGGCGCCGTGTCCTGGGACTTCAGCACCTCCGGCGGGTACTCGCGGGTGCGCAGCACGGTCCATCCCACCGCCAGGAACAGCACCGCGCCGCCGAGATAGAAGGCGTACTTCACCGTGTCCGGGATCGCGCCCGGCGCCGCGGTGTTGGCCACGCCCGCCTTCGCCAGCAACCAGGGCAGCATGCTGGCGACGATCGAGCCCACGCCGATGAAGAAGCTCTGCATGGCGAACCCGGCCGGCCGTTGCCGCGGCGGCAGCTGGTCGCCGACGAAGGCCCGGAACGGCTCCATCGACACGTTGATCGAGGCGTCCAGGACCCACAGCGTTCCGGCGGCCACCCACAGCGCCGGCGAGTTGGGCATCACCAGCAGCGCCAGCGATGCGAAGACCGCGCCGTAGAGAAAGTACGGCCGCCGCCTGCCCAGCCGGGTCCAGGTCCGGTCCGAAAAATACCCGACGATCGGCTGCACGATCAGACCGGTCAGCGGCGCCGCGATCCACAGCATCGGGATCTGTTCCATCTCCGCGCCCAGGGTCTGGAAGATCCGGCTGACATTGGCGTTCTGCAGGGCGAAGCCGAACTGGATGCCCAGGAACCCGAAGCACATGTTCCAGATCTGCCAGAACGTCAGTTGCGGTTTCGCGCTCATCGCTGCTCCGGTCGTGGTGCGGGGATGGTGCCATGGTGGTGATGGGCGCCTGTCCGGCCGGCGCACTGGCGGCGCTCCGCGCCGGGCGCGGCAGGCGCCATGGTAGTGTCCGGCGCGGCCGCAACACGGGCGTACGCATACGTATTCATCGCCGCGTCGCCGCCGCCGCCGTCGCCCGCACGCAGGGGTTCGTGGAATAGTGGCCGCCCGCGCGCCGGCCGTGCGCGCACCCGTGCAGAGGCAGTGGATGGCGAACAGCCCGTGGTGGCGCGGCGCGGTGATCTACCAGATCTACCCGCGCAGCTTCATGGATACAGACGGCGACGGCGTCGGCGACCTGCCCGGGATCGTCGCGCGCCTGGACCACGTCGCCTCGCTCGGGGTCGACGCGATCTGGGTGGCGCCGTTCTTCCGCTCGCCGATGCACGACTTCGGCTACGACATCGCCGACTACCGCGACGTCGATCCCCTGTTCGGCACCCTGGCGGACTTCGACGCGCTGCTGGCCAGGGCGCATGGACTGGGGGTCCGGGTGATGATCGACCAGGTCCTCAGCCACACCTCGTCCGAGCACCCCTGGTTCCGCGAGAGCCGGGAGAGCCGCGACAACCCGAAAGCCGACTGGTACGTATGGGCCGACGCCCGCCCCGACGGCACCCCGCCCAACAACTGGATGTCGCTTTTCGGCGGCGTGGCCTGGAAATGGGAGCCGCGGCGGGGCCAGTACTACCTGCACAACTTCCTGTCCTCGCAGCCCGATCTCAACTTCCACAACGCGCAGGTGCGCGCGGCGGCGCTGGACAACGTGCGCTTCTGGCTGGAGCGCGGCGTGGACGGGTTGCGCCTGGATGCGATCAACTTCTGCTTCCACGACGCGCAGCTGAGGGACAACCCGCCCAAACCGATGGAACTGCGGGTCGGCCGCGGCTTCAGCCCTGACAACCCCTACGCCTTCCAGTACCACCACTACAACAACACCCGGCCCGAGAACATCGCCTTCCTCGAGGAACTGCGCGCGTTGATGGATCGCTACGGCGACGCCGCGGCCCTGGGCGAGATCTCCTCCGAAGACTCGCTCGCCACCACCGCCGAGTACACCAGCGCCGGGCGGCTGCACATGGGCTACAGCTTCGAGCTGCTCACCGACGATTTCAGCGCCGCCCACATCCGCGGCACCGTGGAGCGCCTGGAAGCGGCGATGAGCGAAGGCTGGCCCTGCTGGGCGATCTCCAACCACGACGTGCAGCGCGCGGTGACGCGCTGGGGCGGAGCGGACGCCAGCGACGACTTCGCCAGGCAGATGGTCGCGCTGGTCTGCTCGCTGCGCGGCTCGGTGTGCCTGTACCAGGGCGAGGAACTCGGCCTGCCCGAGGCCGAGGTGCCGTTCGAGGCGCTGCAGGATCCCTACGGCATCGCCTTCTGGCCGAGCTTCAAGGGCCGCGACGGCAGCCGCACGCCGCTGCCGTGGAATGGCGATGCCGGAGCCGGCTTCACCACCGGCGAGCCGTGGCTGCCGATCCCGGCCGCGCACCGCGCGCGCAGCGTGGCGACGCAGCAGGACGACCCCAGCTCGGTGCTCAACGCGGTGCGGCGCTTTCTGCGCTGGCGCAGCGCGCACCCGGCCCTGGTCGAGGGCGGGATCCGCTTCCTCGACGCGCCGGAACCGCTGCTGGCCTTCGAGCGTACGCATCGATCCGGCACCCTGCTGTCGGCATTCAACCTGTCGCCGGGAGCCGTCGACTGGCGGCTTCCGGCGGGCGCCTCGCCGCGGGCGCTGGACGGCCACGGCATGCTCGCGGGCCGGATCGAGGACGGGCTGCTGCGCATGCCGGGCCACGCGGTGGCGTTCGCCAGCCTGGAGTGAACGCGGCCGGGCGGCGCGCCCGGGTCCGCCACGACCGGGCACGGCGCCCGCGCGCCGCCGCGGCTATCATCGCCTCGACGCGGATACGAGCCGATGGAAGAAGCCACCCTGCACGAGCAACGCCTCGACCTGGTGACCGCGCTGCTGCTGCAGTCCGGGGCCACCAGCGTGCTCGATCTCGGCTGCGGCGCCGGGCGGCTGCTGGCCAGGCTGCTGCCGCATCCCCGGTTCGACCGGATCACCGGCGTCGACCTGTGCACCAATGCCCTGGCGGTGGCGCGCTCCGAACTCGGCGACGCTGGCCGAGCCGATCCGCGGCTGCGGCTGATGCATGGCGACTGCACGCGTCCGCTGGAAGGTCTCGCGCCCCACGAGGCCGCGGTGCTGGTGGAAACCATCGAACACCTCGATCCCGGTCTGCTGTCCGGGACCGAACGCGCCCTGTTCGGCCACCACCGCCCGCGCCTGGCGATCGTCACCACGCCCAATCGCGAATACAACGTGCTGTACGGCCTGGCCGAACGCGAGGTGCGCGATCCCGATCACCGTTTCGAATGGGACCGGACCAGGTTCCGCGCCTGGGCCGGCGGCGTGGCACGGCGCAATGGATACGCGGTGCGCTTCGGCGGGATCGGCAAGCCGCACCTCGAACTGGGCGCCCCCGGCCAGTACGCCTGCTTCACCCGCACGGACTGAGCGCGGCGGGCGGCTTGCGGAACAGCGCGATGTGCGGCGCCGGACATTCCAGCGACCAGCCGTGGCGGCCGGCGATCCATCGCAGGGTGCGGCGCCGGTAGAAACACACGTGGGTGGGATCGCGGGCGTAGCCCCAGCTCGCGAACGGCCGCCCCGGCAGGCGCCACTGGGTCATCAACCCCAGCCAGCCACCGTCCAGAAGCAGGTCGCCCAGGCGCGCGAACTCGGCGGCCGGGTCGTGGA
Source organism: Luteimonas endophytica (assembly GCF_029887875.1). Taxonomy (GTDB): domain Bacteria; phylum Pseudomonadota; class Gammaproteobacteria; order Xanthomonadales; family Xanthomonadaceae; genus Luteimonas; species Luteimonas endophytica. Next base: position 61,002 of record NZ_JARXRM010000036.1, read on the forward strand.
AATGCTCGGCGGTCTCGCTGCAGGCGATGAAATGGTAGCGGCGCCGGAGCAAGCGCTCATCGGCGGCGTAGAGCGGGTCCCACGCGGAGGTGGGCAGGCCGCGTGCCGACAGCATCGCCGGGAGCGCGGCGCCGGGGCCGGCGCCGTAGTCCAATCCGCGCATGCCGGGCCGCAGGCGCGCGGCCAGCGGGGCGGCCAGTCGCTCGAGGAAGGCGCGGTAGCCGGGGTCGGTGGGGTCGTTGCGATGCAGGTCGTAGATCGCGCGTTCTTCCGTGGGGGAGGGCCGATCCGCAGGCAGCATGAAGGTCAGCCCGCAGCCGCCGCAGGCGGCGTAGCGGCGCCCCTGGACGATCGCTTCGGGCGGGCATTCCACCCCGCCGCAGAGCGGACAGCGGCTCATCGCCGATCCGCTGCCGGGGCGCGGGCGGCGCCGGGCATCGCGTGCAGGATCGCGGGATCGACCCCGACCCGGGCACAGGCGCGCGGCGCCACCCCGTCGTCCAGGGCGGCGCGGAACAGCGGCGCCAGCCCCGCCAGGGTGCGTGCGGCGAGCGCGTCGCGGAGCCGCCTTGCTGGCGATCGGCCGAGCATGTGCCGGGCCCAGCCAGGCAGCAGCGCCGCGCCGGCGCCGAGAAACAGTTCGCGCGAAAGCCCGGCGGCGGGGACCGGAAGGTGGATGCGCTCGAGCACCGCCAGCACCTCGCGCGAGCGCGCATCGCAGGCCAGCTGCGGACGCATCCGCGCGAAGTAGTCCTCGACCCCGGCATGCGACCCGGGCACGTCGCGCCCGCTCTGTCCGCGCGGAAACGCGCTGAGCACCCATCCACGGATGCGCGAGGCGGCGACCGCGGTGAAGGGATGGTGGGGCGGCGGCATGTCGCCATGCTAGCCGGTGCGCGGCAACGCCGACCGACGGCCGGTGCCGCATGCCCCGACCGGCATGAACCGGGCGCCACGCCATGAATACGTATGCAGGGCGGCGTGCGCGGGGAATGCCGGGTCTACCATGGCCCGCGACATCCGTCACACCCCGTTTCTCGCCGGACAGATCCGCATGGACGCCGCCGGGAACCGGTTCCGCGATCCGCACGACACCTTTTTGGGAGGGGAGATGTTGAAGCTCGAACGCAACCTGCTGAGCGTTGCCCTGGCATCCGCAATGCTGATGCTGGCCGCCAACGTCCACGCGCAGGACACCGGCGAAGAAGACGCCGCCGCCCAGTCCGCGCCGCAGGCCGAAGCCGAAGCCGACCAGGCCGCCACCGACGCCGACGCCGTGAACCTCGACGCCGTGACCGTGACCGGCATCCGTCGGGGCATCGAGAGCGCGATCTCGGTCAAGCGCGAGTCCACCTCCATCGTCGAGGCGATCTCCGCCGAGGACATCGGCAAGCTGCCAGACGTCAGCATCGCCGAGTCGCTGGCGCGGCTGCCGGGCGTGTCGGCGCAGCGTGTCGCGGGCCGCGCGCAGGTGATCAGCGTGCGCGGCCTCTCGCCGGACTTCTCGACCACGCTGCTCAACGGCCGCGAGATGGTCAGCACCGGCGACAACCGCAGCGTCGAGTTCGACCAGTACCCGTCCGAGCTGATCAGCAACGTCATCGTCTACAAGACGCCCGACGCCGCCCTGGTTGGCCAGGGCCTCACCGGCACGCTGGACATGCGCACGGTGCGCCCGCTGAGCTTCGGCGAGCCCGCGGGCGTGGTCAGCATCCGAGGCCAACGCAATTCGCTGGGCTCCGCGGCGGACGCCTCCGCCCACGGCGAGCGCATCAACGCCAGCTACATCACCCGCTCCGAGGACCGCCGTTTCGGCTTCTCGATCGGCTATTCGCACTCGGACACGCCGATCCAGGAGAACCAGGTCGGCCTGTACGAGCCCTGGCAGGCGATCGGCGACGGCTGGCGGCCGGGCGTGCCCGCAGGCACTTTCTATTCCGACGGCATCAAGGCGCTGCGCCGCACCGGCAACACCGAACGCGACGGCATCATGGCGACGCTGCAGTTCCGCCCCTCCAACGCGTGGACCAGCACCCTCGACCTGTTCTATTCGGAAGCCACCCAGGTCAGCACCGCCAACCAGTTCGAGGTCCACCTCGGCGACTACAACGGCGGCTACGGGCGGCTGGAGGTCACCGACCCGTCGATCAACGACGACGGCACCTTCACCGGCGGCGTCGCCAACAACGTCTACCCGCTGGTGCGCGGCATGTACAACCACCGCGAGGACGAGATCAGCGCGTTCGGCTGGAACAACGAGTTCTTCCTCGGCAACGTGGAACTGGCGGCCGACGTCAGCTACTCGAAGACCGAGCGCGACGAGATCCTGCTGGAGAACAACACCCAGCTGCTGCCCGCGCCGCAGCTGGATTCGGTGACGCTGGACTTCCGCAGCGACGGCTTCTCCCAGCTCGTGCCCGGCCGCGACTACTCCGACCCCGGCTCGCTGTACCTGACCAACACCATCTACGGCTCCGGCTACGGCAAGACCCCGCGGGTGGAGGACGAGCTGCGCGCGTTCCGGCTCGACGCCTCCATCCCGGCGCCGCAATCGATGGCCTGGCTGGCCGACGTCGACGTCGGCATCAACGTCGCCGACCGCCAGAAGAGCAAGTGGCAGCCCGAGGGCAACATCAACCTCGGCGCCCAGGGCGACACCCCGATCGGCGACGACCTGCAGTACGGCCTGGTCGACCTCGGCTTCGCCGGCGTCGGCCTGATCCCGTCCTGGAACGTGCCGGCCGCGGTCGAGCGCTACATGAGCTTCATCCCGGTCGACGACCTGTCGTACCTGATCCCCAAGGCCTGGCGGGTCGACGAGAAGATCACCACCGGCTACGCGCGCGCGAACATCGACACCCAGTGGGGCAGCGTGCCGGTGCGCGGCAACTTCGGCGTGCAGGTGCAGCGGGTGGACCAGTCCTCGACGGCGCGCTACTGGGACTCCACGCTGCCGGACGGCGAGAACGTGCAGCCGATCACCCGCGGCAAGGAATACACCGACGTTCTGCCGAGCCTCAACCTGGCGTTCTCGCTCGCCGACGACCAGACCCTGCGGGTGGCGCTGGCCGAACAGGTCGCGCGGCCGCGCGTCGACGAGCTGCGGGCGTCGCTGGAGTTCGGCGTCAACACCGCCACCGGCGAGCCTGGCGGCTCGGGCGGCAACCCGGAACTCGATCCCTGGCGGGCCTACGCCTTCGACCTCTCGTACGAGAAGTACTTCGGCGAGCGCGCCTACCTGGCGGCGGCGTTCTACTACAAGGACCTGCGGACCTACATCTACACCGAGACCCGCGACGGCTACGACTTCAGCGACCTGCTCACCGACTACGTGCCCGGACCCGGCGAGCCGCCGACCCAGACCACCGGCCGCTTCACTTCGCCCTACAACGGCGAAGGCGGCTCCCTGCGCGGCCTCGAGCTGAGCGCCTCGCTGCCGCTGGACCTGTTCTCGGAGGCGCTGACCGGCTTCGGCATCGTCGCCAGCGCCAGCTTCAACGACAGCGACATCACCATCCCGCCGCCGCCGAACGCCCAGAGCAGCGTCGGCAGCGAGAACATCGCCCTGCCCGGCCTCTCGAAGCGGGTGTACAACTTCACTGCCTACTACGAGCGCAGCGGCTTCGAGGCGCGCATCAGCCAGCGCAAGCGGTCCGACTTCGTCGGCGAGATCGGCAACTTCGACGGCGACCGCACCCTGCGCTACGTGGTGGGCGAGGACATCACCGACGCGCAGATCAGCTACGCGTTCGGCGACCACACCGCCCTGGCCGGCCTGAGCCTGCTGTTCCAGGCCAGCAACATCACCGACGAGGCCTACCGCACCTACGCCGGCACCAAGGACCGCCCGCTCGAGCACATCGAGTGGGGCCGCACCTACCTGCTCGGATTGACCTACCGCTTCTGACCTGCTGACACATCGGGCGCCCCGGGGCGCCCGGCGCCACCACCCACCGGGACGTCAAGAAAGAGCGCCGTCACGTGCCGGACCGCCGAACAGCTGGGGCCCGGAAGCAACCGTCAGCTCGCCGAAAGCACCCGCGCAGCATCCAGCCGGTGCGGTGCCCCGGTGCGGGACCGTCGACGCCATGGATGGCGTCGACGAGCCTCCATGGATGGATTCACGGCGTGTCCCGCACCGGGGCGCCGCGCCGGCTGCCCGCGAACGCCTCCTGCACCAGCGTGCGCCGCCGGGCGCGACTCTCTTCACCCCCAGATCGGGCGGTTTGCCTGGGCAGGGAAAAAAACTCGAGAAAACCCGGCCGGGCGAGCCCGCTTCGCTTCAGTCCCGTGCCTCAGGGTCGGCATTCCGGACCGCACCGTCCGCGTCGCCGATCACCGCCGCCGAGTCCTGGCCCAGGCCCGGGGCCGCGAACGGCGCCGGCCCCGGGGTGCGCCCGAACTTGATCGGCCGGGTCACGCCGCGGTAGCTGCCGAGCCCGGGATGGGCGATCGGCGCGACGATCTCCTCGGCCAGCACCTGCGGGTGGTCGAACATGTCCTCGACCCGGCGCGCCGCGGCGCAGGGCACCGCATCGCCGAACGCCTCCTCCCACTCCAGGGCGGTGCGGGCGGCCAGCGCCGCGCGCAGCCGCGGCACGATCTCCGCGGCCAGCCGCGCGCGCTTGCGCACCGAGTCGTAGCGCGGGTCGGCGCCCAGTTCGCCCAGGCCGGTGCGCTCGCACAACGCCTGCCAGAAGCGCGGCGTATTGGCGGAAACGTACAGGTGCCCTTCGCGCGCCGGGTGGATCCCGGTCACCCCGCCCGAGCGCATGTCGCGCCAGATATCCAGCGCCTCGCCCTCGGCCCAGATCATCCGCGCCGACTGCATGGTCAGCGCGCTGCGCAGCAGCGAGACCCCGACGAACTGCCCCTCGCCGCTGCGCTCGCGTTCGTACAGCGCCGAAGCCACGCCCGCGGCCAGCAGCGCGGCGGCGTAGTAGTCGACCACCGACCCGTACACCAGCTCCGGCGGTCCCGATGGCGGGCCCTGCAGCGTGCAGATGCCGGTCATGGTCTGCAGCACCTGGTCGTAGCCGGCCTTGGCCTTCATCGGGCCGGACTCGCCGTAGCCGGTAACGGCGCAGTAGATCAGCCGCGGGTTGATCAGCGCCAGGCGGGCGTGGTCGACGCCGAGGCGCTCGGGCACTCCCGGGCGGAAGTTGTGCACCAGCACGTCGGCCTGGCGCACCAGCCGCAGCAGCACCGCGAGCTGCTCGGAGCGCTTGAGGTCCAGGACCACGCCGCGCTTGCTGCGGTTGACGCCGAGGAAGGCGCGGCTTTCCGCGGCCAGGGTGGACGGGTAGTTGCGCAGGTTGTCGCCGTCGGGCGGCTCCACCTTGATCACCTCGGCGCCCTGGTCGGCGAGCAGGGTGCAACCGTAGGGGCCGGCGATATAGGCGCTCAGGTCGAGCACCCGCACCCCGCTCAGCGGGCCAGGCGGGCCGCTCCGCTGCGGCGCGGCGAAGACTGAGGAATCGGCCATGGGGCTATCCGGGTCCAGGGTTGGGTCGTGGCCAGACTGGCGCGGCCGGGCGGGCGGAACCAGCGCGTCCGGCTACGTTCTGGCGCCACGAATCCTTGCGACGGGGCCGCGCGGCGCTCAGGACGCGTCTTCCGGCGGCAGCGAAAGCCAGGTCAGCCGCCACGCGCCGTCGCGCCGCCCGCCTGCGGCGTACCACGGCGAGAACAGCAGCGGCGCCCGGCCGTGCGGCGACAGCCGGATCGCCGGGGCCGCGCCCGGCTCGGCCGGTGCCAGCGTTTCCAGCCAGGTCTCCTCAGGCGCGTCGGGAAGGCGCACCGCCTCCTGCACCCGGAAGCCATCGATCAGCCCGGTGGCGTAGACCAGCGGTCCGCGGGTGATCGCGCACCAGTCGAAGCGCAGCACCTGCTGCCTGACCGGGCTGCCATCGGGGGCGCGCGATTCCTGGAAGTTGCGGTGGGTGCGGCGGTGCAGCCGCGGCCGCATCGGGAACTCCAGCACGATCTCGTCGCCGTCGCGCCAGGTCCGCTCCAGGACCAGGAACTCCCCCGGCACGGGCGACGCTGCGGTCGCCGCGCCGTTGACCTCGGCGCGCGCGTCCCGGGCCCAGCCCGGGATCCGCACCCGGACCGCGAACCGCGCGGCCCGCTGCGGCGAAACCCGGATCAGCACGCGCCCGTCGAACGGGTACCCGGTGTCCTGGCGCAGCGCCACCCTGCCCGCCTGCGGCAGCGTCAGCGTGGCCGAGGACGGCCCGTACAGGTTGACCGACACCCCGGCGGCCGCGGCACCGCCGGCGGCCGCCGGATCCGCCGGCGGGTCCGCGTGGAACAGCCCGTAGGCGAGCGCCGGCAGTTCCTCCAGCGCCATCGCCCCGCTCGATTTGCAGCAGCGCCAGTAGGTGGTGTGCACGCGGCGGCCGTTGGCGAAGACGTAGTAGCACCAGTCCTCGCCGTCCGCGGCCTGCGCGCCGAGCAGGTCGTTGCAGGCGCTGCGCTCCACTTCCTCGACGAAGCGCGCCTGCCCGGTGATCGCGTACAGCTCGCGGTTGAGCTGGATCCACGACAGCGTCGAGCAGGTCTCGACGTAACCGGTGGGATCGAACACGCCGGCCGGGTTGAACACCTCGCGCGAGCGCTGGGCCACCCCGCCCCAGGGGCCGCCGCCCAGGCTCAGGTGATGGTCGCGCACGTTCCGCCACAGGGTCTGGACCGCGCGCAGATAGCGCGGCTCGCCGGTGGCGCGGTGCAGCTTGGCCAGGCCGACGAGGTTCCAGAGCAGCTGGTAGGCCTTGCCGGTGCCGATCTGCGAGGCGTCGGCGCCGGCGAGCGTGCGGGTCAGCAGCGCCAGCCGCGGGTTGGCCTCGGCCTGTTCCAGCACCCGCAGGGCGAGGTCCAGGTGGCGGCGCTCGCCGGTGGCGAAGTGCAGCTCCACCGCGGCATCGAGCAGCACGGTCGCCGACATGCCGTGGTGGTTGCCGAGCCCGGTGACGTCGATGCCGCCTTCGGTCAGCGCATGCAGGCACAGATCGCCGATCCTGGCCGCGGCCTCGAGGTAGCGGGCGGCTGGGAAATACCGATGCACTTCGAGCAGGCCCAGCACCAGATAGCTGTGGGTCCAGACGTCCCAGGTGCGCAGCGCCGGCGCACCGTCCCAGCTCTCCGGCTTGGGCGGCTGCGGCACAGGAAAGCGCCGCTCCGGCGCATAGTTGCCGAGGTAGCCGTCCGCGCCCTGCAGCCCGACCAGGTGGTCGGCGACCCGCTCCAGGTTCGCGCGCAGCGCGGCGTCGCCGCTGCGCGCGGCGGCCTTCGCGGCGGCATACAGCCACTTGCCGGCATGCTCGCCGTACCAGTCGCCCTCGTGGTTGCAGGCCACGTGCGCGGGATCGAAGATCGCGATCGCCGGGCTGCGCGCGTCGACGATGAAGCGCGACAGCCGGCCGCGCAGGTTCGCCTCCAGCGCCGCGCCGAGCAGGCCTTCCAGCACCACCTCGCCCGGCGCCGGTGCGACGGCCCGCGGTGGCACCGCGCCCGGCCACGCGCTCATGCCGCGTCCACCACGCAGCGGAAGCCGACGCAGCCGGAACGGTCCTTGGACGGCGCCATCAGCAGATACTTGCCGTGCTGGTCGAGCCGATACGCCTGCGGGAAGTACCAGTGCGAGGCGCGCGGCCGGTAGCCGCTGCCGCCGCGCAGGATCGCGGCCCGGGTGTGCTCGTCGCGGTATTCGTCGGTCCATTGCCAGACGTTGCCGACCAGGTCCAGCACGCCGAACGGACTGGCCCCGGCGGGATGGGCGTCGACGTCGTCGGGTGCCATGAGGGTCCGGCCGCGGTTCGGACGCGGCACCGCATCCTCGCGCCAGTCGTCGCCCCAGGGGTAGCGCCGGCCGTCGCCGCCCTGCGCCGCGTACTGCCATTCCCACTCCCGCGGCAGGCGCTTGCCGGCCCATTGCGCGTAGGCGCGCGCGTCCTCCAGCGCCACCCAGGTCACCGGCTTGCCGTCCCAGCCCGGCCGCGGCGCGCCGTCCTGCCAGTGGCGCAGGAAATTGTGCGGATCAGGCGGGCGCCAGCCGCTGTCGGCCAGGAACGCCTGGAACTGCGCGTTGGTGACCGGGTGCCGGTCGATGTGGAACGGCTGCATGCGCATGCGCCGGCGGTGGTTGCGGCGCGCGCTGTCCTCCCACGGGTACTGCACGTCGACGCCGTCCCAGTGGTTGCCCTCGATCTCGATGCCGCCGACCGCGAAATCGAAATCGCCGGCCGGGATCGTCACCATGCCCTCGGGCGCCGCGGGAGCGGCCGCGGTCGGCGCGATCTCCACCAGCCGCTGCGGCAGCGAGCGCCACCGGTCCGACAGCGACTGCAGCGGAGTGGCGGCACGCTCGCGGGCGGCAGCGAGGAAGGCGTCCAGACCGGTCGATTCGCTACCCGCATCCTGCGCCAGGAGCGCGCCGAAACCGCGCGGCTCCAGCGCGAACGACAGCACCGCGCGCTTGCCATCGATCCGCGGCGACAACTCGACGCCGTTCCACAGGTCGTAGTAGCGACGCCCCGCGACGTGCGCCACCGCGATCTGCTCGCCGTCGAGCGAGGACTCGTGGCGGTTGACCAGGGTCCACAGCACCGCGCCCTCGCCGGGGAAAATGCTGGCGAACACCCCGGACTGCAGCGTCGGCGCGTACGGCCGCCAGTCCATGCTCACCAGCAGCGGCGCGAACCGCCGGTAGATCGCCGCGATCCGGCGCAGCGTCTGCGCATCGCGCGCGGTGAACTGGTTCCAGATGCCCCAGACGTTCTCCCAGGCGTTGTAGCCGATGCCGTTGAAGAACACGTACTGCAGGTCGTGGGTCCGGTCGCGGCCCCAGCGGTTCTCGTAGTTGATCATGTGGCGCGGCTCGAGCCACTTGAACTTCGCCACCGGCGGCACCGGCCCGTCCGGCGCTTTCTTGCCCCAGCTCTGCACGTTCCAGATCAGCGCCTCCTCGGCGCTGATGGTCGACTCGGGCTGCAGCACGAGCGGATGGCCCAGGGCCTCGCCGGCATCGAAGAACGCGCGCGGCACGCCGTTGTAGGTATCCCCGTTGACCCCGTCGGCGCCCACTGCCTTCGCCAGCGCCGCGATCGCGTGCCAGTCGCTCAGCTCCGGCGGCCGGGTGCCGTGGTCCCAGGGCATGGTCGGCAGGAACACGCGCACGCCGCGCCGGTGGAAGTCCTCGACCGCGCCGCGAAGCCCCTCCAGCCCGCCGGGCAGGTCGTGGGCCAGGTCGGTCTTGTTGCGGTCGTCGATTCCGATGTTCGGATACACGAACCAGATCAATACGCTGTCGATGCCGCCGAAGCGCGCCTCCAGATCGTCGAGATAGCGATCGACGGTGTAGCGGCCGGCCTCGGCATCGTAGAAGTAGCGGTCCTCCACCATCATCTGCGCGTGCACGAAGTTGCGCTGCGCCCACTGCAGCTCGGGCCGGCGGTAGTTCGCGTCGTCGTAGCCGATCCGCACCAGGTGCTCGCGGCGCCAGTCCACCAGCTCGGAGATCCAGTCGTCGGCGCTGGCGCCGGCGTCGATCATCCACAGGCCGATGTCGGCGAACGGCCAACCCGGCGCCTTCCCCGGCGTGGGCAGGTAGCGGCCGGTGGTGACGTGGGAGAACTTGTATTCGACTCGCGGCGGCGCGCGCCCGGCGTCCTGCTCGGGCGTCATGTGGCGGGGAACGGCGGGGTCCGGAGGAGCGGTCATGGAGTCTCGGGGTGGCGCAGCGGAAGGGAGGTGCGCGGGGGCCGCCGCGCTGGTGCATCGTACGTCGCGCCCGGCGGAGCCGCGAACGGCGCGCATCGTCCCGCCGTCATCGCGCCAGGCTTTGGTAGACGAGGGAGTAGAAGCGGTCGCCGAGTCGCGGCAGGTCGTCGGCGCCGTCGCGGGGCAGGTGCTGCAGCATCAGGATCGCGACCAGGCGTTCGTGCGGATCGACGACGTAGCTGGTGGAGGCCGCGCCTGCCCAGCCGAACTGGCCGGCGGCGCCGGGACGGGTGCGGCGGGCGGGATCGATCGCCACGTAGCCGCCGAAGCCGAAGCCCTCGGCGTCGCTGAACTGGGTGACCGGCGGGTCCAGCATGGTCAGCTGGTTGCGCATCATCGCCTCGACGCTGTCGCGGGCGAGGATGCGCACGCCATCGAGCTCGCCGCCATCGAGCAGCATCTGGCAGAAGCGCGCGTAGTCGCCGGCGGTCGAATAGAGTCCGCCCGCGGCGCTGGGATAGGCGTTGAGCCGGGCGCCGGGATCGAGCGAGCTCGGACCGTCGTGACGCACCAGCCGGCCGCCTGCGCCCATCACGGTGATGTCGGCAATTCGATGGCGCTGGTCCGCGGGCACCTGGAAGCCGGTGTCCTCCATCTGCAGCGGCGCGAGGATCCGCGCCTGCAGGAACTCGTCGAACGGCTGCCCGGCGGCCACCTCCACCACCCGCGCCAGCACTTCGGTGGCCGCGCCGTCGTAGCCGAAGCGGGTGCCCGGGTCGGCCGCGAGCGGCGCCCGCGCCAGCCGCGCGACGAAGCCGGCGAGGTCCGCTGCCGCGTGCGGTTCGGCGCGCTCCAGCAGCTCGACCGCCGCCGCGTCGCCCGCCAGCCCGGCGGCGAACCCGGCGGTATGGGTGAGCAGCATGCGGATGGTGATCGCGCCGCGCGCCCGGCGCAGCTGCGGCGCGTCGGCATCGCCGCCCGACACGACCCGCGGCTCGCCCAGCTCCGGCAAGTGACGCGAGACCGGATCGTCCAGCCCGATCCGCCCCTCCTCAACCAGCATCAGCACCGCTGCCGAGGCGACGGTCTTGGTCATCGAATAGATGCGGAAGATCGCGTCGCGCGGCATCGGCGCGGTGCGTTCGAGGTCGCGATGGCCGTACCCGCGCCAGTCGACGATCCTGCCGCCGCGCGCCAGCAGCGTCACCCCGCCGGTATAACCCGCCGGTCCGGTCGCTTCCTCCATGAACCGGTGCAGTCGCGCCAGCCCCTGCGGCGACAGCCCCGCCGCGGCGGGGTCCGCCGCGGGAAGCGGCGCGCCGGCATGCGCCGCGGACGCGATCCAGCCCAGGGCGACGAGCGCGAGCCCGCGCCATCGGCGATCACCGCGGCGGCGCGGCGATGGTTCACCGGTGGGCGTGGGGGCGCTGCGCATCGGCCGCCGGTCAGAACTTGATGGTGTGGGTGAGGGAGACCATGCGGCCACGGCCTGCGAAGTAGTTCTTCCAGAAGTCGATCTGCGACCAGCTGAGGATGTACTGCTTGTTGGTGAGGTTCTCGATGCCCAGCGAGAGCCGCCCGTAGCGCTCGAAGTCGTAGTTCGCGCTCAGGTCGAACAGGGTGTAGCCGCTGGTGTGCTCCTCGGCCGAGGTGCCCTCGTTGATGTCGCGGTCGAACAGCATGGTCGCACCCAGGGTGACGTCGCCACGCGCGTTGAAGGCCCAGGTCGCGGCGCCGGACAGCTTGTCCGGGCTGATGTCGTTGATGCCCATCTCCCGCGACAGCGGGCCGGTGTTGCCGAAGGTGGTCTTGCCGCGGATCCGCGAGTACAGCGCGGTCAGGCGCCACGCCTCGGAGGGACGCCACTCGCCGGAGGCCTCGAAGCCCTCGATGTCGACCGGCACGCGGCTGAGGATGAAGTCCTCGGTCGCGGGGTCCACCACCAGCGACGAGCCGAAGTCGGAGCTGGTCTCGTAGTACGACGCGCCCAGGCTGCCGCGCCGGCCGCGCCAGTTGAAGCCGACCTCGCGGTTGTCCACCACGATCGCCTGCAGGTCGACGAAGCCCTCCACGGTCTGGCCCGGCTGGTTGATGTTGCGCAGCGGGATGCCGACGTTGGGCAGGCTGAAGCCCTTGCCGTACGAGGCGTACACCGACCAGTCGTCGGCGATCCGCCAGATCGCGCCGAAGTTCGGCAGGTTCTCCTGGTAGTCGAGGGTGCCGCCCTGGACCGCGACCCGGTTGCGGTACCAGGTGGTCACGTAGTCGTCGACGCTCAGCTCGCCGTCCTCGCGGCGCAGACCGCCGCTGAGGGTCAGCGGGCCGATGTCCCAGGTCAGCTGCGCGTACGGCGCGGTGCTCTCGTAGACCATCGGCGGAACCCACACCCGGTTGGTGATCGCCAGGCGCTGCTGCGCCTCGTCCTCGACCAGGTCGACCCCGGCGCGCAGCTCGAGGCCGGGCACGGCGAAGATCTCCGACCGGGTCCAGGAGGCGCGCAGGCCCTTCTTCTCGGTGGCGATCTCGGACTGGTCGATCAGCTCGCCGATCGGCGCGATGTCCGGATCCTGGCGGTCGATACCGTCCTCCGCCGGGTAGCGCATCGCCTGGCTGGCGCGGTAGACGTCGGCCTGCAGGGTGCCGCCGAACACGTCCGCGTTGGTATAGGCCAGCGCGTACTGGCGGAAGTCGTTGAACTCGGTCATCGAGCCCAGCGGCGGGGTCCGCACCGCGGAGTCCGGAATCCCCTGCTCGCGATCGCCCTCCACCCAGGAATAGTTGCCCTTGCCGGTGATGTTGAAGCGGCTGGCGCTGGCCTGCAGGCGCTGCAGGCCGGCCTCGCCGAAGTTCATGCCCCACTTCAGGAACAGGTTGTCGGCCTCGCTGTCGTTGGTCGAGCCGCTGGCGTTCATGCCGACGCGGCGGCCGTCGGCGTCCCAGGCCATGCCGCGGTCGATGAACGAGGCCGCCGCCAACACGTCGTGGCTGTCCTGCTTGTGCTCCACGGTCAGGCCGACCTTCCAGGCGTCGCTGTCCTCGCGGAACTGGGTGGAATAGCGCGAGGTGAGCGTGGCGACGGTACCCTCCTCGGTGGGCGTCTTCGACAGGTAGTTGATGATGCCGCCCGCGGCGCCGATGCCTTCCGAGGCCGAGGGACCGCTGATCACCTCGATTCGGCCGATCACGCCCATGTCGGTGAAGGTGCCCGACCGGTTGCCCTCGCGCAGCGGCGAGCCCTGCGGGATGCCGTCGAACAGCCGCAGCGCGGTGCGCCCGCGCAGGGTCTCGCCGAGATTGCTCATCGCCTGCGACGATTCCGAGTAACCCGGCACCGAGCGCGCCAGCACCGCGGTCGCGTCCTCGGTCAGGGTCAGCGAGCGCTGCACCTCCTCGGGCGAGACGATCGTCACCGCGCCGGGGATGCGGTCCACGGCGCGCGGGCTGCGCGAGCCGGTGACGACCATCCGGTCGAGGTCGGTGGTGGTGGTCTCCTCCTCGGCCGGCGCGGTGGCGGCGTCCTGCGGTTCCTGCGAATGGGCCAGGGGCGCAGCCGAGAGCAGCGCGCAGGCGATGGCGACGGAAAGCGGTGTCTTCATGGTGTGGTCTCTGCTGGTTCGGCTGCCCGCGGAACGCGCCGTGGCGCGGTCCGTTCCCGTGCGACGCGCGGCGCGGTGCGCATTGCGTCGCGACGCCCTCCCGGCGCCGACCCCTTGCGGGTCCCGGGCAGCCTAGGGGCGGCATGGCGGGCGTCACACCTGCACCGGCTATGTTCAGAGATGAGGTTTTATTGCCTATCAAGCAGGCAAACGTTTGGTGCGCCGCAACAATCGCTTCACCGACCGTCAGGCCAAGGCCTTGCGCGCTTCCTGGAGCAGCGCGCGCACCAGCCGCAGGCGCACGCTGGAGCGCGACCAGACCGCGCCGATCCTGCGCGGCTCGACCAGGTGCGCCTCCGGCAGCGGCAGCCGCGCCAGGTCGAGGCCCTCCGGCCACGGCCGCGCCCAGTCCGGAACCAGCGATACGCCGAGGCCGCGATCGACCATCACCGCGATGGCGTTGAGCGCGTTCACCTCGAAGCGCTCGCGCGGCACGATCCCGACCCGGCGCAGGTATTCGTCGGCCTGGCGGCCGCCCCAGTGGTTGCGGTCGTAGCGGATCAGCGGCTCGGCGGCCAGCAGCGCGTGCGGGTCGCGTCCGGCCATCCGCCGCGGCGCCAGCACCACCAGCGGCTCCTCGCGCAGCAGCTGCCAGTCGCAGGTCTTGGGCAGCGCGTACGGCGCCTGCAGCACCACCGCCGCGTCCAGGTCGCCGGCTTCCACCTCGCTGTACAGATCGGCCGAGTAGCCGGGGCGGATGAACACGTTGATCTGCGGGAACTCGCCGACCATCCGCGCCAGGATGTCCGGCAGGATCCCGGCCAGCCCGGTCGGGCAGGCGCCGATCCGCAGCTCGCCGGAGAGGGTGCCGTCGTTGGCCACGCTGCGCAGGTCGGAGACGTCGCGCAGCAGATCGCGGGCGCGGCCGAGGATGCGCGCGCCCGGCTCGGTGACGCAGACGGTGCGGCCGGCGCGTGCGATCAGCGGCGCGCCGAGCTCGCGCTCCAGGGTGCGGATCTGCTGCGCCACCGCCGCCGGGGTGATGTTGAGCAGGCGCGCCGCGGCCGCCATCGAGCCGTGATCGGCGACGGCGACGAAGGTTCTCAGGAATTGCGTGTCCACGTCACCGCTCCGCACCCGGGGCCGCCACGCTAACCGAAGCCGGGCCGGCGCGTGAGCGCCGGAAGTCCTGCCCGGGGTGGAGCCGGACCACGGCTCAGGACGCGGCGCCGGGCGCCGGGTCGTGGACCGTCAGGCCCGCCAGGGAACGCGTCGGCGCCGGGAACAGCAGGCTGGCGAGGTAGCCGACCACGATGCAGACCAGGATGGAGATGGCGAGATAGAAGTACGAGTGCACCAGCTCCAGGTACCTGGCCACCAGCGTCAGGACGATGGCGCTGGCGATGCCGATCGCCACCCCCGGCGCGTTGGCGCGGCGGGTGAACATGCCCAGGGTGTAGGCGCCGGCGAAGCCGCCGCCGAGCAGCCCGAACAGTTCGATCGAGATGTCCAGCAGCGAATGGATGTCGAACCGCGACAGCAGCAGCGCCAGGCCGATCCCGATCAGGCCCACCAGCACCCCGGTCGCCTCGGCCAGGCGCACGCTGGTCCGCTGGCTCGGGTTGCGGACCAGCCGCTCGTAGAAGTCCACCGAGACCAGGGTGGAGACGCTGTTGATGATGCTGGAGAGGGTGGACATGGCGGCGGCGAAGATGCCGGCGACGATCAGCCCGGTCACCCCCATCGGCAGCTCGGCGGCGATGAACAGCGGGAAGGTGGCGTCGATCGGCAGCAGCGGGTCCATGCGCTCCGGATGCGCCTTGTAGTAGACGTAGAGCGCGGTGCCGATGCCGTAGAACATGCAGCCGCCGGGGATCATGATCGCCGCGAACGTCCACACCGAGCGCCCGGCCTCGCGGTCCGAGCGCGTCGACAGCACCCGTTGCATCAGCACCTGGTCCTTGGGAAAGGTGAGCACCACGTCGAACAGCACCAGGAACAGGAAGCCCCAGACCGTGGCCTGGGTGAGATCGAAGCTGAAGTCGAGCAGCTTCATCTTGTCCCCGGCCTCCACGGCGGCGGTGAACTCCGGCAGGCCGCCGTCGATCTGCAGCAGGATGAAACCGATCGCGAACAGCGCGCCGCCGAACATCACGAACACCTGCACGAAGTCGGTCCAGACCACCGCCTTCATCCCGCCCAGGGTGGTGTAGAGGATGGTGAAGCCGCCCATGATCAGCACGCTCCAGACCACGTCGATGCCGGTGATGGTGGCGATCGCCAGAGACGGCAGGAACAGGATCACGCTCATCCGGCTGCCGATCTGCACCACGATGCACAGCGCGCTGGCGATCATCCGGATCGCCGGGTGGAAGCGCGTCTCCAGGTACGAGAACACCGACATCAGGTCGAGCCGCCGCAGCAACGGCACGATCCACACCGCCACGAACATCAGCCCGACCACGGCGATCAGGTTGTTGGTCAGGTACTGCCAGTTGCTCTCGAACGCCTTGGCAGGAATGGCGATGAAGCTGATCGAACTGACGTTGGTGGCGTACAGGCTCACCCCCGCTACCCAGAACGGGATCGAGCGACCGCCGACGAAGAAGTCGGCGGTCGAGGCGTTGCGGTCGCGGGCATAGAAGAACAGCCCGATGGCGACCATGGCCGCCAGGTAGACCGCCATGATGATCCAGTCCAGCCAGCGCAGCAGCAGCCGGCCCGATTCGACCTCGCTGGTGGCGAGCCGCGGCGCACCCGCCGAGTCGTCGAGCCAGGCCATGCCGTCGCCCCACGGCGCCGCGGCGCGGATCGTTCCGGCGCGTGCGCCGGGCGGCTCGGCCCAGGCGCCGGTGATGGTGTTGTAGCTCAGGAACGCCGACCCGTCGGGATCGCGCACCGCGAGCAGCAGATGCGCCTGCCCGAGCGCACGGGCCGCGCCGGCGACGACCGTCCCCGGGACCGGGCCGAGTTCGCGCCAGCCGTCGCCGGCGGTCCAGCGCAGCAGGCGGTCCGTCCGCCCCGCCCCGCCGCCGTCCACGGCGAGGTGGACGCCCTGGGCGGTGGCCACCAGCGCCCGCGGCGCGCCGCCGCCCGGCCAACCCTCGCGAGCGGTCCACCCCGAGGCACGATCGGCGCCGTCGCGGGTCAACAGCCGCGGGCTGCCGTCGGCGCCCAGGCCCGCGACGTACAGCGCACCGGCCCGGGCCGCGCCCTGGGCCTGCGCGAGCGGCGCCGGCAGCTCGGGCGGGAGGCCGGGGGCCGCCGTTGCCGCCGGCGCATCCAGGCGCACGATCCGCGTCACGGCCCGGGGCGTCCCCACGGGCGCCAGCAGCAGGTAACCGGCGCCGCCCGCGTCGGCGAAGCCGGCCGCGACCGCACTGCCGGCCGGCCTGCGCCATGGCAGCGCCCGCCCCCGCCCCGCATCGTCCAGCATCCAGGCGCGGTCGCCGGCCACCACCACCGGCACGCCGGCCACGGCGACCAGGACCTCCGGCGCCGGCGCGTCCGCCGGCCACGCCGGCAGCGGGCCGGTCCGCAACGTGGACAGGCTTTCCGCCAGCGCCGGCGCGGCGAACAGCAGCGCCACCGCGACCAGGGCGGTCGAGGCCAGATGCCGCCACGCGCGCCCGACGCCGCAGCGCCCACATCGCCAGCGGCGAACGGCGGCGCCAGCGCCGCCATCCCGCCCGGCGCCGCGTTCAGCGCGCATCCCGCCCGCGCGGTCCGTCGAGGCGTTCCAACAACTCCCTCGCGCGCCGCAGGTAGGGCGGGTCGATCATCTTGCCGTCGAGCACGAACGCGCCGCGGCCGTTGCGGCCGGCCTCGGCCGCGGCGGCAACGATGCGGCGCGCCTCCTCCGGATCCGGGGCTGCGCCATCGAACACCTCGTTGGCCCAGCGGACCTGGCGCGGATGCACGCAGCTCTTGCCGCGGAATCCCAGCTGCCTGGCGAGCTCCGCCTCGGCGCGGAAGCCGGCCTCGTCGTGCAGCAGCGGATAGGCGCTGTCGCAGACGAAGCAACCGCCCTCGCCCGCCGCCATGCGCAACGCGAACAGCGCCGCGTGCACGTTGGCGGCGCTGGCGCGCTCGATGCCCAGCGGCTCGAACAGATCGCCCAGACCCAGCTGCAACCCGGCGACGCGCGGGTGCGCGCGGGCGATCTCGTGCGCCGCGCGCAGCGCCCGCGCGCTTTCGATGTTGACCAGCAGCGCGATCGGCGCCGCGACGCCGTTGCGGCGCTCCGCGGCCTCCAGCGCCTCGGCCGCCCGCGCCACGTCGGCCGCGCCGGCGGCCTTCGGCAGGTTGATCAGGTCCACGCCGGGACGGGCGAAGGCCGCCAGGTCGGCATCGAAGTGCGGCGACTCCAGCGCGTTGATCCGCACGATCACCAGCTTTCCGGTCTCCGCCGCCGCGGTCGAGTCGAGAAACGCCATGATATCGACGCGGGCCGCCGCCTTGGCCTGTTCCGGGACCGAATCCTCGAGATCCAGCGAGATCGCGTCGGCCTCGCCGG
Source organism: Luteimonas endophytica (assembly GCF_029887875.1). Classification (GTDB taxonomy): domain Bacteria; phylum Pseudomonadota; class Gammaproteobacteria; order Xanthomonadales; family Xanthomonadaceae; genus Luteimonas; species Luteimonas endophytica. The sequence continues at coordinate 78,834 of NZ_JARXRM010000036.1, forward strand.
CGAACGCCTTGGCGAAAAGCTCCGGCCGCGAGCCGGGAACGAACAGCTTGCTACGCATGGCGCGGCACTTCCATGGCGCGCAGTGTGGGCGAAGGGGAACCCGGAAAAGCTCGCTTCCGCGCATCTTCAAACGATACTTTTTGTTCCGTGCGTGCGCGAGCGCACCGGCAGCGACGGGCGCCCCGGGCTCAGCCGCGCAGGTGCTCCAGTTCGGCGGCCACCCTGCGCAGGTCGGCATGCAGATCCTCCCGGGCCAGGGCGCGGTCGCGGCCGCGCTTGCGCAGGACCGCCGAGGGGTGCCAGCTGGCGATGGCGCGCACGCCGCCGGGAAGCTCGTGCCAGCGGCCGCGGCCGGCGACGATGCCGAACCCGGGGCCGAACACGGTCTGCGCCGCCATCGCGCCGAGCGCCACCACGAGGTCGGGACCGACGCGGTCGACCTCGGCGGCCAGCCACATGCGGCAAGCAGCCTGCTCGGCCGCGTTGGCGCGCTTGTGCAGCCGCGCCTTGCCGCGGCGTTCGAACTTGAAATGCTTGACGGTGTTGGTGACGTAGAGATCGCGCCGCTGCAGTCCGGCGGCGTCGAGCGCCTCGCCCAGCAGCCGCCCCGCCGGTCCGACGAACGGCTTGCCGGCCAGGTCCTCCCGATCGCCGGGCTGCTCGCCGAGCAGCATCACCCGCGCGCGCGAGCTGCCCTGGCCGAACACCGCGTGGGTGGCGTCGCGCCACAGCGGGCAGGCCCGGCATTCGGCGGCCTTGCGCCGCAGCGTCGGCAGGCCGCCGGCCGGAACCTCGCGCACGGGCTTGGCGAAGGGCCAGTCGACCTCCACCGAGGGTTTCGGGCGCTCACCCGGTCCACCCACGGCGCACCCCGCTCAGGCGGGCGCCGGCCCGGCGGGGACCGGGGCGCGCGTCTCCGCGCGGATCCGCACCGGCACCGTCTTGCCCGCGGGCACGTGGCTGTCGATGGCGTGGTGAGCGACCGGGATCAGCGGATTGCACTCCGGGTAGTAGCCCACGATGCATCCGTCCGGCACGTCGTAGGGCACCACCCGCAGACCGCCGACCTCGCGCTCGATGCCGTCGCTGCAGTCGCCGACCAGGTCGACGAGTTGCCCGGCGCGCAACCCCAGCCGCGCGATGTCGGCTTCGCTCACCAGCACCACCCGGCGGGTGCCCTCGATCCCGCGAAAGCGGTCGCGGTAGCCGTAGATGGTGGTGTTGAACTGGTCGTTGCTGCGCAGGGTGATCAGGCGCATCAGCTGCGCCGCATCGGCGAAACCGGTGGCGCACAGCACCTCCGGGACCATGAACTCGGCCTTGCCGCTCGCGGTTTTCCAGCGCCGTTCGCGGGCGGCGATCGGTCGCGGAAAGCCGCCGGGCGTGGCCATGCGACGGTTGAAGCCCTCGAACTGGTCCGGGTAGGTCGCCTCGATCGCGTCGCGGATCCTGCCGTAGTCCGCCACCCATTCGCGCCATGGCACCTCCGGGCGCGGCTCCAGCGCGGCCTCGGCGATGCCGGCGACGATCGCCGGTTCCGACAGCAGCTCGCGGCTTGCCGGCTCGTGGGTACCGAACGAGGCATGGATGCAGGCGGTGCTGTCCTCGGTGGTCACGATCTGGTCGCCGCCGGCCTGGGTATCGCGCTCCAGCCGCCCCAGGCACGGCAGCAGCAGCGCGAGCTCGCCGCACAGCAGATGGCTGCGGTTGAGCTTGGTGGCCACCTGCACGGTCAGCCGCAGCCGCTCCCACGCCGGTTCCAGCTGGCGTGTATCGGGCGCGGCGCGCACGAAGTTGCCGCCCAGGCCGATGAAGGCGCGCACCGAACCGTCGAGCACCCCTTCGACCGTGCCGATGGTGTCGAGCCCCTTGCGACGCGGCGGGTCGAACCGGTACAGCTCCGCCAGCCGCTCGAGCGGCACCAGCTCGGGCTTCTCGCTGATGCCGACGGTGCGCTGGCCCTGCACGTTGGAATGCCCGCGGACCGGGCAGATGCCCGCGCCGGGGCGGCCGACGTTGCCGCGCATCAGCATGAGATTGCAGAGCATCCGTACGTTGTCGACGCCGCGGCGGTGCTGGGTCAGGCCCATGCCGTAGATCAGGATGCTGGAGCGCGCGGCGGCGTAGGTCGCGGCGGCGCCCTCGATGGCGGCGCGCGCCAGGCCGGACTCGCGCTCGATCTCGTCCCAGCCGGTGGCGCGCAGCGAGGCGGCGAAGTCCTCGAACCCCCGCGTATGCACGGCGATGAAGTCGACGTCGAGCACCCGGGCCCCGCCCTCGCGGGTGGCGGCGTCGTCCAGCGCCAGCAGCGCCTTGCACAGCCCCTGGATCAGCGCCAGGTCGCCACCCGCGCGGACCTGGTGGTAGCCGGAGCTGATCCGGGTCGCCGTGCCGGTCGCCATCGACAGCGGCTCCTGCGGATTGACGAAGCGCTCCCAGCCGCGCTCGCGCAGCGGGTTGAAGGTCAGGATCGGCACGCCGCGCCGGCTGGCCCGCTGCAGCTGGTGGAGCATGCGCGGAGCGTTGGTGCCGACGTTCTGGCCGAACGACAGGATGCAGTCGGTGGCCTCGAAATCCTCCAGCCGCACCGTGCCCACCGGCACGCCGATGCTGCGCGGCAGCCCCACCGAGGTGCTTTCGTGGCACATGTTGGAGCTGTCGGGCAGGTTGTTGTTGCCGTACAGGCGCGCCAGCAGCGCGTACATGTACGAGGTCTCCAGGGAGGCGCGCCCGGAGGCGTAGAACACCACGCTTTCCGGATCCAGCGCGCGCAGTTCGCGGCCGATGGCGGCGAACGCCTCGTCCCAGGTGATCGGTACGTAGCGGTCGCTGTCGCGGTCGTAGCGCAGCGGTTCGGTCAGCCGGCCTGCGCGCTCGAGATCGAAATCCGCCCACTCCAGCAATTCGGAAACCGGGTGGTCGGCGAAGAAGTCGGCGCCGACGCGGCCCTGGTCCAGTTCCCAGAAGGTGGCCTTGGCGCCGTTCTCGCAGAACTCGAACGCGTGCGGATCCTTCGGCTTGGCCCATGCGCAGCTCACGCACATGAAGCCGTCGGCCTTGTTCTGGCGGACCAGCTGGCGCATCGCCTCCGCGGTCGGCACCTCGCTGCCGGTGCCGAAGCGCATCAGCGAGTGCACCGAGCCCCAGCCGCCGGCGGGGCCGTCGTAGGGCTCGAACTTCAGGTCCGTGGGCTCGTGCATGTCCGCTCCCGCGCAACGCGTCCGGTCGTTGATAGCGCAGCCCCGGGCAAAGCCCAGTGAAGCGCGGCCGAAAACGCAAACGGCGCAGCCTTCGGGCCGCGCCGTCTCGGGGAATCCACCGCATCGCGGTGGTGGGCGGTACAGGGTTCGAACCTGTGACCCCTACCATGTCAAGGTAGTGCTCTACCGCTGAGCTAACCGCCCACTGGCCCGCGCGGGACTCCAGCGCAGGGCCGCGAATTCTACCCCGCGGCCCGGCCGGCGACAACCTGGGGCGGCCGCCGCAGGGCCCGCCGGGACGGACGGCCGCCGGCGGCTGCGGCCGGATCGGCGGCGTCTCCAGGCATGGCCCGCCACGCCGGCTTTCGCGCGCATGGCGCGCTCCTACGGTGGTCGACCGCCGCGGCCCTGTAGGAGCGGCCCGTGGCCGCGAAGGCCGCGGGCGACACCGGTCAGCCGACCAGTGTGGCTTCCTTCAGCTTGCGGATACGGTCGCGGACCCGCGCCGCGTCCTCGAACTCGAGGTCGCGGGCGTGCTGGTACATCTGCTGTTCCAGCGCCTTGAGCCGGGACGCCAGCTGCGCCGGATCCATCGCGGCGTAGTCCTCGGCCTCCTCGGCGACCTTGCGGCCCTTGCCCCGGCCGCGCTTCTCCAGCGCCGGCTCGGGACGCGCGCCCTCCATGATGTCGACGATCGCCCGCGCCACGGATTTCGGGGTGATCCCGTGCTCGGCGTTGTATTCGACCTGCTTCTGGCGGCGGCGGTCGGTCTCGTCCAGCGCCGCGCGCATCGAGCGGGTGACGGTGTCGGCGTACAGGATCGCCTTGCCGCGCAGGTTGCGCGCGGCACGGCCGATGGTCTGGATCAGCGAGCCGCTGGAGCGCAGGAAGCCCTCCTTGTCGGCGTCCAGGATCGCCACCAGCGACACCTCGGGCATGTCCAGTCCCTCGCGCAGCAGGTTGATCCCGACCAGCACGTCGAAGTTGCCCAGGCGCAGGTCGCGGATGATCTCGACCCTTTCCACGGTGTCGATGTCCGAGTGCAGGTAGCGCACCCGCACCCCGTGCTCGCCCAGGTATTCGGTGAGGTTCTCGGCCATGCGCTTGGTTAGGGTGGTGATCAGCACCCGGTCGCCCATCGCCACGCGTTGGTTGATCTCCCCGAGCACGTCGTCGACCTGGGTGGCGACGGGGCGGATCTCGACCTCGGGGTCGATCAGCCCGGTCGGGCGCACCACCAGTTCCACCACCTCGCCATCGGATTCGCGCAGCTCGTACTGCCCCGGCGTGGCCGAGACGAAGATGGTGCGCGGCGAGCGCTCCTCCCACTCCTCGAAGCGCAGCGGGCGGTTGTCCAGCGCCGAAGGCAGCCGGAAGCCGAACTCCACCAGGGTTTCCTTGCGCGAGCGGTCGCCCTTGTACATGGCGCCGATCTGCGGAACGGTGACGTGCGACTCGTCGACCACCAGCAGCGCGTCCGGGGGCAGGTAGTCGAACAGGGTCGGCGGCGGCTCGCCGGGCAGGCGCCGGGTCATGTGCCGGGAGTAGTTCTCGATGCCGTTGCAGAACCCCACCTCGGCCATCATCTCCAGGTCGAACTGGGTGCGCTGCGCGAGGCGCTGGGCCTCGACCAGCTTGTTCTGGGCGTACAGCTGCTCCAGCCGCTCCTTCAGCTCGATCTTGATCGTCTCGACCGCGTTGAGCACGCTCTCGCGGGTGCTGGCGTAGTGGGTCTTCGGGTAGACGGTGTAGCGCGGCACCTTGCGCTGCACCTCGCCGGTGAGCGGGTCGAACAGGCTGAGGTTCTCGACCTCGCCGTCGAACAGCTCGATACGCAGCGCCTCGGCCTCCGACTCGGCCGGGTGCACGTCGATCACCTCGCCGCGCACCCGGTAGGTGCCGCGGCGCAGTTCGGTGTCGTTGCGGGTGTACTGCAGCTCGGTGAGCTGGCGGATCAGCGCGCGCTGCTCGATGCGCTCGCCCCGGGCCAGGATCAGCCGCAGTTTCAGATAGTCCTCGGGATCGCCCAGGCCGTAGATCGCCGAGACCGTGGCGACGATGATCGCATCGGACCGCGACAGCAGCGCCTTGGTCGCCGCCAGCCGCATCTGCTCGATGTGATCGTTGATCGAGCTGTCCTTCTCGATGTAGGTGTCCGAGGACGGCACGTAGGCCTCGGGCTGGTAGTAGTCGTAGTAGCTGACGAAATACTCGACCGCGTTGTCGGGAAAGAACGCCTTGAACTCGCCGTACAGCTGCGCCGCGAGGGTCTTGTTGTGGGCCATCACCAGGGTCGGCTTCTGCACCGCCTGGATCACGTTGGCGATGGTGTAGGTCTTGCCCGAGCCGGTGACGCCGAGCAGGGTCTGCCGGGCCAGGCCGGACTCGAAGCCGTCGATCAGGCGGGCGATCGCGGCCGGCTGGTCGCCGGCCGGGGTATAGGGCGCCACGAGGCGGAAGCGGGAGTCTGCAGCCTTGTCGGTCATCGGTCGCTGGGGGCGCGGGGGAAGGCCCAGTCTAGTGGCTGGTGACTGCGGCTGGGTGAGCGAGGAGCAACGGCGCCCTCCGCCCCTACCCGTCTTCCGGCGAATTCCTACCCCCGATTCGCCGCAGTGCCGACGGACGGTGGCCCCGCACCGGCCGACAATGCGGAACGTTTCACGGCAAGGACGCCGACGATGACCCGCAAGGAGTCAGGTTTCACCCTGATCGAAGCGATGGCCGTGCTCGCCATCGTCGCCATCACCCTCGCCATCGGCCTGCCCGCCTTCGGCGAGGTGCTGCGGCGCCAGCACGCGGCCACCGCCATGCACCTGGTGGGCACCGACCTGGCGATGGCCCGCAGCAGCGCGATCATGGGCCGCGGGGCGGTGGTGGTCTGTCCGCGCACGCCCGCGCTGCGCTGCCGCGGCGACCGTGACTGGGGCGAGGGCTGGATGGTGTTCCGCGATCCGGACGGCGACCGCCAACCGGGCCGGCCCGCCGACATACTCCGCGCCAGCGACGGTCCGGGTGCGGCCGCCCGCGGCCTCAGCCTGCGCTCCAGCCGCCGCCATGTCGTCTATCGCGCCGATGGCCGCAGCCTAGGCAGCAATCTCAGCGTGGCCGCCTGCACCGGGGATCGGCTGGCCGGAAAGGTGATCGTCAGCAACCTGGGACGGGTGCGCACCGAGCGGCCCGCGCGCCCGGTGCCCTGCCCGGGTGGCTGAGGCCGGCTGCGGCCCGGACGAGATCGGCGAGGCGGCAGCGCCGGCCTCCTCCCGCGGGCGCTCGCGCCCGGCGCCACCGCCACGTGTCGCCGCGCCCCCGAGCCGCCTGCCCGGTCGGCCCGCGCCTCCACCGGCGTGCGGGGCGACGGGGTCCGGGCACGCGATCGGCCCGCCCCGGCACGGACGAAGTGGCCGGCGCGCGATCGGTGGTCTCCTTGACCGGCGCGGCCAAGCCACTAAAATGGCCGTCCCCGCCCGAATAGCTCAGCTGGTTAGAGCACTTGACTGTTAATCAGGGGGTCGTTGGTTCGAGTCCAACTTCGGGCGCCACCTTTCTCTTCCGCTGGCTTCGCATACGTCGGTACGCAAGCGGAAACTCCCGGCAGTCAAACCGGTGACTGGCATGTACATCGCATGCTGCCGGCATTGTTTGATACCAGCCGGGGCATCTCCGCTTGGAACCGTGCGTAGATGGTGGCCGACACCACCCTCTGCACAGAGGCCGAATCGACACTCTACAGAGGGCGAGCGCGATGACCTGTGCCTGGTGGTCGCTCCGAACGAGCCCAAGCAACGGCGCTGCCGTTAGGCAAGGATACATGAGCACCGACGGCTACCAACAATCGGCCGCAGCGCCTGATCCTCCGACGATGTCTTTTTCTCCAGTGCTGCTGAGCGTCAACGACATGCACCTGGTGTCTCGCGCCTGTGCACCTTGGGGCACCGCAGTCAATAAGTAGGAATTCGCGTCGACGGCGGAGATGCCTATGACGTAGCGCGCTTCCCCCCCCCTCGGCGACTGGCGATCGGTCGCGGCCACCGTGTCCCAGAAGGTTTCGTAAGTGTTGTTGGTCGTGTGATGACGTTCGGCCCGTTGCGCCAGCTCGACGAGGTCCGCTTTGGCTTGACCGCGCCGCGATTTACGAACCTGTTCCTGATAGGACGGAACGGCGATCGCTGCAAGAATGGCAACGACGGCCACCACCACCATCAGTTCGATGAGAGTGAAGCCAGCAACAGACCGGCGGACGCCGCTTCCTGGACTTGACCGTCGCGGAGAGATCTCCACGCATGTTCCTCTGCCAGTGCTCATTCGATCTGCCTCCAAGACTGCCGGCCGCAGGGATAGGGCAAATACAAGGGGTCTGCCAGCCCTGCCACGGTAACGGCCATCCAGCATTGCCGTTCCGCGGGACTCGGGGGAGCGCCGGGTGCTGTCGGATCATCTGGAGTGGCCGGCGCCAAACGCGGGACGACATTCACAGCAACATCGCGCACTGGCGCACTTCCTCCGGTAGCTAGTTGAATAGCTGCGGTGCCCTGCCCTGGCGAATCGCCATCGGGGGAACCGACACGAACGTTCGACAAGCCCGCGGTTCCGCTTCTGGCGTTAAGCCCGAACAACCAGTTGAAGCCGGAGGCTGAGCACCCAGCCGTCTCTGCCTCAGGAGCGTAGGTCGGCATAAAGATCACCCCAGAGGCGATACGGGGATTGCCGACGAACCTTTCCCCAGCCGGCAGATCGATGAACCATCCAAGCGGAGAGACTGGAACTGTGGCGTTCACACTCAAGATGCGCACACCATCTTCCGTTTCGACCGATTGGCCCAACAAATGGCTCCTAGACAACGTCTGGGAAGTAGGGCCACGCTCGACATCGTTGATCGCGTAGAGCGACTGCAAAGACCTGTCTGCAGGGTCACCGTGGAAAGAGAAACTTCCGGTGCCAAAGTACAGCATCACACCACCGCGCGGACCGACTGCAGCGGTCATCCCACCGGTGATCGGCTGTCGATAGTTCTGTCCACCCTCGGTGTACTCATCGGTCACGAACAACGGCCTCACCGGACTAGCGGGAGCCGCCGCACGCAGATCGAACTTCCACAGGGCGCCTTTTTGATCCGCCGCATAGACGGTATCGGCAAATCCATCCCGAATCCCGCTATTGAGATCGTTTCCACCCCAACGATCTACGATGACCACATTGCCTAGCCCGTTTGTACCCGCGATGCTGGATCCGGCTTCAGTGGCTTCGATCATCGTGATCTCAGGAGTACCGCTGTCGATGTCGACGACGAACAGGACAGCCTTGCCGCTGGCACTATTGTATCCATTGCCGAACACCGCGACCCAACGCACATCGCCGCCCGGAACAGTCTTGACCGGCACGACGACCGGCTTGCCGAGCACATGTCCTATGTTCTCGCGCACGTCCTGCGCCAGCGATAAATCGAGATCGCTAACTTCCCACAAGCGGCTCGAAGCGTTAAAACCCGCAGGATCGGAAACGTCCAGAGCAAAGACGCTTCGCCCACCCGCCCCCGCCGTCCCAACCAGAACGGTTCGCCAGTTATTGGAGGAATCTCGCGCATCGGACACCGTGATCGGCCCGTCCACATAATAGCGATGGGTAAACTTCTGGTCGCCTTGGCTAGCAGGGTCATAGGGAAATAGCAAATTTCCCATGTGCCCGAGCGCCGTCGCCGGAATGTAGCCGAACCGCTCTTCTCCGCCCGCTGCGGCATCCATTTCCTGATCCGCGTTCATCCCGCCGTCGAACGCATGCAGCATTCCAGCATTGGCCCCCACATACACCATGTAGCGTCGCGAACGTTTTTTGACGAGATAATCTCCGTACTCGCTTGCGATCGTTCCACCGAGCAGACGATAGCCATAATCGTCTGTTGGCGAACTGATGACGGGGGTCGAATTGACGATGTCGCCCAAGGGAGTGCTTCGATCCCTTAGCGTACCGCCCCTCTCACGTTCCAGCGAATCACCGGCAAGCAGATAATCGATTACACCCGCGATATCCACCCCGAGGGCGGAGATTTCGCCAGCGCTGCAGCGCGCGATACCCGGATAGAGGTCCCCAGGCTTGTCGCAAAGATCGGGCAACGCGACGTTTGCGGCATTGAAACGACGGGTGCCCGCACCATCCGCGAACCAGACATTACGCGATCCGGGGCCCAGTTTGTCACTTGCCTCCCAGGCGGTAGAGAAAACTGCCTCGCGAGTGACGGGGTCGATCGACACTTGCTGTGCCGTCAGTGTACTGAACCAGTCAGTTCCTTCATTGCGAGCCTCATATCGCGGCACCACCGTCAGGGAGCCGTCCCCGATTCTCGCCCCGGTAAGGCCGATGGTGCCGGACGGGGAAGCGCCCGACGCCACCGCCGCCAGAATCCTGCGCATCGCGGCCGAGATCGCAGCCGGAGTTGTGGCGTTGATCATCTCGCCACGGGCATTCAGCGTTGCGTGCCACATTTCGTCCACGGCGTGTGGATTCATGTCGACGCGAGCGGTGTGCCAAGACGGCGAACTGGAAAACGGGTCCGGCGTGACCGTCCAAGGCGTAGCCGGGTTGGGAACATAATCCACACCATACATATGGCCGAGCGTGCCCAGCGTTACTCCATAGAAATTCATGTGCAGGTTGGTCTGGCAATCCAGCCTAGGGTCTGGATCGGTAACGTCGCAGGACTCGGGAACCGGAACGTTGTTTGCTTCGATGTCTGGTCGCAGACTATCCAAATAGTAGGGAACCACGATGTCCGCCATTGTGTTGCCCACCGAATCGGCGAATGGAGCAGTGGGCATCCTCGTCCCATCCAAATTTCCGCCAACATTCGGGCTGCCGGAGTCGTTAATGTAACCGTCCGTGAAAAGCATACCCGCATTCTTCTGGCAACTCAGTTGGATCGGCGCCCCATCGCCGGTTCTCTTAAACTGCGCACCAAGATGATTTACTGCCTGGCGGCTGGGCGTACTTCCATTGGCAATCAGACGATGGAAGTCCGAGTAAAGCGCGGCCTTGGCTGTCTCGTTGCCCATGTCCCGCATGACGACATCATTGCGGTTGTTGATCCGGAACCAACCGATCGACATGTCGTTGACCGAGAGAAGCGCGTTTGTCAGCCCGGCGACGAGCGATTCGCGCCGGGTCCGGTAGTAAGTGAACCAATTCGCAAAGTTCTGGATGGCTTCGTCGTAGAGTTCCGGGCTGGCGTAGTTTTCAAGCTTGATTTCGTAACGGTAGAGCCGTTCTCCCGCGGCCAGCCCGTGGGCATCGGGAACCTCCACTGGTTCCGCCGTATATCCAGGCAACGTGCCTGTCTTGAGATAAAAGGTCGCCGGGAAGTACTCTATACCGAGCCTGCAATTGTTTCCCGTAATGGCGTTTCCGGTGTTGGTGATGCTCGCAACCGTCACCTCGGAAGCTAAAGTGTGCCACTCCCCATTTGGACCGGGGATGTTTCCGCAGTAGTTGTTTGGCCTGTAATACACCAATCCCTGGGGGAGCACCATTCCACTGTGCACTCGAAAGCCCCATTGGTTTCCACCAGCCGTATTGCCCCCGTGTTCGCGCACAGGACGAGTAAGATCGAATGTCCTGTTGATCTTGTTGTTGACACCGGCCGGACGAGGATCGACCGGAGCTGCGGCAGGGTCTATATCGCTGTAATCCGATCTATCAGCATTCTTCCAGGGTTCGTAGCTGACGCGAGGATCGAAGTACGCGGGATTGAAATCCGGGGATCTCGCGAAGCCGAATACATCCAGGGGTGGAATACTGTTCTGATAGTTGTTTCGCCCCGGATAGGGAAAAAGCATCAGATACCGGTAGGCATCGCTGTTGACGTTCCCATATCCCCAAGCGACGGAACTCGAATTGAAGAAACTGTTGTTGCGCCAGACAAATACTCCATCTCGGGTATTGTTCAACGTCTCCCAGTTCATGGATCCGGAATCGTCGAGCGCCATGATGAAGGATGCTGGCACTTGGACCTGAGTATTCAGGGGCGCCTGCGCCAGCACGCCCTGGCCCTGCGCCGCGATCAAACCATAAAGAAAGTACCCGGCGCCCCCCGCTGCTGCCAGGGTGATTGCGGCAAAGATCGTCTTGATGCGGCGGGAGGGCATGTTTGCGTTCCTCAGAGCTTGAAAACGGTATCGACCGCAGCAGCGGAGGTACGATTCGTACTGGAGTCGACATCGTAGGCGGTGATCTGATAGATGCTGATGGGCGTCACATCGCCGACGGGGCCGACGCCCAACGGGATCGGAGATTCTCCTACGATGCATTCGTCGATCTTACGAATGTTGCTGACCGGCGCGGTGGTAAGCGCTTGGGCTGCCAACCAGTCCTGAACGTCGAACGGCAGATCACAGTTTCGCTCAATGTCGGTCTCGACGACCACCGACGGACAACTCGCCGGGTCGGTGCGGTTGTCGAAGTCCTCGATGTTGCATTCGACATTCCGCGCAAGCGCTTCCGCGTTCTGGAAGGCAACATTCGTCGCATAGTAGTTTGCCGACATGCGCTCTTGCATGCCCGCAACTTGCAGGGCCACGATGCCGATCATGGCCAGAAGCACCAGCATGATGAGAGCAACGTAAAGCACCGCGCCACGTTGCCTTTCCATGGAGCTTGGGGTGGGTTGCAGATTTAGTTTGGCCATGGCCTCAGTTCCCGAACAGCCTATTGCGCAGAGCAACGGTGGATTCATAACCCGAACGGTAGCGGGTGTCGTTGGTCGCAGCAGGCTGGTACTCCACGCCAGCGATCCTGATGTAGTTGTCCGCGCTGGCGATCTCAGCTGCGGCCGCTGGGGCCGGGCTGCGTGCAAGTATGCCCACCTGGACCAGCCCGACCCGCCGCCATTCATTCGCGATCGCCTCATTGGTGCCCGCGCCAGCAAGCAGCGCGGCTGCTGTCCCTTGCTCGGTGATGTTTCCGACCGGCGGGGTGTCCGCAGTTAGCGTTGGCACATCGTCCTGCCCGTAGAGCAGCTGCAGACTTTCGATCCCCTCGACCAGCTCTTCCCTGTCGTCCAAGGGATAGGCGCCGGTGTGATCGGCCCGCGCTCGAAACAGTGCCGGTTCTCCTGATGTTCCCCGGCCAACGTAGTACACCAGGGAGTTGGCACGGTAGATCCTTGTCTGCGATCCGGGCTGGGAGCCGTACGCGTCGACAAGATGCGTAGTAGGAACGGCGGCCGCGACAGTTATCGCACCTGCTCCACCATTCGCATGAAACACTGTGGAGTGGGTGCAATCGGCAATTCCAAATAAAGTTGGATTGGCAACGCCCTCATCGGTCAAAGCGCCCCAACTTCCAACGGGCATGTTCACCGTTTCACTTCCGGGCGCACCAGAAATGTCGCTAATTGGAGCGCTAAGATTTCCTAGATAGCGGAGCACGATGATGTCGCTGCCAGGAAGCGGGTTCAGCGCCGCAAGCTCCCCCGGCACCGCGGGTGTCCAGTTGGCCGCTGGACTTCCGATCACCACCGTTGCATTAGGACCGGTTCCGGTGGCCTCGTAACCCTGAATGGAGATCTGGAAGTTCAGAGGATGCGTGACCGAGGGCGCAGCCACATGCACTGAAGGATCGCCCTCCTCTTTGACCCAGTGGGCCTGATCATTGACGCAACCAAAGTGGCCCGCCATCCGGATATCGCGCTGGAGAAAATCCATCGCGAAGCGGGCGTTTTCCTGGGTACGCGCCATTCCCTCGGAGAGCTGATAGGCGGTACGGGAGGCGGCGAAGACCTGAACCAGCCCCAACACCAACACGGTACCGATCGCCAGCGCGATCATTATCTCGATCAGCGACAGGCCCTGGATACTGCGATGCCGACTGTAAGTGCTCATAGACGTGTCGTCAGTTCGAAGGTGGTGTCGGGGCTGGCGGGATTCCATCGCTGATCTCCCCAACTGACCGCCACCGTGACCAGGCCAGCCGCGTAGGTCACCCGGGCTCCGGCACTCTCGCCCAGCGTGCGAAACACTTGACATTGCCACCGCTCGATACTGTCCTCTATCGCCACAGTACCCACGGTCCGCTCCTCGCAGTCCGCGCTGGTCACTTCTCCCGCATCAAAGTCCGCACCAGCCTCGCCCGCGTACCAGGCAGCGGCAAACCGGTTCGCACGCATCTGGTCGAGCAGGTCGTAGGTCAGATTGGTCGCCTGAGTCCGTTGATTCGCGCTTTGCGTATAACGGAGATTCATGGTTTGAAGCAGGGCGAAACCTAGCAGACCCAGAGCGAGAACCAGCAGTGCGACCATCACCTCGATCATGCTGAAACCCGCCGTCCGACCAGCAAGACTACGGCCCGAACGCCTGTTCATGAGCAGCTGCTCCTCCGCATTCTGGTTTGTCCTGTTGGGGTCAGGCTGACCTGCCTAACCAGTTCTTGACCGGTCGGGCAGCCATCGGGTTGCAGCGCGAACTGACGTTGGCTGCCTATCGGACGACCTCGTCGGTCGAACCGGATGACATTCTTCACGGCCTCCGTCGTCTCCATGTCCACCTCGAGCTTGGTCATCGCTTGAACATGACGCAGGACGCGATCATCCGGCGAAGTCAGCAAACCGTCACCATTGACGTCTATCCAGACGATCCAGCCGCCATTCCAGGAGCCCACGCTGCAGGTGGCCCCATCCGCACTAGTGCAGATCGCCGCGCCGCCGGGACTACGGATAGCCTCCGAACGGGCGAGCGCCAAGGACGCCATGAGCTCATTGGTCCCGGTAGCGACCCGGTTGGAGCGCAGTGAACCCTGGAAGCTCGGTAGGCCGATCGCGGCCAAAATGGCAACGATGGCGACCGTCACCATCAACTCGACCAGCGTGAACCCCCGTTGGCGCATCCGATCCTCTCCCCTGCCCGCGTGGACGGGCGCGCAGGTAGCCTAATCGGCGCCAGCGCGGTTGCAACCTCGCCGGGGACAGGCGGTCGTCTGGCCCGACGAGCGCAATCGCGACGCCGCGGGCGTGATCGTGGTCGCGGGCGGAGCGGGCGCCCGCACGGTTCCGCGCGCGGCCGGACCGGTCTTCAGGCCCGCACTTCGTAGCAGGGCCGGTACTGGCCGGAGATCTTCATCCTGCGCTGCTGCACGAAGGCGCGAAGCAGCGCGTCCAGCGCTTCCATCATGTCGGTATCGCCGTGGATCTGGAACGGGCCGAACTCCTCGACCCGGCGCATCCCCTCTTCCTTGACGTTGCCGGCGACGATGCCGGAGAACGCGCGGCGCAGGTCGGCGGCCAGTTCGTGCGGCTTGCGGCCGTGGTGCAGGTCGAGCGCCGCCATCGCCTCGTGGGTGGGCACGAACGGCTGCTGGAACTCCAGCGGCACGTGCAGCGACCAGTTGAAGAAGAACGCGTCCTGCTGGGCCAGGCGGTGCTCCCGCACCCGCTCGACGCCTTCGGCCATGCGCCGGGCCACCCTGTCCGGCTCGGCGATGATGATCTCGTAGCGGGAGGTGGCGGCCTCGCCCAGGGTCAGGCGCAGGAACCGGTCGATCTGCTCGAAGTACGGCGCCGAGGCGGTGGGGCCGGTCAGGATCAGCGGGAACGGCAGCGCGGCGTTCTCCTCGCGCAGCAGCAGCCCGAGCAGGTACAGGATCTCCTCGGCGGTGCCCACGCCGCCCGGGAACACGATGATGCCGTGGCCGATCCGCACGAACGCCTCGAGCCGCTTCTCGATGTCCGGCATGATCACCAGGTGGTTGACGATCGGGTTCGGCGACTCGGCGGCGATGATGCCGGGCTCGGTGACGCCGATGTAGCGCGAACGGTCCAGGCGCTGCTTGGCGTGGGCCACGGCCGCGCCCTTCATCGGCCCCTTCATCGCGCCCGGGCCGCAGCCGGTGCAGATGTCCAGGGCGCGCAGGCCGAGCTCGTAGCCGACCAGTTTGGTGTAGTCGTACTCGTCGCGGTTGATCGAGTGCCCGCCCCAGCACACCACCAGGTTGGGATCGCCCGGGCGCAGGATGCGGGCGTTGCGCAGCAGCCCGAACACCGCATCGGTGATGCCGGCGGAGGACTCCAGGTCGACCGCGTACTCGGGGCCCAGCTCGATCGCCATGTAGGCCAAGTCACGGACCACCGCGAACAGCAGCTCGGCGACGCCGGCGATGATCCGGCCGTCGACGAACGCCATCGCCGGCGCGTTGGCCAGCTCGATGCGGATGCCGCGGTCGCGTTGCACCACCTGGATGTCGAAGTCCGAGTACAGTTCCTGCGCCGCGCGCGGGTCGTCCGAGGCGCTGCCGCTGGTGAGCACCGCCAGCGCGCAACGGCGCAGCAGGTCGTGCATGCCGCCGTGGGTGGCGTCCTTGAGGCGGGCCACTTCCTCGCGCGAGAGCACGTCCAGCCCGCCGCGCGGGTAGATCCGCGCGTTCACCACCGGCATCGCCCTCGATGCCCTGCTCGTTTCCGTCATGTCCGTGGTCGTTTCCGGTCGGGGGCGGCACTGTAGCGCAGCGCCGGGCGGAAAAGGAAACGGCCGGGGCGGGCCCCGGCCGTTCCTGTCCCGCGGTACGAACCCTGGCGGATCAGAACTTGTAGCGGAAGCCCAGCTGCAGGGCCCAGCGCGACTGCCCGGTGTTGTCGTACAGCCGCTCGCTGAAGACGCCGTCCGGATCGAAGTCGTAGATGTACTGGCCGTCCTCGTTGATGCCGTTCATGCGCGCCACCCGGCGCCCGAACGGGAAGCCGATCTCGTTGATCTGGCCCCAGTCCTTGTCGATCAGATTGCCGACGTTGAGGATGTCCAGCCACAGCTCCGACTTGTGCCCGTCGAAGAACCCGGGCAGCTCCTGGCTGATGCGGATGTCGAAGTTGTTGACCCACGACGAACGCTCGCTGTTGCGCTCGACCACGCCGCCCTGCTGCGCCATGAGCTCCGGATGCTGGCTCAGCCAGTCGAAGAACGCACGCTCCATCTCCGCACCGCCGGTGAACTCCACGTCGCCGAAGCCATCCGGCACGTAGAACAGATCGTTGGTCTCGCCGTCGCCGTTGGCGTCGTTGAGGTAGGTCCAGCTGTACGGGCGGCCGGTGCGACCCTCGTACACGACCGTGGCGGTGGTGCGGTAGTCGCCAAAGAACGCCCGCTGCCAGGTGAGGGCCGCGGTGAAGCGGTCGCTGATCTCGTAGTTGGAGGTGTCGGCGGTGGGCACGTTGGGGTTGAAGATCGCGCGACCGTCCCAGTTCGAATGGGCCTGCGACGAGGTCAGCGGGTTGACCTCCTCCGCGCTGGTCTTGGTGTACGCCGCCATCCACGACCAGTTCTCGGTCATCGGCTTGGTCAGGCTCAGCGTCAGCTGCTGGCTGCCGCCCTTGTTGGTCGGGCGCAGGTAGATGACGTTGTCGTTGCCAAGGCCGGTGATGTTGGACAGACCGTCGGGCAACTGGCCCGCCGCTTCCAGCTCGGCGACGGCCTGCTCGATCGCCACGTCCCGGTTGCAGCGCGGGCTGCTGGCGGTCGCGGGGGTGCAGTAGTAGATCAGCCGGCCATCGGGCCCGACCGCGGTCGGATCGCCCAGGCCGAGGATCTCATAGTGCAGCGCGGTCTCCACCTTGGTCAGCAGCAGTTCGGCCGAGGCGACGATTCCGTACCAGGGCAGTTCGTGATCGAAGGCCAGGTTGGCTTTCCACGACGACGGCTGCTCCATGTCGGGATCCATCAGCGCAACCACCATCTGCTGGTCGCTGTCCGGCGCCGGCTGGCCGTTCGGATCCATGGTGATCGGGTACTGCGCCCACAGCTCCTCGCGGGTGAGCGTATTGCCCGGATCGTCGATATCGATGCCGTAGATCTGCGGGGTATACCCTGAGTTCTGGAACGAGTTGCTGATCCAGACGTTGGCCGCCGCGCCCTGGAACAGGCCCACGCCACCGCGCAGCTGGGTCGGGCGTTCGCTGTCGAAGGTGTAGTTGAAGCCGAAGCGTGGCTGCCAGAGCTCGTTGCCGTCGATGGTGGCGGTGTTGTCGAGTCCGTAGGCCTGCTGGACGATCGGGTTGTACAGCGGCACGTCGTCGATCTTCGGAATGTCGACGCGCAGGCCGAAGTTCAGGGTCAGGTTGTAGGTCGGCGCCCAGGTGTCCTGCACGAACAGGCCGAGGTTCTCCTGCTCGTAGTTGGCGGCGATGCTGTCGAACGACTCGCCGGGCTGCGGCCTGCGCGAGCTGTAGCTGGCGTATTCGCCGCGGCGGAAATGATCGAGGCTGGCGAACGAATAGCTGCCGAACAGGTCGCGGCCGAACAGGTTGAAGATCTCGTTGCGTTCCCAGTCGAAGCCGGCCTTCAGCGTATGGTCGCCGAAGTAGAAGATGCCGGCACCGTAGGCGGACAGCTGCTCGGTCTCGACCCGGTTGATGTGGGTGAACTGCTCGGTGCCGAAGTTGAGGAACGGGCCATCGCCCGGCAGGTCGGGATCGGCCGGATCGGCGGGTCCGAGATTGACTTCGATCTGCGGGAGCGGATCGCCGAGCGGATTGCGCACCGCGAGATAGTCGCGGGTCGACAGCTTGAACTCGGTCGAGAACGTGTCGGTCCAGTCGCTGAACACCTGGGCGACCAGGCTCTCGAACGACTTCTCGTGCGAGTACCAGTAGCTGTTCAGCGAGATTTCGTCGTTGTCCAGGCCCGGCAGGTTGGCGTCGCTCTGCTCCAGCTTGCTGTAGCGAAGCGAGGCGCGGTGGTTGTCGCCGATGTTCCAGTCGATCTTGGCGGCGTACTCCTCGACGTCGGTGGTCAGGCCTTCTGGCACCGAGTACCCGCCGATATCCACGCCGTACACGTCACGGGCGATCTGCTGCGCCTCGGCGATGTCCTCGTTGGTCACGCCCTCGACGATGTTGGATGCGGACGAGCCCTCCGGACCGAACGAGGGGCCGGGCGCAGAGCGGGTGAACTTCTCGTAGTTGACGAAGAAGAACAGCTTGTCCTTGATGATCGGCCCGCCGAACGTGGCGCCGTAGGTCTCCTCGTCGATGAAGCCGCCGAACGGCGAGCCGTCCTCGTTGTCGCGCACCCAGTCCTGGTCGCGATAGACGTAATAGGCCGAGCCGGAGAACTCGTTGGTACCCGACTTGGTCACCGCATTCACCACCGCGCCGGTGCCGCCGGTGATGGAAGCGTCGTAGTTGGACAGGTCGATGTCGATCGCTTCGATCGCGTCCATCGAGACCGGCTGGCGCAGCGTCGGCAGGTTGTTGGCTTCCAGGCCGAACGGGTCGTTGGTGCGGACGCCGTCGATCAGGATCACGTTGTAGCGGGTGTTCTGGCCGGCGGCGGAGATCTCGCCGCGGCCCTTGTCGGTCTGGGCGATGCGCGGATCCATGCGCATGTAGTCCTGGATGTTGCGCTGGATCGACGGCAGCGCCTCGATCTGCTGCAGGCTCAGGCTGGTGCCGGTGCCCATCTTGGTGGCGCTGAAGATCTCGGAGCCGCCGGCGTAGCCGATCGCCTGCACCGACTCGAGGGTGGCGATGTCGCCGCTCAGCTGCGAGTTGATCTGGGTGGTCTGGTTGAGGGCGAGGTAGACGTCGTCCTCGGTGTCCGTCCCGGCGCCGGCCTTGTTGATGGTGATGGTGTACGGACCGCCGACACGCAGGCCGCGGGCGTTGTAGCGGCCGTTCGCGTCCGTGGTGGTGCGGTTCACCGTGCCCGATTCTGTATGGACGATCGTGACCTCCGCGCCCGCGACCGGCTGGCCGTCGGCGCCGACGACCTGGCCGCCGACACCGGCGGAGGTGCTCTGCGAGAACGCCGGCGCTGCGGCGAGCGCGACGATCAGACCGAGCGAGAGCCTGGAGAGTCGGACGCGGTGCTTGTGAGTCATTGTCGATAGCCTCGATGCGTGGGTGATGACCACGCGTGACGTGCGCATGGTCGTTTTTCGGAATGCGAAAGGTGTGGTGCGAAGGTGTCTAGGAGCCCCGGCCGGGCGCGAACAGGTGCGCTGCGGTTAACAACAGATTAACACGATAGCCGTCACGGATGACAGAGAAATGACAGCCCCGGAACCGTGCAACCCCCTGTCCGGAATGGCTTTTATCCGCCGCCTCAGCAAGGTCGGCTAAGTGCTTGTCATCTGGGGGAGCGCGCCGCCTCAGCCTGGGGTCAACCCCAGGTAGCCGACCACGCCGTCCAGCAGCATCTGCACCGAGATCGCCACCAGCAGCATCCCCATCAGCCGCTCCATGGCGATCAGGGCGCGCATGCCGAGCAGGCGGTACAGCCAGGTGGACGAGAACAGGATCGCCGCGGTGGCCGCCCACGCCAGCAGCAGCGCCAGGCTCCATTCGCCCAGCCGCTCCGGCTCGCTGCTGCCCATCAGCATCACCGCGGCCATCCCCGACGGGCCGGCCACCAGCGGAATGGCCATGGGCACGATGAACGGCTCGCCCTCGGGCAGCTCGCCCATCAGCCCCTGCGGCGGCGGGAAGATCATCCGCAGCCCGATCAGGAACAGCACGATCCCGCCGGCGATCGAGACCGATTCCTGGCGCAGGTGCATCAGCTCCAGCACGTACTTGCCGGCCCAGAGGAACAGCATCAGTACGCCCAGGGCGATCAACAGTTCGCGCGCCAGCACGATACGCTGCCGCCGCGGCGGCAGCCGCCGCAGCATGCCGAGGAACACCGGGATGTTGCCGAGCGGATCGAGGATCAGGAACAGCAGCAGCGCCGCGGAGGCGATGGTCATTGCGCGGCCAGCATCGGCAGGGCGATCCCGCCGACATCCGGGCCGGGGCGCCAGATCTGCCCGCGGCGCGCGGCGCCGGCTGCCGAGAGTAGTGTCACGCAGGCGCCCGCGTAGCGCTCCGGCTCGCAGGCACCGGCCCGGTCGCCTTCGACGTACGCGCGCGCGAGCAGCGGCGTGCGCATCGGCCCCGGCTGCAGGCCGCTGATCCGCACCGCGGTGCCGGCGAGTTCGGCGTGCAGCATCCGCACCATCGCATGCAGGCCCGACTGGGCGATGCCGTAGCCGCCCCAGTAGGCGCCGCTGGTGGCATCGGCGGCGTCGACCACGAACACCACCGAAGCGTCGGCGCCGCGCCGCAGCAGCGGCAGGCAGGCCTGGGTCAGCCACCAGCGCGCCGTGAGTCCCACGTGGATGGCACGTGCGAACGCCGCCGGGTCGGTGTGCTCGAGCGGGGTGAGGCCGCGGAACTCGGCGGCGCAGTGCATAAGCCCGTCGAGCCGGCCGTAGCCGGATTCGATGCGCCGGGCGAGTTCGGCGTAATCGTCGGGGCCGGCGCCTTCCAGGTCGAGCGGATACAGCACCGCCTCGCCCCCTTCGCGCTCGATCGCATCGAGCAGGCGGTTGAGCTTGGGGATGCGCCGCCCCAGCAGCACCAGGCGCGCGCCCGCACGCGCGCAGGCCAGCGAAGCGGCCTGGCCGAGACCGCCGTGCGCACCCGCGACCAGCACCACCCGTCCGTCCAGCGGCGCCGCGCCCGGCGCCTGGCCGGCAACGCCCGGGAAGGTCGCCGCGCTCACGCCTTCTGCGCTTCCGCGACCATCCGTGCCAGCTCGCCGGATTCGTGCAGCTCCACGGCGATGTCGCAGCCGCCGATCAGTTCGCCGTTGATGAACAACTGCGGGAAGGTCGGCCAGTTGGAATAGCGCGGCAGGTTGGCGCGGATTTCCGGCTCCTCCAGCACGTTGACGGTACGCAGGTCGCCGACGCCGGCGTCCTTGAGCACCTTGACGGTGCGGCTGGAGAAACCGCACATCGGGAACTGCGGCGTGCCCTTCATGAACAGGACGATCGGGTGGCCCTCGACCTCGGCCTGGATCCGCTGCATCACCATCTCGCGTACTCCTGGATTGCCCGCGCCGCGCGCGAAGGCCGGCGGCGGACGTGGGGTTAGAATCGGCGATTGTAAGGCCTCGCGCGCCCTGCGGCCGCTCGCGGGCCGTGGCCGCCACTCCCGAACCCGGTGCCCATGCCCATCGACCTGCCCGCCCTGCCCTACGATCGCACCGCCCTCGAGCCGTATCTGTCCGGCGACACCGTGGCACGGCACCACGACGGCCACCACCGCGCCCATGTGGATGCCCTCAACGCCATGGTCGCCGGCACCGCCTTCGCCGAGCTGGCGCTCGAGGAAATCGTGCGCAAGGCGCAGGGGGCGATGGCCGAACACGCCGCCCAGGCCTGGAACACCGGGCTGTACTGGCGCTGCCTGAAGCCGGCCGCTGCCGGCGGCGGCGGCGAACCCGAGGGGCGGCTGGCCGAGGCCCTGGCCGGCGCCTTCGGTAGCGTCGAGGGCTTCCGCGCGCAATTCGACGAAGCGGCCCTGCGCGGGTTCGGCTCCGGCTGGGCCTGGCTGCTGCGGCGCGACGACGGGCGCCTGGCGATCGCCGTGACCCCGCACTCGGTCACGCCGCTGACCGGGCCGGACACGCCCCTGCTGGCGTGCTGCCTGTGGGAGCACGCCTACCTGCCGGACTACGGTGCGAACCGGGCGAAGTACCTCGAGGCCTTCTGGCGCCTGGTGGCCTGGGAATCGATCGCCGCGCGCCTGTAGGAGCGGCCCCATGGCCGCGAAGGCCGCGGGAATCTCCGGCGCCGCGGCAGCGGTTCCGGGCATCGGCAACTGCGCCGGCTTTGGCGGGCACGGCCCGCTTCTGCGGCGGTCCGGGCGCTGCTGCGGAGTCGGCCGAAGGACGGGATCGGGCCGGGGGCACGGAAGCGTGCGGCGGGCGCCCGTCAACCGCGCAGGGCCGCGATCGCCGGGGCGACCTGGGACTGCCGCCCGAGCGCGTCGCCGCCGCGCTGCAGCGCAGCGGCCAGCGCCTCCGGCGTGTCCGCCCGCAACGTCGCGTGGCCGACCTTGCGGCCGGCGCGCGGCGACTTGCCGTAGTCGTGCCAGTGGCCACCGGCCTCGGCCAGCACCGGCGCCGGATCCGGCAACTCGCCGATCCAGTTCAACATGCAGGCATGGCCGCGCACGGTGGTCGCGCCAGCGGCCAGCCCGAGCACCGCGCGCAGGTGGTTCTCGAACTGCGAGGTCTCGGCGCCTTCGATGGTCCAGTGCCCGGAGTTGTGCACCCGGGGCGCCAGCTCGTTGGCCAGCAGTTCGCCCCCATGGCAGAACAGTTCCAGTGCGAACACGCCCACATAGTCCAGCGCCTCGGCCAGACGGCGGGCATGGCCATAGGCCGTCTCGGCCAGCGCCGGGTCGACCCGCGCCGGCGCCAGGCTGGCCGAGAGCACCCCGTCGACGTGCCAGTTCTCGGTGAGCGGCCAGGTATCGAAACTGCCGTCGCGGCCGCGCATCGCCACCACGCTCAGCTCGCGGTCGAACGGCACGAAGGCCTCCAGGATCAGGCCGACGCGCTCCGCCTGCGGGCCCAGCGCGGCCCAGGCCTGGTCCGCGACCCGCTGTACCGCTGCGGGCGTACCGGCCCCCGGCGCGGGCTTCAGCCGGAACTGCCCCTTGCCGTCGTAGCCGAGGCGGCGGGTCTTGAGGATGCAGGGCGTGCCGATCCGGGCGAGCGCGGCGTCCAGGTCCTCTCGCGAGGCGATGTCGGCGAACGGCGGCACGGGAATCGCCAGCTCGCGGAACAGCATCTTCTCCGCCAGCCGGTCCTGGGCGACGCCCAGCGCGCCGGGATTGGGGAACACCGGCACCCGCGCGCTCAGCCAGCGCGCGGACTCGGCCGGGACGTTCTCGAAGTCGAAGGTCACCACGTCCACGCGCGCGGCGAAGTCGGCGAGCGCCGCCTCGTCGCGGTAGTCGCCGACCAGCAGCGGCGCGAACTGTCCGGCGCAGGCCTCGGCCGAAGTATCCATCACCAGGAAGCGCAGCCCCAGCGGTGCGCCCGCCAGCGCCAGCATGCGCGCAAGCTGGCCGCCCCCAAGGATCCCGACGGTGGTCACGGGCGCAGCCCGGATCCGGCCGGCGGCCGGCGCGGATCGTCGGCGCCGGCCACCGCTTCGGTCTGGCGCCGGCGAAACGCCTCCAGCGCCGCCGCAACCTCCGCGTGTCCGGCCGCCAGCAGCGCCGCGGCGAACAGTGCGGCATTGACCGCTCCGGCACGGCCGATGGCGAACGTCGCGACCGGCACCCCGGCCGGCATCTGCACGATCGAGAGCAGCGAGTCGAGCCCGTTGAGCGACTTCGATTGCACCGGCACGCCGAGCACCGGCACCGCGGTCTTGGCCGCCAGCATTCCCGGCAGGTGCGCGGCGCCGCCGGCGCCGGCGATGATCGCCCGCAGCCCGCGCTGCCCGGCCGATTCGGCGTAGGCGAACATCGCATCCGGGGTGCGGTGGGCCGACACCACCCGTACTTCGTGCGGCACCCCCAGCGCTTCGAGGTGTTCGGCGGCGTGCTGCATCGTGTCCCAGTCGGAACGCGAGCCCATCACGATGCCGACGAGCGGCGCGGCGGAGCTGGCTGGCGTGGCTGGCATGGTCGTCCCCGGGCGCTAAAGGCGCATTTTAGCCGGGATCGTCGATTGGCGATGGCGATCCGGAACAGCGCCAACGGAACCGGCGGCCGCACTGCCGGAGTGGTACGCTGCCGAATCGCTCACCACGAATCGCCGCTCACGCCCCATGGACCGCAAGCTCCTCGACATCCTCGTCTGTCCCGACACCCGGCAACCGTTGGCACTGCTCGACAAGACCGGGCTCGAGGCGGTCAACCGCGCGGTCGCCGCCGGCGCCGTGCGGCGCAACGACGGCACCGCCCAGGCCGAACCGCTCGACGCGGCGCTGGCGACCCGCGACCGCAAGCGGATCTACCGAATCGACGACGGCATCCCGGTGCTGCTGGTGGAGGAAGGCATCGCCACCGCGCAGATCGACGGCTTTCCCGCCTGATCCCGGCGATGGCCGCCACCATCGCGCCACCGCCCACCGCGACGGTCGAGGCCGACGTGGCCCGCGCCCTGGCCGAGGACATCGGCAGCGGCGATGTCACCGCCGCCCTGCTGCCCGATGCCACCGATGTCGCGCGGCTGCTGTGCAAGGAGAACGCGGTGGTCTGCGGTCGTCCGTGGTTCGACGCCTGCCACCGCAGGCTCGACCCGGAGGTGCGGATCGACTGGCGGGTGGCCGAGGGCGACCGGGTGGTCGCCGGCACGATTCTGGCCGAGCTGTCCGGTCGCGCCCGCGCGCTGGTCAGCGCGGAGCGCGCCTCGCTCAACTTCGTGCAGACCCTGAGCGCCACCGCCACCGCCACCCGCGCCTACGTCGACGCGGTGCGCGGCACCGGCGCGCGGATCCTCGATACCCGCAAGACCCTGCCCGGGCTGCGCCAGGCGCAGAAGTATGCGGTGCGCGTGGGCGGCGGGGTCAACCATCGGATCGGTCTGTTCGATGCGGTGATGCTCAAGGAGAACCACGTGCGTGTGGCCGGCTCGGTCACCGCGGCGATCGGCGCGGCGCGCGCGCAGCAGCCGTCGCTGCCGCTGATCGTCGAGGTGGAAACCCTGGACCAGCTGCGCGAGGCGCTGGCGGCCGGCTGCGACCGCGTCCTGATCGACGATTTCGACGCGGCGGCGCGGCGCGAGGCGGTGCGCATCGCGGCCGCCGCGGGCGCGGCGCGAGTGCCGCTGGAGGTCTCGGGCGGGGTCGACCTGGAAGGCGTGCGCGCGATCGCCGCCGACGGCGTGGACTGCATCTCGATCGGCGCGCTGACCAAGCACGTGCGCGCGATCGACCTGTCGCTCAAGCTGGGACCGGCCTGCTCCGGCTAACGCAGCACCAGCGCCAACGCGGCGGCGGCCGTCAGCAGCGCCGTCAGCGCCAGGCCCCAGCGCCGCCACCCGCGGCCGCCGCGCGGATGGATGTCCGCCACCGGACGCGCGTGCACCTGCACCGGCTGCCCCTGGCCGGGGGCGAGCAGGCGGAAGCGCAGCTGGTCGAAGCCGATCTCGTCGCCGGGGCGCGCCAGCGCCATCTGCACCCGGCGCCCGTTGAGGAAGCTGCCGTTGCTGGAACCGAGGTCCTGGAGCTCGATGCCGTCAGGGGTCGGGGTGAGCCGGACGTGCGAACGCGACAGGCCCGGCTCGTCGAAGCGCAGCGTGCACTCTGCGGCGCGGCCGACCACCGTGGGCCCGACCACCGGGTAGCTGCGCCCGAAGGCGTGGCCGGACACGCCGCGCAGCACGTAGCGCGGCAGCGCCGGGCGGACCGCGGTGGCGTCGATGTCGTCGTTGGCGGGCACGCCGGCCGGGGTGGCCGGGACCGCGGTGGCCACCTCCATCGACACCAACCGCGCCTGCACCTGCTCGAAGCCCACCACGTCGCCGGGACGCAGCGCGAGCACGCCATCGACCACCCGGCCGTTGACCCGCACCGCGATGCCTTCGGGCACCTTCAGCGTGACCCCGTGGGCGCCGACCTGGAGCTCGCAGTGGCTGGGCAGCACGCCGGGCCTGTCGAGCACGATGTTGGCGTGCGGATCCGAGCCGATCCGGCTCACGCCCGGTCCGAGCAGCACCTGCGGATGCTCGCCGCCGGGGAACACGAGTTTCAAGGACTGGGCGCTCATCGGCGATTCCGGGCTGGTCTGGCTGGGCGCGGCGACGGGCCTTGCCCGGGGCCGATGCGGGCGCCACATTACACGCATGTTCGATCTAGTGCTCGTGATGATCGCCGGCGCCGCGGCCTTCGCCTTCTGGAGCGCCGGGCGCGGTGCCGCCGAGCGCGCCGAGCGGATCGGCCGCCAGGCGTGCCGCGCCGCCGGGGTGCAGTGGCTCGACCAGACCGTGCACGCCGCCGGGCTGCGGCTGCGCCGCGGCGAGGACGGCCGGCTCGGATTGGAACGCAGCTTCCGCTTCGAGTATTCGGAGGACGGGACCGAGCGGCACGTCGGCCGACTGGTGCTGCACGGCGACACCCTGGTCTCGTTCAGCGGGCCGGTGCGGGCGTCGCAGCGCGACCTGCACTGAGAGGCCAGGCCGCCCGCGGCGGCCTGGCGCCTACTTGACCACGCGCAGGTGCGCACCGCGCTTCGGTGCGGGTGCGTCGTCGCCCGCCTGGGCATCGGCCGCCGTGCCCGGATCGTCGTCCGGGTCCGGCCCCGGGCCGCCTCCGACGTCCTCCGGCAGCACCATGCCGTGACCGGTCTCGCGGGCATAGATCGCCAGCACCGCGCCGACCGGTACCTCGACCGGATGGCTGACCCCGCCGAAGCGCGCCGTGAAACGCACGCCGCCGTTGTCCATCTCCAATCGGGTCACCGCGCGCTCGGCGATGTTGAGCACCACCCGCCCTTCCTTCACGGCGTGCGTCGGCACCCGCACCCCGGGCTGCTCGGCATCGACCAGGATGTGCGGGGTCATGCCGTTGTCGGCGATCCACTCGTACAGCGCCCGCAACAGGTACGGGCGATGGCTGGTCATGCCGGGCGCGGCGGTCTCGGGCATGCCGTCAGTGTACCGCCATCGCCGCGCCGGGCCAGCGCGCGCGGCTCATTCCGGCAGTTCGCGCAGGTTCTTCTCCTGCGGCGTCAGGCTGCGCACGAAGCCGGGCCCGCGGAAGATGCGGTTCCCGTAGTCCTCGATCGCCTTGCCGTCCTTCGGCAACGCGACGCCCAGCGCCTGCAGCCGCCAGATGATCGGCGCCATGGCGCAGTCGGCCAGGCTCATCTCGGCGCTGAGGAAGAACTTGCTGGCCTTGAACAGCGGAACCGAGGCGGTCAGCAGTTCCCGCAGGCGCTTGCGCCCGGCCTCGGCCTGCTGCTTGTTGCCCAGCTGGATCGCCTGGATCTGCGGTACCCAGTCGTGCTCCAGCCGGAGCATGGCCAGACGCAGGCGCGCGCGGGAGAGCGGGTCGACCGGCATCAGCGGCGGGTGCGGGTAGCGTTCGTCGAGATACTCGCAGACCACCGACGCGGCGTAGAGCACCAGGTCGCGTTCGACCAGGGTGGGCACCGAGTGGTACGGGTTGAGGTCGAGCAGATCCTCGGGCGGGCTCTGCGGATCCACCGCGATCAGGTCGTAGGTGACGCCCTTGGCCGCCAATACCAGGCGGACGCGGTGGCAGAGCACGTCATCGACGGACGAAAACAGGGTCAGGGCATTACGCATACGCGGACTCGCGGCCATCATCGGCACTCTCCCACGGCCGGATACCGCCGGCCGCATCGACGCCGCCCGCCCACTGCGGGACGGTCGCCCGGTTCCCGAGCCGTCCCCCCACGGCTGCCGAGGGCCGGTCTGCGCCGGCCTGATCTGCAAGAAACCCGCGCCGAAGCCGGGCTCGTGGAGGGTCCGCCTAGTGCACGTCGCGCCAGTATTCCTTCTTCAGCAGCCAGGCGAGGAACGTGAAGAACGCCAGGAACAGGATCACCCAGACGCCGATGCCCTGGCGCTTGAGCGCTGCCGGTTCGGCGGCGTACTCGAGAAATGCGGCGATGTCGCGGACGGTTCGGTCGAACTCCGCGGCGTCCTGGGTGCCCGGGCGGGCCAGCTCCAGGCGCTCGATGGCGGGCTGACCGGTCTCGTCGGGCGCACCGTAGACGGGATGCTGCAGACCCTGCATCTCCCACAGCGGGTTCGGCATCGACACGTCGGGGAACAGGGTGTTGTTCCAGCCCTGCGCGCTCGACTCGTCCTGATAGAACGACTTGAGGAAGGTATAGATCCAGTCGGGGCCGCCGGCCTTGGTGCGCACCACCAGCGAAAGGTCGGGCGGCGCCACCCCGAACCAGTCCTCGGCCTGCTCCGCCGGCATCGCCGGGACGATGTGCTCGCCGAAGGCGGCGCCGGTGAAGTTGAGGTTCTCCATGACCTCCTCTTCGCTGAGCCCGAGGTCCTCGGCCATGCGCGAGTAGCGCAGGTACTTGAGCGAATGGCAGCCGGCGCAGTAGTTCATGAACAACCGCGCGCCGCGCTGCAGCGAGGCGCGGTCGGCGAGGTCGGTGCCCGACTGCTGGAGCGCGGTGCCCGGGTCGGCGGCGAGCGCCGAGAAGGACAACAGCAGTCCCCCGGCGAGCACCGCCGCGTGACTGACCAGACGCTGATAGCCGCTCTTCACGATTCCCGATTCCCGATTCCCGATTCCCGGATCCCTAGTCATGCGTCGTCACCCGCTCGGGCACAGGTTTGGTGCGGTCGATCCTGGTCCACCATGGCATCGTGATGAAGAACGCGAAGTAGTAGAAGGTCAGGCAACGTCCGACGATGGTCTCGACCGGGTCGGTGCCCGGGCCGGCGCCGATCTTGCCAAGCCAGAAGAAGCTGATCGCGAACAGCCCCAGCAGCACCTTGGACAGCATGCCGCGGTAGCGATAGGACTTGACCCTGGCGCGGTCCAGCCAGGGCACGGCGAACAGGATCGCGATCGCGCCGAACATCACCAGCACGCCGCCCAGCTTGTCGGGCACCACCCTGAGCATCGCGTAGTAGGGCGTGTAGTACCACACCGGCTTGATGTGCTCGGGGGTGACCAGCGGGTTGGCCTCGATGAAGTTGTCGTGCTCGAGGAACCAGCCGCCCATCTCCGGGGTGAAGAAGATGATGAAGGCGGCCAGGATCAGCAGGAAGCCGACGCCCACCAGGTCCTTGACCGTGTAGTACGGGTGGAACGGGATCGAATCGAGCGGGGCCTTCGCCGACCAGCGGTTGCCCTTCGGCCCCTTCTTGATGTCCACGCCGTCCGGGTTGTTGGAGCCGACCTCGTGCAGCGCCCCCAGGTGCAGCACGACCAGCAGCAGCAGCACCAGCGGCAGTGCGATCACGTGCAGCGCGAAGAAGCGGTTGACGGTGGCGTCGCCGGGCAGGAAGTCGCCCATGATCCACTCGGTCAGGCCGTTGCCGATCACCGGGATCGCGCCGAACAGCGAGATGATCACCTTGGCGCCCCAGAACGACATCTGCCCCCAGGGCAGCACGTAGCCGAGGAACGCTTCGGCCATCAGCACCAGATAGATCAGCATGCCGAGGATCCACACCAGCTCGCGCGGCTTCTGGTAGCTGCCGTACATCAGCCCGCGGAACATGTGCAGGTAGACGACGATGAAGAACAGCGAAGCGCCGGTGGAGTGCATGTAGCGGATCAGCCAGCCCCACTCCACGTCGCGCATGATGTACTCGACCGAAGAGAACGCCTCCGCGGCCGACGGCTTGTAGTGCATCGTCAGGAAGATGCCGGTGACGATCTGGTTGACCAGCACCAGCAGCGCCAGCGAACCGAAGTAGTACCAGACGTTGAAGTTCTTCGGCGCGAAGTACTCCGTCATGTGCTTGCGGTACGCCGGCATCAGCCCCGGGGTACGGTCGTCGAACCAGGCGCGGAACGCGGCGATGATGCCGGTGGCCGGATCGTTGGGAGCGGCCATCTTGTCGTCGACGTTCGCCATTTATGCGGCCCCCTCGGGATCGAGGCCGACGACGATGGTGTTGTCGTCGGCATAGTGGTGCGGCGGCACCACGAGGTTGGTGGGCGCGGGAACGCCTTCGTAGACGCGGCCGGCCATGTCGAACTTGGACTTGTGGCAGGGACAGAAGTACCCGCCCTTCCAGTTGGCGTCGAACGGCTGCGGGCGGATCTCCGCGACCATCTCCGGCGAGCAGCCCAGATGGGTGCACAGCCCGACCAGCACCGAGATCTCCGGACGGATCGAACGCAGCTCCGGGTGGGCCTCGCGCACGTATGCCGGCTGCTGGTCGGGGTTCTCCGACTCCGGGTCGCGCAGCTGCTCGTCCAGGGTCGGCAGCGCCTCGAGGATCGCCTCCGAGCGCCTGACGATCCAGATCGGCTGGCCGCGCCACTCCACCACCAGGCGCTGGCCTTCCTGCAGCGCGCTGATGTCCACGGTCACCGGCGCGCCGGCGAGCAGCGCCCGCGCGCTGGGGTTCCACGACTTGATGAACGGGATGGCCGCCACGCCGGCGCCCACCGCCCCGACCACCGCCGTGGTCGCGGTCAGGAACCGGCGCCGCCCCGTGTTGACTGAATCCTCACCGCCGGCGGGATCGATCACCGCTTCATTGACCATCCTGCACTCCGCAAACCTGTTCGGTAGCTACTGAATTCTGGCTGCCGCGTGCCGGCCCCCGTCGCCGGAGGCGGCCCGCAAAGACGGCAAAGTGTAACGGAACGCTGAATCGGCCGACAATGTCTTGACAGCCGCGCGCGGCTTCAGGGCGCGGTATTGCTGGCCAGATATCCGCGGTAGCGCTCGGCCAGCACCCCGACCCGCTCGACGTAGCGCCGGGTCTCGCTGTAGGGGGGGACCCCGCCGTGGCGGTCGACGGCGCCCTCGCCGGCGTTGTAACCGGCGGCGGCCAGGGTCAGGTCGCCGTTGAAGCGCTTGAGCAGCCAGGCGAGGTACTCGACCCCGCCGAGGATGTTCTGTCCCGGATCGAACGGATTGCCGACCCCGAAACGCTGCGCGGTGGCGGGCATCAGCTGCATCAGACCCTGCGCGCCGACCCGCGACAGCGCGTTGGGATTGAAGGCGGACTCGGCGTGGATGATCGCCCGCACCACCGCCTCCTCCACGCCGAACCGCTGCGCGGCGGCGCGGATCTCGTCGCGGTAGGCATCCGTGTTCAGGCGCACCGTGCCGAAGCTGACGCCGGGGCTGGCACCGCAGGCGTAGCAGGTCTCCATGAAGCTGTAGCGGATGGTGCGCACGGCGCTGGCGCCCGCCACTCCGCGCGGCGCGCGGCTGGTGTAGTGGCGCACCCCGTCCTTGATGTAGGAGTACACCTGGCCCTGGACGTGGCGGGTCCGAGGGCGCGCTGCGGGCGTCGCCGGCGCCCGCGTTGGCGTGGTCGCGGCGGCGCCCTGCCCCATGAAGGTGGCCGGCGCGTTGGCGTCGAGCGTCGCCGGCGACCCCTCGACGCGGCTGCTGGCGGTCACCTTGCCGGCGGCGGCCGGCGCGGCGGCGCGGCGCGGCCTGGCCGGTTCGGGACGATAGCTGCTGATCACCGTGCAGCTGGCACCGGCGACGCGCCTGCTGACGTACTGCGGCACGCCATCGCCGCTGTCGCAGCGATACAGGGTGCCCGCCGCGGCCGGAACGGACGCGAGCGCACACGTCAGGACGACGATCGATCCCCAGGCCCCCTTCATCCGGCGCAGTGTCCTCCGATTCCACGGCTTTGCCAAGTCCTTGATCGCCAAGGCTCCGTGACCGATTACACTGTTCCGTCATCCACCGCCTTCCGGCCCGGAATCAGCGCCGCGCCCCGGACCCGCCATGACCGCCACCACCACCGCCCCGCCGGCGCCAGCCGCCGACCCGCGTTCCGAGCCCGCCCAGGGCCTGCCGGCCCGCGGCAAGCTGTACATCCAGACCCACGGCTGCCAGATGAACGAATACGACTCGGCCAAGATGGCCGACGTGCTCGCCGCCAGCGACGGCCTGGAGTTGACCGACGACGTCGAGCAGGCCGACGTGGTGCTGGTCAACACCTGTTCGATCCGCGAGAAGGCCCAGGAAAAGGTGTTCAGCCAGCTGGGACGCTGGAAGGCGCTCAAGCAGGGCGGCAGGCCGGTGCTGATCGGGGTGGGCGGCTGCGTGGCGTCGCAGGAGGGCGAGGCGATCGTGAAGCGGGCGCCGTACGTGGACCTGGTGTTCGGCCCGCAGACCCTGCACCGCCTTCCCGAGCTGATCCGCGCCCGGCGCGGCAGCGGCCTGCCCCAGGTCGACATCAGCTTTCCGGAGATCGAGAAGTTCGATCGCCTGCCGCAGCCGCGCGCCGAGGGCCCCAGCGCGTTCGTCTCGATCATGGAGGGCTGCAGCAAGTACTGCAGCTTCTGCGTGGTGCCCTACACCCGCGGCGAGGAGGTCAGCCGGCCGTTCGAGGACGTCCTGGTCGAGGTGGTGCGG
The DNA here is from genome assembly GCF_029887875.1 of Luteimonas endophytica. GTDB lineage: Bacteria > Pseudomonadota > Gammaproteobacteria > Xanthomonadales > Xanthomonadaceae > Luteimonas > Luteimonas endophytica. Next base: position 110,850 of record NZ_JARXRM010000036.1, read on the forward strand.
CTGGCGGCACAGGGCGTGCGCGAGATCAACCTGCTGGGGCAGAACGTCAACGCCTACCGCGGACCGATGGGCGAGGCGGCGGGCGAGGGCCCGGCCCCCGGCCCGGACCATCCGCAGCATGCCGACCTGGGGCTGCTGATCCGCACCATCGCCGAGATCGACGGCATCGACCGGATCCGCTTCACCACCTCGCATCCGCTCGAGTTCTCCGACTCGCTGGTCGACGCCTACCGCGACGTGCCGCAGCTGGCGAACTACCTGCACCTTCCGGTGCAGTCCGGCAGCGACCGGATCCTGGCGGCGATGAAGCGCGGCTACACCGCGCTCGAGTTCAAGCAGAAGATCCGCAGGCTGCGCGCGGTCCGCCCGGACATTTCCATCTCCTCGGATTTCATCGTCGGTTTCCCGGGCGAGACCGCCGCGGACTTCGAAAAGACCATGAAGCTGATCGAGGAGGTCGGCTTCGACCAGAGTTTCTCCTTCATCTATTCGCGCCGCCCCGGCACGCCGGCCGCCGACCTGGAGGATGCGACCCCGGCCGCGGAGAAGCACGCGCGCCTGGAGCGTCTGCAGGCTGCGATCAACGCCAACGCGCGGCGCATCAGCGATGCGATGGTCGGCAGCGTGCAGTCGGTGCTGGTGGAAGGGCCGTCGCGCAAGGACCCGAACGAGCTCACCGGCAAGACCGAGAACATGCGTTCGGTGAATTTCCCCGGCGACCCGCGGCTGGTCGGCCGGTTCGTCGAGGTGACGATCACCGCCGCGATGAGCAATTCGCTGCGCGGCCGCCTGGCGGAGGCCCCTCCGCCCTCGCTCAGTCCAGCCGCTTCCGAAACCGCAGGATCGCCGCGGTCATCATCGCCGCGGTGAACCCCGCCAGGGCCAACACCTCCGGCCACAGCTCCCACAGGCCTGCGCCGCGCAGCATGATGCCGCGGATCAGGCGCAGGAAGTGGGTGAGCGGCAACAGCTCGGCGATCCACTGCACCACGCGCGGCATCCCCGCGAACGGGAACATGAAGCCGGACAGCAGGATCGAGGGCAGGAAGATGAAGAAGGTCATCTGCATCGCCTGGAACTGGGACTGCGCGCGGGTGCTGATCAGCAGGCCGAGGGTCAGGTTGGCCAGGATCAGCAGCACCGCCGCCAGGTACACGTCCAGCGCGCTGCCGCGCACCGGGACCTGGAACAGCCACATGCCCAGCAGCAGGATCACGCTGGTCTGCACCAGGCCGATCGCCGCGTAGGGCAATACCTTGCCCGCCATCAGTTCCGAGCGGCTCAGCGGGGTGGCGATCAGCAGCTCCATGTTGCCGCGCTCGCGCTCGCGCACGATCGCCACCGCGGTGAACAGCACCATCGTCATGGTGAGGATCACGCCGATCAGGCCCGGCACGATGTTCACCGCCGAGCGGCGCTCCGGGTTGTAGAAGGCGATCACGCTGATCCGGCCGCTGCCGGCGGCCGGTGGCGGCCGCGTCCCCGGACCATCCAGCGGTAGCTGCGCCAGCTGGATCGCCGCGCTCTGCACCACCGTGTCGGTCCCGTCCACCAGCACCTGCACCGCCTCGCGGCCCTCGTCGAGGCGCCGCTCGAAGTCCGGCGGGATCACCACGCCGACGCTGATCTCGCCGCGGCGCAGCGCGTCCATCAGCTGCTGCGGCGTCTGCGCCACCAGCGACGGCGCGATCACCCCGGTGGCGGCCATGTCGAGCACCATTGCGCGCGACGCCGAGGTGCCGGCCTGGTCGGCGATGCCGGCGTCGAGCCCGCGCAGGTTCAGGTTGATCGCGTAGCCGAACAGCACCAGCTGCATCACCGGGATGCCGACGATCATCGCCAGGGTGATCCGGTCGCGGCGCATCTGCCGCAGTTCCTTGAGCACGATCGCGGACATGCGGCGGAAGTTCACGAGGCCTCCCCCGCCGCGCCGCGTTCGCCCTGATGCCGTGCGCGGCCGCGGGTGGCGGCGACGAACACGTCCTCCAGATTGGGCCGGGAGGCCGCGACCTCGGCACTCAGACCAGCCTCCGACAGGGCCGCCCGGATCCGTCCCGCGACCTCGCCATCGGCATCGGCGAGCACCCGCAGGTCGTTGCCGATCTGGGCGACGCTGAGCACCCCCGGCACCGCGACCAGCGCCTGTTGCGCGCGGCGCGGCAGCTCCGCCGTCACCGCCACGCTGCGCCCCTCCAGTCTGGCGGTCAGTTCCGCCGGGGTACCGTCGGCGACCAGCACGCCGCGGTCGAGGATCGCGATGCGGTGGCAACGCTCGGCCTCGTCCATGTAGTGGGTCGACACCAGGATGGTGGTGCCGGCATCGGCCAGGTCGAACAGGGTCTCCCAGAAATCCCGCCGCGACTCCGGGTCGACCGCGCTGGTGGGCTCGTCCAGGAACAGCAGTTCCGGTTCGTGGATCACCGCGCCGGCCAGCGCCAGCCGCTGCTTCTGGCCGCCGCTCAGGGTTCCGGCGAGCTGGCGCTGGCGGTCGCCGAAGCGGTACTGCTCGATCAGCGCGTCGATGCGCCGGCGCGCCGCCGCCCGCGGCATGTCCTGGACCGCCGCCAGGAACTCGAGGTTCTCGCGCACCGCCAGGTCTTCGAACAGCGAGAACCGCTGGGTCATGTAGCCGATCCGGCGGCGCAGCTCCTCCGCCTGCTCCGGCACCCGCAGGCCGAGCACCTCGATCTCGCCGGCGCTCGGGGTGAGCAGCCCGCAGAGCATGCGGATGGTGGTGGACTTGCCCGAGCCGTTCGGCCCCAGGAACCCGTACACGTGCGCGGTGGGCACGGTGAGGTCGACGCCGTCGACCGCGACCAGGGCGCCGAAACGCCGGGTGAGGCCGCGGGCGCGGATCGCGACTTCGCTCGCGGCGAGCGCGTCGCCGGGCGGCGCGCCTGCCACCGTGCCCGGTGCTTCAGTCGTGGACATCGAACTCCACCCGTACCGGCAGCCCCGCCGGCAGCTCGGCCGCCGCCGCGTCCAGCTGCACCTCGGCGAGATAGCTCAGCCGGGCCGCGTCCTCGCCGGTGAGCGCGTAGTACGGGGTGAACGCCGGTTCGCTGCGGATCATCCGGACCCGGCCCAGGTAGGCGCGCTGGTCGTCGCCGACGAAGACCCTCGCCGCATCGCCGACCGCGACGCCGGCGCGGATCGGCTCCGGCACGTGGATCCGCGCGTAGGGCGCGTCGCCGACCAGCAGCACCGCCAGCGGCGCGCCGGCCGGCGCCTCGTCGCCGAGCCGGTACGGCAGGCTGTCGACGCGGCCGGCGCGCGGCGCCACGATCGCCAGGCGTTCCGCGGTCGCCCGCTCCACCCGGGCCTGCGCCTCCGCTGCACGCACGGCCGCCTCCGCCTGCGCGATCCGCTCGGGGCGGGTGCCGTTGCGCAGTTCCGCGAGCGCTGCGGCGGCGGCTTCGACCCGCGCGTCGGCCAGGCCGGCGGCAGCGCGGGCCCGGTCGAGGTCGGCGGCGGCGACCAGCTGGCGGCCGGCCAGCGGGCGCAGGCGGGCGTGATAGGCGCGTGCGTCGCGCGCCTGCGCCCGGGCCGCGTCGAGTTCGGCGCGCGCCTGGTCGATGTCCTCGCTGCGCGCGCCGGCGCGCAGCTCCGCCAGCGCGTCGCGCTGGCGTTCCGCCTCGGCGAGGCTGGCCTGCAGGCGGGCAGCGCCGCGGCTGCGTTCCAGGGTCACCAGGGCCTGCCCCGCTTCCACCCGCTCGCCTTCGCGCACCTCGATCGCGACGATGCGCTCGGCCGCCGGCGCCGGCAGGGTGATGCGGTCGTACTCGAGCGTCCCCAGCGCACGCGGGCTCGGGTCGCGGCAGCCGGCCAGCGTCAGCGTGCAGGCCACCAGCGCCGCGATCCGGCGCATTCGTTCATTCGCCATCGGCGAGCTCCAGTCCGCGATCCAGCAGCGCCAGCGCGTGGCGGCGCACGTCTTCCATGCCCAGGTCGCCGGCGTCGAACAACTGCCGCCAGATCGGGGCGCCAGCGGCCGGGAACAGGGTCAATCCGACCAGGGACACCATCAGCAATCGAGGATCCAGATCGACGTTCAGCTGCCCACGCGCCTGCGCCTTGGCGAAACGGTCGGCCAGCAGGTGGGCCATCTCGGGCGCCACCCGGGTCACCAGCAGGTCGCGCAGGGCGCCGCCCTCGCTGACCACCTCGCGCACCCACAGCGCCGGAAACCATGGGTGCGCTTCCACCGCGCGGCAGACCCCGTCGACGAAGCCCGCGATCAGGGCGGCGAGGTCGGAGTCCGCCGCGCGGGTGACGCGAGCGCGCACCTCCGCGAACACGGGCAGCAGGCGCTGGTCGATCACCGCTTCGCGCAGGCGCGCGGCATCGCCGAAGTAATAGTGCACCAGCGCGGAAGTGACCCCCGCCTCGGCCGCGATGTCGCGCACCGAAGTGGCGGCGATCCCGCGCCGGACGTAGCAGGCCAGCGCGGCATCGAGCAGGCGTTCGCGCAGGTCGGGCGTTTCGCCGGCCGGCCGGCCGGGCGCACGCCGCGGCAGCCGGGGCGCCGCCCGGGGTTTCGCAGGGGGTTGCTTGGGGCCCGAATCCATCGGCTAAATTTAATTCATTGATTAATTACTTTGCAAGCCCCGCTAGGAACGCCCGGGAGTCCGAAGCCGGGGCCGCGGCCCGTCCCTGGCTGGTGTGGCGGCAATGGCATGGCGGGTCCGCGCCCAAAGGGGCGTGTTCAAGCTGGGCCGGATCGGTGCGACACCGGCGCGATCCTGGATCCGGCGCTTCCCGGCCCGCCGGCGCTTCGCGATGACGACATGGGCGTGGTGCTAACCTCTTGCGCCCTCGCCCGCGCTCCCGCCATGTCCGCAGCCGCCGTTTCCGAATTCGCCCTGGAACCCGCCGACAGCGAGCGCCTGGCCAACCTGTCGGGCCCGTTCGACAGCCACCTGCGCCAGATCGAGCTGCGCCTCGGCGTGGAGATCGCCAACCGCGGCAACGTGTTCCGCGTCAGCGGCCGCAGCGACGACGCCGTGGAACAGACCGAGAAACTGCTGCGCGCGCTGTACGAGGAGGCCGGCACCGAGACCCTCGACACCCACGCGATCAACGTGCGGCTGAGCCGCGCCAGCATCGAGCGGGTGGCGGAGGAGTTCGAGCCCCAGGAAGTGGCGGTGAAGGTGAAACGCGGCACCGTGCGCGGGCGCGGCGCCAACCAGGCGAAGTACCTGCACGCCATCGCCACCCACGACATCAACTTCGGGGTCGGCCCGGCCGGGACCGGCAAGACCTTCCTGGCGGTGGCGATGGCGGTGGAGGCGCTGAACGAGTCCAAGGTGCAGCGCCTGGTGCTGGTGCGGCCGGCGGTGGAGGCCGGCGAGAAGCTCGGCTTCCTGCCCGGCGACCTCAGTCAGAAGGTGGACCCGTACCTGCGTCCGCTGTACGACGCGCTGTACGAGATGCTCGGCGTCGAGAAGGTGATCAAGCTGCTGGAGAAAAGCGTGATCGAGATCGCGCCGCTGGCCTACATGCGTGGCCGCACCCTCAACGATGCCTTCGTGATCCTCGACGAGGCCCAGAACACGACCATCGAGCAGATGAAGATGTTCCTGACCCGGCTCGGCTTCGGCAGCACCGCGGTGGTCACCGGCGACATGACCCAGATCGACCTGCCGCGCAACGTCAAGTCGGGGCTGCGCGACGCGATCGAGGTGCTGCGCGACGTCGAGGGCGTGAGCTTCACTTTCTTCGAGCCGCGCGACGTGGTGCGGCACGCGCTGGTCGCGCGGATCGTCAGCGCGTACGAGGCGCGCGATGCCAAGGACGCGGACACCGGCTCCGCCTGAACGCACGCGCCGCCGCGTCCCGCTCTACAATCGCGCCATGACCAAGGGCCCCTCCCGCCTCGATGTGGCCGTCGGCTACGCGGTCCCGCGCAAGGGGGTTCCGGCGGCGCAGAGCTTCCGCAAATGGGTGTCCGCGGCGCTCGCCGGGCGCATCCGCGAGGCCGACCTGGCGGTGCGCGTGGTCGGCGCCGCCGAAGGCCGGGCGCTCAACCGCCACTACCGCGGCCGGGACTACGCCACCAACGTGCTGAGCTTTCCCGCGGAGCTTCCGGAGGGTCTGCCCGAAGGCGTGCGCCTGCCGTTGCTGGGCGACCTGGTGATCTGCGCGCCGGTGGTCGCGCGCGAGGCGCGGCAACAGGGCAAGGCGCCTGCCGCGCACTATGCGCACCTGACCGTGCACGGCACCCTGCACCTGCTCGGCTGGAACCACGAGGACCCGCGCGAGGCCGAATGCATGGAACAGCTGGAACGCGAGATCCTCGCCGGGCTCGGCATCGCCGATCCCTACCTGGACGCCTGAGCGGGTCCGGCCGCCGCGCAGCCCGCGACGGCCGGCCCCTTCCCACGGAATCTCAGAGGCAGTCGATCAGGCCGTCGAAGATCGAACCCTGGCCGCCGGGCAGCGGCGCATACAGCGGCGGCTGCCCTTCCACCGCGGCCAGCAGGTCCTCCAGGGTGGCGAGCGGGCCGAGCGACGTGCGGCAGCGCCACGCCGGAACCCGGACGGCGATCTTGCCCGTGGTGGGGTCGAGGTGCTCGTCGCTGGCCGCGAACGACCACAGGCACATGCCGATCCGGCCGCTCACCCGGTGCACCGAACAGCTGAAGCGCAACGGCTCGATGTTGGTGTACTCGCCCTCGCAGAAGGTGTCGCCGCAGATGTCGTCGAAGTCCCGCTTCAGCTGCCAGGTCATGCCGTACCAGGCGTTGATCTGGTCGTCGCCCTGGATGTAGGCCGAGGCATCGACGTAGGGGCCGTCCTGGCGCGCGTCGTGGGCGCCGCCGGCGTGGACCTGCAGGGTGGTCGCGAACAGGATCGCGCCGCAGGCGGCGCTCGCCAGCAGGCGGGGAAAGCGGAATGGTCTTGGTGCTGCCATGTTGCTCCTCCGTGAGCGGTGATGCGGCGGTTGCCGCGAGTCCAGCATGCCCGGGGCGGCTCGCCGCCTCCATCGGAAAACTCCGCGGGCGCCATCGGGGCGGCCGGGCTTCGCAAGTCGGATTTATCCGACGGCGCGGGAGCGACGCGGTGGGCCGGGCCGCCCCGGCCCCGCCGCCAGGTCCGATGCCCGCTCCCCCGCGAGCCCGCGGCCCGGGGCGGCCCGCACCGGCCGGGACGCCAGCGCCGTCGCTGGACAGCGGGGACAGGTTCCGCGCTAGACTTCGCCCGTCGCCCCCCGAGGGCGCCCCCGCAACCGCAATGCCCGAAGACGACAGTCGTCCCCCCACCCAGGAACCTCCCGAAAAACGCCGCAGCTGGCTGGACCGCATCAGTTCGGCGATCTCCGGCGAACCGACCACCCGCGACGACCTGGTCGAGATCCTCCGCGACGCCCAGGCCGGCGGCCTGATCGAGGCCGACACCCTGCGCACGATGGAGGGCGCCCTGGCGGTGTCCGGCATGACCGTGGGCGACGCGATGATCCCGCGCTCGCAGATGGTGGCGCTGTCGATCGACGCGCCGTTCGGCGAGGTGATGCAGCAGGTGGTCGAGTCCGGCCACTCGCGCTTCCCGGTCCACGGCGAGGACAAGGACGAGATCCTCGGCATCCTGCTGGCCAAGGACCTGCTGCGCGGGGTGGTGCCGCGCAGCGGCCAGGTGCGCCTGCGCGAGCTGCTCCGGCCGGCGGTGCTGATTCCCGAGTCCAAGCGCCTGGACGTGCTGCTGCGCGAGTTCCGGCAGTCGCGCAACCACATGGCGATCGTGATCGACGAGTACGGCGGGGTCGCCGGGCTGATCACCATCGAGGACGTGCTGGAGGAAATCGTCGGCGAGATCGACGACGAATACGACGAGGCCGAGGACAACAGCGCGCTGATCGCGGCCCAGGCCGACGGCCAGTACCTGGTGAATGCGCTGACCCCGATCGAGGACTTCAACGCGCGTTTCGGCGCCGACTTCGACGACGACGAGTACGACACCATCGGCGGGCTGGTCACCGCGGCGATCGGGCACCTGCCCGAGGCCGGCGAGGAACTCACGCTCGGCCGCTTCGGTTTCCGGGTCGCGCGCGCGGACTCGCGCCGCCTGCACGCGCTGCACGTGAGCGTGCACACCGACCTGCAGGACGCCTGAGCCGGTGCGCGCATTCCCGCCGGCGCAGGGCGCCCGCGCGCGCGCCATGATCCGGCACCTGGTGCTCGTGCTGTTCGCGCTGCTGTGCTGCCTGCCGGCGGCGGCCGCGGCGGCGCCGCGCGTGGGGGTGATCACGATGCTGCCCGGCGAGGTGTTCTTCGAGCGCTTCGGCCACAACGCGATCGTGATCGACGATCCGGCGCAGGGCGAGCCGCTGTCCTACAACTTCGGCTTCTTCGACATGGAGGAGCCCGACTTCTTCGGCAACTTCGTGCGCGGTCAGATGCGCTACCGCCTGGCGGTACTGCCGCTCGCCGAGGACCTGGCCTACTACCGCGAGGTCGGGCGCGGGGTGTCGATCCAGTGGCTCGACCTGGACGATGCCCGCGCCAGCGCCCTCGCCGAGGCGCTCGCGATCAACGCGCTGCCGGAGAACGCCCGCTACCGCTACGACTACTTCACCGACAACTGCTCGACGCGGGTGCGCGACGCGCTCGACGCGGCGCTCGACGGCGCGCTGCGCCGGCAGCTGCAGGGGCGCTCGCGCGGCAATACCTATCGCAGCGACGCGGTGCGCCTGGCCTCGCCGGCGCCGTGGATGTGGCTGGGCTTCGATCTTGGCCTGGGCCCGGCCGCCGATCGCCCGCATTCGCTGTGGGAGGACGCGTTCGTGCCGATGCGGTTGGCCGACGCGCTGCGGACGGTGCGCAATGCCGACGGCGACCCGCTGGTAGCGGCAGAGTCCGAGCTGTTGCCGCACCGCCTGGCGCCGGAGCCGGCGGAGGCGCCGCGGCCGTGGTGGCCGTGGCTGCTGGCGGGTCTGCTGGCGGCCGCCGCATTGGCATGGCTGGGCGGGCGGGCGCCGCGATGGCTGGCGCTGGCGGCGCTGCCGTTCTGGAGCCTGGCCGGCCTCGCCGGGCTGACGATGCTGTTCATCTGGTGCTGCACCGCGCATCGTTTCGGCTGGAGCAACCACAACCTGCTGCTGCTCGATCCGCTGGCGTTGCTGCTGCTCCCGGGCGGGTGGCGGCTGGTGCGCGGGCGCGCTCCGGGCCGGCTGTTCGACTGGATCCTCGCCACGGTGACCCTGGGCGCGGTGCTGGCGCTGTTCCTGCAATGGCTGCCGCTGTTGCCGCAGCGCAACGCGCACTGGATCGCGCTGCTGCTCCCGATCCACCTCGCCCTCTTCGCCATGCTCTCCCCTCGTCGCCGCAACCGAACCAGGCCCGCGCCGTCCGGCCGCGAGAACGCCTTCGGTCCACCGCGCGGGGCGTGAGCCGGGCCGGGGGAGGCGGACAGCAGGCCAGGGACGGCCTGCGGCGGCGGATCGGGCCATGGATGGCCCGGCTCCGCCGGAGAGCCTCCGCCGGTCTCGGCGCAGGCTGACCCGAAGCCCGCGCATCCACCGCTCACGTTCGAGCAAGCGCCGACGTTCCGACCCGGCGCGCGACGGAATCACCCGCATACGTATGCGACGACCCGCCGGTGGCGACCGTGCAAGAATCGGGCGCAGCTGCGATGCGCCGGCCGGCGCGCCGCAACGCAACCTGGAGGACCGCATCGATGCCCCACCGACTTCTGCTCTGTCTCGCGGTGCTGTTGCCGCTGTCCGCGATCGCCCAGCCCGCGACCGACGAGCGGCCGGTCGCGCGCGTCTCCTCCCCGGATGGCGCCCTCGAAGTCGCGGTGACCACCGACCCCGAGGGCCGCGCCAGCTACAGCGTCTCGCGCCACGGCCGTCCGGTGCTCGCACCCTCGCGCCTGGGCATCATGCTGACAGACGCACCCAAGCTCGAACGCAACCTGGACCTGCTCGAGCCGCGCACCGGCGGCCACGACCAGACCTGGGAGCAGCCCTGGGGCGAGCGGCGTTTCGTGCGCGACCATCACAACGAGCTGCGCGTCACGTTTGCCGAACGCGTCGGCGCCAGGCGTCGTTTCGACGTGGTGTTCCGGGTCTTCGACGACGGCATCGGGTTCCGCTACGACTTCCCGGAGCAGCCGGGCCTGCGGCAGCTCAACATCGCCGACGAACTGACCGAGTTCGTCGTCGCCGAGCCGGCCACGGCCTGGTGGATCCCGGCCCAGGAATGGAACCGCAAGGAATACGTCTACCAGCGCACCCCGCTGGCCGAGGTCGGCTTCGCCCAGACCCCCTTCACCCTGCGCACCGACGACGGCCTGCACCTGGCGCTGCACGAGGCGGCGCTGGCCGACTATTCCGCGATGAACCTGATGCGGGTCGAGGGTCGGCGGCTGCGCGCGATGCTGTTTCCCGGCACGGGCGCCGCCAAGGTCGAGCGCGCGGCACCCTTCGCCACGCCCTGGCGGGTCCTGCTGGTCAGCGAGGACGCCGCCGGGCTCGCCGAATCGGACCTGGTGCTGAACCTCAATGCGCCCAATGCGCTCGGCGACGTCTCCTGGGTGAAGCCGATGAAGTACCTCGGCATCTGGTGGGAAATGCACCTGGACACCAAGTCCTGGAGCTCGGGCCCCAAGCATGGCGCCACCACCGAGGAGGCGATCCGCTACATCGACTTCGCCGCCGACCACGGCATCGGCGGCCTGCTGATCGAGGGCTGGAACCTCGGCTGGGACGGCGACTGGTTCGCCAACGGCGAGGAGTTCAGCTTCACCGAGGCCTATCCCGACTTCGACATCGAGCGGGTGGCCGCGCATGCGCAGCAAAAGGGCGTCCGCCTGATCGGCCACCACGAGACCTCCGGGCACGTCGCGCACTACGAATCGCAGCTGGAAGACGCGTTCGACCTGTACCGGCGGCTCGGTATCGACGCGGTCAAGACCGGCTACGTCGCCGACGGCGGCCAGGCCAAGGTGCGCGCCGCCGACGGCACCCTGCGCCAGGCCTGGCACGAGGGCCAGGCGATGTCGCGGCATCACCTGAAGGTGATCGCCGAGGCCGCGAAGCGTCGCATCGGCGTCAACCCCCACGAGCCGATCAAGGACAGCGGCCTGCGCCGCACCTATCCCAACTGGATGACCCGGGAGGGCGCGCGCGGCATGGAATACAACGCCTGGGGCGAGCCCGGCAATCCGCCGGGCCACGAGGCCACCCTGGTGTTCACCCGGATGCTGGACGGACCGTTCGACTTCACCCCGGGAGTGTTCTCGATGCGGACCCGGTCGGGCGGCCGCATCGCCACCACCTTGGCCAAGCAGCTGGCGCTGTACGTGGTGATCTACAGTCCCCTGCAGATGGCGGTCGACCTGCCCGAAAACTACCAGGCCAACCTGCCCGCGTTCCGATTCATCGAGGACGTGCCGGTCGACTGGGAGGACAGCCGCGTGGTCGCGGGCGAGATCGGCGAGTTCGCCGTGATCGCCCGCCGCGAGCGCGGCGGCGACGACTGGTACCTGGGTGCCGTGACCGATGGCGAGGCGCGCGAGCTGCGGGTGGCGCTGTCGTTTCTCGAGGAAGGCCGCAGCTACACCGCCAGGATCTACCGCGACGGCCCGGACGCCGGCTGGCAGGGCGATCAGACCGACCTGGAGATCGAGGAACGCACCGTCGCCGCGGGCGACACGCTGACCCTGCGGCTGGCGCCCGGCGGCGGGCAGGCGATCCAGTTCGTCGCCGAGTGACGGCGCGGCCGGCGCGGCGCGGTCTTGCCGCGCCCCGCCCGCTGGCGCAGGATGCCGCGATGACCGGACACGAACGCTCGCCCGCGCTGCCCGCCTGCGTTGTCAACTGCTTCCACTACGATGGCAGCGGCGAACGCCATCCGCTCGCGCTGGAGGCCATCAGCGACGTGCTCGCGGCGGACGACGGCGGCTTCGTCTGGCTCGGTCTGTTCGAGCCGGAAGACACCGTGCTCGACAAGCTGCAGGAGGAGTTCGGCCTGCACGACCTGGCCATCGAGGACGCGCACAAGGCGCACCAGCGGCCGAAGATCGAGGCCTACGGCAATTCGCTGTTCATCGCGGTCAACACCGCGCAGATGGTCGGCGAGCGCATCGTCTACGGCGAGACCCACGCCTTCCTCGGGCCGCGCTTCCTGATCACCGTGCGCCACGGCGCCTCGCTTTCCTACGCGCCGGTCCGTGCCCGGGTGGAGCGCGAACCCGAACTGCTGGCCCTGGGCGCCTCCTACGGGCTCTACGCGGTGCTCGACCAGATCGTCGACAACTACCTGCCGATCGCGCAGCAGTTCAAGGACACCCTGCTGCTGCTGGAGAAGGACGTCTTCTCCGACACCTACCGCCGCGAGACCATCGTGCGCCTCTACGACCTCAAGCGCGAACTCACCTACATGCGGATGTCGGTGGCGCCGCTGCAGGACGTGCTGTCGCAGCTGGTGCGCACCAGCAGCCCGTTGATCCACGACCAGGAGGTGCGGCTGTACCTGCGCGACGTGCTCGACCACGCGGTCCGGGTCAACGATTCGATCGACGCCCTGCGTGACATGCTCGGCACCGCGCTGAGCGTCAACCTTTCGCTGGTCACCCTGCAACAGGGCGAGACGGTGAAGAAGCTGGGTGCCTGGGCGGCGCTGCTGGCGGCGCCGACCCTGATCGCGAGCTGGTACGGGATGAACTTCCGGGGCATGCCAGAGCTCGACGCGCGCTACGCCTATCCGCTGCTGGTCGGCGTGGTCGCGGTCGTCTGCGGCCTGCTGTACCGGCTGTTCAAGCGCGCCCGCTGGCTGTGACCGCAAGCCGATCCCCGCCCGGCCGACCGAAGCTGGCCGGCTCGCCGCACCCGGAAACCATCGCCAGCTCCAGCCGCGCCGCCCGCGGCCTTCGCGGCCATGGGCCGCTCCTACGGGCAGTGCAGGCGATCCGTAGGAGCGTGCCATGCACGCGAACGCCGGCGTGGTAGGCCACGCCCGCAATCATCGCCAACCGGACCGGAGTTCCCTGCGGCGTTCGCGGCCATCGGACGCTCCTACCGGGCATGCCGGCCCTCCGTAGGAGCGTGCCATGCACGCGAAAGCCCGCGCGGCCAGCCACAACCGGAATCACCGCCAACCGGACCGGCCCCTCCCCCGGGGCTTTCACCAGCGGGGGCGCCAACGTCGCCGGGCGACCCCCAGGCGACTACAGCCGCCGCGCGAACGCCTCCAGCGCCTCCAGCCCGACCACGTCGCCCGCAAGCAGCGGCAGTTCCTGCAGCGGCAGCTCGGGCAGCGCCCGCCGCAGGTGCGCGAGGTGCACTGCTTCCTGTCCATGGCGCCCGGCGAGGAACTCGCCGGCATCGGCGGGCGAGCGCTTGTTCACCACCAGCCCGCCCACCTGCACGCCGGCGCGCCGCAACTGCGCGTGCAGTTCGATGGTTTCGAGCACCGGCAGGCGCTCGGCGGCGAGCACGATCACGAACGCGGTGAGCGCGGGGTCGGCCAGTGCCGCGCGCAGGCGCTCGAAGCGGTGCCGCCGACGGTGCAGCACCTGGCGGATGCGCTGGTCGCGATCGCGACCGGTGTCGCCGCGCGTGCCGCCCAGCGCGCGCTCGGCGACGCCGTCGTCGGCACCGAGGTTGCGCATCGCGGCGCCGAAGCGCTCGCTGCGCTCCTGGCGACGCAGCAGGCCTTCGGTCCAGGCCGACATCATCTCCGGCAGCGCCATCAGCCGCGCGGTGTGCCCGGAGGGCGCGGTATCGAAGACCAGCAGGTCGTCCCCGCATAGCCCCTCGTCCACCAATTCGGCGATCCGCTCCAGCAGCGCCGCTTCATGCATGCCGGGCGCATCCCGCGACAGCGCCAGGTGCCGGTCGACCTCACCGGCGAGGTGCGGCGGCATCAGCTGGCGCAGCGCCGCGCCGACCTCCTCCAGATGCGCACGCACCGTCGCGTCCGGATCGATCTCCAGGGCGTCCAGATTGGCCGCCACGCGCACCCGGGCGGGACCGATCTCCCGCTGCCAGAGGTGCCCCAGGTTGTGCGCGGGATCCGTCGAGACCAGCAGCACCCGGCGGCCGGCGCGCGCCTGGGCCAGCGCCAGCGCCGAGGCCACGGTGGTCTTGCCCACCCCGCCCTTGCCGCCGAGGAACAGCACCCGGCGCGACGCCGCCAGCGTCAGCAGCACGAGACATGGTCCAGCGGCGAGCGCTCCATGCCCATGCGCCGGTGCCAGTCGTGGAAACGCTCGTACATCGCCGGCATCAGTTCCAGCGTGTAGTAGGTGGCCGGGTTGGGCACGCCGAGCGATTCGGCGAACACGATCATCATGAACAGGTCGTCCTGGTCGCGCCGGGCGCGCGCGAAGGCGCGCCGGTACGGGGCCATGTAGAACTCGCGCAGCCCCGCACCGAACCGGGCCAGGACGGAATCGCCGTCCTTGCCGCCGTCGCTGCGGTCGTCGTCCGCCACGGCCGACGCCTCAGGCGCCGGCCGGGTCGGTCTCACCCGCGGCATCGCGTCCCTTGGCCATGGCGATCCCCGCCTCCAGCGTGACCCACAGGGCGGCCACCAGGATCACGACATCCATGCCCAGCAGCAGCCAGTTGCCGTCGGCATGGAAGGTGCGCAGCTGCACCACCAGGGCGTACAGCGACATCACCAGCAGGAACACCAGCGGCACCATGGTGAAGACCGGATTGCGGCCCTTCTTGATCAGGATCACCGAGACGATCGCCAGGGTCAGCGCCGCCAGCAGCTGGTTGGTGGTGCCGAACAGCGGCCAGATCACCATGCCGCCGGCGCCGTCGGCGCCGGCACCGAACGCCAGCGCCATGCACACCACCAGCGCCAGCACCGTGCCGACCAGGGTGTTGATCTTGAACCCGGCCAGTTCGCCAGCCTCCTGCACCACGAAACGCTGCAGGCGCAGTCCGGTGTCCATGGTGGTGGCCGCGAACAGGATCGCCATCGTCGCCAGCATGGTCGAGCCGAGGTTCTGCGGCAGCCCCAGGCCCCGCGAGATCAGCGCTTCGCCGCCGTTGACGAACGCGGTGACGTTGCCGGCGCCGAACTTGTTGTAGACCTCCTGCCAGTCGACCAGGGTGGCGAAGCCGGCGGTGCAGCAGATGATCGCCGCCAGCGAGAGCATGCCCTCGCCGACCGCGCCGAAATAGCCGACGAAGCGCGCGTCGGTTTCCTTGTCGAGCTGCTTGGAGGTGGTGCCGGAGGCGACCATGCCGTGGAAGCCAGAGATCGCGCCGCAGGCGATGGTGACGAACAGCAGCGGTACCAGGCTCGGGGTGCCGGCCGGCACCGCGTCGTTGAACGCAGGGGCCACCACCGTAGGCGAGGCGATCAGCACCGCCGCGTACAGGATCCCCAGGCCCAGGAACAGCTGCAGGCCGTTGATGTAGTCGCGCGGCTGCAGCAGCACCCAGACCGGCAGCAGCGAGGCCACGCCCGCGTACAGGAACAGCAGCACGATCCAGAACGATTTCGCGCTCAGGCCCAGCACCGTCTCCGGCAGCGAGACGGGATACACGCTGCCGACCCAGATCAGCGCGTACAGCACCGCCACCCCGCCGATCGACGGCCAGAGCAGGCCCGCACGATAGCGGTAGATCAGCTGGCCGATCACCAGCGCCACCAGGATCGCGCCCCACACCGGGATCACCGAGGTCGGCGTGGAGACCAGCAGGTTGGCGATCACCACCGCGAACGCCGCGTTGACCATCAGCAGCAGCAGGAAGATCACCACCAGGAACAGGTTGCGGCCGCGGCGGCCGATGTAGCTGCCGCTGAGCATGCCCATGGACTGGCCCTTGTTGCGCACGCTGGCCCACAGCGCGCCGAAGTCGTGCACGCCGGCGAAGAACACCGTGCCCAGCACCACCCACAGGAACGCGGGCCCCCAGCCCCAGATCACCGCGATCGCCGGGCCGACGATCGGCGCGGCGCCCGCCACCGAGGTGAAATGGTGGCCCCATAGCACGAAGCGGTTGGTCGGCACGTAGTCGACGCCGTCGCGCATCGTGTGCGCGGGGGTGCGGAAGTCCGCTTCGAGCCGGTAGATCTTCTCGGCGATGAACTTCGAATAGAACGCGTAGCCCAGCGCCATCGCGGCGAGGCCGACGAGCAGCAGTACGATCGCATTCACCCTGGCGTCTCCCGTGGTCCCGGCCCGGCGCCGGCCTCGGGGCAGCATGAAAGCTGCAGCCGCGGAATGGAAGGTTCGGCCCCGCCGCCGGGCGGCGGATTGCGACTAAAGTCGTAAGCGGTCCAAGGCTCAGCCGGCCATGAACCGCAGCAGCAGGCCGGTGATATAGGCGCAATAGGTGCCCAGCGCATAACCCAGCACCGCCAGCAGCACGCCGACCGGCGCCAGCGCGGGATGGAACGCCGCGGCGACCACCGGGGCCGAGGCGGCGCCGCCGATATTCGCCTGGGAACCCACCGCCAGGAAGAACAGCGGAGCGCGGATGAGCTTGGCCACCAGCAACAGCAGCCCGGCATGCACCAGGATCCAGATCAGCCCCAGCAGGAACAGCCCCGGCCGCTCCAGCAGCGCGCCCAGGTCCATCTGCATGCCGATGGTGGCGATCAGCACGTACAGCATCGCCGAGCCGACCCGCGAGGCGCCGGCCCCCTCCAGCCCCCGTGCCGGGGTGAAGCTCAGGACCAGCCCGATGGTGGTGGCGAAGACCACCAGCCAGAAGAAACCGGAGGTGAGGCTGTAGTCCTCGAGGTTCCACTGCGCGGGCAGCGAAGCGATCCATGCCACCAGTGGCTCCGACAGGAAGTGCGCCAGCCCGGTAGCGCCCAGTCCGACCGCCAGGATCACCATCAGGTCGCCGAGGTCCGGGATGCGCGAATGCTGCGCCTGGAACGCCTCGATGCGCCGCTTGAGATCGTCGATGGCCGAGGTATCGGCACGGGTCCAGCGGTCGAACGCCACCGCGCGCGGCGCCAGGAACAGCAGCACCGCCAACCACAGGTTGGCGAGCAGCACGTCGACCGCGACGAACTGGCCGAACAGGTTTTCGTCGACCTCGAACACCTCCTTCATCGCCGCCTGGTTGGCGCCGCCGCCGATCCAGCTGCCGGCCACCGTGGTCAGCCCGCGCCAGGTCTCTCCGGCCACCACGCCGGGCGCGATCACCCCCATCGCCGCGAACGCGACCAGCGCGCCCAGCATCACCCCCGCGGTGCCGGTGAGGAACATGATCACCGCCTTCGGGCCCAGTCGCAGTACTGCGCCGAGGTCGATCGCGATGCACAGCAACACCAGCGAGGACGGCAGCAGGTAGTCGCGCGCCACCGGGTACAGGGCGGAGGCCTCGCCGTCGATGAGGCCGAAGCTGTTGTAGACCGCCGGCAGCAGGTAGCACAGCAGCAGCGCCGGCACGTAGGTATAGAACTTCGCCCAGAACCCGCTGCTGCGCGAGGCGGTCCAGAACACCGCGCCCAGGGTCGCGGCCAGCAGCCCCATGACGACCGCGTCATTGGTGATCAGGGCGGTGGAAGTCTCGTCCATCAGGCGCTCCGGGCGGATCGGTTTGGAAGGTGTTCGCCAGCGGCGGCCGCGCGCGGCGCACGGGGACCGGGCCGGCACGCCCCGCCGAATGCCGTCGGGGCGCCGGACACGGCGGGCGTTGCGGCCGTCACTGGCCGAGGTGCCGCTTCAGCCAGTCGTTGACGGTGCGGTGCCAAAGCACGCTGTTGTTCGGCTTGAGTACCCAGTGGTTCTCGTCCGGAAAGTACAGCAGCTTCGATTCGATGCCGCGGCGCTGCAGCGCGGTGAACGCCATCAGCCCCTGGTCGACCGGTACCCGGTAGTCCTTCTCGCCCTGCACCACCAGCATCGGCACCCGCCACTGGTCGACGTGCCGGACCGGGTTGAACTTCTCGTAGGCCTCCATGCGCTCGTACACCGGGCCGCCGTTCTCCCACTCGGTGAACCACAGTTCCTCGGTCACGTAGCCCATCGAGCGGGTGTCGAACACGCCGTCGTGGTTGACCAGGCACTTCCAGGGCTCGTTCCAGGTGCCGGCGATCCAGTTGACCATGTAGCCGCCGTAGCTGGCCCCGAGCGCGCAGGCCCGGTCGCCGTCGAGGAACTCGAACTCGTGCTGCGCGGCGGCCCAGCCCTTCTGCAGATCCTCCAGCGGCTTGCCGCCCCAGTCGCCGCTGATCGAGTCGGTGAAGGCCTGGCCGTAGCCGGTGGAGCCGTGGAAATCGATCATTACCACCGCGTAGCCCTGCCCGGCATAGGTCTGCGGGTTCCAGCGGTAGCTCCAGCCGTCGCCGAAGCTGCCCTGCGGGCCGCCGTGGATCAGGAACGCGACGGGATAGCGCTCGCCTTCGCGATAGTTCCACGGCTTGACCACGTAGCCGTGTACGGTATCCCCGCCGGCGCCGCGGAAGTCGAACTGCTGGTATTCGCCGAAGCGCACCTCGGGCAGGCGCTCGGCCGCGGTCGGGGTGATCTGGCGCGGGTTCGCGCCGTCCGGCGCGGCGGTGTACAACACGTCGCCGCTGCGCAGCGAGTTGCGGGTGAAGGCGAGGGTGTCGCCGGCCAGCTGGTAGGACGAGACGGTGCCGCCGGCGACCAGCTGCGCGACCTCGCCGCTGGCCACGTCGATGCGAAACAGCGGGTACTGGCCGGTGTCCTGCGCCGCCGCGTACAGGGTGCCGTCCGCGCCCGGCGCCAGGCCGCTCGGCGAACGGTCCCAGTCCGGAGCGATCTCGCGCACCTCGCCGCTGGCCAGGTCCATGGCCATCACCGCGAACCGGTCGGCCTCGAAGCCGGGGCGCGCCATCGCACGGTAGAACAGGGTACCGCCGTCGGCGCTGAACACCGGGCCGGCATCCCAGGCCGGGTTGTCGGCGGTGAGATTCTCGGGTGGCCGGCTGCCGCCGGCGTCGAGGCGGTAGAGATCGAAGTTGGTGGACCACGGCTCCTCGCGCCCGGCCACCTTGACGCTGGCAACCACCGAGCCGCCATCCGGCGCCCAGGCATAGTCGTCGGCACTGCCGAACGGCTTGGAGGGGATGTCGCCGTCCAGCGCCTGGCTCAGCGCGATCGCGCCGGCGCCCTGCGCCGGCGCCGCGCCGGCCGCCGGCAGCTCGGCGGCGTACAGGCGGCTGCGGCGCCCGTCCTTCCAGGTATCCCAGTGGCGCACGAACAGGGTGTCGTATACCACCCCGCTGGTCTTGTCGTTCTCGCGCCGGTCGAGTTCGGCCTTGGTGCAGGCGAAGACGTCGCCATCGGAGGCGTCTGCGCAGTCGGCGAAGGTCTCGGCGCTGAAGGCGATCCGGGTCCCGTCCGGCGAGAGCCGGTAGCTGCCGATATCGAGCGCGAAGCCGGTGAGCTGCCGGGGCTCGCCGCCGGCCGCCGGGATCGCGTAGAGCTGCTGGGTTCCACCCTTCCCGCTGAGGAAGTACACGGTGCCGCCGTCGGGCGAGAACGCCGGCGAATTGACGTTCCAGCCTTCCGGGGTCAGCCGCCGCGGCGGCGCCAGGTCGCGGGTGCGCAGGTCGCGCAGGTACAGCGCGCTGCTGGCCTTGTCCGCGGCGTAGTCGACGGTGCGCTCGGCGAACACCACGCGGCCGCCGTCGGGCGACAGCACCGGGGACGAGACGCGCGGCAGGGTGGCCAGATCGCGGGCCTCCAGACCCCGCTGCGCCGTCGCGACCGACGGCAGGGCGGCAAGCAGGCACAGCGGCAGCAGGGCGGTTCGCAGGGTCATGAGGGTCTCCGGAGCAGGCAAGCGCCCGATGGTAGCCGATGCCGCCGCCTCGGCGCGGTCCCGACGCATGGCGTCTGCACCGGCGTCCGCCCTCTCCCGCCAGGCCCACCGGGGCATGTCGATCGCGATTGCCGTCCATCGGGACCGCAACGCGGATCAGCGTGGCGCCGGTCCCGCCCCGCCGATATGACGGGCGAGGAACTCCAGCAGCCGCGAGTAGAACTCATGCCTGTGTTCCTCGGTATAGAAGCCGTGCCCCTCATTGGGGAAGTAGAGCGTTTCCACCGGCACGCCGGCCTGGACCAGCGCGCGTTCCATCATGGTGCTGTGCTCGATGGGCGCGACCAGATCCTCTCCTCCGGCCGCCAGCAACACCGGCACCGAGATCCGGTCGGCGATGCGATTGGGCGAGGCGGCGGCAAGCAGCTCGCGGTCGTCGCCCATCCATTCTTCGCTCCAGGTCCTGGCCCACCGGCCGTTCCGGCCCAGATCGCCGCGCCGCTTGGGCAGGTCATAGATGCCGACGTAGCCGACCGCGCAGCGGTACAGTTCCGGCTCCTTGGCCACGCCCATCAGCGCGGCATACCCGCCATAGCTGGCGCCGTAGATGCAGATGCGCTCCGGATCGGCGATTCCCTCGTCGATCGCCCAGCGGGTGGCATCGGTCAGGTCGTCCTGCATCGCCCCACCCCACTGGCGCGCGCCGGAGAGTTCGAAGCGGCGACCGTAGTTGCCGGAGCCACGGTAGTTGACGCGCAGCACCGCATAACCCGCCGACGCCAGCAGCTGGGTATCCTCGTCGAACCCCCATTCGTCGAAGATCCCGTACGGCCCGCCGTGCGGCATCACCACCAGCGGCAGGCCGGCGCCTTCGGATCCGCCCGGGAACGTCAGGAAGCCGTGCAGTTTGGTGCCGTCGCGCGCATCGAGCTCGATGCCGCGCATCGAGGACATTCGCTGCGGGTCGATGCGTTCGCGGCGGGCAAGAACGAAATCGGCCTTCTTGTCGACCGAGTCGAACACGTAGAAGCTGCCGGGATCGACATCGCTGCGGGTCAGCAGCAGCTGATAGCGTCCGTCGTCCGTGGCTGAAGCGATCTCGATGCGGTTCCCGGGGAATGCCGCTTCCAGGCTGCGGTAGAGCCGGGCATCCGCGGATTGCTCGTCGAAGAACGCAAGCCTGGGGCGGGCGCCAGAGTAGCGCACGCCGATCGGCGTATGCCAGCCGTTCCTGTAGATCGGGATGGGGTCCACGACGGGGTCACGCAGGATCTCGCGGCGTTCGCCGGTCGCCACGTCGAAGGCGACGATCGCGTCCGGACCTTCCGGCTGCTGGACACGCAGGTAGGCGGTGGCGTCGTCGTCGGAGAACCCCAGCGGGGTTTCCACGCGATGGCTGGTGCGTTCGTCGTTCACCAACTGCCACTCGGCGTCGTCGTTCTCGCGATAGTAGGTGCGCGAGACATTGTCGGTCCCGGTGCCCTCGGCGAAGCGCACCAGCCCCCGATGATCGGTAACGAAGCCGGCGAAACTCACCGGCGCATGGGTCACCGTGCTTCGGCGGCCGGTATACACGTCCATCCGCTCCACTCGGGTACTCGGATGGTACGTGAGCGGATGCACCGAGATCAGGACCGTACGGTCGTCTCCAGGCAAGGGATCGATAAGATACGCGGCCACGGGCTCCTCGCGCTTCCCCGGGCGGATCCGGGTCCCGGTCTGCTGCGTCTGCACCCGCCACCCGACCAGCAGCTCGCGTTGGCCGCCGTTGGCGTTCATCGCGTACAGCTCTCCGGTCGGCAGCGGATCGTCCCGGGTTCCGAAGCTCTCCGAGACGGCGATCAGCACCCGTTCCGGATTGACCCACCAGTAGTCCCCGACATGGGTGTCGCGGCTGAAGCGGAAACTCGCGGTCATCTGTCGATCGCTGCGCCGGATGACGACGAGACCGGTCTGATCCCCCATCGGCACCGACGCCGCATAGTACTCGCCGGTCGGCGAAAGCTTGATGTCGCGGAACCCATCCTGCGCCACGTATGGTTCCACATCGACCTGAGCGGCAACAGTGGCCGGCAGCAGCCCGACCGCCAGCAAGCCGAGCAGGGCAGTGGCCCGGAACGTCCTCATCGGAATCCCCCTTCCTGATTGTCCCCATGCCGAGCCTGCGCGGCGCCGGCGCGCCTACTATCACCGATCGCGACGGCGGCGCAAACCCCGGTCGCCGGCGGCCCGGGGCGATCTATCGGTAGCCGATCATTACCGCCACCACCAGCGCGACCGACGCGGCGATGGTGAGTTTCACCAGCAGCGGCCAGACGAAGCGGAACCAGCGGTCGTAGGGAATCCCGGCGACGCCCAGAATGCTCATCAGCACGACGTTGGTCGGCACGATCATGTTGGAGAAGCCATCCCCGAACTGGTAGGCGAGCACCGAGACCTGGCGGCTGACTCCGACCAGGTCGCCGAGCGGCGCCATGATCGGCATGGTCACGAACGCCTGGCCGCTGCCCGATGGAATGAACAGGTTGAGCACCGTCTGCACCAGCAGCATGCCGACCACCGCGATCTCCGCGCCGACCATCGTCAGCGGCGCCGCCAGGGCGTCGACGATGGTATGGAGCACGCGGCCGTCCTCGAGCAGCAGCGCGATCGAGCGCGCGAAGCCGATCAGCAGCGCGGTTCCGGCCAGCTCTGCCGCGCCCTCGGCGAAGCGCCGCGCGCTGCCGTCCGCGCCGAGACCGCCGGCCAGGCCGACGAAGATCGCCAGCCCCAGGAACAGCGCGCCCAGTTCGACCAGGTACCAGCCGCGCGCGGTGATGCCCCAGACCATCAGCCCCAGCGTGACCAGCGTGGCCAGCAGCAGCACCAGCTTGCGGCCGCCGAGCGGCGGATACTCGGTCGGCGGGACGTGCTTGACCTCGATCCCCTTCATCAGGCTGGCGTCCGGGTCGTTTCTCACCCGGCGCGCGTAACTCCAGACGTGGTGCACGCCGATGGCGACGAACGGCACGAACAGCGCCAGCCGGTATTCCCAACCCGAGGTCGGCTCCAGTCCCGCCACGCCCTGGGCGATGATCACGGTGAAAGGATTCAGCGCCGCCACCCCGTAGCCGATGCCGTAGCCGCAGATCATGATGCCCATCGCGGTCATCACGTCCATGCGCATGGCGAGGCAAAGCGCGATCAGCATCGCCGCGAACGGGATGTACTCCTCGGCGACGCCGATCGTGCCCGATCCGAGCGCGAACACGCCCATGCCGATCACGATCAGCAGTCCGGGGCTGTGGCCGACCCGCTTCAGGATCCAGCCCAGCACCGCGTCGATCAGGCCGCTGGCGCGCAGCACCGCGATCGCGCCACCGACGATCAGCACGAAGAAGATGATGTCCTGCGCCGCCGCCAGCGCCCTCGGCACCACGGTGAACAGCGCCAGCGGCGAGAGTACCGTCCGCTCCTCGACCTCGGCATAGGTGCCCGGCACGACCAGGGCGTGGCCCTTGGCGTCCTCGACGGTGCGGAATTCGCCCTGCGGCAGGACCCAGGTGGAAACCAGCGCCAGGATCATCATCGCGAACAGCAGCACCAGGGTGTGGGGAACGCGCAGGAATCGGGGCATCGGCGAAGGTCCGCGGGACTCGGCTGCAGTATAGGCGCCGGGCGCCCTGGCCCGGAACCGCCGCATCCGGATCGCCGCCTCCCGGACCGGGGGGCGTGCCGGCGCCGGGGCCGTTGGCGGCGGCGCCGCAGTGTTTCCCCCTCGCTGAGTCTTGGCCCGACTCGGACCCTATGGCCGATGCTCCCCCGTGGGGAGCACCTAGGCCCCGCCCGGCTCCAGCAGGCGTGGGCCGGGGCCTTCCCAGCCCAGCTCGTCGGCGGGATTGCGCAGCGGACAGGCTTTCAGGGAAAGGCAGCCGCAGCCGATGCAGCCGTCCAGCTGGTCTCGCAACCGGATCAGCCTGGCGATGCGATCGTCGAGCTCGGCGTGCCAGCGCCTGGACAGCCGGCGCCAGTCCGCCGCGGTGGGCGTGCGCCGTTCCGGCAGCGTTTCCAGCGCCTCGCGCACCTCCGCCAGCGGCACCCCGGCGCGCTGCGCGACCTTGATCACCGCCACCCGCCGGAGCACGTCGCGGGTGTAACGGCGCTGGTTGCCGGCGGTGCGCAGGGCATGGATCAGCCCTTTCTTCTCGTAGAAATGCAGCGCGGAAACCGCCACGCCGCTGCGGGCGGCCACCTCGCCCACGGTCAGTTCGCGGCGCATTCCCGCGGAGGCCGGCTGCCGGCGCATGTCGATCCTTGATCTGAAGGTTGGTTGAGGTTTTACCCTGCCCGTCACCGTTCTGCAACGAGAAGCGCCATGCCATCCGCCCCACCCCGCGATCCGACGCCCGCATCCGCCGCGACCGGCAGGCGGGCATTGAGGCGCGACATGCGCGACACTTCCACGCCTCCACGCGCGCGCTCCGGCTCGGCAGCGCGCGCGCTCCGCATCCCGGGATCACGCATGTTCCGCTGGTTCGAAACCCGCCTCGACCCCTTCCCGCCGACTCCCGCGACCCAGCCGCCGCAGTCGCTGGTCGCCTTCTGCCGCCACTACACCCGCGGCGCGGAGAAATGGCTGCTGCTGATGGCGCTGCTCAGCACCGCGATCGCGGTCGCCGAGGTCTCCCTGTACGCCTTCAGCGGGGCGCTGGTCGACCGCCTGGGCGCGCATACGCCGGCGACCTTCCTCGCCGCCGAGGGCGCGTGGCTGGGGTTGATGGCGGTACTGGTGCTGGTGGTGCTGCCGGCGCTCAATCTGCTCTCCTCGCTGGTGATCCACCAGACCCTGCTCGGCAACTACCCGATGCGGATCCGCTGGAACGTGCACCGCTATCTGCTGCGCCAGTCGATGGGCTATTTCCAGGACGAGTTCGCCGGCCGCATCGCCACCCGCCTGATGCAGACCTCGCTGGCGGTACGCGAGACCGTGGTCAAGCTGCTGGACGTCGGCACCTATGTGCTGGTCTATCTGGGCGGGGCGCTGGTGCTGGCGGCCTCGTCGGACTGGCGGCTGATGCTGCCGTTCGCCGGCTGGATCGCGGCCTACGCCGCGCTGATGTGCCATTTCCTGCCGCGCATGAGCCTGGTCGCGCGCAGCCAGGCCGACGCACGTTCGATGATGACCGGCCGCATCGTCGACAGCTACACCAACATCGCCACCGTCAAGCTGTTCTCGCATTCGCAGCGCGAGCAGGCCTATGCGCGCGAGGCGATGGACGGGTTCCTCGCCACCGTGCACCGGCAGATGCGCCTGGTGACCACGGTCAACGTCGCCAACGACGCGCTGAACATGCTGCTGCTGTTCGCCGTGGCGGCGCTCGGCCTGTGGCTTTGGCACGCCGGTGCCGTCAGCATCGGCGCCATCGCGGTGGCGGTGGCGCTGGTGCTGCGGATGATGGGGATGTCGCAGTGGATCATGTGGGAGTTGTCGGCGCTGTTCGAGAACGTCGGCACGGTGCGCGACGGGATCGGCTCGATCTCGCTGCCGCCGACGGTGGACGATGCGCCCGGCGCGCCCGCCGCGGCGCGCGCACGCGGCGACATCCGCTTCGAGGGCGTCAGCTTCCACTACGGCAAGGGCGGCGGCGTGATCGAGGCGCTGGACCTGCACGTGCGCCCCGGCGAGAAGCTCGGCGTGGTCGGCCGCTCCGGCGCAGGCAAGTCGACCCTGGTCAACCTGCTGCTGCGGTTCCACGACCGCGAGCGCGGCCGGATCTCGATCGACGGGGTCGACGTCGCCAGCGTGGAGCAGGATTCGCTGCGTGCGCAGATCGGCGTGGTCACCCAGGACACCTCGCTGCTGCACCGGTCGGTGCGCGAGAACATCCTCTACGGCCGTCCCGGCGCCACCGAGGCGGAGATGATCGAAGCAGCCAGGCAGGCGCGCGCGCACGACTTCATCCTCGGGCTGTCCGACGCAGCCGGCCGGCGCGGCTACGATGCCCATGTAGGCGAACGCGGGGTGAAGCTCTCCGGAGGCCAGCGCCAGCGCATCGCCATCGCCCGGGTGCTGCTGAAGAACGCGCCGATCCTGGTGCTCGACGAGGCCACCTCGGCGCTCGACTCCGAGGTGGAGGCTGCGATCCAGGAGAACCTGGCCACGCTGATGCAGGGCAAGACCGTCATCGCCATCGCCCATCGGCTGTCGACCATCGCGGCGATGGACCGGCTGATCGTGATGGAGCAGGGCCGGATCGTCGAGGAAGGGCCGCATGCCGCGCTGGTCGCGGCCGGCGGCATCTACGCGCAACTGTGGCGGCGTCAGTCCGGCGGGTTCATCGACTGTCCGCCGGCATCGGCCTCCACCGCGTCGTCCCCGGCTTCCGTCTCCGCCGAGCCGGACGCATCCTCGGAAGCGGAGGGTTCCCGGACCGGTGGCGCCAACGGCGAGAACACCAGGTCGGCGGCCGAATCGAACTCGGAAAGCGGGCTCTCGGCCGGGCAGGTCTCGTCCGGAAAGCCGTAGTTCCGGCGCAGACTGAGACCGCAACTGCTGAGCGCCTCCAGCTCCGTGTCGGGGGCCTTGCAACGCGAGTCGAAGGCGCGCGCGAACGCGTCGCGGCGGCGCACGAAATCCTCCCCGCACTTGCGCATCAGGCGCAGGCGGTCCAGATCGTCCTGGGCGGGATTGACCCCATCCAGGCCGTACAGCTGCAGTTCGCCGACGGTGAGCAGCCGCAGGTTGCGGTTGGGCACCGCCATCATCAGGTCGGCGATGGCCACCGCGACGCCATTGCGCTCGAGGTAGGCTTTCACCCGGTCGTAGACCACGCGCAGCTCGGCGTTGAGTTCGGCGCGGGTGGTCGCGGTCGAGCTCATCCGGATGATGCGGTGGATGCCGACCTTGCCGGTGATCAGCCGGGTGTCGCCGGCGCCGAGCACGAACACGCAGGCGCTGTGGCAGACTGAACCCTCCCGCACCCAGATGGTCCAGCGCGATTCGGCGATGAAGTCGCCGACCGCCATCGCATCCTCGACCTGGCCGCCGGCCGAGTCGATGTCGAGCACGCGCTTGTCGATGCCCAGCGCGTCGGCGACCTCGGTGACGCGCTCCATCAGCGCGGTGAACTCGGCGGTGATCCTGCCCTGGTAGCGCAGGCGGGTGACGCCGCGCTCCTCGCAGGGCGCCAGCGCCGCGGTCACCGCCTCGCGGTCGAGCTCCTGCAGGGCCCGCCCGTCGCCCTGCTCCAGGTAGTCGAGTTCGCAACTGACCGAGGCGGTGTTCTCCTCCAGGCGCAGCGGCGACCAGTCGATCTCTCGCTCGGCAGGCGGCACCGGGCCCGGCGGCGCCGCTTCGGGCTCGACCGGGGCCACGCTGACCGCGCCCCCCTCGTCGGCGCTGGCGACCTCCTCGGTCTCCACCAGCACCGCCTCGTCCTCGGGCAGCGGCTGGCACCCGGCCAGAACCAGTCCCAGCGCCAGGGTCAGGCAGGTGGCGGTCAGCCGGACGCGCTTGCGCATGTGTCGCACTCGACGAAGGACATTCGGTGAAGCCCTGGATCCGCGGCGTTACCCAAGTCTAGGTCCGCACGCGGCGCGCGGACGAACGCACGGTGAACCGCAGGACCCACCCCGGGCCCGGCACGCCGGCATTTCGCGCCGCGCTGCAGGCCTTCCATGCACGAGCCGTGCCGGCATTGCCATCCGCAGCCGCTGGCGGGCTTCGCGCCGGGGCGCCGGAACCTGCGCGCCGGGAACCCGGCGGCGCCAGCGACCCGTCCACCGCTGCCCCCCCCTGGACGACCGTCGCTCTGCAGCCAGCAGCCCGGGCGGTGGCTCAGGATTCGGCACCCCGCGCGATATCCGCCGCCCATTGCAGCGCCTGCGCCTGCTCGCCGGGAGCGAACGCCCGCACCTCGGTCCCGGGAAACAGCTTGCCGACCAGTTCGGACGCCTTGCCGAGCCATTCGCGCTCGGTCACCACCGCGCCGCGGGCGAAGCGGTCGTAGTCGCCGAGTTTCTCGATGGCGTAGCGCAGGTCCTTGCCCACCGCGGCGGCGGTCATGCCGGAAAATCCGCTCATGTCGGCGTACAGGCCGATCCGGGGGTGCGCGGCGAGCCGCGCCTCGATCTCGGCGATGCAGCGGTCGTAGTCGTCGCCGTCCAGGGTACCGCTGAACTGAAAGGCCGCCAGGTGCGGCGGCGAGGGCAGGATCTCGATCATGGGCGCGCTCGGGCGGGAGGGTCCGACCCTAGCGGCCGTGGCGTTTCCGCCGCGTCAAGCGCGGCCTGCAAGCCCACGGTCCCGACCGAGCGCGGTGGGGGCGCTGGCGAACAGCGCCTCCTGCGGCAGCGCCCCTTCCAGCCGCAACAGGTAGTGCTTGGTGGGCAGTCCCCCACCGAAGCCGGTGAGGGAACCGTCGGCACCGATCACCCGATGGCACGGCAGCACGATCGGCAGCGGGTTGCGGCCGTTGGCGGCACCGACCGCACGGGTCGCGCTGGGCCGCCCGAGGCGTGCGGCCAGCTGCGCATAGCTCAGCGTCGCGCCATAGGGAATCCCGGCGAGCGCGAACCAGACCTGGCGCTGGAACGCGGTGCCCTGCGGCGCCAGCGGCACGTCGAAGGCGCGCCGCCTGCCGTCGAAGTACTCGCGCAGCTGCCGGCTGGCCTCGTCCAGAAGCGGATGCCGCCCTTCGCGCCAGTCGACCCGGCGCCTGACCGGGTGCCTGGCGGCGTGGAACTCGATCGCATGCAGCCCGCCATCGGAGGCGGCCAGCAGCAGCGGGCCGACCGGGCTGTCGATGCGGGTGTGAAAGACGGTCATCGGATGCTCCTGCTCTGAAGTTGAGTCATGCCGCGCGGGGCGGTCGCGCCGCCGGTGCGGTCATCGCGTCGCGCCACAGCTGCATCACCGCGTAGCCGCGCCATGGCCGCCAGGCTTCCGCATGCGCGCGCAGCGCCTTCGCCGACATGCGGCTGCCGTCGGCCGGGACCGCCTTCTGCAGCACCAGGTCCTCGGCCGGAAACGCATCGGGGTGGCCGAGCGCGCGCAGGGCGATGTAGTGCGCGGTCCAGGGCCCGATGCCCGGCAACGCGGTCCAGCGCGCGACGAACTCCTCGAGCGTGGCTTCCGGGCGGAAATCGACGCGTCCGTCCACCAGCGCCCCGGCGATCCCGCGGACGGTATCGGCGCGGGCCCGGGTCAGCCCGATGCCATCCAGGTCGGCGTCGGCCAGCGCCTCGGGGGCCGGAAACAGGTGGGTGAACCCGCGCACCGCGAACGGCTCCGGCAGCGCCGTGCCGAAGCGCTGCGCGAGACGTGCGGTGAGGGTACGCGCCGCCGCCACGCTGACCTGCTGGCCGATCACCGCGCGCACCGCGATCTCGAAGCCGTCCCAGCCGCTCGGAATGCGCAGCCCCGGCCGCCGCCGCAGCAGCGGACGCAACCGCTGATCGCCCCGCAGGGCGCCGGCGATGGCGTGGGGGTCGGCGTCCAGATCGAACATCCGCCGCAGGCGGTTGACCATGTCGAGCAGCGCGGCCGGCGGCCCGCCGTGCAGTTCCAGTTG
This sequence comes from Luteimonas endophytica, assembly GCF_029887875.1. Lineage (GTDB taxonomy): Bacteria > Pseudomonadota > Gammaproteobacteria > Xanthomonadales > Xanthomonadaceae > Luteimonas > Luteimonas endophytica. The sequence goes on from NZ_JARXRM010000036.1 coordinate 140,115, forward strand.
CAGGGCATGGTCGCGCGCCCGGCCACCGGATACCGCCGTGACCCGCAGCCAGCCCGGGGCGTGGGCCGGGCCGAACGCGCGCGCGTATCCCTCCGCGTTCACCACCTCGACCCCGGGCAGCGCCCGCCCGCGCAGGAAATCCAGGGTGGCGGCGAAATCGTAAGGCGGCCGGTAATGCAGCCGCAGCTTCAGGCCGTCGCCGTCGCCGGGCGCGATCTGCCGGCGCAGGTCGCGCGGGGCCATTGCGTAGGCGTCGCGAAAGCTGGTGTTGAAGCGGCGCAGGCTGCCGAAACCGGAGGCGAGCGCCACCTCGGTGATCGGCAGCGAGGTCTCGGTCAGCAGCTGCTTGGCGAACAGCAGCCGACGGGTGCCGTGTACCCCGATCGGGGGCGCACCGAGGCGTTCGACGAACAGCCGGCGCAACTGCCGCTCGCCGATGTGCACGCGCTCGGCCAGCGCGGCCAGCGGCTGCTCGGCCAGCAAGCCCTGGTCGATCAGCTTCAGCGCGCGGGCGAGCACCTCGTCGCCGCGGCGCCAGGCGCCGTCGGCCGGCGACAGTTCCGGGCGGCAGCGCAGGCACGGCCTGAACCCCGCGGCCTCGGCCGCCGCGGCGCTGCGGTAGTAGCTCACGTTCTGCGGCTTCGGCGCCGGCGCCGGGCACACCGGCCGGCAGTAGATCCCGGTGCTGGTGACCGCGGTGAAGAACAGCCCGTCGAAGCGCGGATCGCGGCTCAGCCGGGCCTGTTCGCAGACGCGGGGATCGGGGATGGTGTTGGCGCTGGACATGAGACGAGACTAGCACCGGGCCCGGACCGCGACTGGCCGTTTTCGGACGTCAATGGCGCACCGCCGGGGGCAACACCCGTCCCTGCAGGCGCGATGCACTCCACGCGCAGGAGCGTGCCGTGCACGCGAAGGCGGGCACGGCCGCCGACATCCGAATCACCGCCAGCCGGGCCGGAACTTCCGTCGCTATCGCGGCCGTGGGCCGCGCCTACGGCCCGGGCTCGCGCAGGGCGGGGGCCAGCACGCCGGGATCGCCGTCGCCCGGAAGCGGATCGATGCCCAGCAGGCGCGCCAGCAGCGGGTACACGTGCACGTTGTCGAACGGCGGAAGTTCGGTCCCGCCGCGAAACGCCGGCCCCCGGGCGATGAAGATCGCCCGCATCGATGGCAGTGCCGGGTCGAACCCGTGCGAGCCGCGGGGACCGGCAGGCCGGCGGGCGACGGCCGCGCGCGGGATCGCGTCCCAGCCCTCGTGCATCTGGCAGACGATCGGCGGGATCCGGGAGTGGTTGCCGTAGTGCCAACGTTCCGGCAACTCCGCCTTGCGCCAGCAGTCGTAGTGCGGGTGCGCGCCGAGCAGTGCCGCCTCGGCCTGCGCGATCCGCCCCGCGCGCGGCCGGAAGCCCACCACCTGGCCGGAACTGACCAGCTCCGCGTCCGCAGGATCCACCATCTCCTCGACGGCCACCACCTGCCCCTCGGGCACCTCGGCCATGCCGTGGTCGGAGACCACCACGATGTTGACCCGCTCCGCCAGCCCCTGGCGGGCGATCCCGTCGAGCAGCTGCCCGATCGCGGCATCGACCTGGCGCATGGTCTCGCGCAGCTGCCGCGAATGCGGACCGTGTGCATGCGCGGCGCCGTCGGGATGCTCGAAGTAGAGCGTCGCCAGGCGCGGCCGACCGGGGCCACGCTCGGCCAGCCAGGCGAGCACGCGGCGCACGCGCGCCTCCATCCCCATGGTGTCGTCGAAGGCGTGCCAGCGCGTCGGCCGCACCCCGCCGACCGGCGCCTCGCTGCCAGGCCAGAACAGCGTTGCAGTGGGCAGGCCGGCCCGCTCGGCACTCACCCACAGCGGCTCGCCGCCCCACCATTCGCGGCTTCCCACCGCCCCGCGATCGCTGAGCCGGAACCAGCCGAGCTCCGCGGCGTACATGGTGTTGTGGACCAGCCCGTGGCGGTCGGGACGAAGCCCGGTGACCATGGTGTAGTGATTGGGGAAGGTCAGCGTCGGGTACGACGGCGTCATCCACGCGGCGCGCACGCCCTCCCGGGCCAGCCGGTCCAGGCGCGGGGTGTCGCCGCGGCCGAGCATGCCCGGATGCACGCCGTCCAGCGACACCAGCAGCAGGGTCGGGGCGGGAGCAGTGCCGGTAGCGGCGGGCGGTGACCAGGCGCATCCGGCGAGCAGCAGGAATACGCCGAGGATCGTGAGCATACGGAGCATGGGCGCGATCATAGGGCCACAAGATGACCGGTGTTGCAGCGCCCCCGACCAGGCCCGACAGGCTGACGCGGTTCTGAACGGCGCGTGCCCCGGGCCTCTGGACCGCGACCGGCGCAGGCGTATCCTCGACGGGTGGCAACACCGCCATGGATCCGCACGAGGTGCCGACATGAAACGACTGCTGATCGCCAGCGCGCTGCTTGGAATGGCCTTCGCCGTGGCCGCCCAGGAGCCGGAGCCCGAGGAGCAGGCGGAAGACGCCGCACCCAAGGCGTCCGAACGCTTCTGCATCACCGAGACCGGCTCGCGGGTGGTCGCCAGCCGCAACGCGCGCAACCGGCAGGAGCGCGACGCGTGCGTGGCCGCGGGCGGCCGCGTCTACACCCGCGCGGAACTGGAGAGCACCGGCGAGGTCGATATCGCCGACGCGCTGCGCCGCCTGGATCCGTCGATCCGCTGACCGCGGCCGTCAAGCCCCACCACCCGCCGGGCGGGCCGGGCCGGTGCGCCGGCCTCAGCCCGCATGGCCTTCCGCCAGCAGCACCTGGCCATCGCGCACTTCCACCGCGACCGCGCGCAGCGACTCGCCGCGGCACGGCCCGGCCACGCACAGCCCGCCCACCAGTTCGAAACTCGCGCCGTGCGCGGCGCACACCAGCCCCCCTTCCTTCGAACGCAGGAACCGCCCTGGGGCCCAGTCCAGCCGCCGCCCGGCATGAGGACACACGTTCAGCCAGGCGCGCGCGTCAGCGCCGGCGCGGTGCACGACCAGGGACTCGGGTGCGCCGGCGACCAGGGCTTCCACTTCCACCAGGCCGCCGTCGTCGATCTGCGCAAGTGCCACGAGCGGCACAACTTCGGGCGGCTGATTTAACGGAGTCATTACATTGTCGGGCGCAACGGGCCCGATACTTCCTGCATCGGCTCGATGCCGCATTGTGTCACGGCTCTCACGGGAACCCATGGTTTCGAATTTCTTCAACACCCTGTACCTGCGCTACCGCAGTTCCGGCGCCTCCGCGGTATTCTCGCCGCGCAAGCCGCGGCATCCGCTGCTGCGGCTCCTGGTCGGTCTGGTCGGCCTCGCCCTGCTGGCCGTGCTGCTGGTCTTTGGCGTGGTCATCGGCCTGGCCATGCTCGGCGCGGGGCTGGCGATGCGGCTGCTGCCGCGGCGTCCGCGCGCCGCTCCCGCGCGCCGCCGCGGCGCGCTCGACGGCGAGTTCCGCGTCGTCGATCGTCCGCTGCTGCGCTGAGCCGCGCATGAGCGACCTGATTCCGGCGCCGCACGTGCCGCGGCTCGCGGTGCGCGGCGGCGGCAGTTTCCCGGTGCGGCGGATCTACTGCGTCGGCCGCAACTACGCCGACCACGCCCGCGAGATGGGCGCTGAGGCGCCGGCTTCGACGGAAGCCCGCGGCACGCCGGTGTTCTTCATGAAGCCGGCCGATGCGGTGGCCACCGAGCGCGGCGTGCCGTATCCGCCCGGCACCGGCGAGCTGCACCACGAGGTCGAGCTGGTGGTGGCGATCGGCGCCGACGCGCCCGACGGGGTGCTCCCGGTGGAGCGCGCCGGGGGGCTGGTGTTCGGCTACGCGGTGGGCCTGGACCTGACCCGCCGCGACCTTCAGGCCGAAGCCAAGCGCAAGGGCCTGCCCTGGGACACCGCCAAGGGGTTCGACCATTCGGCGCCACTGAGCAGGCTGGTGCCGGCAGCGGAACTCGGCGAGCTGGGCGAACGGACCCTGGCGCTGGAGGTCAACGGCGAAATGCGCCAGCGCTCGCGTCTGGATGCGATGGTCTGGAGCGTGCCCGAGATCCTGCACGAGCTCTCCAAGCTCTACGCGCTCCGCGCCGGCGACCTGGTGTTCATGGGCACGCCGGCCGGCGTGGCCGCACTGCGACCCGGGGACCGCTGCCGCGCCAGCCTCGACGATGCCATCGTCCACGAATGCGAGATCACCGCACCGCGGGCATAGTGCCGCGCATGCCACCTGGAGAGGCGAAGATGGGGATGATGTCGGAGTTCAGGGAATTCGCGGTGCGCGGCAACGTCATCGACCTCGCGGTCGCCGTGGTCATCGGCGCCGCGTTCGGCAGGATCGTCACCGCCCTGGTCGACGGCCTGATCATGCCGCCGCTGGGGCTGCTGATCGGCGGGATCGACCTGTCGGAGTGGGTGGTGACCCTGCGCGCGGCCACGGTCGACGCCGCCGGCGAAGAGGTCCCCGCCGTGGTGCTCGCGATCGGCGAGTTCCTCAACGCGCTGCTGCAGTTCGCGCTGGTCGCGTTCGCCATCTTCCTGATGATCCGGCTGATCAACCGCCTGCACCGCAAGCGCGAGGCGGCACCCGAAGCGCCCGCCGCGCCGCCCGAGGACGTGCAACTGCTGCGCGAGATCCGCGACGAACTCAGGAAGCGCTGATCCGATCGGATCGGCGCATCCGGCCGCGGACCCGGGCTGGTAAGCTCGCGCCTTCCCTTTTCGCGCCCCGGAGTGCCAGATGCGTCTCGCGCCGCTGCTGTTCGCCCTTTCGCTGTCCGCATCCGTGTCCGCGGCCGCGTCGGCCCAGGACGCCACCCGCATCCCCGCGGCTGCCCTGGACACGGCCGTGCAGCTGCGCGAACAGGCGCTCGCCGACGACACCGCCTGGCGGGTGATCGAATCGCTGACGACGCAGATCGGTCCGCGCCTGCCCGGCAGCGAGGCCGACGCGCGCGCGGTGGCCTGGGCCGAGGCGAAGTTCGCCGAACTCGGTTTCGACCGGGTCTGGACCGAGCCGGTGACCTTCCCGAAATGGGAACGCCGCAGCGAGCGCGCGCGGGTCCTGGGTGCGCACGCGCAACCGCTGGTGGTGACGGCGCTCGGCGGCAGCCCCGGCGGCGAGCTGGAGGCGGAGATCGTCCGCTTCGCCGATTTCGCCGCGCTCGAGGCGGCGCCCGCGGGATCGCTGGAAGGCCGGATCGCCTTCGTCGACTACCGCATGGAGCGCACCCGCGACGGCAGCGGCTACGGCGACGCCGGCCCGATCCGCGGCCGCGGCCCGGCGGTGGCCAGCGGCAAGGGCGCGATCGGCTACCTGATGCGCTCGATCGGCACCAGCCCGCACCGCGTCGCCAATACCGGCATGACCCGCTTCCCCGACGGCACCACCCCGATCCCGGCCGCGGCGCTGTCGCTGCCCGATGCCGACCAGCTCGGCCGGCTGCTGCAGCGCGGGCCGGTGCGGGTCCGGCTGGAGCTGGACTGCGGCTGGAACGGCGAATACACCTCGCAGAACGTGATCGGCGAGATCACCGGCAGCGAATCGCCCGAGGAGCTGGTGGTGATCGGCGGCCACCTCGATTCCTGGGACCACGGCACCGGCGCCGTCGACGACGCCTCCGGCATCGGCATCACCATGGCGGTCGGCCACCTGCTCGGCCGCCTGCCGCAGGCGCCGAAGCGCAGCATCCGGGTGATCGCCTTCGCCAACGAGGAACAGGGCCTGATCGGCGCGCGCCAGTACGCCGAGCGCCACGCCGAGGCGATCGCCGACCACGTGATCGCCGCCGAGAGCGACTTCGGCGCCGGACGCATCTACGCGTTCGACAGCAGCGCGCCGGCGCGCGCCCAGGGCGCGATCCGGCAGATCGCCGAAGCGCTGGCGCCGCTCGGCATCGAGCATGCGCCTGGCGCGGGCAGCCCCGGCCCCGACATCATCCCGCTGGCCCAGGCCGGCGCCGCCTGGGCGTGGCTGGGCCAGGACGGCAGCGGTTACTTCGACCTGCACCACAACGCCGACGACACCCTGGACAAGATCGACCCCGAAGCGGTGGCGCAGAACGTCGCGGCCTACGCGGTTTTCGCCTGGCTCGCGGCGCAGGCCGAGGGCGATTTCGGCAGCACCCCGGCGGCCGCCGCGGCCAACGGCGAGTAGAGCCTGCGCCGGGACCGGATCAGCCCGCGGGCACGCGCATCCGCCAGGCCGCCAGCAGCACCGCGGCGGCGGCGGCGACGTTGAGGCTCTCCACCGCACCGGTCCCCGGGATCGAAAGCCTCAGGTCGCAGGCGGCGGCCAGCGCGCTGTCCATGCCCGCGCCTTCGGCCCCGAGCACGTAGACCAGCCGCGGCGGCAGGGGCGCGGCGAACAGGTCGTCGCCAGCGCGCACCACCGTGGCCGCCAGTCCGAAGCCGGCCCCGCGCAGTGCCGCCAGCGCCGCCGCGTCGTCGCCGGCCCGGACCAGCGGCACCGCCTCGGCCGCGCCCTCGGCCACCCGTGCGGCGGCTCCGGACAGCGCCAGGCCGGAACGCTGCGGCAGCAGCACCGCGGCGACGCCGAAGTGCGCCGCCGAGCGCAGGATCGCGCCGAGATTGTGCGGGTTGCCGACACCGTCGAGCCACAGCGCACAGGCCGCGCCCGCCGGCAGCGCCCGCAGCCAGGGCTCCAGCGCCAGCGGTTCCGCGCGCAGCACTTCGGCGACCACGCCTTCGTGGTGGGCGCTGCCGGCCAGGCGCGCCAGCTCGTCCTCGCCCACGACGCGATAGCCGATCCGATTCTCCACGCACCACTTCAGCAGCGGCTGCAGCGCCGGAATGCGCGCCTCGGCCAGGTACAGCTTGCGGATCGCCTGCGGACGCCGCGCGAACACCGCCCGCACCGCGTTGATGCCGTACAGGCGCAACTCGTTACGGCGGTCGGGGCGCGCGGCGGGGCGGACGGCCGCGGCCGCGCGACCCGCCCAGGGCGAACTCGAAGGTCGCCGCGGCGGCGCCGGCGCCACCGGATCAGTCCTTCCTGCGCCAGAAGTCGGCGTTGCGAATGCCGAGCGCCTCCGGATCGAACACCGGTTCCTGCCCGGCCGCCTGCTGGCCCTCGTAGTCGCGCAGCGCCAGCAGCGCCGGCTTCTGCAGGATCAGGATGGCGATGATGTTGAGCCAGGCCATCAGGCCCACGCCGATGTCGCCCAGGGTCCAGGCCATCTCCGCGGTGCGCACCGCCCCGAAGGTGACCGCAGCCAGCAGCCCCAGCCGCAGCGCGAACACCATCCACGGCCGGTGGATCTTGCGGTTGATGAAGGTGATGTTGGTCTCGGCCATGTAGTAGTAGGCGAGGATCGTGGTGAAGGCGAAGAACAGCAGCGCCACCGCGACGAACCCGGCACCCCAGCCCGGCAGCACCGACTCGACCGCGTACTGCGCGAATCCGGGGCCGGCCTCGATCCCGGGCAGCGCTTCCACGATCATGCCGCCCTCGGGATTGGCCACGTTGTACATCCCGGTGGAGAGGATCATGAACGCGGTGGCCGAACACACCAGCAGGGTGTCGACGTACACCGAGAACGCCTGCACGAAGCCCTGCTTGGCCGGGTGCGAGACCTCCGCCGCCGCGGCGTGGTGAGGGCCGGTGCCCTGCCCGGCCTCGTTGGAGTAGATGCCGCGCTTGACCCCCCACTCGATCGCCAGGCCCAGCACCGCGCCCATGCCTGCCTCCATGCCGAAGGCGCTGCGGAAGATCAGCCCGAACATCTCCGGGACCGCGGTGATGTTGAGCAGCATGATCACCAGCGCGATCAGGATGTAGGCCAGCGCCATGAACGGCACCACGACCTCGGCGAAACGGGCGATGCGCTTGACCCCGCCGAGCACGATGAACCCCAGCCCCACCACCACCGCGGCCGCGGTGGCGCTCGGCGGAATGCCCCAGGCGTTGCTCATGCTCGAGGCGATGCCGTTGGCCTGCACGCCGGGCAGCAGGAATCCGGTGGCGATCACCGTGACCACGGCGAACAGCCAGGCGTACCACTTCTGCCCCATCGCCTTTTCGATGAAGTACGCCGGGCCGCCGCGATAGCGGCCGCTGTCGTCCTTCTCCTTGTAGATCTGCGCCAGAGTGGACTCGACATAGGCGGTCGATGCGCCGAAGAACGCCACCACCCACATCCAGAACACCGCGCCGGGGCCGCCGAATGCGATCGCGGTGGCGACACCGGCGATGTTGCCGATGCCGATCCGCCCGGACAGCGACATCGCCAGCGCCTGGAACGAGGAGACGCCGGCCTCGGACGAACTGCCGCTCAGCATCAGCCGCACCATCTCGCCGACCCGCCGGACCTGCAGGAAGCGCGTGCGGATCGAGAAGTACAGCCCGGCGCCCAGGCACAGCGCGATCAGCGCCGGGCTCCAGATGATGCTGTTGAGGGTGTTGACGATCTGTTCCACTAGGCGCGCTCCCCGGTTGGACGGCAACGGGCCCGCGGCGCGGACCAGCGCCCGATTCTCCACGATCCGGCCGCAAACGCGAAACCGCGCGCCGCTTCGGGCCGGCGCGACCCGGCCGCACCCGCAGCGGCTGGCGGGCGAAGGGGGCGCCGCGCACGGACCGGGGATCGGCCCGGAAACCGGTACGGTCGCTATCGCAGTCTGGCGAACATGCGCAGGTCGAGCAGACGGCCGCGCTTGCGCACGGCGCAGCGCAGCAGGCCCTCTTCCTGGAAGCCGTTGTTCTGCAGCACCCGGGCCGAGGCGGGATTCCCCTCGATCACCGTCGCGTACAGCCGCTGCAGCGCCAGCGCCTCCATCGCCCAGGGTGCGAACGTCGCGACCGCCCGTGTCATCACCCCGCGCCCCCAGTACGCCCGCCCGAGCCAGTAACCGAGCTCGGCCGCATGCGCCCGCTCGCCGTCGCCGGGCCGGGCGCCGATGCCGCCGCAGGCTTCTCCGCCGATCTCGATCGCGAACACCGGATGCGCCAGGTCGACGACCTCGCCCGCCAGGAAACGGCGCCCGTCCTCGCGCGTGTAGGGATGCGGGAAGCGGTCGCTGACCGAGCGCGATACCCGTTCGTCGTCGGCGTGCCGGACCAGGCTGTCCAGGTCCCCGGCCCGCCAGCGGCGCAGCACGAACCCGTCGCCGACGAGCCGGACGCCCGACCAGCGCGGCAGTTCCGGCTCAGGCATGGCCGCTGACCGGCGGCGTGTCGCCCTCCAGCTGTTCCAGCTTCTTGGCCAGCGCCTCTGGCGAGCGGGTGAAGGGCGCCAGCAACGCATAGAACGCCGGCACCACGAACAGCGACAGCACCGTGGCGAAGGTGACGCCGAAGATCACCACCACGCCGATGGTGGCGCGGCTGGCCGAGCCGGGGCCGCCCGCGACCACCAGCGGCACCGCGCCCATCGCGGTGGCCGCGGCGGTCATGACGATCGGCCGCAGCCGCACCGCCGAGGCTTCGGCGATCGCCTCCGTCACGCTGCGCCCGTCGTCGCGCAGCTGGTTGGCGAACTCCACGATCAGAATCCCGTTCTTCGCCGCCAGGCCGACCAGCATGATGATGCCGATCTGGCTGAACAGGTTGAGCGTGCCGCCGGTCGCCCACAGGCCGATCAGCGCGCCCAGGATCGCCAGCGGCACCGTCAGCATGATCACCACCGGGTGGATGAAGCTCTCGAACTGCGCGGCCAGCACCAGGTAGACCACCAGCAGCGCCAGGGCGAAGGTCAGCAGCACCGCCCCGCCGGCCTCCTGGTATTCGCGCGACTCCCCGCGCCAGTCGATCTGGGCGTGGTCGGGCAGCTCCTCGGCTACCGCCTGGTAGGTCCAGTCCAGCGCCTCGCCCATCGTATAGCCCGGCGCCAGACCTCCGCTGATGGTGATCGCACGGAGGCGGTTGAAACGGTTGAAGCTGCCGGGCTCGGCGATCTCGCTGAGCGTCACCAGGTTCGACAGCGGCACCAGCGCGTCGCCGCGCCCGCGGACGTAGGTGTTTTCCAGGTCGGCCGGCGACGCGCGGCTCTCGCGGTTGGCCTGCAGCATGACGTCGTACTCTTCGCCGTCGTCGACGAAAGTGGTGACCTGGCGCGATCCCATCATCGTTTCCAGGGTTCGGCCGATCTCGGTCACGGCCACGCCGAGGTCGGCGGCGCGCTCGCGATCGATATTGACCCGCATCTGCGGGCGGGTCTCCTTGTAGTCGGAATCGATGTCGGTCAGCCCCGGGTTCTCCTCCATCCGCGCCAGCATCCGGTCGCGCCAGATCGCCAGCTCTTCGTAGTTCGGACCGCCGAGTACCAGCTGGTAGCGCTGGCCGCGCACGCGGATCAGCCCGCCCGGGACCCGCGCCCGCACCTCCACCCCGGGAAGCTCGGCGAATTCTCCGCGGAGCCCGGCCACCAGTTCCTCGGTGGCGATGTCGCGTTCGTTCCACTCCTGCAGAAACACGATCACCTGACCGGTATGCATCTCCTCGCTGCCGCCCCAGCCGCGCGGCGCGCGCGAGTTGGCGCGCTGGATCGGCCTGTCGTCGCCGATATGGCCGCCCAGGATCTCCTCGACCTGCTGCATCTGCGCCACGGTGTAGTCGAAACCCGCGCCTTCGGGCCCGTCCACGGTGATGAAGAAGATGCCGCGGTCCTCGGGCGGGGCCAGCTCGCTCGGCACCCGCCAGATCAGCACCGCGATCAGCGCCACGCAGGCGCCCATGGCCAGCAGCAGCAACAGCAACAGGCGCCGCCCCTGCAGGGCCACCATGCGCGAGATGCCTCGTCCATAGCCTGCGCTGATCCGGCCCAGCTGGCGGTTCATCCACGCGTTGAAGCCGGTCTCCTTGCCGTGCGGGCGCACCAGCTTGGAACACATCATCGGCGTCAGCGACAGCGCGACGAACGCCGAGATCGCCACCGCCGCGGCCAGCGCCACCGACAGCTCGCGGAACAGCCGCCCGCTGTTGCCCTCCATGAAGCCGACCGGCAGGAACACCGACACCAGCACCGCGGTGGTGGCGATCACCGCGAACGCGACCTGGGAAGTGCCGCGCCGGGCGGCGACCAGCGGTGGTTCTCCGAGGTCCGCGCGGCGCTGCACGTTCTCGAGCACCACGATGGCATCGTCGACCACCAGCCCGATGCACAGCACCAGCGCCAGCAGGGTGAGCAGGTTGATGGTGAAGCCGAAGGCGTACAGGGCGATGAACGCGGCGATCAGGCAGACCGGCACCGTCACCGCGGGGATCAGCGCCGCCCGGGCGCTGCCCAGGAACAGCCAGATCACCAGCACCACCAGCCCCATCGCCTCGAGCAGGGTCCAGTAGACCCGCTTGATGGAGGCGTCGATGAACACGGTGCTGTCGTAGGCGACGAAGATCTCGGTACCTTCCGGGAGCGTCTGCTGCACCCGCTCGGCCTCGGCGCGCGCCGCGCGTACCACGTCCAGCGCGTTGGCGGTCGAGGTCCGGACGATCCCGAGCCCGACGTTCGGGACGAAATTGCTGCGCAGGTAGGCGCGCCGCTCCCGCGCGCCGAGCTCGACCTCGGCCACGTCGCCCAGGCGCACCACGTAGCCGTCGTCACCCTGGCGCAGCGGCACCTCCGCGAACTGCTCCGGCTCCCGGTAGCCGCGCTCGACGCGGAGGATGAAATCGCGCTGCTCCGATTCGATGCTGCCGGCCGGCAGTTCGACATTCTCGCTGCGCAGCGCCGCCTCCACGTCGCCCGCGGTGATCCCGCGCGCCGCCATCGCTTCCCGGTCGAGCCAGACGCGCATGGCGTAACGCTGGCCGCCGCCGAGGTTCACCCGCGCCACGCCGTCGATCGACGAGAACCGGTCGACCACGTAGCGCTCGGCGTAGTCGGTCAGCTCCAGCGTGTCCATCGTGTTGGAACGCATGTTGAGCCAGACGATGACGTCGCCGTCCGACTCGGCCTTCTCGATCTCCGGCGGATCGGCCTCCTGCGGCAGGCGATCGGCCACGCGGCTGACGGCGTCGCGAACGTCGTTGGCCGCGGCCTCGATGTCGCGGGTCAGGTTGAACTCGATGGTGACGTCGGAGCGGCCGTTGCTGCTGCTCGACTCGATGGTGTTGATGCCCTCGATCCCGGACAGCGCGTCCTCCAGGATCTGGGTGACCCGGGTCTCCACCACCGCCGCCGACGCGCCGGGGTAGCGCACGTCCACCGACACGATCGGCGGATCGATGTTGGGCAGCTCGCGCAGCGTCAGGCGCATGAAGGACATCAGCCCGAGCACCACCAGCATCAGGCTCATGACCACCGCGAAGACCGGACGCTTGATGGAGATGTCGGAGAGGCGCATGGGTTGCTCGGCTTCGGTGGGCGGGTCCGGCTGGGCTCAGTCGGCCGATGTGCCGGACGGCGGTTGCGGCTGCGGTACCACCTCGTCGGCGTCGGCCGCGGTGTCCCCCGGGGGCCGGGATGGCGGTCCGGCACCGGCATCGGCGCGCGGCACGTCCTCGATCTTCAGCCCCGGCCGCAGCTTGCCGGTGCCGTCGACCACGATCCGGTCGCCGGGCTCCAGCCCCTCGACCACCTCGACCCGCCCGGCCACGCGCGAGCCGACCTGCACCGGGGCCTGTTCCACGGTGTCGTCGGCGCGCACCCGGTAGACGAAGGTTTCGCGGCCGACCTGGACCACGGCGATCTCGGGCACCACCAGCGCCGGCCTTGCCGGCCGCTCCAGGCGGATCTCCACCAGCATGCCCGGGCGCAGCGCGCGGTCCCGGTTCGGGAAATCGCCGCGCACCATCACCGCGCGCGAGACGGGGTCGACGCGCGCATCGACCACGCTCACCACGCCCTCGAACTCGCGCCCGGGCCAGGCGCTGCTGCGCCCGACCAGGCGCTGGCCCTCGGCCAGGTGGGACAGCTGCGCCTCGGGCACCGGAAAATCCACGTAGACCCGGGAGATGTCGTCCAGCGAGGCGATCTCGGTGCCCGGCTGCACCAGCGCGCCGGGACTGACCTGGCGGATGCCGAGGCGGCCGGCGAACGGCGCGCGGATCGAGCGGTCGCCCAGATTCGCGCGGATCTCCCGCACCGCCGCGCGCGCGGAATCGCGGATGGCACGCTGTGTGTCCAAGGACGCGCTGGCGATCAGCTGCTGGCTGGCCAGCTCGGCCTGGCGCCGATACAGCCGGTCGGCCTCCACCGCCGCGGCCTCGGCGGCGGCCAGCGCGGCGCGCTGCTGGTTGCCGCTGAGGGTGACCAGCACCGCGCCGGCCTCCACTTCCTCGCCGCTTTCGAAGTGCACACGGTCGACGGTTTCGCTGACCTTCGCGGTCACCATGATCGACTCGCGCGCCTCTACCGTGCCCAGCGCCTGGATGGTGTCGCTCCAGGGCTGCTCCAGGACCTCGCCGGTGGTCACCGTGACCGCCTCCTGCGGCGGACCGCCCTGCGCGGCGTCCTCGCCGCAGGCCACCAGCAGCGCGCTGCACAACGCCAGCGCGACCAGGCGGTCGGGACGGAAACTTGGAAGGATCGGCATGCGGGTCCGGCGTTCAGGCAATCCGGCCGATTTTATCCGTGGCGCCCGTGACCGCCGTGTGCCTTCAGCCATACCCGCCGCGCGTCAACCGCTGGCGCGCTCGAGCGTTACGCGGCACTCTGGCCGGGCTCGCCGCAGGGCGATCTCCCTCCCGCCGGAGACACCATCATGATCCACGAATCGATCCTCGACACCATCGGCCGCACCCCGGTCGTGCGGCTGCAGCGGCTGGCGCCGGAAGGCATCGAACTGTACGCCAAGGTCGAGAGCTTCAACCCCGGCGGATCGGTGAAGGACCGCCTGGCGCTGGCCATCATCCTCGATGCCGAGGCGAAGGGAATGCTCAAGCCCGGCGACACCGTGGTCGAGGCCACCTCCGGCAACACCGGCGTGGCGCTGGCGATGGTCTGCGCCGCGCGCGGCTACCGCTTCGTCGCGACGATGGTCGAGACCTTCTCGATCGAGCGTCGCAAGCTGATGCGCGCCTACGGCGCCCGGGTCATCCTGACCCCGGCCGCCGAGCGCGGCAGCGGCATGGTACGCAGGGCCGAGGAGCTGGCGAAGCGGCATGGCTGGTTCCTGGCGCGGCAGTTCCAGAACCCGGCCAACCCGGCCTGGCACCGCAGCACCACGGCGGCGGAGATCCTGCAGGACTTCGCCGGGCGCCGGCTCGACCACTTCGTGACCGGCTGGGGCACCGGCGGCACCCTCACCGGCGTCGGTCAGGTGTTGAAGCTGGCCCGACCCGAAGTCGAGATCGTCGCCTGCGAGCCGGCGGGGGCGGCGCTGCTGTCCGGCGGCGAGTGGGCGCCGCACAAGATCCAGGGCTGGACCCCCGACTTCGTTCCGGACGTGCTGGATCGTGGCGCCGCCGACCGGGTGCTGGCGGTGGACGATGCCAGCGCGATCGCTGTCGCGCGCAGGCTGGCGGCGGAGGAAGGCGTCTTCGCCGGGATCTCCGCCGGCGCCACCGTGGCGGCGGCCCTGGAGGTGGCGCGCGACGCCGCGCCCGGCGCGGCGATCCTGGCGATGCTGCCCGACACCGGCGAGCGTTACTTCTCCACGCCGCTGTTCGAGGACGTCGGCGAGGGCTCGGACGACGACTGGCTGGCGGGACTGCCCTGAGCACCCCGCCCGCTTGCCCGGGGCGGAAACGACGACGCCGGCGTTGGCCGGCGTCGTGCGGGTCGAGCGCATGGAAAACCGCTACGCGGCGTGCGGCCACTGCCCCAGCGCCGCCAGGCCGTTGTCCTTGGCACGCGCGTAGACCGTCTCCTGGGCCTTGGCCACGTTGTTGGCGAGGTCCTCGGACCAAAGCTTCAGCGCCGCCTGCTGCATCGCCCGGCCATAGGAGAACGACAGCGGCCACGGGTGCGGGCCCATCCGGTTCATCGCGTCCAGGTGCGCGGTGGCGTCCTCGTCGGACTGGCCGCCGGACAGGAACACGATGCCCGGCAGGATCGCCGGCACCGCCGACTTCAGGCACATCAGGGTCGACGCGGCGACCTCCTCCACCGGCACCTTCTCGCCGCTGGACTTGCCGGGCAGCACCATGGACGCCTTGAGGATCGTCCCCTCGAGCATCACGTTGTGGTTGTACAGCGCATCGAACAGCGAGCGCAGGGTGACCTCGGTGACCTCGTAGCAGGTCTCGATGTCGTGGCTGCCGTCCATCAGCACTTCCGGCTCGACCATCGGCACCAGGCCGTTCTCCTGGCACAGCGCGGCGTAGCGCGCCAGCGCATGGCTGTTGGCTTCGATGCAGGTGCCGGACGGCGTGTCCTCGCCGATGGTGATCACCGCGCGCCACTTGGCGAAGCGCGCACCGAGCTTGTAGTACTCCTTGAGCCGATCGCGCAGCCCGTCCAGGCCCTCGGTGATCACCTCGCCGGGGAAGCCCGCCAGCGGGTGGGTGCTCTTGTCGACCTTGATGCCGGGGATGATGCCGTTGTCGGTCATGACCTTGGTGAAGGGCACGCCGTCGCGGGTCGACTGGCGGAGGGTCTCGTCGTAGAGGATCGCGCCGCTGATGTACTCCGAGAGGTTCGGCGTGGTCAGCAGCAGCTCGCGGTAGGCGCGACGGTTCTCCTCGTTGTTGGGGATGCCCACGCCGTCGAAGCGCTTGGCGATCGTGCCCGTGGATTCGTCGATGGCGATGATGCCCTTGCCCGCGGCGACCATGGCCTGGGCGGTTTCGGCAAGCTGTTCGATGCTCATGTGGTGGGGTCTGCCTGGCTGCGGGGAAAGTCCCGGATTATAGCCCCGTGGGGCGTTCGCCCGCCGTCGCCGCCGCCAGGGCGCCCGACGGCCCGGCTCACAGTTCGCCCAGGCCCTCGGCGCGGCCGTCGGTGCCGACCTGGAGCAGGCGGAGGGTGTTGGTGGCGCCATGGGTCTCCATGTGTTCGCCGCTGGTGAACACCACGCGCTCGCCGGATGACAGCAACCCGGTTTGGACCAGCTTGCCGACGCTGCCGCGGGCGGCCTCGCGCGGGGTCTGGCCGCGGCTGTCGTAGTCGATCGGGAACACCCCGCGCATCAGCGCCATGCGCCGGCGCGCGTCGGCGTGGCGCGAGAACGCGTAGATCGGCGCGGCGGCGCGGAACCTCGACAGGTAGCGCGCGGTGCCGCCCGACTCGGTCATCGCCACGATCGCGCGCACGCCGATGTGCTCGGTGAGGAACATCGCCGCCATCGCGATCGCCTGGTCGGCGCGCTCCAGGTCGCGGGGCGCGGCCTCGAAATCGGTATCGGCCTCGAACTGCTTCTCGGCACCGACGCACACCCGGGCCATCGCCTCCACCGCGCGCACCGGGAAGTTGCCGGCGGCGGTCTCGGCCGAGAGCATCACCGCGTCGGTGCCGTCGATCACCGCGTTGGCCACGTCGAGCACCTCGGCGCGGGTCGGGATCGGGCTGTCCACCATCGACTGCAGCATCTGGGTGGCGGTGATCACCACCTTGTTCTGGGCCACGGCCTCGCGGATGATCTTCTTCTGCAGGCCCGGCAGCTCGGCGTCGCCGATCTCCACCCCGAGGTCGCCGCGCGCCACCATCACCACGTCGCTGGCGTCGACGATCTCGGTGAGGTTCTCGATCGCCTCGGCGCGCTCGATCTTGGACACCAGCGCGGCGTCGCTGCCGGCGGCCCGCGCCAGGCGCCGCGCCTCCTCCATGTCGGCGGCGTTGCGGCAGAACGAGACCGCGATGAAGTCCACGTCGATCTCGGCTGCCACCGAGATCAGGGCGCGGTCGTGATCGGTGAGCGCACCGAGCGAGAGCCCGCCACCGAGGCGGTTGAGCCCCTTGCGATCGGACAGCACCGCGTCGTTGAGCACCGAGGTGACGATGCGTTCGCCTTCGATCGACTCGACCCGCAGCTGTACCAGGCCGTCGTCGAGCAGCAGCACGTCGCCGGCGCGCAGATCGCCGGGCAGGCCCAGGTAGCTCACCCCCACCTCGCGCCCGTTGCCCGGCGGCGCATCCTCGCGCGCCACCAGATCGAAGCGTTCGCCTGTGCGCAGCTGCACCTTGCCTTCGGCGAAGCGCTCGATGCGGATCTTGGGCCCGGGCAGGTCGGCGAGGATCCCGACCTCGGCGCCCACGCGTTTCGCAGCCTCGCGCACCGCCTGCGCCCGGGCCTTCTGCGAGGCCGGATCGCCATGGGAGAAATTCAGCCGTACCGCGTCGACGCCGGCACGCAGGAGCGCGTCGAGCACCCCCGGGGGGTCGGTGGCCGGCCCGAGCGTGGCGAGGATGCGGGTGCGGCGCTGGTATTCGTTCACTGGTCTCTCCCTTCGGCAGCGTGGAAACCTAGCACAAAGCCGCGACGCTTCGAGCCCTGCCGCGACCGGATGCGTTGCAGCTGAAACCAATCGCCGCGGGCGCCGAAATCGGCGACGGCCCGGTTCCCGGCCGCCTGCAGGGACCGACCATGCTCAACCGCCTTTTTTCGCGACCCGCGGTCCGACGGGTGGAATGCCGCCTGCCGACTACTACGGCTTCGTGCTGCTGCCCATTGCCGCCGGGGCGCGGCCATGCCGGCCGAGCGCAACGCGCCGCTGGCGCTGCTCGTCACTGGGGCGGCCGCTTCCGGGGACTGCTGCCAGCCCCGGTGCAGATGATGCTGCCGGTGCTGGTCACCGGCTTCCTGCCGGCCAGCCCGCCGCCGGTGAGGCGCTGCCGCAGCGCCCGGCGCGATTGGCGCGCAGCACCGGCGGCGCGGTGGTGCAGGTGGCCGGGCTCGGGGCCAGGGACACATCGTGGGGGCTCCGCCCGATCCAGCTCCTGGCCACCAGGCTGGTGATCGGGCTGGGCCTGCCGCCGCTCCAGGGCCGGCAGCGCCCGCCGTGCGGCGGAGGCCTCCGCCGCCGCCGCACGGAGCGCCGGTTACTGCGACACGCCGCAGCCGGCGCGGACCACCACGTTGTCGGTGACGATGCCCCAGCTCTGGTTCGGCACGCAGCCGAAGGTGGCTTCGCCGACGAGCCTGCCGTCGTCGTCGTAGTAGGCCTCCACGCCGGGGAAACCGTTGGCATGGACCAGGGACGCGGCGGCGAGCGCGGCGAGGGCGAGCGAGGCATAGAGGCAGCGGTGACGGCGCATCGTGGATCTCCTTGGCAAGCGGCCGGAGCGGCCGCGTGCCAAGGCTAGGCGCGTGCGGCGATTCCGGGATCAAGGAATCGTGAAGCCGCGCTGCGGATGCACCGGAGTGTGCGGCGTGTCGCGGCCGTGGCGCGACGGCCGCCGCGCTCGCGTCGGCGGCGCCCTGCCCGCAGCGCTCAGCCGCGGGCCTCCAGCGCCGCCACCGCCGGCAGGGTCTTGCCCTCGAGGAACTCCAGGAAGGCGCCGCCGCCGGTGGAGATGTAGCCGATCTCGCCCTCGATGCCGTACTTGCCGATGGCCGCCAGGGTGTCGCCGCCGCCGGCGATGGAGAACGCACGCGATGCGGCGATCGCCCGCGCCAGCGTCTCGGTCCCGCGCGAGAACGCCTCGAACTCGAACACCCCGACCGGGCCGTTCCAGACCACGGTGCCGGCGCCGGCGATCAGCCCGGCGTAGCGCGCGGCGGTGCGCGGGCCGATGTCGAGGATCAGGTCGTCGTCCTCGACCTCGTCGACCGCCTTGACCGTCGCCGCGGCGTCGGGGAGGAACTGCTTGGCCACCACCACGTCCTCGGGCAGCGGGATCTCCGCGCCGCGCGCCCTGGCGCCGGCGATGACCTCGCGGGCGGTGTCGAGCAGGTCGGCCTCGTGCAGGGACTTGCCCACCGGCTTGCCCTCGGCGGCGAGGAAGGTGTTGGCGATGCCCCCGCCAACGATCAGCTGGTCGACCTTCCCGACCAGGTTGCCCAGCAGTTCCAGCTTGGTCGACACCTTGCTGCCGGCGACGATCGCCAGCAGCGGCCGCGCCGGCTCCTCGAGGGCCTTGGCCAGCGCGTCGAGCTCGGCCATCAGCAGCGGACCGCCGGCGGCCTGGGCGGCGTGGCGGATCACGCCGTGGGTGGACGCCTGCGCGCGATGCGCGGTGCCGAAGGCATCCATCACGAACACGTCGCACAGCGCCGCGTACTTCTTCGCCAGGCCCTCGTCGTCGGCCTTCTCGCCGGGATTCATGCGGCAGTTCTCGAGCAGCACGATGCTGCCGGGCGCGACCTCGACGCCGTCGACCCAGTCGCGCACCAGCGGCACCTTCGCCCGCAGCAGCGCGGCCAGCCGCTCGGCGACCGGCTGCAGCGAGTTCTCCGCGCTCCACTCGCCCTCCTTGGGCCGCCCCAGGTGGGACATCACCATCACCGCCGCGCCCTGCTCCAGCGCCCGCTTCAACGTCGGCAGCGAGGCTGTGATGCGCTGTTCCGAGGTGATCCTGCCGTCCTCGATGGGCACGTTGAGGTCCTGGCGGATCAGCACCCGCTTGCCGGACAGGTCGAGATCGCTCATTCGGGGGATGGTCATCGGGGGTCCAGGTTGGTCGTGGGCGGCTCGCGCCGCGGGCGCGGAACGGGGGCGCGGGCCATTGTCGCGGCAGCGGACCCGGCGTTCAAACACCGCAGCGCCACCGGCGCCTGCTAGGCTGCGTGGCGCACCCTTCCGGAGCGTCCGCATGCCGACCGAAATCCAGATGCTGGCCTGGGCCATCGCCCTGGGTATCGCCCAGCTGTTCCTCGCCGCCGCGGCGATGACCCATCAGCGCGGACTCAAGTGGAACGCCAGCGCGCGCGACGGCCAGCCGCCGCCGCTGACCGGGATCGCGGCGCGGCTGGACCGCGCGTTGCGCAATTTCCTGGAGACGTTCCCGTTCTTCGCCGCCGCCGCGCTCGCACTGGTGGCCACCGGCGGCAACGACGGGGCGACGGCGCTCGCGGCGCAGGCTTATTTCTGGGCCCGGGTGGCCTACGTGCCGCTGTACGCGTTCGGGGTGCCGTACCTGCGCTCGCTGGTGTGGGCGGTGGCGCTGTGGGGCATCCTGCGGATGCTCTGGCCGCTGTTCTGACGCCGGCGCGGGCCTCTACATGCCGCGGAACCGGTGCAGGAACGCCGGGCTGACCGGCAGGGTCTCCCCGCAGTCGCGCAGCCGCAGCCGGTACTTGCCCAGCTCGTTCCTGCGCACCCGGTCGATCGCCGAAACCCGCACCACCGCACCGCGGTGCACCTGCCAGAACGCATCCGGGTCCAGCCCTGCCAGCAATTCCTTCAGCGGCGTCCGGATCACCGCCTCGCCGTCGGCGGTGACGACCCGCACGCACTTGTCGCGGGCCTGGAAGAACAGCACCTCGTCGATGCCGATCATGCGCACGCTGTCGCCGGCACTGGCGCCGATCCAGCGGATCAGGCGCTCGCCCCGCGGCCGCAGCCGCGCCTCGAGGTCTTCGACCAGCGCCTGAAGGTCGGTGGCAGGGGCCTGCCGAAGCCGCTCGCGCAGCCGTTCGACCGCCCGGCCCAGG
Organism: Luteimonas endophytica; assembly: GCF_029887875.1. Lineage (GTDB taxonomy): Bacteria > Pseudomonadota > Gammaproteobacteria > Xanthomonadales > Xanthomonadaceae > Luteimonas > Luteimonas endophytica. Next base: position 160,539 of record NZ_JARXRM010000036.1, read on the forward strand.
CGCACCGGCTCCACCGGCTTGAGCAGGTAGTCCGCCGCACCGGCCTCGAAAGCGGCGATCGCGTGCGCGTCGTATGCGGTGGTGAACACCACCAGCGCGCCGGCCGCGACCGCGGCGCGGGCCACGTCCAGGCCGCCCACTCCGGGCATGCGGATGTCGAGGAACGCGACCCGTGGCCGGTGTTCGGCCACCGCGGCCAGCGCCGCGATGCCGTCGCCGCATGCGGCCACCACCTCGAGCTCCGGCCAGGCCTGGGCCAGCATGTCGAGCAACGCGGCGCGTTGCGGCGCCTCGTCCTCGGCGATCAGTGCGGTGATCGTGCTCACGGCGGCGGCGCCTGCAGTGGCACGTGGATGCGCGCTGCCGCTCCGCCCCCGGGACGCCCCGCCAGACGAAGCCCGGCCCGGTCTCCGTAGCGCACCGCCAGCTGCTCGCGCACGTTGGCCAGCCCGACCCCGCCGCCCACGCCGTGGACCAGCCCGGCGCCGTCGTCGCTCACCTCGACCAGCAGCCGCTCCCCGTCCACCCGCGCGGACACGCGCACCGCGACCTCGCCGGGCCGGGGTTCGACGCCGTGCTTGATCGCGTTCTCCACCAGGGTGATCAGCAACAGCGGCGGGAACGGGCGCGCGCGCAGCGACGGGTCGGCGTCGATCGCGTAGCGCAGGCGCTCGCCGATGCGCAGGCGCATCAGTTCCAGATAGCTCCGGCAGATGTCGAGCTGCTGTCCCAGCGTGGAATGCAGCAGCGCGCCATCGTCGCGCAGCTTCGGGATCGTCGCGCGCAGATGCTCCACCAGGGCGTCCAGGGTGGCCTCGGCGCGGGCCGGGTCCTGGCGCACCAGCGCCCGCACCGAGGCCAGGGTGTTGAACAGGAAGTGCGGCTCCACCTGTGCCTGCAGCACGCCCAGGCGCAGTTCCGACTGGCGGGTCTGCGCCCGCAGTTCCGCCATCTCGCGACCCTGTTCGCTGCGTTCCCAGCGGCGCCGCTCGCTGAAGTAGGCGCGCAGCGCCAGGCCGCCGCCGAACAGCCCGTACACCACCAGCAGGAACACCAGGTTGACGCCCAGCGCCAGGAGCCGCGCGGCGCCTTCCAGCGGCGCTCGCGATGGGCGCGCCGGGCCGACGCCGGCCGCGATCTGCTCGACCTGGCTGGAGGCCCACCAGTCCACCAGCCCGCTCAGCGCCACCCCGGCGAGCACCGCCGCCACCACCATCCGCCGCTCGCGCCGCAGCGGCCAGTGCCGGTAGCGCACCCAGGTGGCCAGCGCCGGCCCGGCGGTGGCCATCAGCAGGAACGCGGCGAACAGGTGGGCGCCGGCGAACAGCCCTGCCCGGTAGTCGGCGCTGGACACGCCCACGCCGAGCGCCGTCGCCAGCGCGAACAGGCCGATCGCCAGCGCGAACAGCAGCGTGCGCCCGCGCAGCCACGGGCCGCTGAAGACCGGGTAGCGGCGATAGCGGCTCCACACGGTATTGCCGCCGACCAGCACGTCGTCCGGCAGCGGACGGTGCAGCGCATACCCGGGCCCGGGCGCGGAAGTCGCCGCCATCGCTAGGCTCCCGGCCGGCCCGGATCCCAGCCCTTGCCCCGTCTCATCGCCGCTCCCCCTTCAGGACCTGCCCGGCCTGGTGCAGCTCGAGCGCGTCGACGCTGCCGCCCCGGTCGCGACGGAAGCGGATCTCGATGTCGAACGCCGGGGCTTCGAAGACGTCGTCGCCACGGGCGTCCAGCGGAAACTCGCCCTGGCCGGTGGCCTGCGCGTGCAGCGTACCGCCGCTTTCGCGCACGACCAGCGAGAACCCCGGCATCAGCGGGTATTCGCCCGCGTACTCGGCAAGCGCCTCGGGGGCCAGCGCCACCGGGGAAGCGGTGCGCGGTTTGCCCAGCGGCAGCCGCGCGTCCATCAGGTGGTTGCCGACGTCGCCCAGCCCGCCCAGTTCGTACAGCGCGGTATCCGAGAGCACCACCACGCCCCGGGCCCGGCCCGTATCAAGGGCGACGAACGAAGAGAACCCGCCGGTCGCGCCCTCGTGGACGTGCACCGTGCGCTCGTCCAGCGGCGCCAGCAACCAGTTCATCGCCATTGGTTGCGCCGCGGTGCCGGGCAATGGCTCGCGTGTCTTGGCCAGCGCCGCGTCCAGCCGCGACTCGTTCCGCCCGAGGTGGGCCTGCACGTAGCGCACCATGTCGTCGAGGGTCGCGCGCACTCCGCCCGCTCCGGCCAGGTCGACGTGGAACCGCCACGGCGGTACCGGCTTTCCGCCGCTGTCGTGGCCGGTGGCGAGACGCACGCCGTCCGGCCGCTGCGCCACGTAGGCGTCTTCCATCCCCAGCGGCGCGAACAGCCGTCGATCGAGCAGCGTCTCGAAATCCTCGCCGGCGCGGTGGGCGACGGCCACCGAGAGCAGCATCGATGCGAAGTTGGAGTACTCGAACTCCGCCCCGGGCGGACGCGTCAGCTTGATTCGCCCGAGCGCCGCGAACAGGTCTGCGGCCTCGAGCGCCGCGTACGGATCGCGCGGATCGACCGTCCCGATGCCCGGCGGCAGCCGGGGCAGGCCCGAGGTATGGGTGACGACGTGCCGCAACAGGATCGGCTCGCCTTCGAATGCGGGCACCGCGGCGCTCGCGGGCAGCCAGTCCGCCAGCGGATCGTCCAGAGACCCGCCGCCTCGCGCGATCTGGTCGGCGAGCAGGGCGGCGGTCATGGTCTTGGCGACCGAGCCGATCTCGAAGGCGACCTCGGCGCCGATGCGCCCCTGGTCGGCCGGGTCCGCGCAGCGCCAGGCGCGCGCGACCCCGCCGGCTTCGACCACCGCGGCGGCGAGGCAGGCGCCGGTGCGGTCGCCGGACAGGCGCCGATCCAGCGTGGCGGCCAGTTCGGCGTCGGTCATGGCCTGCGCCGCACCGCTGGCGGCCAGCGCTGCGGCAAGGGCTGCAAGGCGTAGTTTCATGCCGAATCTCCATCTCGTTGGGGTACGCCGCCATCCTGCCGGCCGGCCACCGCCAACGCAGGGTCCTGCGACGAAGCGCCCGCGGCCGGCGACGAAACCGCGCTGGGCGGACGCGAACCTCGTCGCGACGGGGCGACCGGTCAGTCCTGCGCCAGCAGTTCGCGCATCGCCGCGGCATAGTCGGCGGCGATACGCTCGCGCCGGGGGTGGCGGCCTTCGCTGACCACGGTGCGCCCGCCCACGCGCGTTTCGCGCAGCAGCGGACGGTTGCCGCTGAAGATCCAGCGGTCGGCCACCTGCCCGGCGCTCGCACCGGCCAGCACCGGCGCGTCGGCATCGAGCACGATCGCGTCGCCACCAGCCGCGAACCCTGTGGCATGCGCCACGCTGGCGGTCGCACCGCGCAGCAGGGTCTCGCCGACGCTGTCGCTGCCGTGGCCCGCGGCGACGTTGCGGTGACCGGTCTGCAGGCGCTGGCCGTACTCCAGCCAGCGCAGCTCTTCCACCGGCGAGACCGAGATGTGCGAGTCCGAACCGATGCCCCAGCGGCCGCCGGCGTCCAGGTACGCGCGCAGCGGGAACAGCCCGTCGCCGAGGTTGGCCTCGGTGGTCGGGCACAGCGCCACGCATGCGCCGCTGGCGGCGAGGCGGGCGATTTCCGCCTCGACCAGGTGGGTGGCGTGCACCAGGGTCCAGCGCGCGTCGACCTCGAACCGGTCGAGCAGCCACTCCACCGGCCGCGCATCGCGCAACGCCAGGCAGTCCTGCACCTCGCCGACCTGCTCGGCGACGTGGATGTGCACCGGCAGCGCGGCCGGCAGTGCGGCCAGGGTCTCGCGCATCGCCGTCTCCGGCACCGCGCGCAGGCTGTGGAAGGCGATCCCGGTGCGCAGCGCGTCGCCGTCGAGCGCCCGCAGCCGGTCGACCAGGCGCAGGAACGCGTCGACGCGATGACCGAAGCGGCGCTGTCGCGGCGCCAGCGCGCGGCCGTCGAAGCCGCCGGTCATGTACAGCACCGGCAGCAGGGTCAGGCGGATCCCGGTCTCGCGCGCCGCCTCGACCAGCGCCAGCGCCATCGCCGCAGGATCGTCGTACGCAGCGCCATCGGGCCGGTGGTGCAGGTAGTGGAACTCGCACACGCCGGTGTAGCCGGCTTCGAGCATCTCCACGTACAGCTGCGCGGCCACCGCGCGCAGGATCTCCGGCGTCATCCGCGCGGCGAAGCGGTACATCGTCTCGCGCCAGGTCCAGAAGCTGTCGTGGCTGCCGCCAGGCGCGCTGCCGCGGCGCTCCGCCAGCCCGGCCATCGCGCGCTGGAACGCATGGGAATGCAGGTTGGCGATGCCGGGCAGGCACCACCCGGCCGGTTCGCGCGCGACGGGTGCGTTCATGGCGCCATTGTGCCGCGCGCGCGCGGCGGAAACGATCCCCTCGCGCCGGACCGCGGCGCATGCTGCGGTCCGTGGCGGGCCGGGCAGCCGGGGTCCCGTACAATCGCGGCATGAACGATCCGCAGCAGGCTCCCTGGGACGGGCTGGTCGTCGGCGCGTCGCTGGCCACGCTCGACGGCGACCGCGGCTACGGCGAGGTCCAGGACGGGGCGCTGGGCTGGCGCGACGGCTGCATCGTCCACGCCGGGCCGCGCGCCGCACTGCCGGCCGACCCGAACGCGCTGTCCGGGGTGGTGATCGATGCCGGCGGCGGCTGGATCACCCCGGGGCTGGTCGACTGCCATACCCATCTGGTGTTCGCCGGAGACCGCGCCGGCGAGTTCGAGCAGCGGCTGCAGGGTGCCGGCTACGAGGAGATCGCCCGCGCCGGCGGCGGCATCGCCGCGACGGTGCGGGCGGTGCGCGCCGCCGACGAGGACACGCTGCTGGCGCAATCGCTGCCGCGCGCGCGCGCGCTGCTGGCCGATGGCGCCACCACGCTGGAGATCAAGTCGGGCTACGGGCTGGACTTCGACGGCGAACGCCGGATGCTGCGGGTCGCGCGCCGGCTCGGCGCGGAGCTGGGCATCGCGGTGCGCACCACCTACCTCGCCGCCCATGCGCTGCCGCCGGAGTTCGCCGGCCGCGCCGACGCCTACATCGAGGCGGTGATCGGGTGGCTGCCCCGGCTGCACGCCGAGGGGCTGGTCGACGCGGTCGACGCCTTCGTGGAGCGGATCGGCTTTTCCGCCCCGCAGGCGCAGCGGGTGTTCGAAGCGGCGCGCACGCTCGGCCTGCCGGTGAAGCTGCATGCCGACCAGCTCAGCGACGGCGGCGGCGCGGCGCTGGTGGCAGGCTTCGAGGGTCTGTCGGCCGACCACGTCGAGCACACCGGCGAGGCCGGGGTGCGGGCGATGGCGGCCGCCGGGACCGTCGCGGTGCTGCTGCCGGGTGCGTTCCACGTGCTGCGCGAGACCAGGCTGCCGCCGCTGGACGCGTTCCGTGCCCACGGCGTGCCGATGGCCGTGGCCACCGACTGCAATCCCGGCACCTCGCCGCTGCTGTCGCTGCGCCAGGCGATGCAGCTGGCCTGTACCCATTTCCGGCTCACCCCCGAGGAGGCGCTGCGCGGCGCCACGGTGAACGCCGCGCGCGCGCTCGGGCTGCGCGACCGCGGCGTGCTGCGGCCCGGCATGCGCGCCGATTTCGTCCATTGGGCGGTCGCGCGGCCGGCAGAACTCTGCTATTGGCTGGGTGGCCAGCTGGCCGCCAGCGTCCACGCCGGCGGCCGCCGGGTCGCTTGAAAGCACCCGCGACCGCGCTACCCCGCCACCCGTCGTCCATCGCCACCGGAGAAACCATGCGCCGACCCACCCTGCTCTGCTGCGCCCTGCTGTTCGCCGCCGCCGCCTCCGCGCAGGAAGCGCCCGACGCCGCGGTCCGGCTGGCGCAGGACGCGATCATCGTCGACACCCACATCGACGCCCCCGGGATACTGATGGACCGCTGGGCCGACCTGGGCGTGGAGGCGCCGGACCGGGAGTTCGACCATCCGCGCGCGCGCGCCGGCGGCCTCGATGTCGCCTTCATGTCGATCTACACCTCGGCGCGGCAGGACGACGCCGGCGAGGCCTGGCAGGCGGCGCATGCGCAGATCGACGCGGTCGAGGCCCTCGCCGCGCGCCATCCCGACAAGTTCGCGATCCTGCGCTCGCCGGGCGAGGTCGACGCGCTGCGCGAGGGCGGCCGGGTGCTGCTGGCGATGGGCATGGAGAACGGCGCGCCGATCGGCGACGACATCGCCGAGCTGCGGCGCTTCTTCGACCGCGGGATCCGCTACGTCACCCTCGCCCACAGCGCCAACAACCGCATCGCCGACTCCTCCTACATGCTGGAAAAGCGCTGGAACGGGCTCAGCCCGTTCGGCCGCGAGGTGGTCGCGGAGATGAACCGGCTGGGCATCATGGTCGACGTCTCGCACCTCTCCGACGCGGCGGTAGAGCAGGCCGTGGAGCTGAGCAGCGTCCCGGTCATCGCCAGCCATTCGGCGCTGCGCCACTTCACCCCGGGTTTCGAGCGCAACCTCAGCGACGAGCTGGCGCTGGCGATCGCGGCGCGCGGCGGCGTGGTGCAGATCCCGTTCGGCAACGCTTTCGTCAACCCCGAGGCGGCCGCCGACACCCAGGCCTATTTCCGCGCGGTGGCCGACTTCAACCGCCGCAACCAGGAACTCGAGGCCGCCGGCCAGCCGCCGCAGGACCGCGAGGCCTTCGAGGAGCAGTGGGAGGCCGACCATCCGATGCCGCCGACGGCGATCGAGGCGGTGCTCGACCAGATCGACTACGCGATCGAGCTCCTGGGCGAGGAACACGTCGGCATCGGCTCGGACTTCGACGGCGTCAGCGGCAACCTGCCGGAAGGGCTGCGCACGGTGGCCGACTTCCCCAACCTGGTGGCCGGCATGCAGGCGCGCGGCCATTCGGAGCGGACCATCCGCAAGGTGCTGGGCGGCAATCTGTTGCGGGTGTGGAAGGAGGTGGAGGGGGGCGCGGCCCCGCGCTGAGGCGGATCGTTGCCAGAGATCCGTCGATGCCCGTCGCGCTGGCGTGTCAGGACGACCCGGCCAACCTTGTCCGGGGTCCGGTGGAGCGGGCTTCGGAACCAGCGGTACCCGGGCCGGGACAGGCTTCCGGCGGAGTTGGGCCCTTCATGGCGGGGCTTCGGAACCAGCGGCGCCCGGGCCGGGGGAGGCTCCCCGGCGGAGTCGGGCCATCCATGGCCCGATCCGCCGCCGCAGGCCGTCCATGGCCTGCTGTCCGCC
>NZ_JARXRM010000037.1 GCF_029887875.1 Luteimonas endophytica
CCGGCACGCTGGGGGCGCTGCGCTACACCCACCGCTTCGGCACCGCGCTGGACGTGTTCGGCACCGCCCAGCTGACGCTGGACGACGACGGCGGCAACTACGCCGACAACGACGCCTACAGCCTGGGCGCGCGCTACAACTTCGCCAACCTGTCGAACATCGGCGCGGAAATCACCACCGGCGACCGCGGCGACGCGGCCACGGTCAACGGCGAGTACCGGCTGAGCCCGCAGCACAGCTTCTACGGCGGCTACACGTACTCCACCGACAGCACCGAGTACCACTCGCTGTTCAACCCCAACCGGCAGAACGGCTGGACCTTCGGCCAGCGCTGGCGGCTGTCCAACCAGGTCAACCTGTTCAACGAGAGCCAGTTCCTCAAGACCCGCAACGAGTCCGGGCTGGCGCACACCTACGGCATGGACTTCTACCCGGCGGTGGGCTGGAACCTGGGCTTCACCTTGAGCGACGGTGAGCTGACCAACAGCGCCGGCAATCAGGTCGACCGCCAGGCGGTGAGCATCAGTGGTGGGCGCACCTCGCAGGCGACCGACTGGCGCAGCAAGCTGGAGTGGCGCCGCGACGGCGGTGCCGAGCGGCGTACCCAGTGGGTGAGCACCAATCACCTGGCGCACAAGCTCAACGAGAGCTGGCGGCTCGCTGCAAGGTTCAACTACGCCGACACCGACGACGAGCTGGATCCGGCGGCGGGCGCGAAGTTCATCGAGGGCAACTTCGGCTTTGCCTACCGGCCGTGGGACAGCAGCCGCTGGGGCCTGTTCGGGCGCTACACGTACCTGTACGACCTGGCCACCCTGGGCCAGGTGGGCGGGGCGCAGTACGACCAGAAGAGCCAGGTGCTGGCGTTCGAGGGCGTGTACCGCATCGACCAGCACTGGGAGCTGGCGGCCAAGCTGGCCCGGCGCGAGGGCGAGGTGCGGTTCGGGCGCGGCACCGGGGCCTGGTTCGACTCGGCAACCACCTTCGCTGCCGGCCAGGTCCGCTACGAGCTGCGCGAGAAGTGGCATGCGCTGGCCGAATACCGCTGGCTGGACGTGAAGGACGGCGGCACCAGGCAGGGCTTCCTGGTCGGCGTGGACCGCGACCTGAACCGCAACTTCCGCATCGGCGCCGGCTACAACTTCACCGACTTCAGCGACGACCTGACCGACTTCGATTACGACCACAAGGGCTGGTTCGTCAACTTCGTGGGGAGCTATTGATGAACTTCACCTCCGTTCCGCGGGCTGCGGCAGCAGCGCTGTGCGTGACCTTGCTCCTGCTCGCCGCCTCCGCCGCCCAGGCCCAGGTAGTGCGCGCCTTCACCCCGCGCGCCAGCTTCAACCAGCCCGGCAACGCGGCGATGATCGGCAACATGCTGATGACGTGTACCGACGGCGCCAACGAGTGCGAGCAGGCCAGGCAGCGCACGGCGACCGGCGCCAACAACAACAACAACAACCACTCGATGGTGTTCGTCGACGTCGACCCGGCCGCCGGGCTCGGCAACAGCTCCAGCGCGGACCTGGGCCTGCCGCCCGGCGCCACGGTCTCGTTCGCCGGGCTCTACTGGGGTGCCCGCGACGCGGTGGCCGCTCCGGGACGGGGCACCCTCCAGTTCCGCACGCCCGGTTCGCTGGCCTACCAGGCCATCAACGCCACCCAGCTCGATACCAACCCATTCGGCGGCGACGACACCAATCGCGCCTACATGGCCTTCGCCGACGTGACCGCGCTGGTGCAGGCGGGCGGCAATGGCACCTACACGGCGGGCGGCATCGTCGGCACCACCGGCACCGACCGCTACGCCGGCTGGAGCCTGATCGTGCTCTACCGAGACACCAACGAGCCGTTCCGCCGGCTGATGGTGTACGACGGCGCCGCCAACGTCACCACCCAGAACCCGTCGGTCACCATGAGCGTTTCGGGCCTGTTGACGCCGCTGACCGGGTCGTTCGACACCTTCCTTGGCGCACTGACCTGGGAGGGTGACATGAACCTCACCGGCGACCAGTTCCTGATGGATGGCAACCAGCTGAGCGACGGTCTGAACCCGGCCACCAATTTCTGGAACAGCACCATCAGCCGCCTGGGCAGCAACCTCACCGACAAGAGCCCGAACTACCTCAACCAGCTCGGCCAGGACATCGACTACGTCGACGCCAGCGGCATCCTCGCCAACGGCGCCACCGGGGCCTCGTTCGAGTTCACCTCCAGCGGCGACGCCTACTACCCGCACGCGCTGGTGTTCGCGGTCGACCTGTTCGTGCCCGACCTGATCACCTCGTTCACCAAGCAGGCGGTCGACGTCGATGGCGGCGAACTGCTGCCCGGCGACGAAGTGGAGTACACGGTCTCGTTCGTCAACGAGGGCGAGGACGGCGCGCTCGAAGTGGTCGTCACCGATCCGATTCCGGCCAACACCACCTTCGTGCCCGGCAGCCTCGAGATCCTCGGCAATGCGCCGGGCGCCTCCACCGGTGCGATGACCGACGCGGCAGGCGACGACGAGGCCGAGTTCGCGGCGGGCCCGGACCGGGTGGTGTTCCGGCTCGGCGCCGGCGCCGACAGCACCAGCGGCGGCCAGGTCCTGCCGGACGAGGCGGCGTCGTTCCGGTTCCGCGTGGTGGTCGACGACGACCAGGCGCTGGCGGAAACCGACATCGTCAACACCGCGCGGATCGACTACATCTCGCAGACGCTCGACGAACCGTTCGACGGCGAGAGCAGCGCGACGGTCACCGTGGCGCCTATCGCGGACCTGTCCATCGTCAAGACCGGGGAGGACGCGGTGACCTCGGGGGACGAGACCGTCTACCAGATGGTGGTGACCAACAACGGGCCAAGCGCCGCGGACGGCGCGGTGGTCACCGACCCCGGCGTGCCCGACAGCCTCGAATGCACCGCGCTGGCCTGCTCGGCCGCCGGCGGCGCAGCATGCCCGGCCGCGCCCACACCGGCGCAGCTCGTGGCCGGGCTGGCGATCCCGACCCTGCCCAACGGCGGCAGCGTGACCCTCGAGCTCACCTGCACGGTGACCGCCACCGGCAACTGAGCGCGCAATGCGCCAGACCAAGGACCGCTGCGGGCGCCCGGTGCGAAATCGCCTCGCCGGAGCCGGTGATGCCGAGGCCGGAACTGGCGATGCGACGGCCGTAGCCAAGGGGGCCGCCGGCAGCTGGCGGCGACCGCGCGCCGGCCGGTCCTCCTACAGTTCGCGCGTCGAAGCAACGCGCGGCTGGGCGGCGTCCGTACCGCGCAGCCAAGCACCAGCTGGCGTCGCGCTCGCGGATGCCATCTCGGAAGCGCCCCGACTTGCAAAAGCGCTACACCGAGCACACACCGATGTGGACGCACTTCCTGTCCCGGCCGCCGGTGAGTTTGTTAGCCTGAATAGGCGCCCCTGGCGCATTTCGGGGAACACAACTTCACTGTCCGATGCCCGACCGCCACGGCGATGGCGGCGAGCGTACGGTCGCCTGTGCGGGCCTGGCGCGCGACACCTCCAGCGGTCGCGTCGGCGGGACCTTTGGTGCATTCGGATGAATTCAGCGGTGTCGCGGGCGAGCGTGCAATTGCCCAGATTGGCGGTGGTCGAGGACGACCACGAGTTCAGGGACGGCGTACTCGTGCCGGTGCTGGCGCACTCGGGGTTCCAGGCCGATGGCATGGGCAGTGCGCTGGAGCTGTACCGGGCAATGACCTCCCACCACTACGGCCTGGTGCTGCTCGATGCCGGGTTGCCGGACGAGGACGGCTTCAGCATCGCCGCCCACCTGCGCGGTCTCTCGCAGACGGTCGGTATCGTGATGCTGACCGGCCAGGTTTCGGCCAGCGACCGCCTGCGCGGGTTGCAGGCGGGCGTCGATGCCTACCTGGCCAAGCCGACGAGCATGGAGGTGGTGGTCACGACGTTGCTCAACCTGGCCCGTCGCGTGGCTCCCTCCGCCGGCCCGGTCCGCGGCAAGTGGAGGCTCGGCGAGGGCGGTTGGCGAATCACCGCGCCCAATGGCGTGGAAATCTCGCTGACCCTGGCCGAGCGCCAGGTGATGAAGCTGCTCGCGGGGAAGCGAGGCGTGCCCGCCAGGCGCGAAGCGCTGATCGCCAACCTGGCCGACAACGTGCACGACTTCGACCCGCACCGCCTGGAGATGCTGATCTATCGGCTGCGCAAGAAGTGCCAGCAGGCGGCGCAGGAGGAACTCCCGCTGCGGGCCATACGCGGGATCGGCTACGTGTTGACCTGGTAGGCGGATTGCCGGGTCGCGGTCGGGCGGCTCGGCGCGCTGCGCCCCCGCCGGCTGCAATCAGGCGGGCCCAGGGGCCGCCGCCCCGCACCGGCACACGTGGTGCGGTCGTCCGGGCCTCCCATGCTCGTGTCGACGGTGCGCGCGGATGCAGTCGCGCGTGCGCCGGACGACGAACTCGCATCGCGCACGCCGGCCCCTCGCCCGGCGGCCGCTGCAGCCGCCGGGCAGAGGCGTCACGGTTTTGGTTGTGACCGCGGTTGCAGATCGCGCGGTTGGCAGATCACTTCAGCAGAACGTGCGCCCGGTCCGCTTTTTCACCTGCGGCCGCCTGCGCGGCGTGGGTGACGCATCCGGAGCGACGCGCCCGTCCGGCCGTCCCCCGCACAGCCCAAGTTGACGTCGTCGCGGCTTTTCCGGCGACCGGCCGTGGTCACGGGAGGCGACGCCAGGGCGAAAGTGCGGGTTGCGGCACGCGCGCAGCTCCAGGGCGATGGCGTCGCCGCGATCGTGCAGGCAGGGGGGCCGCCCGCCAAAACTCACCAGGCGTGAGGTCGGCTGATTTTCGGTGCGTGATCGGTCGCGAATCCCGGCACTAGATTGCCCGCGCAGATCGCCAGGTACCGCTCACGTACCGGCGAGCCGGTTTGGCCGCTTCCAGGGCCAGCGCGGCATTGCATGGGGATGCCGGGCAAAGGAACACCGTGCGCAGCGCACTGCGCAAGCGGTCGCTCCATCAGTAGTCAAGGGGAACATTCGTGACCGTCACGTTTCAGCGCAAGGCAGCCGCGTTCTGTCGTTCGAGCCTCCTGTCGTTGGTCCTGGTGGCGTCCGCCTTCGCCGGCATGCAAGCCCTGGCGCAGTCGACGGTCACCAACACCGCCACGATCTCCCCGCCCGACGGCGCGACCGACGCGAACCCCGCCAACGACAGCGATGACGCCCTCGTCTCGGTCACAGCGTTGCCGCCGCCGTTCGGCAGCTGCAGTTCTGACATGTATCTGACGCAGGGGCCGGATGGCACGACGCCGACCACGCTCTATGGCGTCGATACGTCGACGAATCCATTCACCTATCCCCTGATCGGCACGGGGACCTATCGCTACAACTCCTCGGCGTTCAACCCCCAAGACAACTATCTCTATGCGTTGGGTCATTCGCCCGCCGCGACCAACCTCTTGCTCAGGATCGGCAGCGATGGCATCCCGAACGAGGTGGGCGTGGTTGCGGGACTGCCGGCCACCGCGGCTGGTTACAACGCGGGCGAAATCGCGCCCGACGGCTTCTACTATGTCCACCCCAACGAAGCCAGCAGCAACCAGCTCTATCGGATCGATCTGGCAACGCTGATTGCAACGCCGGTGACCTTGAGCGTGGCGGTGGGGGTGTCCGACCTCGCCTGGCACGACGGGGCGCTCTACGGCGTCAGCGGCAATACGCTTCACGCGATCGATCCGACTTCCGGCGCCACGAGCCCGATCGGACCGGCCGGCGTCGCCGGGAGTTTCGGCGCGATGTTCGGTGCCAGCAACGGGGTCTATGGAAGCCACAACACCGGCGGTTTCTACCGCTTCGACTTGATCACCGGCGCGGCGACACTGATCTCCAGCTCGCCCGCTTCCGCCCAGAACGACGGCGCCAAGTGCGCCACCACGCCCATGGAGTTTCCGGCCGACCTGGCGCTCGACAAGGACGACGGCAGCGAGACCTACGTGTCGGGCGAAGACGTGGTCTACACCATCGTAGCCAGCAACCTCGGCCCGTTCGGCGTGCAGGGCGCGACCGTCGACGATCCGCTGCCGGCCGGCATCACCACCGCCAGCTGGACCTGCGGCAGCGGTACCGACGGTGGCACCTGCGGCGTCGCCAGCGGCAGCGGCGCGATCGCCGACGTGCCGGTCAACCTGCCGGCCGGCGCCACCGTCACCTTCACCCTGACCCTGTCGGTGCCGAGTGACTTCACCGGCGACCTGGTCAACGTGGCCACGGTGACCAGCCCGCCGGAAGGCTCGCCCGATCCGAACCTCGCCAACAACACCGACGACGACACCGACACCCTCGAGCCGGCCGTGGTCACGGTGGAGAAGACCTCCAGCCCGGTGCCGGGCACGATGCTCGGCATCGGCGACACCCTCACCTATACGGTGACCACGACCGTCGCCGGCGGTCCCACCTCGGACGTCGTCACGCTCACCGACACGCTGAGCGCCGGGCTGGCCATCGGCGCCGTCACCGACCCAGGCAGCTTCAGCTGCAGCGGCGAGCTGGTCTGCACCCTGCCGGCGGGCACGCCGGCGGGCACCTATGCGCTCACCTATACCGCCGTCGTCGGCCTGGGTGCCACCGGCACGGTGAGCAATACGGTCGTGCCCACCGGCGGCGACGGCCCGACCTGCGGCACCTGCACCACCCAGCATCCGGTGCAGCCGAACTTCGGTTCGTGCGACGCCACCATCTACCTGGGAGTCGGTGCACCGACGCAACTGGTCCGTGCCGATACCAGCACCAACCCGCTCACGTATCCCCCGATCGGCTCGCCGGATGCCACTGGCTACAACGCCATGGGCTACGACCTCAACAGCAACTACATCTACGCGACGCGATGGGATGCCGGTACGAGCACGTACCGCCTCCTGCGGATCGGCAGCGATGGCGTCGTGCTGGATGCGGGCCCAATCACCGGCGGGGGAATCAACGCCGGGGCCGGCATCGCCACAGGCGTGATCGGCGCGGACGGCTTCTACTACGTCAAGAGCAACGGATCGACGAGCGAGATGTGGCGCGTGGACCTGTCCACCAGGACGGCCACGCACATCGCGCTCAGCCAAGCGATCGCCAACGCGGATTTCGCCTGGAACAACGGGCTCATCTACACGCACAATCATCTCGACGGCGTCGTCTACTCCATCGATCCCGGCACGGGGACGGTGAATACGGTCGGCCCGGCGGGCGTACCCAGCGGCGTCTTCGGATCGCTGGTCAGCGCCAGCAACGGCGTGTTCGGCCGCGACAATGCCACCGGCGGGTTCTACCGGTTCAATCTGACGACGGGCGTGGCGACGCTGATCTCCGACGGCCCGACGGGCGGGGGCGACGGCGCCAAGTGCCCCACCACGGCGGTGGAGTTCCCGGCCGACCTGGCGATCGACAAGGACGACGGCAGCGACACCTACATGCCGGGCGAGGATGTCGTTTACACCATCGTGGTCAGCAACCTCGGCCCGTTCGGCGTTGCCGACGCCACGGTCGACGATCCGCTGCCCGCGGGCATCGCCACCGCCAGCTGGACCTGCGGCAGCGGCACCGGCGGCGGCGTCTGCGGCGTGGCCAGCGGCAGCGGCGCGATCGCCGGCGTGCCGGTCAACCTGCCGGCCGGCGCCACCGTCACCTTCACCCTGACCCTGTCGGTGCCGAGCGACTTCACCGGCGACCTGGTCAACGTGGCCACCGTGACCAGTCCGGCCGATTCGCCCGATCCCAATCCCGGCAACAACACCGACGACGACATCGACGTCACGCCGGTGATCACGGTCAACAAGAGCGTCGACCCCGCCGGCGGCACGGCCGTCTCGCCGGGCGACATGCTGACCTACACGCTGACCGTGGACGTGGTCGGTTCGGCGACGGTCGAGGCCGAAGTGCTGACCGACACCCTCGGCGCCGGCCTGACGGCGGGCACGATGCCGGCCGGCTGCGTGGCCTCGGGCCAGGTGGTGACCTGCACGCTGGCCGCCGGCGCGGCCATCGGCACGCACACCTTCACCTACACCGCCACCGTCGATGCCG
The DNA here is from genome assembly GCF_029887875.1 of Luteimonas endophytica. Lineage (GTDB taxonomy): Bacteria > Pseudomonadota > Gammaproteobacteria > Xanthomonadales > Xanthomonadaceae > Luteimonas > Luteimonas endophytica. The sequence goes on from NZ_JARXRM010000037.1 coordinate 8,034, forward strand.
ATGCGCAGACGCAGGTCGAGAACAGCGTGGTGCCCACCAATGGCGTCTGCGAGACCTGCACCACGGTCAACCCGGTCGATCCTACGGTGCTGGTCAACAAGAGCGTCGACGTGGGCGACGGCACCGCGGTGTCGGTCGGCGACACCCTGACCTACACGCTGACGGTGGAGGTGGCCAACGCGGTCACCGCCGCGGCCGAGGTCGTGACCGACACGCTGGGCACCGGCCTCACGGTCGGCACGATGCCGGCCGGCTGCACCAATGCCGGCCAGGTGGTCACCTGCACCCTGGCCGCGGGCGCCGCGATCGGCACCCACAGCTTCGTCTACACCGCCACGGTGAACGAGGACGCGACCACGCAGGTCGAGAACAACGTCGAGCCGAGCACCGGCACCTGCGGCGACTGCACCACCGTCAACCCGGTCGATCCGACGATCCTCGTCGACAAGAGCGTCGACCCGGCCAGCGGCACGCCGGTGTCGGTCGGCGACACCCTGACCTACACGCTGACGGTGGAGGTGGCCAACGCGGTCACCACCGCGGACGAGCTCCTGTCCGACACCCTGGGCGCCGGCCTCGCTGCCGGCCCGATGCCGGCCGGCTGCACCAATGCCGGCCAGGCGATCACCTGCACGCTGGCGGCCGGCGCGGCCATCGGCACCCACACCTTCGTCTACACCGCCACGGTGAACGAAGACGCGGAGGCGCAGGTCGAGAACAGCGTCGAGCCCGGCACCGGTGTCTGCGGCACCTGCACCACCGTCAACCCGGTCGACCCGACGGTGGTCGTCAACAAGAGCGTCGACGTGGCTCCCGGCGCGTCGGTCGCGATCGGCGACACGCTGACCTACACGCTGACGGCGCGGGTGGACAATGCGGCCACCAGCGCAGACGAGATCCTGACCGACACCCTGGGCACCGGCCTGACGGCGGGCACCCTGCCGGCCGGCTGCATGGCGACCGGCCAGGTGATCACCTGCACGCTGGCCGCAGGCGCGGCGATCGGCACGCACAGCTTCGTCTACACCGCCACGGTGAACGAGGACGCGACCGCACAGGTCGAGAACAATGTCGAGCCCGGCACCGGCATCTGCGAGGTCTGCAGCATCATCACGCCGGTCGACCCGACCATCCGGACCGGCAAGAGCGTCGACGTGGGCAACGGCACCCCGGTGGCGGTCGGCGACACGTTGACCTACACGCTGACCGCGGTCGTGGCCAACGCCGCGACCACCGAGGCCGAGGTCATGACCGACACGCTCGGCGCCGGCCTCACGGCCGGCCCGATGCCGGCCGGCTGCACCAATGCGGGCCAGGTGATCACCTGCACGCTGGCGGCCGGCTCGCCGATCGGCACCTATACGTTCACCTACACCGCGACGGTCGATGCCGATGCGGAGACCGAGGTGAGCAACGAGGTGGTGCCGACCAATGCCATCTGCGAGACCTGCACCACGGTCAACCCCCTCGACCCGACGATCACGACCAACAAGAGCGTCGACGTGGGCAGCGGCACCGCGGTGTCGGTGGGCGACACCCTGACCTACACGCTGACCGCGGTCGTGGCCAATGCCGCGACCACCGAGGCCGAGGTCATGACCGACACGCTCGGCGCCGGCCTCACGCTCGGCACGGTACCGGCCGGCTGCGTCGCCTCCGGCCAGGTGGTGACCTGCACGGTGCCCACCGGTTCGGCGATCGGCACCTACACGTTCGCCTACACCGCCACGGTCGATGCCGATGCGCAGACGCAGGTCGAGAACAACGTCGAGCCGACCAACGGCATCTGCCAGACCTGCGGCACCGTCAACCCGGTCGATCCGACGGTGACGATCAACAAGAGCGTCGACGTGGGCAACGGCACCGAGGTCGCCGTCGGCGACATCCTGACCTACACCATCACCGCGACGGTGGCCAACGCCACGAGCACCGATCCGGAGGTCCTGATCGATACGCTCGGCGCCGGCCTCACGCTCGGCCCGATGCCGGCCGGCTGCACCGCGTCCGGCCAGGTGGTGACCTGCACCCTGGCCGCCGGCGCGGCCATCGGCACGCACACCTTCACCTACACCGCCACGGTGAACGAGGCCGCTCGGACCCAGGTCGAGAACAGCGTCGAGCCGAGCAGCGGCGTCTGCGGCACCTGCACCACGGTCAATCCGCTCACCCCCACGATCACGGTCGGCAAGAGCGTCGACGTGGGCAGCGGCACCGCGGTGTCGGTCGGCGACACCCTGACCTACACGTTGACCGCGGTCGTGGCCAATGCCGCGACCACCGAGGCCGAGATCCTGACCGACACGCTCGGCGCCGGCCTCACGCTCGGCACGGTACCAGCCGGCTGCGCCGCCTCCGGCCAGGTCGTGACCTGCACGGTGCCCACCGGCTCGGCGATCGGCACCTACGCGTTCGCCTACACCGCCACGGTCGATGCCGATGCGCAGACGCAGGTCGAGAACAGCGTCGAGCCGACCAAGGGCACCTGCGAAACCTGCGCCACGGTCAATCCGCTCACGCCCAGGATCACCGTCAACAAGAGCGTCGGTCCGGCCAGCGGCACCGAGGTCTCGGCCGGCGACACGCTGACCTATACGCTCACGGTGGACGTGGCCACCGCCGCCACCGTCGATCCGGAAGTGATGACCGATACGCTGGGCGACGGCCTGACGGTCGGCACGCTGCCGGACGGCTGCGCGGCCACGGGCCAGGTGATTACCTGCACCCTGGCCCCGGGCGCCGCGATCGGCACGCACACGTTCGAGTACACCGCCACGGTGGACCTCGACGCGGCCACCGAGGTCAGCAACAGCGTGACCACGAGCACCGGCGCCTGCGAAACCTGCACCACCACCAACCCGGTGATCTCGAAGGTGCTGGTGAACAAGACCTCCAACCCGGAGGACGGCACCGAGGTCGCCGTCGGCGACGTCATCACCTACACGGTGACGGTGACGGTGGCAAGCGGCGCCACCACCGAAGCGCTGCTCCTGTCCGACACCCTGAGCGCCGGGCAGACCCTGCTGGCGGACTCGATCGCGATCCCCGCAGGCGGGGACTGCAGCGTCGTCGCCACCGGGCTCGAGTGCACCCTGGCCGCCGGCGCGCTGCCCGGCGTGCACACCTTCATCTACCAGGCGCAGGTGGCCCCGGATGCGGTCGGCGACATCGGCAACGTCGTGACCGCGACCGGCAGCGGCGGGGACGAGCCCGAGTGTACCGATTGCAGCACCGAACACCCGCTGGCCGAGCCAGTGATCACCATCGCCAAGGCCGCCGATCCGGACGACGGCGAAGAGGTCGGGGTCGGCGACACGCTGATGTACACCCTGTCGGTGACGATCGAGAAGGCCGCGCTCACCATGCCGGTGTTGCTGCACGATACGCCGGGCGCGGGCCTGACGGTGGGCGCGTTGCCGGCCGGCTGCGCCAACGGCGCGGGTCAGATCGTCTGCACGGTGGACGCCGGCACGGTGCCCGGGGTCTACACCTTCACCTACCCAGCGACGGTCAACGCCGATGCCCTGGGCGAGGTGGCCAATGCGGTGGTCAGTGAGTACGACGGCACCATCGAGGCGGTATGCCAGCCGTGCGGCACGGTGCACAAGCTGGCCGACGCGCCGGAACTGCGGATCGCCAAGGCCGCGGGCGTGCGCACGGCCAACATCGGCGATCTGGTCCGCTACACGGTGACGGTGGAAAACGTGGGCGTGGTGAACGTGCGCGGCGCGACCGTCATCGACGCGCCGCCAGCGGGCTTCAGCTACGTGGAAGGCTCGATGGCGGTCGAAGATGGCGACGGTGTATTCGACCTGGCACCGAGCCAGTCGCCGCTGCGGATCGGCGGGCTGGACGTCGCCGCGGGCGAGAGCGCGACCATCGTCTACCTGCTGCGGGTCGGCGCCGGCGTGCGCCACGGCACCCAGGTGAACACGGCGCAGGCCCAGGACGCGGCCGGCGACGCGATCTCCAACACGGCCACCGCACAGGTGTCGGTCGAGGCCGATCCGCTGCTCGACGACAGCCTGATCTTCGGCACGGTGTTCAACGACCGCGACGGCGACGGTTGGCAGGACAGCGCGGCGCTGAACGGGGTGCGGGTGCAGGGCGGGTTCGCGCCGGGCGCCTACGTTGCCGGCTCGACCACACTCGATCGCGGCACGGGCGCCGAACCGGTAGCCGACGCCAGCGCCCCGCTGCTGTCCGGCATCGCCGTGGGTGAGATCGTCGCCCGCCAGTCCGAGGCGGACCCGGGGCCGCAGGTGGTGATCCGTCAGCGCTTGCGCGAGGCGGCCTTCACCGATGACTTCGTGCTCACCAGCGACGAAGGCGTCACGGTACGCATGGATGCGGCCGGCACCACCACGGTGGACCAGTCGGGCGCCGCCGCCAAGGGCTTGAACGCCGCCGCGCCGACGGTGGAGCGGCGCATCGCCCAGGGCGAGGGCGGAGTGGTGGTCGATTATGTGATCGGCAACGCCGGCATCGACGAACGCGGCATCCCCGGGGTGCGGATCGCCTCGGTGGACGGACTGCTGATCGAGACCGACCAGTACGGCCGCTACCATTTGGCCGACGTGCAGGGCGGCACCCGCGGCCACCGCAACTTCATCCTCAAGCTGGATCCGTCGACGCTGCCGCCCGGCACGCCGCTGACCACCGACAACCCGCTGGTGCGGCGGATCACCCCCGGCCTGCCGGTGCGTTTCGACTTCGGCGCGCAGTTGCCGGCCGAGCCGATCCCCGGCGGCACCGAGGCCGTGGAGCTGACCCTGGGCGAGGTGATCTTCGCTCCGGGCAGCGCCGCGATCCGCAGCGAGTACGCGCCGGCAATCGCGAAGATGGCCGAGCATGTCGACGCCTACGGCGGCGGCGAGGTGGTGATCACTGCCAACGGCGACAGCCAGGCGTTGGCCTTCGACCGTGCCAGCGCGATGCGCGAGGCCCTGTTGGCGCAGGTCGCTCCGGAACACCGGTCGGCGCTGACGGTCAGCGTGCACACCGATGTGCACGACTTGGTCGCGGGCGTCACCGAGGGCGGGGCGTTGCTCGGCACGGTGCTGTTCGACACCGACCGGGCGCAGATCCGGCCCGAGTTCGCGCCGCTGCTCGAACGGGTGGCGGCACGCCTGGAGGCGATGGGCGGTGGCGCGATCGCAGTGGTCGGGCATGCCGACGTGCGCGGCAGCCACGCCTACAACGCCGAACTCGGCCTGAGGCGGGCGCGGGCGGTGTATCAGGCGCTGGCCGAGCGATTGAGTCCCCAGGCGCGTGCGCAGGTGCGCGTGGAGTCCAGCAACGATCCGACAGCTCCTGTCGGTCCGGAACGCAAGTGACAGGGGGCCGGATCATGAAGATGAAGCTGCTCGATACCGCCCTGCTCGGCATTCTGGCGGGCATGGCCGCGCCGGCGCTGGCGCAGGATCTGCCGGCCGCACCGGCCACCGCGCAGGCCCGCGGCGATGCCGCGGCCGGCGCCGCCGACGAAGCCTGGCTGCACCAGCCGGCCCCTGGCGACGGGGACGGCGATGCACAGGCCCCCATGGACTGCGGCGCGGGCGCCTGCGTCTCGGACAAAGGCCTGGTGTTCAAGCTGCGCACGCGCAGCTACGACCGGCCGGTGACCGAGGGCACCACGGCGCAGTCGCCGTCCGAGGCGCTGCAGCCGGAC
>NZ_JARXRM010000038.1 GCF_029887875.1 Luteimonas endophytica
AACACGGCCATTCGCGGATATGGAGTTCCGCCATGAGCGCATTCCACACCAAGAGCGTGCAGCTGCAGGACCAGATCCGGCGGGCACTGCGATCAGGGCGCTACCTGCCCGGCGACCGGATCGATCCGGCCTCGCTGGCCGCCGAGTTCAGCACCAGCCTCATGCCGGCGCGCCTCGCGCTGGAGCGCCTCGTCGGCGAAGGCCTGCTCGAGCACCACGCCCGGGGCGGCGTATACCTTCCGCTACCGGTCGAGATCGAACTGCGCGATGCCTATGACTGGATGCAGCGCCTGCTGCTGATGGCGTGCGATGTCGGGATCGCCGCCAGGGCCCCGGGTGGCGTCAGACAACCCCAGCTCCCCTCGAACGACGGCGACCTGGTCGAGGCGACCTGGCAACTGTTCGACGCCATCGCCCATGCTACTGGTCACACCTTTCTCTACCCGGCCGTGAGGCGTACGAACGATCAGCTCGCGCCGATCCGACGGGCCAAGCCGGGCCTGGTCGATGATGCATTCGAGGAGCTCGCCGCGCTGAACCGGCATTGGCAGCAGCGCGATCTCCCCAGCCTGCGGTCGGCATTGCACGACTACCACGAGCGCCGCAAGCAGCTGGTCCCGTGCATCACGGTGACGCTCAAGCGGCAGCACGAGCACCGGCAATAGCCGCGGGCGGCATGCCCGCCCGGCGTATCCGCAACCGGCGTCACAGTTGCAGATGATCAAGCAATGATCAGCAAAAGATCATTTGAAGATCAGGAAATCCGCCTCCTACGCTGAAGCCGTCATGGAGCCCCATGACGCAATCAGCAGGAGATGGAGATGAACAACAGAAGCGACAACAACGCGCGTCCGGAAGCCCAGGACGGCCTCATCGATCTCGGCGCCGTCAGCACCGAGACGAAGGGAATCGGGCCGGGCCGCGAGTTCCTCACCGAAGGCGAGAACCCGCTCATCGGGATCGCGGACGAGTGAGTGAAAGAGGGCGCGCCCTGCGCGCCCTCATTCGTCAAGACGGAAATGGCCGTTTGTTTACGCGAGCATCTCTACTACTGCCAGGCGGGCGGTCGCGTCGTCCTCATGGATCTGGAAAGAGACTCCTACTTCCTGCTTGCAAGGGATCTCGAGTCCATCTTTCTCGCCCATGCGGCAGGGCATGAAACGCAGCAGGTGGATCGGCAGAGGCTGGCAGCCCTCGACCTGCTACCCAACGCCGCGTGCGAGCGCCAGCTCGCGGTTGATTGCTCCGTTCCACCGCCTGCCCGCAGCGCGACTGAGGAACCAGCCTCTCCTGGACAGATACGCGCCGCAGTCGTCATCGAGGTGGCCTGGATCGTACTTTCCACGAAGCGCCGCCTGGCGACCGAGAACATCGCTACGGTCATCGACCGCTACCGGTTGCCGCCGCGTCGCGCTGCCGAACCCCTGACGTTCGGAAACACAACAGCCGATGACAAACGCTTGATCGATGCGGCCCATGACTACGCGGCCGCGCGGCGCTTCGTGCCGGCCAAGCCATCTTGTCTCCTGGACACGCTCGCCCTTCGGACGTTCCTGGCTAGGCGGCGACTCACCGCAAGCATTGTCTTTGGCGTGAGTCCGGCCCCGTTCGCCGCACACGCATGGCTCCAATCCGGCGACCTGGTGTTGAACGAAACGGTCTCGTACGCCCGCATGCATACGCCGATCCTGGTGGTGTGATGCCGTACCGCTACCTTGTCCTCCTGGACAGCTTCACGGACCAGGCGTCGCCGGACTCCAAGACTCTCCATGCCCAGCTGGTCGCTTGTGGCATGGAGTGCAGGCTGTCCCTCAGCGGGTTGAAGCTCTACGTAGGTAAGGAAACACCTTCCCTTGCACTACCGGGTGTGGGCCTGATCGTCGGCCAGGTGTTTCCCAGGGCTGGCGACACCTCCAGCAGCGCGCGGCCTCCTACCGATCTCCACCCCAATCCGGAACAGCTACTGCTCGCGCGCTACTGGGGCGAGTACATCGCGATCCTCGGCGGTCGCCACGCCGACGAACCGGCCAGGATCCTGCGAGACCCGTCAGGCGGGGCTCCGTGCATCTACTCGATCGACGGACGTCGCGGATTCGTGGCGTCCAATGTCTCCATCGCCGAAGCGCTCGGTCTTTGCGAGCGACGAGTCGACTGGGACGCGGTCACCCATTCACTGGTGTTCCCGCACTGGCGGAGCGCGCGAACGGCACTGCGCGGCATCCGCGAGCTCTTGCCCGGCTGCATGATGCGGATGACCGGGCGTGGCGTGGCGGAGGAGGCGGTCTGGTCGCCGTGGGACTTCGTGAGGCCCGCAGAGCGTCACCACTGCCCCGCCGACGCCGCCACCAGCGTTCGGGAGGCGGTCACAACGGCCGTGTCAGCCTGGGCCGATCTCGATCGTTCCGTGCTGCTGGAGCTGTCGGGCGGGCTCGATTCGTCGATCGTGGGCGCGTGCCTGCGCGACTCCGAGGCGAAGGTTGCCTGTTGCACGTTGACCACCCCCCTGTCCGGTACGGACGAGCGCCCCTATGCCCGACACGTGGCTACTCTCCTCGGGGAAGCCCTGCATACGCTGCACATCGGCGCCGACGGCCTGAACCTGGACTTTCCTCCGCCGGCTGGCGCCGTCATGCCCGGGATGACGCCGGTGCAGGAAAGGGTCGATGCGGCCCTCACCGCGGCAGCCGAGCACCATGGCGCACGCAGCTTCATGTCCGGGGCCGGCGGCGATACCGTCTTCTGCTTCCTGGGCAACGCGTCTCCAGCCGCAGACGCTTTCCGGTACGCCGGTCCGAGTGCCGGCTTCTCCGCTGTCCAAGACATCTCCGCCCTGCATGGCTGCACCTTGCCGAGGGCCATCGGACTCACCGCCAGGAAGCTGCTCCGCGGCCCCAAGCCGAGCAGGCCCGCAAACCTGGCCTTTCTCGGCCAGGACGCAAGGCTGACAGAGCCAATGCCACACCCGTGGCTGGAGGCACCACGCGATGCAAGGATCGGCGACCGGGAGTGGCTCACAGCCCTTGCCGGCACGCAGTGCTACCCGGACGGCACCGCCCGGAACCGGTTTCGTCCTGTGCGCTTCCCGCTGCTGTCGCAGCCCGTGGTCGAAGCATGCCTACGCGTTCCGACCTGGATGTGGGTGGCTGACGGCCGGAATCGCGCCATCGCCCGCGCCGCCTTCGCGAACAAGTTGCCTCCACTGATCCTCAACCGGAGGAGCAAGGGCTCCTATGTTCCGTTCGCCGGCCTGCTCTACGCGCGCTACCGAACGGGCATGCTGCGCTTCCTCGAAGACGGACAGCTCGCCTCGCGGAACCTGCTGGATGTCGCCGCGCTGCGCGCGTTCATGAGCTCCGATGTCCCGCCAAAGGATGTCTCCTTCCTGCGGATCTTCGACCTCTGCATGGTCGAGAACTGGGTTCGCCATCAAGGCACGGGGCGCGGCTCCTCCGGACTACCTGCAGGGCTCCGCCCACCCGCCCGCATCGATCGCCAGACCGCGTACTGATCCTGGTCGTACCGCCCCGGGCTCTCGTATTCCTGCAGCCAGAAGCGGAACCAGGCCAGGTTGCGTTCGTAGACCGCCAGCTGGTGCTTCGGCCAGAACTTGATATGCGGCTCATCCGCGAACACGTAGATGTCGGCCTTGCGTTCCTGCAGCATCGGCAGCGCGTACTCGAGCGCCAGCAGGTATTCCTGCTCTGACATCTGGAAGAGCACCGGCGCATCGATCCGGTGCCGGTTGAAGACGGGCGACATGGTGCGCCACCGTTCCGGCGTGTCTTCAAGCGACCCCACCTGCCAGCGCTCCATCACCGACTCCGCGAATCCCTCGCGCAGGCTGTTGAACAGATACCAGTTGGGCGAGATGGTCGGCGTGCTGACGGAGGCGGCCGACAGCACGTTGGAGTGCATCAGTGTCCACATCGTCACCTCGCTGCCATAGCTCAGCCCGCCCATGCCGACCCTCCCGGGATCGACCGCGCCCTGCGCGGCCAGATGACGGACAACGCTCTCCACCGCACGCGTGCCTTGCGCGTGGCTCTCGACGCCATCCACATAGGACGGGTTGGAGTTGATGCACAGCGCGGAGATTCCGTGCGCCGCCATCGTCGTCAACGGCCACTCGTCGCCCAGGCCTCCCCGCAGGAATCCGTAGCAGCTGTAGTAGTTGACGAACAGCGGTGGCGGTGGCGCGCCCTGCTTCACGGTGGCGCTGAAGAGCCAGCCGCTGAACTCGTCCCCACGCTCGTCGGTCCACCTCACCAGTTTCGCGGGAGCCGAGGCCGCGATCTGTCGTGCCAGTCCGAGGTTCGGCTCGTACAGCACCCGCTGGCGCCCATCGCGAAGCTCGATGGCCTCCAGCCTGGGCGGCCGGTCCGCTTCGGCCGTCACGCAGACCATCGTCCGGGAAGACAGCGCGCACGGAATATCGAACACCCGCCGGCTACTGCCACGCAGCAGGCCACGGCTGCGCACCAGCGGGGTCACGGCCCCGGTCTCCACGTCCCAACGGAAGATCGATTGCGCCCTGCCCTCGCGATGATCGGTCACGGTGAACACGATGGCGTCGCTGTCCGGCTGCCACTGGATGTCGGTGATGTCCCGGCCGGTGCACGGGTCCGCCGAGCACGTGATGGCGGGCGCACGAGCGGCCGAACTGGCCACTGACAGCTCCACATACGGCTTTTGCCGACGATCCCCTGCGTCGCCCACGCGTGTCAGCCTGGCGACGCGGCCATCCACGGGATGCGTCACCCGCTTGAAGGCTGCGGAGCCGTCTTCCGCACCCGCCTTATTCGCAGCGGGCGGGGAGGTGGCGACCGCGTCCGCGCCCCGCGCGTCCACGTCCACGCGCTTCCATCGGTCCGGCAGTCCGGACAGCAGCGGCCCGGGCGTGAACCATCCGCCGGCGAGCCGCTGGGTCACGGGCCGCCCACCGCTCTGTCCGGAACGGAACAGGCCGGCGCCGATGTAGGTGGTCCCGTCGATGCGAACGCCCCTGGCATGCTCCTCGCGCTCCGCATCGAGCACCTGTTCCCGGGTCGCGCCTACGCTGTAGTCCAGGGTGTTCCCATCGTGGCTGAGCACGAAGGCGCGGACGTCGGCGGCGTCCGCCGTCACCGGTTCCGTCCCCGAGCCATCGGTGGCCGCGCGCCAGACGCCGATCTTCCCGTCCAGCAGTGCGCGGTAGTAGATCCAGCGTCCATCCGGCGACCAAGTCGCGGGCGCGGACTCCACCACGCCCGTTGCAAGCGAGCGGAGCGGCACGCCGCCGTCGGCCACCCGGCGGGCCGGTTCGCTTCCCTCCAGGGCCTGGACGTACCACGCCGTGTCATAGGTATTCCGCTCCACGTTCGCCTGTTCCTGCCGGAAGGCCACCCGGCTGCCGTCCGGCGAGATCACGGGGTTGCCCAGGTCCACCACTTCGACCAACTGCCTGGGCGACACCGGCGCGGCGCCCGCCATGCCGTGGATCGCGGCCAACAGCGCCAGCAACACAATCGTTCTCCCAGGCGCGCGCCACGAGGCGCCCGTGCTCCGACCACCGGTCACGGCCATTGCCCCGCCCTCACCAGTGCCTGGCGATGGAAACGCTCAGGAAGCGCCCCATGGCCGAATAGTTGGTCGAGTCGAACGGCACGTCATTCACCGCGGCCGCCCAGGGCACGTACAGCGGGGGTGCGCGGTCCAGCAGGTTCTGGCCGCTCAGCGCGAACTCCCACCCGTCCCATGCGCCCCTGCCATCGTTGGTGGCGTAACGCACGGTGGCATCGAAGGTCGTGAACGACCCGCCCTTGCGCCCCGCAAGGTGGTCTGTCACGCCGCTGGTGTAGTTGGCGAAGACGGATGCCGTGATTCCACCTGCGGCCCATACCCCGCCGAACCTGCCGTTGAGCCGGGCCGGATGGAAGATCGTGCCGGACAAGTCCAGCTCTTCCTGGCCGGGCGTGTTCTGCTGCGTGCTGTCGAGCAGGCTTGCCGAGCCCCGCAGCGTCAGCCGCCCCGGCCCCAAGTCGAAACGGTACGAACCGGACAGGTCCACGCCCCGGAGCCGCTGCCGCAGCGCGTTGGTGTTGTGGTTGTAGGCGATGGCGGCCACGTTGTCCGGGTTGTACGGCGCGCCGCTGATGTTCTCGATGTCACGCACGTACCGCGCCAGCAGCGCGGCCTGCTGCTCCGCGCTGGGCGAAAACTCGATGAAGTCGGCAAAGGCCGGGTTGGTGAGGATCTGGCTGATCACCGCGAGCGGCGCCACCACGCGGTCGTAGTACTCGATGTCGAACAGCGTCAGTTCCATCTCCAGCCCCGGCAGGGCCTGCGGATGGAAGGCCAGCGAGGCGGTCGCGGTGCGCGCACGCTCCGGCTGCAGGTCCGGATTGGCGCCCCAGGTGATCAGCAAGGTGGCATCGCTGGGGTACCCCACCCCGCCGGCCAGCGCCGCGGGCACCAGGTAGACGAAGCTGCTGCCGAAGCGGCGGCTGAGCATCGGCGCCTTGAACGACCGGCCCCAGGAGGCCTTGGTGGTCCAGCTGGCACTGGGCCGGTAGACCACGCCGGCCTTGGGCGTGACCACGCTGCCGAAGTTGTCGTAGTCCTCGCCGCGGAGCGCGGCCGTGAGCAACAGGCGCTCGCCTTGCGACCCGGCCACGGGCGCGCCGCCCAGGGGCAGGCTCAGCTCGGCGTAGCCGAAGCGGCTGGCCTCGTCACCGCCATACGCGATGCCCTCCGCATAGAACTGGTTGCGGAAGCGGTTGGTGCGGTACCCCACCCCGACCGCCAGGCGCGCCTCCCCGCCGGCCGTGGCGAACAGCGGCCCCTCCGCGCCCACCTCGTACATCCGGCCTTCGTTGCAGTTGCAGGCGGTGCGCCTGAGCGTGGAAGCGCCCGATGAGGCCGTGACCGCCCAGATCTCTTGGTGGTTTTCGTCCTTGCTCCACGCGCCGCCTGTCGTGAGCGCCCAGCCGCCGGGCAACGGGACCTCCACCGTCGGCGACAGCGTCAGCGTCGTGTTCTTGAACCGGTTGTCGTACCAGAGGGTCGGGTGGCGCTGGTAGTACACCTGCTCACGCGCACTCCTCAGCACGTCCACGCGCAATTCGGTGCCATTCCCCACCTCATGATGGGCGCTGAGCAGCCCCACTTCCAGGGTGTTGCCCGGGAACAGCGTGTGCGGCCCGGCCATCGCTTCGGTGTAGCGGCGCTGGCTGACGTCCACCGGATCGGTCGCCACCCGCTGCGCCGAGGCGATCAGGCCGCCGCCGTCCCACACGGCCCCGGCAGTGCCGCTGTATTCACGCGTGCCCAGGCCGCCATCCGTCGCGGCGCCATAGCGGGTGCGCAGCAGCACGCCATCGAAGTCCCGCCGAAGGATGACATTGCCCACCCCGGCGACCGCATCGGACCCGTAGATGGCGGATGCGCCATCGGCCACGATCTCCACGCGCTCCACGGCGTCCAGCGGGATGGCACTGATGTCGACCGAATCGTAGATACCACCGTAGGATCGGCGCCTGCCGTTGAGCAGGGTGAGCGTGGCGTCCGGCCCCGCCCCGCGCAGGTTCAGGCTCGATCCCCCGGTGACGTTCTGGTTGGACGCATTGCCGGAGCCCGTGGCGCCCAGCACCCCGGGGTTCTGGCCGCCGCTGAAGTTCTGCGGCACGCTGCGGATCACTTCACCCAGGTCGCCAAAGCCTTCCTCGCGGATGTGCTCGCTGCCGATGGTGATCACCGGCGAGGGCGAGGTGCCGCCGCGGATGCGGGTGCCGGTGACGGTAACCGTATCCATGTCCCGCGTGCTTCGATCCCCAGAGGGCGCTTCACTCTTCGGCCACTGCATGCGATCCGCGGATTGGCCTGCTGGACTGGTTGATCGGGCTTCGCCGCTTGTGTTGCCCTCCTGCGGCGCGGACTCTCTTCCTCGGGGACGGATTGTGGCTGCATTGTCCGCGCTGTAGACGACCTCGAGATCTGTGTTTCCAAGCATTTGCTGCAGTGCTTGGCGTTTGTCGAGTTGTCCTTTGATCGGCCGTACCGTCAGCCCACTCACAGATTCCTGGCGATAGAGCAACTGCATACCCGCTTGCTCGGCAAATGCCTTCAACGCTGCGGACATCGGCTGCTCTTCGATATCGAAGTTCGCGACATCGACTTGCTGCGCTAGCGCTACGGCGGACGCCGTGAGGCCAATCGACAGGGCAAGCACGCCGGGTCGTAACGCTTTGCCGATAGCACGAAACAACGTGGTGTTACGTACGTACAGCTGTTTCATCGTCGACTTCCCCGGTATTGATCGTCCACGGCGCGATGGCCGCCCCATGGACTACGAACCCCGAGGATGACAATCCCCCCATACGACTTGCGATACCTGTCCTAGTTGGATCTATGAAAGCTCTTCTACTCGTCACTGCCTGGAATCAACGTGCACCCGGCCGCCCTCGCGCTGCACGTCCAGCTCCAATCCATCTTCCAGCATCGTCAGCAGTGCTTCGGCGCCTTGCGGATTGGTCTGGAACGTCCCGCCGATCTTCAGGTCGTGGGCGCCCGCACCGACTTCGATCTGTAAGGGCGTGTAGCGCCCGATCTCCGCGACGACCTCCTGCAGCGGCCGGTCGTCGAAGTACACCGTGCCACCGCGCCACGAGATCTCCCGCTCGACCTGGGGCATGGGCAGCGCCCGCACGCTGGTGCCTGCGATTCTAAGGTCGGCCTGCTGCCCAACACCAAGCAGTGACACCGGAACTTGATCCATTGCTGTATCTGATGGCGTCTGGCGCGTGGACACCGAACCGACCTTGACGCGACCCTCGCTGACGGTGACGCGCACGCCATCGTTGCGTCGATGGACATTGAACGCTGTGCCCACCGCACGGACCCAAGTGCGGTCGGCAACGACCCAGAATGGCCGCTCCGGTGCGTGCGCGACCGTGAAGAATGCTTCGCCCTCGAGCAACCGGATAATTCGCGCGCCCTCGGTGAAGTCCACCCGGATCTTGCTGGCGCTATTGAGCTCAAGCCGCGATCCGTCGGGAAGCGCGATTGACGCGTGCTCGCCGATACCGGTTTCGAACGCTGTGCCCTGCTGCAATTGCCACCACCACCCGCACCCAATGGCCAGGACTGCGGTCACGGCGGCTGCGGCGAGCGCACGCCAGCGTCCATGTTTCACGCGTGAAGCTTCCTGCATCGCGTTGCCGAACGACACCGCGCGCACCGTTCGGCCCGCCGATGCGAACCGCTGCCACGTCGACATCAGGTCGTCGTATGCCACCACGTGACGCGGATGGGCCGAGCGCCAGGCTTCGAACTGCTCACGCTCTTGCTGGGTGACATCGTCCGACTGCAAGCGCGCAATCCACTCGCTTGCCTCCCGTCGAGCGCGTTGCACGCTGGGTAGACGGTGAACTTCATTCATCGCTCGCTGACTCCTTGTCGACGAGGCCGTACTGCCGATGCATGTAGGCGTGCGTTTCCCTGAGCGCTTTGGAGATGTGCTTCTCCACCGTCTTGGTCGAAATGCCGAGCTCTTTGGCGATCTGCTTGTAGGAGTAGCCCTGGAACAGCTTCATGGTGAACACGGCGCGGCACTGCGGCGACAGCCTTGCGACCGCCTGCTGCAATAGCCGTGCTTCCTCGCCGGCGATCAGTCCGTCTTCGGGCGAACGCCCCCCATCGTGATAGACCCCGACGTCGTCGATATCCCCCACCAGGTCGGTCGGAGCCACGCGCGCCTGCCTGCTCTGGTTGTATGCGAGATTGCGCACTGTCACGAATAAGAACGCCTGAGGACGTTCAACCCTCTCGCCTTGCTGATAAGTCCGGACGTACGCCTCTTGCACAATATCCTCGGCAGCACACGGGGATCCCGTCAGCCGCAGCGCATACCGTCGCAGGGACTGGTAAGTCTCTGAAAAAAAGCGGCTGAATGCGTCGTGTTTGGAGGATGGCTTGGACATCATGGCATAGCGTCAATGCCTGAACCCTACGACGCGCAGATACGTCGACGCAACTGATTCCTTCGCGGTGAGACATTGGCCAACTCACTGATTATCCGGCGTATTTAGATAGGACACGTGACGGGGCTATTTCCCCCAGTCCGTGACGCTGAATGCCCTTCGCCTAAGCGCGCACGCCTTCTATGGATGGTTCGCGCATGGTTCCGGGTTACTCGTCGTCTCCACGTGGTTGACGTCCGAGGTATCCGCTCACGACACAGAAAAATGGGCGGCATTTCTGGCGCTCTCCCGCGTTGGCGCCACGGCAAGCGTGGCCGGCTCCAGGTACATATCGGTGATGCTGTTGCGGGCCGCGGTGCGGCTCATCGCCCGGCCGGCGCCGTGGCTGCAGCTGTGGAGTCTTCGCCCTTGCCCAGGCCGCGGCCGATGAAGCTCTTCGCGCCCATGCTGCCGGGGACGATGCCGGGTTCGCCCCTGCCCGCCCGCACCGCGTCCTTGCGGGTCATCAGCATTTCGCGGCCGGCGTGTGCCTCCGGTGTCATCCAGGTCCGACAGGCCAGCCGCATGCGGAAATATTGACCTGTGTCCCAGCATCGAATCAGCAAAGACATCAAGTTGGAACACGGCCATTCGCGGATATGGAGTTCCGCCATGAGCGCATTCCACACCAAGAGCGTGCAGCTGCAGGACCAGATCCGGCGGGCACTGCGATCAGGGCGCTACCTGCCCGGCGACCGGATCGATCCGGCCTCGCTGGCCGCCGAGTTCAGCACCAGCCTCATGCCGGCGCGCCTCGCGCTGGAGCGCCTCGTCGGCGAAGGCCTGCTCGAGCACCACGCCCGGGGCGGCGTATACCTTCCGCTACCGGTCGAGATCGAACTGCGCGATGCCTATGACTGGATGCAGCGCCTGCTGCTGATGGCGTGCGATGTCGGGATCGCCGCCAGGGCCCCGGGTGGCGTCAGACAACCCCAGCTCCCCTCGAACGACGGCGACCTGGTCGAGGCGACCTGGCAACTGTTCGACGCCATCGCCCATGCTACTGGTCACACCTTTCTCTACCCGGCCGTGAGGCGTACGAACGATCAGCTCGCGCCGATCCGACGGGCCAAGCCGGGCCTGGTCGATGATGCATTCGAGGAGCTCGCCGCGCTGAACCGGCATTGGCAGCAGCGCGATCTCCCCAGCCTGCGGTCGGCATTGCACGACTACCACGAGCGCCGCAAGCAGCTGGTCCCGTGCATCACGGTGACGCTCAAGCGGCAGCACGAGCACCGGCAATAGCCGCGGGCGGC
>NZ_JARXRM010000039.1 GCF_029887875.1 Luteimonas endophytica
TGGGTTGACCGCAAGCGCGGATGGATGGTGCTCGACTACGACGAATTGCATCCGGCGGTCTTCCGCTCGGCCATCGTCACCACGGCCGGGTCGGCGACGTTCTTCGTGCTGGGACTGGCGAAGCTGGTCCCGGGCACCCGGCGGATCGCCGATCAGGTCAATCCTGCGCCGCCGTTGTTCCCGGCCGAGCGCCCGGAGCAGGTGTGGGAGTTCATTCGCACCTATATGGACGGTACCCCCGACGCGCTGCCGCCGATCGACCCGATGCCGCCGCTGCAGGACGCGCGTGCCGACCATGCCCGCATGGATCGTTTGCTGCTGCAGGATATGGTCGATGAACATCATCGGCTGAAGCCAGGCGTATTCAACAAGATCTACACCTGGTTCTGGGGCGGAGTGAGCTACTGGACCGAACGCTGTGCGCTGTGGGTGCAGCGCACCGCCCCCCGGCCGGAGTACCCGCCCGAGCTGCGTGAAGCGATGCAGTGGGAGGGCGAGAACCCCTATCGGACGCGGGCGCCCACGGCGGAGGAGCAGCAGGCCTGGACCGGCCGGCTGCCGCATCTGCGGCGACGGTGGCTGGCAGCCGCGGCGTTCTCCACGCTGATCTACGGCAGCATGTTCCTGATCATGACAGTGGGGGCGTGGCTGGAGTCCGGTTCCTAGCGCCTGTAGCGGCAGCGCCGTTCGACGCGGGGAACCAACTCCATGGTGGCCGCGCCTTCCATTACCGCGGCCGGATTGCGGGGAGGCTGGGCGTGTCGACCGAGCGCGGCGAACGCTCCAGGTCAAGCGGCCGCGGCGACGGGCCCGTCGGGCCCGGCGCTCGGCGAGGCGACGACCGCTTCCTTCAACGACTGTTCCATGACCGTCCACACCGGCAGGCCCATGCGGGCGAGGGCGTAGTCGGCGTGAAAGGCGAGGCGGGTGCGGTCTGTCCCCGCGAGGTCGCCGGCGAGGCGGTGGTAGAGGCCTGCGAAGGCCTCCCAGAATTCGTCGTCCGGCAGACCGCGGGCGACCAGGCGGCAGAGCCCCTCTTCGAGCATGCGCGCAGCCTGGGGCAGGGCGAGGTTGGCCGCCGGGGCGTCCGCGGGCGAGACGCGCTGCGCGGGCGGGAGGGTCTCGACGACGGGCTGGGGATCGGAGGGGAAGGGGCTGGAATCCGGCTCGACCGACATCGTGGCTTTCCTGGGGCTGACCTCTTGGCGGGAATTATTCGGAGCGTCTCGTCAATGCCGCGCGATGGGCGGCTGAATTCGGGTTGCGTTGGCAAATGAAGCCGGCGGCCGAGTCTTTCAAGGGCCGGACGAGAGGAATGTGCGCGACCTTCTTTTCACTGAACGCGTCGCGTCACGTCGATTCCCCCACCGCCGCGCCTCCGCCGGCTACGCGCCATTGACCGCGATGGCCGCAGAATGGCCACGGTCCTTCACCATCAATCAAAGGCGGCGACATGGGCATGCTCATCGACGGCAAGTGGCACAGCGACGAGGAGATCCCGGTGGACGAGGAGGGCCGGCTGCAGCGGCCCTCGTCGGTGTTCCGCAACTGGGTGACGGCGGACGGCGCGGCCGGGCCCGAAGGCGAGGGCGGGTTCAGGGCCGAGCCCGGGCGCTATCACCTGTACATCGCCCGCGCCTGCCCGTGGGCCCATCGGGCGGCGATCTTCCGCGAGCTGAAGGGCCTGCAGGCGATGATCGGGCTGTCGGTAACGCACTGGCTGATGGCGGAAGACGGGTGGACCTTCCGCGAGGCACCCGGCGTGGTCGCCGACGAAGTGAACGGGGTCGACTGCCTGTGGCAGCTCTACGCCAAATCGGATCCTGGGTATACCGGGCGGGTGACGGTGCCGGTGCTGTGGGACAAGCGGACCGGGCGCATCGTCAGCAACGAATCGGCCGACATCATCCGGATGTTCAACTCGGCGTTCGACGGCGTCGGCGCGGCCGCCGGCGACTACTATCCCGCGGAACTGCGCGGTCGCATCGACGAGGTCAACCGGCGCGTCTACGACAACCTCAACAACGGCGTCTACCGCGCCGGCTTCGCGCGCAGCCAGGATGCCTACGATGAAGCGGCGGAGGCTGTGTTCGAGACCCTCGACTGGCTGGAGGAGATGCTGTCCGGGCAGCGCTACCTGTGCGGCGAGACGCTGACCGAGGCGGACTGGCGGCTGTTCACCACACTGCTGCGGTTCGATGCGGTGTACCACGGCCACTTCAAGTGCAACCTGCGGCGGCTGGTGGACTACCCGGCGCTGTGGTCCTACACCCGCGAGCTGTACCAGCACTCGGGGGTGGAGGGCACCGTGGATTTCGACCACATCAAGCGGCACTACTACGAGAGCCACCGCCACATCAATCCGACCGGCATCGTGCCGAAGGGGCCGGTGCTCGATCTGGACCGTGCGGGGGACAGGTGGCTGTAGGGCGCACGCGCGGCTCGCACCGGTCGCTGGTGCGCGCGCCGAATCCCGCAGACCGGGTGAACCAGCTCCTAGACGCTCCTAGACGTATTGCATCTTCCGCGTCATCCCGCCGTCGACCACGAACTCCTGGCCGGTGACGAAGGCCGAGGCGGGCGAGAGCAGGTAGACCGCCAGCGCCGCCACGTCTTCCGGGGTGCCGACCCGCCCCGCCGGGTGCTGGGCGTGGTCGCGCGGGCGCAGCTTCGGGGTGCGGCGCGCGGTCGGCTTGCGCCAGCCGGCGGTGGCGATCCAGCCCGGGCTGATGCAGTTCACGCGCACGGCGGGGCCGGCGCTGATCGCCAGGGCATGGGTGAACGCGAGCAGGCCGCCCTTGGCCGCTGCATAGGCCTCTGTATCCGTCTCGGACTGGTGGGCGCGGGTCGAAGCGATGTTGACGATGCTGCCGGCGCCACGGGCGGCCAGCGCTTCCAGCGCATGCTTGCTGCACAGGAACGCGCCGGACAGGTGCGCATCGAGGTAGCTGCGCCATGTCGCCAGCGCCAGCCGCTGTAGCGGGCCGGTCACCGGGTCGGCGATGCCGGCGTTGTTCACCAGGCCGTCGATGCGGCCGTGGGCGCGTAGCGCGGCGCGGACGAAACCGCGTACCGCGGCTTCCCGGCCGACGTCGAGCCGATGGAACGTGGCGCGCTCGCCCGCGTTCCATTCGTGCAGGCAGGCTGCGCCGGCATCGCCATCGAGATCGCCGATCGCCACCGATGCGCCGGCGCCCAGCACCGCCTGGGCGATGCCGCGGCCGATGCCCTGCGCGCCGCCGGTGACCAGCACCGTACGGCCGCGCAGTGGCTGTGGATCGGGCGCACCGATGCCGGGGACCGGCGCCACCAGGTCAGCCGAGCTTGCCCAGCGAGCTGTCCAGCACGCGCTGCAGCTTCTTCGCCGCACCGGTGATGGCCGCGGCGACGGTCTCGGCATCGTCGGAGGCCGCGGCCGGCGGGCGGCCGTCGACCCGGGCCTCCAGCGCGCAGTGCTTGTCCCGGGCGCCGCCCTTGCCGGCATTGCTGTCGCTCAGGTGCACCTCGACGCGGGTGACCTGGCGGGAGAACCGCGCCAGTGCATTGGCGATGGTTTCCTCGGCGTGGCGCACGACCGAGGCGTCGCCCTGGATGTTGCTGTCGGTGTTGACCTGGATGTGCATTCGATCTCCTCTGGACCCGATGGCCGCGGGCGCGGCCTGTGGCGAACATAAGGAGCCGGTTGTAAACACCGCGACAAGCCCGCGGCCCGCAAGGGTTTCCGTAGCCGCCCGCGGGCTTCCGCCCGTGGAAGAGGGCCGCCGTAGGTGCGCGCCATGCGCGCGAAGGCCGGCGGCGTTGCCGGGGCCCCGGATCGCCGCCGATCCGACCGAGCCTCCCGCGGCTTTCGCGGCCATCGCCCGCTCCTACCGAAACGGCCGCGATCCAAGGACGCCGATCAGCGGTTGACCGCGGCCATGCTCGCCGCCGGGTAGCGCTCGCCCGCCACCTCGTGCTCCGCGAGCAACGCATCGATGCTCCGGAGCTCCGCCGCGTCCAGCGCGATCGCCGCGGCCGCGGCGTTCTCGTCGAGCCGCTCGATGCGGCGGGTGCCGGGGATAGGCACGATGTCCTCGCCCTGGGCCAGCAGCCAGGCCAGCGCGACCTGCGCAGGGGTGTGGCCACGCGACCGGGCAAGCCCGGTCACGGCTTCCACCAGTGCCTGGTTGCGTCCGAAGTTTTGGCCTTCAAAGCGGGGGTGCCCGCGGCGCCAGTCGTCGGCGGCGAGATCTTCCGGTTTGGCGATGGCGCCGGTGAGGAAGCCGCGCCCCAGCGGGCTGTAGGCGACGAAACCGATCCCGAGGTCGCGGCAGACCGGCAGCACTTCGTCGGCCACGTCGCGGGTCCACAACGAGTATTCGCTCTGCAGCGCGGCGATCGGGTGCACCGCCGCGGCGCGGCGGAGGGTGGCCGGGGCGGCCTCGGACAGGCCGAGATGGCGCACCTTGCCGGCCTCGACCAGCCGCGCCATCGCGCCCACCGTGTCCTCGATCGGCACGTTCGGATCCACGCGATGCTGGTAGTACAGGTCGATATGCGCCACGCCCAGCCGCTGCAGGCTCGCGTCGCAGGCCCTGGCGACATATTCGGGGCTGCCGTCGACGCCGAGGAAGGCGCCGTCGGCGCCGCGCACGTTGCCGAACTTGGTGGCCAGCACCACCTCGTCGCGGCGCCTGCGCAGCACCCGGGCCAGCAGTTCCTCGTTGCGGCCCACGCCGTACATGTCGGCGGTGTCGAGGAAGTTCACGCCGATGTCGAGGGCATGCTCGAGCACCGCCAGATTGCGGGCCTTGTCGCTGTCGCCATAGAAATCCGACATGCCCATGCAGCCCAGGCCGATGGCGGACACGCGCAGGCCCTGGGAGCCGAGGGCGCGGCGGGGGAAGTCGTTGCTCATTGGGATCTCCTGGGGGTGGATCGGGGAGCGACAGGATGGCCCGTGGCGGCGTCCGCGGGTTAGTCCATTGCTGGAACATTCTTGCCCGATCCTCCAGCCGTCCGCTGGAAGACTGGCGCCCCTGCCATCCGTGCGGATAATCGGATCCGTGCCCGCAAGGAGCGTCCGCCATGCCAGAGCCCGCCGACAACGTCGTGACCGCCCGCCGCGGCAGCGAGGCCCAGCGCGCCGAACTTGCCGGCAGGATTGCCCGGAACGTGCCGGGGGAGGGCGTCCACGAGTGTGCGGTGCCCGGCCTGGCGATGATCCGTGCCGATGCACCCTCGCAGCCTCTGCCCTGTGTCTACCATCCCAGCCTGTGCGTGGTCGTCCAGGGCCGCAAGCAGGCCATGCTCGGCGAAGAGCTGTTTGTCTACGATCCGCTGCACTACCTGCTGGTGTCGATGAGCGTGCCGGTCACCGGGCGGGTGATCGAGGCCACGACCGATCGTCCCTATCTGTGCCTGCGTATCGACATCGACCCGGGCATGGTCGCGGACCTCGCGCCGCAGATTCCGGCACCCGCCCCGGCGGCGCCATCCGGCGATGAGCACCGGCCGATGCACCTGGCACGCACCCCGGGGCCGTTGCTCGATGCCCTGCTGCGCCTGGTGCGCCTGCTGGACACCCCCGCCGAGGCCGGGGTGATGGCGCCGCTGGCGCTGCGCGAGATCCACTACCGGGTGCTGCTCGGCGAACTCGGCCCGCGGCTGCTGGCGCTGTGCCAGGTCGACGGCGCCGCGTACCGCCTGGCCCGCGCCATCGATCTGCTCAAGACCCACTACGCCGAACCGTTGCCGATCGATCGCATCGCCGCCGCTGCCTGCATGAGCGCCTCCACCCTGCACCAGCGCTTCAAGGCGGCCACCGCGATGACGCCGCTGCAGTTCCAGAAGCAGCTGCGCCTGCAGGAAGCGCGGCGGCTGATGTTGATGGAGGGCGTCGAGGCCGCCGCCGCGGCGCACCGGGTCGGTTACGAGAGCCCTTCGCAGTTCAGTCGCGAGTACCGCCGCCTGTTCGGCGCACCGCCGCGGCGGGAGGTGCGGGCGGCGCTGGGCGAGGGGGTGGCGGCCGGCTGATCCTCCGGGGTGGCACGTGCCGGAAACCACCGAAACCGCCGCGCCGGGTGCGCTGCCCCGGCGACCCGACCGCTTATAGTGCCGGCTGGTCGATCCGGGAGTTTGTCGATGTCGCCACCAGGTCCGCTGACCGGCTTCGCCGCGCTGTTCCTCGCGGCCGGGATCCTCGCCACGCCAGCCGCCGCCGCCGCCCGGTCGCCGCGTCCGCAGTGGAGCGTCGTCACCGAGGAAGCGTTCGACGCGTCCGCCATCGCGCCTTACGAGGGGCGGCACGCGCAGGTCTACAGCCGGATCGATCGGGACCTGGATGCGCATCTGGAGCACCTGCAGCGCTGGGTACGGCAGCGTTCCATCAGCGCCCAGGACGATGGAATCGACGCGATGGCGCAGCTGGTGGCGGACGACCTGCGCGCACTGGGTTTCCAGGATGTCGAACTGGTGGAGACGCCGGGGCACCCCGGCGTCTTCGGCCACTACGATGCCGGCGCCGAGCGCACCCTCGTGGTCTACATGATGTACGACGTGCAGCCGGTCGAGGAGAACTGGCGGATCGCCGATCCGTTCGCCGGAGAATTGGTCGACCACGAGCTTGGCTCCGTACTGATGGCCCGGGGCGCCACCAACCAGAAGGGGCCGCAACGCGCGTTCCTCAACGCCGTGGATGCGATCATCCGGGAGCACGGCACCCTGCCGGTGAACCTGTACGTGGTGGCCGAGGGCGAGGAGGAGCTGGGCTCGCCGAATTTCGGTGCGGTGATCGAACCCTACCTCGACCGCCTGCGCGCCGCCGATGGCGCATTCTTCCCGATGAACATCCAGATGGCCGACGGCAGCGTCGCCCTCAACCTGGGGGTCAAGGGCATCGTCTATTTCGAGCTGGAGGCCCGCGGCGGGGACTGGGGCGGCCCCGCCCGGTCCGAGATCCACGGCTCGCTCAAGGCGATGGTCGACTCGCCGGCGCTGCGGCTGGTGCAGGCCATCGCCTCGATGACCAGCGCGGACGGCAATACCATCCTGATTCCGGGCTACTACGAGGCGGTCCGGCCCCCCAGCGACGAGGAGCAGCGTCTGGTCAACGGACTGGCCCTGCGCGCCGACGATGCGGCCATGCAGAAGGCCTTCGGCGTGTCGCGTTGGATCGACGGCATGAGCGGCCGCGACGCCATCCTCCGCAACCTGTTCGACCCGACGCTCAACATCGATGGCATCTGGAGCGGCTACACCGGAGAAGGGATGAAGACCATCCTGCCGCACGTGGCGACCGCCAAGATCGACTCGCGGCTGCCGCCGGGGCTCGAACCCGAGGCGGCCTACCGAATGATCCGCGAGCACCTGGACGCCCAGGGCTTCGAGGACATCGAGCTGCGCCGGCTCTCGGGCTACCCGGCCGCCTCCACCCCGGTGGATGCTCCGCTGGTGCAGGCGGCGATCGGCGTGTTCAACCGCTATGGCGCCAGCCCTCGTGTGGCCCCCTGGCTGGCCGGCAGCGCCCCGTTCTACCAGTTCACCCGCACGCTGGGCCTGCCGTTCGTGTTCGGCGGCCTCGGCCACGGCGCAGGCGCCCACGCCCCGGACGAGTACATGCTGATCGAGCCTGCCGAGGGGGTGAAGGCGGCGGGTCTGGCGGAGATCGAGAAGTCGTACGTGGACCTGCTGTATGCACTGGCCGAAGCCGAGTCCGAATAGCCACCTCCCGGGTGATCGTGCGGCCGGCGTGAACACGATCATCCCGGTTGTGGGTGCGTCTTGGCCATCGTGATCCGCACCGCGAACCTGGTGCTGCGCCCCCTCTGTGAAGGCGATCGCGCGCTCTACGTCTCCCTCTATTCATGTCGCGCCGTCATGGAGCACGTGGGAGTCCCGCTGGGTCCGGCTGCGGCCGAGCGAGCTTTTGCCGCCGTTCTCAGGCAGGCCGCTTCCTGCCCCCCGATCGGCCGGTACTGGTCGATCCGCCGCCGTGGTGTCAGGGGGCCATGCGGACTCGTCTGCGTGATCGCCGACCCCGGGGGAATATCCGCGGAACTTGGGATCCTGCTGGATCGGCGCGCACAGCGGACCGGAGCGTCGACGGAGCTGATCGGGGCCCTGCTTCCTTACCTCGCGGGACAGGGGCTCAGGCGGCTGTGGACCAGGCACATGTCCGGGAATCAGGCCGCCGAGGGGCTGATGGCGCGGGTGGGATTCGAGCGCCGGGCAGCCGCGGGCGGGCTGGCGTTCTGGCAGCGCGCCCTGCATGCGGTGCCGGGATAGCCTGCGGCGCCAACCTTCCTTTGCAATGCCGGCGCACACTGGCTAGATTAGCGCTGGTCGGGGGTGGAGAATCAGGATGGGGAGCGGCAAGGGGAGCCTCGCCTGCGTCGGGTTGGGAATGATGCTCGGAGCCCACCTGGGACCGCGTGCGCGCAGCTGTATCGAGCGAGCCGACGTCGTCTTCGTGGCAGCCTCGGACCCGATCGTGGAACTCTGGGTCGGGGGCATGCATCCCGACGTGCGCAGCCTGCAATCCTTCTATGCCGAAGGGAAGTCGCGGCACGAAACCTACCGCCAGATGGCAGACGCCATGCTCGATGAGGTCCGTGGCGGCGCGAACGTGTGCGGCGCCTTCTATGGGCATCCTGGGGTATTCGCACAGGTGCCTCATCATGCGATCGCCCGGGCGCGCGAGGCGGGATTCGATGCGACGATGGAGCCAGCTGTGTCGGCCGAGGATTGCCTGTATGCCGACCTCGGCATCGATCCGGGCGCGTGCGGGTGCCAGCACTATGAGGCCAGCCAGTTCATGTTCTATCGCAGGCGGATCGATCCATCCGCCTATCTGGTCTTGTGGCAGGCAGGCGTGGCCGGTGATCGTTCTCTCCGGCGTTTCAGCACAGGAAGCGGGTATCGTCGCCTTCTGGTCGAGCGCTTGGCCGAGGACTATCCATCCGGGCATGCGGTGACGCTCTACGAGGCAGCGACGCTGCCCGTGTCCCAGCCGCGGATGGAATCGGTTCCGCTGATCGGGCTCGTCGAAGCGGAACTCGCCCTGCAGACGACGCTGGTGATCCCGCCGGCCGTGGCGATGCAGCGGGACGATCTCATGCTGGCACGTATCGCAAAACTGGATCTCGAGAATTCCTGCGCACCGGCGCAGCAACCGCAACGGGGGAGAGTGGACAATGTCGAGCGCAATCGCGTTTCTTGAGTCGCTGGGCCGCGAGCCGCACTTCAACGCCGGGCGCGATCGGCTCGTCTCCGCGATCGCTGCCACCCAGGCGAGCGAGGCGGAACGGTCGGCCATGCTGGAAGGCGATGCCGTGAAGCTTGCCGAACTGCTTGGCGGTGCCTCGGAAATCTACTGCATGGTCATCGCGCCAGACGGTGGCGAAACCGAGTCGCCGCAGCAATCCCCTGATGACGACAGGCCGGACGATCCGGACTCGACGCCGGATCCGGACGGCCGTGATTCGCCGGTTGCCCCTGCATAGCGCCACCGAGCCTCCGCATAGGACCATCGAATGCGCACCTTCGCCTTCCTGTTCGCGGCATTGTCGTTCGTCGGCGCGTCGGCGGCCTCCGAGGCGAGCCCTTCCGTGGGCGATCTGCTGCGCGAAGCGGACGAGGTGCGAACGTCCGATCTCGCAAGGTTCGAGGCGCTTCTGGACGATCTGGGCGCCCGGACGGAGAGCGCCACCGCGATCGAGAGAGAGCGCATTCGTCTTCTCCAGGCCCACAG
Organism: Luteimonas endophytica; assembly: GCF_029887875.1. Lineage (GTDB taxonomy): Bacteria > Pseudomonadota > Gammaproteobacteria > Xanthomonadales > Xanthomonadaceae > Luteimonas > Luteimonas endophytica. The sequence goes on from NZ_JARXRM010000039.1 coordinate 9,731, forward strand.
GTTGATTACCCGCGGTCGCTCCGAAGAGGCGGTTGCCATCCTTCGTGACGTGGTGGCGGAGCCGGCCGGGATGACCAACAGGTTTCTTGCAGGATCGATGCTGGCGAACACCCACGCCATCACGCGACGATTCGAGGCGGCCCTTCATGCGCTCGATGCGATGTTGGCGGGGCAGGGCGACGTAGAAGACAAGGACATTTTGCATCGAGGCTTGCTGGTCGCTGCGATCGTCTACAACCAGGTCGGTGAATTCAGCCTGGGCTTGCATTACGCCGAGCGCGTCCTGCATGACAATCCTCTGGGGAGGAGCCGCTGCGCGGCCGGGAATCTGGTCCTCGAGGCCAGAAACGGCCTCAAGGAAAGGGTGGGGATTGCCACGGCGATGGAATCGGTGCAGGTCTGCGAGGCGGAACGCGAACCGATCCTGGCGGGCTTTTCCCGTACCTATGTCGCCGAGATGCTAGCGGAAGAAGGAAAGCTCGAGAATGCGATCGAGCTTCTGGAGAGTTATCTCTCCGTGGTCGAGAAGACCGGCTATCCGCTGCTGGTCGGCCAGTATCACGCGATGCTCGCGGAATACCGCATGAAGCTCGGCCAGGTCGAGGCTGCAGAACGGCATGCCAGGTACGCAATCTCGAATACGGCTTCGCTTGCTAGTGCGCTGCCCTTGGTTGTCGCATACAGGACGCTCTACCAGATCGCGGAGCATCGGCACGATCCGGAACTCGCACTCGCCACCTACAAGTTGTATGCGCAGGCGGACAAGGCCCATTTCAACGACGTGAAGTCGCGCGAAATGGCATACCAGGTGGTGCGCCACCAGACTCAGCAACAGGCCCAGCAGATCGAGTTGCTCAACCAGAAGAACACGGTGCTGGAGCTGCAACAGCGGGTCGCCGAGCAGCGGGCGCAGAACACCGGGCTGATCGCGGTGCTGCTGACCATGCTGCTGGCGTCGATCGGCTTCTGGGCCTACAAGACCAAGCGCCTCCAGGTGCGGCTGCGGCGCATGGCCGAGCTCGACATGCTCACCGGGATCAGCAACCGGCACCATTTCACCCAGAAGGCGGAACAGTCCCTGGCGCAGTGCGCGCGGGCCGGCGAGGACGCGGTGCTGGTGATGTTCGACCTGGACCACTTCAAGCTGGTCAACGACCGTTTCGGGCATGCCGCCGGCGACTGCGCGCTGCGCCTGGTGGCGGCGGCGTGCACGCCGGGGTGCCGGCCGGTGGACTGCATCGGGCGACTGGGCGGCGAGGAATTCGGCATTCTGCTGCCCGGTTGCGATCTGGACACGGGCAAGCGCCTGGCGGAGGACTGCATCGAGCGCTTCGCCAGGATCCAGACCGCGGACTGCGGGCACGTGTTCCAGATCACCGCGAGCTTCGGGGTCACCAGTTCGACCGTGTCGGGCTACGACCTGACCAGGATGCTCTCCCACGCCGACCGGGCGCTGTACCGGGCCAAGCGCAGCGGCCGCAACCGTATCTGCACCTACGACACTGGACTGGACGCGGTGGCGTTGACCCTGGCGACGGGGCGGGTCCATGGCGCCCCGGCGGAGGACGATGAGCCCGGGCGCGACCGGGGCCGCAGGCTCGGTGCCGCCGTCGGCTGAGCCGGGGAGCCCGGCGGCGGGGATTTTCGCGCCGATCCCGCCTAGACTTGCCGCTCCTCGTCGCTGTCGATGGAGTGGAACATGCAGCCGGCCATGATTGGAGGCATCCTGCTGGCGCTGGTGGTCGGCGTGCTGTTGCCGCTGCAGGCGTTGATCAACGCGCGGCTCGGCCAGGCGACCCAGGGCCCGCTGTTCGCCTCCTTCGCCTCCTTTCTCGTCGGTACGCTGGTGCTGGGCGCGGCGCTGCTGGTCACCCGCACGCCGTGGCCTTCGACCCAGGCGCTGGGCGCGCAGCCGCCATGGGTATGGCTGGGGGGCGCGATCGGTGCGCTGTACGTCCTCAGCGCGACGGTGCTGGTGCCAAGGATCGGCGCGGCGGCGCTGATCTGTCTGGTGGTGTTCGGGCAGGTGGCCGGGTCGCTGCTGTTCGATCACTACGGAGTGCTCAACCAGGCCCGCGTGTTGGATCCCTGGCGGTTGGCAGGCGCCGCGTTGGTCGCGGTGGGCGCGGTGATGGTGGTGCGGCCGGGGCAGGGCGGTTGATGCGGTCCGGGCCTCCCGCGCCGCGCGCCGCACGCAACCGGCCCGGTCTGGGCGAGGCTGCGGCCGCGGGCGAATCGAACCGTTGGGCCGGCGCCCTGGCGCCGCGGGCGCAGCGGCGGCTGGTGGGCACGACCGCGCTGTCCGCGATCGCGGCGTTCGTGCTGGCAGCCCTGGCGGCACACCTGCTGCGGCCGGACCTGGACTGGGTGGACGTGCCGCTGAGTGTCTACCTGCTGGGCACGCAGGGGCGGTGGTTGCAGGGCGGGTACCTGGCGCTCGCGCTGGCGATCCTGCTGCTCGCCGGTGGCCTCTACCGCGCGCTGGCGCCGGCGGGGCGCAGCGCGGCGCCGCTGCTGCTGTTCGTGATGGGCGCTGGCGGACTGGCGGTGACCGCGTTCGCGCCGACCGCACAGCCCGGGCTGGCGCCGACCTTCGCGAACTGGCTGCACGGGGTGTCCGCGCAGACCGCCTTCCTCGGCGTCACCAGCGCGATGGTGCTGCAGGCCTGGCGGCTGCGGGACGACCCGCGCTGGCGGCAGCGCTTCGGATTCGCCTTCGCGCTGGCGCTGGCCTGCTTCCTGGGCGTGTGGGCCCTGGCGCTGTGGCGCGACCTCCCGCGCGGGCTGGCGCAGAAGGCGCTGGTGGCCATGATCGCGGCCTGGCTGTGGCTGATGGCGTGGTGGCTGCGCCGCACGGGCGCGTCGACGCGCGAGGAACCGGCTTCAACAGCATAGGAATCGAATGCCGGCAGCCTGCCGCCCCGCAACAGCGCTTCGATGGCCGGGCCGCGCCGTCGCGTCCAGCATGCCGCCGATCACGGACCTGCCAACCCGATCATTGCTGGTTGCTCCGGCCCGGCAGGCGCAGCCCGCGTGCGGAAATGCGCTTCTCCCAGCGCTCGCGCGCCAGGCGCTGCATGTCGGCATCGCGGTCCATCTCGTCGACGATCTCGTCGCCCAGCAGGGTCTCCACCACGTCCTCCATCGTCACCAGCCCCTGCACGTCGCCATATTCGCCGACCACCAGGGCGATCTGCTGGCGGCGGTCGAGCAGGAACTCCAGCAGGTTCGACAGCGGCATGCTGTCGGGGACCGACAGCAACTCGCGCTTGAGCTGGTCCAGCGGGACCTCGCCATCGCCGCGCGCCTCGGCCTGGAGCAGTTCGTCGCGCAGGACGAAGCCGTCGATGTCGTCGCGGTCTCCCGCATACAGGGGGATCCGGGAGAACGGCGCCGCGCGCTCGTTGCGCAACGCCTGCGAGACGGTGGCGTCGCGCTGCATGCCGGCCACCACCGGGCGGGGCGTCATCACGTCGCGCGCCTTCAGCGAGGACATCCGGAACAGGTTGCGCAGGATCCGCGATTCGCGCGGGTCGATGTGACCGGCCTTCTCTCCCACCCCGGCCATGGCGATGAACTCGTCGCGGCTGAACACGTGGGTCTGCTTGCCGCGCGAGACCAGCCGGGTGAGCAGTTCCGAGACCTTGATCAGCGGATACAGCATCAGGATCAGCGCGCGCACGAATCCGGCCACCGGCCCCGCCAGGGCGCGCCAGTGCACCGCGCCCAGGGTCTTGGGGACGATCTCCGACAGGAACAGGATCAGCAGCGTGGCCACCGCCGAGAACACGCCCACCCAGGCGCTGCCGAACACGATGGTGGCCTGGGCGCCGGAACCGACGGCACCGACCGTGTGGGCGATGGTGTTGAGGGTGAGGATGGCGGCCAGCGACTGGTCCACGCTGTCCAGCCGCAGCCGCCGCAGCGCATCGGCCAGCTGCGGGCGCGTTTCGCGCAGGCCCTCGATGTAGGAGGGCGTGATGCTCAGCAGCACCGACTCCGCGATCGAGCAGAGGAACGACAGCCCGATGGCGCCGCCGAGGTAGATCACCAGCAGCGCAACGTCCATCGGCGTGCCGGATCGCCCGGTGGCGTCCCCCGAAACGGTCACGGCCAGCGCCGCGCCCGGCAGCAGCAGCACGCACAGGGCCCAGGGCCATCGGCGGATCCACGGGGCTTGCAGCGGCGTCATGGTGGCGGCCAGACACGATGGCGGGCCAGTATAGGCGGCGCGATGCGAGCACCCCGTGGAAGCCCGCCATGACGCCCGGCCCCCCCCACGCCGAAGGTCCGCTGCCGCTGCCCCCGGCGCAGTGGGCCGCGTTGCGCGCGGCGTACGCCGAGCCGCCGCGCGCGTACCACCATTTCGGGCACGTCGAGGAAGTGCTGCGCCACTACGAGGACGTCGCCGCCGGGCCCGGCTGGACGCAACCGGCCGAGACCTGGCTGGCGGTGCTGTACCACGATGCAGTCTACCGCGCCGGGCGGCGCGACAACGAGATCCGCTCGGCGGAGTTCGCGATCGCCGAGTGCGCCTTCTGGCTTCCGCCCGGCGCGGTGGATGGCGCGCGCGTCGCGGAACTGGTCGTGCTGACCGCGCGCCACGGGCAACACGTGCCGGAGGATTTTCCGGGCCCGGGTGCCGCCGCCGACACCCGGCACTTCCTCGATTGCGACATGGCGATCCTCGGCGCCGCACCGGACGCCTTCGATGCCTATCACCGGGCGATCGCCGCCGAATACCGCGGGGCGCTGCCGGGCTGGCTGTTCCGGCTGAACCGGCGCCGCTTCCTCAAGGCACTGCTGGCGCGCGAGCGGATCTTCCTCAGCGACTTCTTCCACGATCGCTACGACGTGCGGGCGCGGCGCAATCTGCGCCGAGCGGTCGGTGCGGCACGCTAGGGCCGGGTTCGCACCGGTCATCGAACCGCAGCCCGGTCGCGTCGCCTCCACAACGCAAGAGCCGCCGGCGCCTGGCGCCGACGGCTCTCGGGAAAGCTGCCGCGAGGAAATCAGGCCGCGGTCGACGGGACGTCGACGCGCCCGACCTGCTTTTCTTCCGGCGAGGCTTCGCGCACGTCGGCGATCTTGACGTCGAAGTGCAGGTTGCGGCCCGCCAGCGGGTGATTGCCGTCGATCTTGACCTGCGCCTCGCCGACCTCGACCACCGTGACCAGCAGCGGTCCGCGCTCGGTCTGGGCCTTGAACTGCATGCCCGGCTCGACCGCATCCACGCCCTTGAAGGCATCGCGCGGCACCGCCTGCACCAGCGCCTCGTTGCGCGGCCCGTAGGCTTCCTCGGGCTTGACGTCGACCTCGAGGGCATCGCCGGGCTTCTTGCCGTCGAGCGCCTTTTCCAGGCCGGGAACGATGTTGCCGGCACCGTGCAGATAGCTCAGCGGCTGCGATTCGGGCGAGCGGTCGATGACCTGGCCGCTCTCGTCGGTGAGGGTGTAGTGGATGGTGGCAACGCGCTCGGCGGCGATCTCCATGGATGATCTCCTCGATGAATGGGGTGGAAGGGGAGGCGCCGGCGGTGTTCACGGCACGGGGAAGGGTCGAACTGTCCCGGCAGGCTAGACAACTGCGCCGCCGATCGCAACCGGTGGAGCGGGGGGGCGCCGGCGTTTTCGTCGCGCTGACGGTGCGGCTCGTTGGCCGGTCCGGGCCGCGCGGGCGCGTGGTTGTGCGGTGGTTGCTTTGTCGCCACGCCGCGGTATGGCACAGTGCCGGCTTCCTGAACGCGGAGGGGAAGATCATGCGCAAATGGCGGATCTGGTTGCTGTTGACGTGGCTGCTGCTGGCCGCCGCGAGCGCGTCGGCGCGCGAGGCCATGACCCTGGAGCAGATCGCCACGGCGCGCTCGGTGACCGACGTGGCGATCGCGCCGGACGGCAGCGAGACCGCGTACGTGCTTTCGGTTCCGCGGCGACCTGGCGTGGACGACGACGGCCCGGCGTGGTCGGAGCTGCACGTGGTCGACCGCGCCGGCAACAGCCGCGGCTTCGTCACCGGCGAGGTGAGCGTTGCCGCGCCGGCGTGGACGCCCGACGGTCGCCACATCGCTTTCCTGTCCAAGCGCGACGGCGACGACCACCGCGCGCTGTACCGCATTGCGCTGCACGGCGGCGAGGCGAGCCGGATCGCCGCGCTCGACGCGTCGATTTCCTCGTACAGCCTGTCCCCCGATGGCCGGCAGGCGGCGCTGCTGGCCACCGCGCCGGAAAGCGAGGCGCTGAAGAAGCGACGCAAGCAGGGCTTCACCCAGAAGGTGTACGAGGAGGACTGGCGGCCGGTACAGCTGTGGATCGCCGACCTCGGGGACGAGGATGCGGAACCGCGCCTGGTCGAGATCGAAGGCAGCGTGCAGAAGGTGCTGTGGAGCCCGGCGGGCGACCGGCTGGCGCTGGTGGTGGCGCCGCGCCAGCTGACCGACGACACCTACGTGGCCGCGCGCGTGCGGATCGTCGGCACCGACGGCCGCGAGCTCGGCCGGGTCGACAATCCCGGCAAGCTCGGCCAACTCGCGTGGAGCCCGGACGGTGCGCACCTGGCTATCATTTCCGCCGAGGACGAGAACGATCCGCGCGAGGGCCGTCTGACCGTGGTCGGCAGCAGCGGGGGCGCGCAGCGCGACCTGCTGCCGGGCTTGGAGGGCCACGTCTGGAGCGTGGGCTGGCGCGACGCCTCGCGGTTGCTGTTCGTCAGCCACGAAGGCGTGCAGACACGGCTGGGCGAAGTGGGCGTCGACGGCAGCGGCGCGCGCACGGTGCTCGCCGCTGAGGGGCCGATCTGGTACGGCATGAGCGTGGCGGACAGCGGTGCCGTTGCCCTGCAGGGCAACGCACCCGAACACCCGAACGAGGTGTTCCACCTCGGCGCCGGCGACACCCGGCCGCGGCGGCTGACCGACAGCAATCCCTGGCTCGCCGAAGTGCGATTCGCGCGGCAGGAAGTGGTGCGCTACCGCGCCCGCGACGGCCTGGAGCTGGAGGGGGTGCTGGTGCACCCGCTGGAGCGGCGCGGCGACGCGCGGGTGCCGCTGATCCTGGTCGTGCACGGCGGGCCCGAGTCGCACTATGCGAACGGCTGGTTGAACGGCTACCCGCAGCCGGCGCAGTACGCCGCCGCGCGCGGCTTCGCGATGTTCTTCCCCAACTATCGGGCCAGTACCGGGCGGGGCGTGGCGTTCTCGAAGCTCGACCGCGGCCGCCCGGGCATGGAGCAGTTCGACGACCTGGTCGACGGGGTCGATCACCTGATCGACATCGGGCTGGTCGACCGCGACAAGGTGGGCATCACCGGCGGCTCGTACGGCGGTTACGCCAGCGCCTGGGGCGCCACCTGGTACAGCGAGCGCTTCGCCGCGGCGGTGATGTTCGTGGGCATCGCCGACCAGGCGAGCCTGGTGACCACCGGCGACATCCCACAGGAGCAGTACCTGGTGCACATGGGCACCTGGCCGTGGGAAGACCCGGACCTGTACCGCCAAGCCAGCCCGATCACCCACGCCCACAAGTCGCGCACGCCGACCCTGATCCTGCACGGCGAGGCGGATCCGCGCGTGCCGCCGATGCAGTCCTACATGATGTACCGCTACCTGAAGCTGGCCGGGCAGGCCCCGGTGCGGCTGGTGCTGTATCCGGGAGAGGGCCATGGCAACTCGCGTGCGGCCTCGCGCTGGGACTATTCGCTGCGCTTGATGCGCTGGATGGAGCACTACCTGAAGGGGCCGGGGGGCGAGCCGCCGGACTACGAGATCGACTATCGGCTGCCGGAAGAAACCTAGCGGTCGGGCGGATTCCGCGGTGAACGCCACTCGACGCTGAACGCACGCCGCACGCGGACTGCGGCTGCGCGCGCCACATCACGTCTCCTTGAGCGGTGGATTGCTACCGTCGGTCGCGTCGCATCGATTCAGGTGCGCACTCTTCCGGCTGCTGCCGGCTTTCCCCTTGCGCTGCGCGTTGGCCCCCGCCGACCGCGCAGCGGACATTCGGAGTGACCCCCATGACCAATACAACCAAGAAGACGACCCATTCCCTGAACGACCTGATCGGCGTCACCCGCGACGGCCGCGAGTTCTATGAAGAGGCCGCGCAGAAGGTGCAGGACCCCGACCTGAAGGCGCTGTTCACCCGCCTGGCCGGAGTCAAGGCCGCGATCGTCAACGAACTCGGCGGCGCGGTGCAGGCGGCCGGCGGCACGCCCGAGGATTCCGGCACCATGGCCGGCGGCATGCGCCAGATGTACGCCAAGCTGCGCGCCGGCCTGGGCGACAAGGAATACAGCTACGTGGCCGAGCTCGAGGAATCGGAGGATCGCCTGCTCGAGGCGTTCCGCGAGACCGCAGCCGACAACGACACCCCGGCTGCAGCCCGCGACATCGTGACCCGGCTGCTGCCCGAGGTGCAGGCCTGCCACGACGTGATGCGCGACCGCAAGCTGGCGATGAAGCGCGCCGCCTGATCCGGCGAGGCTTCCAACGAGGGCCGGCCGCCTTGCGCGGTCGGCCTTTTTTTTCGTGTGCTCCTCAACGAGGAGAATCCCGCATCCGTCCGCGGCGGCTTCCGATGAGGCTTCGCCGGACGGTTCCCGCACCGGGGCGGCGCGCCGTCGAGGATCGAAAAGAGCTGGTGCCTGGCCGGTGCCCGTGCTTCCGCCGGGCCGGCACTGCGTAGAATGCGGCCGACGGAGGATCCGCATGGCGAAACGACTGCTCGACCTGCGCAACGTGCCCGACGACGAGGCGGCGGACGTGCGCGCGTTTCTCGACGCCAATCGCATCGCCTGGTACGAGACCCAGGCGGGGCCGTTCGGCATCTCGATGGGCGGCATCTGGGTCGAGCACGATCAGGACGTGGCGCAGGCCAAGCGGCTGATGGCCGACTACCAGCGCGAACGCCAGGCCCGGGTACGCGCCGAGCACGAGGCGGCGCGCCGCGAGGGCAGAGAGGAAACCTTCGCCACGCTGCTGCGCGAGCGCCCGGGATGGGTGCTGCTGCGGTTGGCGGCGATCCTGCTGCTGCTGGCGCTGATGGCATTGCCCGGCTACCTGCTGTGGCGGTAACGTCCGGGTCCCGGCCGCGACGCGGCGGCGCCGCGGACCAGAAGCGATGAGGGCCAACGACGACAGCGGAACCGACGCCGGCGCGGACCTGCTGCCGGCCGGGGCGGCGCGGCGCCGGGTATTGTTCGCCAGCCTGGTCGGCACCACGATCGAGTTCTTCGATTTCTACATCTATGCCACGGCGGCGGTGCTGGTGTTCCCGGCGCTGTTCTTCCCGGCCGCTGACCCCGCATCCGCTACCTTGCAGTCGCTGGCCACGTTCGCGCTGGCGTTCTTCGCGCGGCCGGTCGGCTCCGCGCTGTTCGGCCACTTCGGCGACCGCGTCGGTCGCAAGGCGACCCTGGTCGCGGCGCTGTTGACCATGGGCGTTTCCACGGTGGCGATCGGGCTGCTGCCCACCTACGCGCAGATCGGCGTGGCGGCGCCGGCGCTGCTGGCGCTTTGCCGGCTCGGCCAGGGGCTGGGGCTGGGCGGCGAATGGGGTGGGGCAGTGCTGTTGGCCACCGAGAATGCGCCGCCGCACCGGCGCGCATGGTACGGCATGTTCCCGCAGCTCGGCGCGCCGATCGGTTTCTTCATGGCGACCGGGATCTTCCTGCTGCTGACCGCAGGCATGGAAGCGGAGGCGTTCTTCTCGTGGGGCTGGCGGGTGCCGTTCCTGGCCAGCGCGGTGCTGGTCGGGGTGGGCCTGTGGGTGCGGCTGCGGATCCAGGAGACGCCGGCCTTCCGGCGCGTGCTGGCCGGCCAGCAGCGGGTGCGCCTGCCGATGGCCGAGGTGCTGTTGCGCCACCCCCGCGCGCTGCTGGTCGGTACGGTGCTGGCGCTGGCCACCTTCGTGCTCTTCTATCTGATGACCGTGTTCGCGTTGAGCTGGGGAACATCGCGGCTCGGCTATACCCGCGAACAGTTCCTGTGGCTGCAGATGGTCGGGGTGGTCTGCTTCGCGGCCACCATCCCGCTGGCCGCGCTGTACGCCGACCGCTTCGGACGGCGCCGGGCGATGATCCTGGCGACGCTGGCGATCTTCGCGTTCGGGCTGTTCTTCGCGCCCCTGTTCGTCGCCGGCGACCCCTCCGCGGTGCTGCTGTTCCTGGTGCTCGGGCTGGCGCTGATGGGACTGACCTACGGCCCGGTCGGCACGCTGCTGGCCGGGCAGTTCCCGGCCGCGGTGCGCTACACCGGAGCATCGCTCGCGTTCAACCTGGCGGGCATCTTCGGCGCCTCTCTGGCGCCCTACATCGCCACCTGGCTGGCCGGGCGCTACGGCCTGCAGTCGGTCGGCTGGTACCTCTGCGGCGCGGCGTTGCTCACCCTGGCCGCACTGCTGGCGGCACCGCGCCAGGAAGCGGAGGCGGCTTCCCGCGGCCCCCGGCAGCGCGACGGCGCTCACGCGGCATGAATGCCGCCGTCCTATGATCCTCGCGTCGTTTTCACGGAACGCTGCAATGAGATCCAGCTCCCGCCCCTCGTTTTCCGCCGGCTGCGTCGCGCTCGCCACGGCGGCGCTGCTGGCCGCCTGCGGTCCCGCGCCCGTCGAGCGGGACGAGGCCGCGCGCCCGGCCACGCGCGCGGAGCCGCCGCCGCAGGAAGCGCGTGGTCCCGACCCCACCCTCGAGCGCTCCGAGCGCGCGGCCCCGCCGGAGCTGCAGCCGGTGGCGCTGGGCGAATTCGTGCCCCGCGACGATGCCGCCGTCGCCGCCACCGGTCGCCTCACCATCGACGACGAATTCATCGAGGGCGCCAACGGCGCGCGCTTCGTCACCGAGCGCATCGCCATCGTCCGGGGCAGCGACCGCTACCGCCCCGGCGAGCGCTATGCGGACGCGCTTGCGGTCGGCGGCGAACAACCGGTGGAGCTGCGCCGGGTGCTGGAGGAGACCCACCCCGACGCCGGCGCGGCCGCGGCCCTCTGCGGCGAAGCCGGCACCGGCTACATCGCGCTGGCCAGCACCCAGTCGAACGACGGGCAGCAGGTCAGCCTGATCGGTCTGAGCGGCGAATCGGTGCCGGCGGCCGCGGCCGAGGACGTGGCGCTTTGCAGGGCCGTCCGCTACGGCGCGGAGTGACCGGGGGCGCAGTGACGTCCCGGGGTGTGCGGTCGGTTGCAGAATCGGCGACGCGCTTCACCAAAGATGAACACCCGGGGGGCCGAGTGGCCGGATAATGCGCGCGGGGAGGGTCCACCGACGCACATGGAGCACCGATGAAAAGACAGGACTCGCGCATGGGCGCCTTCCGTGCCGCTGCCGGCCTGGCCCTGGCCTTGCTCGCCACCGCCTGCCAGCCGGCCCAGGAGGGCGCGACCCTGCCGACCTCCCCGCCGGTGGTCACCGCGCCGGCCCCCGCCGAGGTGCAGCAACCCGATCCCAGCCGTGCCAGCGGCCGCGCCGCGCCGCCGATGTTGCAGCCGGTGGCCCTGGGCAGCTTCGAGTCGGGCAGCGCGATCGCCGACTCGGTCACCGGCAACGTCGAGATCGAGGGCGCGGTGATCCGCGGCGAGAACGGCGCCGAGTTCGTGACCGAGCGGGTGGCGATCGTCCGCGGCGGCGACGAGTACCGCCCCGGCGAGCGCTACGCCGACGCGCTGATGATCGGCGCCGAACACCCGGTGGAGCTGCGCCGGGTGGTGGCCGAGAAGTCGCCGACCATCAGCCCTGGCAACGCGTTCTGCCGCGAGTTCAGGACCGGGTTCCTCGCCATCGCCCGGATCACCGGCGGCGAAGAGGACGTGGTCAAGGTGATGGGATTGCGCGGCAGCGACATGCCGGCGCCCAGCGCCGAGGACATCGCGGTCTGCACCTCGACCCAGTATTTCGCCCGGCGCTGAGCGGCGCCCGCCGTTGCGGCGGTTCATTCCCTCAGCGGTCCGCAGATCGACCACACGTGGCCGGAGGGATCGCGCAGCTGGCCGTGGCGCGCGCCCCGGAGCCGGTTGTCCAGAGGCATGCTGATCTCGGCGGCCTCCGCCGCCCCGGGCATCAGGGCTGCGGAAGCCGCGCTTCGTATTCTTGTTCGAGCCGCGTATGGGCCGGCCAGAAGCTGGCCGGCGCCCGGCCGTGCAGCCGGTCGAGCAGGACGCCCAGGTGGGCATGCCAGCCGCTGGCTACGCTGACCATGGCGTTGTGGCTCCTCAGTCGGCGATGGGTCAGCACCAGCAACACCGCATCGCCGCGCTCCTCGAGTTCGAAGCGGACCTCCGAGGCGCCGTCGGGTTCGCCACCCCAGGTGTAGGCGAGCAGGCGCCGGGGCGTGCAGGCGGTGACCCGGCCGATCTGCCTGGTCGGGCCGCCATGGCCCGTGTACTTGACGGGTGTCGGGTCGTCATGACCGGTCAGCGCGTCGTTGTGGAACAACAGCTCGGCGCGTCCGCCGACACGCAGATCGATCTCTCCGGCGGCCAGCCATAGGCGGCGCTTGTCCGGGTCGGTCAGGTAGTTCCAGACCCGTTCCAGCGGCCCGGGCAGCAGGCGCTCGATGCGCACGGTGCCGGCGGCGACCGGCTCTGCATAGCTGTCGTTCATTGCGGTTTCCTTGTAAGCGGCATCACCATTCGCGTTCCGCCGGCGAGACCAGATGGACGATCGAGGCCGGGCTCAGAATCCAGAACGCGCGTGCCCCATCCCCGAGCGGCTCGATGTCGTCGCAGCGCACGACGACGGCATCCCGCAGCCGCGCCGCGGTCGCGTCGATATCGTCCGTGGTCACCTGCAGCCAGATCTCGGCCTGGCTGAGCCCGGGCGCGCGGTCGATCCACAGCTGGTTGGCGCCGAATTCGAAGCCGACCTCCGGTGCATGGTCCGTGAGCGGCCTGAGCCCCAGCACGTCGCGATAGAACGCGACGGTGGCGTCCCACGCGTGCGGCGGCACCTTCATCGCGATGTTGCGGCCGCCTTTCAGGGTTGGAGGGCGGGTCATGGACGCTCTCCCGGTGCCGGGATTGCATCGGCGCCGGTACCCAGCGATTCGCACCATCGCTTGAGCATGTCCAGCACCACGCCCCAGGCGCAGTTGCAGAATCCGAAAAAGGGGCTTTCCTCATCCCAGCCCCGGTGCTGGAAGTCGACCACCGTCATCGGTTTTCCCTCGTGCTCGAGCCCCAACCATTGGCCGGGGCTCGGCCAGCGTCCCAGACCTTGCGCAGTCGCGAGCGCCGAATACACCAGAGAGCGGGGTGCGTCGATCCAGATCTGGTGGTGAAGTGTCGCCATCGATGTCCTCCGTCGTTGGGCCGGGTTCCGCACCGGCCGGGCGCGCTGCAGGATGGGCCTGCCAGGCGGCTCATCGCCGTGTTCTCCCGGGCCTGCCGGGGGACGCGGCCGGCCCTTCGGCCTCCAGCAGCTCGGCCAGCGCATCCAGGCGCCGGTTCCAGAACCGCTCGTAGTGGCGCAGCCACTCCGCGCCGCTGTGCAGCGGCTGGGCATCGATCCGGACCCGGTGCGTGCGGCCCTCGACGGTGCGGCGGACCAGGCCGGCCCGTTCCAGCACCCGGATGTGCTTGGAGGCGGCTGCGAGCGACATGTCGAAGGGCGCGGCGAGTTCGCCGACGCTGGCTTCGCCATCCGCAAGGCGCCTGAGCATGGCGCGGCGGGTGCGGTCGGAAAGGGCCTGGAACACCGCGTCGAGCCGCTCGGGCGATCGTTCAACCATAGGGTTGAATATTGCTCGGCGCGGCACGTTTGTCAACCATGTGGTTGAGCTTCTGCGAGGCAGGTGGGCGAGGATCGTTGGGGCTGGGCGGGATCCTGGGCCGCGCTGTGCGTCGTGGTGGCGCCCCCGGTGTCCGGCGGGCGCCCGCCCACCGGTGTCGGCGGCGCCTTACAATCCGCGCATGCTGACCAATGTCGCCGCCTACCGGTTCACTGTCATCGCCGATCCGCCCGCGCTCGCCGAGCAGGTACGTGGTTGGGCCGGAGCGGGGGGGCTGCGCGGTACGGTGTTGCTGGCGGAAGAGGGGATCAACCTGTTCCTGGCGGGAACCGGTGCGGCTGTGGCGGCATTCATGCGCCGGCTGCGTGCCGAACCCGGCCTGGACCGCCTGCAGGCGAAATACAGCCATAGCCGCGCCCAGCCCTTCGCGCGGCTGAAGGTGAAGGTGAAGCCGGAGATCATCAGCTTTCGCCGTGCGCAGAGCGCACCGCTGGCACGCCGCGCCCAGGCGGTGGAACCCGCGGCGCTGGCCCGCTGGATCGCCAATGGCGCCGACGACGGCGGCCGGCGCCTGGTGCTGCTGGATACGCGCAACCGCGAGGAGGTCGGCTACGGGACCTTCGAAGGGGCATTGACGCTTCCGATCGACAATTTCAGCGACCTGCCTGCCGCGCTCGCGCCGCACCGCGGCACGCTGGCAGACGCCACCGTGGTGAACTTCTGCACCGGCGGGATCCGCTGCGAGAAGGCGGCCCTGTGGATGCGCGACGCCGGCATCGGCAACGTGCTGCAGCTCGAGGGCGGGATCCTCGGTTATTTCGCGCAGGTCGGCGGGTTCGGCTACCGCGGCGAGTGCTTCGTCTTCGATGGCCGGGTGGCGCTGGATCCGGCGCTGCGCCCGCGCGTCGACGCCGCCCCGGCGCTGGAGGCGGCATGAGCTGGCTCGGCATCGTCGTCATCATTCTCGGCCTGTACCTGGCCTTCAAGCTGGTCGGCGTGGTGTTGAAGCTGGCGATGTGGGCGCTGGTGGTGGTGGGGGCGTACTGGTTCCTCGCGCCGCTGCTCGGATGGCCGGAACTGGCCGAGGTGGTGTACGTGCTGGGGCCCGATACCGACCGGGTGCTGTGAGCGGCGCGTGATTCACCCTGCCTTTGCCGGGGCTGCGTTGAGATGGCGCTCCCCCACACGCAGGCCATACCCCATGAGCGATCCGGACCGCAGCGACCACATCCGCAAGCTCGCCGAACTCATCGAGGACGTCGACATCGCGATGCTGACCACGGTGGGCCCCGATGGCCGCCTGGTGAGCCGGCCCCTGGGCACCCAGGAGGTGGAGTTCGACGGCGATCTCTGGTTCGCCACCGGCGCCGACAGCGGCAAGGTGGCGGAGATCCGCGCCAACCCGCAGGTCAACGTCGCCTATGCCAGCGCGGCGAAGAACACCTACGTCTCGGTGTCGGGGAAGGCGAGCATCGTCGACGACCGCGAGAAGATCGAGCGGTTCTGGTCGCCGGCGATGAAGGTCTTCTTCCCCGAGGGCAAGGACGACCCCAATCTCCGCCTGATCCACGTGGCCGCGGAGTCGGCCGAGTACTGGGACGGCCCCGGCAGTGCGGTGGGCAAGGCCCTGTCTCTGGCGACCGCCGCGGTCACCGGCGATCCGGGCGCGATGACGGACAACGAGCGGATCGATCTGGGCTGAGAGGGCGGGGCCGGCGCATCCCTCGACGCGGGTTTCGTGCCGCGCTCAGAAGAACTCGCGCGATGGCAGCGCGATGCGGCGCTGCGGGCGTCCGACCAGGTCGAGGAAGTTGTTGAACACGGCGTCGGCATGCGCCTGCATCGTGGCGATGTGTTCGCGGGTGTGGGCGCGGATGGCCTCGGCACCGTGCGGGAGCCCGGAGCCTGCCAGTTCGTCCCGGTAGTGGGGATTGGCGAGCCAGCGCTCCACCAGCGGCTGGTCCATCTCGAGGTGGAACTGGAACCCGTAGGCGGAGTCGCCCCAGCGGAACGCCTGCGACTCGCAGGTGTCGGTGCGTGCGAGATGGACCGCCTCGCGCGGGACCTCGAACTGGTAGCGGTGCCACTGGAATACGGGGGCGGCCTCACGCAGCGGCGCCAGCACCGCGTCGGTGCGCCCGGCGGGGGTTGCCTGGAGCCGGTACCAGCCGATTTCCGGCTGATCCCGGCGCGCCACGCCGGCCCCCAGCACGTGCGCCAGCAGCTGTGCGCCCAGGCAGATCCCGAGCACCGGTTTGCCCTGCTGCAGCATGCGTTCGATCGCGCGCAGCTCGGTACGCAGGTGCGGGCGGTGCGCCAGGTCGTCGACGTTCATCGGCCCGCCAAGCACCACCAGGCCGCGGTAGCGGTCGACGTTCGGCTGCGCGTCCGGCTCGCGTTCGAAGTTGACGAAACGGATCCGGTGGCCGCGCCGCCGGATCAGCGGATCGAGCGTGCCGAGCGGTTCGGCGGCGACGTGCTGGAAGACCAGGATGCGGGGCATTGGCGGATTGTAGAGGGGCGCCAGGCAGTTCCATCCGTCGCGGAGATCCAACACCGTCGCCACGGGGCGGCGACAGCGAATAGCCCAGGAGCGTCTTCGGTTGGGGGCGCGGGGCGTGAGCCGCGCCGGGGGTCTTGCCCCGCCCTTCCGTCCGGCCGCGCCAGGCAGCCTTGTCCGCCGCGGTGATCGAACACCGTCGCCACGGGGCAGCGACATTGAAGAGCCGCTTCGGAAGCCGCGCGGGGCGTGAGCCGCGCCGGGGGTATTGCTCCGCCCTTCCGTCCGGCCGCGCCAGGCAGCCTTGTCCGCCGCGGTGGTCGAACACCGTCGCCACGGGGCAGCGACATTGAAGAGCCGCTTCGGAAGCCGCGCGGGGCGTGAGCCGCGCCGGGGGTATTGCTCCGCCCTTCCG
>NZ_JARXRM010000040.1 GCF_029887875.1 Luteimonas endophytica
GCCCCCACTGTCATGATCAGGAACATGCTGCCGTAGATCAGCGTGGAGAACGCCGCGGCTGCCAGCCACCGTCGCCGCAGATGCGGCAGCCGGCCGGTCCAGGCCTGCTGCTCCTCCGCCGTGGGCGCCCGCGTCCGATAGGGGTTCTCGCCCTCCCACTGCATCGCTTCACGCAGCTCGGGCGGGTACTCCGGCCGGGGGGCGGTGCGCTGCACCCACAGCGCACAGCGTTCGGTCCAGTAGCTCACTCCGCCCCAGAACCAGGTGTAGATCTTGTTGAATACGCCTGGCTTCAGCCGATGATGTTCATCGACCATATCCTGCAGCAGCAAACGATCCATGCGGGCATGGTCGGCACGCGCGTCCTGCAGCGGCGGCATCGGGTCGATCGGCGGCAGCGCGTCGGGGGTACCGTCCATATAGGTGCGAATGAACTCCCACACCTGCTCCGGGCGCTCGGCCGGGAACAACGGCGGCGCAGGATTGACCTGATCGGCGATCCGCCGGGTGCCCGGGACCAGCTTCGCCAGTCCCAGCACGAAGAACGTCGCCGACCCGGCCGTGGTGACGATGGCCGAGCGGAAGACCGCCGGATGCAATTCGTCGTAGTCGAGCACCATCCATCCGCGCTTGCGGTCAACCCAGACGTAGAACTTGCGCAAGGTGCGGCTAAGGATAACGGGTGGTGCCAGCGGCATGCGAGCAGAGCGATACGCCCACGTAAACGGGCAAATAATCACCAAGAACGTCACCGCCAGCATAACCAAACCTGGAACAACGTCTTCACCGCCATTCGTGAGGGACTCGACTACAAACCCAGCCGTGCCGGGAATGAACATCAATGCCGACACGGCTAAAAACCACGCCCCATAAAAGAGCCCCATCCCACGATTTGACACACTGGCATGGGGCACGAACTGGATATAGGCGGGATTGAGCGCTTGGACCGCGCCATGTGCGCGGGGGGGTTGTTCCGCCGGGGCAGAGCCGCGAGGTAGCAACAAGCCCCAGCCGCCCCCCTGGTCGGGGAGCTCCTTCATCCCGAGCAAAAGGTCGCGCGCCGCCTTGTTGGTACTTCGGCTCATCGACGCGCCACCGGGAAGCGCAGCATCGTCTCCAGCGCTGGCAGCTGGAGCCGGTCGGGCCGATACACAAGCTCCATGCCAAAGTCATCCACGTGCACAAACTGCTTGCCGTCGCCCAGCAGGCGCCCGAGGAAATTGCGGATACCGACGTCGAAGCCGCCACTGCCCCTCATGGGCAGGGCCCTTTTTGGGACATTCGCGTCTACTTCTAGGGACTGCTCCACCGAATAGCGCATCGCGCCCGCGTCGGCGAAGGCGTCGCCGTGGTCGGCCAACACCAGCGTATGGCTGCCGAACGTGTCCGACTCCGGATCCGCATCGTGTTCGAACCCGCCGTAGATGCCCTCCTCCGCCAGCAGCCGCTGCAGGAAGGCGTGGTCGCTCTCCTGGTACTGCGTGGTCAGGCTGCGCCGGGCGTAGCGCTCGCGGTCGGCCAGCTCCCAACGCCATGCCGGCGCCAGCGACCCGGCCTCGGCATAGTCCGCGAACAGATCCTCGACGCTCTCCACCACCGTCATGTCCTGGAACATGTAGCCTTCCACGCGCTGGCGCAAGAACGCCACAGCCACGGTTCCAGCAGCAGCCGGTAGCGCGCCAGGCCGCCGTTGCTGCCCGGCGCTCGAGCGCGGTGACGTGACCGTGGAACGGGCGCTAGGAACCGGACTCCAGCCATGCCCCCACTGTCATGATCAGGAACATGCTGCCGTAGATCAGCGTGGAGAACGCCGCGGCTGCCAGCCACCGTCGCCGCAGATGCGGCAGCCGGCCGGTCCAGGCCTGCTGCTCCTCCGCCGTGGGCGCCCGCGTCCGATAGGGGTTCTCGCCCTCCCACTGCATCGCTTCACGCAGCTCGGGCGGGTACTCCGGCCGGGGGGCGGTGCGCTGCACCCACAGCGCACAGCGTTCGGTCCAGTAGCTCACTCCGCCCCAGAACCAGGTGTAGATCTTGTTGAATACGCCTGGCTTCAGCCGATGATGTTCATCGACCATATCCTGCAGCAGCAAACGATCCATGCGGGCATGGTCGGCACGCGCGTCCTGCAGCGGCGGCATCGGGTCGATCGGCGGCAGCGCGTCGGGGGTACCGTCCATATAGGTGCGAATGAACTCCCACACCTGCTCCGGGCGCTCGGCCGGGAACAACGGCGGCGCAGGATTGACCTGATCGGCGATCCGCCGGGTGCCCGGGACCAGCTTCGCCAGTCCCAGCACGAAGAACGTCGCCGACCCGGCCGTGGTGACGATGGCCGAGCGGAAGACCGCCGGATGCAATTCGTCGTAGTCGAGCACCATCCATCCGCGCTTGCGGTCAACCCA
>NZ_JARXRM010000041.1 GCF_029887875.1 Luteimonas endophytica
GCCCCCACTGTCATGATCAGGAACATGCTGCCGTAGATCAGCGTGGAGAACGCCGCGGCTGCCAGCCACCGTCGCCGCAGATGCGGCAGCCGGCCGGTCCAGGCCTGCTGCTCCTCCGCCGTGGGCGCCCGCGTCCGATAGGGGTTCTCGCCCTCCCACTGCATCGCTTCACGCAGCTCGGGCGGGTACTCCGGCCGGGGGGCGGTGCGCTGCACCCACAGCGCACAGCGTTCGGTCCAGTAGCTCACTCCGCCCCAGAACCAGGTGTAGATCTTGTTGAATACGCCTGGCTTCAGCCGATGATGTTCATCGACCATATCCTGCAGCAGCAAACGATCCATGCGGGCATGGTCGGCACGCGCGTCCTGCAGCGGCGGCATCGGGTCGATCGGCGGCAGCGCGTCGGGGGTACCGTCCATATAGGTGCGAATGAACTCCCACACCTGCTCCGGGCGCTCGGCCGGGAACAACGGCGGCGCAGGATTGACCTGATCGGCGATCCGCCGGGTGCCCGGGACCAGCTTCGCCAGTCCCAGCACGAAGAACGTCGCCGACCCGGCCGTGGTGACGATGGCCGAGCGGAAGACCGCCGGATGCAATTCGTCGTAGTCGAGCACCATCCATCCGCGCTTGCGGTCAACCCAAACATAGAACTTGCGCAAGGTTCGGCTCAGGATAACGGGTGGGGCTAGGGGCATACGCGCGGAGCGGTAGGCCCAAATCACACAAGCTAATGGAAATCCCACTAGTACAAAGAACACGAGGAACGTAGAAATCAAATACTCGTTGAGATCTATGTCAACACTACCTCTGACGAAAATTGACCCCAACATAAGCACGAAAACAATTGCAAACCACAATCCATAGAACACCCCCATCCCGCGGTTTGACACGCTGGTATGCGGCACGAACTCGAGGTAGGCGGGATTGATGCCATGCACCGCGCCATGCGCGTGGGGCGATTGCTCCGCTGGATCGCCGCCTCGAGGCAGCAGCAAGCCCCAGCCGCCTCCCTGCTCGGGGAGTTCCTTCATCCCGAGCAAAAGGTCACGCGCCGCCTTGTTGGCAGTTCGGGTCATCGACGCGCCACCGGGAAGCGCAATATCGTTTCCAGCGCTGGCAGCTGGAGCCGGTCGGGCTGATACACCAGCTCCATGCCGAAGTCGTCCACGTGCACAAACTGCTTGCCGTCGCCCAGCAGGCGCCCGAGGAAATTGCGGATGCCGACGCCAAAGCCGCCGCTTCCCAAACGCCCGGTGATGTACGCCGCGCCGCTTTGGTCCACCTGAATGGTCGGGCGGCCACTGCCGCCGGTCAAATTGATCCGCTCGCGGAAGCGCTTCTCTTTCAAGGCTCCGTCCTCACACCGGAAGCTCGACACCTCCACCCGCCGTTCGCCGACGTAACCATAGAACGTGACGACCAGGGATGTTCCTTCGGCATAACGTGGCAGCGCGATGGTGTAGGTGGACACTTAGGCTCCCGCGCGAGCGCTGCGCATGCTGTCGAACATGGCCTGCGCTACCAGGGTGATGCGCTGCAGCTGGTAGAGCTCGTCGTTTACATCGACGAACGGCATCACCGTCGCGCCCACGCGATCGACGAACGGATTTTTCTCCAGATGATTCCCGCTGATGCGCGCGCGCTTGCCGAACACGCCGTTGTCCAGCCAGTACTCGAGGGGCGAGAGTTCATCGTCGTCGGTACCGAAGGCCTGGATGGCGCAGTAGACCGCCAAACCAAGAAAGGCGATGGCCAGCAGTACCCAACCGACCGGGCCCATTGTGATACCTAGCACCGTAGCAGAAGCTGCGCCTCCGGCTGCTGCTGAAACACCGGTTGCGGCAAGGCCGAAACCTGCGAGACTCCCCGCTATTGCTGCTACTCCTGAACCAAGTGACCAATAGGCAGAATCGAAGTCATCTCGCCCTCGCTTTTCTGTGAACTGATAGATGGAATACGCCCCGTCCACTATCCCTGCCCACATCCCCAAATGCGCAGCTGCCTTCATCAGCACGAGGCGTCCGGCGGTGGCCTGTGCACTGCGCAACGCCTGTGCCGCCACCACCAGCTCCATCCCGGCACCGGTGGCCGCCAGCACCGAACTGACAAGCTTGACGCCGTCGCCCACGTCCCCCTTGCCCTGGTTGAACTTCGACAGCGCCCCGTAGAACCCATGCGCCTGGTAGAGCAGCGCCACGGACCCGAGCATCATATCCGCGCGCAACGACATGCGGTTCAGGTGATTCCGCAATACGGGGTTGTCGGGCACGACGCGGGAAGGAACCGTGGTGTCGATCTCGCTCAACCCGAAGGCGCGCAGCGCGGCAGCATCGAAAGTGACTCCCGATTCCACCTTGCCGACAACCCAAAACACCACCGAAGCGGTTTCTGCCTGGCTACCCGGGCCGCGTAGAGCACGGCACCGTTGACCGCCTGCGACAGACTCCAACCACCCTTGAAATGTCCCCTGGTGCTCATGTACTCCGTGCCGCTGAGCATGGGCCCAACGCTGACCGCCGCCCGCGCGTCGACGCGCACAAGACCGGTCATGACCTCCATGATCCATTCGCTGATGCGCGCCCAGGTGCCCGTCACCACATGGGCCGCGGGAAGCAGGTCGTCGCGTGTCAGCCAGGCGATAGTGATATTGCGCAAGAGGCGGTGATACCGCGCCGGATTGGTTTCCAGCAACTGAGCCATGGTGTTGGAAGCGGTCTCGATCAAGGCGCTGGTCGCGATATTGGCCGCACGATTGGCACGCACCTCCCGGCGAAGGTTGTTGATGGCTTCGATTGCACCCATCCGCCCATCGTCGCCGAAGTTTGGTGCCGATTGAGGCGTGGTGGAGTCCCCCAGCTCGTCTAGTGGCATCGATTGGCCGGAGTACCGTCCCGGAACATTCGTTGTCGCTGCGACCGCACTAACGCGCGCGCTTGGCTGCCCGTCTCACTGCCACAGATCAGACACGATCCAACCGATCACGCCCACAAAAAACCCGACGCCTACCACCGTGCAGATCAGCGGGTACCACAACTCCCACCAGCCCAGCGGGGCGTTGTCACGCCAGGTGAGGACGAACGGATCGTCCGCCTCTACCGGGCTGGCACGTTCCACCTCCTCGGGCCACCTTGGTACCTTGCTGGTCCACATCGCGAACATGCGGCCGACGGCATTCAGACCCAAAAAAGGCGAGAACAACAGCTGAAAACAGGGCCAGTGCGCACCCAGCATGAAAGACCGGGCAATGCTCCAGCGCCAGCCCTCCTTCCGCCCGTCTACCGGCACGAGGTACCCACCCTCCTTGAGATGGCGATAGGTGCGTTCCACGCCATCTTTTGCTTCCATGTAAGGTTGCAGGAAGGCCCAGAACTTATCTATCGATTGGGCATTGCCCAATAGCGAGGGATACCCCAACGAGAACGACTCGCGCACCGTCACTCCGTCGGCATCGAGCACGTGCGCGCGCAGATCGTAGGTGTCGCCGGACAGCGGGCTTTTCGCCTCGCCTCGGGTGATGAACAACTCCTTCCACGGCACCATTAGTACCGTGCCGTTCTGACGAAACACGTGAACCTGCCCGGTCGTGCGGTTCAGACGCATGGGGTAGTGGGTCCAGCGGCCGCATTCAGTGCGGATGAGCCACCAGCCAGCCCAAATCAAGCCAAGGGTAATCGGCAAGAAGAACACCATCATGAACCACAGCGCTCCTCGCTGAACCGTTGCCGGTGCAAAAAAGAAGGACCAAACAATGATAAAGGACAACAGCACGCCTAAACCCAAGACGCCCGCTCCAACCCAGCTATTAAACCCCTTGACGGAATACCAGCGGTCGACGAGTTCGATATAGTTGCTATTTAGGTTGATAACCGATAGGAAATCCATCGGCGACGCGTTTCCTGACTTCTTGAAACTGTAACGACCTGCTCGCTCTCCATCAGTCAATGATCTATCGACGGGAAATCGGATATTGCGATAATCAAGCCCCGCGTAATCCATTTCCCTCAGCCTCCCAGGTCGTTCAGGGCCAGCTCCAGCTCGCGCATTTCTAAATCAGAATCGCGATAAAGCTTGCCGGTCTCGAAACTACCGAAGTGACACCTCTCCAGCCAATCCTGCACCTTGTTGTCATTAAAGGGCTCTACCCCGATTCTGCGGACACATCCACTAAGGCCCATACTGGGTCAAAGGAGTGTCCATGTCCAAGCGCAAGCGCTACAGCCCTGAGTACAAGCACGAGCTCGTCGAACTGGTTCGGCGATCGAAGTCGAGTTGTCGGAAGGTCGCCCCGGAGGTTGGGGTCCCCCCGGCCCTGCCGACCCACTGGGTCCGGGAGGCCCATGTGGGGGGGAAGCAAGGCCTTTCCCGGAGGTGGAACTACTCGCGACGAGGAGCTCGACCGCATCAAGCGTGAGCTGACCCGGGTAACCAGGGAGCGTGATTCTTAAAAGATGCGGCGGCGTACTTCGCGAAGCAGTCACTGAACGGTTCGCGGTGATTGAGTACTTCCGCAGCGACTACCAAGTGCCGATGATGTGTCGTTGCCTCGAAGTTTCGACCAGCGGCATCTACGCCTGGGCGGGGCGCAAGCCACGACCGCGAGCGCAGGCCAATGCACGATTGCTGGTACGCATCCGGGAGATCCCACCGCGCCCACTACCGGACCTGAGACGAGGCACGGGTCGATCTGTACGACTACCTGGAAACGTTCCACAACCCACGAATGCGTCGTAGAGTTGCCCGGCGTGACCGGGAGTTCCAAGCCCTACTCAAACGGTCCGTGGAAACGGGGTAGAACCCCATACCGATTATCTACGCCCTCGCGACCCCTTGCGGAGCACGCAATCAGTGAGTCGCCACTTGGATGCACATCCTGCTCCAGCGCAGCGCAGTCAATTCTCTAGCCTAACGCCGGCACGCTAGACTTCACGTGACTCGACCTCAACCCCTGAGGGCCAACTCGGTCCTGGGGCACATCGCATTGCAACGTAGTGTCCCATCCCCCAAGGTATGAACAACCAAAACATAAGCGCCGTCAATGGCAGATTGAATGCCCAATCGCCTACAGTCATACGGCGGCGCACCGCCCGCCCGTCCTCCGTGGGGTCCAAGAACCGCATATATTCGAACAAACTCCGCCGAAACGAAACCTGATCCGACCGTGACTGGTGGTTCGCTAGGCCCTTCGCTCCCTCCTCCATATAATGCCGGCAAAACGCCCAAGTGCTTCGCAGTTCCTCCGCGGTGGGCCAGTTTCCCTTCAGATCGAAACGATCCATCGCTTCATTAGTGCCAGGCTTACAGCTTACTAGCGACAGCGCGAAACGTTGTACGTAGGCCTTGCCTCCGAAGCCTGAGCGCCTGTGAATCTCCGCACGCAATGTATCCCAGTCGAACTCCTTTACCCCAACAGGCCATTTTGAAAAGAGATTCATACCGTAGGCGTGCTCATAGACGTAGACCTTTCGACGCGCCCGGCTAAAACGGACGGGTCGATCACGCGAAACGCACAAATCTGTTCTGAGCAGTAGCAACACCGCATAGACCAGGATGAATAAACCTAGCGAGACGATAATGAGCGGGGCAACCAAATCTCGTTCTAGAGGAAAGAAAATCCTACCCAGGAAGACCGCAGAAAAGACGACCAACGCGACGCCAAACAGGCCAAACGCAACACCCAAGCCTCGCATCAATGTCGAAGCTCTTGACACGTCAAGGCAGACGTCGTCCATTGCAATGACGTCACCATCCAGCATCGCGGGCGCACGATCCGCGAGGGCATCCCGGTCGGGTAAATCCTCATGCCAATGTGGATGCTGCGGCACGCATCTCGATTTACCTCTATTCATTCAATCCTCGTCTTCGAGCTCGATTCTTGCTAGCGCTGACTGATCTGAGTAGTCCGCCCAATAATCCATCTCCAGTCGCGCCTCCTGGAATCGACTCCGTAAAACTTCTACAGACTTGCTGATAACCAGTGTTGTGCCGTCGTAGTACTGCCGACCTTCGAATTCCCTTGTCCACTTCTGTGGATCGTCTCGCTTCATCCAGTCGGAGAGCCCGCGCCTGGGCGCAGCCGAAACGTATTGGGCTGGGGCCGGAACTCGGTGTCGGCCACCCATCATCGCAATCTCGCCGCGCTGTCTATGACGAGCGTGCAGCCGCCATTCGTAACCTGCCCTGGTCGCATCAAAACCGGAAATGCGGATCTCAACATCGATCCGCTCGTAACCGCTGACCCGCTCAGAAATACCTAGCCAGTCATCACTGAAACTCAGTGTTGCCGAAAGACCAACGACGATGGCATTTAGCGCCGCGAGTTCCTCAGCAACTTGGCCGTCCGTCCACTGACCCTCGGCGCGCCTCCCCCTGCCAAAATAGCAACGATCCAACCAGATCTCGGCCTGCGTGTCCTCGGCGTTAAGCGCCACCCACGTGGCGATGACACCAAGAGCTATGAGTGCAAGAGCAATTCCAAGCGGTCCGAGAAGCGCAGCGCTGCCAGCCATAACAGCGTAGCCAGAAAGCGCACCGCCAACTCCAAAAAGAATCGTGGCTCCGAGATGCCAACCCGCCGCGTCTGCATCACCGTGTTTCCAGGTCCGCACTGTGGCGAACCCAGATTGCACCGCGTCCACCAGCGACGCTGCAGCTGCAATACCCCCACCCGCCCGAATAAACTTCTCGCCAACTTGCCGACCTAGAGCATTCATAGAAAATCCGAGCACTTCTGCCGAAGCACCGACTATGCCCACGGCCGGCGAGATCAGTGACAATTGCGACTCCGCTCCACTGGCGCCTAGAGTTTCGTCGGCGCTACGCAACGAGTCACGAAGCGCCCAGCCCTGGAAGAACAAAGAACCTGCGGCCAGGATAACGTTGCCGCTGCCGACCACGCGGATGCTTTTGCTTGACAGACTGCGGCCGAGAAATACTAGTTGCTTCGAACTCATTCTGATTCCCGCGCGAAGGTCCCGTATCCGCTCGGCCGCCTCTGCGCTCAGCAGCGTGGCGCCGAGCCTGACGGACCTCATCTCACCTGAAAGGCTACCCACGAGCACGCTGCCGGCACGAGCCGCATTATCCGTGATCTCAGAAAGCTGCCCCGACAGCCGGCCTGTAGTGTTCCGTAGATCCTCGAGGATTTTGTTGATCTGCTGTTGAATATCCTCAGCCTTGTCGAAAGACCAGATCAATACTTCGATGACAGTATCGCGTATGCGCGGATCGTCGATGTTCAAAAGGCCCGCGCGTACCAGGGAACGGACTTTTCGACCAGCTTCGTCAAGAAATTCCTGTACCTCTTCGGCGACCTCCCCTGCCTGATCAAACGCCAGAGCGGAGAGCATGCGCTGATACTCGCCGAAGCTAAGCTGGACGCGAAGCAGCGTCATCTCTATGCCTTCATAGAGCAAAATTACGCCCTGTTGGGCACGCAGTGCCACTTCGCGCGAAACAGCAGCCAATTGCACACCAGCAACATCCAGCGTGGTGGTCACTCGTGCCAGCGCGCCAGTCAGTGCGACCTGATGGGCGGCGACCGCTGCTTTCAACCTCGGCGTAACATACGCGTTGAAATCATCTGAATCGAGAAGAGCACGAACCGTGTCGTAGAGCTTGTCGCCCTTGTTGAGATTGTCGTCCGCGGGAACGAGGTGCTCGACGAGCGTCTGCTGATTGAAGAATAAAGCTCGATACACCGGATTTCTCAGCATGTCTGGCCTATCTTCCAGCCATTTCTTCCAAACTGCCACGCTCTTTTCACCAGCTGCACCGCCTGCCAAGCAGGCTGCGTAGTCCTCGACGAGCCTTGCGCATTCGCTGTAGACATTCCCGTCGTAATCGTCGAGCCACGCTTCCCAAGATGGCTCCTGCGCCCAGGACGCCCAATCCTGGTCGCACTTCTCGACCTGATCGATAAAAGCCTGCATCACCGTTTCGTAAGTGGACTGGAATCTGGCGCGAGCCTCTTCGTCATATTTTTGAGCAAGGTCGTTCCAGACGCGACGGCTGTCCGAGGCGGCCCGTTCCTCACGAGTCGTGGTGAAAGTCTGGTAGATTCGGGGCCCGAAGCCGGGATCACCTACCTGAATCGTCTCGCTCAGCACGTCCGGGACTCCGCGCGCCTGCTCATCAGCAGTTCTGGCTGCCAAGGTGCTGTGCTCGATGATCTTCTTCAGGCCCACGATAGACTGCGACACGGTCAAAGGGCGTGCGACGCGCGTAGCGTAATTTTGCATTGATTCGAGACTGTGCAGACGGGTCGCCTCGATTTCCTGGACCATCCCCATAGCATCGTGCAACACCACCGCTGCCACCGTGCGTGCTTGCCCCTTCGACTCGCGATAATGTTGAGCATAAGCTTGCAATCCAGCGGCCTGCCCCACACGTGGGCGCATTTCGTGCACGCTCTCCCAGAAGAAGCGGTTGCTGGGTAAATCTCCGATCGCGCTGCTTGTGTATGCCTGGCGATCGGAAGACGACTCCCCTCTCCAACGAATTCTTCTACCCAACCTTCGAGACGTTCTCTAGCATCATCAGCGACTTCAAACGCGTCGCTTTCCCCGTCCGGCTCGCTACCGAGCTTAGCGACGTCGAAACGCTGCATTCGCTTGGCCGGGTCCGCCTCGTATGCCGCCCGCACCGCAGGGCTCCAGCGCACCGTACTGAAAGCCAGCCAGATGATGGGCGTTCTGGCTGGGTCGCCGACGTGAATAAAGCTCGCGGGGATGTTGTCACCCGACCGTTTGCACTGGGCCGACATTTCCTTGTCGGCTTTTTCGTCGATATCATCGATGTCGGCGAGCAGTCGCAGGTTTCCCTCGGGAGTCACCGCATAGGCCTGCCATTGCCCCGGGCGATTCATGTATACGTAGAGGTACCCTGCCCTTAGCGTGCGGACCGTGTATCGGTGGCGTTGCATCTCAGGTACCGCACCGAGTGCACTTTCGCGACCGCCGAAAAGCGCCTGCGGTGAAGTTTGGCCGCGCCTCGCATCGAGATAGCTCGGGATGGCAGCGTACCGCAACGGCAGGATCGGAATGCCCTGTCGTCCGCAGAACGCGCACTCGTCCGCGCTTCCCGTGGCAACGGCTCTGGCCCCACGTGCATTGGCTCGAATCCTGCTCACTGTTCCAACGCTCTGGCGGGCTACCGGTTGAGTAACTGCCATGTCATACGCTCCCTAGTTGATCTTGATGCCATGCACATTTTGAGTTGGGCGTTGACAGTTCCTCAAGGACGTCGTCCGGCAACGAGGTAAAACTGTCTACCAGCGTAGACTTTCCCGATAGCGCGCCTGTGATACAGGCTCGGGTGGCTGGGTGCATGCGCCACGTCTCGGGCAGAGTCACTTGATTAACTGCGTAGAAGATCACGTCTTCTCTGTCGGTTAATCCTTCTTGATATGCCGCCTGGAGCGCCAGATCGATCTCAATCTCGCAATCAACGGGGATCAACGACTCGGCCTTGACCATCGCTAAAAGGACTTCTCGCGCCTGTTTGACCCTAAACTGTGCTTGAAAAAAATCGGGATCCAAAGAGGCTGTCAAGGCCGAAGCGTCGTAAGGCCCGGACCTGAACTCTCTGAGTCGGCCGCACGCGTCGATCGTCAACCAAGAGCTGATCTTCCTTAGCCACCGAGCCATCCATTGTGATGGCGCCATGTGGGACGCGAGCATCAATCGATGTGGCTCGAACAGCGGCACGACTCGTCTGCTCCGGGTGGAGGGATCCCCCAGAACAATGCCGCGCCTGATCTGCTCCGCAATCTCGGCCGCGGGCGCCTCCACAACGAGCCAACCGCATGCGTACGAACGTGACGGCCAGTGACGTTCTTTCGGAATACCGCGGCAACGCGATGGTGGTGTAGGTGGACACCTCAGCTCCCGTGTAATGACCCAGCGCTTCCTGCACAGGTCAGGCCGCTAAGACATACGCCTGGGCGGGTGTCTTCATGCCCAGCGCCTGGTGCGGGCGCCGGAAGTTGTAGAACTGGATCCAGTCGCCGATCACCCGCATGGCGTGCTGCTGGGTCTCGAAGCGGTGGCGGTGGGCGCACTGCTCCTTCAACGTGCGGATGACGCGCTCGACCATGCCGTTCTGCTGCGGGCAGTGCGGCGTGATGAACTCCTGCTTTAGGCCGTAGCTCCGCACCAGGCGCGTGTAGTGGCGGCTGGTGAACACCAGGCCATTGTCCGAGCGCAGCAGGAACGGCGCAGGCACACGGCCAAGCGTGCCGTAGCGGGTGATCAGGGCCTGCTCGAGGGCCGCGGCTGCGGTGGTGGCCCGGCCACTGCGCGAGAGCTGCCAGCCGAGCAACTGGCGGGTGTGGCAATCGATGACCAGGGCCAAGCTCAGCCAGCCGTCGCGCCCGCCCCAGACCCGGCACAGATCCGTGGCCCAGCGCTGGTCGGGTGCCGTGGCCACCGACGGAAGGGCTTGGATCCTG
>NZ_JARXRM010000042.1 GCF_029887875.1 Luteimonas endophytica
GTAGGAGATTCTATGTTCGGCTGCAACGGTCTCAGGTCGGTTGTGGGCGGTATTGGGCTCCGCTCTTGAGCAGGGCGAAGGCGAGCCGGGCGAGCTTGCGGGCGACGATGACCAGACTCTGGATGCGGGTCAGGCCCCGGGCCAGGTTGGCTTGGTGCAGCTGGTGCCATCGGCCCCTGCGCGAGGCGGCCATGGCGGCGTTGTGCAGGAGGCGTCGGGTCTCGCTGTCGCCCTGCTTGGTGAGTTTGCGGCGGCCACGTTGGCGGCCGGAGTCGCGGATTCGAACGTCCAGGCCCAGGAAGGCGATGAAGGCGTCGCTGCTGCGGAACGCGCCGCGCAGGTAGGCGGTGGTCAAGGCCGTGGCATTGAGCTTGCCGATGCCCTCGATGGCGCCAACCCGCTTGATCTGGTCCTGCAGCCCGGACTTTTCCACTTGGTGCTGCAGCAGCCGGTCGATCGACGCCAGCAGTCGATCCAGGCGTTCCAACAGGCTGCGGCACGCGGTCCGCAGCTCCGGCACCCCGGCCAGGCTCTGGCGCACCGCCACGCCCATCTTGACCAGCTTGGCGCGGCGGTTGAGCAGGCGCTTGAGGCGGGCGTAGCCGGGCGGCGGGGCCACCCAGGGGCGTAGATGGTCGTACTCGTGGCGCAGGTAGCGCCACAGCAGCTTCGCATCGGCCAGGTCGGTCTTGGCCCGACCGCCGACGCTGTCGCGGTAGCGGTTGAGCCGGAAGCCGTCCACCACGAACAGGGCGTGGCCCTTCCGGCTCGCCTGCTCCAGTACCTGCAGGTGATAGGTGCCGGTGGCTTCGACGGCGATCCTGGCCGGTCCGGTCAGGGTCTTGAGCCAGGCCTTGATCTGCTTGGTGGTGTTGACCACCGTGATGAAGCTGCTGCCGTCATAGATGGCCAGCTCGGCCTTGCTGACGTCGATGCCGATGCACAGGGGGTGTTCTGTTGTCATGACAGGATCTCCGAGGTAGCGTGGATCAGCCTGTCGGGGCCCCGGCGCTCGCTTGCCGAGATGGTCGGTCCGGCGCCACACGCCGGCCGATGGATTCCTCATGGGCGCTGTGGTGGGGGGGACGAAATCTCCTACGGTCTGTGCCAAAGGCCAGATGCGGCTCAGGTCCCTCCGCCCCGACAGGCCCAAACATACAAGCGGGCCCATGGGCGCGAACGCCGCGGAAATCGCGGACGGACCGCGGGCGCAGCGATGGTCGACTCCCGGCGGTGCAGCGTTTCCGGGCATTTCCGATCGCACCGGCCTTCGCGTGCATGGCACGCTCCTGCGAAGGTTCGCGGCCGCTGGGAGCACCCGGGCGCGGCGGTGGATGACGGGGGGCCGGCACCAGGGCTCGGGGTGGGCTCAAGGGCCTGCGGGCGCCGCCGTTAACGAGGCGCCGGGACCACGCGCCCGCATCCCGTCGCCGACGCCCGCTGCATGACACCGGGTGACCGCGAGCACGGAATGCGGCTGGTGGCGGTCCGGCGTCCCCCCGCTGCGCGACCCGCCCGATGCCCCGTCCTTCCGCCCCTCCTTCGCCCGTCACCGCGCCGCTCCGGCAGCCGTGGCCGTTGCGGATGGCCGTGGCGACGGCGCTGGCGCTGGCCGGCACCGGCGCGATCGCCGCGGAGCCGTCCGCCGCCGATCTGGCGGCGTTGCCGATCGAACATCTGCTCGATCTGGAAGTCAGCACCGCCTCGCGGTTCCGCCAGGACGCGCGCGCGGCGCCCTCGGCGGTGCGAGTGGTCACCGCGGGGCAGATCCGCGACCACGGCTGGCGCACCCTCGGCGAGGCCCTGACCAGCCTGCCCGGCCTGTTCGGCAGCCACGACCGCAACTATGCCTACCTGGGCGCGCGCGGTTTCATGCGTCCTGGCGATTTCGACAGCCGCTTCCTGGTCCTGGTCGACGGCGTGCGCGTCAACGATCCGATCTACGACCAGGGCAGCACCGGCACCGATTTCGTCCTGGACATGGACCTGGTGGAGCGCATCGAATACGTGCCGGGGCCGGGCTCGTCGGTCTACGGTTCCAGCGCCTTCTTCGGCGTCGTCAACGTCATGACCCGGGACGCCGCCGACTATCCCGTCCCGGAGCTGCGCCTGGCCTACGGCAGCGACGGCCACCGCGGCATGGCGCTGCGCCGCGGCTGGCGCGACGCGCACGGGCGCGAACTGCTGCTGGCCGCCAGCGCCTTCGCCCGCGACGGACGCGACCTGTACTTTCCCGAGTTCGATACGCCCGCGGACAACCACGGCATCGCCGTCGCCAACGACGACGACAGCGCCCACCGCCTGCTGCTGAAGGCCGGTGCCGGCGGGTTCGGCGTCACCCTGCTCCATGCCTCGCGCAGCAAGGGCATTCCGACCGCCTCGTATGCCCAGCGCTTCAACGATCCCCGTCCGTATACCCGCGACGTCCGCAGCCAGGCCGCCATCGCCTGGCAGGGTGACACCGCCGGCGGACTCGCGCTGTCCGGCCACCTCAGCGCCGGCCGCTTCGCCTACGACGGGCTCTACGTCTACGACGGGGAAACCGGCGAAGACGTGCTGAACATCGACCGCAGCCGCGCCCGCTGGGCCGGGGCGAGCTTCCAGGCGCTGTCCACCGCGCTGGCCGGCCACACCCTGGTGGTCGGCGCCGACGCGCGCTGGGACCAGCGCCTGCGCCAGTTCAACGTCGACCTCGACCCGTTCTGGAGTTACGCCGACGACAGCCGCAGCGCGCACCGCTATGGGCTGTTCGTGGAGGACGAGATCGCGCTCGGCAGCCGCTTGCTGGTCAACGCCGGGCTGCGCTACGACGTCGAATTCGAGGGCGCGCGGCGCTTCAGTCCGCGGCTGGCGCTGATCTGGCATCCGAGCGAGCGCGACACGCTCAAGGCGATCGTCGGCGAGGCGTTCCGCACCCCCAACGCCTACGAGCGCTACTACGGCATCGCCGAGGGCGAACTGGAGGGCGGCGACGGCGAAGGCGTGCAGCGCGCCAATCCCGACCTCGGCTCGGAGCGGATCCGCACCACCGAGCTGGCCTACCTGCGCACCCTCGGCGCGTACACCCGGCTGCAGGCCTCGGCCTACCGCTACCGCTCGCGCGATCTGGTCACCCAGGTCGCCGATCCCGACAACGGCCAGCTGGTGTTCGAGAACACCGATTCGGTGCAGGTCACCGGGGCGGAGTTCGGCGTCGAGCGGAGCTGGCCCGGCGGCGCCACCCTGCGCGCTTCCTGGGAATGGGCGCACCTCGACCTCGACGCCAGCGAGGCTGCGGTGATGGCCGCGCCTGAGCGCATGGCCAAGCTGCAGCTGGCGCTGCCGCTGTTCGACGGTGCGATGCGCGCCGGCCTCGATGCCCGCCACCTTTCCGCGCGCGACGGCCTGTACGGCCCGGTCCCCGGTCACTGGCTGTCCAACCTCACCCTGCGCTGGCCAAGGCTGACGCCGCGCACCGGGTTGTCGGCCAGCGTCTACAACCTGTTCGACCGGCGCTACGCGGACCCGGCCGGCCCGGCGTTCGTGCAGAACGCGATCGAACAGGACGGGCGACGCTTCCTGCTGCAGCTGGAGCATCGGTTCTGACCGCCATGCGCCAGCCCCGCCCGCCCCTGCTGGTCCTCCTGCTCGGCGTCCTGTGCCTGGGCGCCGGCGAGGCGCGCGCGCAGGTGCGGGAACCGGCGCTGAAGGCGGCCTTCGTCTACAACTTCCTGCTCTTCACCACCTGGCCGGCCGAAGCGCTGGCCGAGACGGACCAGCTGCGGCTGTGCGTGGATGCCCGGCACGCGCTGGCATCGGCACTGGGCGAACTGCACGGCAAGCCCGTCGGCGAGCGCCGGGTCAGCGTGCAGCACTGGGACCGCGATGCGGAACCGGCCGGCTGCCACGTCGCGGTGGTGGGCGCGGCCGGCCCCGGTGCCGAGCCCGCCCTGGCCCGGGCGCTGGCCGGCGGCGGCCTGCTCACCGTCAGCGACGGCGGAACGGTCGGCAGCAACGGCGCGGCGATCGTGCTGGTCCGAGAGGAGGCCCGGGTCCGCTTCGACGTCGACGGCGGACGCGTCGCGCAAGCGCGCCTGGCGCTCAGCTCGCGGCTGCTGCGGCTGGCGAGGCGGGTGCTGTGACCGGGTCGCACGCGCAGATGGGCCGGCTCGGGCGGTCGGCCACCACCACCAGCGTGGTCACCGCCGCCGCGGCCCTGCTGGTCGCGGGCGCGCTGATCACCACCCTGCAGTTCCTGACCCTGCGGCGCGACTTCGTCGGCGACATCCGCGCGCAGGTCGGCGCCACCGCCGCCAACAGCGCCGGCGCGGTGGTGTTCGACGACGCCGAGGCCGGGGCCGAGGCGCTGGCGGCGCTGCGCGCGCTGCCCGGCCTGCGCGCAGCCGCGATCCTGCGCAACGACGGCACCCGCCTGAGCGGATTCGAGCGCGACGGCCGCGCGGCCGAAGCGCCGCCCACGCCGCGGCTCACGGATGCCGGGCTGGTCCGCGTGGATCTGCGCGAACTGGCGATCGCCGAACCCATCGCGCTGGACGGGCGCCGCGTCGGCACCCTGGTGGTGCGCATGGGCCTGGACCGTCTGTACGGCCGGGTCGGCAGCTTCGTGCTGATGTTCCTGCTGGTGGGCCTGGGCGCGCTGGCGCTCAGCGTGCTGCTGATGTCGCGGATGCGCCGCCAGGTGCACAGCGCCGAACTCCAGCTCGACCGCATGGCGCACTACGACCCGATCACCGGCCTGCTCAACCGCAACGCCTTCAACGCGCAGCTGGACGCGCGCCTGCACGACCGCGGCGAAGACTGCCGGCTCGGCCTGCTGCTGCTGGACGTCGATGGGTTCAAGACGGTCAACGATACGCTCGGCCACCACCAGGGCGATGCCCTGCTCGGGCAGATCGCGGCGCGGCTGCGCGCCGCGCTGCGCCAGGGCGACACGGTGTACCGGGTCGGCGGCGACGAGTTCGCGATCGTGCTGGTGCCGCTGGAGTCGGCGGCCGAGGCCGACGCGTTCGGCAGGCGGGTGCTGGCGCAGTTCCAGCAGCCGTTCCCGGTGGCGGACCACGAGCTGCACATCACCGTCAGCTGCGGCATCGGCCTGGCCCCGCGCGATGCCGCCGACCTGCATGCGCTCACCTCGCATGCCGACACCGCCCTGTACCAGGCAAAGCGCAACGGGCGCAACGGTTTCGAGCTGTTCCGGCCGGAAATGAACCAGCGCAACGAGCAGCGCCTGCGCCTGCGCGCGGAGCTGCGCAAGGCGCTCGATCACGACGCGCTGGAGCTGGCCTACCAGCCGCAGTTGGCGATCGCCAGCGATCGGGTGGTCGGCTTCGAGGCGCTCGCGCGCTGGAACCACCCAGAGCTCGGTCCCATTTCGCCGGCGGAGTTCATCCCGGTGGCCGAGGAAAGCGGCCTGATCCTGCCGCTGGGACGCTGGGTGATCCGCGCGGCCTGCCGGCAGATGGCGCAGTGGCAGGCGCAGGGGCTGGCCGGCTTCCGGGTGGCGGTAAACGTCTCGGCGCGGCAGTTGCGCGACGCGCAGCTGCCCGAGTTCATCGACGCCACCCTCGTCGCCCACCGGCTCGCGCCGGAACGGCTGGAACTGGAAATCACCGAGAGCCTGCTGCTGGACAACGCGGAGACCCACATCGCCCTGCTGCGGCGCCTGCGCGCGCGCGGCATCCGCCTGTCGATCGACGACTTCGGCACCGGCTTCTCGTCGATGGCCTACCTGCCGCGACTGCCGCTGGACCAGCTCAAGATCGACGGCAGCTTCGTGCGCGCGATCCCCGGCGACGGCGAGGCGATCACCACCGCGATCATCGCCATGGCGCACCACCTGCGGCTGGAGGTGGTGGCCGAAGGGGTCGAGGACGCCGTGCAGTTCGAATACCTGCGCCGCGCCGGTTGCGACGTGATGCAGGGCTATCTGCTGTCGCGCCCGCTGGCCCCCGAGCAGGCCACCGCGTTCCTCCACCGCCATGTGGCCGGCGTCGACCCGCTGGCCGCAGCCGCGCCGGCCGCCGCGGCCCTCCCGGGCGGGCGCTGAGCGGCCCGGGGCGCACCGTCACGCCCGCCGGCTAGACTGCAGCGTCGCCGCTGCCGTCTTCCCGAACCATGTCCAGCTGGATCTTCGCCGGCCTCACCCTGCTGCTGGCGCTCGCCGCGCTGCTGCCGCTGCTGCACGCCCGGGCGTGGTGGATCCGCGGTTTCGATTTCCCCCGCCTGCAGCTGTTCGTGCTCAGCGCCGCGGTGCTCGCTGTGCAGCTTGCGGTGCGCGAGTTCGAGGCGCCGACGGCCTGGGCCGTGGTCGCTGTCAACGCCGCGATCATGCTGTACCAGGGTTGGTGGATCTGGCCCTATACGCGGCTGCACCCGGTCGAGGCCCGCGCCTGCACCGAGCCGGGCCACGCCCGCATCCGGCTGATGACCAGCAACGTGCTGATGACCAACCGCGATGCCGCCCCGCTGCTGCGGCTGGTGCGCGAGCTGAAGCCGGACATCCTGGTGGCGGTGGAGACCGACGCCTGGTGGGAACGGCAGCTGGACGCGCTGCTGGACCAGCTGCCCCACAGCCTGCGCCGGCCGCTCGACAACCTCTACGGCATGCACGTGTACTCGCGGCTGCCGCTGGAGGACGGCGAGATCAGGTTCCTGGTCGAGGACGACATCCCGTCCGCGCATGCGGTGGTGCGGCTGGCCGACGGCCAGCGCGTCGCGGTGCACTGCCTGCATCCGCGCCCGCCCAGCCCGACCGAGGCCGACGGCTCGGCCGAGCGCGACGCGGAACTGGTGGTCGTCGGCCGGGCCGCGGCCGCCAGCCGCCTGCCGGCGATCGTCACCGGAGACCTGAACGATGTCGCCTGGTCGCGCACCACGCGCCTGTTCCGCAGGGTCAGCGGCCTGCTGGATCCCCGCGTCGGCCGCGGCATGTACAACACCTTCCACGCCCGCCTGCCCGCGCTGCGCTGGCCGCTCGACCACCTGTTCCATTGCCGGCATTTCACCCTGGTGGAGATGCGGCGGCTGCCCGACATCGGCTCCGACCATTTCCCGATCCTGGTCGAGCTGGCGCTGGACCCCGGCGAGAACCCGCCCGATGCCGGTCTCGAGCTCGACGGCGAGGCCCGCGAGGAGGCGCGCGACGCGATCGAGGACGCCGACGCCGACGACGTCGCGCGGGAGCCGGTGCGCCGCGACTGAGCGCGCATCGCGGGCTGCGCGGGCCCAGGGAACGGCCAATGGCCGCGAACCCGCGGGACAGTCCCTGCGCGCCTGGCACGCCCCTGCGACGCGCGGGCGGGCGGCTGTTCGGGACACGACTGGCGAAGCGGACGGCGCGGCGTTATGGTCGGCGCATGAACGATTCCCCCGCCCGCCGCCTCGTCCTGGCCGCGCTGTCGCTCGCGATGTGCGGGTCGGCGGCGGCGCAGGTGAGCACCCAGCCGCTGCCGGCACCGCCGGCGGCGGAGCAGCCGCAGCGCGACAGCGCGCGCCAGACCGGGATCGTCACCTTCGGCCAGCCCGGCCAGCAGCAGTACATCGTGCGCTCGTTCGAGCCAGACCCCGGAGCGTCCGACGCCTACCGGATCAGCTTCGAGGCCCTCGACAGCGACGGCGACGGTTTCATCGGCCGGGCCGAGGCCGCCGCGCACCCGACCCTGCGGCGCGAGTTCGCCGCGGTCGACGTCGACGGCAACGGCCTGCTCGACCGGCACGAACTGGCCGGCTGGATCCGCTAGGGCCGCCGGAGCCAGCCGGCACGACGGCGGCGCGCCGGCGGGCGCACGGCGGTCCGCCGGGCCGGCGCCTACAGCAGGATCGGCGGCGCGCCGATCGCCACCACCCGGTTGCGACCCTCGTCCTTGGCGCGGTACAGCGCGGCGTCGGCGCGCGCCACCAGCGCATCGACGCTGGCGCCGGCCACCGCCAGCGCCGCGGCGGCGCCGGCGCTGATGCTGACACAGCCGGACGGCGCGCCGGCATGCGGGATCCGCAGCGCAGCGACCGCCTCGCAGATGCGGCGGCCGACGCGCTCGGCGCCCTCGACGTCGGTGTCGGGCAGCAGCGCCAGGAACTCCTCGCCGCCCCAGCGCCCGATCACGTCGCTGCCGCGCCCCACGCCGTCCTCCAGTACCGCCGCGATCCGCTGCAGACAGGCGTCGCCGGCGGTGTGCCCGTGGGTGTCGTTGAACTGCTTGAAATGGTCCACGTCGACCAGCACCACCGCCAGCATCAGCCCCTTGCGCTGGGCGCGCGCCCATTCCCCGGCCAGGCGCTGCGACAGGTCGCGACGGTTGGGCAGCCCGGTCAGCGCGTCGGTGCGCGACATCTGCTCGAAGCGCGCGCGCGCCGCCTCGAGGTCGCGGGTGCGCTCGTCGACCAGCCGCGCCAGTTCGCGCGCACGCGCGGTCAGCACTCGCACCCGCAGCCGGTACAGCCCCGCCACCAGCGCCACCAGCGCGAACGTCGCCAGCAGCGCGAACCACCAGGTCTGGTACCAGGCCGGCAGCACCCGGAAGTGCCACGCCGCATCGCTGGGCTGCCACGGCCCGCCGTCGCGCGCGACCATCAACTCGAACCGGTAGCGGCCGGGCGGCAGCCGGGAGAAGTAGGCGGTACGGCGGCTGCCGGCGTCGACCCAGTCGTCGTCCAGCCCCACCAGGCGATAGCGGAAGCGAAGCGACTCCGGCGCGGCGAGGTCGACGCCGGTGTAGTGGATCTCCAGGTCGCGACTGCGCGGCGCGATCGCATGGGCGGCGGCGCCGGCCAGCGCCAGCGGCGAGACGACCGCGACGCCATCGACCTGCACCGCCTCGATGTACACCTGCGGGGCCGGCCGCGGTGCGCGCGGCGCGGCCGGGTCGATGGTCGCCAGGCCGTCGAAGGTGGCGAACCACAAGCGGCCGTCGGGGGCCTTCCACGCCGCCGGCTGCGACCCGCCGACGGTATGCCCGCCGACCAGGCCCGAACCGCGCTCGAAGCGCTCCACCTCGAGGCCCGGCCGCGACCCGCCGGCGACCGCGTCGAGATCGGCGAGCGCCGCGCGGTAGATGCCGCGCGGCCCGCTCAGCCACAGGCTGCCGGCGTCGTCCTCGACGATGCCGAAGATCGAGCTGTCGACCAGGCCGTGCTCGACCCCGACCGAGGTGATCCGGCCACGCTCGACGCGGCCCAGCCCGCCGCCCTTGGTGCCCACCCACAGCACCCCGCGCGCGTCCTCGTACAGGGCATAGACGTAGTTGCCGGGCAGCCCTTCGGGCGTCGACCAGGTTCGCACCGCCTCGCCACGGATCCGCGACAGGCCGCCGCCGCTGGTCCCGGCCCAGATCGCGCC
The DNA here is from genome assembly GCF_029887875.1 of Luteimonas endophytica. Classification (GTDB taxonomy): domain Bacteria; phylum Pseudomonadota; class Gammaproteobacteria; order Xanthomonadales; family Xanthomonadaceae; genus Luteimonas; species Luteimonas endophytica. The sequence continues at coordinate 9,335 of NZ_JARXRM010000042.1, forward strand.
GTCGCGGCCGCGCAGCAGCGCGCGCACGTCGTTGGCGCCCAGCCCCTCGTCCTTGCCGAAGCGCCGGAAACGCCCGTCGCGGAATCGCGCCAGCCCGTTCATGGTGCCCACCCACAGCGTCTCGCCGTCCTGGAACAGGCTGAACACCTGGTTGGCGGGCAGGCCGTCGTCGGTGGTCCAGGTGCGGATGCCGCCGGCATCGCGCAGGCTGAGGCCGCCGCTGAAGGTGCCGATCCACAGCCCGCCGCCGGGGGCGGAGGCCAGCGAGATCACGTTGTCGCTGCCGAGCCCGTCGGCGCTGGTCAGGGTGCGGAAGCGGCGGCCGTCGAAACGGCTCACGCCACCGCCCTCCATGCCGATCCAGACGCTGCCGTCGTCCTCGCCGTGCACCGCGAAGACCTTGTTGTCGGGCAGCCCCTCGCCGGTCGTCCAGGTGAGCACCGGGCCGCCGCGCAGCCGGTGCAGGCCGCCGCCCGCAGTGCCGATCCAGAGGCTGCCGGCGCGATCCTCGTACAGGGTGTACATCAGGTTGGTGGCCAGCCCGCGGGTCATGTCTAGCTGCTCCCAGCGGCCGTCGCGGCGGCGCTGCAGGCCGGCGGCGTAGGTGGCGACCCACAGGTTGCCGTCGCCATCCTCGTGCACGCTGGTCACCCGGTCGTCGGCCAGGCCGGCCTCGCGCTTGTCGATGACCTGCAGCGCGCCGCCGCGGAAGTGGGCGATGCCGCCGCCGTAGGTGGCGGCGAATACCGAGCCGTCGGGCGCGGGCGACAGGTCGAACACCGGCGGCGTGCGGCCGTTCCACGCGTCCCCGGCGTCGAACGCGGAGATGCGCCCGCCGTCCATCCGCGCCACCCCGCCCGCGGTGGCGATCCAGAGGGTGCCGGCGGCGTCCTGCTGCACCGAATAGACCGCATCGGCAGGCAGCCCGTCGGCACTGGTCCAGGTGCGGAAGCGGCCGCCGCCGCGGCGCCGGCTGAGGCCGACGCTGGTGCAGACCCACAGGTCGCCGTCGGTGGTTTCGTAGACGCAGCGGATCAGGTCGCTGCCGAGGCCGTCGGCGATCCCGTAGCGGGTGAACTCGCCGCCGCGCAGGCTCACCAGCCCGGCGCCCTGGGTCCCGATCCAGAGGGTGCCGTCGACCGCCTCGTACACGCTGCGGATGTCGTCGCTGCCCAGTTCGGGCGTGTTGTCCTGGTCGAACACGGTGAACGCGTGCCCGTCGAACCGCGCCAGGCCGCCCTGGGTCGCCAGCCACAGGTATCCGTCGCGGGTCTGGACGATCGAACGCACCACGTCGTGCGGCAGCCCCTCGCGGGTGCTCCAGTGATCGAGCACGTACTGGGTGATCGCCCGGTCGGGGTCCAGCGCCGCGGCCGGCGACGCCGCCAGCGCGGCCGCGAGCATGACGATCGCGCCGAGAGCGCGGCGCGGCGCCCGCGCGGCCCCCTCGGCCAGGCCGCGCGGGCCGCGCCGAAGCGTTGCGATCGGATCTTCACGCGCCATCCCGCGCCCTCCCCGGGCCGGCCGCTTGCGGGCCGCCCGGCCCTGTGTCCGGCCTCCAGCCGCCGGGCGACGGCAAGGAGGGCTACACGTCTCTATCGGGCGCGCCCCGCCGAACTTGAGCGGCGCGGGTGCAGCGCCTGGAGCGGCTCAGCCGGGGGCCTTGGGATTGCGGCCGATCGACTTCAGGCCGGTCTTGATCTTCGCGTGCGCGGCGATCGCCGCCGCCGCGGCCGAGGCCTTCCACTGCTCGTACTGCGCGTCGAACTCGGCCAGCTCCTGCGCGCTGAACAGCTGCCGGGCCGACTTGAACATCTCGCGCTCTTCCTCGCGGGCGTGGTGGTCGATGAACTCGGACAACACCTTCATCGAGCCGGCGAACTGCCGCGAGTCCGGCGGCGAGGCGTGCAGGTCGGGCAATACCGCCAGTTCCACCGCACGGTGCTCCTGGATCGCCTCGGCGTGCTGCAGCAGCTGGTCGTGCGAGGCGCGCTCGGCGAACGCCGGGTAGAACACCGTCTCCTCCCACTTGGCGTGGGGGATGAGCGCCGCCTCGATCTTCTGCAGCAGCTCGCGGCGGGTCTTCTCGGCGCGGTCGCTGGTGGCGTTGACCTTCTCGAACAGCTCGCGCAGTTCGTCGTGTTCCTTGCGAAGGGTGGCGAGAATGCTGCGCATCGGGACGGGTCCTGGGTCGGGGATGCCCCATCGCAACGCATCCGGGTTCATGGCCACGTGAGGACTGGCGCGAGGAGCGTCCCGGCCGGGGCTCCGGCATCCGCGATCCGCTCCGCCCGCTGCTAAGATGCGCCGGCGGCGCCCACGATGGGGCCGCGGGGAACGCCGGCCACCACCGACGCCCACAGTCCGCTGGCGCGAGGATCCGGGGAACGGCATGCGATGTCCAAGCAACGCCGCAGCGGCGGCGGCGCTCCCGTTCGAGCAACCACCATGGACCTGACCGGACCGCTGCTGCTGGCCGGTGCCGTGGCGCTGGGCTACTGGCTGCTTTCGACGTTCCTGGCCTCGCGGGCGGCCAAGCGCGCCGCCGCGCGGCCGGTGGTCGTGGAAGAGGTTCCGCCCGACGCGCCCTGGTACGTGGTGCTGGGGGTGAGCCAGAGCGCCAGCCGCGAGCAGATCGTCGCCGCCTGGCGGCGCCAGATCCGCCACTGCCATCCGGACAAGGTCGCCACCCTGGACGCCGAGACCCGACGCAGGGCCGAAGCGCGCGCCAGCCGGATCAACGCGGCCTATTCGCGGGCGCCCAAGCGACGCGCCTGAATCGCCGCTGCCCGCCACGCGCGCGCGGGCGCTTCCTTCGCGTCTCCTTGATGCCGACCGCCGCACGGTGGGAGCACATCCAGCAGCTCCCCGAGCGAGGTGATCCATGGCGTCCAAGCGCGAACTCATCGAACCCAACGGCGACAAGCGGCTGATCCGCCGCGACGAGAAGGGCCGCATCAAGGAAAGCGACGATCTCGGCCGTTCCCTCTCGCAGGATGTGCGCAAGCAGGCGAAGACCACCGTCCCGTCCGGACAGGGCGACCGTGGGGACCAGAAGCGCAAATAGCCGGCGCGCATGAGCCTGACCGAGTACCGGCGCAAGCGCCAGTTCGGCAAGACCCGCGAGCCCGAACCCGGCAAGCGCCTGCCGCCCGGCCAGCGCGCGATCTTCGTGGTGCAGCTGCACCACGCCAGCCGTCGCCACTACGACTTCCGGCTGCAGGTGGGGGACGCGCTCAAGAGCTGGGCGGTCCCCAAGGGGCCGAGCTACGACCCCAAGGTCAAGCGCATGGCGGTCGAGGTGGAGGACCATCCCGTCGACTATGCCGGCTTCGAGGGCGAGATCCCGAAGGGCCAGTACGGCGGCGGCCACGTCGCCCTGTTCGATCGCGGCGTGTGGGCCACCGAGGGCGATGCCGAGGCGCAGCTGGCCAAGGGCCATCTGCGCTTCGAGCTGTTCGGCGACAAGCTCAAGGGTGCCTGGCACCTGGTGCGCTCGGGCAAGGCCGCCCGGCAGCCGCAGTGGCTGCTGTTCAAGGCCGACGACGGATTCGCCGGCAGCCTGGAGGCCGACGACCTGCTGGCAGACGTGACCGCGCCGCCCGCGGCCGACGCCCGCCGCGCAGGGACGGGCAAGCCGGCGAAGAAGCGCCGCGCCGGCGTGGCGCCGAACGCACGCCGGCGCAAGCGCGATTGGAGCAAACCGGCGGCGAAACTTCCCGGTGCTCGCAAGGCGCGCGCACCCGAAGGCGCGTTCGTGCCGCAGCTGGCCCGGCTCGGCCAGGCGCCGCCGCAGGGCGCGCAGTGGGTCCACGAGCTGAAATGGGACGGCTACCGGATCCTCGCGACCGTGGCCCAGGGCGAAGTGCGGCTGTGGTCGCGCAACGCACTGGAATGGACCGACAAGCTGCCCGAGATCCGCGCAGCGGTGGAACAGCTGCGCCTGGCCTCCGCGGCGCTCGATGGCGAGCTGATCGCCGGCCAGGGCGGCCGCGAGGACTTCGGCCTGTTGCAGGCCACGCTCTCGGGCGAGAAGCAGGGTGCGCTCGCCTACGTGCTGTTCGACCTGCTGCACCTGGACGGCATCGACCTCTCCGATGCGCCGCTGCTGGAACGCAAGGCGCTGCTGCAGCAGGTGCTGGGCAAGCCCCCGCCTCCGCACCTGGCCTTCAGTTCGCACATCGAAGGCGACGGCGCGGCCGCCCACGCGCTGGCCGCCGAGCGCCGTTTCGAGGGCATCATCTCCAAGCGCGGCGACCGCCCCTACCACCCCGGCCGCGGCGACGAATGGCGCAAGACCAAGCAGTTGCTCAGCGACGAGTACGCGGTGGTCGGCTACACCGCGCCGAAGGGCCGGCGCAGCGGCTTCGGCTCGCTGCTGCTGGCGCGGCCCGACCCGGAACACGGCTGGATCTACAGCGGCCGGGTCGGGACCGGCTTCAGCGAGCAGCTGATCGCCGAGTTGAGCGAGCGCATCGGCAAGGCCGGCCGCAGCGAGCCGACCGTGCACGTGCCGCCGCACGACACCGACCTGCGCAGCGCGAAGTGGTTCGCACCGCGCTTCGTGGTGGAGGTGTTCGCGCGCGGTACCGGCAGCCAGGGGCTGCTGCGGCAGCCGTCGCTGAAGGCGGTGCGCGCGGACAAGGAGGTCGCCGAGCTCGCCGATTCCGACCGTGGCGACGGCCGCGGGCCGGCCCGCAGGTCGCCGCGCACGTCGGCACGCGGCGGCGCCGGATCCGCGAAGCGCGCCAAGCGTTCCAAGGCCGCCGCGCCGGCCGCAGCACCGAGCGCCGCGGCGCCGCGCGCGGCGCCGCGGCTGAGCAGTCCCGACAAGCTGATCTTCCCCGACATCCGCGCCACCAAGCAGGACGTGGCCGACTACTACCTGGCGGTGATGGAGCACCTGCTGCCCGGGATCGCCGGGCGGCCGCTGTCGATCATCCGCTGCCCCGGCGGCGCGGAGAAGCCGTGCTTCTTCCAGAAGCACCACACCGCGGGGCTCGAGCTGGTGTCGTTCGCCCGGCTCAAGGAGGAAGCCGGCAACAACGCCAACTACCTGGTGGTGGAGGATGCCGCGGGGCTGATGGAGCTGGTGCAGTTCAACGCGCTCGAATTCCACCCCTGGGGCGCGCGGGCCGACGCGCCGGAACTCGCCGATCGGGTGGTGTTCGATCTCGACCCCGGCCCGGGGGTGCCGTTCGCCGAGGTCAAGCGTGCGGCCACCCACGTGCGCAAATTGCTGGCGCAGCTCGAACTCGAGTCGTTCCTGCGCGCCACCGGCGGCAAGGGCCTGCATGTGGTGGTGCCGCTCAATCCCGGCTGCGAATGGGGCCTGGTCAAGCGGTTCGCGCACGGGTTCGCCGATGCGCTGGCGCGTTCCGAACCGACCCGCTTCATATCGGTGTCCACGCTGAAGCTGCGGCCGAAGAAGATCTTCGTCGACTACCTGCGCAACAGCCGCGGCGCCACCAGCGTGGCCAGCTACTCGCTGCGCGCGCGCGCCGGTGCCCCGGTGGCGCTGCCGATCGGGTGGAACGAACTGTCGCGGCTCGAGCGCGGCGATGCCTTCACCCTCGAGAATGTGCCGGCGCGCCTGAAGCGCCGGCGCAAGGACCCCTGGGCCGAGATCGACAGGGTGAAGCAGAACCTGGCGCGCTGGTCGTCCGAAGACTGAGCCGCGCGCGCCGGCGCGGCCCTCGGCCGCTCCTACGGGGCCGCATGTCGCGGGGCGCCTACTGGGTACCGTCGGGCGCGGCCGCGGCGGTGCGCTCGAAGCACTGGCGTCCGGCGCCATGGCTCCATTCCTCGCCTCGCCAGGCTTCCGGGGTGGAAGCGGTGTCGGTCGCGAACTCCGCGCACAGGCGATAGCCGCGGCCGCCGGTCGGCTGGTACTGGTAGCGCGCGCCGGCGGGGTCGGTCAGCGCCAGCCGGGTGCCCGGCCGGGCGGCCAGCACCTGGAGGTCCGCCGGCAGCGCGCCCTGGTGGCGCACGTGGCTGTCGAGCAGCTGCGCGATGCGCTGCAGATCGTCGATGCGCCGCACGTCCAGCTTCGCCTCGCGCTGCGCGGCCGGGCCGCCCATCGCCAGGATCGCCGCGATCACCGTGGCGGCCACCGCCGCGGTGGCGGCGATCGCGAGCGCGCGCCCGTCGAACACGCTCATGGCTCGCGTTCCTCGCGGCGCAGATCGCCGAGGTAGTAGCCGAACACCGTGCCGGCGATCGCCGCCACGACCAGCACCTTGAGCAGGAAGCGCATCGTCAGCTCGCCGCCGAGCAGGTTGTAGACCAGCGCGATCATGTCGCCTACCAGCACCGCGGAGGCGATGAACAGGGTGAGGTAGGTGAGCCAGCGCCGCACCGCCGACAGCCGCTTGACCGGATGGCGCGCCAGTTCCCGCCCGAGGTGGTGGGCGACGTAAAGGAACACCGGAAAGGCGATCAGCACCGAAGCGGTGGACCACCGCATCGACCTGGCCAGCCGGCGGGCGAGAAAGTCGCCGTCGGCCGGGTCCGGGAACGCCCGGGTGATCAGGTCGAACAGCAGGCTGCCGACGTGGAAGGCCGAGACGTACAGGGTGGTGAACAGCACCAGGTACAGGAACGCCTCGCGTGGCGACAGATACGGCCGCGGCCGCGGCACCGGCACCGGGAACGGCACCTCGGCATAGGCATCGAGCGCCGCGCGCACCTGCTCGGGCGGCCACCCGGCCGCGTCCAGCGCCGCGGCGATGGTCTCGCGGGATTCCCCCTTGCACAGCGCATCGCGCACGAACAGCTCGAGATCCTGGGTTGCCGCCGCCATCGCCTGCTCCTGTCGCATCGGTGGCGGCAGCCTAGCAGCCGGCGGCAATGGGGGGAGATGCCGCGGGCGGGCAGCCCCAGGGCAGCCGATGACGCAGTGCGTCATACGCAGGCGTATGGAAGCGAGCCGGCCCCCGCGGGCTCCCCGATGTGACGTGGTTCTCACTATTGGCACGATTCTTGGATGTACCGGGGACCCCCGCCCCCGCCCCCGGAGCTCCTCCGTGCTCGATCGCGTTGCGCCGTCACCGCTCCTCCAGCCCCTGCCGCCTCCGAACCAGGCTCCGATCGCGACGTTCACGCCCCGACGCCGCTTCTACGTGCCGGTGCCGGCGAAGTTCGTCCTGATCCTCACCCTGGCGCTGGCCTGGGCGGCGCTCAGCGTGTGGCTCTCGCGCCCCTGGCTGGATGGCCTGTCGGCGGTGGCCGGCTTCTGGCTGGCGCTGTTCGTGATCGCCTTCATCGCCTACGTGCCCGGCTTCATGAACGCGTTCCTGGTCGGCTCGATGCTGGCCGACCGACGGCCGCCGCGGCGCGCCATCGCCGACTATCCCGATCTCTGCGTGCTGGTGGCCAGCTACAACGAGCGCGCCACCATCGCCGACACCCTGCGCAGCCTCGAGGCCCAGGACTACCCCGGCCAGGTGGAGGTGCTGGTGATCGACGACGGCTCGACCGACGGCAGCTTCGACATCGCCCGCGACGAGGCCGCGCTGCGATCGCGCCCGGGCATGCTGCAGCGGGTGCTGGCGATGCCGGCCAACGGCGGCAAGGCCCGCGCGCTCAACGCCGGGCTGGCGGCCACCACCCAGGAGCTGGTGGTCACCATCGACGCCGACTCCTACCTGCGCCCCGACGCGCTGCGCAAGCTGGTCGAGCGGTTCCTGTCCGACCCGCCCGGCACCGTGGCCGTGGCCGGCTGCGTGCTGGTGCGCAATTCGCGCAGCAACTGGCTGACCCGCGCCCAGGAGTGGGACTACTTCCACGGCATCGCTGCGGTCAAGCGGATGCAGAGCATGTACCACGGCACCCTGGTGGCGCAGGGCGCGTTCTCGCTGTACACGCGCACCGCCCTGGTGCGGGTCGGCGCATGGCCCGAATGCGTGGGCGAGGACATCGTGCTGTCGTGGGCGCTGTTGCGCACCGGCGCGCGGGTCGGCTACTGCGAGGACGCCTGTCTGTTCACCCAGGTGCCGGAGACGGTCGGGCAGTTCGCGCGCCAGCGCCGGCGCTGGTCGCGCGGCCTGATGGAAGCGTTCGCCCGCCATGGCGGCCTGCTGGTGAAGCCGCGCATGACCACCCTCTTCATCTGGTGGAACCTGCTGTTCCTGCCGCTCGACCTGGTCTTCACCCTGGCGTTCCTGCCGGGCCTGGTGCTGGCGCTGTTCGGCTACTACTGGATCGCCGGCGTGATGACCCTGCTGGTGCTGCCGCTGGCGGCGATCTGGAACCTGGTGATCTTCCGGGTACAGGCGGGGATGTTCAAGACGCAGGACCTCAGGGTCCGGCGCAACATCCGTGGATTCCTGCTGTATTCGCTCTGCTACACCATGCTGCTGCAGCCGGTCTGCGTGATGGGCTACGCCTCCGAACTGCTGCGCCTGCGCAAGAACTGGGGAACCAAGTGATGGATCGTCGACTGCTCCTGGCCGCACTGGCCCTCGCCCTGCTGCCGCAGGCACCCGCCTTCGCCGAAGACGATCCGATGGCCCTGCGCCCGCGGGTCTTCGCCAGCTCCGACGCCGACGGCAACGAGACCTGGAAGACCTCGCTGGGCTGGGACTGGACCCGCACCGACCGCGAACACTGGACCGGCGTCGACGTCGAGCACGCGCGATACTCGGGCGACCACTGGTCGCACAGCGAACAGCGCGCCTATCTCAACGCCGGCGGCACCCTCGGTGCCGGCGAGACCACCGACGACACCTGGCGCTGGCAGGCGCGGGTCGGGAGCAACGGCGACGACCTGATCGGCAGCGCGTCGCTGCACACCGAGGGCGAGCACCGCCGCGAGCTCTTCATCGAGCGCGACCTGCTCGAGACCCGCGACGGCACCGGGCTGGGCCGCATGTCCACCTTCGCCGGCGCCGCCATCGATCGACCGCTGGGCGGCCGCCTCAGCGGCACCCTGCTGGCGGGCCTGCAGGACTTCGGCGACGACAACCTGCGCACCCACCTGCGCGGCAACCTGGTGCACGCGCTGGTGCCCGAACAGGGCCTGAGCCTGCAGCTGCGCACCCGCTACTACCGCAACAGCGAGCCCCGCGCCGGCGACTACTACTCGCCGGACTGGTACGGCGAGGCCCTGGGCGTGCTGGCGCTGCGCCGGGTGATCGGCGGCTACACCTGGCGCGCGGCGGCCGGCATCGGCCGCCAGCGCAGCGCGGACGACGACTGGAAGCGCGCGCGCATGCTCCAGGTCGGGCTGGAAACGCCGCGCTGGAAACAGAGCTGGCTGCGGCTGGACGCCGGCTATTCCGACACGCCGGTCGCCACCAGCACCGGGACCGGCAGCTACAGCTACCGCTACCTGATGCTGGAAGCGGTGACCGCGTTCTGAGCGCGCTTGCGCCTGCGACCATCCGCGGCCATGGTGGCCGCTTCCGGTGCCGCCGTGGCGCCGTCCGCCGCAAGGAGCCGCCCATGCCGCTGCGCCCGCTGCCCACCCTGCTGCTCATCGCCGGCCTCGCCACCGCCGCGGCGACGGCGCGCGCCGAGGAGCCGGCGGCCGCGGCGCCCGCCGGCGAACCGATCGCCGCGGTCCGCGTCGCCTTCGACCGCGATGGCGTCACCGAGACCCGCGCCGAGGGGCTGGCGGACATCGCCGCCGGGCGCGCGGTGAGCGCCGACGACCCGGTGCGGGTCGCCTCGATCTCGAAGCTGGTGGTCGCGATCGCGGCGATGCGCCTGGTCGAGCAGGAAGCGCTCGAGCTCGACGCCGACGTCTCCGGCCTGCTCGGCTGGACCCTGCGCAACCCGGCGTTCCCGGACCGGCCGATCACCCTGCGCCAGCTGCTCTCGCACCGCTCCAGCCTCACCGACGCGGCCGGCTACTGGGACGTGCCGCTGGACGCGGCACTGCGCGACATTCCCGAGGATCCGCGCGCCTGGGACCGGGCCCATCCGCCGGGCGGCTACTTCCGCTACGCCAACCTCAACTTCCCGCTCGTGGCCGCGGCGATGGAGAACGCCACCGGCGAGCGCTTCGACCTGCTGATGCAGCGGCTGGTGCTGGCGCCGCTGGGCATCGCCGGCTGCTTCAACTGGGCCGCCTGCGACGCGGCCACTGCCGCGCGCGCGGTGGTGCTCTACGACGGCGAAGGCGAACCGGTGCGCGACGACCACCGCGGCGGGCGCCCGGACTGCCCGGTGCTGCCGGCCGGAGACGGCAGCTGCGATCTGTCGCAATGGCGCCCCGGGGTGAACGGGGCGATGTTCGCGCCGCAGGGCGGCCTGCGCGTCTCCGCCAACGGCCTGGCGAGGATCGGGCGGCTGCTGCTGGGCGAGGGCGCTGTCGACGGGGTGCGCCTGCTCGCGCCGGAGTCGGTCCGCGAACTGCTGCGCCCGCACTGGACCGCCGCGCCCGGCAACGGCACCACCTTCGAGGAGGACGACAGCGGCCAGTCGCGGCCCGGCTTCCAGTGCCGCTACGGCCTGGCGGTGCAGATCCTCGCCACGCCGCGCGAGGGCTGCCGCGACGACCCGTTCGGCGATGGGGTGGCGCGCGTCGGCCACGCGGGCTCAGCCTACGGGCTGCTGTCCGGGTTGTGGCTGGACCGCGAAGCCGGTACCGGCGTGGCCTACTTCGTCACCGGCATGCCCGATGCCGCACCCGGCGCGCATTCCGCGTTCACCGCCATCGAGGAGCGGATGGCGCGCGGGCCAGACCCCGCTGATCCGTAGGAACGGTCCATGGCCGCGGGGCCCGCGGGCGGCTCCGGCCGGGAGGTCATTCGTAGAGCCGCTGGCAGGCGGCGCACCAGAACGCGTGGCGCTGCGCCCGGCCCAGCTGCTTGCGGTACTGGAGCCGCTCGCCGTCGCGCGGGCAGACCGTCTTGGTATGCACCTGGTAGTGCTTCTTGAGCACGAAGGCGCGTTTCCAGCGCAGGAAATCGAAGCTGTACTCGCGCGCCTGATCGATCAGCTCCGACAACTTGCGCGGCGGCAGCGCACCGATGCGGCTCTCGGGGTGCACGCGGATGCGGTGCAGCACCTCGTTCTTGATGATGTTGCCCACGCCGGCGAAGATATCCTGGTCGAGCAGCGCATCGGCCGCCAGCATCTGCGGATGGCGCTTGAGCTTGCGCCGCGCCAGCGCCCGGTCCCAGGCCGGGTCGAGTACGTCGCCACGCCAGTCGTAGACCTCCTCCGGCGCACCTTCGACGATGCGGACCGAGCACGCGTACAGGTTCAGCTCCTCGCCGCCGCTGAAGCCAAGCCCCAGCCGCACCGGCGCGGCCTTGCGTTCGTTGATGCGCGAACTGCCGAACAACAGGAAATGGACGCGGACGAAGAAGCCGTCGAACTCCAGCAGGAAGTGCTTGCCCCAGCTGCGTACCGCGCGCAGGGTGCGGTTGGCAAGGCGGCCGATGTCCTGTTTGCTGTTGCCCTCCACGCGCAGCACCCGGCGACCCGCGAAGCCGGCGGCCTGCTCCCTGAGGATGACGATGGAGGGGCCTTCGGGCATGGCCGGAGTATTCCGCGCGGCCGGGTGAGGCCGACGTCAGCATGCCCGCCGCTTCGCGAGCGGGCGCGGGCCGCTGCGCCTGGCCGGGCCCACGCCTCGACCGCGACGCGCGGGGGTGCCGGCGCCAGAGACGCCCCGCGCGCAGGACGTACCCGCCGCGCTGCACGACGCAGCTGGCCGGAGTGCCAGCGCTTCACGCCACCACCACCGCGCGTCCGCTGCTATCGCCGCACCTCCCGCAGGCCCCCAACCATGGCCCGTCGCCCCCCGCCGCGTGCTCCCGCCCACACCCGGATCGGCTGCGCCGGCTGGTCGATCGCGTCCGCGAACCGGCACCTGTTCGGCGAAGGCGCCAGCATGCTGGCGCGCTACGCCACCCGCTTCGACGCCGTCGAGATCAATTCCTCGTTCTATCGCCCGCATCTGCGGACGACCTACGTGCGCTGGGCCGACACCGTGCCCGAGGATTTCCGCTTCGCGGTCAAGCTGCCGCGCACGATCACCCACGACGCGCGCCTGCAGCGCAGCGGGCCGATGCTGGACGCGTTTCTCGCGCAGGCCGGCGGCCTCGGCGATAAGCTGGGCTGCCTGCTGGTGCAGCTGCCGCCGAGCCTGGCGTTCGACGCGCGCGCCGCCGCTACGTTCTTCGCGATGCTGCGGCGGCGCTGGAGCGGGCCGGTGGCGTGCGAGCCGCGGCATCCGAGCTGGTTCGCCCCGCGATGCCAGGCGCTGTGGGCGCGCCATCGGATCGCGCGCGTCGCCGCCGACCCGGCGCGCGTGCCGGAGGCGGCGGTCGCCGGCGGAGCCGGCGCGGTGCGCTATTGGCGCTGGCACGGCGCGCCGCGCATGTACTACAGCGCCTACGACGAGCCGGCGCTGCGTGCGCTGGCGGCCGAGGTGGCGCGCGCAACCCCGGCCGGCGCGGAAGCCTGGGTGATCTTCGACAACACCACCCTCGGCCACGCCACCACCAACGCCGCCTCGTTCCAGGCGCTGGCCAAACGCTGAGCAGGCGGCCTACCCGGCCTGCGTAGCGGCAGCCGCGCCGGTCTCCGCGGCGGCGCCGTCGTCCTGCTGCGCGGCATCCGCCGCGTTCGCGGAGTCGCGCTCCAGCACCACCACGTAGCCGTGCAGCGGAATGGCGCCGGTGCTCACATCGATCCAGTACTCGCGCCCGCCGCTGCGCAGCAGGTAGGAGTCGTGGCGGTAATCTGGCACCGCCACCGCGCCGTGCTGGTGCTTCTCGATCGTCGCGCGGCCGCCCGCCGCGGCCGCCACCTCGCGGGTGTACTGCACCCGGTCGATGCGCCGGCCGCCCAGCGCAGCGATCGCCTCCTCGTAATGGCGGTGGAACCGCTGCGCGGTCCAGGGCCGCTCGGGATCCTGGCCGAGGTGGAACTTGTCGCGGAAGATCCGGCCCTCCACCAGCAGCGCGCGCTCGCCAGCGAGGAAATACTGGCCGTCGCCGGCGATGTCGCGCTCGGTCTCGCGGTAGGCGCTCTGCAGCTCCGCCGGGGCCTCCAGCAGCGGAAACGGCGGCAGCGCGACCGCGCTTTCGGGCACGTCCGCGGGATCGAAACCGCCGGATTGGGTCGCGGCCGCCGGCGCGGGGGCCGGATCGTCCTGCGGCAGCGGCACGGGCGGAGTGCCTGCGGCAGGCGGCGCATCGCCACCGGGCAGGCGCCCGGCAGCCGGTTCATCCCCGGTCGTCAGTTCCGCGATGCCGGCGGCGGCACCCGGCGGCAGCGGCGCGGCGTCCAGCCCCTTCGCGGCGATCCCGCTTCCCGGCGCCGCGGTGCCCGGCCGATCGCCGGCCGCGCCGGCCCCGGCATCGGACGCATCCGGCGCGCAGGCGCCCAGCAGCAACATCGAAAGGCAGCAGCCCAGCACGGTCGTCCATGCACGCGTCATCGTGGTTCCCTCGGGGTCGGAGATACCAGTGCATACGCGTTGCGGGGGCCGCAAAGGTCACCGGACGGGTGCCGACCCGTGCGACGCGGCGCTCAGAGCATCGGCGCGCCGCCGGTAACGCCGTAGCGGGCGCCGGTGACGTAGCTGGCCTCGTCGGAGGCGAGGAACACGAACACCGCCGCGACCTCCTTGGGCTGCCCCGGGCGCTTGAGCGGCACCTGCTGGCCGAAGCTCTCGACCTCGTCCGGCGGCATGGTGGCCGGGATCAGCGGCGTCCAGATCGGCCCGGGCGCCACCGAGTTCACGCGGATGCCCTTGTCCGCCAGCAGCCCGGCCAGTCCGGCGCTGAAGTTGGCGATCGCGCCCTTGGTGGCGGCGTACGGCAGCAGCGTGGGCTTGGGCTTGTCGGAGTTGATCGAACTGGTGTTCAGGATCGCCGAACCGGGCTTCATGTGCGGCACCGCCGCCTTGCACAGGTGGAACATCGCGGTCACGTTGACCTGGAAGGTATGGTCCCACTCCTCGTCGGGGATCTCCTCCAGCGACTCGCGCGACATCTGGTAGGCGGCGTTGTTGACCAGGATGTCGATGCCGCCGAGTTCGTCCACCGCGCGCTGGATGATCGCGCGGCACAGCTTGGGATCGGCGATGTCGCCGCGGACCAGCACGCAGCGCCGCCCGGCCTGCTCGACCCAGCGCTTCGACTCGGCGGCGTCCTCGTCCTCGCACAGGTAGCTGATCAGTACGTCGGCGCCCTCGCGCGCGAACGCGATCGCCACGGCGCGGCCGATGCCGCTGTCGCCGCCGGTGATCACCGCCACCTTGCCTTCGAGCTTGCCGCTGCCCTTGTAGCTGTCCTCGCCGTGATCGGCCTTCGGGTCGAGCTTCTTCTCGGTTCCGGGATGGTCCTGCTGCTGCGCTGGCTGGTTCATGCGGTGGCCTCGTCGTGTCGTCCGCGCTGGCGGAAGAGGACGGCAACATAGGGCGGCGCGCGTCGAACCGACGTGATTCACGGCGAAGTCACGAGGCAGTCACCGCGACTGTCGCAGGATCGGCCGTCCGCAACGACCGGAGAAGCGCGATGCCCTACGACAGCACCAGCGAATTGCCCGACGCCGTGCGCGACAACCTGCCTCCGCATGCCCAGGACATCTACAAGGAGGCCTTCAACAGCGCCTGGGACCAGTACGCGGATCCGGACGAGCGCCGCGGCGACGCCTCGCGCGAGGAAACCTCGCACCGGGTGGCGTGGGCGGCGGTGAAAGAGAAATACGAGAAGGGCGACGACGACAAGTGGCACCCGAAATAGCCGGCGCCGGCTGCGGCCGGCACCGGGCGTGCCATCGTTTCGCCAGGCCCGGAGGATCGCCGGCCCGGCGGCCCGCGCCGGCTCAGAAGCCGTAGCGGAACGACGCCGACATCATCCGTGCGGCGCTCTGGCCGCCGAAGCGTTGCTGGTAGTCCATCTGCAACCAGGTGCGGGGAGACAGCGCGGTCGCCAGGCGCAGCCCGAACAGGCCGCCGCGGTCGTCGAGGCCGGTGGCCAGCGGCCGCCAGTCGTCGATGCCGGTGAAGCTGGCCCGGAACGCGTCGCCGCTGGCCGAGACGGTCTGCTGCCACTGCGCGTGGGCTTCCAGTTCGATCCGCTGGCCGCCCAGCTGCAGGGTCCGCGCGGCGCGCGCGCCGGCCAGCGCCTGCCAGCGCGAGGTCGCCGCCGCATCGCCGCGCAGGCCGAAGCCGCTGCCGCCGTGCTCGAAGAAGCCGTCGCGGTGCACCTGCGCATACTGCGCACCGACGAAGGGCGACAGACGGGTCGCGCCCAGCTGCAGCCGATAGCCGACTTCGCCGTGCACGCTGGCGAAGCTGCCCGAGTACCTGGTCTGGACCCCGTCGAGCGCCGCGCCCAACCGCAGGGTGCGGCGCACGTCCTGGTCGAAGCGCCCGGCGCCGGCGCCGCCCTGAGCGTACCAGGCCTGGCCGGCGAACCCGGCGTAGGCAAGCGCCGAACTGCCGCGGCCGCGGTTGCTGTCGCCGCCGGCCGCGTCGCGCGCCTGGCCGTGGCTCTGCCCGTAGGCCACACCGGCGAAGCCGGACTCGCCGACCCGCACGTCGTGGCCGGAGAGCCCGCCGTCCAGATCGAATTCCAGCCCGGCGCCCTGGGCGCCGTGCAGCCCGAGCGACTGCGACCAGCTGCCGCTGGCGCGCGCATCGCGGTGCAGGCGGTCCAGCCGCGCCGACAGCGCGCGTGCGCCTGCCTCCATGGTCTCGAACGCCAGCGCGGAGCTGGCGGCATGCACCTCCCCGGACAGGCTTTGCAGGGTGGCCTGCGCCTCCGCCATCGAGGCGGTCTGCTGCACCGCGCCGGCGGCGCCGACGAAGCCCTCCGGCAGTGCAGTGGCGTCTCCGCGCGCGAGCAGCGCATCGAGGTAGCGGAACGCGCCTTCCACGCGCTCGGCCGACGCGGTGGTGGAGGCATCGAAGCCGCCCAGCGCCGACAGCGCGAGGGCGTCGAAGGTCTCCACCTGCAGGTCGACGCTGCCGCTGCCGTAGACGATCTCGGCTTCGAGGAAGATCCGCTCGGCGTCGTAGCCGAAGGTGTCGAAGGTACCGTCCAGGCCGCCTTCGGCGCTCAGCACGTTGACCAGCCCGGCCGGGGTGTAGCCGGGCCGGGCGCCGGCGACGAACAGGCCGCCGCCGTCGAGCGTGGCGGTCCCGGCGACCTGCAGCGACACGCCCAGCTCGACCGCCAGCACTGCATCGGCGGTCTGGGTGTAGTCGCCGTCGACCCGCAGCGCCTGCTGGTCCGAAGGCAGGCCGCCCACGCCCACCAGGCCGGCGTTGTGCAGGTTCCCGCCGACGCCGCCGAGCCCAACCAGGCCCGCGCCGGCGCCGACCTGCACACCGGAACCGAGGCTCCCGTACATGCCGAGCACGCCGCCCTCGACCAGGGTGCCGCCGAGGTAGCCGTTTTCGCCGGTCAGCACCAGCGCGCCGCTGCCGCGCTTGGTGAGGCCCCCGCTGCCGGCGATGTCGTTGTCCCAGTAGTAGACGGTCTGGTCGTCCGGCAGCGCGAAGTCGGCGACCACGTCGCCCCAGTCGAAGCGGCCCGGGCCGGCCACCGCGCGGCCGGCATCGAGCAGGCCGTAACCGAAGGTCGCATCCACGCCGGCGTCGCCGATGTCGGTGGCGGTGCCGAGGATCGTCTGCCGTACCAGGTCGTTGTCGAACCAGGGAAAGGCTTCCCACACCAGCGCCGCGGTGCCGCTGACCTGCGGGGCCGCGAACGAGGTGCCGGTGACGATCCAGTAGCTCGGTGCGTCGGCGGTGTCGTCGGCGCCGGTCACGATCACCTCGCCCGGCGCGACCAGGCAGTAGCGCATCGCCACGCCGCAGGCGTTGGAGTATTCCGAGAGCTTCATTTCGCCGTCGTAGGCGAAGCTGGCGCTGTCCAGCGCGGCCACCGCAAGCCAGCCGCGTTCGAGCGCGGCGGCGCGATCGCCGCCCTTGCTCGGCAAGCGCGCCAGGTCGCCGGGGTCGGCCAGGCCGTCGTTGCCGGTGGCGAACACCACCAGGCCGTCGTTGTCGAACACGAACGGCTCGTAGGCGCCGGCGTACAGCGCGGTGTTGCCGCCCATCTCCCAGGTCGGCCCACCCCAGGAGTTGTTCATGATGCGCACGCCGTGCGCGATCAGGTCGGCGTGCATGAGAGCGAGGAATTCCGGGGAGCCGATGGCGTGCCCCGCGTCGCCGGCTTCCTGCAGCCCGCTGGTGGCTTCGTCGGAGAGGATGCGTGCCGAGACGATGCCGGCACCGGGCGCCACGCCGCCCGGCCATTCGCCGAACTGCGCGCCCGCCATCACCTGCGAGACCCAGGTGCCGTGGCCGAGCACGTCGTCGACCGACAGGTCGTTGCCGTCGGCGTCGACGTAGACCTCGTTGTGCAGCACCCGCCCGGCCAGCGCCGGATGCTCGCGCTCGACGCCGCTGTCGACCACGCCGATCACCGCGCCGCTGCCGGTGAAGCCGGCGGCGCGGGCGATGTCGACGCCGGTGCCGACCAGGTGCACGTTGACCGGCGGCTCGCGGCTGGTGGGGCCGGGTTCCGGATCGGGATCGGGCTCCGGATCGGGCTCCGGCTCCGGCTCGGGCTCGGGTTCCGGATCGGGATCCGGCTCGGGCGGCGGATCCGACGGCGGCGGGGCCGGGTCGGGCGCGCCCGGCACCGCCGGCGGCGGATCGGAACGCGTGCCGCCACCGCCGCCCCCACACGCGCTCACGCCGAAGGCGAGCACGGCCGCCACCGCGACCGCGAGTGCACTGCGGCGGATCCGCCGGGATTCCAACACCATGATGTCGCTCCACCGCTTCCAGGTTGTCTTCGCCACTGATCGGCAAAACCCGTCCCGACTGAAGCGGCAGGCGTCGAAAATGGGCACTGGGTGGGGTCGGATGTGCGTATTCGTGACGCAGTGCGCCTATCGACCCGCGGCGGCGCGACGCCTAGACACGAGGCCGGACGCCTCGTAAGGAGCGCGCCATGCACGCGAAAGCCGGCGCGGTGGCCGTGGCCGGATCGCCGCCCACCGGGTCGGGAACCGCCGCGGCCTTCGCCGCCATGGGCCGCTCCTGCGGAGCCGCGATGCGCTCGCCCCGGCCCGCCCGGCCCGTCCGCCGCCGCATCAGGCGATGCCGAGAAAACGGCAACGCATTCAGAAAATTGTGCGCGCAATTCGCAATGTCTTGACCGGCGCGCGCCAACACTCGGACACCCGAACAGGCATCACACGGCCCGCGTTCCTGCGGAACCGCTCGCCTCGACAAGACGGAGATCCGAATGTTTTCCCACAACAAGCGCCTGCAGTACACGGTCCGCATATCCGAGTCCAACCCGGCCCTCGCCAACCTCATGCTCGAACAGTTCGGCGGCCCGCAGGGCGAGCTGGCCGCGGCGATGCGCTACTTCACCCAGGCCCTTGCCGAGGACGATCCGGGCCGCAAGGACATGCTGCTCGACATCGCCACCGAGGAACTCAGCCACCTGGAAGTGATCGGCACCATCGTGGCGATGCTGAACAAGGGCGCCAAGGGCCGGCTGGCCGAAGGGGTGGAGGAGGAAGCCGAGCTGTTCCGCTCGCTGCAGGGCGCCGGCAACGATTCGCACGTCACCCAGGTGCTGTACGGCGGCGGCCCGGCGCTCACCAACTCCGGCGGCATGCTGTGGACGGCCGGCTATATCGACAGCATCGGCGATCCGTCCGCCGACCTGCGTTCCAACATCGCCGCCGAGGCGCGCGCCAAGATCGTCTACGAGCGGCTGATCAACGTGACCACCGATCCCGGGGTGAAGGAGGCGCTCGGCTTCCTGATGACCCGCGAGATGTCGCACCAGAAGTCGTTCGAGAAGGCGCTGTACTCGATGGAGCCGAACTTCCCGCCCGGCAAGCTGGCGGGCATGCCCGAGTTCGAGGAGATGTACGTCAATACCTCGCAGGGCGATGGCGACATGCGCGGGCCCTGGAACAGCGACGAGAACTTCCGCTACGCCGACGGCGATCCGGCCAGCTTCGTTGCCGCCGGCGGTGGCGACGGCACCGCTTCGGTGAAGCTCGGCCGCAAGGAGAAGGGCGTGGTGGAGGCGATGGCCAAGCGCACCGCCTCGGACCCCGGCGCCAACCCGGTGACCGGCATCGAGCTGGGCAAGGCGCCGGGGACGATGGCGTTGACCACGCCGGTGAAGGAGCCCGCGGTCGCCGCGGCGCCGGCCAAGCCGAAGGGCAACGCCACCAAGAAACCACGCGGCTGATCGCGCCGGACCCCGGTGCCTCCGCAGGCGCGCCAAGGCGCCCTGCGGGGCGTCTCCCGCGGCGCGGCCCACCCGTAGGCGCGGCCCATCGCCGCGAAGGCTGCGGAGCGCTCCGGCCAGCCGGGCGGGGTCGCGGACGTGGCTGACCGCACCGGCTTTCGCGTGCATGGCACGCTCCTACGGGGGCCCCGGCACTTGCCGCGACGCGGGAGCCCTCCGTAGGAGCGGCCCATGGCCGCGAAGGCCGGCATCGCTGCCGAGACCGCCATGCCCACACGCCGGCCGAGGGCGCCTCGATCAGGAAGCCGAGGCGCACGAGGCGCGCGCCACGTCCGGAGGCGACGCGCGCCCACCAGCCGCAACGCCGAACAGCGGCCGCAGCGCCCGCACCCGGCGAATCCCGTACTCATGGATCAGCAGGCAGCCGGCCACGGTGGCCAGTACCACCAGGGCGGGCTCGACCACCGGCCCCAGCGCCAGCTTCGCCAGCCAGTAGCCCGCCACCACGATGATGGTCTGGTGGAGCACGTACCAGGGATAGACCGCCTGGCTGGCGTAGGCCAGCCAGCGGAACGGCCGGTTCAGCAGGTGGTGGCCCCAGCCCAGCACCATCAGGATCCAGGTCCAGGCGTTGAGCCGCTGCACCAGATCGAACAGCGCCCGCGCCGGGGTCGGCCCAGGCCGGGTGTTGAACAGCAGCCACAGGAACGCCGCGAACGCGAGCAGGGCCGCCGCCAGCAGCCACCAGCGCCGCCGTTTCAGCTCCGCCCAGAGTTCCTCGTCGGCGCCGATCCAGTAGCCGTACAGGAACATCGCGAAGTAGATCGCGTGGCTGTGCCAGTCCTGGACCAGGTCGTGGGTGGTGGGGAACCGCGCCGACAGCAGCCAGGTCGCGACCGCGAGCGGCAGCGCCGGCAGCAGCCACAGCCGCCAGCCGCGCAGGCCGCGGAAGCGCTCGCGCAGCGCGCGCCCGGCGCGACCGCGCAGCAGCGGCAGCAGCGCCGCCAGCAGCAGCGAGTAGGCCAGCAGGTACGGCAGGTACCACAGGTGGTTCCAGGTGATGCCCACGTGCGAACCGTCGAACGCCCCCGGCGGCCACGGCCGGAAGGTGAAGTAGTGCAGCAGGAACTGGGCGTAGTTGCCGGCGAAGGCGCCGTTCGAGAGCGCCTGCAGGTAGGCCTGCGGCGGCACCACCACCGCCATCCCGAACAGCAGCGGCACCAGCAGGCGGCGGGCCCGGCTCCAGGCGAACGCGCCGGGGGCGCTGCGCCGCAGCAGGAAGTTCACCGCCAGCCCCGAGATCAGGAACAGCAGCGACATCCGCCACTGGTTGACCATCAGCATCGGCCATTGCAGCCACTCGGCGACGTGGGCCGACTTGATGTGCCAGCCCCAGTCCGCCACGTAGAACATGCCGCAGTGATAGAGGATCAGCAGGGCGAACGCGAGGACCCGCAGCGCATCGATATCGTGGCGGCGGGCCGGTGGTGGGACGGAAATGGCGGACATGGCGGTGGTTCGCTCCGGTGCGGGGGCACCACCCTGCAGTCGCCCGCACGCCGGAAAAAGCCCGCAGGGACGCCACGCGGGGCGGGTGGGACCAGCGGTGGCGGGCAGGGACCGGCGGTGACCGCGATGCGCGCCGCGGAGCGACCCCGGCGCGTGCCTGTAGGAGCGGCCCCATGGCCGCGAAGGCCGCGGGTCGCTCCGGCCCAGCGGCGGCGATTCCGGGCATGGCACAGCGCATGGGCTTTCGCGTGCTTGGCACGCTCCTGCGAGGACGAGCGGCGCGGTGCCTGCCCCGGCTGGCGCCGCCGGGCTAGACTGCGCCCGCCGGGCCATGGCCCGCCCGGACGGAACCGCCGTGCAGCCGCAGACCTACCTCCAGCACCGCCGCCTGTACGAGGCCGCCTTCTGGATCCTGATCGTCGGCGTGCATGCCGTCGCCAACAGCATCACCACCAATATCGACCTGGCCCGCTCCGACCTGGCCATCGCCCGCTGGGAGCCCTGGGTCTGGGAATGTTCGAGCGCCGTAGCGCTGCTGGCCCTGGTGCCGCTGCTGGTGGCCGTCGACCGGCGCTTCCCGCTCGAGCGGGGGCGGGTGCGGCGCAGCGCCCTCGCCCACCTCGCGTTCAGCGTGCCGTTCTCGCTCCTGCACGTGGCCGCGATGGTGGCGCTGCGCGAGCTGGCGTATGCGGCAATGGGCTACGACTACCGGTTCGGCGACTGGCGGGTGGCGCTGGGCTACGAATACCTCAAGGACGTGCGCACCTACGGATACTTCCTGGCCATCCTGTATCTCTACCGGTTCGCGCTGCGGCGCTGGCAGGGCGAGGCCGGGTTCCTGACCGAAGGCCGCGAGGACCGCCCCGCAGAGCCGGTCGTCGACCGCTTCCTGATCAAGAAGCTGGGCCGCGAGTTCCTGGTGCGGGTGGACGACATCGACTGGATCGAGGCCGCCGGCAACTACGTCACCCTGCACGTCGGAGAGCGCCTGTACCCGCTGCGCGAGACCATGGCCGGGATCCAGGCGCGGCTGGAGGGCCAGGGCTTCGCGCGGGTGCACCGCAGCGCCATCGTCAACCTCGACCGGGTTCGCGAGATCGAGCCGTTCGACACCGGCGACGCCCGCGCCCATATGCACGGCGGCGGCGTGGTCGCGGTGAGCCGGCGCTACCGGCAGGCGCTGAAGGAGCGGCTGGCCTAGGCCGTGCGCGAGGAACGCCCCGGACCGCGATCCGCTTTTGGGGGCCAGCGGCACTCCCGACCCCGGCCTCGGGCTCGAGCCCGGCCCGGCGCCAGGCCGTTCGCCGGCGTCGCCACGGCGCGAGGCGGAGGCGCCCTACCCGCTCAGCGGCGTCTCGTTGGCGAACACGTCCGCGCGCGCGCGCGCCGGCTCGATCGGCCGGATCTCGAACTCCAGCCCGCAGGCGATGCACGGGTTCTGCGCCGCCAGCGCCGCGGCCTCGTCCAGGCTGGCGGCCAGGATCGTCCAGTAGCCGCCGATCACTTCCTTGCTCTCGGCGAACGGGCCATCGGTGGTGCCGCGGCGCGAAACCGTGCGGCCCCCGGGCTGCAGCCGCTGCCCGGCACGCATGCTGCCCTCGGCCACGCAGCGATCGTGCCAGACGTAGAAGGCGTCGATCGCGCCCTGGATGCGCTCCTGCGGCAGCTGCGGATCCCACTTGCCGCGGGAGAGCACCAGATACTCGGACTTCGGCGGTTTCCCGGTCACGGGGTGCGGCTCCTCGGATGGCGGCCGGCAAGGATAGCGCGGCGCCTGCGCGCACCGCAGTGCGCGGCGGCGGCGCCCGGTCGCGCGAAGGCGCCGGCGCTACCCTGCCGGCGTCTGCTGGTGCATCACCATCCGCCAGCCTTGCTGCGTGCGGGTGTACACCGATCCGCACAGCGCCTCGTAGGGGTCGCCTTCGCCGCGATCGGCGCTGGCCCGGTAGGCCAGCGCGACGGCCCCGTCGCCGGCCGGCAGCAGTCGCCGTTCGCGCATCTCCACCTGCCGCCAGCGCGGCGCCGAGCGGATCGTCTCCAGCGTGCGCGCGCGATCCATGATCCCGGCCGGCGCCGGAAACACCATCACCGCGTCATCGGCCAGGTGCGCATCGTAGAACGCCGCGTCGCCGGTCCAGAACCCGCGCTCCATCGACCAGAATTCCTCTTCGTCCACCCGCGTGCTCCCGTGGTTGCCTGGATGCGCGCATGATGCCCCGCCCACGCTTCAACTCGCAGTGAAGTGCGGGTGGTCGCTAGCGCGTCGGCAAGCAGACGGGCAGGACCGCAGGCGTGGGCCGGGCACGCACCCGCAGGCCGGCGAGTGTCCGCCGCTGCGCCGCAATGCACCCATCAGGTGTTGAGCAGAATCGCGATCGCCGAACCGCCGCCGGCGCCCAGGCATGCCGTCGCCATGCCACGCGTGAGCTGCGCCAGCAGCGCGGGCTTCTTGCCCGAGCTGGCACCGTCCACGATGCCCATCTGCCCGTACATCGCGAACACCGCGGTGGTGACGAACAGCCCCAGCGGCAACCACCACTTCGCATCGGCCTCGATCAACTCCGCCTGCATCAGGATCAACACGCCACCGGCGCCGGCGACGCTGAGCGTCGCCAGGTGCCTGAACTGGTCCGCCCACAGCTGGGCCAGCGCGACCAGTTCGAGCGTCGGGCCGCCCTGCTCGGCGGGTGGCTTGGGCGACGGCGCGGGCGCGGCATCCGCCGGAGCTGCTGACAGGCCTTGCGGCGTGCCCGTTCCGGCCTCGACCGACGCATCGGGCTTTTGGTCCGGGGTGGAGATCGGGGACATGGCGGCTTCCTCGGCGGATCGCCCAAGCTTACTTCGAGTCGCAACCGCGACGAAAATCGCGTTCGATCGGCGCAGTGCACGCCACGGCCCGATCCTGGCGGCTTCGGCCAGGGACCCTCCGACCGCCGAGGCGGGCGCCTTTCTGTCCTGCCGCCCAGCCAGGCGATGGCGGCCCCGGTTCGCTATTCCCGGGCACCCGGCGCCGGCCGCGGCCGCGCCCGCAACAGCCAGGAGGCCACGCCCACCAGGGCCAGGCCGATCAACGCACCTGGCCACGCGCCGAGTGCCAGGCTGGCGGCCAGGCCGCCGAGCAGCGCCAGCCCGCCCGCCACGATCGCGCCGGTGCCGGTGGCAGCGGCGACGTCGCGCCGACGCCGCATTTCGAAGCCGACCACCGCCGCCATCACCGGCGCCACCATCAGCGCGCACAACAGGATCCAGAGCAGCCGCCCGGTCCAGAACCCCGCCATGCCCGGGTCGCCGGCGTCGATCGGCACGCCGAGGCGTTCGCCCAGCCAGGCCGCCGGGAGTTCGACCAGCTTGTGCCACAGGTACAGCGGCATCCCGAGCGCGCCGAGCACCGCCACGGCGCGCGCGACCGAATGCCCGGCCAGGAACCGCCGCGCCGGCCGCTCGGCCAGCAGCACCAGCCCGACCTGCAGCCACATCACCCCGACCAGCGCCAGGGTCGGCGGCAGCATGTTGTTGCCGGCCAGGCCCACGCCCACCATCGCCACCGGATAGCCGCTGGCGATCGCCGCCAGCAGCCACGCGACGCCCAGCATCAGCAGCCCCGCGCCCGCCCACGGGCCGGCGAAACGGCCGCGCTTCCAGGCGATGCCCAGCTGCTGCGGCACCAGCCACACCAGCAGCATGTTGAGCCAGCCGAACCCGCCCGGATTCGCGGATACGTGCGCGCCGAGCTCGAGCAGATCGCCCGGCGTGCGCACCCCGGCGCGCAGCAGGTCCGCGGCGGCGGCCATCGCCACCAGCGCCGCCACCGCCTTCAGCCCGAAGCGGCGGTCGGCGCGCACGCACCATGGCAGCAGCGCCTGCACCCCGAGCAGCATCGCCAGGAACCAGAGATGGACCGTGAGCGAGGTGTCGAAGGACGCCAGCAGCCGGCCGCCGCCGACCAGCGCCCCCAGCGCCAGCGCCGCCAGTACCGCCAGGTAGGTCACCGTGGGGCGCGCCAGGCCCAGCGCCCGCCCCGCCCACCAGTGGCGCTGGCGCTGCCCGTCCGCCAGCCGCCTAGCCACGCCATCGGCGCTGACCGCGGCCGAGACGAACACGAACAGCGGCACCACCTGCACCACCCAGGTGAGCGCGCCGGCCGATTCCCAGATCCGCAGCAGATGCTCGGTGCCGACCACGCGCCCGCCCTCGAGCCGCGGCAGCGTCGCAATCCAGTGGCCGAGCACGACGACCAGCAGCGCGCCGGCGCGCAGCGCGTCGGGATAGCGGTCGCGGGGCTCGTCGAGGCCGTCACCGGTGACTTCCGCAGCCGCGCCGTCGTTCAAGCCCCGCCCCCATTCCATCCTGCGCCTGGATGCGCGCAGGCTAGCAAATGGAGCAGGCCTTTCCGCCCGCAGGAGTGTTCGCTCCCCGCAGGAGCGTGCCATGCACGCGAAAACCGGCGCGGTCGGGCACGCCCGGAATCACCGCCCGGCCGACCGGCGCCTCCCGCGGCCTTCGGCGATCGGCCGCTCCTGCAGAGGGACCGCCGCACGCGGCGGCGGCTTGCGCCGTCAGCCGAAGTGCGCCAGCGCCGCGTCGGCCTCGGACTGGGTGACGGTGCCGGCGGCCACCGCGTCGGTCAGCGACTGGCGCGCGGCATCGGCCCAGTTGTCGCCGTAGCCGCCGAGGAACTGCGCCCACATCTCCAACCGGCCGTCCTCCTGCAGCTTGCCGATCATCTCGGCGCGGTAGGCGGGGTCGGTGTTGTCGGCCAGCCGGTTGCCGAGCGACATCTCCCAGTTCATGGTGAAGCCCTCGCGCTCGTAGTCCGCCACCGCGCGCTCGCGCTGCTCGGCGGCCGCGCCGAACAGCTCCGGCGACTGCGCTTCGGCGTACTCGGCGGCGCCCGGGAAGCGGATCTCCAGCTGGTCGCGCAGGAACGCCGCCTTCCCTTCCGCAGACGGGTTGGTGTAGGTGCCGGCCACGCCGAACAGCTCCCAGGCGAAGTTCGGATCGTCCTGGGCCATGCGGTCGGCCAGTGCCTCGACCTCGGCGCCCTGCAGCCCGGCCGCCGCCGCGGTGTCCTGGAACACGCCGACGTGGCCCGGCGAGGACGCGATCTCCGGATGCGCGGCGATCAGCGACTGCAGCTGCTCGGGGCTCATGCCCAGCGCATCGCTCATCTCGAACAGCGCCTTGCCGGTGGAGGCCAGCTCGCCGACGATCTGCGGATCCACGCCGGCCTCGGTGAGGTAGCGCTCCAGGTCCTCGCGGCGCTCGTTGCCGTTGATGATCTCGCCGATGAACGAGCCGATGCCGTTGACCAGCGCGCCGATGCCCGAAACGATGAAGCCGGCCGGCGCGGTCACCGGGATCAGCTCCATCGCGCTGCCGAGCACCCCGAGCACGTCGCCGGCCACCGCGATCGCGTAGCCGACGTTGCCGTCGGAGGCCTGCTCGATGCTGTTGACCAGCGAGGTGGAGCTGGCGATCAGCCCCAGCCCCGGCGCCAGCCGCGTGGCGAAGCGGCCGAAGTCGCCGGCGTGCTGCGCCAGGCGGCCGGTGTCGGACAGGCTGGTGGTGGCCCCGGCGACCAGCCGCGCCGCGTTCTCGCCGCCCTGGGCGAAGCCGCTGATGGCGTTGACGTAGTCCTCGTTGCGCCCGGCCTCCGCCGCCGAGACCGCGCCCAGCACCACGCCCGCCGCGGCGAACGCGCGGAACAGCGGCTTGGACTCGTCGTACTGGCGGCTGTACAGATCGATCGCGCGGTAGTTGCCGTCGGCGAACTCGTTGAGCAGCTTGTTGCCGTCGCTGAAGTCCTTGTAGCCGCCCCAGGCCGGGATGCCCTGGGCGAACGAATTCATCAGCGTGGTGAACTGCGCCTGCGCCGCGGTCACGCTGCCGTCGTTGCGCGCCAGCAGTTCCGACATGGCCGAGGAGGCGGCGTCGGTCAGCACGTCGCCGGACAGGTCGGTGAAGCCGGCGAAGGCCTCGCCGAGCGCGGAATCGGGCACCCGCTGGATCTCGGCCAGCAGCTCCAGCGCCTGCACGCCGTGGCCGTCGGTGGCCATGGCGACGATCGCGTCGTGCACCTGCTGCGCCACCTCCGGGTCGCGCACCGCGGCGTCGAGCACCGCGTCGCGGTTCTCGGCCACGTAGTCGGCCAGCGCCTGGGTCGCCTCGATCTTGGCGTCGTAGGTGGGCTTGTGCTCCGGGTCGTTGCGGAACGCCTCGACGAAGGCGGCCTGCTGCTCGGGGGTGAGCGGCCCGGCCTGCGCCAGCAGCCCGCCGAGTTCCTGATCCAGGCGCTCGGTGTCTTCCACGGCGTCGTCGTAGCCGTCGACCAGCCCGTCGAGTTCGGTGCTGGTGGTGCGGGTGGCATCGGTGGCGCCGACCTGGCCCACGCCGGCGCGCGCCGCCACGTCCTGCCAGCCGCTGCTGTGCACGCCCAGCTCGCGCAGCTGCGCGCCGGTGAGGGTGCCGCGGTCGATCGCGGCGGCGATCGCGGTATCGAACGCCGTACGCAGCGCGTCGCCGCGGTCGTCGTAGTCGCCGCTGCGGACGTAGCTGTCGCCCTCCTTTTCGTAGAGGCCGCCGTACATCGGGTTGACCACCGCGTCGAGGGTGCCGTCCTCCTGCGCCAGCTTCACCAGCTCGGCCAGGTAGGCGGGATCGCCCTGGTGCTCGATCATCAGCTCGCCCAGCTGGCCCTGCGACAGGATCCCCTGGCCTTCGACGCGCGCCTCGTAGTCGGCCTGGGCGCGCTCGACCTGCTCGGCGCTGCTGTCGCCGGAGCCCTCCGGCGCCTCGGGCCGGTCCGGCGCCGCGCCGGTGGTCTCGAGATAACCCTCGCGCGCCACCGCGCTGCTGCGGGTCTCGACCGCCTCGCGCACCGCGTCGGCGCCGAAGATGTCGTTCAGGCGCACCAGCTGGGGCGCCTGCAGCTTGCTGGCCAGGTCGTTGAGCAGGTCGGTGCGCTCGGCCTGCGGCATCGCGTCGACTTCGCCCTGCAGCTGCGTTGCCTGCTCCGGCGTCATCTGCGCGACGGAGCGGTCGGCGGTGGCGGCATCGGCCGCCTGCAGGTTGGTCCGGGTGGGCGGCGGGGGCG
>NZ_JARXRM010000043.1:0-31547 GCF_029887875.1 Luteimonas endophytica
GGCGCCGACTACTACCCCTTCGGCCCGGCCGCCGGATGGATGTACGGGAACGGCCGTCGCCTCGATCGGGTGCACGACCTGGACTATCGGCCCACTGTAATGACCCAGTGATTTCCTGCTCGGGTGCGGCCCTTCCCAGGGGGCGCTGCTGATTGCGGTATCGGAAAACGGATCAGAGGTTAAAGTCCCGTGCGGGTATTGTCGGACCTCACTCAAGGCGATGCACCCGATATATCTGATCGCGCCAGGCCAGGCATGGGCCGGCCTCCGTCAGGAGCTCGCTCCAGGACCACAGCCTTCGGGTGGCCGGCCCGATCCGCATATGGTGGTCGGCCACCGGAAGAATGAACTGTAGTGCGCAGGCCATCGCCACGTCCGCGAACGTGAAGCGTCCGCCGACCAGATAGGGCGATCCGGCGCTCAACCCGTCGCGCAGCTCCGCCAATCCCTTGCGGGCGGTCTGGAGGTTTTGCTCGGGTGTCGATTGCGTGTTGTATTTGCGCGCCAGGTGGCGCGCGGCCGCCACCAGGGCCGTATCGCGTGCGGGCGAGAGCATTGCGGGGACCGCCGGCCCCACTTCGCGCAGTGCCTCGAGAGCGTCTCGGCCGCTACCGAGGACGCGGGACCGGCCCGCCTGCATCAACCGCTCCGAGCGGGCGATCCAGCCATCGATGAGCGCCTGGTGATCGGCGGGGAACAGCGCGGCGCCCGTACCCCGCGCCTCGGCGTAGCGGGCGATCTCGACGGAGTCCATCAGCCGCACGCCCGGGCCGTGCAGGTACGGCACGCTGACGCGCCCGCGCCACCGGCGCGATCGCCAGCGCAGGCCGGGCTCACCGACCAGGGGCAGGTGTTCGACGGTGCGGTAGCCGACGCGGTGGTGATCCAGGGCCCAGCGCGCGCGCTCGCACCACGGGGCGAAGCTCTCCGCGTACAGCGCCAGCTCCGGCCGTGGCGGGTCGTCGGTGCCGGGCGGGATCGGGGAGGTGGCGGGCTTCATCCTTCGATGGTATTCGCCGTGGCGGGCGGCCCATGGCGCGGCGCCGCGAAAATCATGGGCATCGACGAGCTTCCTAGGGCGTCTTTTGCCGAGCTGCGGCGGGTACCCGCGCACGGCATCGCGCGGCCTGGCGGGTAAGATTCGGGCTCGGTCCCACGCCACGAGCACGCCATGCCGCTGCCATCCCCGCTGTCCGAGCCCGCCCTGCTGCTCGACGAGGTTCGCGTCAGGCGCAATCTGGATCGGATGACACGGCGCGCCGCCGCGGCGGGCGTGCGCCTGCGCCCGCACTTCAAGACCCACCAGAGCCATGCTGTCGGGCGCTGGTTCCGCGAGGCCGGGGTGGAGGCGATCACCGTGTCCTCGCTGGCGATGGCGGAGTACTTCGTTGACGACGGCTGGCACGACATCACCCTGGCCTTCCCGTTCCATCCGGGAATGCAGGGGCGGGTCGAGGCGCTGGCGCAGCGGGCTGCGTTCGGCATCGTGCTGGCCGATGCCGCGGCGCTGGAAGGCGTGCGCTTCTCCGCCCCGCTGGATGTCTGGCTGAAGATCGACGTGGGGAGCCATCGGACCGGGCTCGATCCAGACGACGTGGACGGATTGCGGGCTCTGGCCGCTTCGGTGGCGGGGCGGGGCGACGTGCGGCTGCGCGGGCTGCTCGCCCATGCGGGCCATAGCTATGCGGCGCGCGACACTGGCGAGATCTTGGCCGTGCACGAGCAGACCCTGATGCTGCTCGGGCGGCTGCGAGAGGACCTGGCCGGGTGCGGGCCGCTGGAGATCTCGGTCGGCGACACGCCGACCTGCTCGATCGCCGAGTCCTTTTCCGGCGCGAGCGAGATCCGGCCGGGCAACTTCGCCTTCTACGACCTGATGCAGTGGCAGATCGGGTCCTGCGACGCGGAGGACATCGCGGTGGCGATGGCCTGCCCGGTGGTGGCGCGGCATCCGGCGCGCGGCGAGCTGGTGGTGCATGGCGGGGCGGTGCATTTCTCGAAGGATGCGTTGGCGCTGGACGGCGAGCGGGTCTTTGGTCTCGCGGTGAACCCCGCCCCCGACGGGTGGGGCGAGCTCCAGCGCGATGTGCGCCTGGTCAGGCTGTCGCAGGAGCACGGGATCGTGTCGGCGCCGGCCGATGTCATCGCGCGCACGCGTCCGGGCGATCCCCTGCTGTTCCTGCCGGTGCATTCCTGCCTGACCGCCGACGCGATGGGGCGATACCGGACGCTGGCGGGAGAGAGCATCGGGATGATGGGGCGAGGGCATCGGGCCAGCTAGGTGGCCGTTCCAGCTGGCTTGCGGGAAGACGTTCGTGCACGTCCGTCCATCGCGCTGCCCACCGGGTCGCATGAGTTCGTCGCCCGACTCCAGACCGGTGCCCCCGCCCGAGCGGAATTGCCAGGCTCGGCGAACTGGTGCCGATCAGGCCCTGCGCAGCCGCGCGCGGACCTTTTCCGCGAGTGACTTCGCGTCGAACGGGGCGTGCACCTTCATGTCGTTGTCGAAGTAGCAGTACACGTCGCGCGGACGGCGCGGCACCGCGCCCTCGACCACCCTCCGCGCGCCCTGCGGCTGGGTGCCGCGGGCCCAGGCGGCGATGCGCCGGGCCCAGTCGTCGAGGGCGCCGTCGCCATAGCCGCTGGCGTAGAGCTCCTTGTCGCCGTGCAGGCGCAGGTACATGAAGTCCGCGGTCACGTCTTCCAGCAAGGGCCACTTGCCGGCGGTGTCGGCCACCACCAGCGCGACGTTGTGCTCGCGCAGCAGCTCGATGAAGCCGCGGTCGTGGAAGCTGTCGTGGCGCACCTCCATGGCGTGCCGTAGCGGCCGCTGCTCGTCGATCGACAGCGCGCTGCGCCCGCGCATGCGCGCGGTCTCGCGGCGGCGGGCCAGGCGCAGGGCGGCGCCGGTGTCTTGCGGCAGCGCCTGCAGGAAGGCGCGGATCCGCTCCTCGTCGTAGCGGAAGTTCGGCGGCAGCTGCCACAGCAGCGGGCCCAGCTTGGGGCCCAGCGCCAGCAGGCCGGAAGCGAGGAAGTTGACCAGCGCCTGGTCTGCATCGCGCAGGCGCCGCAGATGCGTGATGAAGCGGTTGCCCTTGACCGCGAAGACGAAATCTTCCGGGGTCTGATCGCGCCACAGGCGGAAGCTCTCCGGCCGCTGCAGGGAATAGAAGGTGCCGTTGATCTCGATGGTCGGAAAGCAGCGCGAGGCGTATTCCAGTTCGCGCCGCTGCACCAGGTTCCTGGGGTAGAACCTGCCCCGCCATGGAGCGTAGCGCCAGCCGGAGATGCCGATGCGGACGGTGCCGGGGGCCGGGTGGGTCGCGTTCTTCGGGTGGGTCGCTTGCTTGTTGCCCATGCGCGTTGACGGAAAGGTGGATCGAGTATCGTCCTGAGCGAATCGCGGTCGCCGTGCCCGGTGGATCGTGGCCGCTGCGTGCGCCCGGGCGGGGTGGGACGTGGCCGCGGGTGAGCGGTGGCGCGTCCAGGTCCGGCGGAGACGGGGCTGCCGGGTGAACCAGGGTGGTGGCCGGGTCGGCAAGCGCCTGTGAAACCGGGGGCGTTCGTGCGCGGGGGGCGCGAGGCGGCCATGACACCACGGCGTATCTCCGGTGACGATGCGGTGATGCCGGGCGCGTTCGAGGGCCTCGGTCTTCGCGCGCGTGGCGCGCTCCTACGGCGGGCGGGGTGGCTTTCGCCTCCCTCGCCGATCCGCCCGGGGGGCTGCAATGCTCCGTTCCCCCGGGATTGATGCCGTTTTTACCGGGGCGGTGCACAATGGCGGTCTTCACTCCCCCGGAACGGAGACCGTCATGGCCCACACTCTTCCCGACCTGCCGTATGCGTACGACGCGCTGGAACCGCATATCGACGCGCAGACGATGGAAATCCACCACACCAAGCACCACCAGACCTACGTCAACAACCTCAACGACGCGCTCAAGGACAGCGAGCACGCGGACACGCCGATCGAACAGCTGATCGCCGACATCGACGCGCTGCCGGAGAAGCTGCGCAAGCCGGTCCGCAACAACGGCGGTGGCCACGCCAATCACTCGCTGTTCTGGACGGTGATGTCGACCGACGGCGGCGGCAAGCCCGGTGGCGAGGTGGCCAAGCGCATCGAGAGCGACCTGGGCGGCTTCGACGCCTTCAAGGAAGCCTTCGCCACCGCGGCCAAGGGCCGTTTCGGCAGCGGCTGGGCCTGGCTGACGGTCGGCAAGGACGGCCGCCTGGCGGTGGAGGACACCGGCAACCAGGACAGCCCGTTGATGAAGGGCATCGGCTCCGGCAACACCCCGATCCTGGGGCTGGACGTCTGGGAGCACGCGTACTACCTGAAGTACCAGAACCGCCGCCCGGACTACATTTCGGCGTTCTTCAACGTGATCGACTGGAACGAAGTGGAGCGCCGCTACCGCGCCGCGATGGGCTGAGCCCACCTCGTTCGAGTGGTCGAGGAAAGCCGGGCCCGTCCCGGCTTTCTTCTTTTTGCGCCCCCGGGCCATCGGCCCCGGTTGGTTCGTGATGGACTCGGTGGGTTTTCGGTACCGCAGGAGCGATCCATGGTCGCGAAGGGCGCGGGAGGCTCCGGCCGAAATGGCGGTGAGTCCGGGTGTCGCCCGCCGCGCCAGCTTTCGCGCGCATGGCACGCTCCTACGAGGGAGCGGGCGACCGTGGCGTTTGCTCGGAACCCTGGACTTGCGCCGCCGTTCGCCGCCGCGCGAAGATGCCGGCGGTCTCCCACAACCTGGACAGCCATGGACATCGCGAACCGGCGGGTCGGCACCCTCCATTTCACGCTCAGGGACGAGGACGGGCGGCAGATCACCAGCACCCGCGGGCACGACCCGCTGGTCTACATCCACGGCACCGGCAGCATCGTGCGCGGGCTGGAGGAGGCGCTGGAGGGGCGCAGCGCCGGCGACCGCTTCGAGGTGACGGTCGTGCCGGAAGCCGGGTTCGGCCCGCGCCATCCCGAACTGGTCCAGACCCTGCCGCGCGAGGCCTACACCGGCACCGGCGAGCCCGCGGTCGGCGGCAGGCTCGAGGCGCAGACCGCGCGCGGCCCGCTGCAGGTGGTGATCACCGCGGTGGAAGGCGACAGCATCACCGTCGACGGCAACAACCCCCTGGCCGGCAGGCCGTTCGTCGCCGAGGTCGAGGTGGTGGACGTGCGCCTGGCGACCCCGGAGGAGCTGCAGTTCGGCCTCGGCTGATCTGAGCGGCTCCGATGGGTCCCCTGGTCGCGCTCGGCAACGCCTGGGCGGCGCGGCCCGCGCCGGCGGCGATGGCCGCGGGGCTGGGCTTCTTCGTCGCCATCTACGCGCTGTTCTGCGGCGGCAATTGGCTGCTGACGCGCCGGCTGCTGCCGGCGCTCGGGATCGGCCGGCGCATCGACCCGCGCCCGCTGCGGCCGCGGCAGGTGCGCGACGAGATCGCTCTTTCGGCGCTCTCGCTGCTGGTGTTCGGGATCGGCAGCGTGCTGCCCTGGTGGTTCGTCCAGCAGGGCTGGGCGCGGCTGGCGCAGGACCCGGGCGCGCTGCGCATCGCCTTCGAGGTGGCGGTGCTGCTGGTCTGGAACGACGTGCATTTCTACGCCAACCACCGGCTGTTGCACACCCGGCCGCTGCGCCGCTACCACCAGCACCACCACCGCTCACTGGTGACCACGCCGTTCGCCACCTACAGCTTCCATCCGCTCGAGGCGGTGCTGCTGGGCAACGTGATCCTGCTGCCGATGCTGCTGCACGATTTCAGCTTCGCCGCGCTGCTGGCACTGCCGGTGTGCAGCCTGCTGCTCAACAATCTCGGCCATTCCAACTACGACTACGCCCCAAGGGTCGGCCATCTCCACTGGCTGGCGGCCAGCCGCCGCCACCACCTCCACCACGCCTGCTACCACGGCAACTACGGGTTCCTGTTCGGGTTCATGGATCGCTGGCTCGGCACCCGGTTGCCGGCCGATGCCGCCGACGCCCAGCTGGCAACCGCGCGCCGGGCCGGGGGGCGCTGACCCGGTGGTGAGCGGGCCATGCGCGCAGCGGGCGGGCTCACGGACGAGCCGTTAGAATGGCCCCATGCCCCTCGATCCCACCCCGCTCGCCGGCCAGCTGCTGATCGCGCTGCCGGCCCTGTCCGACCCTAACTTCGCCCGCTCGGTGGCGCTGATCTGCCAGCACGACGAGGACGGCGCGATGGGGGTGGTGGTCAACCGCGCCTCGGAGTACACCCTGGCCGAGGTGTTCGAGCAGATGGACATCGAGGGCGGCGACGCGCTGCTGCGGGGCCAGGCGGTGCTCGCCGGGGGGCCGGTGCACCCCGAGCGCGGCTTCGTCATCCACGATGGCGGCCGCGCCTGGGACTCGAGCCTG
Source organism: Luteimonas endophytica (assembly GCF_029887875.1). GTDB lineage: Bacteria > Pseudomonadota > Gammaproteobacteria > Xanthomonadales > Xanthomonadaceae > Luteimonas > Luteimonas endophytica. The sequence goes on from NZ_JARXRM010000043.1 coordinate 6,375, forward strand.
GAGATCGCCGACGGCCTGTACGTCACCACCTCGCGCGACGTGCTGGAGGCGATGGCCCGGGGCGACGGCCCGGCCCGGGCCGCGGTGGCCCTGGGCTGCGCCGGCTGGGGTGCGGGGCAGCTGGAGCACGAGCTGACCGAGAACAGCTGGCTGACCGTGCCCGCCGATGCCGAACTGCTGTTCTCGATCCCGCTGGAGGCGCGCTGGCAGACCGCGGCGGGCCGCATCGGCGTGGACCTGCAGCGCGTGGCGGACTACTCGGGCCACGCATGAGCCCGGCCGCCATCAAGGCCGATGGCACGGTGCTCGGCTTCGATGTCGGGGCGCGGCGGATCGGGGTGGCGGTGGGCAGCGGTTTCGGCCATGGCGCGCGCGCGCTGGCGGTGATCGATGTCCACGACCGCGAGCCGGACTGGCGCAGCATCGACCGCCTGCAGCAGGAATGGCGGCCCGACGGCATGGTGGTGGGCGATCCGTTGACCCTGGACGGCGGCGACCAGCCGGCGCGGCGGCGGGCGCATGCATTCGCGCGCGCGCTGCATGCGCGCTACCGGGTGCCGGTGGCGCTGGTGGACGAACGCGCCAGCTCGGTGGAGGCGGCGCAACGCTTCGCGGTCGACCGCGCCGAGGGCCGCCGGCGCCGCCGAGACGCCGCCGCACTCGACGCGGTGGCCGCGGCGATCATCGTCGAACGCTACCTGGCGGCCCCGGGGGACGCCAGCCCGGTGGCATAGAATGCCCACCGCGGCCGGTGCCCGACGACTCGCGCCGCGTCCCGAACCACCCGACCAGGCGGCCGATCAGCGCATGTTCCCGCAAACCGATTCCCACGGGCGCCTGCGCCACCTGCTGACCCTCGAAGGGCTTCCGCGCGCCACCCTGCTGCGGCTGCTCGACCGCGCCCAGGAGATCGCCGACGGCCGGGCCGACGACCGCGCCCTGGCGGGCCGCGCGGTCTGCACCCTGTTCTTCGAGCCCTCCACCCGCACCCGGATGAGCTTCCAGCGCGCCGCGCAGCGCCTCGGCGCCGACGTGCTGGGCTTCGACGCCTCCACCTCCTCCACCACCAAGGGCGAGAGCGGCCGCGACACCCTCAAGACCATCGAGGCGATGGGCGTGGACGCGTTCGTGGTCCGTCATCACGAGGACGGCGCGGTGGCCGCGCTGGCGGCGGCCGCTGCGCCGGGGACCTCGCTGGTCAACGCCGGCGACGGCCGCCACGCGCATCCCACCCAGGGCCTGCTCGACGTGCTGACCCTGCGCCAGGCGCGCGGCGGCGACCTGGCCGGGCTGCGGATCCTGATCGTCGGCGACGTGCGCCATTCGCGGGTGGCCCGTTCGGCGCTGCACGCCCTGCGCACGCTGGGGGTCGGTGCGGGTGGCGGTTCGGAGATCCGGGTCTGCGGCCCGCAGGCGCTGCTGCCCGAGGACGGCACCCTGGCCGGATGCGCGGTGGGCCACGATTTCGACGCGGCGCTGGAGGGCGTGGACGCGGTGATGATGCTTCGCCTGCAGCGCGAGCGCATGGCCGAGGGGCTGGTGCCTTCGCTGCAGGCCTACCACGACGCCTACGGCCTCACCGCCGCGCGCCTGCGCCGCGCCGCGCCCGACGCGGCGGTGCTGCACCCGGGCCCCATCAATCGCGGCGTGGAGATCGACGACGAGGTCGCAGACGGCCCGCAGTCGATGATCCTGCGCCAGGTGGCCAACGGGGTGGCGGTCAGGATGGCGGTGCTGGAGATGCTGCTGGCGTAGCGCCGCGGCCGCCAGGCCTGCCGGTCTTGCACTTGCGGAATTTGCGGGCTTGATGGTTTGCAGGACGGCCGGCTGGCCGGCTGGCGGGCCGCATGCCCGCCGGCGCTCGCGGGCCTTCGCGGCCATGGGCCGCGCCTACCGGGCTGGCGCCGCCTCAAGGCGCTGGGCAAACAGCCAGTCCCACAGTTCCGGCGTGGCGTAGGCCGGGTCCCAGCTGTTGTGGTTCGCGTCCGCGAACTCGGTGTAGCGGGCGTCCGCGGCGCCGGCGGCGGCCAGTGCCGCGGCCATCCGCCGCGACTGTTCCGGCGGCACCAGGTCGTCCTTCGCACCGTGGAAGATCCACACCGGCGTGTCGCGCAGGCGCTGCGCGGCGGTGGCGAACTTGTCCTGCGCGCCGTCCACCGCGCGCACCCGCAGGGTCGGCCGGTGCGCGGGCGCCTCAAGCCCCGCGCAGATCGGGACCAGCGCTGCGAAGCGGCCGGGGCGCGCCATCGCCAGTTCCCAGGTGCCGTAGCCGCCCATCGACATGCCGGTGAGGTAGGTGCGGCGCGGATCGCCGCCGAACTCGCGCGTCGCCGCGTCGAGCGCGGCCTCGGCCAGCGCGAGGTTGTCGCTCCATTCGGTCTCCGCCGGCGCCTGCGGAAACACCACGATCGCCGGGAAGTCGCGTGCGCGGCCCTGCACGTAGGGGCCGAGCCCGACCCGGGTGGGCAGCCCGGGGTCGCTGCCGCGCTCCCCGGAGCCGTGCAGGAACAGCACCACGGGGCGGGGCGCCCCTGCCGGCTTTCCCGCGGGAACGAACACCCGGTAGGCATGCCGCCGGCCGTCGACCTCGACCTCGCGCTCCACCATGCGCCCGGGCTCAGCGGGCAGGGTGGCGCAGGCGGCCGGCAGCAGGAGCGCCACCATGGCCAGGGCGGCATGGATGCGGTGCGCGACGGTCTTGCGAGCGCTTCGGGTCATCGGGGGTCACCATCGGTTCGATCCGGAAACTGGGAGGGTCGCGGCCATCGGCGCCGCGATCCATCGGCCAGCACCTGGCACGATACCCGCGCTCGCTGCGTTTGTGGCGCGGCCAAGCTTGCCCAGCACCGCTCCCGCCCCTTCGGCACCCGTTCGAGCGGCCCTTGGGGAACGTACGCGGCGAGCGGCCTGGCGCTCAGCGCAGCAGGATCACGGTGGCAAGGCCGAGGAAGCTGAAGAAGCCGACCACGTCGGTGACCGCGGTCACCACCACGGTGCCGGCCACCGCCGGGTCGATCCGCATCCGCCGCAGCAGCAGCGGCATCAGCACCCCGGCCAGCGCCGCGCAGCTGAAGTTGATCACCAGCGCGGCGCCGATCACCAGCGACAGCACCCAGTCGTGGAACCACGCCAGGGCGACCGTGCCCACCAGCGCGCCGATCAGCACACCGTTGATCAGCGCGACCCGCAGTTCCTTCCACAGCAGGATGCCGGCGTTGCTGGCGCCCACCTGGCCCAGCGCCAGGCCGCGCACCATCAGGGTCAGCACCTGGACGGCGGCGTTGCCGCCGATCCCGGCGACGATCGGCATCAGCACCGCCAGCGCCACGATCTGGTCGATGGTGGCCTCGAACCGGCCGATCACGAACGCCGCCATGAACGCGGTCAGCAGGTTGACGCCCAGCCAGGCCACGCGGCCGCGTACCGCGCGCCGGATCGGCGAGAACAGGTCCTCGTCCTCGTCCAGGCCGGCGGCGCCGAGCGCCTGGTGCTCGGCCTGCTCGCGGATGATGTCGACCACGTCGTCGATGGTGATGCGCCCGCGCAGCACGTTGCCGTCGTCGACCACCGGCGCCGATACCCAGTCGTGGTCGGAGAACTGGCGCGCGACCTCCTGCGCCGACTCGCTCACGTGCAGCGCGGTGAGCGAATCGTCGATCAGCTGGTTGATCGCGGTGCCGGGCTCGCGGGTCACCAGGTCCTGCAGCGCCACCCAGCCCATCAGCTGGTGGCGGCGGTTGACCACGTACAGATGATCGGTGTGCTCGGGCAGTTCGCCGCGCAACCGCAGGAAGCGCAGGACCACGTCCACGGTGGTGTCGGCGCGCACCGTCACCACGTCCGGATTCATCAGGCGGCCGGCGGTGTCCTCCTCGTAGGACAGCGCCTGCTCCAGGCGCTCGCGGTTCTCGCGGTCCATCGACTTGAGGATCTCGTCGATCACCGTGTCCGGCAGGTCCTCGACCAGGTCGGCGAGGTCGTCGATGTCGAGGTCCTCGACCGCCGCGACCAGCTCGTCCGGATCCATGTCGGCGATCAGGCCCTCGCGCACCTCGTCGCCGACGTGCACCAGCACTTCGCCGTCGTCGTCGGGATCGACCAGTCCCCACACGATCATGCGCTTGTCGTGCGGCAGCGACTCGAGCAGGTTGCCGATCTCGGCCGGCGAGAGGGTATTGACCAGGCGCCGCACCGGGCCGAGGCGGCCGCTGTCTAGCGCATCGGAGAGCAGACGCAGCTGGCGCGCGGTCTTGTCGTGGCGGGCGGCTTCGGCCATGCGGGTCTTCCGTTGGCGCGTCGTGCCCCAGAGGCGCGACAGGATCAGGCGTTCATGCGCGCATTATCGCCGTTGCCTCCGGATCTGCCCACCCTGCCGGCGCATGCGCCTGTGCGCGTGGAGGGCGCGGCGGGCCTTGCTCGGGGTGGAACCGGTGGCCCCCCGGCCAGGCCTGCGCAGACCCGCGGGCGGTCCTTCAGGCCGCCGCCCGCGCCGCTTCCATCCAGCGTTCGATGCCGGCGCGGTCGCGCGCGCGCATCAGCGCCGGCGCCCGCGCGCGCAGCCGGCCGAGATCCAGGCCGCGGATCGCCTGCCGGACCTCCAGCAGGGTGGCCGGGTGCAGGCTCAGCTCGCCCAGGCCCAGCGCCAGCAGCAGCGGGGTGAAGAGCGGGTCGCCGGCCATCTCGCCGCAGACCGCCACCGGCTTGCCGCGCGCCCGGGCGGTGCGGATCACGTCGCGCAGCATGCGCAGCACCGCCGGGTGCAGCGGATCGTAGAGCGCTCCGAGCGCCTCGTTGTTGCGATCGGTCGCCAGCAGGTACTGGACCAGGTCGTTGGTGCCGACCGAGACGAAGTCCACCTCGCCGATGAATCCCGGCAGTGCGATCGCCGCCGCCGGCACCTCGATCATCGCCCCGAGCGGGACGTGCCCGGCCAGTTCGTAGCCCTCGCTGCGAAGGTCGCGGGTCACCTGCCGGACCAGCGCCGCGACCTCGAGGATCTCGCCGCGGTGGGTGATCATCGGCAGCAGGATCCGCACCGGGCCGTAGCCGGAGGCGCGCAGGATCGCGCGCAGCTGGCTGACGAAGACGTCCTTGCGCGCCAGCGACAGCCGTACCCCGCGGCACCCCAGCGCCGGGTTCGGTTCGCTCGGCAGGACCAGGCCGCTGCGGTCGCTCTTGTCGGCGCCCAGGTCGAGGGTGCGGATGGTCACCATGCGGCCGGTCATGCCGAGCACGGCATCGCGGTAGGCGAGGAACTGCTCCTCCTCGTCGGGCAGGCCCTCGCGCTGCAGGAACAGGAACTCGGTGCGGTACAGCCCGACGCCGGCGGCGCCCAGCGCATGCGCGTCGGCCACGTCCTCGCGCGACTCGGCGTTCGCGTAGAGCAGGATGTCGGTGCCGTCGACGGTGCGGGTGGGTTCGCGGCGCAGCCGGTACAGCTGCTTGCGCTCGCGGCGCTCCTCGCGCACGCGCGCCCGGTGGGCGCGCAGGTCGGCCGCCTTCGGCTCGCGCACCACGTGGCCGCTGGAACCGTCCACGCAGATCACGTCGCCGTCGTTGATCTGCTGCAGCGCCTCGGCGGCGCCGACCACCAGCGGCAGGTGCAGGCTGCGCGCCAGGATGGCGCTGTGCGAGAGCATGCTGCCGCCGGCGGTGATCACCGCCAGCACTCCCTGCGATTGCAGCTGGGCGAGCTCGGACGGGGCCACGTTGTCGGTGACCAGGATCTCGCCGGCCACCCCCTGCAGCTCCGCCTCGCGGCGGTGCAGGGCCGCGTGCAGCCGCCCGACCACGTGATCGAGATCCTCGACCCGGCTGCGGAAATAGGCGTCGTCCAGGCCCTGGAAGACCGCGGCGAGACGGTCGCGCTGCAGGCGCAGCGCGTAGTCGGCGCTGTAGCGGCCCTTGCGGATCAGCTCGTCCAGCCCTTGCAGCAGTTCCGGGTCGTCGAGCAGCAGCGCGTGCAGGTCGAGGAACTCGCCGATCTCGTGCGCGAGCGCGCCGTGCAGCCGCTCGCGCAGCCCGCGCAGCTCGCCGCGCACCTGGGCGATCGCCTCGTGCAGGCGCTCCAGCTCGGCATCGACCGCATCGGCGCCGATGTGCTCCTCGGACACCTCGAGCGCGTGGGGCAGGCGGATCCGGGCACGGCCCAGGGCATTGCCCCGCGACGCGCCCTGCCCGGAGAACACCTGGCGCACGGGTCAGGAATCCTCGTCGAATCGTCGCTCGAACAGCGCGCTCACCGCCTCCACAGCGGCGGCCTCGTCCTCGCCCTCGACCCGCAGCACCACCGGCGTGCCGGGCCCGGCCGCCAGCAGCATCACGCCCATGATGCTCTTGGCGTTGACCTCGCGGCCCTTGGCGTTGAGGGTGGCGTTGCAGCGGAACGCCGAGAGCACCTGCACCAGTTTCGCGGTGGCGCGCGCGTGCAGGCCGAGGCGGTTGGAGACCACCAGGTCGCGTTCGATCATTGCCGGTCTCCCGTCAGCTGGCCGGGCAGCGCTGGGTCGCGCCTCGCGGCGGCGCCGCGGCCGGCTTCATGCATCGTCATGGATCACCCCGTTGCGGGCGCCGGCCGCGGCCACGGCCGGCAGCTCGTCGAGCCCGAGCTCGGCGTAGTTCATCACCCGCAGCAGCATCGGCAGGCTGAGCGCCGAGACCCGGCGCACCGGGGTGCCGAGCCGGGCGAGGCGGGAAGCGAGGTTGCTGGGGGTGGCGCCGTACAGATCCGTGAGGATCAGCACACCCTGGCCGTCGTCGACCCGCCGCATCGCCGCGCTCGCCCGGGGCAGCGCCGCGTCCGGATCGGCGTCGAACGGCACCTCGAACGCCTCGGTCTTCAGCGGCAGGTTGCTCAGCATGCCGCGCGCCGCCGCCAGCAGGGCGCTGGCGATGCCTTCATGGGTGACGAGCAGGATGCCGACGGACATGCCGACAACTTAGCAGAGCGGGACGACAGTCAGGAAGCGCGGGGGCCGGGACGTATCGTTGCGGACCCTGGCGCGGCTCAGTCCAGCTCGCGGTGGAAGGTGGCCACGTCCTCCCAGCCGCCGGCGCGGGCGTGCGCCGCCAGCGCCTCGGCCAGGTACACCGAGCGGTGGCGGCCGCCGCTGCAGCCGAGGGCGATGGTGACGTAGCTGCGGGTGTCCGAGCGCATCCGCGGCAGCCAGTGGTCGAGGAACGCGGCGACCTGGCCGAAGTACTCGGCGACGTCGGGCTGCGCTTCCAGATGTTCGCGCACCGCGGCGTCGCGCCCGGACAGCGGCCGCAGCCGCGGCACCCAGTGCGGGTTCGGCAGGCCGCGGGTGTCGAACACGAAGTCCGCATCGCCCGGCACGCCGTGGCGGTAGGCGAAGGATTCGAACAGCAGCGACAGGGTGGTGTCCAGCGCGAGGCCCAGCTCGGTGATCACCCGGCGGCGCAGCTGGTGCACGTTGAAGTCGCTGGTGTCGATGACGATGTCGGCCAGCGAGCGCAGCGGCTTGAGCACCTGCCGCTCCAGGGCGATCGCATCGGCGAGGGCCAGGCCGGCGTGGCTGAGCGGGTGCCGGCGCCGGGTGTCGGCGTAGCGCCTGAGCAGCACCGCGTCGGAGGTCTCGAAGAACACCAGCCTGGGGTCGAAGCCGAGCCCGGCCACCGCCGACAGCCACTCCGGGATGTTGGCCAGGTCGCGGTGCCGGTTGCGCACGTCGATGCCGACGGCGAGCTTCTGCGGCGACCCGTCGCCGGTGCCGAGGCTGCGCACGAAATGCGGCAGCAGGTCCGCGGGCAGGTTGTCGGTGCAGTAGAAGCCCAGGTCCTCGAACGTGTTGAGCGCCACCGACTTGCCGCTGCCGGACATGCCGGTGACGATCAGCAGCGTGGGGGTGGGCACGGCCGGCGCGCTCACGGCAGGCCGCGCTCGAGGAAGTGCGAATGCCGCGCCAGGAACGCCGCCGCCGGGTCGACCCCCTTGGCGCGCAGGATGTGGGTGCGGGTGGCCGCCTCGGTCAGCACCGCCAGGTTGCGGCCGGGCATCACCGGCAGGGTGATCATCGGCACCTCCAGGTCCAGCACCGGGCGCGAGCCGAGGTCGCCGGTCAGGCGCTCCATGCCGCCGTTGTCGGGCCGCGATTCCTCGTGGTCGGGCCTGGCCAGGTGCACGATCAGGCGCAGGTACTTGTTGCGCTTGACCGCGGTGTCGCCGAACATCTCGCGGATGTTGAGCACGCCCAGGCCGCGCAGTTCCAGCAGGTCCTGGAGCAGTTCGGGGCAGGTGCCGTCGAGCACGTCGGGGGCGATCTGGGTGAATTCCGGCGCATCGTCGGCGACCAGGCGATGGCCGCGGGTGATCAGTTCGAGCGCCAGCTCGCTCTTGCCCGAGCCGGATTCGCCGGTGATCAGCACGCCGATCGAGTAGATCTCCATGAACACCCCGTGCAGGGTGACCCGCGGTGCCAGCGCGCGCGCCAGGTGGTACTGCAGGTGGTTCAGCAGCTCGTGGCCCCGGCGCGGCGAGGTCCACAGCGGGATCTCCGAGTCCTCCGCCATCTCGCGCAGGTCCTCGGGGCAGTTCTGGTTCTTGCTGATCACCAGCGCCAGCGGCCGGAACTGCATGATCTTCTCGATCGTCTCCCAGCGCAGCCGCGCGTCCAGTGCGTCCAGCCAAGCCAGTTCCTCGGTGCCGAGGATCTGCACCTTGTTCGGATAGATGATGTTGAGGTAGCCGGCCAGCGAGGGGCGGCGGGCCACCGTTTCCACCGCCTCGATCACCCGGGTCTGGCCCTGTTGCCCGGCCAGCCAGCGCAGCTCCAGCCGCTCCTGCTGGTGGTCGAACAGGTCCTGGGCGGTGATGCTGGCGTTCACGGCGGCGGGGCCCCGATGGCGGCGTTCATGCCGCCCGGCGCCGGGCGCCGCCGAGCAGCAGCGCACGCAGCGCCTCGGCGTCGGCGGCGGCGCGCAGGCGCTCGCGGAAGGCGGCGTCGGCGAAGCAGTCCGCCAGGTCGGCGAGGATCAGCAGATGGTCCTGGGGCCGGTCGCCCGGCACGCGCATGGCGAACACCAGGTCGACCGGCTCGCCGTCGCAGGCCGCGAAATCGACCGGCTGGGAAAGCCTGAGGAAGGCGGCCACCGGCGCATCGCCGCCGCGCGCGTGCGGGATCGCCACGCCGTGGCCGATCCCGGTGCTGCACTGGGCCTCGCGCTCGCGCAGCATCGCGGCGACCCGCCCTGCGTCGAACGGGTCGGCGCCGAGCAGGCGCGCCACGGCATCGAGCACGGCCGCGCGCGAGGCGGGGCCGGACAGGACCGCGATCCGGTCGGCGGCGAGGAGATCGGTGCAGGGCATTGCCGGGGCGTCGGGTCCTGGAGGCGCGGCGGGTCTCAGCCGAAGCTGCCGTCCCGTACCGGGTTCTCGCCGCGGTGGTGATCGACCATCCGGTCCTTGTGCTTGACCAGCAGCCGGTCGAGCTTGTCGGCCAGCAGGTCGATCGCGGCGTACATGTCGGCCGCGCTGGCGTCGGCATGCAGGGTGCGGCCGGGCAGGGTCACCGTGGCCTCGGCCTTGTGCTGGGGCTTGTCCAGCCCGAGCTGGATGCGCACGTCGAAGGGCCGCTCGAAATGGCGCGACAGCCGCTCCAGCTTGCTGTCGACGTAGTCGCGCAGGGCGGGGGTGACCTCGATCTGGTGACCGTGGGTTTCGATGCGCATCGGCGAGCCTCCTGAATGGGTGGATTCGGTCTGCGTCGCGCGCTGGCCTGACGCGGCGGTCGGGCACAGGGTACCCGAAGGCGGGCGGGGGGCAAGCGCGCGGTGCACGGGGTTCGACCGCCGCCGCGGCGGGCAGTTCACCCCAGCCGCACGCGGTCGTGGGAGGAGGGGATGTTCATCGCCTCGCGGTACTTGGTCACCGTCCGCCGCGCCACGGCGACCCCGGCCGCCTTCAGCGCCTCGGCCAGGCGCGCGTCGGACAGCGGCTTGCGCGGGTTTTCGGCGTCGACCAGGCCGCGGATCATCTGCTGGATGGCGGTGCTGGAGGCCTGGCCGCCGCTGTCGGTGCCCACCCCTGAGGCGAAGAACTGGCGCAGCGGCAGGGTGCCGCGGGGGGTGTGCACGTACTTGCGCGCGATCGCGCGCGAGACGGTGGATTCGTGCATGCCGATCTCGGCGGCGACCTCGCGCAGGGTCAGCGGGCGCAGCGCCTGCGGGCCGAACTCGAGGAACCCCGACTGCTGCCGCACCAGGCAGCGCACCACCTTGAGCAGGGTCTCGCCGCGCGCCTGCACGTTCTTGAGCAGCCAGCGCGCCTCCTGCAGGCGACCGCGCAGGTAGCCGGCGTCGGCCTCGCTGGCGTGGCGGATCATGCCCTCGTAGCCGCGGTGGATGGTCAGCCGCGAATGCGGGCCGCCGACCAGGGCGACCTTCCACACCCCCTGGTGGCGCTCGATCGCGCAGTCCGGCGCCACGTAGGTGTCGCTGGAGACCCCGCCGATCTGCGCGCCGGGGCGCGGATCGAGCGAGCGCAGCAGCTGCAGCGCGGTTTCGGCCTCGCAGGGCTCGCAGTGCAGCGCCTCGGCCAGGCCCTGCGGGCCGATCCGCGGCAGGTCCTCGATCAGCTCGTCGACGATCCGCCCGGCCAGCGCCCGCCCCGGGGTGCCGCCGGGCAGCGCGTCGAGCTGCAGGCGCAGGCATTCGCGCAGGTCGCGCGCGCCCACGCCGGCCGGATCCAGCCGCTGGATCTGGCGCAGCACCGCGAGGATCTCCTCCGCCTCGCAGTGGATCTCGGGCTGCAGGGTGTCGGCGATGTCGGCGAACGAGGTGCGCAGGTAGCCGTCGTCGTCGATGGCGTCGATCAGGGCGTCGCCGATGCCGCGATCGCGCGCCGACAGATGGCTCAGGTGCAGCTGCCAGGCCAGGTGTTCGCGCAGGCTCTCGGTCTGGACCAGCCGGTCGGTGGGGTCGCCGTCGTCGTCGCTGCCGGGCCCCGAGCCGGCACCGGCCCCGCCGTACCAGGAATCGTCCATCTCCCAGCGCTCGGAAGGTTCCGGCTCGCTGACGCGGGGCTCGTCACCGGCGGGGGCGCCGTCCTGGCTGGGGGCCTGCAGGGGCGCATGTTCCTGCCAGTCCAGCAGCGGGTTGCTCTCCACCGCACTGGCGATCTCGGCCTCGAGCTCCAGCGCCGACAGCTGCAGCAGGTGCAGGGCCTGGCGCAGCTGCGGGGTCAGGACGAGGTGCTGTCCGAGCGATGTCTGCAGGCGTGGTTTCATCATCCCCAACGACGAACGGCCGGCGGAGCCCCGGCGGGCCAGCGCGAGTGCGGGCCCGCCCGGCATCCATGGCGGAGACGGACGCCGGGGCTAGAGGCGGAACGATTCGCCCAGATAGACCCGGCGCACATCGGGATTGGCCAGCAGCGCATCCGGAGCCCCCTGCGCGAGCACGCCGCCTTCGTTGAGGATATACGCGCGGTCGCAAATGCCCAAGGTCTCGCGGACGTTGTGATCGGTGATCAGCACCCCGATGCCGCGTTCCTTGAGGTGGCGGATGATGCGCTGGATCTCCCCGACCGAGATCGGGTCGACGCCGGCGAACGGCTCGTCGAGCAGCATCAGCCGGGGGCGCGCCGCCAGCGCCCGGGCGATCTCCACCCGGCGGCGCTCGCCGCCGGAGAGGCTGGCGCCGAGCTGGTCGGCCACGTGGGCGACCTGCAGTTCGTCCAGCAGGCTCTCCAGTTCCGCCTCGCGGGCCTTGCGGTCCAGCCCCTCGCGCAGTTCCAGCACCAGGCGGATGTTGTCGGCGACGCTCAGCTTGCGGAACACCGACGGTTCCTGCGGCAGGTAGCCGACCCCGAGCCGTGCGCGCCGGTACATCGGATAGGCGGTGATGTCGTGGCCGTCGAGGACGATGCGCCCCGCGTCGGCGGGGACCAGGCCGACGATCATGTAGAAGCAGGTGGTCTTGCCGGCACCGTTGGGGCCGAGCAGGCCGACCACCTCGCCGGCCTCCAGGGTGAGCCCGAAGTCGCGCACCACCTCGCGGGTGCGGTAGCGCTTGCGCAGACCCTCCGCGACCAGCATCAGTCCTGTTCCTGCGGGGCGGGGTTGCGGGGCTCGAAGCGCATCTGCACGCGGCCGGCGTTCTCGCCGCCGCTCTCCACGCGCCCGGTCTGCATGTTGTAGACGATGCGCTCGCTCTTCATCGAGCCGCGCGGCTGCTCGACGTAGGCTCCGCCGGTCAGGGTCACGATCTCGGTGCGCATGTCGTAGTCGATCCTGCTGGCGCGCGCGGTCATCGGCGCGCCGTCGTCCAGCTCCTGCCGCATCACCGCCGGCGTGCCCGTCAGCACGGCGCGGGAGATGTCGCCGTCGCGGGTATGGATGTCGGCGCGATCGGCGCGGATGTCCAGCGTGCCCTGGGTGATCACCACCCCCTGCGACAGCACCGTCGGCGCACTGTCGTCGAACACGCCCTCGTGCCTGCCGGCATCGATGTCCATGGGCTGGTTGCGGTCGGACTTGCGCGCCTCGGCCGCCGGGGGCGTCAGCGCCAGGGCGGCGGCAAGGGCCAGCAGTGCACTAGCGGCGCGTGGGGACATAGCGTTGCTTCACTTCCGAGTTGAAGGAGTACCGCTTGCTGGACAGGTCGACTTCCATGCCGCGGCCCTCGATTGTAGAACCGGGCTGGGTCACGGTCACCCGCTCGTCGCTGCGCGCGATGTTGCGCTCGGGATACAGGACCATCCGTTCGGTGGTCATCGTCACCGGGCGGGCGTCGTCCGCGGGGCCGGTCACCCGGACGTCGCCGCGCAGCTGCAGTTCGTCGTGGTCGGCGGTCACCAGCCCGGTCCGCGCGCGCGCCTCCCAGTAGTCGCCCTCGCGGTCGGGCACCAGGAACAGCGGGGTCTCGATGGCGATGGTGCGGTCCTGGGGATGCTGCTCGAGCAGCGGCGCCCGCAGGGTGAACGATTCGTTGCCCTCGCCGCTGAGCGCTGTGAGCTCGAAGTCGCGAAGCACGTAGTCGGAACGGGTGTCGTCGGCGGCCGCGCGCACCGGTTCGGCGCGCTGGCGCCAGGCCGACCAGCCGGAAACGATCGCCGCGACCAGCAGCGTCAGGGTGAGGGCGGTGCGCCAGTTCACGGGGCCGGCTCCGCGGCCAGCAAAGCATCGATCCGGCCCTGGGCGGCCAGCAGCAGATCGCACAGCTCGCGCGCCGCACCCTCGCCGCCGCGGGCGGCGGTGCGCCAGTGCGCGTGCGCGGCGGTCCAGGCGTGGGCGTTGGCGGGCGCCACCGCCAGCCCGGCGGCGCGCATCGGTGCCAGGTCGGGCAGGTCGTCGCCCATGAAGGCGACTTCTTCGCGCCCCAGCCCGAGGCGGGCGCGGATCTCGTCGAGCCTGGCGAGCTTGTCGCCGACCGCGCAATGCGCCTCCGCGCCGAGCTCGGCGGCGCGGCGCTCCACCGCGGGGCTGGCGCGCGCGGTGACCAGGGCGACCGCGATCCCGGCGCGGCGCAACAGCGCCAAGCCCTGGCCGTCGTGGACGTGGAAGGCCTTCATCTCGCGGCCGTCGGCGTCGAACAGCAGCCTGCCATCGGTGAGCGTGCCGTCGACGTCGAAGCACGCCAGCCGGATCCTCGCGGCGCGGGCGAGCAGGTCGTCGGGATAGTCGGCGCGGACGGTCATCGGTCGGGGATCTGCCTCGGGCGGGGAATCGGCGCGGTGCCGCCCATCAGACGACGCGGGCACGCAACAGGTCGTGAATGTTGAGCGCGCCGACCACGCGCCGCTCGCTGTCGACCACCAGCAGCGCGTTGATCTTGTGGGTCTCCATCAGGCGCGCGGCCTCGACCGCGAGGGCGTCCGCGTCGATGGTGACCGGGGTGCGGGTCATGATCTCGACGATACGGGTGGCGCGCACGTCGATGCGCTCGTCGGCGAGCATCCGGCGCAGGTCGCCGTCGGTGAAGAGGCCGGCGAGGCGGCCCTCGCCATCGACCACGGCGGTCATGCCCAGGCGCTTGCGGCTCATCTCCAGCAGCACGTCGCCCAGGCTGGCGTCCTCGGCCACCTGCGGGATCGCGGCGCCGGTGTGCATGACGTCGGCGATGTGCAGCAGCAGGCGGCGGCCGAGCGCACCGGCCGGGTGCGAGCGGGCGAAATCGTCCGCGGTGAAGCCGCGCGCCTCCAGCAGCGCCACCGCCAGCGCGTCGCCGGCGGCGAGGGTGGCGGTGGTGCTGGCGGTGGGCGCCAGGTGGAGCGGGCAGGCCTCCTCGGCGACGCTGACGTCGAGGTGCACGTCGGCCTCGCGCGCCAGCGTGGACTGGGCGCGGCCGGTCATGGCGATCAGCGGATTGCCCTGGCGCCGCAGGACCGGCAGCAGCATCAGGATCTCGTCGGATTCGCCGGAATACGAGAGCGCCAGCACCGCGTCGGCATCGGTGATCATGCCGAGGTCGCCGTGGCCGGCTTCGCCGGGGTGCACGTAGAACGCCGGGGTGCCGGTCGAGGCCAGGGTGGCGGCGATCTTGCGGGCGATATGCCCCGACTTGCCCATGCCGGTGCAGACCACGCGTCCGCGGCAGCCGAGGATCACCCGGCAGGCGGCGCTGAAGGCGCCGTCGATGCGCCCGCCCAGGGCCTGCAGGGCGCGGGTCTCGATCTCGATCACCCGCCGGCCGCTGGCGGCGAAATCGGCGTCGGCGGCGGGGTGTACGGGGTCTGCGGCCATTTCTAAGCGCGGGCCTTTCCGTTAGGCTAAGCGGTTCATTTTATGCCTTTCGCGCCCGTGCGGCCCACGCGCTCCGGAATTCCGGGCTCGCGGCTCAGCCGGGCTTCAACCGGCGGGCCTCGAGCAGGCTGGCCTCACTCAGGAGTTTCCAGGTTGGACGCGCACGCGATCCGTCAGCTGATCGAACAGGGCATGCCCGGCGCCCGGGTCGAGGTCCAGGGCGAGGACGGGGTCCATTTCGAGGCCCTGGTGGTCTCCGAGGACTTCGCCGGCAAGCTGCCGCTGGCCCGGCACCGCATGGTCTACGCCACCCTGGGCACGCTGATGGGCGCCGAGATCCACGCGCTGGCGCTGCGTACCCTGACCCCGGCCGAGCACGCCCCGGAGGGACGGGGCTGATGCGGCCGCCGGCCGGCCGGGTGGAATCGCCCGGTCCGGGACGGCGCCCGCAGGCCTGACCGCCATGCAGAAGATCGTCGTCACCGGCGGACGCGCGCTGGAAGGGGAGGTCGCCGTCTCGGGCGCCAAGAACGCGGTGCTGCCGATCCTGTTCGCCAGCCTGCTGGCGGACGGGCCGGTCGAGATCGGCAACGTCCCCAACCTGCGCGACGTGCTCACCACCGCGCGGCTGCTGGCCGAACTCGGCGCCGGGGTACGCCACGACGTCGAGGCGGGCCGCTTCGCCATCGACCCGCGCAGCGTGCGCGACCACGTCGCGCCCTACGAGCTGGTGCGCACCATGCGCGCCTCGGTGCTGGTGCTGGGGCCCCTGCTGGCCCGGCACGGCGCCGCCGAAGTCTCGCTGCCGGGCGGCTGCGCGATCGGCTCGCGCCCGGTCGACCTGCACATCGCGGCGATGCGCGCGCTCGGCGCGGAGGTCGAGGTCGAGCACGGCTACATCAAGGCGCGGGCCGGGCGGCTGCGCGGCGCCGACATCGCCTTCGAGACGGTGAGCGTGGGCGCCACCGAGAACGCCTTGGCCGCGGCGACGCTGGCCAGCGGCACCACGGTGATCGACAACGCCGCCTGCGAGCCCGAGATCGTCGACCTGGCGGCGTGCCTGGTGGCGCTGGGCGCCGACATCGAGGGTGCGGGCACGCCGCGGATCGTGGTGCGCGGCGTGGATCGCCTGGGCGGCGGGGCGCACGACGTGCTGCCGGATCGCATCGAGACCGGCACCTTCCTGGTGGCCGCGGCGATGACCGGCGGCTGCGTGACCGCGACCCGCGCGCGCGCCGACACCCTGGTCGCGGTGCTGGAAAAACTGCAGGAGGCGGGGGTCTCGATCGAGGTCGACGGCGACCGCATCCGCGCCGACATGCGCGGCCGGCGCCCGCGCGCGGTGGACGTGGTCACCGCACCGCATCCGGGCTTTCCCACCGACATGCAGGCGCAGCTGATGGCGATGAACTGCATCGCCGAGGGCCGCGCCACCATCGACGAGACGATCTTCGAAAACCGCTTCATGCACGTCAACGAGCTGCTGCGGCTGGGCGCCGACATCGCGGTGGACGGTGCGCGCGCCACGGTCGCCGGCGTCGCCCGCCTGAGCGGCGCGCCGGTGATGGCCACCGACCTGCGCGCCTCCGCATCGCTGGTGCTGGCCGGGCTGGTCGCCGAGGGCGAGACCAGCATCGACCGGATCTATCACCTCGACCGCGGCTACGAGCGCCTGGAGCGCAAACTGTCGGCGCTGGGCGCCGACATCCGCCGGGTCGACTGAGCCTACCGGATCGACTGCAGCTGCAGGTCGATGTGGTCGCGGCCGCGGCGCTGCTGCAGGATTCGCGCCGGCACCGGCATGCCCTCGACGATCCAGGCCGTGATCCGGCGGCTGCCGCTCTCGCGGACCACCTTGGTGGCCTCGTGCGAGCGGCCGCCCACGGTCACGGTCTCCTTGCCCTCGACGCGGAAGTTCTGCTCCCTGGCGCGGCCGTCCTCCACCAGGCGGTATTCCAGCGGCTTGCCGGCGGCCACGTCGCGGACCACCGCCAGGTTCATCAGCATGCCGTCCATGTCGCCGGGGCGCAGCGGCACCGGGCCGGCCTCGTCCTCTTCGACGTCGCCGCTCCAGCGTGCCTCGCCCTTGTCCCAGTCGTAGGTCGCCTCGACGGTGCGTTTCTTGATCAGCATCGCCGCCAGCCCCGACTCGCCGGCCTGCGAATCGGTGCTGCTCACCGGGCGCCAGCGGCCGTCGTGCTCCTCGAAGGTGGTGCTCTGGGAGAGGCGCGCGCCCATGCCGGTGACGTCGAGGCTGTAGCGCCAGCGTCCCGGGCCGGCGGCCTGCAGGGTCATCTTGCCGTCGCCCTGCATGCCCATGTAGCTGGCCTGGTATTCGGCCGAGAACGGCTCCACCGCCCAGCTGGCGGCACTGGCCAGGCCGAGGGCGGCGGTCAGCGCCAGGCGCCGGACGAACTTTCCGGGCGCCGCGGAGAAGTGCTTGCTCATGGTCATTCGGTTCCTTGGTATTCGATCAGGCGCAGGTCGACGTCGTCGCCCTCCGCGTCGCGTTTCAGGATGCGGATCGGCGTGGGCACGCCGCTGGCCACCCACACCAGCGTCTCATCGTCGTCATCGTCGACCCGTGAAACGCGCAGCGCGCTGTAGCTGAGGTCGCCCACTTCGACGATCTCCGGCTCCTCGGCGACCCGGTAGACGTGATCGCGCGCGCGTCCGTTGTCGACGAAGCGGTAGTTCAGGGTGACGCCGGGTTCGGCGTCGCGGATGATCGCCAGGTTGATCAGCAGCGCGCTCAGGTCTCCTTCGCGCAGCGGCACCGGGTTGCGTCGGCGCTTGCTGACGTCGCCGCTCCATTGCGCCGTGCCGGCGTCCCAGTCGTAGACGCCGTCGATCTCCCGGCCGAAGAACAGCGCCTTGCGCACGGTGCGCTGGGTGAGCGGGCGGAAGCGCCCGCCGTCGTCGGCGACGTCGAACACGGTGCTCTGGCCCATGTTGAGCCGCGCCAGCCCCAACAGCCCGTGGCGGCCGCGGATGTCCAGCTCCACTTCCCAGCGCGTACCGTCGAGGTGCGCGACCCGCATGGTGGCATCGCCGGCGTGCCGGCCCTCGTACCACGCGTCGTACGTGGCGAGGAACGGCTCCAGTGCCGCGGCGCGCCCCTGGGGCAGCCACGCCAGCAGCAGGGTCGCGAGGGCGAGGGAAAGGGATCTCATCGGTGCCCCATCATGCAAAGCGGTTGTTGGCTGGCAGCTGAAGCGGTGCGGCCAGTTCGCCGCCGTCCAGATGAACCCGTCGTTCATGCAGGGCGATCCGTCCCGCCGCGAGCAGCCGGACCGTCTCCACCAGCAGCGGGTGCTCGCGCGCCAGCACCCGCGCGCCGAGCGCCGTGGCGTCGTCCCCGGCGAGCACCGGCACGCGCGCCTGCGCGATCACCGGGCCGCCATCCAGGTCGGCGGTCACGAAGTGCACGCTGGCGCCGTGCTCGCGCGCGCCCGCCTCGAGCGCGCGCCGGTGCGTGTGCAGGCCCTTGAAGGCGGGCAGCAGCGAGGGGTGGATGTTGACCAGCGCACCGGCACGCGCCTCCACCGGCGCCGCGTCGAGCAGGCGCATGTACCCGGCGCAGACCACCAGGTCGGGCGCGGCGGCGTCGATGCGGGCGAACAGTTCGCGGTCGAAGTCGGCGCGCGAGGCGAACGCGCGTGGCGCCAGCGCCAGCGCCGGAATGCCGGCGGCCCGGGCGCGTTCCAGCGCGCCGGCGTCGGCGCGGTCGGAGAACACGCCGCTCAGGGTCGCGCGGAGGGTCCCCGCCGCGATCGCGTCGATCAGCGCCTGCAGGTTGCTGCCGCGCCCCGAGGCGAGCACGGCGATGCGATACGGCCGGGTCGCCGGGGCCGGGGGGGAAGGCGCTGACAAGCCGGCTTCAGCCGATGCGGACCCGGCCACGGCCGCCCGCGGGCACCACGGTGCCGATCCGCCAGTGCGCCAGCGCGGCGGCATCGAGCGCCGCCCCGACTTCGGCCAGACGGTCGGCGGCCACCACCAGCACGAAACCGATGCCGCAGTTGAAGGTGCGCCACATCTCCTCGCGCGCCACCGCGCCCTCGCGCTGCAGCCACTCGAACACCGGCGGCAGCGGCCAGGCCGACGCCTCGATCTCCAGGCCGAGCGCTTCGGGAATCACCCTGACGATGTTCTCGCTCAGGCCGCCGCCGGTGATGTGCGCCATGGCATGGACCGCGCCGCCCGCCTCTTCGGCCAGCAGCGCCAGGACCGGCTTGACGTAGATCGTGGTGGGCGCCATCAGCGCGTCGATCAGCCGGGTGCCGCCCAGATCCAGCTCGCCCGGACGCCCGGCCCTGTCGAAGATCCGCCGCACCAGCGAATAGCCATTGGAATGGGGGCCGCTGGAGGCGATGCCGAACAGCACGTCGCCGGCGCGCACCCGGCTGCCGTCGAGCAGCGCCGACTTTTCCACCGCACCCACGCCGAAGCCGGCCAGGTCGTATTCGCCGGGCGCGTACATGTCGGGCATCTCGGCGGTCTCGCCGCCGATCAGCGCGCAGCCGGCGAGCTCGCACCCCCGCGCGATCCCGCCGACGACCGCCGCTGCGGTGTCGACCTCGAGCCGGCCGGTGGCGAAGTAATCGAGGAAGAACAGCGGTTCGGCGCCCTGCACCAGGATGTCGTTCACGCACATCGCCACCAGGTCGATGCCGATGCTGTCGTGGCGGTCGAGCTGCTGGGCGAGCTTGAGCTTGGTGCCGACCCCGTCGGTGCCCGATACCAGCACCGGTTCGCGGTAGCGGCCGGACAGGTCGAAGAGCGCGCCGAAACCGCCCAGCCCACCCATCACCCCGGGGCGCAGCGTGCGCCGGACCAGGGGTTTGATCCTCTCGACGAAGGCATTGCCGGCATCGATGTCGACGCCGGCGTCGCGGTAGGTCAGGGGGGTGGGTGCGGTCACGGCGGCGGGCGGTCGGGAGCGAGCGCGGATTCTAGCAGGGGGTGACCGAGCCGGCCGCGGCGCCCCCGGCCCGCCGGCGCCGGAAACCGGAACGGCCGCCGGCTTTGTGGCACCATTCCGCCGTTGTCGCCGCATGAAGGACGAGGAATGCCGCAAGCGAAACGGGTAGCGGGGTGGTCCGGCTGGCTGCTGTTGGGCTGGCTGGTGCTCGCCGGGCAGGCGCTCGCCCAGCGCGTGGAGGGCGACACCGCGCGCGCCAGCGGGATGTACGAGGCCGAGGTGGCGGTCAAGGGCCAGCAGGAGGCCGAGCGCAGGACCGGTTTCGCCCGTGCGCTGGCGCAGGTGCTCGGCAAGATTTCGGGCGACCGCGCCGCCGCCAGCCGCCCCGGCGTCTCCCAGGAACTCCGCCGCGCCGAGAGCTACGTCGAGCACTACGATTACCGCCAGGACGAGGGCGTGGCCGCCAGCGGCGCGCCGACGTTCCAGACCACGCTGGTGGTCCGTTTCGACGAGGAGGCGGTCGAGGCGGTGGCGAGCGCGCTCGGTTTGCCGGTCTGGCCCGAACCGCGGCCCAAGCCGGTGCTGTGGCTGGCGATCGACGACGGCAACGGTGCGCGCCTGGTCAACCTCAACCAGAACAACGTGGTGCGCTCGATCCTCGACCGCGCCCGCCAGCGCGGCTACCAGCTCGGCCTGCCGCGCGGCAGCGCCGCCGAGCAGGCCGCGGTCGGCGCGATCTGGCGCGGCGACAGCGCCGCGGTGGCGCGGCTGTCGGCCCGCTACCGCCCGCCCATGCAGCTGATCGGCAAGCTCTACCGCCACCAGGGTGGCTGGAAGGCGGACTGGGCCTTCGTCGACGACGGCCGGGTGCTCTCGCAATGGTCGAGCGAGGACGGCAACGCGCGGCTGGCGATGGCCGCGGGAGCCGATGGCGCGGCCGACGCCCTGGTCAAGCGCTACGCGCGCACCGTGGAGACGGGCCCGGCGGGGCGTTACCGGGTGCTGTTCGCCGGCATCGACAGCAGCGACGACTTCGTCCGCCTGACCGGGCACCTGCAGGGCCTCTCCGTGGTCCGCGCCATCACCCCGGTGCGGGCGACCGCCGACGGCCTGGAACTCGAGCTGGAGCTGCTGACCGGGCTGTCCGGGTTCCGCCGCCTGGCCGGCGAAGACGTGCTGATCGAGGTCGAGACGCCGCTCGACACCGGCACTCCGATCTTCCGCCTGGTGCGATAGGCGGCACGCCATGACCGATCGCGCCAACGACGAGATCGCGCTGTTCCTCAAGCGCCTGCAGTGGGGCCTGGTGCTGGCGGTGGTGTTCTGGCTGCTGTGGGCGCTGGGTCCGATCCTGACCCCGTTCGTGCTGGCCGCGCTGCTCGGCTGGCTGGGCGATCCGCTGGTCGACCGGATCGAGCGCCGCGGCCGGTCGCGCACCGTGGCGGTGACCCTCGTGTTCCTGATGATGGTGCTGCTGCTGGTGCTGGCGCTGCTGATCCTGGTGCCGATGGTGGAGTCGCAGATCGTCACCCTGATCGACAGCCTGCCGACCTACCGCGAGTGGTTCCTGCAGACGGCGATGCCATGGGTGGAGCGGCGGACGGGCATTTCGATCTCCACCTGGCTCGACCCGCAGCAGCTGATCGACCTGGTTCGCGACCACTGGGAGCAGGCCGGCGGCATCGCCGCCACCTTCTTCGGCTACGTGCAGCGCTCCGGGTTCGCGTTCATCGCCTGGATCGTCAACCTGGTGCTGTTGCCGATCCTGACGTTCTATTTCCTGCGCGACTGGGACAAGCTGGTGGAGCGGATGGCGGCGCTGGTGCCGCGAGATCATCTGGACACGGTGACGCGGCTGGCGCGCGAATCCAACGATGTGCTCGGCGGCTTCCTGCGCGGCCAGTTCATGGTGATGCTGGCGCAGGGCGCGTTCTACGCCATCGGCCTGCAGGTGATCGGCCTGCGGCTGGGAATCCTGGTCGGCCTGATCGCCGGCCTGATCAGCTTCGTGCCCTATCTGGGCGCCACGGTCGGCGCGGTGCTCATGCTCCTGGCTGCGGTGGTGCAGGTGCAGGGCATCGACTGGCAGCTGCTGATCCTCGGCGGCGTGGTGTTCACCGCCGGCCAGCTGCTGGAGAGCTACGTGCTCACGCCGCGGCTGGTGGGCGACCGCATCGGCCTGCATCCGGTGGCGGTGATCTTCGCGGTGATGGCGGGCGGCCAGCTGTTCGGCTTCCTGGGCATGCTGCTGGCGCTGCCGGTGGCGGCGATCGCCAACGTGATGATCAGCTTCGCCCAGGAGCGATACTGCAAGAGCCGGCTGTATTCGGGGGAGCCCGCGGGGCTGGTCATCGGCGAGCGGGTGACGCATGCCGATGGCGTGCGCCACGAGCCGCCGCCGGCGTGAGCGACGCCCGGCACGCCTCCGGCGGCGGCGCGCAGCTGCCGCTGGCGTTGCGCTGCCCGCCGGACCAGCGCTTCGAGGCCTTCCTCGCCGCGCCGGCGGGCCTGTTGCAGCACCTGCGCGCGCTGGCCACGGTGCCCGGGACCGAATGGTGCCACCTGTCCGGCGCCGCCGCCGCCGGCAAGACCCACCTGGCGTTGGCGACCTGCGCGGAAGTCGAAGCGCACGGGCGGCGGGCGGCGTTCCTGCCGCTGGCCAGCGCGCGCGGCAGGCTCGGCGATGCGCTGCAGTCGCTGCACGACTACGACCTGATCGCCCTGGATGCGCTGGAGACGGTCGCTGGCGACCGCGACGACGAGGTGGCGCTGTTCGACTTCCACAATCGGGCGCGCGCCGCCGGCAAGGCGGTGCTCTACACCGCGCAGGGGTTGCCCGCCGAGCTGCCGCTGGCGTTGCCCGACCTGCGTTCGCGCCTGTCCCAGTGCGTGCGCTTCGCGCTCGCGCCGCTCGACGACGATGGGCGGCGCGCGGTGCTGCAGCTGCGTGCGCAGCGCCGCGGCCTCGGTCTCGACGATGCAGCGCTGGACTGGCTGCTGCGGCGGGTCGGGCGCGACCTGGCGACGCTGACGGGGCTGCTCGACCGTCTCGACCGTGCATCGCTGGCGGCGCAGCGGCGGCTGACCGTGCCGTTCCTGCGCCAGGTGTTGGACGAGGATGCGGACGCGGCCGGCCGAAGCTGACCGCGGGCGGACGCGCTCAGTCTTCCGCCAGGCTCGCGTCCAGTTCCGCCAGGCGCTGCGGGGTGCCGACATCGGTCCAGCGGCCCGGGTGGCGTTCCCCCGTCACCTGGCCCTCGGCCATCGCCGCGCGCAGCAGCGGCGCCAGCCGGAAGCGCGGCGGCTCGGCCTCCGCCCCGGGGGCGGCACCGATGACCCGGCGCCAGTCGTCGAACAGCGAGGCCCGGTACATGCCGATGCCGGCGAAGGTCAGCCGCTGCGGCCCGTCGCCGTGCA
Source organism: Luteimonas endophytica (assembly GCF_029887875.1). Taxonomy (GTDB): domain Bacteria; phylum Pseudomonadota; class Gammaproteobacteria; order Xanthomonadales; family Xanthomonadaceae; genus Luteimonas; species Luteimonas endophytica. Next base: position 29,415 of record NZ_JARXRM010000043.1, read on the forward strand.
CGTCGCCGTCCGCGGTGAGGTGGAAATCGCCGTGGGGGTTGTGCAGCGGGTTGTCGATCAGCACGAGATGCGCGTCGCCGGCCGGCCGCTCCGGGAGCCTGGCGAAATCGAAATCGGTCCAGATGTCGCCGTTGACGGCGATGAAGGGCTCGTTGCCCAGCAGCGGCAGCGCATGCCAGAGGCCGCCGCCCGTCTCCAGCGGAGTGTCGCCTTCGTGGGAGTAGCGGATCCGCAGGCCCCACGCGGCGCCGTCGCCGAGCGTCCGGGGAAATTGCCGGGCCAGCCACGAGGTGTTGATCACCACCTCGCGCACCCCGGCCGCGGCCAGCCGCTCCAGGTGCCATGCGATCAACGGCTTGCCGCCGGCGGCAAGCAGCGGCTTCGGGGTGTGCTCGGTCAGCGGGCGCATGCGTTCGCCGAGGCCGGCGGCGAAGATCAGCGCCCTCACGGCGAGGTCCGCCGTGGCGGACCGGCGCGTGGTCCGCGGCAGGCGGCGGCCGCGGGCACGTCCCGCTCCGCTGCGGTGCGCAGTGGGCTGGCCGCCGGCTGAACCGGGTGGTTGGTGTTCTCCATGCGTCTCTCCGGCGGACCGGCCTGCTGCGGGCCACAGGGTAAACTGCCGGGCCTGCCGCAGGCGAGAAGACGATGAGCGAACTCCAGGTGGTGCTGCTCTCCGGAGGTTCGGGCACGCGGTTGTGGCCGCTGTCGCGCGAGGCCTATCCCAAGCAGTTCCTGCCGTTGGCCGGCGAGGCGACGATGCTGCAGGACACCTGGCTGCGGGTGCGGGAGCTGTCGGCGGCGCCGCCGGTGGTGGTCGCCAACGAGGAGCACAGGTTCCTGGCCGCCGAACAGCTGCGCCAGGTGGGCGTGGAGGGCGCGGCGATCGTGCTCGAGCCCGCCGGGCGCAATACCGCGCCGGCGATCGCCGCGGCGGCGCTGCAGGCCACGGCCGGGGGCGCGGACCCGCTGTTGCTGGTGCTGCCGTCCGACCACGTGGTGCGCGACGCCGCCGCGTTTCGCAGTGCGGTGCGCGAAGCGATCCCCGCGGCGCAGGGCGGTGCGCTGGTCACGTTCGGGATCGTTGCGGCGACGCCGGAAACCGGTTTCGGCTACATCCAGGCGGCCCCGGGGGCTGGAGTTCGTGCGGTCCTGCGCTTCGTCGAGAAGCCCGATGCGGCCACCGCGCGCGGCTACGTCGACAGCGGCGACTACTACTGGAACAGCGGCATGTTCCTGTTCCGCGCATCGCGCTACCTGGAGGAATTGGGCCGCTTCAATCCGGACATCGTCGAGGCGGTCCGGCGTGCCTCCGAGGGAGCGAGCCGCGACGGCGATTTCGTACGGCTGGAGCGCGAGGCGTTCGCGGCGTCGCCGGCAGATTCGATCGACTACGCGGTGATGGAACGCACCGACCGGGCGATGGTGCTGGCGGTGGAGATCGGCTGGAACGATGTCGGCTCATGGTCGGCGCTGTGGCAGGTGAGCGAACAGGACGCCGACGGCAACGCGCACCACGGCGACGTGATCGCGGTGGATACGCGCAACAGCTATGCGTACGCGCGCCGGCTGGTGGCGCTGGTCGGGGTCGACGACCTGGTGGTGGTGGAAACCGACGATGCGGTGCTGGTGGCGCGCAAGGATCGGGTCCAGCAGGTCAAGGAGGTGGTGGCGCGTTTGAAGTCGGACCAGCGCAGCCATGCGGTGCTGCACCGCGAGGTGCACCGGCCCTGGGGCAGCTACGATTCGATCGATGCCGACGAGGGGTTCCAGGTGAAGCGGATCAAGGTGAAGCCGGGCGGCAGGTTGTCGCTGCAGTCGCATCGCCATCGCGCGGAGCACTGGATCGTGGTGCGCGGCACGGCGCGGGTGACGCGCGACAACGACGTGTTCGAGCTGCACGCCAACCAGTCCACCTACATTCCGCTTGGGGCGAAGCACCGGCTGGAGAATCCGGGGACCGAGGTACTGGAGCTGATCGAGGTGCAGTCCGGCGGCTACCTGGGCGAGGACGACATCGTCCGCTACGAGGACGTGTACGGGCGTTCGTAGGGCTGGTTTCGCTGGCGGCAGCCGTTTGCGGGCGGACCGGCACGGCGCCCGGTGCGCGCGGCCGTGGAGTTCGCGGGCGGGCCG
>NZ_JARXRM010000043.1:31569-179213 GCF_029887875.1 Luteimonas endophytica
ATCCGTCCATGGAGGCTCATCGACGCCATCCATGGCATCGATGGTCCCGCACCGGGGCACCGCGCCGGCCCTGGAAACCGCGCGGGTGCTTCGGGCGACCTTTGCCTGTGTGGGTGTCGTGGGGTGGGGCGCGGCTTGGGAACGATGGCTGGCTGGCGGGACTTCGCGGGCGCGCCGGGCGTTCGGTGTGCCGACGGGTGGTTACGCTGCGACGGCGGCGGGTTCGGCGTTCGATGTCTCTAGCGAGGCCAGCCACTCGTCGTCGGAGCCCTCGTTGATGCCCTCGAACAGGAACGTGGAGAGGTAGCGCTCACCGGTGTCGGGCAGGGTGGCGAGGATGACCGAGCCTTCGGGTGCGGTGTCGGCTACCTGCAGGGCGGCGGCGACGGTGGCGCCGGCGGAGATGCCGACGAACAGGCCCTCCTCGGCGGCCAGGCGCCTGGCGGTGTCGCGGGCGGTGACGTCGTCGACCGGCAGGCGCTCGTGGTAGACGCTGCGGTCGAGCACCGCGGGGACGAAGTCGGGCGTCCAGCCCTGGATCCTGTGCGGCTGCCAGTCCTTGCCGCCGAGCAGCGGCGCGCCGACCGGTTCCGAGGTGACGATGCGCACCTCGGGCCGCGCCACCCGCAGCACCTGGCCGACGCCGGTCAGGGTGCCGCCGGTGCCCCAGCCGCTGACGAAGTAGTCGAGCCGGCGCCCGGCGAAGTCGCGCAGGATCTCCGCTGCGGTGCTCTGGCGGTGGTAGGCGGGATTGGCGGGGTTCTCGAACTGCCGCGCCAGGAACCAGCCGTGCGCCTCGGCCAGCTCGGCCGCCCTGCGGACCATGCCGGTGCCGCGCTCGGCGGCGGGGGTGAGGATGACCTTCGCGCCGTAGGCGCGCATCAGCTTGCGGCGCTCGATCGAGAAGGTTTCTGTCATCACCGCGACGAACGGATAGCCGCGCGCCGCGGCCACCATCGCCAGGGCCACGCCGGTGTTGCCGGAGGTGGCCTCGACGATGGTCTGGCCGGGCTTGAGGACGCCGCTGCGTTCGGCGTCGAGCACGATCGCCAGCGCCAGCCGGTCCTTGACCGAGCCGCCGGGGTTGAACGACTCGACCTTGGCGTACAGCGAAACGTGCTTGGGCGGCAGCCGGTGCAGTCTGACCACGGGCGTGTGGCCGATGGTGTCGAGGATGCTGTCGTGGATGGTCATGGCGATGTCCTCGCTGGGAGCGGATCTGGAAAGAACGGATGCGGCCGGGTCCCTGGACGCCCTCGGGGGATCCGCGGACGGCACCATCCGGGCACGGCCGCCGAGCGCGGAGCGGGGCCATGGTGCCGGCCGGGGCGACTGCGCGACCGGGGCGGGCTCATGCGGCGCGCTCCAGCGCCGGCTCGGGCGCCGGCGCCGGCTTCGCGGTGCCCGCCTGCGGCGCGGTCGATCGGTGGACGGGCGAATCGGCCGACAGCGGCCCATCGCCGAACCAGTGCAGCGTGTCGGCCAGGGCGGCGACCTCGCCCAGGATCAGCAGTGCCGGCGATCGGACCGCATGGCGGTGGGCCTGCGCCGGCAGCTCGTGCAGCGTGCCGACGACCACGCGCTGGTCGGGCCGCGAGCCGTTCTCGACCAGGGCGAACGGGGTCGCCGGGTCGCGGCCGTGGCGGATGAGCCGCGTGCGCAGCGTGTCGAGCATCGCGACGCCCATGTACACGGCGAGTGTCTGGCGCTCCTGCGCCAGCGCCGGCCAGTCGAGGCCGTCGAGCGAGGCCGCGCAGTGGGCGGTGACCAGGCGCAGGGACTGGGCGTGGTCGCGGTGGGTCAGCGGGACGCCGGCATAGGCGGCGCAGGCGAGCGCCGCGGTGATGCCGGGAACGACTTCGTAATCGACGCCGTGCGCGCGCAGGGCTTCGAGTTCCTCGCCGCCGCGGCCGAACACGAACGGGTCGCCGCCCTTGAGCCGGACCACGCGCCGGCCGGCGCGGGCGTGCTCGATCATCAAGGCGTGGATGCGCGCCTGGGTGGTGCCATGGTCGCCGGCACGTTTGCCGACGCAGACCAGCTCGGCGTCGCGGCGTGCCAACGCCAGCACGCCTTCGCCCACCAGGCGGTCGTGGAGGATGACGTCCGCCTCGTTGAGCAGGCGCAGCGCGCGCAGGGTGAGCAGGCCGGGATCGCCGGGGCCGGCGCCCACCAGCGCCACCGATCCCGCGGTCGCGGCCGCGTTCCCGGTACCCGGCGCCAGCTCTGCGTCGAGGAGCCGTTCGGCTTCCCGGTGGCGGCCGCGGCGCAGGAATCCCTGCAGCGGCCCGGCGAGCAGCCGCGCGAACGCGCGCCGCCGCGCGCCCGGTTCGGGCCAGCGCTCGCGGATGCGGCCGCGCTGCCGCGCCAGCAGCGTGGCCAGCGCGGCCCAGGAGTCGTCGAGCTGGGCTTCCAGGCGTTCGCGCAGCAGCCGCGCCAGCATCGGCGCGCCGCCGCCGCTGGAGATCGCGATCTGCAGCGGGCCGCGCTCGATCCGCGCCGGCACCTGGAAACGCGACAGCGCGACGTCGTCGACCACGTTGACCCAGATGCGCCGCGCCTGCCCGGCGGCCGCCACCTCGCGGTTGACGGCGTCGTCGTCGGTGGCGGCGATCGCCAGCCAGGCGTCGTCCAGCCAGGCCGGCTGGAATCGGCCCGGCAGATGCGCGATGCGGCCCGCCTGCGCCAGCGCGCGCAGTTCCGGTTCCAGAGCTGGCGCACCCACCACGACGCGGGCGCCCGCCTGCAGCAGGGCCGAGGCCTTGCGCCGTGCGACGGCGCCGCCGCCGACCACCAGCACGGTGCGGCCGCGCAGGTCGGCGAACAGCGGATACAGCGGCGGGGCGTTGTCGTTGGACATGGTGGCTCGCGAAACTCGGCCGCCACGAACCTAGCGCCGCCGTCTCGGCCGCGGAAATGGCGTGCCGGCCTGGCGACATGCGATTTCGGCATAAGCCGCCCTCGCATGGCGATGGACAATGCCGGCGAGCCGCGGCTAAGCTCGACCATCGCTTCATCGTGATCGAACGATAGGGCGTTCCCCGGCGCGCCGGCCCGGAGCCATGCCATGACCCTCACCCAGCTGCGCTATCTGGTGGCCATCGTCGACGCCGGGCTCAACATCACGCTCGCCGCCGAGCGCGTGCACGCCACCCAGCCGGGCTTGTCCAAGCAGTTGAGGCAGCTGGAGGACGAACTCGGCTTCCAGCTGTTCGTGCGCAAGGGGCGCAGCCTGGAGGGGATCGCGCCGGCGGGCGAACAGGTGCTGCAGCATGCGCGCCGGATCCTGGAAGAAGCCGCCAACATCCGCAGCTACGCCGCCAACGCGCGCGGCGAGCACAGCGGCCGGCTGCTGCTGGCCACCACCCACACCCAGGCGCGCTACGTGCTGCCGCCGGTGATCGCCGCGATCAAGCGCGAATTCCCGCAGGTCAACGTCGACCTGCACGCCGCCGCCGACGCCGAGGTGCTGCAGAAGCTGGCCCAGGACGGGGCCGACCTCGCCCTGATCAGCACCGCCGGCCCGCCACCCCAGGACGGCGGCATGGTGGTGCCGCTGTACCGGTGGCGACGCGTGCTGCTGGTGCCCAGCGCGCACCCGCTGGCCGGTCTCGGGCGAGCGCCGTCGCTGGCCGAACTGGCCCAGCACCCGCTGATCAGCTACGAGTCCTCCACCCGCGCCGATTCCTCGCTGCAGCGCACCTTCGCCGCCGAAGGCGTCGCGCCGCAGGTGGCGATGACCGCCCGCGACGCCAACCTGATCAAGACCTACGTGCGCGCCGGCCTCGGCGCCGGCCTGCTCGCGGAAATGGCGATCGGGTCCCGCGAGGACGGCGACCTGCGCCTGCTCCCGGCCCCCGCGGCGCTGCCCGAATGCATCACCTGGGCGGTGATCCCGCGCGGCCGGGTGCTGCGCGAATACGCGCTCGCGCTGCTGCACGCGCTTGCGCCGCAGCTCGATCGCCGCGACCTGCGCCGGGTGCTGGAGGGCAACCTGCAGCCGGACTGGCCGGCGCCGCCGACCTGGACCGAGCTCGGCCAGCCGATCTCGGTGTGAGGCGCGCCGGCCTCAGGCGGCGATGTCGGTCTCGTCGGAATGGAGGCCGCACTCGCGCCTGAGGCCGAAGAAGCGGGTGTCCTCCTCGCGCATCCCGGGCTCGAGCCTGCGCGTGGTGTGTACGTCGCCGATCGAGACGTAGCCCTGGTGCCAGAGCGGGTGGTAGGGCAGGTCGTGCCGTTGCAGGTACTGCCAGACGTCGCGGTCGCTCCAGTCGGCGATCGGGTGCAGCTTCCAGCGGCCGCCGCGCAGCTCGAGGAAATCGATGCCGGCGCGGGTGCTGGCCTGCTGCCTGCGCAGGCCGGCGATCCAGGTGCGTACGCCGAGCTCGCCGAGTGCGCGCTGCATCGGCTCGACCTTGTGGATGCGGTTGTAGCGGTCGATCCCTTCCACCCCCTGTTCCCATAGCCGACCGAGCCGGGCCTCGGCCCACGGCCCGCCCGGCTCGGGCCGATAGACCTTGAGGTTGAGGGCGAGCCGCTCGGTGAGCTGGTCGACGAAACGGTAGGTTTCCGGGAACAGGTAGCCGGTGTCGACCAGCAGCACCGGGATGTCCGGCCGCTGCCGGGTGACCATGTGCAGCGACACCGCCGCCTGCGCGCCGAAGCTCGAAGAGAGCGCATGCCCGCCGGCGGTGTTCTCCAGCGCCCACGCCACGCGCGCCTCGGCGCTGCGGCGCGAGAGCCAGCGGTTGAGTTCGGCCAGGGCGCGGGTGGACTCGGCGGCGGTGACGGGATCGGGGGGAGTCATGCGGACGCGTCCTCGCTGAGGTTGGCAAGCGGAATGCCGCGGCGGATGTCGCGTTCGGGCACCGACACCGCGCCGCTGCGCAGCAGGTAGTCGCCGAACCCCTCTCCCTCGTGCCGGTCGCGGGCGTACCCGGCGAACAGCGGATCGAGGGCGGCGAGGATCGCGGCCTCGTCGATGTTGTCGCGGTACAGCGCGTTGAGGCGCTGGCCGCGGTGATCGGCGCCGAGCATCAGGTTGTAGCGGCCCGGGGCACGGCCCACCAGGGCGATCTCGCCCAGGTAGGGGCGGGAGCAGCCGTTGGGGCAGCCGCTGACGCGCAGGTGGATCGGCGCGTCGCCGATGCCGTGCCGGTCCAGCAGCGCCTGCACCCGGTCGAGCAGCTCGGGGAGATAGCGCTCGGCCTCGGCCATCGCCAGCCCGCAGGTCGGCAGCGCCACGCAGGCCAGCGCGTTGCGCCGCAGCGGCGTGGCGGAGCGCCAACCGTCCAGGCCGTGCTCGGCGCAAAGGACATCGACGCGCGCCCGCAGTGCGGCGGGCACGTTCGCCAGCACCAGGTTCTGGTTCGGCGTCATCCTGAACTCCGCGCCGTCGCCCTCGGCCTGCAGCAGCGTGGCGATGGCGCGCAGGCCGCCGAGATGGCGCACCGGCTCGCCGCGACCGTCGAGGCGGCCGTCGACGATGCGACCGGCCGGAAGCCGCAATCCCAGCTGCAGGCGGCCGCCGCCGCCTTCGGACCAGCCGAAGCGGTCGCCGGTGTGGGAAAAAACGAACGGCCGCGCCGGGGGGAGGGAGAACCCGGCGCGCCGTTCGACCTCGGCCCGGAACCAGTCGAGACCGCGATCGTCGATGGTGTACTTGAGGCGCGCGCGCTTGCGCACCTCGCGATTGCCGTGGTCGCGCTGCGTCGTGACCACGGCCTCGGCGACGGCGGTCACCTGGTCCGGCCCGATGAAACCGATGAGGCTGCCCAGGCGGGGATAAGTCTCGGGATCGCCATGGCTTGCGCCCATGCCGCCGCCCACGCTGACGTCGTAGCCGAGCAGAGCGCCGTCCTCGCCGAGGATGGCGATGAAACCGAGATCCTGCGCGAACACGTCGACATCGTTGACCGGCGGCACCGCGAAGCCGATCTTGAACTTGCGCGGCAGGTAGCGGTCGCCGTAGATCGGTTCTTCCTCCCCGCCGCTGGACGCGACCCGCTCCTCGTCCAGCCAGATCTCGTAGTACGCACGGGTGCTGGGCAGCAGCCGCGCCGACAGCGCCGCTGCCTGCACCTGTACCGCCGCGTGCGCGGCCGACGGCTGCGGGTCGGCGGCCACGGCGATGTTGCGGTTGACGTCGCCGCAGGCGGCCAGGGTGTCGATCAGCGCCGCGTTGATCGCCTGCATGGTGGCCTTGAGCTCGGTCTTGATCACCCCGTGCAGCTGGAACGCCTGGCGGGTGGTGATGCGCAGGCCGCGTTCCGCGTAGCGGGTCGCGATCGCGTCCAACTGCAGCCACTGCGCAGGCGTCACCACGCCACCCGGCGTGCGGGTGCGGATCATGAAGGCGTAGGCGGGTTCGAGCAGTGCCTGGCGGCGCTCCTCGCGGACGTCGCGGTCGTCCTGCTGGTAGCTGCCGTGGTACTTGATCAGGGTCTGGTCCGACTCGCGCAGCGCGCCGGTGACCGGATCGGCCAGGCTCTCCAGCAGGCTGCCCCGCAGGCGGGCGCTGTCGGCCTTGATGTCTTCGACGGAGTGGGTGCTCATGATGATCGGCGCTGCGGCGGCATCCGGTTCAGTAGACGTCGCGGCTGTAGCGGCCCTCCGATCGCAGGGCGTCCAGATAGCCGGCGGCGGATTCGGCGTCGCGGCCGCCATGGGTGGCGATCACCTCCGCCAGCGCGGCGTGCACGTCGCGCCCCATGGCCAGCGCGCCGCAGACGTACAGGTGCGCGCCGCCCTCCAGCCAGGCGTACAGTTCGCGGCCGCGCTCGCGGATGCGCCGTTGCACGTAGGTGCGCGGCGCGGGGGCGGCGCCCGCGGTGCCGGTTCCCGCGGCGGCCGGGTCCCGCGAGAACGCCAGGTCGATGCGCTGCAGCTGGCCTTGCTTCAACGCGCGCTGCCATTCCAGCTGGTAGAGGAAGTCGCTGCGGAAACGGGGATTGCCGAAGAACAGCCAGTGCCGACCGCTCGCGCCGACCGCCACGCGCTCCTGCAGGAAGCCGCGGAACGGGGCCACCCCGGTGCCGGCGCCGATCATGATCAGGTCGCGGCCGGGGTCGGCGGGCAGGCGGAAGCGTTCGTTCGGCTCCACGTAGACCGGAACTTCCGCCCCGTCCCCCGCGCTGGCCAGGAAGTGCGAGGCGACGCCGAAGCGCGGCGCGTCGCCGCGCGCCCAGGCGAGGTGGGCGACGGTGAGATGGGCCTCGTCGCCCACCGCCTTGCGGCTGGAGGCGATCGAGTACAGGCGCGGGGTGAGCGGCCGCAGCGCGGCCACCAGCGCCGCGGCGTCCCAGTCGGCCGGCACCTCCCGCAGCAGGTCGATCAGCTGCCGCCGGTCGATCCAATGCGCCAGCGCGTCGGCGCGGTCCGGTGCGAGCAGTGCCGCCAGGGCGCCATCGCCTGCGCGCGCCGCATGCGCGACGAGCAACGGGCGTGCCAGCCGGGTCAGTTCGCGGCGGAGCTCCAGCCATTCGCGCAGTGGCAGCGCTTCGTCGCCCAGCGCGACCGTGGTATCGCCGTCCAGGCGCAGCGCCGCGAGCACGTCCTCGACCAGCGCCGGCGAATTGCGCGGCAGGACACCGAGTGCGTCGCCGGGCTCGTAGTGGAGTCCGGATCCCTCGAGAGACAGTTCGAAGTGGCGAATGTCGCGGTCGCTGCCGCTGGCGGTGATGCGCTGGTCGACCAGCACCTCGGCCGCGAACGGGCGCCCGCGGTCGTGCGGCGCCGCGGCTGTCGCGAGCGGTCGCAACGGCGTCACCGTGGCGCTTGGCTTGAGCGACTCGCGTGCGACGCTGAGCGCCTGCCGGCGCCATGGCGTCGCGACGCCGTCGATGTCCAGGTCCGCGTCGCCGCGCTCGAGCAGGCGGGTGGCGCCGAGTTCGGCCAGGCGTGCATCGAGGAGCTGGCCGACGGCGCAGAACCGCGGGTAGCTGGAATCGCCCAGGCCCAGCACCGCGTAGCGCAGCTGCGGCAGGGCCGGCGCGCGCTTGCCGGTGAGGAAGGCGCACAGGTCGCGGGCGTCGTCCGGCGGATCGCCGTCGCCCTGGGTGCTGACGACCAGATAAAGATAGCGTTCCTGCTTCAGCTCGCGTGTCGGGTAGGCGCCGGCGCTGACCAGCCGCACCGCCAGCCCCGCGCCTTCCAGGTCCGCGGCGAGGCGTTCGGCCACGCGCCGGGCGTTGCCGGTCTGGCTGCCGTGGACCACGGTGATCCGGTTGCCGGGCACGGCCTGCCCGCCGGCAGCCGGTTCGGCGGCCGACGGCGCCGCGTGCGTCGCCAGCCCGGCCGCGTAGCCCGACAGCCACCACAGCCCGGCGCCGTCCAGCCCGTCGGTCAGCCGACGCAGCGCATCGGTGCGCTCGGCAGACAACGGCGGCGCGGCAAGGGCTTGCGGAGGCGACATCGGGACCGGCCACGAGGGAGGACGGCCTCGAGCCTAGGCGCCCGCTCCGGCGTTGAAAAAGGAAGTCCGGTTATGCGGACATGCCCGCAGGTCATTTACGGCGGTGGCGGGGAGCACGGCTAGAATGCGCGACATCGGCCCGCGCCCACCGCGGCCGCCATGCCGGACCGATGAGCCAGCCCGCAGCCTCCACCGATCTCGACCGCCTCGAAGCCGAAAGCCTGCACGTGCTGCGGGAAGTCGCCGCCGAATGCCGGAACCCGGTGCTGCTGTACTCGATCGGCAAGGACAGCTCGGTCCTGCTGCACCTGCTGCTCAAGGCGTTCTCGCCGGCGCGGCCGCCGATCCCGCTGCTGCACGTCGACACCACCTGGAAGTTCCGCGAGATGATCGCCTTCCGCGACCGCCGCGCGGCCGAGACCGGCGTCGAGCTGCGCGTGCACGTGAATCCCGACGGTCTGCGCGACGGCGTCGGTCCGCAGACCCACGGCGCGGCGATGCATACCGAGGTGATGAAGACCCAGGCGCTGCGCCAGGCGCTGGCGGCCGGAGGATTCGACGCGGCCATCGGCGGCGCGCGCCGCGACGAGGAGAAGTCGCGGGCAAAGGAGCGCGTGTTCTCGTTCCGCGACGCGCGCCAGCGCTGGGATCCCCGGCGCCAGCGCCCGGAGCTGTGGAGCCTGTACAACGCCCGCGTCGGCGCCGGCGAGAGCGTGCGGGTTTTTCCGCTGTCGAACTGGACGGAACTCGACGTCTGGCGCTACATCCGCCGCGAGGCGATCCCGGTGGTGCCGCTGTACTTCGCGGCCGAGCGCCCGATGGTGCGGCGCGACGGCGCCTGGATCATGGTCGACGACGGGCGCCTGCAACTGCGGGCCGGGGAGACGCCGGAACTGCGCCGGGTCCGGTTCCGGACGCTCGGCTGCTATCCGCTGACCGGCGCCATAGAGTCCGATGCCGCGCATCTCGATGCGATCATCGCCGAGATGGAGACGGGCCGGCAGTCCGAGCGCGCGGGCCGGCTGATCGATCATGTCGACGGCGATTCGATGGAGAAGAAGAAGCGCGAGGGATATTTCTGAAGAGCCTTGAGTGGCGACTGGCGATTCGCAAGGGCATGGTGCATATGGGCAACGAAGCCATCGGGGCTGGGCGGGAACACGAGATCGCTGTCTCTTCCGAGTCACCAATCACGAGCGACCGATCTGGGTTCCTGCGCGTCGTCGCCTGCGGCAGCGTCGACGACGGCAAGAGCACGCTGATCGGGCGCCTGCTGTTCAACGCCGGCCGCCTGCCCGACGACGAGCGCGCCGCGCTCGAGCGCGCCAGCGCCGCGCACGGTACCCGTGGCGCCGACATCGACTACGCGCTGCTGCTCGACGGCCTGGAAGCCGAGCGCGAGCAGGGCATCACCATCGACGTGGCCTGGCGGCACCTGGAGACGCCCCGGCGCCGTTTCCTCATCGCCGACTGCCCGGGCCACGTGCAGTACACCAGAAACATGGCCACCGGGGCCTCGGTCGCGGATCTGGCGGTCATGCTGGTCGACGCCACCCGTGGGCTGCTGCCGCAGACCTTCCGCCATACCGCGATCGCCGCGCTGCTGGGGGTGCGCCACGTGCTGCTGGCGGTCAACAAGATGGACCGTGTGGGCTACGAGCGCGCCGTGTTCGAGCGGATCGCAGGCGAATACCGGGCGCATGCGGCGAGACTCGGCATCGTCGACGTCGCCTGCGTTCCACTCTCGGCGGTGCTGGGCGTCAACGTGGTCGAACCGGCGGCGGAGATCGACTGGTACCAGGGACCGAGCGTGCTCGCGCACCTGGAAACGGTGGATGCCGCGGGTCCACCGCGGGCTGGACCGCTCCGGCTGCCGGTGCAGTCGCTGCTGCGCGACGCCGCCGGCGCCCGCTGGTTGGCCGGCACGATCTCCGCCGGCGGCGTGCGCGCGGGCGACCGGGTGCGGGTGGAGCCGGCCGGTATCGCAACCCACGTCGCGGCGCTGCGGGTGGCGGGGATCGAGCGCGACGCGGCGCATGCCGGCCAGGCTGTCGCACTGCGCCTCGCCGACGAGGTGGACGCCGGCCGAGGCGACGTCGTCGCAGATCCCCAGGACCCGCCCGCCAGCAGCGACCAGTTCGCGGCCGACGTGCTGTGGTTCGATCAGGCGCCGCTGCTGCCCGGGCGGCGCTATCACGTCAAGCTCGGAAGCCGTGCCGTCGGCGCGCGCATCGGCGAGCTCAAGCACCGGCTCGAGCCGGCCAGCCTGCAGCCGCTGGCGGCCAAACGGCTGGAGCAGAACGACATCGGCGAGGTCACCCTCTCGCTGGACGCGCCGGTGGCCTTCGCGCCATACGCCGAGGACCGGGCGCTCGGCGGGTTCATCCTGATCGACCCGCTGACCCGCGCCACGGTCGGCGCGGGCATGATCCGCTACGGCCTGCGCCGCGCCGACAACCTGCACTGGCAGGCGCTCGACGTCGACCGCGGCGTGCGCGCAGCGCTCAAGGGCCAGCGCCCCCGCTGCGTGTGGTTCACCGGCCTGTCCGGAGCCGGCAAGTCGACCATCGCCAACCTGGTGGAGCGGGGGCTGGTGGCGCGCGGGCTGCATACCTACCTGCTCGACGGCGACAACGTCCGCCATGGTCTGAACCGCGACCTCGGCTTCACCGACGAGGACCGGGTCGAGAACCTGCGTCGCGTCGCCGAGGTCGCGAAGCTGATGGTCGATGCCGGGCTGGTGGTGCTGGTGAGCTTCATCTCGCCGTTTCGCGCCGAGCGCGCGGCGGCGCGGGCGCTCTTCGCTGAAGGCGAGTTCGTCGAGGTGCACGTCGACACTCCGCTGGCCGAGGCGGAGCGTCGCGACGTCAAGGGGCTCTACGCCAAGGCGCGCCGCGGCGAGCTGCCCAATTTCACCGGCATCGACTCGCCCTACGAGACGCCGGAGCATCCGGAGATGCGCCTGGACACCAGCGCCGCGGGCGCCGAGGCGCTGGCCGAGCGGGTGATCGAGCGCCTGCTGGACGATTCGCCGCCCGCCTGATCGCCCCGGCGCGCCGCGGCAACGTCCGGCGGCGTGCGATCAGCGACCCCGGAACAGCTGGGCGATGCCGAGGATCAGCACCGCGCCGAGCAGGGCACCGATGAAGCCGGCCGCCTCGCCGCTGGCGTACCAGCCCATCCGCTGGCCGATCCAGCTGGCGAGCAGCGCGCCGCCGATGCCGAGCAGCGCGGTCGGGATGAGGCCCAGGCGCCGCCGGCCCGGCGTCACCACCCGCGCCAACACCCCGGCCACCAGGCCGAGCACGATGATCGCGAGCCAGTTGCTGGTGCCGAACGGTTCCATGGAGCCCCCTGGTATCTCGATGGGCGCAGCGTAGCGCATGCCCCGGACACCGGCGAGGGCGGCCCCGCCACGCCCGGCAGCGCGAGCGGGGTCCGGGGCGCCCGCCCGAGCACGGCGGGCGCCGCCTTGCGCCGGGAAGCGGCGCGGAGGCCTACGAGGGCCGCGCGCGGCGCCCGGTCTCGCCGCGCTCGGAGGCGCGGTGGTGCTCCGCGATCACCTGCGCGACGCAGGCGGTCACCCGCTTGCCCATGGCGATGTGCAGGAATTCGTTCGGTCCGTGCGCATTCGAGTGCGGCCCCAGCACCCCGGTGATCATGAACTGGGCATCGGGGAACTTCTCGCCGAGCATGCCCATGAACGGGATCGAGCCGCCTTCGCCCATGTACATCGCGGGTTGACCGTAGAAGGCGCGGCTGGCGCCGTCGATCGCCTGCTCGAGCCAGGGCGAGAGCGCCGGAGCGTTCCATCCCGTCGCGGCCTTTTCCAGCTCCAGGGTGACGGTGGCACCGTTCGGCGGGTCGCGCAGCAGCTCCGCCTGCAGCAGTTCGCCGGCGCGGCGGCCGTCGACGGTGGGCGGCAGCCGCAGCGACAGCTTCACCGCGGTATGCGGACGCAGCACGTTGCCGGCCGCGTCCAGCGAGGGCACGCCGCCGATACCGGTGATCGACAGCGCCGGGCGCCAGGTGCGGTTGAGCACCAGCTCGGCCAGCTCGGCGTGCATCGGCACCAGGCCCGGCAGCAGCGGGAACTTGTCGTACACCGCGTCTCCCAGCACCTCGGCCGCGCGGCGCGCCTGCTCCAGCCGCTCCGCGGGCACCTGCGCATGCAGGCCATCGAGCAGGATCCGCCCGGTGGCCTCGTCCTCGATCCTCGACAGCAGCTGCCGCAGCAGCCGGAAGCTCGAAGGCACCACGCCGGAGGCATCGCCGGAATGCACGCCTTCCTCCAGCACCTTCACCGTCAGGTTGCCGCCGGCGAGCCCGCGCAGCGAGGTGGTGCACCACAGCTGGTCGTAGTTGCCGCAGCCGGAGTCCAGGCAGACCACCAGCGAGGGGCTGCCGATGCGGTCCGCCAGGTGGTCGACGTAGGCGGGAAGATCGTAGCTGCCCGATTCCTCGCAGGCCTCGATCAGGACCACGCAGCGCGCGTGCGGCAGCCGCTGCTCGTGCAGGGCGAGGATCGCGGCGAGCGAACCGTAGATCGCGTAGCCGTCGTCGGCGCCGCCGCGGCCGTACAGCCTGCCGTCGCGCAGCACCGGCTTCCACGGGCCGAGATCGTCGTCCCAGCCGGTCATCTCGGGCTGCTTGTCCAGGTGGCCGTAGAGCAGCACGCAGTCCTCTTCGCTGCCGCCATGGGCGGCGGGGATGTCGATGAAGATCAGCGGCGTGCGGCCTTCCAGGCGCACGGTCTCCACCTGCATGCCCGGGATCGGCTGCGCCTTCGCCCACCCCTCCATCAGCCGGACCGCATCCTCCATGTAGCCGTTGGCCGCCCAGTCGGCGTCGAACATCGGCGACTTGTTGGGAATGCGGATGTACTCGACCAGCTGCGGGACGATCTCGTCGTCCCACTTGCCGGAGATGAACCGGTCCACCTTCGCGGTGTCCATCGCGCGCTCCTGTCGGGGGAAGCGGTCATTTTAGCGCCCCTGGCCCGGTGTAGGACTTTTCCTAGCCGCAGGTGCGGCATCGGCCTGCGTCGCGGTGGACGATCCGGCGATAGGGCCCGGCCTGCGCCGCGGACAGACTGTACCTGCCGGCACCGTGCAGTGCGCCGGCGGGAAGGCAAGGAAGTCACCCACCAATCTCAAGGAGTCACACGCATGAACGCTTTCAAGACCGGGTTCGCCTCGCTGCTGCTCTCGCTGCTGATGCTCGGCAGCGCGCTGGCCGCGGAGAAGGTCAACATCAACACCGCGGATGCCGCCGCGCTGGAGCAGGTGCTGGTCAACGTCGGTGCCGCCAAGGCCCAGGCGATCGTCGAGCACCGCAAGGCCCACGGCGCCTTCCGCAGCCTCGACGAGTTGGCGACGGTCAAGGGGATCGGGCTGAAGACCGTGGAGCGCAACCGCGACCGCATCGAACTGGGCAGCCCCGCCCCGCGCCGCGCCGCGGCAAGCGGGGCCACTGCGGCGACCGCCGCCGCGCCGGCGCGCTGACGACCACCGGGACCGCGCAGGGGACGTGCGGGCCCGGGGGAGGGGCAGGGAGGCCCCGCGGAATCCGGCAGGATGCCGTTACAGGGACGTACCGTCGCCCGCCCGCGCACGATGTGCGGGCGGGCGACACCTTTTCCGGCACCCGGTCCTCCGGCCGCGCCTGCGCGGCGGTCGCCGGCTACACTGCGGCGATGGCTTCCGTCGCGCTACCGGTGCAGGTGATCCCGGCCAACGAGTACCGGCGCGAGCGCTGGCGCAACGGCGCCGGCTGGACCCGGCAGATCGTCGCGGTGCCGGAAGACGCCGAGTGGCTCTGGCGGTTGTCGATCGCCGAGGTCGAGCAGGACTCGGCGTTTTCCCGGTACCCGGGTGTCGAGCGGGTTCAGGTGCTGCTGGCGGGCGAAGGCCTGCGATTGCGGTTCGACGACGGCCACCGGCAGTTGCTTGCGCCCCCGCATGGGACCGCGCGCTACTGCGGAGAGCGCGCGGTCGCCGGCGGGCCGGTGGAGGGGCTGGCCACCGTGTTCAACCTGATGTGGCGCCGGGATGCGGTGCGGGCCGAACTCTGGCGGCGACCGCTGGTCGGGCCGATGCTGTTCTTCGCCGACCCGGGCGAGCAGTGGGCGCTGCACCTGCTCGGCGGCCAGGCGCGATTCGATCGCGATGCCGCGCTGCCCGCACTGGCGCAGGGCGACACCGCGCTGCTGTCGGCGCCGCGGCGGCGGCGCTTCCTGCTCGACGGCGGCGGCGAGCTGCTGGTGATCCGGCTGCAGGAACTGGATTAGCGCCGCGCACGACCGGTCCTGCCAGTGGCGGCCCGGAGGGTGGTGGAAAACTGCGAGATCGAGCCGCTGGGCTGGCTCTCTGCCCGCCTCCGCTCCATCGGGACCGCTCAGCCGCGGTCGTCGCGGGTCCAGACCGCGCCGTCGACCACCTTCACCGGAAACCGCACCACCGGCTCGTAGGCGGGCGGGCACAGCGGCCTGCCGTCGCGAACATCGAACCTGGCCCCATGGAGCACGCATTCGATGGTGGCGTGCTCCGGGTCGAACGCGCCGGCGGAGAGCTCGAAATCCTCGTGGCTGCAGCGATCCTCCATGGCGTAGAGGTCGCCCTCGTGGTTCACCACCAGGATCGGGGTATCGCCGTCCCAGGCCACGCGCATCTCGCCGGGCAGCAGCTCGGCGGTTGCGCAGACGCGGGTCCAGCCCGGCAGGCCGTCGGCCATCAGCGGCGCCGCGGCCGGTATGCCAGCGCGTACGCGCCGAGCGGGCGGGTCGGGCGCCTCATTCGCGATACGGGGCGGCGCTGCGCGGAGCGTCGGGAAGCTGCTCGTCCAGGCTCTCCCGACAGCGGATGCAGCCGCGGAGAAAACCGCGGCCAGGCCGGGACGACCGGCTGCGGCGTTTCCCCGTCGGGCAGCAGCCCCCAAAGCCCCGGGCGGCGCCAGCACAGCGCGTGGCCGCTGCTGGTGCGGTGGGCGCGGATGCCCTCGCGAAGGCGCTGGACCTCGGCGACGAGCTGGTCGCGGGACATGCTGTCGAGATCTTCGTCCATTGGCTCGGATGGCGTCGGCGGAGACGCGATTGTAGTGGCGGCGACGCGAGCGGCCCAGCGCAACCGCGCCTACAGGGCCTTTTCCAGCACCTCGAAGCGCAGGTCGTCGCGCCGCGGCAGGCCGAAGCGTGCGTCGCCGTAAGGGAAGGGCCGGAACGTGCCGGTGCGGCGGTAGCCGCGGCGCAGGTACCAGGCGATCAACTCGTCGCGCACGTCGAGCACGGTCATGCGCATCGCCGACAGGCGCCAGTCCTCGCGCGCGATGCGCTCGGCTTCGGCCAGCAGGGCATGGCCCAGCCCCGCACCCTGGCGGTCCGGACGCACCGCGAACATGCCGAAGTATCCGGCGCCGGCATCCTCGGCGACGTGCGCGCACGCGATCGGCGCCATGGCGCCGGGCTCGGTGGCCAGCACCACCAGGCTGCGGGGCCGCCGGATGTCGTCGCGCAGCAGTTCCGGGTCGACGCGGTTGCCGTCGAGCAGGTCTGCTTCGGTGGTCCAGCCGGCGCGGCTCGACTCGCCGCGGTAGGCCGAGGTGACCAGGGCGACGATCGTGTCGACGTCGTCGAGGCTGGCGTGGCGGAACACCGGTGCGGACATGGGAACCGGCCGCGCTCAGCCCAGCAGACCACGCACCTTGCGCAGCGCGGCCGCGAAGGCGTCGATCTCGTCGTGGGTGTTGTAGAACGCGAGCGAGGCGCGGCAGGTCGCCGCGACGCCATAGAACTGCAGCAGCGGATGGGCGCAGTGCTGGCCGGAACGGATGGCGATGCCTTCCAGGTCGAGCAGGGTCGCCAGGTCGTGCGCGTGGGCGCCATCGACCAGGAACGCGACCACCGCCGCCTTGTCCGGTGCGCTGCCGAGGATGCGCAGGCCATCGATGTCGCCGAGCGCCTCGGTCAGGTGCGCCAGCAGCTCCCCCTCGCGCGCTTCCACCGCGTCCATGCCCAGCGCGGCCAGGTAGTCGACCGCGGCGCCCAGGCCGACGAAGCCGGCGATGTTCGGGGTGCCGGCCTCGAACTTGTGCGGCGGATCGTTGAACACGGTGCCCTCGAAGCTCACCTCGCGGATCATCTCGCCGCCGCCGATGAACGGCGGCATCGCTTCGAGGTGTTCGCGCCGCGCCCACAGCGCGCCGGTGCCGGTCGGTCCGCACATCTTGTGACCGGTGAAAGCGTAGAAGTCGCAACCGAGCGCCGCGATGTCGACCCTGCGGTGCGGGACCGCCTGCGAGCCGTCGACCACGGTGACGATGCCGCGCCTGGCCGCCTCGCGGCAGATCGCCCGCACCGGGTTCACGGTGCCGAGCAGGTTGGAGACGTGGGCCACCGCCAGCAGCTTCACCTCCGGGGTCATCGCCGCGTGCAGCGCATCGAGGTCCAGGGTGCCGTCCGGCCGGATCTCGGCGACCCGCACGGTGGCGCCGGTGCGTTCGGCCACCAGCTGCCAGGGCACGATGTTGGCATGGTGCTCCATCCGCGAGACCAGGATCGCGTCGCCCGGCCCGAGCCGCGGTAGCGCCCAGGAATAGGCGACCAGGTTGATGGCGAAGGTGGTGCCGCTGCACAGCACCAGCTCGTCGGCGCGCACGTTGAGGAACCGCGCCAGCCTGCGGCGGACGTCCTCGTAGGCTTCGGTGGCCTCGCTGCCGAGCTGGTGCACCGCGCGGCTGACGTTGGCGTTGTAGCGGCGGTAGTAGCCGTCCATCGCCTCGATCACCGCGGCGGGCTTCTGCGAGGTGTTGGCGTTGTCGAAATACACCAGGGGTCGGTCGTGCACCGCACGGTGCAGCAGCGGGAAGTCGGCGCGCACCCGGGCCCAGTCGATGGAGCCGGCGTCCGTCGGCGCGACGGCAGCAGCGGGCTGCGGCGCGTTCACGGCGCCGCCAGCGCGGCCAGGGCGCGGTCCAGGTGGGCCTCGAGCGCATCGCCGGCGCCTTCGACCGCCGCCAGCGGCTCGCGCGCGAACGCGGCGGTCAGCAGGGTCCGCGCCTCCGCGGCGGGCAGGCCGCGGCTGCGCAGGTAGAACAGCGCGTCCTCATCGAGCCGGCCGACGGTGGCGCCATGGGCTGCCTGCACCTCGTCGGCATGGATCACCAGCACCGGTTGGGTGTCGATCTCGGCACCCTCGGACAGCAGCAGGTTCTTGTTCGACAGCCGCGCGTCGGTACCGTCGGCCCCGGCGTGGATGGTGATCCCGCCATGGAACACGGCGCGTCCACGGCCGGTGCCGATGCCTCGCCACAGCAGGGCGCAGGAGGTGTCGCGGGCCAGGTGTTCGATGCCCAGCCGGGTATCCAGGTGCCGGCGGCCCCCGGCCAGCAACACGCCGTTGGCGGCGAGGCGCGCGCCCGCGCCGACCAGCCTGACATCGAGTTCGTGGCGCGACAGCGCGCCGCCGAGTTCGAGGTCGACGCGCGCGTAGTGCGCCGCGGCGGCCAGGGTGGCGCCGGTGCGCAGGAACGAGCTGGCGCCGTCGGCCCCGGCCTGGATGCGCGCATGCTGCAGGCTCGCGCCTTCGCCGAGCTCCAGGGCCAGGAGCGCGTTGTCGAGATGCCGGTGGGCCCCGGCGGAGAGGTGGTGCTCGACCATGCGCAGTTGCGCGCCATCGCCCAGGCGGATGGCGTGGCGCAGGTGCCAGGCCAGCTCGCGGTCGCCCTGCGGCGCGCCAACGAACACCAGGTGCACCGGCGAGTCCGGGCGCGCGCCCGCGGCGACTTCGAGCGTCAGCCCGTCCTCCGCCAGCGCCAGCGCGAGCCGGGCGAAGACCGCGTCGCTGCGCTGGAACCGGCCGCCCTCGTCCGCCGCGTCTGCAGCGCCGGTGGCCAGGGACACTCCCGCCGGCAGCGCCGACAGATCGGACAGGGCCTGGTCGTGACGGCCGTTGACGAACACCAGCCGCGGCGCGGGGATTCCGGCCAGCACCGCGGGGTCGACCGCCGGCGCGGCCGCGCCGGTGTCGAACCGGCGCCGCT
This sequence comes from Luteimonas endophytica, assembly GCF_029887875.1. Classification (GTDB taxonomy): domain Bacteria; phylum Pseudomonadota; class Gammaproteobacteria; order Xanthomonadales; family Xanthomonadaceae; genus Luteimonas; species Luteimonas endophytica. Next base: position 50,018 of record NZ_JARXRM010000043.1, read on the forward strand.
CCAGCGCACGCAGCGGCGTGTATTTCCAGGCCTCGCTGCGCGGCCCGGGCAGGCCGTCGCGCAACGCGGCGTCTAGCATGGCCCGGCGGGCGCCGTCGCCATCGAAACCGGTGGCCAGCGAGTCGAGCAAGGCGCTCATGCGGCCTCCGGCGCGATCCGGTTCTCGAGCCAAGCGTAGCCGTGCTCTTCCAGGCGCAGCGCCAGTTCCGGGCCGCCGCTCTCGACGATGCGGCCGTCGGCCAGCACGTGGACCAGGTCCGGCTCGATGTAGTCGAGCAGCCGCTGGTAGTGGGTGATCACCAGGAACGCGCGGTCGGCGGAGCGCAGCGCGTTGACGCCTTCGGCGACGTTCTTCAGCGCGTCGATGTCGAGGCCCGAGTCGGTCTCGTCGAGGATCGCCAGCTTCGGCTCCAGCACCGCCAGCTGGAAGATCTCGTTGCGCTTCTTCTCGCCCCCGGAGAAGCCTTCGTTGACCCCGCGGTGCAGCAGCCGGTCGTCCAGGTGCAGGGTGGCGAGCTTCTCGCGGACCAGCTTGAGGAACTGCATCGAATCGAGCTCTCCCTCGCCGCGCACCTTGCGCTGGGCGTTGAGCGCGCTGCGCAGGAAGTAGGTGTTGTTCACCCCGGGGATCTCCACCGGGTACTGGAAGGCGAGGAAGACGCCCGCTGCGGCGCGCTCCTCCGGCGCCAGTTCGAGCAGGTCGCGACCCTCGAACTGCACGCTGCCGGAGACGATCTGGTAGCCCTCGCGCCCCGCCAGCACGTTGCCCAGCGTGGACTTGCCGGCGCCGTTCGGGCCCATGATGGCGTGCACCTGGCCGGGCCGCACGTCGAGCGAGAGGCCCTTGAGGATGTCCCGTTCGCCGATCCGGACGTGGAGGTTGTCGATCTTGAGCATGGGGGTTCGCTGTCGTTTGAATGGTGATTGGGGAAGTGTTTCGCGATGACTCGAAATTGGTGATTCGCGGATGGATCGGACGGCGGGGGGAGGGGAGGCTCTGCGAATCACCAATCACCAATCCCCAGTGACGACGCCTAGCCCACGCTGCCCTCGAGGCTGACTTCCAGCAGCTTCTTCGCCTCGACCGCGAACTCCATCGGCAACTCGCGGAAGACCTGCTTGCAGAAGCCGTCGACGATCAGGCTCACCGCATCTTCCTGGGAGATGCCGCGCGCGCGGCAGTAGAACATCTGGTCGTCGGAGATCTTGGAGGTGGTGGCCTCGTGCTCGACGGTGGCGCCGGGGTGCTTCACCTCGATGTAGGGGAAGGTGTGGGCACCGCACTGCTTGCCGATCAGCAGGCTGTCGCACTGGGTGTGGTTGCGCGCGCCGTGGGCGTTGCGCTCCACCTTGACCAGGCCGCGGTAGGTGTTCTGGCCGCGCCCCGCGCTGATGCCCTTGCTGACGATCTTCGACTTGGTGCGCCTGCCGATGTGGATCATCTTGGTGCCGGTATCGGCCTGCTGGCGGTGGTGGGTGAGCGCGACCGAGTGGAATTCTCCGGTCGAGTCGTCGCCGATCAGCACGCAGCTCGGGTACTTCCAGGTGATCGCGGAGCCGGTCTCGACCTGGGTCCACACCACCTTGCTGCGCGCCCCGCGGCACTCGGCGCGCTTGGTGACGAAGTTGTAGATCCCGCCGCGGCCCTCCTCGTCGCCGGGGTACCAGTTCTGCACGGTCGAGTACTTGATCTCGGCGTCCTCGAGCGCGACCAGCTCGACCACCGCGGCGTGCAGCTGGTTCTCGTCGCGCATCGGCGCGGTGCAGCCTTCGAGGTAGGAAACGTGGGAGCGTTCCTCGGCGACGATCAGGGTGCGCTCGAACTGGCCGGTATGGCCGGCGTTGATCCGGAAATAGGTCGACAGCTCCATCGGGCAGCGCACGCCCTTGGGAATGAACACGAAGCTGCCGTCGGAGAACACCGCGGAGTTGAGCGCGGCGAAGTAGTTGTCGCCGGTGGGCACCACGCTGCCCAGGTACTTCCTCACCAGCTCGGGATGCTCCTGGATCGCCTCGGACATCGAGCAGAAGATCACGCCCTTTTCGGCCAGCTCCTTCTTGAAGGTGGTGCCGACCGAGACCGAATCGAACACCGCGTCCACCGCCACGCCCGCGAGTTTCGCGCGCTCGTGCAGCGGCACGCCCAGCTTGTCGTAGGTGTCCAGCAATTCCTGCGGCACGTCGTCCAGGGACGCGTACTTCGGCCCCTTCGGCGCGGCGTAGTAGCTGATCGACTGGAAGTCGATCGGGGCGATGCGCAGCTTGGCCCAGCGCGGGACCGGCATGGTCAGCCAGTGCCGGTAGGCGGCCAGGCGCCATTCGGTCATCCACTCCGGCTCGTTCTTCTTGGCCGAAAGGGCACGGATCACGTCCTCGTCCAGCCCCGGCGGCAGCGAGTCGGACTCGATGTCGGTAACGAAGCCCGCGGCGTAGCCGCGGCCGAGCTGTTCGTGGATCTCGCGATTGCTGACGGGTTCGATGATTTCGGTGGCCATGGTGTCGGGGCTGCCTACGTGTTCGTGTCTCATGGGAGCGGGCGCGTCCGGCTGGATCCGCGCGCCGGCCGGCGCCGGTGCTGGAGCCGGCTCCGCGCTATGTGGGAGGTGCGAGGCGGGCGGCGATGCGCCTCGCCCCGATGTTGGGAGGGGGAGGGACCCCGGCGCCGTCGAGCATCTGCGCCAGGCTGACGCCGCGCAGGGCCTCGGCGACCACGTCGTTGATCCGGCGCCAGTTGGCGCGCACGCCGCATTGGTGGGAAATGCCGCACTGGTCGCCGTCGAGGCTGCATTCGGTCATCGCCAGGGGCCCTTCCATCGCCTCGACGATCTCGATCAGGCTGATCGCCGCAGCCGCGCGCGACAGCCGATAGCCGCCGTGGGCGCCGCGGAAACCCTCCACCAGGCCGGCCTGCGCCAGCGGCTTGAGCAGCTTGCTGACGGTAGGGGTCTCCAGCCCCGCCCGCTCGGCCAGCTCGGACGCGCTGAGCACGGCGTCTGGCCGTGCGGCGAGCACGGTCAGGACGACGGTGGCGTAGTCGGTGAGGCGGGTGACGCGCAGCATGGCGGGGGCGGTCCTGAAAACGTACCGAAATTGTACGCTTTCCTGCGCCGGCGGCCAAGCCATGATGCCGGGACAACGCGCCGATCTGGAGCTGCTCGGCCGGTTCGTTCAGATCCGCGCCTCTCTTGGGCCTCGGTCGCACGAATGCGCTGGGAACGGCGTGGATGGGCGCGTGGGCTTCGGAGCCAGCGGCGCCCGGGCCGGGGAAGGCTCCCCGGCGGAGTCGGGCCATCCATGGGCCGATCCGCCGCCGCAGGCCCGTGCCGCTACGCGGCCCGGTCCGGCCCGGCGCAGCGCGCCGGGCGTTCGCACGGGCCGCGCGGCAGTGCCGCGCAAGGGGCCCGTGCTCACCCATGGCCTGCTGTCCGCCTCCGGCCCGGACGCCGCGTTGGCGATTCACTGTCGGATGCCTGGTATCCATTTCCTCCGAAGCCCATCGACGCGAAAGCCGGAGACGTGCCGGGGGCGTTGCGCAGAGCAGGCCATGGATGGCCTGCGGCCCTGACTCCGGCCATGGATGGCCGGACGGAAGGGCGGAGCAATACCCCCGGCGCGGCTGGCGCCCCGCACAGCAGGGCGAAGGCGCTCTTGAAGAACCCAACCCCAGGAGCGGCTGTTCGCTGTCGCTGGCCCGTGGCGACGGTGACGGACCCCTTCATCGGGTGGAGCGCCTGGCGTCCCCGGCACGGCTCGCGCTCCGCGAAACTTCCCTCGAGCAGCCGATCGATGCCGTGCCCCGTGGCGACGGTGGAGAACCTCTCCAACGGGCGCCGCCCGGGGGCGACCCTCCCGAAGTCCGGACACTCGCATTGGCGAACCGGCCGCGCTTGCACCACAATGCCGGCTTCTTTCGCAGACTGTCGCAACCGATGCCCAAGCAGAAGAAGGCAAGGAAGAAGATCGAAGCCCGCCTCTCGCCGATCCACGGCAACGGCGTCTTCGCCACCGAGGCGATCGCCAAGGGCGAGCGGGTGATCCGCTACAAGGGCAAGCTGCGCACCCACGAGGAGGTCGATGCGGAGTACGGCGACATCGACGAGGACGGCCATACCTTCCTCTTCACCCTCAACGACGACTACGTCATCGACGCCAACGTCGAGGGCAACGTCGCGCGCTGGATCAACCACAGTTGCGAGCCCAACTGCGAGGCGGTGGTCGAGGAGGACGACGAGTCCCGGCCGCACAAGGACAAGGTGTTCATCGAGGCCATCCGCGACATCCGCGCCGGCGAGGAACTCACTTACAACTACGGCATCACCCTGGACGAACGCCACACCCCGAAGCTCAAGAAGCTCTGGGGTTGCCGCTGCGGCGCGAAGACCTGCACCGGGACGATGCTGCAGCCCAAGCGCTGAGCGCCCGCGCGCCCGCCCCTGCCGGAGCCGCCGCCGTCGCGGCCCGGCGGTGCGCGAAGGCGCAAAAAGGTTGCCATGACTAATATCAGTCGGACCGGCGCCGGGGCGCCGGTATCGTGCGCGGCATCGAAGCGCGATGCGCTTCCCGAAAGGACCCCATTCATGCCCTGTGCGCGCCTGGCCGCCGTCTTCCTGTCGCTGGCCGGTGCCGCCCTGCCGGCCGGTGCCGTCGAGATCGACGGCCGCGTCGCCCCCGGAGAGTGGGAGGGCGCCCACCGCGTCACCGATTTCCGCAAGGTTCAGCCGCTCAATGGCGAACCCGCCTCGCATCCGACCGAAGCCTGGGTCCTCGCCGTTCCCGATGGCCTGGCGGTGGCCTTCCGCAACGTCCAGCCGGCCGGGGTGCCCCGCTCCCGCGAGCGGCTGCCGCGCGATTTCCAGGCCCAGGTCGATCGCGTCAACCTGATGGTCGACTTCGACGGCGGCGGCCGCACCGGCTACAACTTCACCGTCAGCGCAACCGGCGATGTCTACGACGCCGTGATCACCGCCGGTGGCGGCTTCAACAGCGATTGGGACGGTAGCTGGCGCAGCGCCGTCACCGAGCATGCCGAAGGCTGGGAGGTCGAGATGCTGGTGCCCTGGCACGTCGCGCCGATGCGCGGCGGGGAGGGCGAGACCCGCACCCTGCACGTCTACCTCGACCGCGTGATCGGCGCCAGCGGCGAACGCGTCGCATGGCCGGAGGCGAGCTTCGAGCGACCGCGGTTCCTCACCGAGTTCGCTCCCGTCGAGGTGCCCCGCTTCAGCCAGTCGCTGCTGGCGATCACCCCGTACTCGTCGCTGGTCTACGACAACGTCGCCGGACGCGGAGATCTCGAGGCCGGCGCCGACCTGTTCTGGAAACCCAGCGGGCAGTTCCAGCTCACCGCCACGGTGAATCCGGACTTCGGCCAGGTGGAAAGCGACGATCTGGTGGTGAACTTCAGCGCCACCGAGACCTTCTTCAGCGACAAGCGCCCTTTCTTCACCGAGAACCAGGGCCTGTTCGATTTCGCCACCCCGTCCGACGACAGCCAGCTGCTGTACACGCGCCGGGTCGGCGGACCGGCCGACGACGGCTCCGGGGCCGGCGACATCACCGCGGCGCTCAAGCTCAACGGCAACGCCGGAACGTCGCGCTACGGCCTGTTCCTGGCCGACGAGTCCGGCGCGGTCGGCCGCACGTTCGGTGCGCTGCGGCTCACCCACGATCTGGAGCGGCAGAACCTCGGGCTGATGCTGACCAGGGTCGAGCGGCCGTTCCTGGATCGCCAGGCCACGGTGCTGGGCGTCGACCAGGACTGGCGCCCCACCGCCAGCCTGAGCGTGCGCACCCGCCTGCTGGGCAGCCGCATCGACCAGGATGGCGCGACCACGCGTGGCGGCGGCATCACTTCCTACGCCGACTACGAGATGCACGGCGGCTGGCGCCAGCAGTGGATGGCGATGCACTTCTCCGACGAGCTGCAGATCAACGATTTCGGCTATCTCTCGCGCAACGACCTCAACTACGCCCACTGGCAGGTCTCGCGGCGCCTGGCCTCGCTGCCGGCGGCCTCGCGCTACTCCGCGCACGACTGGCGCGCGCGTGTCTCGACCACCCGCAACGACGGCGGCGAGCGGCTGTACGACCAGCTGCGGATCATCCGCAGCAGCAGGCTGCGCGACGGCAGCGAAGAGTACGCCCAGATCAACGTCAACGGTGCCGGGGTCGACGACCTGCTGACCCGCGGCCACGGTTCGCTGCGGCTGCCGCCGCGGGCCACCGCCTACTACGAGTACTCGCGGCCGCGCCGCGGTGCCTGGGCGCACGAGGTCGAGGTCGAGGTGTTCGGCGGTGGGCTGTCAGGCAACCGCCGGCTCGGGCATTTCCTGAGCTACGCGCCGACCCTGCACGTCAACGACCGCCTGAATCTGGTCGCAGGCCTGGCCATCGAGCGCATGCCGGACTGGCTGGTGTGGCAGCGCGAGAACCTGGTGGGCAGCTTCTCGGAGCGCAGCCTGGAGCTGGAGGCGGGAGTGAACTGGACCCTCGCCGAGCGCCAGGAGCTGCGGGTGAAGCTGCAGGCGCTGGCGCTGGACGCGCGGCTGCGCCAGGCGTACAGGGTCGAGGGCGGCCGCGCCCTGGCCAGCGAGGATCCGGTCGACGATTTCGCCGTGCGCACGCTGGGATTCCAGGTGCGCTATCGCTACGAGATCGCGCCGCTCTCGTACCTGTACGTGGTCTATGCGCGCGGGGGCTACGAGCAACTGCCGCACGCCGAAGACGTCGGCGGGCTGCTCGGCGACGCCTTCCGGCTGCGCGACGACGAGCAGCTGCTGGTCAAGTTCAGCTATCGCTTCGCGCGATGATGTGGCGGTGCGCGGGCGTCGGTTCGGCCCGAGGCCCGCTCAGGGCTGCAGTTCGCGCAGCTGCGCCGAGGCGATCCGCCAGGATCGCTGTTGCGCGCTCGCGCCGTCGACGACCGCGCGGCGCAGGGTGTAGGCGCCGACCTGACGGGTGACGGCGCCGCCGGCGTCGCGGGTCGTCACGCTGACCGGGATCTCGACGTAGCGCGAGCCCGCCGCGCCTTCCACCGGACCGGGTGCACCGACACTCACGCTGATCCGCGCGGCCCCGGCGAAGGCGCTGGCGAACTGCTCGGGCGTCTGACCGCTGCTGCGGCCGCCATCGGACCAGAGCGCATAGGCGCGCGCGTAATCCCGCGCGTCGAGCGCGGCGTAATAGTCCCGCAGTACCGCGGTCGCCGCTTCCGCTTCCATCGGCGGCGTGGCGGCGGCGTCCTCCCGGCGGCCAGCCACCGCTTCGGCGGCGGTGTCGGGGAAGATCACTCCGGTGTCGGTACCGGCCTGCGCCAACCCGGTCTCGGGATTGTCCTCCAGCGGCGGAAGCAGCGATGTCGCGTCCCCCGGTCGCAGCGGCTCGATCGCGGCGGGCGCCGGCTGGCCGATGGTCGCCGACGCCCCCGGGCCGGGTTGGTCGGGCATGCCGGTGACGCCGCCCGCGGCGCTGGCGGGTGCCGGCAACGGCTCACCGGCCGGGGAAGCGGGGCCGGTGCCGGGCGGGGCGGGTTCGCTGCCGTCGCTGCAGCCCAGCAGCACTGCGAAGCACACGGCGGGAGCGATCGTCAGGGCGATGCGGCGCATGGCGTGGACCGGGTCGAGCGGGAGGCCTGCGGGAGCCTACCCGGCGGCGATGAACGCGCGGTTAGCGTTCCCCGGAGGGCAGCGTCAGCGCCACCCGGCCGGGGCGCAGCCACGCCAGCAGCATCCCGAGCGTGGCCATGGCGACGAAATCGAAGGCGACCTGGCGCAGCATCAGCGACAGCGGCAGCGGCTGGCCCACATAGGCGAGCAGGTGCCAAGGGACGAACGACACCAGCGCCACGGCGATGCCGAAGCGCAGGCCTGTCCCGAATCGCACCTCTTCGGTGTCGTGGAGGCGCCGATACAGCCAGGTCATCGAAAAGCCGATCAGCAGGTAGGCGGCCACGATCCAGCCGAAGCGCGCATTGGCCTCGGGCTGGCTGCGGTAGAGCGGCGCGAGCGCCAGGTAGTCCCCGCGCAGCACCACGCCATGGACCAGGAACCCCGACAGCAGCGCGGCCATCGCCACCACCAGTCCGCAGACCCAGAAACGCTTGTCCATCTGCCGCTCCGCGGGATGCGCCGCCGCGCCCTGGTCCCATGCTAACGCCGGGCCGGTGACGGGTCGATGCCGCGGCCGGCCGCGCGGCGTTCGCGGCCGTGCGCCGGGCCGGCTCGCCGCTTCGCTCAGTCGCCGTCGGTGGCCGCGCCGGCGGGCGTGTCGGCCGCCGCGGCACGCAGCAACGGCAGCGGGTCGTAGGCGCCGCCGGCCCCGTAGATCCCGTAGTGCAGATGCGGGGAGGTGCCGCGCGCATTGCCGGTATCGCCGACCGTGCCGAGCACGCTGCCGGGCCAGACCACCTCGCCCGGGGCCAGGGCCGGCGCCCAGGCGTCGAGGTGGGCGTAGTAGTGGCGCTCGCGCGCCGGCCCCAGCACCCAGACCTGGCGCCCGCCGAGCCCGCTCTGGCGCACTGCGCCGACGATGCCGGGGGTCGCGCTGAGCACCTCGGTCCCGCGCGGCGCGAAGATGTCCACCCCTTCGTGGCGGCGGTCCGCGCCGCGCGGGGCGCCGAACGTGTCGGCCACGCGTGCCGCCGCCACGCCGCGCACCGGCATCGCCAGCGACGCCGGTGGCGGCATCCGCGCCAGCCTCCAGCCCATCCTTGCGCGCTCCATGAACGGCTGCTGCCAGGCCCAGGCGCCGGCGTATGCGGCGGCGACCAGCAGCAGCGCCCAGATCGACAGGCGCATGGCCGCCGCGCGGTAGTCGTGCTTCGGTGCTGCTGTCGGGCCGGTCACTCGCCGAGGCTAGCGGCCCGGCGGTGAACCGGCCGTCGCGGAGAAGGCCTTCAGCCGGCCCGCAACTGGCGTTCGAGCCCGGCCTTCAGCGACTCGTCCAGCCCGAGCTGGCGGGCCAGTTCGTCGAGATAGGCGCGTTCCATGTAGTTCTGCTCGTCCGCCACCATCAGGCTGGCCAGATACATTTCCGAGGCGATCTCGGGGGTGGCGCCGGCGCGCGCGACCTCGGCCGGGTCGAGCGGCTTCTCGAGCTCGGCATGCATCCAGCGCTGCAGGTCGGCGTCGCCGGCGAGGCGGCGGAACTCGCCCTCGATGGTCTCGCGTTCGCGCGCGTCGATGTGGCCATCGGCCTTGGCCGCGGCCACCACGGCCTTGAGGATCGCCTCGCTGTGTACCTCGGCCTGCGGCGGCGGCAGCCGGTCCACGGTCTGCGGTTCCGGCGCGGAGGTCTGCTGCTGGCGCTGGTACTCGCCGTAGGCGCGATAGGCCATCACCCCGATCGCCGCCAGCCCGCCGTAGGTGGCCAGCTTGCGGGTGGTGCGGTTGCGGCCGAGCAGCAGCCCGAGCATGCCGCCGCTGACGGCGCCCTTGCCGAAGTCGGATTCGAGCACGCCCTTGCGGTCGCCGCTGGAGCCGCCGGGCAGGTTGGATTTGAGCAGATGGTCGAGAAATCCCTGGAGTTGCATCGTCGTATCCGGAGGGGTTGTCGTATCCCGCGAAACGGGACGGAAGGGTTCAAAGAAAAGGCCGGGCGCTCCTGCGGAGCGGACCGGCCCTTTCGATCATGCCCGGAAGCGGAGCGTTCCGGGCCTCGCCGCGATCAGGCGGCGGCGTCCTTGAGCTTCTTCAGCGGGCGCACCTTGACCTTCACCGAGGCCGGCTTGGCGGCGAACCACTGCTCTTCCTTCGTGAAGGGGTTGATGCCCTTGCGCTTGGCCTTGGCGGGAACCTTGACGGCGGTGATCTTCAGCACGCCCGGCAGGGTAAAGGTGCCGGCGCCCTTCTTGCTGACCGAGGCGGCGATGGTGCCTTCGAGCGCGGCCATCACGGCGCGCACGTCCTTGGCGGCGACGCCGGAGGTGTCGGCAATGTGGGCCACAAGGCCGGACTTGCTCAGGGACTCCTTGATCGGCTTCTGGGCGGTCGGCTTGGCAGCCGCCTTCTTCGGGGCAGCGGCTTTCTTGACCGCCTTTTTCGCTTTCTTCGCCATGTTTCCTGTTCCGTGATGGATGAATGTAGGTGGGCCGGACATCGCCCGGCACACGGAATGTAGGGCATGCGCGCGCTGCCGCCAATAGGAAAACGCAAAAAAACTAGGGTTTTTTCGCCTGCGGCCGACCTGCAGGATCCATGCCCGGCCCCGGGCGGCGAGGCGGCCAGCGCCACCAGCAGCCCGCGAGCAGGAGCGCGAACGCGCTGTAGGCGGCCACGAACACCCACCACTGCGCCTCGAAGAAGATCAGCCTCGACAGCCAGTGCTGGACGAAGGACTCGCCGTAGCTGACCTGCCCCGCATGGCTTCGCAGCGCCTGCTCCCAGACGGTCAGCGGACACAGCCGCCCCAGCCAGGCTTGCGCGGCGATCCCGACCATCAGTGCCAGATGCACGATCCGGAATCCGCGATGGCGCACCCAGCGCCAGCCGAGCGGCCCGCCGGCCAGGATCCCCAACGCGCCGACCACCACGAAGGCGACGATGGCCGCGTGCGCGGCCAGGACCGCATCGGCGAGCAGTGCGGCGAACCCGGCGCTCATGCCCGCACCGGCGCCCGGCCGCGACGAGCCGCCGCCTGCGCCTGGAAGCGGAGGAGCGGGTGGAACGCCGTTGCGGCGCTTGCCGAGGTCGGCGGATCGCCTGGGAAGCCGAGGGTCGTCACCGGCGCATTATCGCCCGATCGAAGACCTTCGCCGGGAACTGGGCCGCATCGCGGCAGCGGCCCCGGACTACAGTTTGGGCGACTGCCGCCGTTATCCCGGGGGCAGCGTTCACGATCGTTTCCCCCGGATGGTGAACAATGAGGTCCCGCCATTCACCACGGGGGGGATGGGCACAGATGAGCAGGTACCGGCAAACGGCAGCGGGTGGCCGCCTCCACGGGCGCGGCCGGGCCGTTGGCTTCACGCTGGTGGAGCTGATGTTTGCCGTGTCCATTGCCGTAGTGATCTCAATGCTGGCGATTGGTCAATTCACCGAGCACATCGAGCATTCGAGGGTCGAGGCAGCCAAGGCGGATATCCTGATGATCTCCATGGACATCCAGCGCTATCGCAACGACCACGGGACCCTGCCGGGCTCGCTGGTGGATGTAGGCCGTGGCGGTTATCTGGATCCATGGAAGAACCCCTACCACTACCAAGATCTCACCGGCAAGGGCGCCAAGGGCAAGGCGCGGAAAGATAAACGGCTCAATCCGCTCAATTCCGACTTCGACCTCTTCAGCGCCGGCAAGGACGGCGTGTTCAAGACCCAGGTCGACAACAAGGACAGCCTAGACGACGTCATCCGCGCGCGCGACGGCTCGTTCATCGACCTGGCGGAAAAGTTCTGAGCCCATGCACCCGCCGTCCGGCCCGCGGATGAAGCGCGTCTTCCTGGCCACGCGCTTCGGCCGGCGCATCTTCCTGATGTTCTGCCTGGCGGCGCTGGTGCCGGCGGTCGCCGTGTTCTGGATGACCTGGCGCGCCTCGACCGCCAACGCCGAGGCGTCCGCGATGCGCGGATTGCACCAGGCCAACAAGAGCTACGCCCTGGGCGTGTTCCAGCGTCTGTATACCGCGCGCCAGGCGCTGGCCGCGGCCGAACCGGAGGTGCTGGGGGAGGGGGAAGGCGGCGAAGTGCTGTCGATGTTCTTCAGCGACGTGGTGGTGTTCGAAGCGCCCGACCACGGGCTCCTGCTCCCGTCCGGCCGGTTCCGGCAAGGGCTGCGCGACGCCGGCATCCCGCCGCGTTCCGAAGTGATGGTGCTCGCGCCGGAGGTGGCCGGCCGTGCGCACGACGTGGTCCTGCTCAGGCGTATTCCCGGCAGCGGGCAGGGCACCGTGATCGCCGGGCGCCTGGACCGCGCCTACCTATGGGGAAATCCCGAGGAGATCGGCAACGCGGTGCGCATCTGCGTGGAGGCAGCGGGCGGGGCACGGCTGTTCTGCGGCGGTGAGCGCGAACCCGGGGGTGACGGCGCGCGCCGCGTCGAAACCGAATGGACCCTGTTCATCAAGCCGCAGTTCGACGCGCCCGACTGGATCTTCACCGCCACCACCGAGGCGCCGGGTGCGCTCGCGCACTATCGGCGGCTGGTGGCGCCGGTCATGGTGGGGATCCTGCTGTTGGCGATGCTGCTCAGTTCGCTGCAGATCCGTCGCGTGGTCGGCCCGCTGGAAGTGCTGCTCGGCAGGATCCGCGCGTTCGGCGGGGGCGGGCCGCGCATCGGCGCCGCGGAGAAGGACGAGTTCGGGCTGCTGTCGGATACCTTCGACGACATGCGCGCCCGCATTACCCAGCAACTGGACACCCTGAGGATCCTGTCGGAAATCGACCATCTGATCCTGGCCCGGGTCCCGCTCGAGGAGGTGATCGAGCTCGTGATCGCCAGGATCGCGGAGGTCACCGACGGCGCCGGTGTCTGCGTGCTGCTGTCTCGACCCGAGGATGGCCAGGGCGGCAGGTGCCATGGGCGCGCGCGCGGCGCGGACCGGAGCACGGAGGTTCCGGTGGCGGAGGTGCCGCCGGCGCTGCGACGCATGTCGCCGCGGGCCGGGGCCCCCGGAGCGGTGCTGGAAGCGGGGGAACTCGGACCTGCCGCGCCGCTGCGCGAAGGCGATGCCGGGCGCGCCGAATCGCATGTGTGGGCGATCGCCCTCGGCGGCGAGGGCGAAACCCGCATCTGGCTGCTGCTCGGTCGCCAGGACGATAGCCGGCTGGCGGAACATCTGCAGGGGCAGGTGCGCGACCTGGCCGAACGCATCGCCGTTGCGGCCGCGTTCGTGAAGCACCAGGACCTGCTGCTCTACCAGGCCAGGCACGACCTGCTCACCGGGCTGCCCAACCGGCTGGCCACCTTCGAGGCGCTCGCCGAAGCCATCGAGGCGGCGCGGCCGTCGGCCCAGGCCTTCGCCGTGGCCTTCGTCGACCTCGACCGCTTCAAGGCGATCAACGACGGCCTGGGCCACGCGCTGGGCGACGACATCCTGGTCCAGAGCGGGGAGCGGATCCGCGCCAGCCTGGGCCCCGGGGATTTCGTCGGCCGGTTCGGGGGCGACGAGTTCTTCCTGATCCTGCGGGGCGCGTCGCGGCCGGACGCGGTGGTCGCGGCGATGGCGCGGGTGGACGAGGCGTTCGCGCGGCCGATCGTGGTCGGCCATCGCGAATTCCACCAGCGCTTCAGCGCCGGGGTTGCGTTCTTCCCGCGCGACGGGGTGGACGCCGGCGTACTGGTACGCAATGCCGACGTGGCGATGTACCGGGCCAAGCAGACCGGCGGCGCACGCACCGCGTTCTTCGAGACCGAGATGAACCGGCGCGCGGAAGCGCGCGTGCAGATGGAGAACGAGCTGCGCGTGGCGATCCAGGAGGGACAGATCGAGCTGCACTACCAGCCGCGCGTGGACAGCCGCGACGACCGCATCATCGGGGTCGAGGCGCTGGCGCGCTGGATGCACCCGAACCGCGGCATCGTCCCGCCCGACGAGTTCATCGGCCTGGCGGAGGAATGCGGGCTGATCGAGCCGCTGGGCAAGCTGGTGCTCGACAAGGCCTGCCGGCAGATGGCCGAGTGGCAGCGCATGGGCTTCGATCTGGGGGTGGTGGGCGTCAACATCTCCGGCCACCAGCTGCGCTCCGGGCGCCTGCGCGACTACGTTCGCGAAGCGATCGCGGCCAACGGGATCGCCCCCGCACGCCTGGAGCTGGAGGTCACCGAGACCATGCTGGTGCTGGACAGCGATTCGGGAATGGCGCAGCTGCAGGCGATCCGCGAGCTCGGGGTGAAGGTGGCGATCGACGATTTCGGCACCGGCTATTCGTCGCTGGCGTACCTGACCCGCCTGCCCAGCGACACCCTCAAGATCGATCGCGCGTTCGTGATCGACCTGCTGGAGGGCGATCCTGCGGTGGAGGCCGTGGTGCGCTCGATCATCGCCATCGCCCGCGACCTGGGCAAGGGCGTGGTGGCAGAAGGCCTGGAATCGATGGAGCAGGTGCGCATGCTGGGCGCGTGGGGCTGCCACGTGATCCAGGGCTACGTGTACGCCCGCCCGCTGACCGCGAACGGAATCACCGGGATCCTGCTCAACGGCGGGATCGTCACCCCGGCCGGAACGCTGGAATCGGTCGCGATGCCGGGCGCCTGAGCGGCGCGACCGACGCTGCTCAATCCTCCTCCTGCCGCGGCCGCCAGCCCTCGGTCAGCCGCTGCTGCACCTGCGGCGGCACCGGTTCGTAGTGGCTGAAATCGATCGCGTAACGCCCGCGCCCGGCGGTGACGGACTTCAGCTCGGCCGCGTAGCCTTCCAGCTCCGACAGCGGCACCTGGGCCTTGACCACGATCTCGCCGCCCCGGGTCGCGTCGGTGCCGTTGATGCGCGCGCGCTTGCCGGCCAGGCCGCCGCTGATGTCGCCCATGTGTTCTTCCGGCGCGTGCACCTCGAGGTCGACGATCGGCTCGAGCACCTGCGGCCGGGCCCTGGCCACCGCATCCAGGAACGCCTTGCGGCCGGCGGCGACGAACGCCACTTCCTTGCTGTCGACCGGATGGTGCTTGCCGTCATGCACCGTCACCCGCAGGTCCTGTATCGGATAGCCGGCCACCGCGCCGCTGCGCAGCACCTCGCGCACCCCCTTCTCGACCGCCGGGATCAGCTGCCCCGGGATCACCCCGCCCTTGACCTCGTCGGCGAACTCGAAACCGGCGCCGCGCGGCAGCGGTTCTACCCGCAGGAACACCTCGCCGAACTGCCCGGCGCCGCCGGTCTGCTTCTTGTGGCGATGATGGCCCTCGGCGGCGGCGCCCACGGTCTCGCGGTACGCGATCCGCGGCGGCCGGGTCTCCACCGCGATGCCGTGGCGCTCGCGCAGGCGCTCCAGGTGGATGCGCAGGTGCAGGTCGGACAGGCCGTGGATCACCGTCTCGTTGGTCTCGACCTCGTGTTCGACCCGGAAACAGGGATCCTCCTCGGCCATCTTGTGCAGCGCGTTGGCGAGCTTCTGCTCCTGGCCGCGGCTGCCGGCCTCGATCGCCAGGCCGAACATCGGCCGCGGGAACTCCAGCGGCGCCAGGTGAATGTGGTCTTCGTCGTGGCTGTCGTGCAGCACCGCGTCGAAGTGCAGTTCGTCCACCTTGGCGACCGCGGCGATGTCACCGGGCACCGCATGCTCGATCTCGATGTGGTCCTTGCCGTGCACCCGGAACAGGTGGCCGACCCTGAAAGGCTTGCGGCCATCGTCGACGAACAGCTGCGTCTCCCTGCGCACCGTGCCCTGGTAGACGCGGAAGATGCCGAGCTTGCCGACGAACGGATCGTGGACGATGCGGAACACGTCGGCGACCACGTGGGCGTCCGGATCGGGCGAGAGCACGAGCGGGGCGGCGTCCGCACCGCTGCCCTTGAGGAACTGCGGCGGGTTCGCCTCGCCCGGATGCGGGAACAGCTTCGCCGCGGCGTCGAGCAGATCGCGCACGCCGGTGCCGGTTCGCGCGGAGACGAAGCAGACCGGGATCAGGTGGCCCTCGCGCAGGCACTGCTCGAATGCGTCGTGCAGCTGCTCCCCGGACAGCGCCTGCTCGCCCTGGTCGAGATAGCGGTCCATCACAGACTCGTCGATCTCCACCACCTGGTCGAGGATCCGCTGGTGCCAGTCGGCCACCGCGCCGAGGTCGCTGTCGCCGCCGTCCCGGCCGAAGCAGTCGACCACCCTGGTAGCGCCGCCCGCCGGCAGGTTGAGCGGCAGCACCTCCGCTCCGAACTCCTCGCGCAGGTCGGCGAGGACCCGGGCGCAGTCCGCGTCCTCGGCGTCGATGCGGTTGATCACCAGCGCCCGGCAGCGCCCGCGTTCGGCGGCCCGCTCCATCAGCCTGCGGGTGCCGTATTCGACCCCGGCCGCGGCATCGACCACGATCGCCACGGTCTCCACCGCGGCCAGGGCCGCCAGGGCCGGGCCGCGGAAGTCCGGGTAGCCGGGGGTGTCGATGAGGTTGAGGTGCACCTGCTGGCCGCCGCCAGGCGCGTGGTCGACGCTGGCGATGGCGGCGTCGATGGAGTGGCCGCGCGCCTTCTCCAGCGGATCGTGGTCGGAGACGGTGTTGCCGCGCTCGATGCTGCCTGCCGCCTGCATGGCCCCGCCGGCGTGCAGCAGCGCCTCGAAGAGGGTGGTCTTGCCGGCGCCCGGGTGCCCGGCGAGGGCGATGTTGCGGATCTGCGCTGTCGAATACGGCATGTGGCCGTTCCTCCCTGGCTGGGTGCTGGAAGTGGCCGTCATGGCTGTCCGCGGGGGAGCGCTGCCGTCCGAGCGGCGCTCGGCGGGCGGTCATGGCGGGAAGGCACAGTAACGCCTGCCCGAACGCAGCGTCCCGTTGCATCGCAGCAAACCAGACGCGGGGCTAACGCGCGGGTCGCTACCCTGCCGTGAACGGCTCGGGGATCCACCGGGCCGCGTTTCCGCATCGACCGATGGAGAACACGATGGGCATTTCGCGCAAGGCCACCGCACGCTGGGAAGGCGATCTCAAGTCCGGCCGGGGCAGCCTCAGCACCCCGCAGAGCGGGCTGATGGACGGCACCCGGTACGGGTTCAACAGCCGCTTCGGCGACGAGAAGGGCACCAACCCCGAGGAACTGATCGCCGCGGCGCACGCCGGCTGCTTCAGCATGGCGCTGGCGGCGGCGCTCACCGAGGCCGGCCACCCGCCGGACAGCATCGACACCAGCGCGCAGGTCGACCTGTCCATGGACGGCGGCCCCACGCTGACCGCGATCCGGCTGAAGACCAGGGCGACCGTGCCCGGCATCGACGCCACCCGGTTCCGCGCCATCGCCGACGACGCCAAGCAGAACTGCCCGGTGTCCAAGGCGCTGTCCGCGGTGCCGATCGAACTGGAGGCGGAGCTGCTGGGCTGAACCAGGCCGGCCCGAGCGGCGGATCCTCCGCTGAGGGTCGATGCGAGGTGGCGGGCCCGTCCTGCACGCGATTGCCGGTAGTGGCGGCGGTCGGCATAGTGGTCGTTTTCGGACACGGGGAACTCGCATGCGCCATACGCTGACCGCCCTGGCCGTGGCCGCCGGTCTGACCGCGGCGACCGCGCAAGCCGCGGACCTGCGCCTGCTCGCGGCCGCGAAGGTCCACACCTCCGATCCGGCGCTGGCCGACGCGAATGCGATGGTCTGGGACGGTGACGGTCGGATCGT
Source organism: Luteimonas endophytica (assembly GCF_029887875.1). Classification (GTDB taxonomy): domain Bacteria; phylum Pseudomonadota; class Gammaproteobacteria; order Xanthomonadales; family Xanthomonadaceae; genus Luteimonas; species Luteimonas endophytica. The sequence goes on from NZ_JARXRM010000043.1 coordinate 67,257, forward strand.
GGCGGTGGGACGCGCGGAGGCGCTGCGCAGCCAGCATCCGGATGCGGAAGTGCTGGATCTCGGCGACGCCGTGGTGGTGCCCGGCCTGATCGACGCGCATGCCCACCTGATGAACCTCGGGCGGGCCCTGCTGAGCGCGGACCTGGCCGGCGCCCGCAGCAAGGACGAGGTGATCGAGCGGCTGCGCGCCTATGCCGCCGACCTGCCGGAGGGCGCATGGCTGCGCGGGCGAGGCTGGGACCAGAACCTGTGGCCGGACAAGGCCTTCCCGACCGCGGCCGACCTGGACCAGGCGTTCCCGGACCGGCCGGTGTGGCTGGACCGGGTGGACGGCCATGCCGGCTGGGCCAACGGCGCGGCGCTGCGCGCCGCCGCCGCGCGCGAGGGCGCCCGGGACCTGCGCGGCGACTGGCAGCCCGACGGTGGCCGCATCGTGCGCACGGACGGCGAACCGACCGGGGTCTTCGTCGACGCGGCGATGGCGCTGGTGGAGGCGGCGGTGCCGGCCGACGGCGGCGCGAGCGCCGAGGAGGCGCTGCAGCGTGCGCTGGCGGCGGCGGTGCGCAACGGCCTGACCGGCGTGCACGACATGGGCGTTTCGCGCGAGGAACTCGCGCTGTTCCGGCGCTTCGCCGACGCCGGCCGCCTGCCGCTGCGGATCAGCGCCTACGCCGACGGCGACGGTCCCGCACTGGACGACCTGTGCACGGACGGACTGTACCGGCACCCGCAGGGCCGCCTGCGGATGGAGGGCGTGAAGCTGTACATGGATGGCGCGCTCGGCAGCCGTGGCGCCGCGCTGCTGGAGGACTACAGCGACGAGCCCGGCAACGACGGCCTGCTGCTCACCGAGCCTGCGGCGCTCGCCGCGGTGGTGAACAAGGCGCGCGACTGCGGCGTGCAGGTCGCCACCCACGCGATCGGCGACCGCGGCAACCGCATCGTCCTGGACACCTACGCGGCCGCGCTCGGCGGCCGCGCCGGCGGCGACCACCGCTGGCGCGTCGAACACGCCCAGGTGGTGGCGGCCGGCGACATTCCGAGATTCGCCGAGCTCGGCCTGATCGCCTCGATGCAGCCGACCCACGCCACGTCGGACATGCCCTGGGCGGAAGACCGCGTCGGTCCGGACCGCCTGGCCGGCGCCTACGCCTGGCGCCGATTCCTGGATGCCGGAGTACCGCTGGCGCTGGGTTCGGACTTCCCGGTGGAGTCGGTCGACCCGCGGCTCGGCCTGTACGCGGCGGTGACGCGCCAGGACCGCGACGGCCGTCCGCCCGGCGGCTGGCTCGCGGACCAGAAGCTCGAAGCGGGCGAGGCGCTGCACGGCTTCACCGCCGCGGCCGCGCACGCGGGCCGCGCGGAGCAAGAGGTGGGCCGCCTCGCCCCCGGCATGCGCGCAGATTTCGTGGTCCTCGCCGCCGACCCGCTGGCGCTGGCGCCTGCGGCACTGGACGAGGTGCGGATCCTCTCCACCTGGGTCGACGGGACCCCGGTCTACGAGGCGGAGTAGCGCCCGCGCCTGTCGGCGGGCGACCAGTCGATCTCGCCGTGCACCACGCTGACCGCGTGGCCGCCGGACCAGATCTCGCCGTCGGGATCGACCTGCAGCTCCAGGGTGGCGTCGTAGCCGACCTCGCGGCCCTGGCTGGCGCGGTAGCGCCCGCCGCTGCCGGGCAGCGCGTCGCGCGCGGCCAGCCATGCGGCGAGGGTGGCGTTGGCGGCACCGGAGGCGGCGTCCTCGAAGCGTGCCGGCGCGCCCACCCAGGCGCGCACCGCGAGCTCGTAGGCGGCGCCCTCGTCGGCGCGGGCGAACACGCACAGGCCCATGCTCGCGGTCGACTCGGCCAGCAGGCCGATCGCGTCCCAGTCCGGCGTCGCGCGCCGCAGGGTCGCCTCGTCGGCCAGTTCCGCCAGCCACCAGCGTCGGCCGCCGTCCATCAGCACCGGCGGCAGCCGGCCCGGCAGCAGGCCATCGAGCACATGGCGCAGGCGCCGGTCGCCGCGGTTGCTGGTCTCGAGCACGCGTGCGCGCGGCGTGCGCACGGCGATCGTGCGCGCGGCACCCTGGCCGGCCACCCGCAGCGGCAGCACGCCGGCGAGGCCTTCCTGGCGCAGCAGGCCATCGCGCGGTGCGATGCGTCCCGCCTCGAGCAACGCATGCGCGGTGCCGACGCTGGGATGGCCGGCGAACGGCACCTCGCGGCGCGGGCTGAACATGCGGATGCGATAGTCGGCGTCGGCGCTGGTCGGCGCGAACACGAAGGTGGTCTCGGGCAGGCGCGTCCATCGGGCGACGGCCTGCATGGTGTCGTCGTCCATGCCATCGGCATCGAACACGACCGCGAGCGGATTGCCGGCGCCGGGGCGGTCGGCGAACACGTCCAGCTGCACGAAGCGACGTGAGGTCATGGGGGAGGGGAGCGGTGGGGATCGCGCAGCTTAGCAATCGGAGCGGCGCGCATCACGGCTTCGCGGTCCGCGCGGCGACCGGAACCGTTGGCGCAGGATCGAATGCGGAACGCGGCTGGCCGGTGGGGCTGCCGCGGCCGCGGCGGCGCGATGCCGCGACGGATGGGGCCGGGGGGCGCGGCTGCGTCTACAATGCCGGGCTTCGCGCGTCCGCCCCGGGCGCGCCCGGACAGTACCGTGCCGATGGCCCTCCAAGACTCACCGGAACACCGCTGGATCGTCCTGAAGTTCGGTGGCACCAGCGTGTCGCAGCGCAGCCGCTGGGACACCATCGGCAGGCTCGCCAAGGCCCGCGCGGAGCAGCATGAGGCGCGCGTGCTGGTGGTGGTCTCGGCCCTCGCCGGCGTGACCAACGCGCTGCAGGCGATCGCGGACGGCGGCGAGGATCTCCCGCAACGGCTCGAGGCCCTGCTGCGGCGGCACTGCGACTTCGCCGCGGAACTGGGCCTCGAGCCGGACGCGGTGCTGAGCGAGCGCTCGGCGGCGCTTCGCGCGCTGGGCACGGATCCGCGCGCTGCGACGCGGCCGCTGGACTGGCAGGCCGAAGTGCTCGCCCAGGGGGAGCTGCTGTCCTCCACCCTCGGCGCCGCCTACCTGGGCGGCGAGGGCCTCGATTTCGGCTGGTGCGATGCGCGCGACTGGCTCGATGCGGTGGAGCTGCCGAACCAGAGCGACTGGTCGCGGCGCCTGTCGGCCAGCTGCCGGCGCGAGGCCGACGACGCCTGGCGCGCGCGCTTCGCCGAGCAGGGGCCGCGGCTGCTGCTCACCCAGGGCTTCATCGCCCGGCACGGCGATGGCGCCACCGCGGTGCTCGGCCGCGGCGGTTCGGACACCTCGGCCGCCCTGTTCGGCGCGCTGCTGCGCGCGCGGCGCGTGGAGATCTGGACCGACGTGCCCGGCATGTTCAGCGCCAACCCGCGCGAGGTGCCGGACGCCCGCCTGCTCACCCGCCTCGACTACGCCGAGGCCCAGGAGATCGCCACCACCGGCGCCAAGGTGCTGCACCCGCGCGCGCTCGGCCCGTGCCGCGACGCCGGCGTACCGCTGGCGATCCTCGATACCGCGCGGCCCGACCTGCCCGGCACCAGCATCGACGCCAGTGCGGCGGCGGTGCCCGGGGTCAAGGCGATCAGCCGCCGCAACGGCATCGTGCTGGTGTCGATGGAAACCGTGGGCATGTGGCAGCAGGTCGGCTTCCTGGCCGAGGTGTTCGACCGTTTCCGCGCACACGGCCTGTCGGTCGACCTGATCGGTTCGTCCGAGACCAACATCACCGTCTCCCTCGACCCCAGCGACAACCTGGTCAGCACCGACGTGCTCGCGCGCCTGTCCGACGACCTGGCGCGGTTCTGCCGGGTGAAGGTGATCGCGCCGTGCGCGGCGGTCACCCTGGTCGGCTGCGGCATGCGCTCGCTGCTGCACAGGCTCTCGGACATCTGGGCCGCGTTCGGTCGCGAGCGGGTGCACCTGATCTCGCAGTCCTCCAACGATCTCAACCTCACCTTCGTCATCGACGAGGCCGACGCCGAGGGCCTGCTGCCGCAGCTGCACGCGCTGCTGATCGCCAGCGGCGCGATGCCGGTGCGCAACGCCGACGTGTTCGGGCCGCGCTGGCGCGAGATCGCGGGCGCGGTGCGGCCGCGGGAGACGCCGTGGTGGCGCGGGGAGCGGGCGCGGCTGCTCGCGCTGGCCGCCCCGGACGCGCCCCGCTACGTCTACCACCTGGACACGGTGCGCGCCCGCGCCCGGGCGCTGGCGGCGATCGCGCCCGTCGACCGTCGCTTCTACGCGATCAAGGCCAACTCGCATCCGGCGATCCTGCGCACCCTGGTGGAGGAGGGCTTCGGCCTGGAATGCGTCTCGCTGGCCGAGCTGCACCGGGTGTTCGAGACGGTCGAGGGCCTGCAGGCGGGCCAGGTGCTCTTCACCCCGAGCTTCGCGCCGCGCGCCGAGTACGAGGCGGCGCTCGCGCTCGGCGTGACCGTCACCCTGGACAACGTCGAGGCCCTGCAGCGCTGGCCGGAGGTCTTCCGCGGCCGCGCGCTGTGGCTGCGTGTCGATCTCGGCCGGGGCGAAGGACACCACGAGAAGGTGCGCACCGGCGGCCTGGCCTCCAAGTTCGGGCTGCCGGTGTCGCGCATCGAGGAGTTCCTCGCCGCCGCCCGGACCCTGGAAGTGACTATCACCGGGTTGCACGCGCACCTTGGCAGCGGCGTCGAGACCGCCCAGCACTGGCGCTCGGTCTGCGACGAACTGGGCGGCATCGCCGAGCGGATCGGCAGCGTCGAGACGATCGACATCGGCGGCGGGCTGCCGATCCCGTACCAGGAGGACGACGAGCCGTTCGACCTCGACGCCTGGAGCGCCGGCCTGGCCGAGGTGAAGGCGGCCTATCCCGCCTACCGGCTGGCGATCGAGCCGGGCCGCTACCTCGTCGCCGAGGCCGGGGTGCTGCTCATGACGGCCACCCAGGTGGTGGAGAAGGGCGGGATCCGCCGGGTCGGCGCCGACGCCGGCATGAACGCGCTGATGCGCCCGGCGCTGTACGAGGCCTACCACGGCATCCACAACCTCAGCCGCCTGGAAGAGTCCGCCGATACCCCGTTCGACGTGGTCGGGCCCATCTGCGAGTCCGGCGACGTGTTCGGCAAACAGCGCCGCCTGCCGGGTGCGACCGCAGAGGGCGATGTGCTGCTGGTGGCGGATGCGGGCGCTTACGGGTTCGTCATGGCCAACCGCTACAACCTGCGCGCGCTTCCGCACGAGCAGGTGCTGGCATGAGCGGCTGGCGTTTCGATCGCGACGCGATCCGGACGTTCCGCTTCGTGCACTGCGGTTTCGATGCGCGAACCGGCGTGGCGCGGCTGGCCTATGCCTTCGACGACGGCCCGGAGATGATCGAGACGGTCACCGTGCCGGGCGCCCCGTTCGCGCTCGACGATGCGCGCGCCGCCGCGGCGATGCGGGTGTTGCGGCTGCTGCACCTCATCGCCGGGGTGAGCTACTACAAGGCGGCGGTGCCGGGCGAGATCCGCATCGAGGGCGACGCGATCGGCGCCGACACCGCGGCGCTGCTGGAGGACATCTACGTCAACGGCCTGGGCGAGTTCGCCTACCGCAACGGGCTGGACCTGCACGGGCGGATCCGGTTTCCGGCCCGTGACGATGGCGCTCCCGTGGCGGAGTTCGAGGCCGGGGTCGGCACTGCCGCCGGCCCGGGCGCGCACGCGCTGGTCGCCATCGGCGGCGGCAAGGACTCGCTGGTGTCGATCGAGGCGCTGCGCGCCGCCGGGGTCGCGCAGACCGTCAGCTGGATCGGCGGTTCCCAGCTGATCCGGGCCTGCGCCGAGCGCACCGGCCTGCCGACGCTCAACATCGGTCGCCAGCTGGCGGCGGAACTGTTCGAGTTCAACCGCCAGGGCGCCTGGAACGGCCACATCCCGGTGACCGCGATCAACTCGGCGATCTTGGCCTTCGCCGCGGTGCTGGTCGGCGCCGACCAGGTGGTGTTCTCGAACGAGCGCTCCGCCAGCTACGGCAGCCTGATCGAGGGCACCGGCGAGGTGAACCACCAGTGGTCGAAGGGCTGGGCGTTCGAGCGCGGGTTCGGCGCCTGGCTGCAGCGCCACGCCGCCGGCGACACGGGGGCGGGGCGGATTAGCGCGCTGCACTATTACTCGCTGCTGCGCCCGTTCTCGGAACTCGCGGTGGCGCGGCAGTTCGCCCGGAGCGACCGCTACGACGCGCACTTCTCCAGCTGCAACCGCAACTTCCACCTGCTCGGCGAGCGGCCGGTGAACCGCTGGTGCGGGATCTGCCCGAAGTGCCATTTCGTGTTCCTGGCGCTGGCGCCGTTCATGCCCAAGCCGCGGCTGGTGGCGATCTTCGGCCGCAACCTGCTCGACGACGCCGCGCAGATCCCCGGCTACGACGCGCTGCTCGAGTATCGCGACCACAAGCCCTTCGAGTGCGTCGGCGAGGGCCGCGAATCGCGCGCAGCGATGGCGGCGCTGGCGCAACGCCCGGAATGGCGCGAAGACGCGGTGGTGCGGCGCTTCGCGCGCGACATCGCCCCGCAGCTCAACCCGGCGGACCTGGCGCTGGAGCCGCTGCTGGGTATCGACGGCGAGCACCGCATTCCGGCGCCGCTGTGGGAACGGCTGCATGCGCATTTCGGAGCTTGATGGCCTGCGCGTCGCGCTGTGGGGCTGGGGCCGCGAAGGCCAGGCGGCGTGGCGCGCGCTGCGGGATCGGGAATCGCAAACCGGCGGTCGGCATCCGGGGCGCGCCGTACCGCCGATGTCGCTCACGCTGTTCTGCCAACCCGGCGAGGCGGAGCAGGTGCGGGCGCTCGGCGACGCGAACCTGGCCGTGGAGACGCAGGCCACCGCGGCACGGCTCTCGGCGTTCGACGTGGTGATCAAGTCCCCGGGGATCAGCCCGTATTCGGCCGAAGCCGAGGTGGCCGCCGCGCGCGGCACGAGGTTCATCGGCGGCACCGCGCTCTGGTTCGCCGAACGGCCCGACGCGCGCACCCTCTGCGTGACCGGCACCAAGGGCAAGAGCACCACCAGCGCGCTGGCCGCGCACCTGCTTCGCGCCGCCGGCGTACGCACGGCGCTGGCGGGGAACATCGGGCTGCCGCTGTTGGAATTGCTCGGGGCCGAGGCCGAGGCCTGGGTGATCGAACTGTCGAGCTACCAGACCCGCGACGTGGCCGCGGCGGGCGTGTCGCCGCACGTGGCCGTGGTCACCAACGTCCACCCCGAGCATCTCGACTGGCACGGCAGCGAGACGCGCTACGTCGAGGACAAGCTCGCGCTGCTCACCCAGGCGCGGCCGCGGATCGCGGTGCTGGACGCGCTCGATCCAAGGCTGGCGGCGCTGGAACTGCCGCACAGCGAACTGCGCTGGTTCAACCGCGACGACGGCTGGCACCTGCGCGGCACGTGGCTGCACCGTGGCGACACCGCCGTCATCGACACTGCCGCGCTGCCGCTGCCGGGGGCGCACAACCGTCGCAATCTCTGCGCCGCGCTGGCTGCGATCGAGGCCATCGGCGTCGATGCCGCGCCGCTGGCGGCGCACGCGGCCGGGTTCGTTCCGCTGCCGCACCGGCTGCAGACGCTCGGCGAACGCAGCGGCCTGGTCTGGGTGAACGACTCGATCAGCACCACGCCGCAGGCGGCGCTCGCCGCTCTCGACGCCTGCGCCGGGTCACGGGTGGCCATCCTGGTCGGCGGGCACGACCGCGGCCTGGACTGGGCCGCGTTCGCCATCCGCATGCGCACCGCGCCTCCGCGCGCGGTGGTCACGATGGGCGCCAACGGGCCGCGCATCCACGCGGCGCTGGCCGGTATCGCCGCCGGTGGCGGATTCGCGCTGCGCGCCGCGGAGGACCTGCCGGCCGCCGTGGCCGCCGCGCGCGCCGCGCTGGGGGAGGCGGGAGGCGTGGTGCTGTTGTCGCCAGGGGCGCCGAGCTTCGGCCCGTACCGCGACTACACCGAGCGCGGGCGCCACTTCGCGACGCTGGCCGGGTTCGACCCGGAGCGGATCACGGCGATCCCGGGGCTGGGCATCGCCTGAGCCGCGTCCGCCGGCGTCGGCGCGGGGCCATCTCCGTGCGCACCGCGGCACATCTCCCGCATCCCGCCCGGTCCGCGGTGGCGCTAGTCTTGCGATTCCATTCTTAGCGAGGGCCCGTCCCATGATCCGATTCGAGTCGGCGGCGCTGCTGCTGCTGTTGTCGGCCGCCACCGCTGCCCGGGCGGCGCCGAGGAGCGAGCCGGTCGAGTGGGAGCTCGACGGCCGCACCTTCAGCGGCGTGGTGGTGTACGACGACGCCGGCGATCCGGGCCCGCGCCCGGGCGTGCTGATGGTGCCGAACTGGATGGGGGTGGGCGAACATGCGCTCTCGCGGGCGCGCGCCCTGGCCGGCGACGGCCGCGTGGTGCTGGTGGCCGATGTCTACGGCAAGGGGGTGCGCCCCGGAAGCCGCGACGAGGCCCGGCAGCAGGTCATGCAGGTGTATTCGGACGGCGGCGCGACCCTGCGCAGGCGCGTCGCGGCGGCGGTGGAGGCGCTGGCGCGCCAGGCGGACCGGGTGCCGGTGGATCCCGGCAGGATCGCGGCGATCGGGTTCTGCTTCGGAGGTTCGGCGGTGCTCGAGCTGGCGCGGTCCGGTACCGATGTGGCCGGCGTCGTCAGCGTCCACGGCGGCCTCGAGACCCACCTGCCGACCGAGGGCAACCGGATCACGGCCCCGGTGCTGGTGCTCAACGGCGCCGAGGACGCCTCGGTCTCCGACGCGCACATCGCCGCGTTCGGACAGGAGATGGACGCCGCCGGCGCCGATTGGCAGTTCGTCGATTTCGGCGGTGCGCGGCACTGTTTCAGCCAGGAGGAGGACGCCGGCGCGGACCCGCAGGACAATTGCCGCTACGACGCGCGCGCCGCCAGGCGCGCCTTCGTGATGATCGATGCGTTCTTCGAGGAGATCTTCGAAGCGGGACCGCGCTGACCGCGCCAGCTCGGTGCGTCGCGCGGCCGATGCCGTCAGCTGCGGCGCTCGACCGCGTGGCGGGCGAGCCCGCGCAGCGCGGCGACCGCGGCGTTGTCCGGCAGGCGGGCGAGGGCCGCGACCGCGGCGGCGGCGAATTCGCGTGCCCGCGCCCGGCTGTAGTCCAGGCTGCCGCTGGCATGGATCGCCGCCATCACCTCGCCCATCGCGTCGGCATCGCCCTGTTCGACGATGCCGCGCAGCCGATCGCGGGTGGAAGCGCCGGCCTGGGCCATCGCGTGGATCAGCGGCAGCGTCGCCTTGCCTTCGGCCAGGTCGTCGCCGAGGTTCTTGCCCAGTTCGCCGGCATCCGCGCTGTAGTCGAGCACGTCGTCGGCGATCTGGAACGCGTAGCCCAGCTGCAGGCCGTAGTCGTGCAGCGCCTGCTGGATCTGCGCACCGGCCCCGGAGGCCAGCGCCCCCAGCCGGGTGCCGGCGGCGAACAGGACCGCGGTCTTGCGTTCTATCACCCCCAGGTAGGCGGCCTCGTCGACGTCGGGATTGCGTACGTGCAGCAGTTGCAGCACTTCGCCCTCGGCGATGCGGTTGGTGGTGTCGGCGAGGACCCGCATCACCTCCATGCAGTCCAGTTCGACCATCAGCTGGAAGCTGCGCGAGTAGAGGAAGTCGCCCACCAGCACGCTCGCGGCATTGCCCCAGATGGCGTTGGCGGTCCTGCGGCCGCGGCGCAGGTCCGACTCGTCGACCACGTCGTCGTGGAGCAGGGTGGAGGTGTGGATGAATTCGACGATCGCGGCCAGCTGGTGGTGCTCCGGCCCGGCACCGCCGCAGGCACGCCCGGCCAGCGCCACCAGCATCGGCCGCAGCCGCTTGCCGCCGGCCGTGACGATGTGCTCGGCGACCTGGTTGATCAGGACCACATCGGAGGCCAGGCGGCGGCGGACGAGGGCGTCGATCGCGGCCATGTCCGGGGCGGCGAGGGCCTGGATGGCCGGCAGGTCGGGGATCGTCGCTGGCAGGGCCTGGTCCATCGGGTCGTCGTGGCTTGGGAACCGGGATTATACGGGCCGCGTGGACGCCCCGACCCGGCGGTACGGCTTCCCCCGACGCCGCGGCGCGGCGGGAACCGACGGCGGGGCGCCGGAAGCTATAATCCAATGATCCCCTGCCGCTTCCGGCAAGCAATCCCAAGGAATCCTTCATGGCCCGTGGCATCAACAAGGCGATCCTGGTCGGCAATCTCGGCAACGACCCGGAAACCAAATACACCCAGGGCGGCATGGCCATCACCAAGATCAGCCTCGCCACCACCAGCGTGCGCAAGGACCGCGACGGCAATCCGCAGGAGAACACCCAGTGGCACCGGGTCACCTTCTTCGGCAAGCTCGGCGAGATCGCGGCCGAGTACCTGCGCAAGGGCTCGCAGGTCTACGTCGAGGGCGAGATCCGCTACGACAAGTACACCGGCCAGGACGGGGTGGAGAAGTACTTCACCGAGATCGTCGCCAACGAGATGCAGATGCTCGGTGGCCGGGGGGAGGGCGGTGGCGGAGGCGGTGGCGACAGGCCGTCGCGCCCGCAGCGCCAGGAGTCGGCCGCGCCGCGCCGGCAGCCTTCCTCGCAGTCGTCGCCGCCCCCGGCGGACGACTTCTCGGACGACGACATTCCGTTCTGACGGACTCTAGCGGCCTGCTGCGCGAAGCGGACTCAAGATGCCCACCTGGCTGGTCACCGGCGGTGCCGGGTTCATCGGGGGCAACCTCGTGCTGGGGGCGGTCGCCTCCGGCGTGCGCGTGGTCAATCTCGACGCACTCACCTATGCCGGCAACCTTGACACGCTGGCTGCCGTCGATGCCCATCCGGGTCACGTATTCGTCCGTGGCGACATCGCCGACCACGCGCTGGTGGCCCGGTTGCTCGCGGAGTATCGACCCGACGCGGTGATCCACCTGGCCGCCGAAAGCCACGTCGACCGCTCCATCGACGGCCCGGCGGCCTTCGTGCAGACCAATGTCGTGGGAACCCTGCGATTGCTGGAGGCGGTTCGCGACCACTGGCAGGGGCTGGAAACGGCGGAGCGGGAGGCCTTCCGCTTCCTGCACGTCTCCACCGACGAAGTGTACGGTTCGCTCGGCGACACCGGCCGGTTCACCGAGGCCACGCCGTACTCACCCAACTCCCCCTACGCGGCATCCAAGGCCGCGTCCGACCACCTGGTCCGAGCGTTCCACCACACCTACGGGCTGCCCACGCTCACCACGAACTGCTCCAACAACTACGGTCCGTACCAGTTTCCCGAGAAGCTGATTCCGCTGATGATCGGCAGGGCCCTGGCGGCGCAATCCCTGCCCGTCTACGGAGACGGGCGCAACGTTCGCGACTGGCTGTACGTCGAGGACCATTGCGCTGCGATCCGCCGGGTGCTGGAGCGGGGCGCAGTAGGCGAGGTCTACAACGTGGGCGGCGACGCGGAGCGCGAGAACATCGAGGTGGTGGGGTCCGTCTGCGACCTGCTCGACCAGCGCCGCCCGCTGGACGGGGGCCGCAGCCACCGGGATCTGATCGTCTTCGTCGGCGATCGTCCCGGTCATGACCGGCGCTATGCCATCGACGCATCCAGGCTCAGGGACGAACTCGGATGGCGTGCCGCGGTGACCTTCGAACAGGGCCTCGCGCGCACGGTCGACTGGTACCTTGGCCATCAGGCCTGGATCCACCGGGTCCTCGACGGCAGCTATCGCATGGAGCGGATCGGGAGCCCGGCATGACCCGAAGGCGCGGCATCATTCTGGCCGGTGGCGCTGGCACGCGCCTGTATCCGATGACCACCTCGATCAGCAAACAGCTGCTGCCGGTCTACGACAAGCCGATGATCTACTATCCGCTCGGCGTGTTGATGCTGGCCGGCATCCGCGAGGTGCTGGTCATCAATGCACCGCACGAGCAGGCCCTGTTCAAGGCACTGCTGGGCGATGGCTCGCAGTGGGGCATGCAGATCGAATACGCACTGCAGCCGAATCCGGACGGGCTGGCGCAGGCCTATCTGATCGGGCGCGAGTTCCTCGCCGGGCGCCCGAGCTGCCTGGTGCTCGGGGACAACGTCTTCCACGGTCCCGGCCTGACCGCGCTGCTGCGCCGGGCGGACGAGCGAGGGGCCGGCGCTTCGCTGTTCGGCTACTGGGTCAGCGATCCGGAGCGCTACGGCGTCGCCGAATTCGATGGCGAGGGGCGCGTCATCGGACTCGAAGAGAAGCCTGCAGCGCCGCGATCGAACTATGCGGTGACGGGGCTGTACTTCTACGACGAACGCGCCAGCGATTTCGCCGCGACGCTCCAGCCATCCGCGCGCGGGGAACTAGAGATTACCGATCTGAGCCGCTGCTACCTGGAAGAAGGCTCGCTGCACCTGGAGAAACTGGGGCGCGGCTACGCGTGGCTGGACACCGGTACGCCCCGTTCCCTGCTGGAGGCGGCGAACTACATCGGAACCATCGAGGCACGCCAGGGCCTGCGCGTGTGCGCGCCCGAGGAGATCGCCTGGCGCAACGGCTGGATCGGGACGGAGCAGCTGCGCGCCCTGGCGGTACCGCTCGCGAAGAGTGGCTACGGCGCGTATCTGCTGGAGCTGGCCGAACGCGGACCGGTTTCGTGAAACTGGTCGAGACGGGATTGCCGGGATGCTTGGTCATCGAGCCCAGGGTGTTCGAGGACGCGCGCGGCAGTTTCCACGAGGCTTTCAACCTCGACGCACTGGCGGCGCAAGGTCTGGGACTTGCGTTCGTCCAGGGCAACGTCTCGACCTCGAGCGAAGGCGTGCTGCGGGGCCTGCATTACCAATGGCCCGGAGCGCAGGGCAAGTACGTCTCGGTGCTGCAGGGCGAAGCGTGGGACGTGGCGGTCGACATCCGCCGAGGTTCGCCCACGTTCGGGCGCTGGACCGCGGTGCTGCTGAGCGCGGGCAACCGGCGGCAGTTCTGGATCCCGGAAGGGTTCGCGCATGGCTTCGTGGCACTCGCCGAGCACGTGGTGTTCACCTATCTGTGCACGTCCCCGTACGACGCCGAAGCCGACGCCGCGATCCGCTGGGACGACCCGGACCTGGCGATCGACTGGCCGGTCGCCGCGCCGCGACTGTCCGAGAAGGACGCTCGCGCGCCGCTGCTGGCCGAGATCGCAGAAGACCGCCTGCCGCGCTACGACGCGGCGGGCGCGCGAGCGCTGACGGGCGAGCCTGGGTGACGCGGATCCTGCTGCTCGGCGCCGGCGGGCAGCTGGGGACCGAGCTGCGCCGCAGCCTTCCGCGGCTGGGCGAACTCGTGTGCGCGACGCGCAGCGGCGCGCTTCCGGACGGAAGGCCGTGCGAGCGCATCGACCTGGAAGACGCCTCCGCCGCGGCCGGCCTGGTCGCCGGACTCGCCCCGGACGTGGTCGTCAACGCCGCGGCCTACACCGCGGTCGATCGCGCCGAGGCCGAGCCGGAGTCCGCCTACCGCGTCAACGCAGCCGCGCCCGCCGCGCTGGCCGCGGCCTGTCGCGGGCACGGCGCTCTGCTGCTGCACTATTCGACCGACTACGTTTTCGACGGCGACACCCGCGACGCCTGGCGCGAGGACGATCCGGTCGCGCCGCTCAACGTCTACGGCGCCAGCAAGCTCGCCGGAGAACAGGCGGTCCGCGGCAGTGGAGCCCGCCATCTGGTATTGCGCACTTCCTGGGTGTATGCGGGGCATGGCCGCAATTTCCTGCGCACGATGCTGCGGCTGGCGGAGGAGGGCGCGCCGCTGCGCGTGGTCGACGACCAGTTCGGGGCCCCGACCCCGGCCGCCTGGCTCGCCGACGCCACCGCGCGGCTGCTGGCCGCCCCGCCGTCCCGATCCGGGCTCTGGCATGCCGCCGCTACCGGCTGCACCAGCTGGTACGGCTTCGCCGCGGCGATCTTCGAGCTGGCCGTGCCGCGCGGCCTGCTGAAGCGGCTGCCGGACCTGCAGGCCGTGACCACGGCGGGCTATCCCGCGGCGGCCCGCCGCCCCGCGTGCTCCTGCCTGGATACCGCGCGGATGGAGGCGGATTTCGGGATCCGGGCGCCGCAGTGGCGCGAGGCACTCGCCTCGGTGCTGGACGCGATCGCCGCGGGGCGCGGCGCCCGGCCAGGGTGAATGCGGCGCCGCCTTCGCCGGTCCCGGTCCGGCGGCCGGCTTGCCCAGCTCCGTGACCGCTGTCATACACTAGGCCCCTTTCCAGGGTCCAGACCGGAGGCAAGCATGAAATTCCAGCGCATCGCACTGGCGATCGCATTGGCGGCCAGCATCGGCGCCGTCGCCGCGCAGCAGCAGCCCGCGCAACCGCAGCAGTCCGCGCAGCAACAGCAGCCGCCGCAGCTCAGCCCCGAGCAGCAGCAGCAGCTGCAGCGCCAGGACGCGGAGATGACCCGCGCGGCGCAGCAGGTCGTGCAGATGATCGATGCCAACCGCGTCGGCGAGGTCTGGGACATGTCGACCGAGCAGGTCAAGCGCATGGTGCCGCGCGACAGTTTCGTGCAGCAAATCACTGCCGACCGCGCGCGCCTGGGCGCGCCGGCCACCCGCGGCAACGCAGTGGTCTCCCGCTCGCAGTTCCAGGCCGGCGGCGAAGTGCCCGAAGGGCTTTACATCAACGTCGCCTTCCCGACCACCTTCGCCAACAACGCCGAACCGGTGCGCGAGCTGGTGTCGTTCCGTCTCGACGAGGACCGCGTCTGGCGGGTCTCCGGCTACAGCCTGCGCTGAGCGTCCGCCTGCCGGGACGGGCCTGACGGGATCCGCCGGGATCCCGTCTTCGTGTCCGGAACGGCGTCGCGGCGGGCAGGCCGCGCCCGGGCCGGCGGCCGTCGCTGGCCCCTCCACCACGCCCGCTCGCGCCCGCCCGCGCCCCATCACCGCCCCCGAATCCCGACTCCGGAGAGCCGATGACCGACACGCCCGCAGCAGCCCCCCGCCGATCGGCGATCGACCGATTCCTCAACGTCGTCGAGGCCGGCGGCAACGCGCTGCCGCATCCGGCCACGCTGTTCGCGATCCTGGCGATGGTGGTGGTCCTGCTGTCCTGGGTGTTCTCGCAGTTCGACCTCTCGGTGCAGCATCCGACCACCGGCGATCTCATCACCCCGGTCAACCTGATGAGCGTGGCCGGACTGCACCGCATCCTCACCGGCCTGGTCACCAACTTCACCAGCTTCGCGCCGCTGGGCACCGTGCTGGTTTCGCTGATCGGCATCGGTGTGGCCGAGCATTCGGGGCTCATCGGCGCCGCGCTGCGGCAGCTGGTACTGGCCGCGCCGCGCTTCCTGCTCACCCCGGTGATGGTGTTCGCGGGGGTGATGTCCAACATGGCGAGCGAGATCGGCTATGTCCTGCTGGTGCCGCTGGCCGGCCTGGTGTTCGTCGCCGCGGGCCGGCATCCGATCCTGGGCATGGCGGCGGCGTTCGCCGGCGTCTCCGGGGGCTACTCGGCCAATCTGCTGCTGGGCACCATCGACCCGCTGCTGGCGGGGCTGTCGCAGGAGGCGGCGCGGATCATCGATCCCGACTACACGGTGAGCCCGGCGGCGAACTGGTACTTCATGATCGTCTCGACGTTCCTGGTCACCGGACTGGGCTGGTGGGTGACCGAACGGATCGTCGCGCGCCGCTTCCCGGATGCGCCACAGCAAGACGGTGGCGGCGAGATCGAGCCGATGTCGCGCGAGGAACGCCGCGGCCTGCTGTTCGCGGTGGTGGCGGCCGGGGCGCTCACCGCGCTGGTGCTGTGGGGCACGGTGCCGGCCGACGGCTTCCTGCGCAATCCGGAGGACGGCGACCTGCTCAACTCGCCGTTCCTGCAGGGCATCGTCGCGCTGATCTTCGCCTACGGCGTGGTCGCCGGCGTGGCCTACGGCATTGGCGCCGGCACCATCAGGAGCGACGCCGACGTCATCAAGGGCATGGGCCAGAGCATGAGCACCCTGGGCGTGTACCTGGTGCTGGTGTTCTTCGCCGCGCAATTCGTGGCGTTCTTCAACTGGACCCAGCTGGGGTTGATCTTCGCCGTCAACGGTGCCGGGCTGCTGGCGCAGATGCAGCTGCCGGGCATCGTGCTGTTCGCCGGATTCATCCTGCTCACCGCCGCCGCAAACCTGTTCATGGGCTCGGCGTCCGCCAAGTGGGCGCTGATGGCGCCGGTGTTCATCCCGATGTTCATGCTGCTCGGCTATTCGCCGGAGCTGACCCAGATCGGGTACCGCATCGGCGACTCCACCACCAACATCATTTCGCCGATGATGAGCTACTTCGCCCTGATCATCGCGTTCCTGCAGCGCTACGAGCCGAAGGCCGGCATCGGGACGGTGGTGGCGGTGATGCTCCCCTACTCGGTGACGTTCCTGATCGGCTGGACCATCCTGTTTTCCATCTGGATGGCGATCGGCGCGCCGATCGGCCCGGGTTCGCCGCTGGAGTACATCCCGGCGGGCTGACCGGCGCGAGCGCTTCGGGCTGCCAGCCGCAGCGCTCCTGCCCGACGCCGCCTGCGTCCGATGGCCACCGACCAGCGTCCGCCCGCCATCGCCCTGATGGGGCCGACCGCCTCCGGCAAGACCGCCCTGGCGCTGGCCTGGGCGGAGCGCCTGGGCGGGGAGATCGTCAGCGTGGACTCGGCGCTGGTCTACCGCGGCCTCGACATCGGGGCCGCCAAGCCGGACCCGGCCGAACGGGCACGGATCCCCCACCATATGCTCGATCTACGCGATCCGTGGCAGACCTATTCGGCGGCGGAGTTCGCCGAACGTGCGCATGCGGAGGTCGTGGCCATCCTCGCGCGCGGCCGGGTGCCGATCCTCGCCGGCGGCACCGGCCTGTACTTCCGGGCGCTGCTGCAGGGCCTGTCGCCGATGCCCGCGGCCGATCCGGCGGTGCGCGCCGCGATCGCCGCCGAGGCCGCCGCGCACGGATGGCCCGTCCTGCACGCGCGACTGGCGGAAGTCGATCCGGCCGCCGCGGCGCGGATCCGCCCCGGCGACGCCCAACGCGTCCAGCGGGCGTTGGAGGTCCACCGGATCAGCGGGCGCGGCATCAGCGACTGGCAACGCCAGCCGCGGCCGCGGGTGCGGCTGCCCTGCAGGGTCCTGAAGCTCGCGATCGCGCCGCGCGAGCGCCGGCTGCTGCACGCTCGCATCGAGCAGCGCTTCGATGCCATGCTCGCCGCGGGCTTCCTGGAAGAAGTGAGGCGGCTGCGCGCGCTGCCCGAACTCCAGGCGCATCCGGCGCCCCTCGAGTTGCCGGCGCTGCGTGCGGTCGGCTATCGCCAGGCCTGGGAGCACCTCGACGGCGCCGCCGATCGCGCCGCTTTTCGCGATCGCGCGATCTTCGCCACCCGCCAGCTGGCCAAGCGCCAGTTCACCTGGCTGCGGGGACAGCTCGACCTGCGCTGGTTCGATCCGGAAGCGGACGCGGGCCGGCTGCAGCGGGCGATCGCCGCCTTCCTGGGCCACGAGCACGGCCGGTGCCGCTGAGTTGCGCGCCAAAACGCGACGCCGCCACGGTTTTGCGCATGGCGCGCGCAGCGCGCGCGCCGGTTTTGTGTACCATCGGCAAGTCGCCGCCACGGGGAAACGGGCCGGGCGACGCGGCCCCCAGGGCCGCCCACAACAATAACCAAGCTGGGGAAACACGATGTCCAAGGGGCAGTCCTTGCAGGATCCTTTCCTGAATGCGTTGCGGCGCGAGCGTGTGCCGGTTTCGATCTACCTGGTCAACGGCATCAAGCTGCAGGGGACCATCGAGTCCTTCGACCAGTTCGTGGTGCTGCTGCGCAATACCGTCAGCCAGATGGTCTACAAGCACGCCATCTCCACCGTGGTGCCGGCGCGCAACGTGCGCGTGGGGCCGGGCGGCGGCCACGTGCAGGCGACGCCGGCCAACGGCGAGCCGGCCGAACAGGACGAGGAAGCGGACGCCTGAACGCGTCCGCCGGCGCCTGACCCCCGGCGGCGCCCGTCCGGCGCGCGCCGCTGCTTGATAACTCCGCCTGCGGCCCGCATGTCGAGGGTTCACATCGTGCCGCAGGAGGCGCCGCCGCGTGTTCGAACGCAGCCGCAAGGGCGAACACGCCCTGCTGATCCAACCCCATGCCGGTGGCCCGCCTGACCAGGACGCGCTGGAGGAATTCGCCGATCTGGCGCGTTCGGCCGGCGCCGCCGTGGCGACCCTCATGACCGCCCGCATCGACAGGCCCAACCCCGCCACCCTGATCGGCAGCGGCAAGCTCGAGGAAGTGAAGGCCGCGGCCGATGCCAGCGGCGCCGACCTGGTCCTCATCAACCATCCGCTCAGTCCGGTGCAGGAGCGCAACCTCGAGAAGGCGCTGGAGCGGCGGGTGGTCGACAGGACCGGCCTGATCCTCGACATCTTCGCGATGCGCGCCCGCAGCCACGAGGGCAAGCTGCAGGTCGAGCTTGCGCAGCTGCGCCACATGTCCACGCGCCTGGTGCGCGGCTGGACCCACCTGGAGCGCCAGCGCGGCGGCTCGATCGGCCTGCGGGGGCCCGGCGAGACCCAGCTCGAGACCGACCGTCGGCTGCTGCAGAAGCGCGTCGAGCAACTCCAGCGGCGCCTCGACAAGGTCGAAGTGCAGCGCACCCAGATGCGCCGCGCGCGGGTGCGCAGCGAGATGCCGCGGGTGGCCCTGGTCGGCTATACCAATGCCGGCAAGTCCACGCTGTTCAACGCTCTGACCGGCGCCGGCGCCTATGCCGCGGACCAGCTGTTCGCGACCCTCGACCCGACCGTGCGCAAGATCGCGTTGCCCGGCGGCAACGCGGTGCTGGCCGACACGGTCGGCTTCGTCCGCGACCTGCCGCACGAACTGGTGGCGGCGTTCCGCTCCACCCTGTCCGAGGCGCGCGAGGCCGACCTGCTGCTGCACGTGGTCGATGCCGCCGACCCGCTGCGCTCGGAACGCATCGGCCAGGTCGACGCGGTCCTGGCCGAGATCGGCGCGGGGGAGATCCCCCAGCTGCTGGTGTACAACAAGATCGATCGTCTGCCGGTGGCGCGCGGCGGCGCCGGAGGCCCCGGCGACGGCGCTCCCTGGGATGGACCGGTCGCGAAGCGAGCGCGCGCCGTCGAGCGTCCCGGCGAGGCGCCGTCCGGCTCCGCCGCCACGGACGCCGGCCCGCACGGCGAGGGCGGCTCCATGGCTCCGCGCCACGACCGCCCCCACGGTGCCGCCGTGGACGAGCCGGGCCGCGAACGGGTCTGGATCTCGGCCCGCGACGGCGCAGGCCTGGAGCTGTTGCGCGACGCGCTGACCGCGCACCTCGGGCTGCGCCGGCTGGTCGCCGAGCTGGCGCTACCCTCCAGTGCCGGGCGTCTGCGCGCCCGCCTGCACGAGCTGGACGCGGTGCGCGGCGAGACCCAGGACGAGCATGGCTGGCGGCTGCGCATCGATCTGGCGCACGCCGATGCCGCGCGGCTGGCGGCGCAGGCCGACGGGGCGCCGCTGCGCCCGCTCCTCGACGCCCCTGCCTGAGCGCCGGCTGCGCCATCGTCGCACCGGCCGGCGCGGCAGGCGGATGCGCCGCCGAGCGCCACCCCGGAGGCCCGGCGCGCTTGCCTTCGGGCACCACGGCCCGCACCTTGTAGAATGTGCGTCCCCACGCCGGCCCCGGCCGCCGCGCGGGGCGATTCCCAGATTGGAGCAGGCATGGCCTGGAACATTCCCGGCAAGAAGAACAACGGTGGGTCGGGCGGCGGCGGCCGCAGTCCCTGGAAGCCGACCGGCGGCGGTCGCGGCGGCGGAGGCGGCGCCTTCGACGGCATCCTCGACCTGCTCCGGCGCCTGCCCGGCGGTGGCGGCGGCGGTCCGCTGCGCTGGATCGCCATCGCCCTGGTGGTGTGGCTGCTCTTCAGCTCCTTCGTGCTGATCGGCGAACAGCAGCGCGGTGTGGTGCTGCGCTTCGGCCAGGCCGCGCGGGTGATGCAGCCCGGTCCGAATTTCAAGGCGCCGTGGCCGATCGAGCGGGTGATCAAGGTCAACGCCACCAGCATCCGCACCTTCAGCAACACGGTGCCGGTGCTGACCCGCGACGAGAACATCGTGGTGGTCTCGCTCAACGTGCAGTACCGCGTCGGCGATCCCGAGGTGTACTTGTTCGGTACCCGCGACGCCGAGCGCGTGCTCGAGCAGGTGGCGCAGGGGGTGGTGCGCGAGCAGGTCGGCCGCTCCGACCTGGACACCGTGCTCGGCGCCCGCGGCCCGCTTTCGGCGATCGCGAAGAAGCAGCTGCAGGATTCGCTGGACATCTACCGCACCGGACTGATCGTCACCGAGCTCAATCTCCAGGACGCGCGTCCGCCCGAGGAGGTCAAGCCCGCCTTCGACGCCGTCAACAGCGCCCAGCAGGTGCAGGAGAGCCTGGTCAACGAGGCGCGCGCCTACGCCGCCAAGATCGTGCCGGAGGCGCGCGGCGAGGCCGCCCGCACCCGCACCGTGGCCGAGGGCTACAAGACCGCGTCGATCGCCCGCGCCAGCGGCGATGCCGCGCGTTTCACGCTGCTGCTGGACGAATACCGCAATGCGCCCGAGGTGACCCGCAAGCGCCTGTGGCTGCAGACGCTGGAGCAGGTGCTGGCCGACAACCGCAAGGTCGTCGGCGGCGACGGCCGCCAGCTGATCTACGTGCCCATGGCCGGGCAGGGCAACGGTGGCGGCAACCCGCCGGTGCTGCCTGCCGAGGTGCTCTCGCCGAGCGTCGGCGCCACCCGCGAGCAGCCCAGCCGCACCCAGACGACCCCGCGGCCCACCCGTGGCGAAGGAGGTACGCGATGAGACCCGCCACCCTGATTCCGGTGCTGGTCGTCCTGCTCTTGCTGGGCCTGATGGGTTCGGTGTACGTGGTGCGCGAGGGCCAGGTCGGCCTGGTGCTGCACCTGGGCCGCGTCGCCCGCACCGACATCGGCCCGGGGCTGCATTTCAAATGGCCGCTGATCGAGAGTGCGCGGGTGTTCGACCGCCGTTTCAACGCCCTGGATTTCTCGCCCGAGCGCTACCTGACCTCGGAGCGCAAGGACGTCAGCGTCGACTTCGTGGCGATCGTCTACATCGAGGACGTCGGCGACTTCTACCGCGCCACCGCGGGCGACGAGGCCAATGCCAGCGACCGCCTGGCGCCGATCATCAAGGACTCGTTGCGCAACGAGATCAATGCCCGCACCCTGACCCAGCTGGTCTCGGGCGACCGCAGCGAGGTGATCGCCCGGCAGCTCGAGTCGATCAACAAGGGCGCCGAGAACCTCGGCATGCGCATCATCGACATCCGCCTCAAGCAGATCGACCTGCCGACCGACAGCGAAGTGATCAGCCAGGTCTACAACCGCATGCGCGCCGAACGCAACCAGGTGGCAGCGCGCCTGCGCGCCGAGGGCGAGGAACAGGCGCGGCAGATCCGCGCCACCGCCGACCGCGACCAGGCGGTGATCCTGGCCGAGGCCGAGCGCGACGCGCAGACCCTGCGCGGCGAGGGCGATGCCGAGGCCACCCGCATCTACGGCGAGGCCGCCAACCGCGACCCGGCGTTCTTCGCCTTCCAGCGCAGCCTGGAGGCGTACCGCGCCTCCTTCGAGGACGGCAATGCGGTGATCGTGCTCGAGCGCGACGATCCGTTCCTGCAGTACATGCGCAGCGATCGATGAGCGACCTGTGGGCCGCCCTCTGCCTGGTGGCGGTGCTGGAGGGCCTGGTGCTGTTCGTCGCGCCGCGCGGCTGGAAGCGCGCCGCCGAGCAGATGCTGGCGATGCCCGACCGCCAGCTGCGGATCGTCGGCGGCGTCGTGCTGGCGGCCGGCGCGCTGGCCCTGTTCCTGGTCCGCGGTGGTTGATCCGGGGTTTCCGATGCCGGTGGCCGGAGGCATCCGCGGTTTTCGCGGCCACGGGCCGCTCCTGCAGGGGGGCGCCGGCGTCGGGTTCGCGTAGGCGCGTGCCATGCACGCGAAAGCCGGCGCGGTCGACCGCTCGCGGAATCGCCGCGTCCCGGCCGGAGCCACCAGCGGCGCAGCCGCGTGCGCAAGGCTGGCATTCGCCCGCCAATCCCGGATAATGCACAAAAGCCGGACGGGCCCTTTGCCCGCCGGCTTTTTCCGTGTCCGCAGCGACTCGGCCAGCAGTCGGGGCCGCGGCCGCCACCGCGAATCGCCCGCGCCTTCCGTTCACGCCGTTGCCGGCATGGTCCGCAACTGCAGCCAGCCAGGAGTTCCCCCATGGGTCAGTCAGTCGTCGTTCTCGGTGCCCAGTGGGGCGACGAGGGCAAGGGCAAGATCGTCGATCTGCTCACCGAGCGGATCGGCGCGGTGGTGCGCTTCCAGGGCGGCCACAACGCCGGTCACACCCTGGTCATCGGCGGCAAGAAGACCGTGCTGCACCTGATCCCGTCGGGCATCCTGCGCAAGGACGCGCTGTGCCTGATCGGCAACGGCGTGGTGCTCAGCCCCGCTGCGCTGCGCAAGGAGATCGGCGAGCTGGAAGCCGAAGGCGTGGACGTGCGCTCGCGGCTGAAGATCAGCCCGGCGACGCCGCTGATCATGCCGTACCACATCGCCCTGGACCAGGCCCGCGAGAAGGCCGCCGGCGGCGCGGCCATCGGTACCACCGGGCGCGGCATCGGCCCCGCCTACGAGGACAAGGCCGCGCGCCGCGGCATCCGCGTGGCGGACCTGCACTATCCGGAGCAACTGGCCGAGAAGCTGCGCACGACCATGGATTACCACAACTTCGTCCTCACCAGGTTCCTGGGCGTGGACGCGGTGGACTACCAGCGGACCCTGGACGAGGCGCTGGAGTTCGGCGAGTACGTGCAGCCGATGAAGTCCGATGTCGCCGGCATCCTCCACGACCTGCGCAAGCAGGGCCAGCGCGTGCTGTTCGAGGGTGCGCAGGGCTCGCTGCTCGACATCGACCACGGCACCTATCCCTACGTCACCTCGTCGAACACCACCATCGGCGGTGCGCTCGCCGGCAGCGGCGTCGGTGCGGACGCGATCGACTACGTGCTCGGCATCGCCAAGGCCTACGCGACCCGCGTCGGCGGCGGGCCGTTCCCGACCGAACTGCACGACGACACCGGCAAGAAGATCGCCGAACGCGGCCAGGAGTTCGGCGCCACCACCGGCCGGGCGCGCCGCTGCGGCTGGATCGACCTGGTCGCGCTCAAGCGCGCGGTCGCCATCAACGGCATCAGCGGCCTGTGCATCACCAAGCTCGACGTGCTCGACGGCCTGCCCAGCCTGAAGGTCTGCATCGCCTACCGCTACCGCGGCAAGGAGACCGAATACGCCCCGCTCGACGCGGGCGGCTGGGACGAGTGCGAACCGGTGTACCTGGAGTTTCCCGGCTGGCAGGAGAGCACCCACGGAATCACCCAGTGGGACAAGCTCCCGCCCGCCGCGCGCGCCTACCTGCGCGCGCTGGAGGAACTGTCCGGCAGCCCGCTGGCGATGGTCAGCACCGGCCCGGACCGGGACGCCAACATCGTGCTGCAGGATCCGTTCGCCTGAGGAGGCGGTGCATGAGGACTTGCGCCGTGTTGGTCCTGGTTGCGGCCCTGGCGCCCGACGCCTCCGCGCAGCCGCCCGGACTGCCGCCGGTGGCCTATCCGCCGATTCCGGAAGTCGCGCAGCGGATCGTGGACTTCGTGCCCGCGGGTTGGCGCCTCGAGCACGCCGCGCACGGGCGCCTGGATGCCGACGACCGTGACGACGCGCTGCTGGTGCTGCGCATGGAGAACCACGGCAATATCGTGCAGAACGAAGGTTTCGGCCCCGACCGGTTCGACACCAATCCGCGCATGCTGGTGGCGGCGTTCGCGGTGGAGGGGGGCTACCGCCGCGCGCTGGTCGACCACGCCCTGATTCCGCGGCCCGAAGTTCCGGTCTTCGACGACTACCTGCAGGATGACCCGGCCGCCGCGATCGAGATCCACCCGAACCGTTCGGTCTCGGTGCGCCTGCACAGCTGGGCCAGCGCCGGCTCCTGGCAGACCCGCCAGGTGCGGTTCACCTTCCGCCACCAGGACGGGTGCTTCCGCCTGGTCGGCTACGACGACCACGAGATGCACCGCGGCTCGATGGAGCGGCGCGAGACCAGCGTCAACTACCTGACCGGACGCGCCTGGGTCGAGACCGGCTCGATGGAACACGCCGCCGCCGGGCCGCGGCGCTGGTCGCGCTTGGATCCCAATCCGGTGGTCTGCATCGGCGAGGTCGGCAACGGGTTCGAATACCGCCCGCCCGTCGAGGCGGACTGAACCGCTCCCGTCCGGGACAGGAACCTGAACCAGCTCTCCGCGAATCGCGGTTTCTCCACATCGCGTAGCGCGGCCCGTCGATACCGTGGATCCATCCTATCGGAGGCGCATCCGCGCCGTGGAGCAGGAATGGATGGTTCACACGCGGCACCCGGGTATCCCCGCGACGGCTGCCCGCTGCAGGCCGCAGGGCGACAGGACGTCGACGGCGCTGGCGCAGCCGTCGGGCCGGCCGGGAAGTTCCTGGAATTCATCGGCAGCGACCGCTTTCCCTGCGTGGGGTCGCGGCTGGCGCTGGCGCAGGACACCATCGCCACGCTCGAGCTCGGCACGCTCGGCAGCGCGCGCAACGATGCGCCATTGCTCGACCGGCTGGAACGGTTCGCGGAGATGGTGGATGCGGGCGACCCCGAAGACCCCGCCGTGCATTCGCTCGTCGCGCTGTTCCGCGGTCCGGCGGCCACCGACGAACCGCGCTTCGAAGCGCTGCTGTGGGGGCAGCTTCAGCGCCTGCACGAGCTCGATGCGGATCGGGGCCGCCGGTGGGCGCCCGATGTCAGCAGCGATCCGGACAGTTCGAAGTTCAGCATGAGCCTGGGCGGCCATCCGTTCTTCGTGATCGGCCTGCACGCGGGCGCGTCGCGGATCGCGCGGCGCTTCCCCTGGCCGACGCTGGTGTTCAATTCGCATCGCCAGTTCGAGCGGCTTCGTGGCGACGGCCGGTTCGCGAAGATGCAGGGCGCCACCCGGGCCCGCGATCGCAAACTGCAGGGCTCGATCAATCCCAATCTCAGCGATTACGGCGAGGCCTCGGAGGCGCGCCAGTACAGCGGCCGCGCGGTGGAACAGGATTGGCGCTGCCCGTTCCATGCCCGGAGGGCGGCATGAGCGCTGCGGCGGAGACCGAGCGCATCGCGCCGTGCTCGGCGCGCGCCTTCGAGCTGGAGCGCGGAGACGAGCTGGTCGTGATCGATCCGGAGGGCCAGCAGGTCAGCGACCTGGTCGCGTTCTCGCGCGACGACCTGGCCGAGTACCTGTCGTCCGGCCGCTCGATCGACTACGCCTCCAAACTCTGGCTCAGTGCAGGCGACCAGCTGTATTCCAACCGCAGCAGACCGATGTTCACCATCGTCGAGGACAGCTGCGGCCGGCACGACTTCACACTGACGCCGTGCTCCAAGGACACCTTCGCCATCATCTACGGCGAGACCGACGGCCGGCCCGGATGCGAGGGCAACCTGGCGCAGGCGCTGGCGCCGTATGGGATCGGGGTGGACCGGATCCCGATCGCCTTCAACGTGTTCATGCATGTTTCGGTGGATGCGGAGACCGGAACGATCGCGGTGCTGCCGCCGCGCAGCGTCCCGGGAGACAGCATCCGGCTGCGCGCCGAAATGCCGCTGGTGGTTGCCCTGACCGCCTGTTCGGCCGGGCAGTCCAACAACTTCCGATACAAGCCCATCGACTTCCGCATCGACCGGGCGCGCAGTGCCTGAGCGAGCGCTGGCGCAGCACCGCCCGGAACCGGCTCTTCCTCACACCCACGACAGGAGTACGCCATGATCGGCGAACGCGAACGCACCGAAGCCAACCAGCCAGAAGGCAATCCCGAGCGCAAGAGCAACGAGACCGACGGACAGCCCGGCCCCACCTCCGGGGTGCGCCCGGATCTGGAGAAGCCGGGGAAGAAAAACGACGGCACCGCCGGGGGCGTCGGCAAGGGTTACTGAGCCGTGGGGCCGCGGTGCCGCCGTTCGGCCAGGCGTCTGCCCGGGGGCGCCATCGCCCAGACGCATGGCCGTCCAGCCGGCACGGTGGCCGGCCGTGCCGACAATGCGAGGCGTCGAAGAGGCCCCGCCACCGCAGCCCAGGGGCGTTGAACAGAGTCGGGAAGATGGCGCACGCTCGCTGGAGGCGAGCCCCGAGCGCCCCCATGTGCAGGCACATGGACCTGTTCGACTCCCCGCCCCAGACCTTGCTGGAAGACGCCGAGGGCGGGATCCGCTACTGGCCCGGCTTCGCCGGATCCCGGGAGGCCGACGTCTGGTTCGCCGAGCTGCAGCGCCTGGCGGGCTGGACCACCTCGCGGCGCCGGATGTACGACCGCGTGGTCGACGTGCCGCGCCTGCTCGCGGCCTACCGCACCGTCGCGCTGCCGCCGGAGCTGCCGCTGGCCGCCATCCTCGCCCGGGTCCGGGCGACGGTGCCGGCCCCCTACAACGCGGTGGGCCTCAATCTCTATCGCGACGGCGCCGACAGCGTGGCGATGCACAACGACAAGCTGCATACCATCGTGCCCGGCCATCCGATCGCCCTGCTCAGCCTCGGCCATCCGCGGCGCATGCTGATCCGCGCCAAGGCCGGCGAGCGCGGGCGCGTCGCGGTGGAGCTCGGCCACGGCAGCCTGCTCAGCATGAGCCACGCCTCCCAGCTGACCCACGAACACGGCATCCCCAAGACCGCGAGGCCGGTCGGGCCGCGCATGAGCGTGGTGTTCCGGGTGCGGCCCCTCGCGCAGCTGGACGAAAGATGAGCGGTGCCCGCGCCGCCCGGAAGCCGTGCCGCGCGCCGGCTCAGCGGGTGCCGGGCGCCGCGGACCCGGACGGGTGCGGTGGCCGATGCGTCGCCTGATCCTGTCGCGGAAGGGCTTCGATGCCGGCTACGGCGGCATGCCGAGTCCGATCCTGCCCGACGGGCGGCTGCTGCCGCTGCCGATCCCGGGACGGCACGACGCGTTCACGCTTGCCGACGCGGTGGGCGCGGGCGAGGACCACGCCAGGCTGCTGGCGGAACTCAGCCGCGGCAGGATCACCCTGGCGACCCAGGTCCACCTGGACCCGGACCTCGCACGGCCGCCGGGGCGGCGGCTGCCCGGCTGGCGTCCGGCGCTGGGGCAGGCCGGCGGCGCGCAGTCGCACCTGCGGACGCAGGGCGTCGGGGCCGGCGACGTGTTCCTGTTCTTCGGCTGGTTTCGCGAGGTGGAGAACGGGCCGTGCGGATGGCGATTCGTGCCGCGCGCGCCGGACCTGCATGTCCTGTTCGGCTGGCTCGAAGTCGGCGCGGTTCTGCCGGTGGTGCTGCGGCGCGAGGCCTGCCTTGCGCGGTACCCGTGGATCGCCGATCACCCGCACGTGGCCAATCCGGAGCACTATGCCAGTCCCAGCAACACCCTCTACGTGGCGCGGGCGCGCTCGCGCCTGGCGCCGCGCCGGGCCGGCGGGGGCGTGTTTCCCCGCTACCGGCCCGAGCTCCGCCTCACCGCCGAAGGCGAGAGCCGCAGCATCTGGACGCTGCCGTCGTGGTTCCACCCGGCGCCGGGGCGCGCCGCGCTGAGCTACCACGGCCGGCCCTCGCGCTGGCGCATCACCGGCGCCGGGTGCCGGCTGCACAGCGTGCCCAAGGGCCAGGAGTTCGTGATGGACGTGGGCGGCTGCGAGTCCGAAGCGGAAACGTGGCTGCGGAACCTGGTCGCCGGCGCCTGCTGAACTGGCGAAGGGTCCATCGCCGGGAGTTCACGGCAGTGGCGGCAGGCTGGCGGTCGATGCCGCAGCGGAGACGAGTGATGACCAGTCAGCAGCAGAACGAAGCACCGCAGCAGGAGCCGAACGAGGAGGTGGAGAAGGGGAAGCCATCCGCACCGCCCCGCGGCCGTCGGTCCGGCGGCGGCGCCCCGCCGGCCGATGACGAGGCGCGCGAGGGCGCCGAGGAGATTCGCAGGAAGGCGCCCACCGGGCTGCCGGGTGCGGCCGGGGGCGGGCTGATCGGGGGCTGAGGCGGGGCTGGAGTCAGCCGCGGCGCGCGCGCTTCTGGCGACGGGCGTTGGCGGCCACGGTACGGCTCACCGGGGCCAGGCCGGCTGCCAGCACCGCGTCGGCGTCGCGCAGCGCCTGGTGCGGCCGATACGCTGTCGAGCCGCCAGCCGGCCACCAGGGAGTCCACGCCGACCGCATCGCCTGGCCGGCGAGGCGCAGCTGGATCTGCAGCAGCGTGGTGCCCATTGCGAACCACCCTTCCTGTGTGGCAGCGAGTTTCTCGATGCCCATGCGGCCGTGCTCCCGAAGCTGCGCCGCCGTGGGCGGACCGAGGGTGGTGGCCATGTCGAGCAGGCGGGTGGCGGCCACGCCGGGCGCCACGAGCGACAGTGCGGTCAGCTGATGCAGGGTGGAGCGGTGGCGGCGGGGCATGGTGCGCTCGTTGGCAAGAGTGCGCGAAGCGTGGGGTCCGCCGGGGGATAACGACGTGACGGCCGGCGCAGGTGGAGCCGCGCCCGCGGCGCCCCTCCATGGCGCGCACGGCCGCTGGGCGACAATGGCGACCCCGCACGGAACCCAGCCCGCCTTGAGACCCGAACGCCTGCTGCCGCTGATCGTCGCTACCGCGCTGTTCATCGAGAACATGGATTCCACCGCGATCGCGACCTCGCTGCCGCAGATCGCCGCCGACCTCGGGGTGGAGCCGGTGGCGCTGAAGCTGGCGCTGACGACCTACATGCTGGCGCTGGCGGTGTTCATCCCGGTCAGCGGCTGGGTGGCGGACCGGTTTGGCGCGCGACCGACCTTCATGGTGGCGATCGGGGTGTTCCTGCTCGGCTCGCTGGGCTGCGCGGCCTCGGGCTCGCTGGGGGAACTGGTGGCCGCGCGATTCCTGCAGGGCACGGGCGGGGCGATGATGGTCCCGGTCGGGCGGCTGGTGCTGCTGCGCAGCGTGCCCAAGTCCGAGCTGGTGCGCGCGCTGAGCTGGTTGACCATCCCGGCACTGCTCGGTCCGATGCTCGGCCCGGTGCTGGGCGGGCTGATCACCACCTACGGCCACTGGCGATTCATCTTCCTCATCAATATTCCGATGGGGCTGCTGGGGATCTGGCTGGCGTGGCGCCACATTCCGCTGCTGCGCTCGGCGGTCGGGCCGCTGGACTGGCGCGGGTTCGCGCTGATCAGCGTGGGACTGGCGCTGACCATCTTCGGCTTCGCCTCGATGGGCCGGCACCTGGTGAGCACGCCGCTGGCGCTGGCCTGCACGCTCCTGGGCAGCGTGCTGCTGGCGCTGTACTGGCTGCATTCCGGGCGCCATCCGCATCCGCTGCTGCGGCTGGACCTGTTCCGGCTGTCGACCTTCCGCAACGGCGTGATCGGCGGCTCGCTGTTCCGCATCGGCATCGGCGCCACGCCGTTTCTGCTGCCGCTGATGCTGCAGATGGGGTTCGGGCTCAACCCGCTGCAGTCGGGCCTGATCACCTTCACCTCGGCGGCCGGCGCGATGTTCATGAAGACCCTGGCGGCGGGGATCCTGAAGCGTTTCGGCTTCCGCCCGGTACTGATCGCCAACGCGCTGATCGCCTCGGTGCTGCTGTGCGGGTTCGGGCTGTTCCGCGCCGATACTCCCTATCCGCTGATGGTGGGCGTGCTGCTGGTCAGCGGCTGTTTCCGCTCGCTGCAGTTCACCAGCCTCAACGCGATCGTCTACGCCGACGTGGAACCGGAGCGGATGAGCCAGGCCAGCAGCCTGGCGGCGATGGCGCAGCAGGTCTCGCTGGCGATCGGCATCACCATCGGCGGCTACGCGCTCACCCTGGCCAGCGCCGTCACCGGCGACCCGCTGGAGACGGTCACGAATTTCGGCTTCGCCTTCCTGACCGTCGGGCTGATCTCGGCCACCTCGGTGGTGGCGATGTGGCGGCTGGCGCCCGATGCCGGCGCGGAGATGTCGGGCCGCGCGCGCGCGGGCGAGGAGGTCTCCGAACCCAAGCCGATGGCGCGGCCGGGAACCTGATGGCGCGGCCAACCCCGTAGGAGCGGCCCACCTCCCTCGGAGCGGCCGATGGCCGCGAAAGCCGCGGGAGGCGCCGCTCGGGTTGGCGGCGTTCTCGGACGTGGGCGAGCGTGCCGGCTTTCGCGCGCATGGCACGCTCCGACGAAGAGCGGGTCCTTGAAACGACGGGCGTGCTTCCGGTCGCGGCCTAACCGGGTTCCGACTTCGCAGATCGTGCCGTTGCCTTCGCCTTGGCTTTGGTCGTCGTCTTCGCCGGCGCGCGGCGCAGCTTCACCCACACCGGGGCGTGGTCGCTGGCCTTGTCCAGGCCTCGGACCCAGCGGTCGACGCCGGCATCGGCCAGGCGCGGCTGCAGCTGCGGATTGAGCAGCAGGTGATCGATGCGCAGGCCGGCATCGCGCTGCCAGTGCTGCCGGAAGTAGTCCCAGAAGGTGTAGATCCGCGCTTGCGGGTGCGCGGCGCGCAGCGCGTCGGTCCAGTCCTGCGCCAGCAGGCGCCGGTAGCACTCTCGCGTCTCGGGCTGCAGCAGGGCGTCCTTGCGCCAGTGTTTCGGGTCGTAGATGTCCTCGTCGGTGGGCACCACGTTGAAGTCGCCGGCCAGCACCACCGGATGGCCGCTGTCGTGCAGGCCGCGGGCATGGCGGATCAGGCGTTCGAACCAGCGCAGTTTGTAGTCGAACTTCGGGCCCGGCTGCGGATTGCCGTTGGGCAGGTACAGGCAGCCGACCATCACCCCGTGCGCGGCGACTTCCAGATAGCGGCTCTGGAGGTCGGCGCGGTCGCCGGGGAGCGAGCGGCGGCTTTCCACCGGCTCGGTGCCGCGCGTCAGCACCGCGACGCCGTTCCACGAGCGCTGCCCCACCCAGAGCGCGCCATAGCCGGCGCGCTCCAGTTCGTCTCCGGGGAATCCTTCGTCAGCCGCCTTGAGTTCCTGCAGGCAGGCCACGTCCGGCTTCTCCTTTTCCAGCCACTGCAGCAGGTGCGGCAGCCGGGTGCGGATGCCGTTGACGTTGAAGCTGGCGATCTTCAGGTGGCTGGGCATGGGCGCCCGCGCTCAGGCGGCGTGCGCGCGCACCCAGGCCAGGTAGCGGTCCATCCAGCCCTGCAGGAACTCGCGGCTGTCGGCGCCGATGCCGCCGTCGTCGTCGAACAGGCCGTCGTCCGCCTTCAGGAACACCTCCGGCTGCCCGAGCGTGGGCATGTCGAGGTAGGCGAGGATGGTGCGCAGGTGCTGCTGCGCGCAGGCGGTGCCGATGGCGCCGATCGAGACGCCCAGCACGCCCGCGGGCTTGCCGGCGAATGCGCTCTTGCCGTAAGGGCGGGAGGCGTGGTCGATCGCGTTCTTCAGCACGCCGGGAACCGAGCGGTTGTATTCCGGCGTGACGAACAGCACGCCGTCGGCGGCGGAGATCGCCTGCTTGAGGCGTCTTGCCGGTGCCGGCTGGTCGTCGTCGTCGTCCTGGTCGTAGGGCGGCAGGTCGTCGAGGCGCTGACGCTGGAATTCGACGTCACCGGGCGCGAGTCGCGCCATCGCGCCGGCGAGGCGGGCATTGAAGGATGCCTTGCGCAGGCTGCCGACGAGCACGGCGATGGTGAGGCTGGCCATGGCGGCCTCCGGAGACGGCGGGTGGAGCGGTATCGTCGCGCCGTGGGCGTTAACGGCCGGTCGCGGCCTCCTTGGCGCCGGGCTCACACCGGGCGTGGCATCACTGGCCGCCCGCCCGAAGACCGCGACGATGAAAGCACTCACCTGGCAAGGCACCCACGACGTGCGCGTGGAAGAAGTCCCCGATCCGGTCTTGCAGGAGGAAGACGACATCCTGCTGCGGGTCACCGCCACCGCGATCTGCGGCTCCGACCTGCACCTGTACCGCGGCAAGATCCCCGGCATGAACGATGGCGACATCCTCGGCCACGAGTTCATGGGGGTGGTCGAGGAGGCCGGCGCCGGCGTGACCCGGATCAGGCGCGGCGACCGCGTGGTGATCCCCTTCGTGATCGCCTGCGGACAGTGCTTCCACTGCCAGCTGGCCGAGTACTCGGCCTGCGAGACCACCAACACGGGCGCTGGCGCGGCGATGAACCGCAAGGGCATGAAGCCCCCGGCGGCGCTGTTCGGCTACAGCGCGCTCTACGGCGGCGTGCCCGGCGGCCAGGCGGAGTACGTGCGCGTGCCGAAGGCCAACGTGGGCCCGATCGCGGTGCCCGATGCACTGCCCGACGATCAGGTCCTGTTCCTCTCCGACATCCTGCCGACTGGCTACCAGGCGGCGGTCGACGCCGGCGTCGGCGAGGGCTCGACGGTCGCGATCTTCGGCGCCGGCCCGGTGGGGCTGATGGCGGCGGCCTGCTGCCGGATGCTCGGTGCGTCGACCATCTACATGGTCGACCACCACCCGTATCGGCTGGAATTCGCGCGCCGGACCTACGGCGCGGTGCCGATCGACTTCGACGAGAACGACGATCCGGCCCAGACGATCGTCGAGCAGACCCGCGGGCGCGGGGTCGACGCCAGCATCGACGCGGTGGGGTTCGAGGCCAAGGGCAGCGCGGTGGAAACGGTGATGACCAACCTCAAGCTCGAGGGCAGCAGTGGCAAGGCGCTGCGCCAGTGCATCGCCGCCACCCGGCGCTGCGGCACGGTGAGCGTGCCCGGGGTGTACGCCGGCTTCATCCATGCCTTCATGTTCGGCGACGCCTTCGACAAGGGCCTGACCTTCAAGATGGGCCAGACCCACGTGCAGAAGTACATGCCGGAACTGCTCGAGCACATCGGCGAGGGCCGCCTGGATCCTGCGGTCATCATCAGCCATCGCATGAAGCTCGCCGAGGCCGCCGAGGGCTACCGCATCTTCGACCAGAAGGAGCAGGACTGCCGCAAGGTGGTGCTGACCCCGGACTGACGCCGGGGCGCACGGGCGGCCGCTCAGCCGGGCTGGCCGTCCTGGTGCCAGGTCTTGCCGAACGCCTCGCGCTGCTGGAAGCGCCGGGCCCAGGCCGCGACGTTGGCATGGCCGTCGAGCTGCACCCCGCAGTAGCTGCTGTAGATCACCACGCTGGCGACGATCAGGTCGGCCAGCGAGAATTCCCCGCCGAGCAGCCAGTGGCGACCGGCCAGGCGTGCGTCCAGGATCGCCAGCATCGCGTCCAGTTCGCCGCGGCAGTGCTCGGCCATCGGCGCGTGGCGCACCGCCGGGTCGACGCGGTCGCTCTGCGCCAGGTTGAGGCGCTGCACCGCGCCGCCGTAGGTCACGTAGGCCCAGGTGGTCCAGGACAGCGCCTGCAGGCGATCCGGCGTGCCGGCGGCGGGCCACAGGCCGCGTTCGACGCCGTAGGTCTCGCCCAGCCACTGCATGATCGCCACCGCCTCGAACAGCGGGGTGCCGTCCACCACCAGGGTGGGGACCACGCCGTTCGGATTGATGGCGAGATAGTCGGACTGCTTCTGGTCGCCGGCGGACAGGTCGAGCATCACCAGCTCGTGCGGAACGCCGAGCTCGGCGACGGCGTGGACCACGGGGGTGGCGCTGGACATGGGGGCTGCATACAGGGTCAGGGACATGCTTCGGCTCCTTCTGGGTTGGCTGGAATCCGGCCCGGCGCGAGTGCCTGCGGCCCGTGCAATCAGGCTACGTGGCATCGAGGACAGCTTTCGTCCTCGATCTGCTGCATCATGGCGCCATGCTCGAAACCTCGGCCCGCCTGCTGCGCCTGCTCTCCTTGCTGCAGGCGCGGCGCTTCTGGAGCGGTCCTGCGCTGGCGGAACGGCTGGGGGTGACGCCGCGCACGGTGCGCCGCGATGCCGACAAGCTGCGCAGCCTCGGCTACCCGGTGCGTTCTAGCGGCGGGGTCGCCGGCGGCTATCAGCTGGGGGCCGGCAGCACCCTGCCGCCGCTGCTGCTCGAAGACGACGAGGCCCTGGCGGTGGCGCTGGGCTTGCGCATGGCCACCACCGGCAGCGTGGCGGGCATGGAGGAGAGCGCGGTCGGGGCGCTCACCAAGCTGGAGCAGGTGCTGCCTGCACGCCTGCGGCGGCGGGTGCGCGCACTGCATTCGGCGGTGGCGCCGCTGGCGATGGGCGGTCCGCTGGTGCAGCCGGAGGTGCTGACCATGCTGGGTGGCGCCTGCCGCGGGGAGCAACGGGTCGAGTTCCGCTATCGCGACCACCAGGGCAGGGCGAGCGCGCGCGAGGTGGAGCCGCAGGGGCTGGTCTGCGCGTCCGGGCGCTGGTACCTGGTCGGCTGGGACCTGCAGCGACAGGACTGGCGCACCTTCCGGGTCGACCGGATCGACCCGCGGATCGCCACCGGCCAGCGCTTCCTGCCGCGGCCGGTCCCCGGCGGCGACCTGGCCGCCTACGTGTCGAGGAATATCGCGTCGGCGCCGTACCCGATGCGCGCGCGCGTGGTGCTGCATGCGCCGCATGCGCGGATGACGGCTGCGATTCCGCCGCTGGTGGCGCGGCTGGAACCGCTCGACGACGGCCGCTGCCTGCTCGAGGCGGGTGCGCAGTCGCCGGAAACCCTGACGTATCACCTGGCGATGCTCGGGGTCGAGTTCGAGGTGCTGGAACCGCCGGAACTGATGGCTCACGTGGCCGCGATGGCCGGGCGGCTGACGCGCGCGGCGCGCGCGCAGGCCATCCCGGAGCGGGCGCCAGCGGCAGCGAAGCGCTAGCGGCGAGGCGCGCCGCGGCCGGAGCGGTCGTGGCGGCTTGCGCGTTCTTCACGACGCGACGCCTAGCGTCTGTCGAAGATCCGCAGGAGCGCGCGCCATTTCCAGTCCAGCCCTGTCCCCGGCAGTCCCCCGCGCCGACGCCCGTTCGGACGCCGCCGCGCTCGCGGCCGCCGCGCGCCGCGCCCTGGCGGCGCCGGAGCTGCCGCTACCGGGCAGTGGCCGCACCCTGCAGCGCTGGCGCGCGCTGGCCGCGATCGCCGCCACCGACCTGTGTCTGGTGAAGGTGATGGAAGCTCATTACGACGCGGTCGCGATCCTCGCCGAGCTCGGTGGGTCGGCGCCGCCAGCCGGTGAACTGCTGGCGGTCTGGGCGGCCGAGCCGCCCGATGCCCGGCTCGGATTCGAGGCCGGCGAAGACGGGCGCGGCACCCTGTCCGGCGAAAAGGCCTGGTGCTCGGGCGCGGACCTGGTCGATGCCGCGCTGGTCACCGCGCACTGCGGCGGGCGGCGCTGCCTGGTACGCGTGGACCTGCGCCAGCGCGGCATCGTCCACGATCCCGCCGCCTGGCAGGCGGTCGGCATGGGCCGGGTGACGAGCGGCCGGGTGCGCTTCGAGTCGGTTCCGGCGCGGATGCTCGGTGCGCCGGGCGACTATCTTTCGCGCCCCGGTTTCTGGCACGGCGGCGCCGGGATCGCGGCGTGCTGGTACGGCGGCGCGGCGGCGATCGGCCAGACCCTGCGGACCCATCCGAAGATCGCCGGCGACGCGCACGCCGCCGCGCACCTGGGCGCGGTGGACATGGCGCTGGGCGGCGCGGCGGCGCTGCTGCGCGAACTCGCCGCACGCATCGATGCCGAGCCCGCGCTCGCGCACGCTGAGGACACGATCCGGGCGCGCTCGGTGGTGGAGCGCGCCTGCGGTGCGGTCGTCGACCGGGTCGGGCGCGCGCTCGGCCCCGCGCCCCTGTGCGGCGACCGCACCCATGCCCTGCGCTGCGCCGACCTGGCCACGTTCGTCCGCCAGAGCCATGCCGAACACGACTGGGCGGCGCTGGGGCGCGCGGCAGCGGAGCGGGATGGCGCATGGACGCTGTAGCGCGTCCGCGGATCCACGGCCGCGGCACCAGCGAGTCCGCATGGCGGCGCTCGCCTTGGCTGGCAGCGCTTCGCCGGGAAGGCGCAGACGACTGGCTGTCCGGTGCGAGCCGGCTGGTGGTGGTGTCGCCGCATCCAGACGACGAGGCGCTCGGCTGCGGCGGCCTGATCGCGCATGCGCGCGCGGCATCGATCGAGGTCTCGATCGTGGCGGCGACCGACGGCGAAGCCTGCTACCCGGGCGACCCGCGCTGGTCGCCGGCGCGCCTGCGGCGGGTGCGCCGCGCCGAACTCGCGCGCGCCGCCGCGGCGCTGGGCGTAGGGGCCGGCGACATCCGCCATCTCGATCTCGGCGACGGCCGCCTGGCAGGGCGCGAGGACGCGCTGTGCCGGGCCCTGCTGCCGCTGCTGGGCCGCGGCGACCGGGTGCTGACCACCTGGTCCGGCGACGGCCACCCGGACCACGAGGCGACCGCCCGCGCGGTGCGCTTCGCGACCGCGCGGTGCGGCGCGCGGATGGGGGAATTCCCGGTCTGGGCCTGGCACTGGATGGATCCGCACGCCACCCCTGCGTTGCCCCGGCGGCAGGCGCGGCGGCTGCGCCTGTCGGGCGCGGCACGCCGCGCCAAGGCGGCGGCGCTCGCGTGCTTCGCCTCGCAGACCGGAACCGGCGAGCTGCGGACCGCCGAACCTGTCCTGCCGCCGCATGTGCTCGCCCGTTTCGCTCGATCCTTCGAGGTGGTGCTCGGGTGAGCACGCCCCAGCCCTATTTCGAGGCGCTCCACGCCCACGACGACCCCTGGGGCTATCGCAGTCGCTGGTACGAGGCGCGCAAGCGCGCGCTGCTGCTGGCGAGCCTCCCGCGAGAGCGGTTCGCGCGGGGCTGGGAGCTCGGCTGCGCCAATGGCGAACTGACCGCGGCGCTGGCGCCGCGTTGCGCGACGCTGCTCGCCACCGACCTGAGCGCGCGCGCGGTGGCGGCCGCACGCGTGCGCACCGGCGCGCTGCCCCAGGTCGAGGTGCGCCAGGCCGCGCACCCGAGGCAGTGGCCGGCCGGGCGTTTCGATCTGATCGTGTTCGGCGAGGTCGGGTACTACCTCGACGCGGAGGCGCTCGACCTCACCGTCGCCCGGTTGCGCGACAGCCTCGACCACGACGGTGTGCTGATCGCCTGCCACTGGCTGGCGCCGTTCGATGCCGCGCCGCTGGATGGCCGCAGCGTGCACGCGCGCATCGCGCGCGGATTCGACCGCGCGGCCTCGTTCGGCTACGAGGACGGCGACGTGCTGCTCGAGGGCTGGAGCGTGGCGCCTGGCTCGGTGGCCCAGCGCGAGGGGCTGCGGTGATCGGGGCGATCGTGCCGGTCCACGACGAGGAAGCGCACCTCGACGCGTGCCTGGCCGCGGTGCGGCGCGCGGCGGCGCACCCGGCGCTCGGCGGCGAGCCGGTGCGGATCGTGGTGGCGTTGGACCGCTGCAGCGACGGCAGCGCGGCGATCGCGGCGCGCCATGGCGCCCATGCGGTGGTGCCCGAGCGCGGCAACGTCGGCCGCGCCCGGGGTGCCGCCGCGGCCGCGGCGATCGCGCTCGGGGCGCGCTGGATAGCGTCCACGGACGCCGATTCGGTGGTGCCGCCCGACTGGCTGCACCGCCAGCTCGGTTTCGCCTGCGATGCGTTCTGCGGGGTGGTGGAGGTGCGCGACTGGGGCGGCTATGCCGATGGCGTGGCCGACGCGTTCGGACGCGCCCAGCTGCGTTGCGACGACCACCCCCATGTGCATGGCGCCAACCTGGGGGTGCGTGCCGACCTGTACCTGCGCTGCGGGGGCTTTCCCCCGCTACCGGCGCACGAGGACGTGGCGTTGGTGGATGCGCTGGCGCGCCAGGGTGCGCGCATCGCCCGTCGCGCCACCCCGGCGGTGGCGACCAGCGCGCGCCGGCTGGCGCGCGCCGCGGGCGGATTCGCGGCCTACCTCGGAGCGCTCGAACGGCGGGTGTGCGGGGCCGCTGGCGGGCCGCTGGCGGCCGGCGCCAGGTCCTAGCGCCTCCGGATTGGCGGGCGCGGCCGAAGTCGGAAACGTCCCCTCCGCTGCGTCCTCAGGCCTCGGCGTCCTCGCGATACGCGTCCACCGGAATGCACGCGCACATCACGTTCTTGTCGCCGTACACGTTGTCCACGCGCGCCACCGGCGGCCAGTACTTGACCTGCCTCAGCACCGCCAGAGGAAACGCGGCCAGCTCGCGCGGATACGCATGCGTCCACTCGCTGGCGGCCACCATGGCGGCGGTGTGCGGGGCGTGCTTGAGCGGGTTGTCGTCGCGGTCGAGGCGCCCGTCCTCGATCGCGCGGATCTCCTCGCGGATCTCGATCATCGCGTCGCAGAAGCGATCCAGTTCGTGAAGCGATTCGCTCTCGGTCGGCTCGACCATCAGCGTGCCGGCCACCGGGAAGCTCAGCGTGGGGGCATGGAAGCCGAAGTCGATCAGGCGCTTGGCCACGTCCTCGGCGCTGATACCGGTAGCGTCCTTGATCGGGCGCAGGTCGAGGATGCACTCGTGCGCGACCAGGCCGTTGCGGCCGCTGTAGAGGGTCGGGTAGTGCTCGGCCAGGCGCCGCGACACGTAGTTGGCGTTGAGCATCGCCACCTGGCTGGCCTTGCGCAGGCCCTCGCGGCCCATCATGGTGATGTACATCCAGCTGATCGGCAGGATGCTGGCGCTGCCGTAGGTGGCCGCACTGACCATGCCACCGTTGCCCACGCCGCCGGTCCGTGCGCCCGCGGTGCCGAACGCCCCAGGCAGGTATGGCGCCAGGTGCGACTTCACCGCGCACGGCCCGACCCCGGGGCCGCCGCCGCCGTGCGGGATGCAGAAGGTCTTGTGCAGGTTCAGATGGCTGACGTCGGACCCCCACCGCCCCGGCTGCGCCAGGCCGAGGATCGCGTTGAGGTTGGCGCCGTCGGTGTAGACCTGGCCGCCGTGGGCGTGAACCACCTCGCAGATCTCGACCACGTCCTCCTCGAACACGCCGTGCGTGGACGGGTAGGTCATCATGATCGCGGCCAGCCGGTCGGCGTACTGCGCGGCCTTGGCGCGGATGTCCTCGACGTCGACGTTGCCGTCCTTGTCGCAGCGGGTCACCACCACCTTCATGCCGCACAGCTGCGCCGAGGCGGGGTTGGTGCCGTGCGCGGATTCGGGGATCAGGCAGATGTCGCGCTGGTCCTCGCCGCGGGCCTGGTGCCAGGCGCGGATCGCCAGCAGCCCGGCGTACTCGCCCTGCGCGCCGGAGTTCGGCTGCAGGCTGACGTGGTCGTAGCCGGTGCAGGCCACCAGCATCTGTTCCAGGCCCTCGATCAGCTCGCGGTAGCCCTCGGCCTGCTCCGGCGGCGCCAGCGGGTGGATCTCGGCGAACTCCGGCCAGGTGACCGGGATCATCTCGGCGGTGGCGTTGAGCTTCATGGTGCACGAGCCGAGCGGGATCATGGTGCGGTCCAGCGCCAGGTCGCGGTCGGCCAGCATGCGCAGGTAGCGCAGCAGCTCGTGCTCGGAGTGGTGGGTGTTGAAGACCGGGTGGGCGAGGAATTCCGAGCTGCGCAGCAGCGCCGCCGGCAGCGCGTCGGGGGTGACAGCGTCCAGCGCGTCCAGGTCGCCCAGCTCGATCCCGAACAGTCCGGCCAGGCGGATGAGGTCCTCGCGGGTGGTGGTTTCGTCCAGGCTGATGCCGAGGCTGTCGGCGTCGATGTGGCGCAGGTTGATGTGTCCCTCGGCGGCGCGCGCGTGCACCTGGCCGGCGTCGATGCCGGTCACGTGCAGGGTGTCGAAGAAGTCGCCGCCGACGGCGACGCCGGCCTCGCGCAGCGCCGCGGCCAGGATGGCGGCGAAGCGGTGCACGCGGCGGGCGATGCGCACCAGCCCGTCCGGGCCGTGGTAGACCGCGTACATCGAGGCCATCACCGCCAGCAGCACCTGTGCGGTACAGATGTTCGAGGTGGCCTTCTCGCGGCGGATGTGCTGCTCGCGGGTCTGCAGGGCGAGGCGGTAGGCCGGATTGCCCGCGGCGTCGATCGAGACGCCGATCAGCCGGCCGGGCATCGAGCGCTTGTAGGCGTCGCGGCAGGCCATGAAGGCCGCGTGCGGCCCGCCGAAGCCGAACGGCACGCCGAAGCGCTGGGTGTTGCCGACCACGATGTCTGCACCCCACTCGCCCGGCGGCCTGAGCAGGGTGAGCGCCAGCAGGTCCACCGCGACGCAGACCACCCCGTGGCGCGCGTGCACGGCCTCGGCCAGGGCGGCATGGTCGCCGGCGCGGCCGAGGGTATCCGGGTACTGCAGCAGCACGCCGAAGGCATCGGCCTCCACGGCGCGGTCGTCCTCGCCGATCAGCAGCTCGATGCCGAGCGGCTCGGCGCGGGTGCGCAGCACCTCGATGGTCTGCGGGTGCACCCCGGCCGAGACGAAGAACAGCTGCGACTTCGCCTTCGACATGCGCCGCGCCAGGGTCATCGCCTCGGCCGCGGCGGTCGCCTCGTCCAGCAGCGAGGCGTTGGCGATCTCCATGCCGGTCAGGTCCGCGCACATGGTCTGGAAATTGATCAGCGCCTCCAGCCGGCCCTGCGAGATCTCCGCCTGGTAGGGGGTGTAGGCGGTGTACCAGGCCGGGTTTTCGAGAATGTTGCGGAGGATGACGTTGGGCACGTGGGTGCCGTAGTAGCCCTGGCCGATGAAGCTGCGGAACACCCGGTTGCGCGAGGCCAGCTGGCGGATCCGCGCCAGCGCCTCCTCCTCGGTCACCGATTCGGGCAGATCCAGCGGCTCGCGGGTGCGGATCGAGCCCGGCACGATCGCGTCGGTGAGCGACTCCAGCGAATCGAAGCCGACCGCCCCGAGCATGTGCGCGATCTCGGCATCGTTGGGACCGATGTGGCGGGCGATGAACGCGTCGTGCTGCTCGAGCGAGCGCAGGGAGGTGGCTTCGGGCATGGTTCGGACTCTGGCGGGCGCGGAAGGGCCGCGTGCGGCTGCACGCAGGACGCCCCTCTGTCCTTTTGCCTGAGAGTTCGGGACGGGCTTCGAGCCCCTCCCATGCACCTTCGGCGCCGGATTCGACCGGTCTCTCCAGAGTTGTCCCCGCCGGCGGTACGTGGGCCTGAGCGATTACGGGCGTTGCGCCTTCGGCAGCGGGCGCCCGGTGGGCGGGGCCCGCTTCTCCCGTCGGGGGGTGTAGCGGGGACGATTATAGGCGTTCCGGCGCCCGCCGCGCCGGCTCTCCCGCCCCCGTGTTCAGCGGCTGCCCCGCAACCGAAAAACGAGGGGCGTACCCGGGGAGGAGCGTGGCATGCACGCGCAAGCCCGCGCGGCCACCCATGCCCGGACTCATCGCCATCTCGCCCGGAGCCACCCGCGGCCTTGGCGGCCATGGACCGCTTTCGCGGGCGGCTCGATTCTCGGCGAACGGCGCCGCCGCGTCTTGCATGCACGGCCGGCGAACCGTGTCCACGGCGTTCGCGCCCGCCTGGTCGCGCTTCGGCGCCGCATCCGGGGCATTGGTCGGCTGCCGGTGGTGCGGTATCGGCAGGCATGCGAGGCTGCGGCCATCGCGACTGAAGCAGAGGCTGTGGACTTGAAAGGACGGATGCGTTCGGCGGGATCATGGCTGGGCGCCCTCGCGCTCGCAGGCGCGCTGCTGGCCGCGCAGGCGCTGGCCTCGGACCCGCCGCTGCAGTGCGAAGTGGGCAGCTACCGGCTGGACAACGGCGAGATGCTCGACATCGGCCCCGGCGCCGGGGGCCAGCTGCGGTGGCGCACCACGGACGGCCGCACCGGCGCGCTCGCGCCGCAGGACGATGGCACCTGGACCAGCACCCTGGGGTGGACGGAGCGGCCGGACGGACACCGCGTGTCGTTCAGCGATTGCGAGCGCGGCGGCGTCCGTTTCGACAAGACGGCCGGGCAC
Source organism: Luteimonas endophytica (assembly GCF_029887875.1). Classification (GTDB taxonomy): domain Bacteria; phylum Pseudomonadota; class Gammaproteobacteria; order Xanthomonadales; family Xanthomonadaceae; genus Luteimonas; species Luteimonas endophytica. The sequence continues at coordinate 109,054 of NZ_JARXRM010000043.1, forward strand.
CGGGTACCGCTGGAGCACATCGACACCCGCTTCCGGGGCAGCGGCGTCGCCCTCGCCGGACGGCTGACACTACCGCCCGGCGAGGACACGGTGCCGCTGGTGGTACTGGTGCATGGCGCCGAGCGCGACTCGGCACTGCAGCGCTATTCCCTGCAGCGCGAATTCGCCAGCGCCGGCATCGGCGTGTTCGCCTACGACAAGCGCGGCACCGGTGCCTCGGAGGGTCGCTACACGCAGGACTACCTGACCCTGGCGATCGACGCCATCCACGCGATGCGCGAGGCGCGGCGCCTGGCCGGGGCGCGCGCCGGGCGCGTCGGCTACCAGGGCGGCAGCCAGGGCGGCTGGGTGGCGCCGCTGGCGGCGCGCATCGAACCGGTGGACTTCGTCATCGTCAGCTTCGGCCTGGCGGTCTCGCCGCTCGAGGAGGACCGCGAGGCGATCGCCTTCGACATGCAACGCGGCGGCTTCGGCCCCGAGGCCACAGCCGGCGCCATGGAGGTCGCCGACGCCACCGCGCGGGTGATCGAGAGTGGGTTCACCGAAGGTTTCGAGCAGCTGGAAGCGGCGAAGGCGAAATACGGCGAGGAATCCTGGTACCCGGCGGTGCGCGGCAACTTCACCTGGTACCTGCTCGGCAACGACGAAGCCACCGTCCGCAGGCAAGCCCCGCAGCTGGTGTACGGCATTCCCGCGCAGTACGACCCCATGCCGGTGCTGGAGACGCTGGACGTTCCGCAACTCTGGGCGCTGGGCGGCCAGGACCGCGATGCGCCGCCCGGCGAGACATTGCACCGGCTGGCACGGCTGCAGCGCGACGGCAAGCCCATTGTCACCGCGCTGTTTCCACACGCCGACCACGGGATGTACGAATTCGAGACCGGCGCCGACGGCGAGCGGCTGTCGACCCGCCAGCCTGCGGGCTATTTCCGACTGATGGCGGACTTCATCCTCGGCCGGCCGCTGCGCTCGCAGTACGGGAATGCGGAGCTCTCGCTGCCGCCGTGAGACGATCCCCCAGGAGCCAGGGACGCGAAGGCCGCGAAGGCCGGCGCGGTCCTGCACGATGCGGGAGGTCGATCGCCGGCGCGCCCCGGCCGAGGCTTTCGCCGCGATGGGCCGCTGGGACATGGCGCAGCGCCGGCGGCGGCGGCGCCCATCCGGCGTCCATGCACCCCAAGGCTTAAACTGCGCCACTCCGGCCCGCACGATGAGTCGCCCATGACCGCACCGCCGCTTCACCTCCTGCGCCGCGACCGCGTGGTGGTGCGCGTGCGCCAGGCCGAGCGCATGCGGGCGGTCGAGCCGAAGGGCTCGCCCCGCGCGCCGCGGGCGACGGCGTGACCGGCGCCGCGCGCGAACCGTCCAGGCCGGGGCGCCGCCTGGCCTGGCTGCTGGCCGGGCTGGCGATGTTCGGGCCGTTCTCGATCGACACCATCTTCCCGGCCTTCGCGCAGATCGGCGGGGATTTCGGCGCCGACAAGCTGGCGATGCAGCAGACCATCAGTGTTTACCTGGTGGCGTATGCGCTGATGAGCATCGTGCATGGGCCGCTGTCCGACGCGGTGGGCCGGCGCAGCGTGATCCTTGGCGGGCTGGTGGTGTTCACGGGCGCCTCGGTGGGCTGCGCGCTGGCCACGGACCTGGGCACGCTGCTGGCGTTTCGCGCGCTGCAGGGGCTGTCGGCCGGGGTGGGGCTGATCGTCGGCAGGGCGGTGATCCGCGACGTCTACCAGGGCGACGACGCGCAGCGGCTGATGAGCCAGGTGATGATGATCTTCAGCATCGCCCCGGCGATCGCGCCGGTGATCGGCGGCTGGATCCTGGGCTGGGAGCGCTGGCCGGCGATCTTCTGGTTCCTGGTGCTGTTCTCGCTGGCATTGCTGGCGGCGACCTGGGCGTGGCTGCCGGAGACCCATCCGCGCGAGGCGCGCGGCACGCTGGTGCCGCGCCGGCTGCTGCGCGACTATGTGGCGATCTTCACCAATCCGCGCTTCCAGCGGCTGGCGGCGGCGGGGGCGTTCAACTTCTCGGCGCTGTTCCTGTTCATCGCCTCGGCGCCGGCGTTCGTGATGGACCTGCTGGGGCTGCGCGAGGACCAGTTCGGCTGGTTCTTCATTCCGATGATCAGCGGCATGCTGGTGGGGTCGTGGGTGGCGGGGCGGGCGGCCGGGCGCATCAGCGGCACCCGGCTGGCCAACATCGGCTTCGCCTGCAGCGGCGTGGCGATCGCCGCCAACATCGGCTACTACATGCTGGTGGACGCGCCGACCGTCCCCTGGGCGGTGCTGCCGATGATCCTCAATGCGTTCGGCATCGCGCTGGTGTTCCCGATCGTGACCCTGGCGATCCTGGACATGTACCCGCGCCAGCGCGGCTCGGCCTCGTCGCTGCAGGCGTTCACCGGGCTGGTGCTCAACGCCATCGTCGCCGGGATGCTGTCGCCGCTGGTGAGCGGCAGCGGCATGTCGCTGGCGCTCACCGCGGCGCTGTTCCTGGCGGTGGGCTGGCTGTTCTGGCGCTGGGAGCTCCGTCGCGACCGGACCCGCCCGGCCTGCGCGAAATCGCCCGCGGGCCTGGAGCCGACCGACCACATGTAGGCGGCGCGGAGTCGCTTCGGGACGACGCCCGCGCGCCACAGGAGCGTGCCATGCACGCGAAGGCCGGCGGGCTCGGCACGCCGGGAACCGCTGCCGGCCGGCCGGGGCGACCCGCGGCCTTCGCGGCCGCGGCCGGCGCTCCTGCCGGCGCGCCGGCCGACCCCGGGCCGCGCGGCGCGCCCCGCTACGGGGTTTGCGCGGTCGCTGGCGCGGGAGCCGGCCAGCCGCAGGCCTGGCCCTCGTTCTGCGATTCCAGCCAGGCCTGCAGCGGCGCGAAATACTCGAGCACCGCGGCGGCGTCCATGGAACGGGTGCCGGTCAGCTCCTCGAGCGTCTGCTGCCAGGGCTGGCTGGCGCCCTTGCCCAGCATCGACCAGAACTTCTCCCCCGCGGCCTCGTCGCCGTAGAAGCTGCACTCGTACAGCGGACCGTCGAACCCGGAGGCGTCGCACAGCGCCTTGTAGAACTGGAACTGCAGGATGTGCGAGAGGAAATAGCGGGTGTACGGGGTGTTGCCCGGCACGTGGTACTTGGCGCCCGGATCGAAGAACTCCTCGCCGCGCGCCTCCATCGGGGCCACGCCCTGGTACTGCGCCTTGAGGTTCCACCAGGCGCTATTGTAGTGCTCCGGGGGGATCGAGCCGTCGAATACGCCCCAGCGCCAGCGGTCGATCATCAGCCCGAACGGCAGGAACGCCACCTTCGACAGCGCCATGCGCATCTGCGAGTTGATCAGCGCGGCCTGGCTCTGCTGCTGCTCCTCGACCAGGCCGATGGTGGACAGGTACTGCGGGGTCATCGCCAGCACGATGGTGTCGCCGATGGCCTCGTGGAAACCGTCGTGGGCGCCATTCTGGAACAGCGGCGGTTGGTCCTTGTAGGCCATGTAGTAATAGACGTGGCCCAGCTCGTGGTAGACGGTGGTGAAGTCCTCCTCGTTGGGCTGGATGCACATCTTGATGCGCACGTCGTCGGCCATGTCCATCGGCCAGGCGCTGGCATGGCAGACCACGTCGCGGTCGCGCGGCTTGATCAGCATGCTCTTCTCCCAGAAGGAGGCAGGCAGTTCGGGCATCCCGAGCGAGGTGTAGAAGTCCTCGGCGCGGCGGGTCATGGACGCGGCGATGTCGGCCTGGGCGCGACGGTCGATCTCGACCCGGGCGGCGGCGTCCGGCAGCCCCTGCGCGGCCGCCAGGCGCCGGTTCAGACCCTCGCGGAACCGTGCGTCCAGGGCGCCGCTCACGTCGAGGCTGCCGGCGTTGCCGTAAGGCTGCAGGATGTCCCAGAGGTTGCTCCAGTCCTGTTGCCACATGTTGCCCATCAGGTGCGCCGGCAGCAGTCCGTCGATCGAGCCGCGATCCGGGTACTCGGCTTCCAGGCGGGTGCGGGCGTAGCAATGCAGCTGCTCGTAGAGCGGCTTCACCTGGCCCCAGAGGCGATCGGTCTCGGCGGCGATCTCGCCCGGGCTCATGTCGTAACCGGAGCGCCACATCTCGCCGGCGTCGGCGAAGCCCATGTCGCGTGCGCCCTCGTTCACCAGTTCGACGAAGCGCACGTAGTCCTTGCGCATCGGCTGCGCGATCGAGTGCCAGCCGCGCCAGGCGTCCAGCTGCTCGTCGTGGTCGCGGCTGCTGCGCAGCACCTCCTCGAGTTCGCCCAGCTGACGGCAGCGCTCGTCCTCGCCTTCGCCCACGCAATACGCACCGGCGCCGTACATGCCCTCCATGCGGGTGGCGATGCGGGTCAGCTCGGCCAGCCGCTCCGGGTCGCGCGGCGCCGGCATCGCGGTGCTCAGCTTCAGCAGGTTGATCGCGCGCGCGGTGGCCGGCGACATGTCCTGGCCCTCGAAGCGCCGCGCCTGCGCGATCCAGCCGTTGAGCGCGGTCAGCCAGCGCTCGTTGGCCTTGGCGGCGAGCAGCTGGCTGTCGTCGTTGATGTACGTGGAGGAGAGCCACTGGGCCGCGCTCAACTCCGGATACATCGCGCGCAACTCGTCGTTGACCCGGGCGATGAACTCGTCGGCGGTCTCGTTCTCGGGGACCGACGGATCGGTAGCGGGGGCGGCCTCGCGCTTGCAGGCGGAGAGCGCCAGGCAGGCGGCGATGGCGAGGACCCAGAGTCTGCGCGGATTCAGCACGGCGAATTCCTGAACGGGGCGGCGAGAGGCGGAACGGGCAGGCTAGAGCGCTGCCGTGGCGCCCGCAAGTGCGCAGCGGCCCTTGCTTTCCCGCCTGTGATCGCCTTGCGGAGCCGTGCGCGGCTGCGCTCAGGCCGCTCCCGGCAGCAGGCCGCGCTGTTGCAGCCAGAGGCGCGCGTCCTCGGCGTCCCGCTCGAACCAGGCGCGCGCGCTGCCGAGGCGGAAGCTGTATCCCCAGGCATCCATGTCGGCCATCAGCCGCGCGCGCCCGACACCGGGCAGCGCGTCGGCGAGCAGGATCTGCAGGTAACAGGCGGCGTCCTCCTCGGCCACCGAGTCGGTGGCGTCGGTGTGCACCAGGGCGCGGCGTTCGGGCGGCAGCACGAGCAGGTGGCAGGCCTCGTGCAGCAGCGAGTGCAGCGGCGTGTCGGCGCGGGCGTGGACCTGGCTGGCGATCACGCCGGCCTCCGGCTCGCCCCAGTAGCTGCCCGGGATCGGAGCGCCGTCGGCAACGAGGTGCAGGACCAGCCCGTGGCGCCGCAGCAGCGCCGCGGCGGCCTCGAAGCCGAGGTCGGCCAGGCGCAGCACCGGTACCGGCGGGGCCGCCTCGGACCGGCTCGCCAGCACGGCGGAACCGGAACTCGCCTGCGGCGCGGCGGCCGGGGTGTCCGCGGCTTCGGCCGGGATGCGATGCGCGATGGTCACGTTGCGGTGCGTCCGGGGAGGCGCGGGTCGGGGGCGGCCGCGTTCAGGCCGTGGAGGCGCGTTCGTCCGGCAGCGACACCGAGATGTCGAGCACGTCGTGGGCGCCGTCCTTCACCAGATCCACCTTCACCGCCTCGGCGTCGACGCTGACGTACTTGCGGATCACCTCGAGCAGCTCGCGCTGGAGCATCGGCAGGTAGTCGGGCGCGCCGCGGCTGCTGCGCTCCTGCGCGACGATGATGCGCAAGCGCTCCTTGGCGATCGACGCGGTGTTCTTCTTGGTCTTGAGGAAGTCGAAAAGCCCCATGCCCTCAGCCCCCGAAGATCTTGTTGAAGAATCCCTTCTTTTCCGGCTGGGTGAAGCGCATCGGGCGTTCCTCGCCCATCAGCCGGGCGACGGCGTCGTCGTAGGCCTGGCCGGCGTTGGATTCCATGTCGAGGATCACCGGCTCGCCCTTGTTGGAGGCGTTGAGCACGTCCGGCGATTCGGGAATCACCCCGATGGTCTTCAGGCCCAGCACCTCCTCCACGTCGCCGATCGAGAGCATCTCGCCGGTGCCCACGCGGGATGGGCTGTAGCGGGTCAGCAGCAGGAACTCCTTGACCCGCTCGCCGTTCTCGGCGCGGCGGGTCTTCGACGCCAGCAGGCCGAGGATCCGGTCCGAATCGCGCACCGACGACACTTCGGGGTTGACCACCACCACCGCCTGGTCGGCGAAGTACATCGCCAGGAACGCACCCTTCTCGATGCCGGCCGGCGAGTCGCAGACGATGTAGTCGAAGCCGTCGTCGCCCAGTTCCTTCAGCACGCGCTCCACGCCCTCCTTGGTCAGCGCGTCCTTGTCGCGGGTCTGCGAGGCGGCCAGCACGTGCAGGTTGTCGAAGCGCTTGTCCTTGATCAGCGCCTGGCGCAGCGAAGCCTCGCCGGTGACGACGTTGACGAAGTCGTAGACCACCCGGCGCTCGCAGCCCATGATCAGGTCGAGGTTGCGCAACCCGACGTCGAAATCGATCACCGCGACCTTCTTGCCGCGCCGGGCGAGGCCGCTGGCGAGGCTGGCGCTGGTGGTGGTCTTGCCGACGCCGCCCTTGCCGGACGTGACTACGATGATTTCGGCCAATGTCTTTCTCCGTTATTCGTGATTGGTGATTGGTGATTCGCAGCTTGGGCTCGGGAGCTGACGATTCGCTGCGGAGGCTGGGCTTCCATCAAATCACGAATCACCAATCACGAATCACGTCCTTCAGTCCAGCGCGGCGATCCTGAGTTCTTCGGCTTCCAGCCAGACCTGCACCGCCTTGCCGTGCAGTTCGCGGGGAATGTCTTCGAGCACCTTGTAGTGCCCGGCGACGGCGACCAGCTCGGCCTGGAACACGCGGCAGAAGATGCGCGCCCGGGGATTGCCCTGCGCGCCCGCCAGGGCGCGCCCGCGCAGCGGGCCGTAGATGTGGATCGAGCCGTCGGCGAGCACCTCGGCGCCGGCGCCGACCGCGCCCAGCACGGTCAGGTCGCGGCTGTCGGCGTAGATCTGCTGGCCGGAGCGGACCGCGCCGGCCTGCACCAGGCCCGGCTGCGGGGTGCCCGCCGCGGCGGGCGCGACCGGGCCCGGGGCGGCGGGTGCTGACGCTGCGGGGCGGGCGGGCTCGGGCGCAGGGGCCGGGGCGGCGCCGCCGTCGCGCTCGTACTGGGCGCGGAACTTGGCCAGCAGCGGCAGCCCGATCTCCTCGGCCAGGCGGCCGTTGTCGTTGCTCCCCCAGGCGAGCGCCACCGGCAGCACCCCTGCTCCGCGCAGGGCCTCGAGCAGGGCGCGGGCGCTGGCGGCGTCCGGAGTGGCGGCCAGGCCGCCGAAGTCGATCACCACCGCGGCCCGGGCGAACAGGTTGGGGGCGCGCCTGACCCGGTCGCGCATCTCCGCGGCCAGCCGGTCGGGATCGAGGGTGCGCACCCGCAGGTTGGCGATGCCGACCTGGCCGAACTTCAGTTCCCCCGCGGGCTCGTAATCCGGACTGGCCGCCACGCTCAGGTCCCCGTCGAGCGCTGCGCCGGACCGGGCAGGTGCCGGGTGCGCCGCAGCCAGGGGGTATCGGGAAGCGCATCGCCGTAGCGTTCGCGCACCCAGGCGTAGCTGCACAGCTCCTTGGTGAGCATCGAGGCGCGCACGGCGGTCTCGGGCATGACGTGCTGGCCGACCTCGTGGAAGCCGAAAGCGCCGTGGAACAGCCGCGCCGGATCGTTGTCGTGCTCGATGAAGACCTCGCAGGCCAGCAGCGGGTAGCGCACCTCGGCATAGCTCTGGACGTCGGCGTAGAACGCCCGGCCGACGCCGCCGCCGCGGCGGCGGCTGGCGACCACGATGCGGTCGATGTAGAAGAACGCCCCGTACTGGCGGGCGAACCAGCGGAAATTGCTGCTGTCGTGGCTAGAATCGGAGCCGAAACCGACCAGGAAGCCGGTCAGGTTGCCGTCGCGCTCGGCGACCCTGAAGTACTCGGCGGTATCGAAGAAACGCTTCAGGCGGGAAGCGTCCAGCGGCAGGATGGTCGGGCCAGCGGCGTTGTTGAGGGCGAGGATGGAATCCAGCTCGTGCTCGCGCACGTCGCGGATGACGATCGACATTGCCTGACTTCCTCGCTTGCATGCACACGGGGGTGGCCGCGGCTCGCCGCGGCCGGGCCGTCCGGGCGCGCCTGCGGAACGGGGATTATCGCATGCCGGGCGGGCCTCGGCGACTTGCCGGCATGACTTCTGGTGGGCCCGCGAGGGTGCATTTGCGCCTACCATCGGGGCGGCGCGCGCAGCCTGCCGTGCCGGCCCCCCGGGGTCCGTCCCGCGTTCGCGCCGCCCAGGTCTCCACACGCCCCGCCATGATCGCGCACCTGAACCACAACCGTCTGCTGCGCTACGCCGGCATGTTCACCTGGGGCGTCATCGGGCTTCCGCTGGTGATGCTGACCCTGCTGCCGGTGGACCAGGTGACGGTGGCGGAGGAGTCGGCGCTGGCGATCGGGCGCTGGCGGGTGTGGGTGGCCTGGGCCATGTTCGGCTTCTGCTACGCCTGGCTGACCCGCAGCCTGGGCGAACGCCGCATCACCGCGGTCGACCACGGCCTGGTGCTGCTGCTCGCCGCCAGCGCGATCGCGATCAGCTATTACAGCCAGAGCGGGCTGGGCAGCATCCTGCTGATGGTGGTGGCCTGCGTGCTTCCGTGGCTGCTGCCGCTGTGGGCCGGGGTCGCGCTGCTGGTGCTGTGCGAGCTGGTGATCGTGCCGGTGTACGTGCGCGGCTTCGACTTCTCCTGGGGCGAAGCGGTGCTGCAGGCCGGCCTGTACGTCGGCTTCACCGGCTTCGCCTTCGTCACCGGGCTGGTGGCGAGGCAGCAGACCCAGGCTCGCGACGAGCAGCGCCGGCTCAACTCGGAGCTGCGCGCCACCCGCGCGCTGCTGGCCGAGAGCGTCCGCGTCAACGAGCGCACCCGCATCTCGCGCGAGCTGCACGACCTGCTGGGCCACCACCTGACCGCGCTCAGCCTCAACCTGGAAGTCGCCAACCACCTGACCGGCGGCGCGGCGCAGGAGCACGTGAGCCAGGCCCATACCCTGGCCAAGCTGCTGCTCAGCGACGTTCGCGAGGCGGTGAGCCAGCTGCGCGACGACGACGCCATCGACATGGTGGCCACGCTTCGCCCGCTGGCCGAGAACGTGCCGGGCCTGCGGGTGGACATGGATCTGCCGGAGCCGTTCCTGATCGACGACGCCGAGCGCGCGCACGTGCTGTTGCGCTGCACCCAGGAGATCATCACCAACACCGTGCGCCACGCCGAGGCCGGCCGGCTGTGGCTCGGCTACAGTGTGACCCGCGGGATGCTGCGGCTGGACGCGCGCGACGACGGGCGCGGCGCCGAGATCGCCGCCATCGGCAACGGCCTGCGCGGCATGCGCGAGCGGCTCGCGGCCTATGGCGGCAGCGTGGAGATAGAAACCGCGCCGGGGCAGGGCTTCGCACTGCACATCCTGATGCCGCTACGCGAGCCGGCCGAGCCGCTGGCGCTGGCGGCAGGACAATGAACGCCGCGAGGCGAGTGACGAGCAACGGGAGAAGGCGATGATCCGCGTATGTCTGGTGGACGACCAAACGCTGGTGCGGCAGGGCATCCGCTCGCTGCTGGCGCTCGACGACGGCATCGAGGTGGTGGCCGAAGCCGGCGACGGCAAGCAGGCGATGGAGGTCGTACCCCAGGCCGCGCCGGACGTGGTGCTGATGGACATGCGCATGCCGGTGATGTCGGGGCTGGAGGCGCTGCAGAACCTGTCGCGGCTCGGGCAGCTGCCGCCGACCATCATCCTCACCACCTTCGACGACGACCAGCTGGTACTGGCCGGGCTGAAGGCGGGGGCCAAGGGGTACCTGCTCAAGGACGTGTCGCTGGAGCAGCTGGTGGGGGCGATCCGCACCGTGGCCGGCGGCGGATCGCTGGTGCAGCCGGCGATGACCCAGCGGCTGCTCTCCGGTCTGGAGCACATGCGCAACGAGTTCGTCAGCCTCGACCGCCCGGATCCGCTGACCGACCGCGAGACCGAGATCCTGCGGCTGATGGCGGGGGGCTTCTCCAACAAGGAGATCGCCAATTCCCTCGGGGTCGCCGAGGGCACGATCAAGAACCACGTGTCGAACATCCTGTCCAAGCTCGGGGTCCGCGACCGGACCCGTGCGGTGCTCAAGGCGTTCGAGCTCAAGCTGGTCTGAGCGGCATTGTCCCGCGGACACCTGCCGCCCGGGATCGCCGGGGGCGGGGCGAGCCGCGAGCGCAGGCGGGACGGCGGATGGGCCGCGGCGAATGCGTCGGTGCGCCGTCACCGCCGCGTCATCGGGCCATGCGGGGATGGGCGCTTCGCGTGGGCCGTGCTACCGTGCGCGGCTTGCTCGCCCGTGACGGCACAAGTTGCTACGATTGCCGACCTGCGCCCGGCAAGGTCGGGTCCGGTCCTGGAGAACCCTGAATGACCCGTTTGCTTGAGCTTCTGATTTCGCTGGTGATTGTGGCGGTGCTTTTCGTGGTGGTCGGCGTGCTGCTGCCGTCCGAGCGCAACCTGGTGGAACAGGTGGAGACCAACCGCCGCCAGACGATCGTCTTCGACACGATCAACAGCTTCCGCCGGTTCGACGACTGGCATCCGATGGTGCTCCAGGACCCGGCCATCGAGCTCAACCGCTCCGGCCCGGACGAGGGCGTGGGCGCCCGCCTCGACTTCAGCTCGGACAATCGCAACATCGGCGACGGCAGCTGGGAGATCGTCGCCTCCGAGCCGCGCGAGCGCGTCGAGATCGCCATCACCGACGAGCACCGCGGCAGCGACAAGAGAACGGTGTTCACCCTGCGTCCCACCGGGCGCGGCGGCCGCAACATGGAGATCACCCAGACCTACCACGTCGAGTACGGCTGGGACCTGATCGGCCGCTACGCCGGCCTGTACGTCAGCCGCAACGTCGGCGACAACATGCAGCTGGGGCTGCGCCGGCTGTCCAACATGCTCGCCTCGGTGCCCAACGTGGACTACGCGACCGAGGGCACCACCCTGCGCGGGATGACCACCGAGGAGCGCCCCGCCGAGGACCTGCTGGTGGTCAAGGCCGGCGCGATCGAGCGCAACAACCAGAAGATCCAGGATTCGATGGAAGCCAACATGGAGTGGATCAACCGCACCATGGCCGCCAACGACCTGGAGGCGGCCGGTCCGATGCGGATCGTCTCCACCGAGCTCGGCCGCGAAACCTACACCTTCGACGTGGTGCAGCCGGTGCGCCGCCAGCGCGATGGCGACGACGGGAACGGCGAGGACCAGGCCGAGACCCAGGACGACGAGGCCGCCGATGAAGACGCCGCGCAGAGCGAGGACGGCGAGGCGGAGGGCGAGCGCGTGCTCGACAACACCCCGGTCCCGGTGGTCGCCGCCGAGGGCGAGGAGCTGCAGGATCTGGAGCTGCTCGGCCCGGTCGAGTACGTTCGCAGCGAGCCGAGCCTAGTCGCCAAGGGCCGCTACACCGGCTACATGGCCGAGCTGGAGAACGTGCGCAACGCGCTGCGGGCCTGGGCGATGACCCAGGGCCACGAGGCGGTCGGCCGTCCCTACGAGATCTACATCGACGGCATCGACGCGGCGTTCACCCAGGATGGCGAGTACGAGGTGTTCTGGAACCTCAAGCAGTAGGACGGCGCTTGCCGTCGCTTGCGTTCCGGACCACGGCACGCCGCACCCCCGGGGTGCGGCGTGCCGCGTTGGGGCTCCTGACGCCATGAGCCGGGTGCACGCGGCCAGCCGATCTCCGCTCGCCGCCGCCGGTGCCGCCGCCGCGGCGATGGCCGTCGGCCTGTCGGCCTGGGCGGCGCACGGGCTGGAGGGGGCCGATCAGGTACGGATGCAGACCGCGGCGCTGTACGCGTTCGGTCACGGCGTCGCGCTCGCGGCGCTCGCGCCGCGGCGGCGCGGGCGCGCCGGCAGCGCCGCGCTGGCGCTGCTGCTGGCCGGGGTGTCGCTGTTCTGCGGCAGCCTGGCCGGAGCGGTCCTGTTTCGCTGGCCGACCCCGGCCGCCCCGTTGGGCGGCATGCTGATGATCGCCGGCTGGCTGCTGCTGGCCGCGGATTTCCTGCGCCAGCGGAGTCCCGGCTGATGCCCCGCCATCGGCGCGGGTTCGATACCGCTGCCGCGCACGCGCACCTGTCGGCGCGCGACCGCCGGCTGGGACGCTGGATGGAGAGGATCGGCTATCTCGAACCCGAGCCGCGCTGGCGCCGGCCGTTCGATCCGGTCGATGCGCTGGCGCGCGCGATCCTCTACCAGCAGCTGAGCGGCAAGGCCGCGGCGACCATCGTCGGCAGGGTGGAGGCGGCGATCGGCAGCCGGCGCCTGCACGCCGACACCCTGGCGGGGATCGACGACGCCACGCTGCGCGCCTGCGGCGTGTCCGGCAACAAGACGCTCGCGCTGCGCGACCTGGCGGCACGCGAGCTGCGGGGGGAAATTCCCACGCTGCGGCGGATGTCGGTGCTGCACCAGGACGAGATCGTCGCCGCGCTGGTGCCGGTCCGCGGGATCGGCCGTTGGACCGTGGAAATGATGCTGATGTTCCGGCTCGGGCGCCCCGACGTGCTGCCGGTCGACGACCTGGGCGTGCGCAAGGGCGCGCAGATCGTCGACCGTCGGGAAACGATGCCGACGCCGAAGGAACTGCTGGCGCGCGGCGAACGCTGGGCGCCGTACCGCACCTACGCCAGCCTGTACCTGTGGAAGATCGCCGATTCGGCCGCCGGTGCCGGCGCGCCGACGAAACGCTCCCAGGAGTAGCCTCGGAACCCGCGGCCGCGGGCGCGTCAGGGCGGCAACAGCCGCCAGTGCCAGGGTTCGTAGACGATGCCGTGGGGGTTGTCGCGCGGGTAGCTCATCGCGAAGCCATGGGCGGCGGCATGGGCACGCAGCCAGGCGAACGCCGCGGTGCGCTCGAACGACTCCTCCGCCGGGGGCGCGCCCGGGGTGCCGAGATCGAGGGCCAACCCGGAATGGTGCTCGCTGTAGCCGGGCGCCGCGTTGACCCGCAGGATCTCAGTCACGTGCTGCCCGCGGGCGCGCTTGCGCTCGAAGATGCCGAGCTGGTAGTCGTGGCTGCGATAGCCGGAGATCGCCTCCAGCGCCACCCCGTCGCGCCTGGCCGCATCGCGCATNNNGGCGCGCGCCGCCGCCTCGTGCAGCCACAGCGGCCGGCGGAATCCGTCGAGGCCGGCGAACCGCAGCCAGGCGGGCTCCGCGACCAGCTCCAGCCCGGTGCGGGTGGCGTAGGCGTCGGGATCGATGCCGAGCCGCGCCAGGCGCTCGCGCAGGCGGCGCATCGGCAGCGTCGGGACGCGCCCGGCGCCGCCGCCGCGGCGCGGCGCCGGCTCGAGCGCGGCCAGCGCCTGCGCGACGCCCGCTTCGCGGTGCCAGCCCGGCATCAGGCCGGTCATGCCCTCCGCCAGCTCCGCGGCGAGGGGGCGGCCGTCGCGCTTGCGGCGCAGCACCCGGCGCGCGCGGGCGAGGATGCGCGCCTCGCGGCTGTCGCCGGGGCGCAGCAGCCGCGCCGGCCACAGCTCGATGTCCGGGGTGTTGAGCAGCAGGTCCGGTGGTGGGCGCATCGGCGCAGCCTATCCGTGCCGGGCGCCGGCGGCCAGTTCACGCAGCCGTTCCAGCAGCGCGCGGGGCTGGCGCGGCTGCAGCAGCAGGACATGGCCGCGGGTGGTCGGGAGCAGCAGCACGCGGCCCCCGCCCGCACGCGCGACGAACGCCTTGTCGCGGTTGCGCAGCCGGAACCAGCCGCTCTGGAAACCGGGCAGGGCGGTGCCATTGGTCTTGAGCATCGGCCTGAACTCGCCGCGTTCCCCGAGGTCCACGACGCGCGCCTGCTCGAGTTCCAGTTCCTCCAGGCCCAGGTGCTGTCGATAGAACGTGGTGAGGATCTCCAGCCCATCCGGGCCCACGCGCAGGCAATGGCGGCGCAGCCTTCGGCCGATCCCCCACCAGACCGCCACGGTGACCAGCGCCGCCCCGCCGCCCACCAGGGCCGCGGTGAGCGGGACGCTGCCGCCGATCAGCCGCTCGGGCGGATCGACGGTCGCGGCCAGGGCCACCGCCACCCCGATCGCCGCCAGCGGCAGCGCCAGCGCCAGGACGTTCCACCATTGGCGGGTGCGCGCCGACGCCGGTTCGAGCTGCAGGGCGGGGTCCATCAGCCGGCGCCCTGCGTCGCCAGCAGCAGGCCGGCGGCGAGCGCCAGCGCGCAGGCCAGCAGCAGCGAGGCGACGATGGCCCGGGCGTGGCGCGGAAAGCGCCGCTCGATCAGGGCAACGATGTGCAGCATGGGGCGTCCTCCGTCTCGATGGCTTGGTGATCCCAACGAGTCATTTCGATGCTCCTTTGGTCGGGTTTCCCTGCGGCCGTCCCGCGGCGGGCGAGCGACCGTCAGCGCCGGTCGCCGGGGTCGGCCGGTTCCGAGGGGCGCGGCAGGCGTCCTTCCCTGCGCAGCGCCTCGCGCAGCACGTACTCGATCTGTGCATTGAGGCTGCGCAGCTCGTCGTCGGACCAGCGCTGCACCGCCGCGAGGATCTCCGCGTTGATGCGCAGCGGATAGCTCTTCTTCAGGCTCAATGCCGCCCGCCTCCCCGCCTGGAGCGCAGCGCGTCGACCAGCACCGCCAGGCCGAGGCCATTGACCGCCAGCGCCAGGACCACGGCGACGGCCACGACCCGGCCGCGGTCGCCGCCGGCCCAGGCCAGGCCGACCGCCCCGGCGAGAATCGCCACCCCGACCAGCCGCATCAGCCTGGCGAGCCGCGGGCGGTCGGCGCCGAACGCACGCGCGGCCAGGAAAGCCGGCAGGCTGCTGGCGGCGACGATCATCGGCAGGAGCAGGCCGTCGGGCATCGCCGGCTCAGTACAGCGATCCGGCGTTGACCACCGGCTGGGTGCCGCGGTCTCCGCACAGCACCACCAGCAGGTTGCTGACCATCGCCGCCTTGCGCTCCTCGTCGAGCGCCACCACGCCGCTCTTCTGCAGTTCGGCCAGCGCCATCTCGACCATGCCGCAGGCGCCGGCGACGATCCGCGCGCGCGCCGCGACCACCGCGTTCGCCTGCTGCCGCTGCAGCATGGCGTGGGCGATCTCCGGCGCGTAGGCGAGGTGGCTGATGCGCGCGTCCAGCACGTCCACCCCGGCCGAGGTCAGGCGCTCGTCCAGGTGCTCCTTGAGGCGGTCGGAGATCTCGGCCGGATGGCTGCGCAGCGAGATCTGGCCGTCTTCGTGTTGGTCGTAGGGATAGCTGGTCGCCATCGCCCTCAGCGCGGCTTCGGACTGGATGTGCACGAAGCTCTCGTAGTCGTCGACGTTGAACACCGCCTCGGCCGAATCGACCACCTTCCACACGACCACCGCGGCGATCTCGATCGGGCTGCCGTCGAGCTCGTTGACCTTCAGCTTGCCGCTCTCGAAGTTGCGTACCCGCAACGACACCTTGCGCTTGCTGAAGAAGGGGTTGTTCCAGCGCAGTCCGTTGTCGTGCACCGTGCCCACGTACTTGCCGAACAGGCTCAGCACGGCCGACTGGTTGGGCTCGACCATGTACAGGCCGGCCAGGCACGCCGCCGCGATCGCACCGGCCAGGACGGCGCCGGCGACCCGGGGTCCGCCGCCGTCCCCGAGAACCACGACGGTGAAGATGGCATAGGCGCACGCCAGCAGCACGGCCAGCAGCGCCAGCAGCACCGGGATGCCGGGCAGCGAACGGATCGGGTTCTCTTTCATCGGAACTCTCCTGCCCCCCATGGGCGTCGATATATTGATATCAGAATGATATCTGACAGTAAAGTGCCCAGCGCGCAGCCGGGGCCGGGCGGCCACCCCGAATACAATGGCCGCCCCTTCGCGACGGAGCCCCGCATGGTCGACCTCGGCACCCCGCTGTCCCCCGGCGCCACCCGCGTGCTGCTGCTGGGCTCGGGCGAGTTGGGCAAGGAGGTGGCGATCGAGCTGCAGCGCCTGGGCGTGGAGGTGATCGCCGCCGACCGCTACGCCGATGCCCCGGCCATGCAGGTGGCGCACCGCAGCCACGTGCTCGACATGCTCGACGGGGCCGCGCTGCGCGCGCTGGTGGCCGAGGAGCGGCCGGCGCTGGTGGTCCCCGAGATCGAGGCCATCCACACCCCGACCCTGGTCGAGCTGGAGCGCGAGCTCGCCGCCGCCGGCAGCCGGACCCGGGTGATCCCCACGGCGCGCGCGGCCTGGCTGACCATGGACCGCGAGGGCATCCGCCGGCTGGCGGCGGAAACGCTCGGCCTGCCGACCTCGCCCTACCGGTTCGTCGACACCCGCGAGCAGTACCGCGCCGCGGTGGGGGAGATCGGCCTGCCGTGCGTGGTCAAGCCGGTGATGTCGTCCTCAGGCAAGGGCCAGTCGGTGGTCCGCGGCGAGGCCGACGTCGACCGGGCCTGGGACTACGCCCAGACCGGAGGCCGCGCCGGCGCGGGGCGCGCCATCGTCGAGGGCTTCATCGACTTCGACTACGAGATCACCCTGCTCACCCTGCGCCATGCCGGCGGCACCGATTTCTGCGCACCGGTGGGCCACCTGCAGCGCGATGGCGACTACCGCGAGAGCTGGCAGCCGCAGCCGATGTCGGCCGTGGCGCTGGCCCGTGCCCAGGAGATCGCCCGCCGCATCACCGACGACCTGGGCGGCTGGGGCCTGTTCGGCGTCGAGCTGTTCGTCGGCGGCGACGAGGTCTGGTTCTCCGAGGTCTCGCCGCGCCCGCACGACACCGGCCTGGTCACCCTGGCCTCCCAGGAGCTGAGCCAGTTCGCGCTGCACGCGCGCGCGATCCTCGGCCTGCCGGTGCCGTCGATCCGCCAGCTCGGCCCCGCCGCCTCCTGCGCGCTGCTGGCCGAGGGCAGCGGGGTGCCGGTGTTCGGCAACGTGGAGGCGGCGCTGCGCGCGCCGGACTCGGCGCTGCGCCTGTTCGGCAAGCCGCGGGTCGAAGGCCAGCGCCGGGTCGGCGTGACCCTGGCGCGCGGCGACGACATCGACCACGCTCGTCGGCTCGCCCGCGAGGCCGCCGCGGCGATCTCGATCGCGCTGCGCTAGGGCGTGTCGCAAGCCGCCAGGCGGCGGTCGCGGCCCGCGCGACCCGTCCACGCCATCATTGCGTCGATCGCGCGCGCGGCGTCGCGCCGGCGGCATCGAACCACGAACCGGGAGCTCGCATGAACGCACACCACGGCTATGCCGTGTTCTTCTACCCGCAGGCGCTCGAAGCGCTGGGCGAGGCGATCAAACCCTACCTGCGCGAGAGCGGGATGGGCGCGCACGTGGCCTGCGACGAGATCGACACCGGCGGCGCGATGATCGAGATGACCCTGCGCGGGCGCACAGAGCAGGGCGGTGAAGTCACCGTCGAGCTCATGGTGCCCGGCAGCATGGTGCGGATGATCGTCTCCACCCAGAGCGACGGCAGCTTCGGCTTCGGGCCGCGCACCGCCGCGCCAGCCGCCGTCGCGGGGGCGCCGACCGCCGGGGAGGCATAGCCGGCCGGGCGCTTGGACTGAAGGCGGCCGCCGCCGGTCGCGCGCTGTGCGCTAGTCCGTCCCGACCGCGAGCGGCCTGACGTCCACCCACACCAGGCGGTGGTCGGTGCCGTCGACGATCGCCGCTGCCGGCGCGCCGGGCGCGGGCCAGAACACCCCGCTGCGCACCACCGCCCAGCCGGTCGACGGCAGCACGTAGTCGAGCCGCAGCGGGCCGACCGGACCGAAATCGCCGGTCGCGCTGGCCGGATCGCCGCGGCGCATCCCGGCGACTGCCGGGGCGTTCCGCGCGGCCGCCACGGCGCCCTCGCTGGAGGGCGCGGCGTGGGGCAGAACGCGCGGATGCCGCAGCAGCTCCAGGATCGCCTCGTGGCGGCCGTCGCCGTCGGCCGGGTCGTTGTTGAGATCGCCCAGGATCACGAAGCGCGCAGCCTGCTCCAGCCCGCCGCAGCGCCCGGCATCGTCGCAGAGCCACGGCCGCTCGCCGTGCGAGAGATACTCGCTCCATAGCCGGATCTCGTCGGCATTGCGCGCGCCGTTGCGGTCTTCCGGACCGTCGAACACCGGCGGGGTGGGGTGCGAGGCGAGCACGTGCAGCCGCCCCGCCGGGGTCCGCACCGGCACGTCCCAGTGCGACTTGGACGACAGCCGCAGCTGCGCCCACACCGCATCCGGGTGCCAGGGCGTGCCCGACACCGGATCGACGGGCCGGCGCGCCCCGGGCATCGCGGCCCAGCGCAGGCGCTGGAAGGTGCGGGCCGCGGCGTGGTCGATCGGATACTTCGACAGCAGCAGCATCCCGTACTGGCCGGGGTGCAGCCCATAGCCCCAGGCGTCGTTGCCGCGGGCGCGTCCCTCGGCGCCGACCCCGCCGTCGCCGTCCAGGTCCAGGCCGCTGGGCACGCCGGTGTTGACCGGGGCGAAGTACCGGTAGCGGTACTGCAGCGGGTCGCCGCCGCCCGGCTGCGGCGCCTCCAGGTAGCCGCGCTGGAACAGGTCGGCGGCGCGCCCTTCGGCGTCGTGGTCGAACTCGTTGAGCAGCACCACGTCCGGGCGCACCCGCTGCAGCACCGCCGCCACCTTGCGGGCCTCGGCGTCGTTCGCCTGCAGGCGGCGCAACAGCCCGCCGGGCTGCTCGGAGTAGAGCGAGACGTTGTAGGTGGCCAGGCGCAGTTCGGGTTCGGACATGGCTTCGCGGTAGCTGTGGGGATCGCCGTGCACCTTGACGCGCAGGCATCCGGCGCCGGCGAGCAGGGCGGCCGAGACGATCAGGGTGGCGCACAGGCGGAAAGATGGGTTCATGGGCACGGAAGCGGGAGGAGTGGGGTGGGGCGGCCGGGCCGTCGCGCGGCGCGGATCGGAACCGCTAGGGAACGCTCTCCAGCGGAGCCCAGCGGCGGCCGTCGAACGCCTCCAGCGGGCGGAACCTGCGCTTGTAGTCCATCTTGCGATGGCCGTCGATCCAGTAGCCGAGGTAAAGATGGTCGATGCGCTCGCGCCGCGCCCACTGGATCTGCTGCAGGATCGCCAGGGTACCGGGGCTGCGCGCGGCTTCGTCGGGATCGTAGAAGGTGTAGACCGCCGAAAGCGCGTCCCCGGCGAGGTCGGTAGCGGCCAGCGCGAGCAGCCGCCCGCCGAGGCGCAGTTCGAGGAAGCGGCCACTGGTCCAGCTGCCGAGCAGGAACTGGTCGAATTCGGCCGCCCCATGGTCGTCCATGCCGCCAGCGGGATGGCGGGCGCGCAGGTAGCGCCGGTACAGCGCCAGCCGCTCGTCGCTGCGTTCGGCCGGGACCACGCGCGCCTCGACGTCGGCGTTGCGCGCCAGGCAGCGGCGCTGGCCGCGGTCGGGGGTGAAGCGCGCGACCGGAATGCGCACCGCGACGCAGGCGCGGCAGCCCTGGCAGTGCGGCCGGTAGACGATATCGCCGGAGCGGCGAAAGCCCCACTGCAGCGCCTGCGGGTAGAACTGCGGAAGGCGCGGATCGCGCGGGTCGAGCACCAGGTCGCGGGCGACCCGGTCGGGCCAGTAGCCGCATGGGTGCAACCCGGTGTGGAACAGCCGCAGGGAATCCGGGTCGCCGATGCTCATGGCGCCGGCCAGTCGGGAGCCAGTGGCCAGGAAAGTACGGCGGCCGCGGCGCCCGCGGCGGCTCCTGCGACCAGGTCGCGGGGAAGGTGGCGCGCCAGTGCCAGCCGCGACCACAGCACGGCGATGGCGAACGCCAGCACGGCGGCCCCCGCCCAGGCCGACCAGCGCAGCAGCATCGCCCCGCAGAACACCGCGAACGCCGCGTGCAGCGACAGCTTGCACCAGCGCGAAGACAGGATCGCCGCGGCGACGATCGATGCCGACAGCGCGAGGTACAGCGCCACGTTCGGCGCCGCGTGCAGTGCCAGCAGCGCGGCGACCGCCAGCACCGGCAGCAGGAACAGGTTCAACGAACGTCGCTCCGCGGTGTCGCTGGCGTCGACGTGGGCCCAGCGCCCGGTGCGCACTCTGCGCCAGGACCAGCCCATGACCAGCGCGGCCGCAGCGGCGAAGCCCGCCGCGGTCGTCGCGGCCCCCGGCATGCCGCTCGCGACCGCCGGCAACAGCAGCGCCAGGGGCAGCATCAGCAAGGGGTGGCCGAGGATCGAGACGGGACGGGCGAGGGCGTGCTTCACCGCGCCAGCATACCCCCGGCGATCGCGGCGGCCGCGACTGTCGGCCCCCTGAACAGGACCATCCGGCTGTCAACGGCTCGGACGGCTCCGGCGTTGTCCCTTGCACATGCGGCGCGCTGCCGCGGCCACGGAGACCCCGATGAAATCCACCATCCTGTTCACGGCCACCCTGCTGGCGCTGACCGCGTTCGGCGCCGCCGCCGCGGCGCACGCCGCCACTGACGCGCCCGGCCAGGCGCGGATGAAGCCGGACGCCAATGGCGACGGCGCGATCGACCGCACCGAGGCGGCTGCGCACCCGCGCCTGGCGGCCCGTTTCGACCAGCTCGACCGCAACGGTGACGGCCGCCTCGATGCGGGCGAGCGCCCGGCCCATCGAGGCAACGGCAAGCGTGGCGAGCGCGGGCATCCGGGCCGGATGGGCGGCATGGGCCGCGGAGGCATCGCTCGCCTGGACACCGACGGTGACGGCCGCATCGGCCGCGCCGAGATCGAAACGGCCCCCGCGGCTGCCGGAGCCGACGGTTCGCGTGGCCATGGCGGCCATGGCGGTCGGCAGCATCTGCTGCAGAACTTCGCGGCCATCGACGCCGACAACGATGGCCACATCGTGCGCTCCGAGCTGCGCGCCTGGCACCGGGCGCAGCGTCCGCAGCGCCATGCGGCCATGGCGAATCGCTTCGACGAACGCTTCAAGGCGGCCGATCTCAATGGCGACGGCAAGCTCAGCCGCGTCGAGGTCGAGGAGAAGATGCCGCGGATGGCCGCGGGCTACGCATGGATGGACGAGGACCGCGACGGCTTTCTCTCGCGCGCGGAGCTGGAGCCGCAGCCGATGCGTTGAATCGAGAGCGTTGCAGGAAAATGGTTGTCTAAAGTCGGCAGTCTCCGCCCGCGTGCTCGTCGCACGCGGGCTCTTTTTTGCCCTGGCTCAGGGGTCCGCGCTCTCGTAGCGGCCGCGCATGAAGCTGACGTAGAGGAAGCCGAAGCGCCCGTACCAGTCGCGCTCGTCGAAATGTTCCGCCTCGCATTCGCCGAGCTGGCGCATCGCGCTTTCGAGGTTGTCGAGGTATTCGCGCGACTTGCTGCGGTAGGTGTTGCGCAGGCTGCCGGTGGCCTGCTCGATCTGCGGCTTGCCGCCCAGTTGCCAGGCCAGGCCGGACATGCCGTGGAACCCGGAGGCGCTGTCGCCGAAGGCGGTGGCTTTCTTCGCCATGGTGAGGTGAGAGTGGGTGATCGACCAGGCGCGGTGCAGCCAGAACCGGTTGAAGTCGATGCGTTCCACGGCGCGCGCGTAGCAGGCGTTGCATTCGTCCGATTCGGCGCAGCCCGAAGGCACGGTGGGCCCTTCGCCGAGATCGGGATCGTAGGCGCCGTCGCCATCGTCCAGGGCGTCGAACGCGCGGCGGAAGTCGACGTAGGAATCGTAGGTCTTGAGCGCCCACAGGGCGTTGCGGACGCCTGCCTGCACGCCCCTGTCCACGGCGGTCCGGTACTCCGCTTCCCGGGTGCGGCGCCTCGAGTCGTCGGTCGCGCGCTGGCCGCGGGTGTCCCGTTCCAGGTCGTTGCGGTCGTTCATGCGCCGCCACTCGCGCCAGTCCTCCACATCGCTCGCCTCCAGCCCCGCCGGCGATGTCGGTCCATTGGCGCCGGCGCTCGCGCACCAGCAGGCGGCCAGAATCAGGGCGAACACCGGTCGCAAGGCGGTCATGCCCGTTTCCTCCGCAGCACCAGTGCTGCCGTCAGCGCGAGCGCCAGCAGGGCCAGCACCAGGCCGGACCACAGCCACCAGCGCGGCCCAGGGGCGGCCGCGTACTCGCTGGCCGGCACCACCACCGGGCGCAGCTGCGGCTCGACCTCCTCGCCCACCCAGACCACCAGCTGGTACGGCGCGCCCGCGCTGTCGGCGCGCACCGTGGCCTGGAACTCGCCCTCGGTCCGGAAGCGGAAGTTGAGCAGCCCCTCGCCGTCGTCGCCGGTGCGGCCGCGCCGGACCGGCTGGTCCCAGGCGTACTTGGTCAGCAGGAGCTCCACGGGGGCGGCGGCGTCGGCGCCCATCAGCGTGACCGACACCGGGGTCAGCACGTTCAGTCCGTCGAGGAAGAAACGGTGACCCTCCGGCACCGCCTCGCCGCGCACCACCTCGACGCGGCCGTGGTCGACGCCGCGCATCGGCTCGGGCTGCAGGCGGAACACCCGCGGCGCGCCGCCGTCCTGGGCCGGGGCGGAGGCTGCCATCGATAGCAGCGCGAGCGCGAGCGCCGGTGCGGGCGCGCGGCGCGGACGCCTGCGCAGTGGACGGGTTGACATGGCGCCTCCTGGCAGTGGCTTCTCCCAGGCATACGCGATTGCGGGCGCGAAGTGGCCAGCCGCCGGCCGGGGCGGCTCAGGCGCCCTGGAGGTGCATGATCGCCAGCAGGCCGAGCACGCAGAGGTTGCTGATCACCGCACCACTGGGCCCGAAGGTCAGCCGGTAGGCGAGTTCGCGCTTCCACGCGCCGTCGGGGTTGCGCGCCGAGTCGCGGCGCACGAGCGGAGCCATCAACCGTGCCAGCGGACCGAGCAGCTGATAGGTAGCGA
Source organism: Luteimonas endophytica (assembly GCF_029887875.1). Lineage (GTDB taxonomy): Bacteria > Pseudomonadota > Gammaproteobacteria > Xanthomonadales > Xanthomonadaceae > Luteimonas > Luteimonas endophytica. The sequence goes on from NZ_JARXRM010000043.1 coordinate 131,838, forward strand.
CCGCCAGTGTCGCCAGCACCGCCGCGTAGGCGGGAATGCGGCTGGTGAACGCGAAGGCCAGGGCCACCGCCGCGGCGAGCATCGCCAGGCAGGTCCAGAGATAGGTGTTGTAGCAGCGCAGGATCGCCCGGCGCTCCTGCGCGTTGTCGGCGTAGCGGGCCAGGAACCGGCGGCACAGCCAGGCGGTGAGCAGGCCGCTCAGCAGCCCGCCGCCGGCGGCCGCGGCGCTGCCGCCCAGCAGCAGCTTGCCGAGGATGCCGCCGGCCACGGTAGAGCCGGCGGTGGTGAGCCCGGCGGCCGCGGCCGGCTTGGTGAAGCCCCCCAGGGCGGCGACCACGGTCAGTGCGAAGGCGGTGCCCGGAGCGCTGCCGCTGGCGAACTCGCGGAAGCGTTCCACCAGTTCGGTGCGCAGGCAGCGCCGCGCCCGCGACAGCCGCTTGCGCACCGCGGCATCCGACAGCCCCAGCAGCTCGGCGACCTGGCGCGAGTTCTGGCCCTCGCGGTAGTACAGCAACAGCACCTCGCGGCTGTCCTCGGGCAGCTCGGAGATCAGCTCCGCGGCGACCGCCTGGCGCTCGGCATCGATCAGCTGTCGCACCGGGGTACCGGCCGGGTCGGCGGCGCGCGAGATCGCCAGCTCCGCGACCTCGCCATCGAGCGGGCGCCGTCGGCTGGCCCGGAGATGGTCGTGCGCCAGATTGCGGGTGATCTGCCGGAGCCAGGGCAGGAAGCTGCTCGGGCTGTTGAGCCGGCCCAGTTGCTGCCACGCCTTCAGGAACGCCTCCTGGGCGATGTCCTCGCTGGCCGGTACGTCGCGGGTGATCGCCAGCGCCACCGCGGTGACGGTGTTCTGGCTGGCCGCGACGATGCGGCCGTAGGCGTGCGGGCAGCCGGAAGCGGCGGCCGGCAGTTCGCGGCCGATCAGCCGCTCGATGGGCGCTTCCAGGGCCTCTGCGGGGACTGCGGACATGGCGGTATCCGGTGCGGGTCTGCGGTCAGGACGCTCGCCGGTCGGTGGATGTGACCGGGCCGGAGGGGCGCCCCGATCCTGAGCCTACCGCGCCCGGGCGCGGCGCGCTCGGTGGGGTGGCCCGGCCGGTGCCTCGCCGGCAAGCCTGGGGCGTGCCCTCAGGTTCCCAACGAGCGCGCCAGCACCAGCGCCACCAGCACCGCGATGCCGACCAGCAGCATCCGCCGGTAGCGGACGATCTTCTGTCCGGTCGGCGCGGGCGTTGCACGGGCGCCCGGGATCCGGCCGGGCGTGTAGGCCGTGGCGAGATAGCTGTCGGTCACCGGCCGGGTGGTCGGGCCGCTCAGGCCGCTGGCTCGCATGAGCTCGCGTGCGCGCGGCTGGTCTTCCGAGTGGGTGACCCAGACCGCCGGCTGGGGGCCGCTGTTGGCGCCCTCGCGGTAGCTGAAGGTGCGGCGGCGGCCGCTCTTGTAGGAGCGGCCGTTGGTGATGCGCACCTCGATGCCCTCCTCGCGCAGCAGTTGTGCGACCTTTTCGACGTTCTCGAGGCGCTGGCTGCTGAAGATCTGCCTCATGGCGTGTGCTCCGTGGCCGGCGCGGCGCCCGCGGTCGCGGCGGTGCGGATCAGGCCCTCCTGGCAGGTGCTGGCGACCAGGTGGCCCTGGCGATCGTAGATCAGCCCGCGCGCGAGGCCGCGCGCCGCGTGCGCGCTGGGACTGTCGATGGCGTAGAGCAGCCACTCGTCGGCGCGGAACGGACGGTGGAACCACAGCCCGTGGTCGAGCGAGGCCATCTGCACGTCCGGCTGGTAGTAGCTGATCCCGTGGGGGAAGGTGGCGGTGCCGAGCAGGTGGAAGTCCGAGGCGTAGGCGAGCAGCGCCCGGTGCAGTTCCGGCGCGTCGCCGACGCGTTCGGCGAGCCGGAACCAGACCTGCTGCAGCGGCGACCGCCGCGGCGGGTGGAGCTTGTCGCGCCAGTCGCCGCCGGTGTTGCCGACGTGACGGAACTCGAACGGCCCGGTCCGGTCCAGCCACCGCTGGATCTTGGTCGGCAGCGTCGCCAGCACGTCCGCCGGCACCGGCGCGGCCGCGGGCGTGTCCTCGGGCGCGGGCACTTCGGGCATCGGCAGCTGGTGCTCGGCGCCGGTTTCGGCCTGCTGGAACGACGCCGCGCAGAAGAAGATCACCTTGCCGTGCTGCACCGCGGTGACCCGGCGCACCGAGAAGGTGCCGCCGTCGCGGGTCCGGTCGACCTCGTAGACGATCGGGTGGTCGACGTCGCCCGCGCGCAGAAAGTAGGCATGCAGCGAATGCGCCGCGCGTGGATGGCTCATGGTCGCCTGCGCCGCCGACAGCGCCTGCCCCAGCACCTGCCCGCCGAACACGTAGCGGGTGCCGATGTCGCGGCTCTGGCCGCGGAACAGGTTCTGCTCAAGCCGCTCCAGCGACAGCAGCTCGATCAATTCGGAAACGGGCGATTGCATGGGAACGCGACGCGACGGGGAACGGCCGATTATAGACGGTACGTGGGCGCGGCCCGCCCGGGCCGCCGCCAGCCCGGCAGGAGCTCAACGGCGGTAGCGTTCCAGCGGTACCGCCTCCAGGAGCCGCGCCCAGGGGAACAGCGGGCCGGGATCGCACTTGCGCGCCACGTCCAGGGTCGGGTCGTCGCTGGCCGCGACCCGCTCGGTGTCCAGGTCCTCGTGTCCCGCGATCAGCCGGAGCGCCGGCAGCGACCGCCGCAGGTGCAGGAGCAACTCCGCGAGTGCGTCGAGCTGCGCCGCGGGATACGGTTCCTCCATCGCCTGGTGCCGGGAGTCGTACCAGTGCGGGAAACGCCCGCGGTTCACCAGTTCGATGCCGACCGAGCGGTGGTTCCAGCCGCGCACGTGGTGGGCGATCCGCTCGGCGGGCACGTACTCGACGATCGCCCCGTCGCGGTCGACGTACCAGTGGCCGCTGGCGCCGGTGCCGGCCTCGGGATAGAGCACGCGTTCGCCGTACTGGCGCGCCGCCGCCAGGTCCGGCAGCTCGGTGCAGTGGATCACCACCAGGTCGATGTCCGTCAGCGGCCGCGACGGCAGCCTGGCCACGTACGCCAGCGGCTGCGACGCGATCGGGGGTGCGGTGGCGGAGCCGTGCGACATGCGCCGGATGCTAGCATTCGCCGATGGCTCGGCCTTCGCCCGCATCCGTGGTTCAGCCCGCCCCTGCAGGGCGCCGGGCGGCATGAGCGCGCGCGGGCACTGCATCCTCTCGCACGGCTTCGAGAGCGGCCCCGACGCCACCAAGGTCACCGCGCTGGCGGAAGCCGCAGAGCGCCTGGGCTGGAGCCACGAGCGCCCCGACTACACCGACCTGGACGCGCGCCGCGAGGTCGGCGGACACGGCGACGTGCCCGCCCGGGTCCAGCGCCTGCTTGTGCGCGCCCGCGAGGCCGCGGCGCGCGGGCCGCTGGTGCTGGCCGGCTCCAGCCTCGGGGCGTGGATCTCGGGGCACGTGTCGCTGCAGGTGGGGGTTGCGGGGCTGTTCCTGATGGCGCCGCCCACCCGCATGCGCGGCGCCCCGCCGTTGGAGGCGGCGCAGGTCCCGACCTCGCTGGTGCACGGCTGGGACGACGAACTGATCCCGGCGGCCGAGGTGGTCGCCTGGGCGCAGGCGCGCAAGGCGCGGCTGCTGCTTGTCGACGACTCGCACCGGCTCTCCCGCCACGTGGAGGCCTCGGCGCAGGCGTTCGCCCAGCTGCTGGAAAGCCTCTGAGCCGCCCGGCTCCGGGTCGCGCATGAAGTTCTTCGTCTCCTGCGCCAAGGGTCTCGAGTACCTGCTCGCCGACGAGCTGCTCGCGCTCGGATGCGCGCGCGTCACCGCCGCGGTGGCCGGGGCGAACGCCGAGGGCACGATGGGCGATGCGCAGCGGGCGGTGCTGTGGTCGCGCCTGGCCAGCCGGGTGCTCTGGCCGCTGGCCGAGTACGACTGTCCCGACGAACACGCCCTGTACGCCGGCGCGCGCGGGCTTCCCTGGCCGAGCCACCTGGAGGCCTCGATGACCCTGGCGGTCGACGCCCACGTCTCGGGCGAGGCCATCACCCACGCCCGCTACGCCGCGCAGCGCATCAAGGACGCGGTGGTGGATACGATGCGCGCCGACGGCGGCGGCCGGCCGGACGTCGATCTCGCTGCACCCGACCTGCGCCTGAACCTGGTGGTGCGCAAGGGCAGGGCGCTGCTGGCGGTCGATCTCGGCGGGGGCCCGCTGCACCGGCGCGGCTGGCGCCGCGCGCAGGGCGAGGCGCCGCTCAAGGAGACCCTGGCCGCGGCGGTGCTGCTGCGCGGCGGCTGGCCCCGTCGGCATGCCGAGGGTGGTGTGCTCTGGGACCCGATGTGCGGAAGCGGCACCCTGTTGATCGAGGGAGCGCTGATGGCGGCCGACGTCGCACCGGGGCTGCAGCGGCTGCGCGGCGCAGCCGGTGACGCAGGGCGCGGTGAAGCGGGCGCGGAGGACGACGAGGGATCGATCCCGCTGCCGACGCGCTGGCGCGGGTTCGATGGCGCGGCCTGGGCGGAATCGTGGCGGGAGGCGCGGGAACGCGGGCAGCGCGGCCGCGCTGCGCTGGCGCGGGTATGTTTCGGCAGCGACCGCGATCCGCTTGCGATCGATGCGGCCCGCGCCAACGCCGCCGCCGCCGGCGTACTCGATGCGGTGGTGCTGGAGACGGCCGACATCGCGGCGCTGCGGACCGCACCGGCGCGCCGCGTGGGCGCTGCCGAGTCCGAGCAGACCCGGGAGGCGGCGCCTGCCGGAGACCCCTGGGCGCGCGCCGCGGAGAAGCTCCGCGCGGCGGTGCCGGCCGACACCGCCGAAGGCGCAGATACCGGGTCCGCCGCGGAGCGCCGGGAGCCGCCGGGCCTGGTGGTCTGCAATCCACCCTACGATGCGCGCCTGGCCGCCGACCCGGCACTGTATCGCGCGCTCGGCGCGATGCTCGCGGCCACCGTGCCCGATTGGCGGGCCAGCCTGCTGTGCGGCGGCGACGAGCTGGCGTTCGCCACCGGGCTGCGCGCGCGCAAGCGCTACCGGGTGTTCAACGGTGCGCTGGAGTGCGCGCTGATCGTCTGCGATCCGGTCGCGCCCTCCCGCGCCGCGACCGCCGCGACGCCCCCGCCGCTGTCGGAAGGCGCGCGGATGGTCGCCAACCGCCTGCGCCGGAACCTTCGCGCGCTCAAGCCCTGGCTCGCGCGCGAAGGCGTAGAGTGCTTTCGCGCCTACGATGCCGACCTGCCGGAATACGCCGCCGCGATCGACGTCTACGCCGAGGCGGATGCCCCGGAGCGCCGCTGGCTGCACGTCCAGGAGTACGCGGCTCCGGCCGAGATCCCGGAAGCGACAACGCGGCGCCGGCTCGGCGAACTGCTCGCCGCCGCGCGCGAGACCTTCGCGCTCCCGCAGGAGCGGATCGCCACCAAGACCCGCACCCGCGGCAAGGGCGGCAGCAAGTACGGGCGCCTTGCCACGCGCGGCGAGTTCCTGGTGGTGCGCGAGGGCCAGGCGCGGCTGCGGGTCAACCTGTTCGACCATCTCGACACCGGGCTGTTCCTCGACCATCGTCCGCTGCGCGCACGGATGGCCGCCGAGGCGCGTGGCGCGCGGTTTCTCAACCTGTTCTGCTACACCGGTGCGGCGACGGTGCTCGCGGCGGTGGGCGGTGCGGCGCACACCACCAGCGTGGACCTCTCGGCCACCTATCTGCAGTGGCTGGCCGACAACCTGCGCGAGAACGCGATCGGCGGCACCGCCCATCGCCTGGTGCAGGCGGACGCGCTGCAATGGCTGGAGGCCGAACGCGGCCGGTTCGACGTGGTGTTCTGCGATCCGCCGACCTTCTCCAATTCGGCGCGGGCGAAGGATTTCGACGTGCAGCGCGAGCACGTGCGCCTGCTGCGCGCCGCGGTTGCCAGGCTGGCGCCCGGCGGCGTGCTCTATTTCAGCAACAATTTCCGGCGCTTCCGCCTGGATGACGACGCCGTGGCGGCGTTCGCGCACTGCGAGGACATCGGCGCCGCCACCATCCCCGCCGACTTCGCCCGCAACCCCCGCATCCACCGCGCCTGGCGGCTGCAGGCGTAGGCCCCGTTTTTCACACCCTGCGTTCCATCCGCGCACCTCGTCCGGGCTGCGTGCGGCCCCACCCAGGGATCACACTCCCGCAGGAACCGCCATGAACGCCATCGATCCGCCCCGCCGCGCCCACGTCGTCCGCAAGGTCCGCGGCAGCGCCGCCTCGGACGGCGCCGGGGTCCGCCTGACCCGGGTGATCGGCGGTCGCGAGCTGCCCGATCTCGATCCTTTCCTGCTGCTGGACGAATTCGGCACGGACCGCGCCGAGGACTACCTGGCCGGGTTTCCGGACCACCCGCACCGCGGGTTCGAAACCGTCACCTACATGCTCGACGGGCGCATGCGCCACCGCGACAACCATGGCAACGAAGGGCTGCTGGTACCCGGCGCGGTGCAGTGGATGACCGCGGGGCGCGGCCTGGTGCATTCGGAGATGCCCGAGCAGCAGCAGGGCCTGATGCGCGGCTTCCAGCTGTGGGTCAACCTGCCGGCGAAGGACAAGATGACCGAGCCGCGCTACCAGGAGTTCGGTCCGGAGGCGGTTCCGGTGGTGTCGCCGGCGAAGGGCGTGACGGTCAAGGTGATCGCAGGAGCCGTAGGCGAGGTGCGCGGGGCGATCGCCCAGCCCGCCACCGACCCGCTGTACCTGGACGTCGCCCTGGCGCCGGGCGCGGGCTGGACCCACGCGCTGACCGAGGGCCACAACGCGTTCGTGTACGCATTCGAGGGCGCGCTCGGGATCGGCGACGGCGCCGATGCGCGCGCGCTCGCGGCGCCCGAGCTGGCGGTGATCGGCGGCGGCGAGCTGCTGGCCCTGCGCGCCGGCGAGGCCGGCGCCCGGGTGCTGGTGGTGGCCGGGCGTCCGCTCCGCGAGCCGGTGGCGCGCCACGGTCCGTTCGTGATGAACACCCGCCAGGAACTGATGCAGGCCTTCGTCGATTTCCAAGAAGGCCGCTTCTAGGGCTGTCGGCAGGTCCTAGGCGACGCCGGCGGGCGGCTCGAAGCGGTTGGCGGGAATGCGGAAGTACACCCGGCCGGCCGCATCGGGTTCTGGCAGCCGGCCGCCGCGGATGTTCACCTGCAGGGCATAGAGCATCAGCATCGGCAGGGGCAGGGTGGCGTCGCGCTTCTCGCGCGTGGCGACGTAATGCGCCTCGTCCAGGCCGTCCCTGACGTGGATGTTGGACGCGCGGTGCTCGGCGACGGTCGCCACGCAGGCCGGTTCGCGGCCGTCCTTGCCGTAGTCGTGGCCGACGAACAGCGCGGTGTCGGGCGGCAGCGCGAGCAGGCCGCGGATGCTGTGGTAGAGCTGGTGCGCGTCGCCGCCGGGAAAGTCGGCGCGCGAGCTTCCGGCGTCGGGCATCATCAGCGTGTCGTGGACGAAGGCGCTGCTGCCGGCGGCGTAGGTGATCGAAGCGAGGGTGTGCCCGGGCGAGAACATCACCCGCACCGGCAGCCGGCCGATCTGGAAGCCGTCGCCATCGGCGAACAGCCGGTCCCACTGCCGGCCGTCGGCGGGGAAATCCTCCAGGCCGTAGATGTCCTTCCAGAGCTGCTGCACCTCCACGACCTTCTCGCCGATCGCGGTGCGCGCGCCGAGCTTGTCCGCCAGGTACGGCGCCGCCGAGAAATGGTCGGCATGGGGATGCGTGTCGAGCACCCAGGCCACGTCGAGCCGTTCGCCGGCGATGTAGTCGAGCAACCGGTCGGCGTTCGCGGTGGCGGTGGCGGCCGCCTTCTCGTCGAAGTCGAGCACCGGATCGATCACCGCGGCGGCGCGGGTGGCCGGATCGGAGACGACATACTGGAAGCTGCCGGTCTTCTCGTCGTACAGCGAGGCGACGACGGCATCGGGGCGCTCGTGGATCTTCATCGCGGAGCTCCTGGCAGGCTGCCCCCAGCTTGACCGAGCGGACGCCGCGGTTCCAGTTCGGCCGGCCGCGGCGCCGGGTTGGGCCGATCCTGCGATCGGCCCCAGCCGTGCCGCGCTTCAGTTGCTGCTGAAGCGCGTTTCCTCGAAGCGGAGCGCCTCGACCATGCCCATGCTCTGGCGCATCTCGTCTTCGCTGTCGGCATGCAGCCAGATGTGCACCACCCGATCGCGATCGAGCTCCAGCAGGGTCTCGCGGACCAGCTTGTCCGGGTCGCCCGCGACCTCGCTGCGGTACCAGCGGATGTCCTGGCCGTTGATCACACCCGCTTCCTCGCGATTGGCGCGTCGGGGCTGGAACGGCGAGTCGCCCGCCAGGTACAGGCCGAAGACCTCCCGGCCATCCTCGGTGACGGCGCGGCAGATGACGAAGCTGTCGCTGCTTCGTTCGGTCCAGGTCAGCGTGGAATCGCCGGGCAGGCGCGGGCAGGCGTCGATCGTCTGCGCCCAGGCCGGCGCGACGGCCGCAAGCGACAATGCCAGCGCGGCCAATGGCGCCAGATGATGGTTGCTGCGTTTCATGGACGACATTCCCCTAAGGTCCGGTGGCGGCGCGCATTTGGACCGCGCGATGGCCCTCCCGGTTTCGACGATAGCTGTGGCGCCCACTTCAAATTGTGATCTTCGTCACTCTTTTGGCGTGCAGGGCGGCGCCCCGGCCGATGGCGGTCAACCCGGCGAGCCCGGGCGATCCTCCTCAGTAGTCGAGGTGGCGCAGTTCCGCGCCGCCGTCGGCGCCGATCCGGACCTCGTAGAGGTCGCCGTAGTCGTCCTCGTCCAGCGGCGCCACCTGGCACGCGCACAGCGCGGCCACGATGCCGGGAACGGTATTGCTGTGCCCGACCACCAGCACCGTGCCGCCGGCGTGGCGGGTATGCAGCACCGTGGCCAGTTCCGAGACCGGCCGGGCCGGGTCGTACTGGCGTATCTCCAGGCCTTGCCGCTCCGCGGTCGGCGCCGCGGTCTGGCGTGCGCGGCGGGTGGTGCTGGCGTAGATCGCGGAAAGCGGCCGCTCCGCCAACTGCGCCGCCAGCGCCGAAGCGCGGCGCCCGCCGCTGGCGTCGAGCGACGGATCGCGCGGATCCTCCGCCGATTTCTCCGCGTGCCGCACCACGATGAAGGTGGTCTCGATGGGTTCGGGAGCCGTGGCGCGGCGCTCGGGCGCGCCGCCGCTGCAGGCGGCCAGGAACAGCAGCAGCAGCGCCGTCATCGTGATCCGCATCGGGCACTCCGGGTTCGGTGGGAGACGGAGCATGCGCAGCCGCGGCGGCCGCGAAAAGGGCCGGAGGTCATCCACGCCCCCACGCCAGCAGGAGCAGGGCGAGCGCGGCCGGCAATGCCTGGACCAACAGGATCCGGCGGCCCACCGTGGCGCCGCCGTAGAGCCCGGCCACCAGCACGCAGCCGAGGAAGAACAGCTTCACCGCGCCGCTCCCGGGGCCCGGCCACAACCCCCAGGCCAGCCCGGCCGCCAGGAACCCGTTGTACAGCCCCTGGTTGGCGGCCAGCACCCGCGACGCAGCAGCGAACTCCGCGCTGGTGCCGAAGGTGCGCCGCCCCAGCGGCCGCGTCCACAGGAACATCTCCAGCACCAGGAACCAGATGTGCAGCAGCGCGATCAACGCGATCAGCAGATTGGCGGCGGTGGTCACCGGAGGTGCGTTCCCGTGCGGAATTGGATTCCAGCCTAGCAGGGCCGGCCGGGCGATGGGGCCGCGCGGGCGCCGTGCGGTCCGGAGACTGCGGTCAGGGCGTGGAGCGGTCGGGCGGGCCGGCGTCGGTGGCGGCCGCCGCGGGCGGGGTCGGGACGGACGCCGGGGCCAGATGGGCGATGAACCGCGCTGCCTTGCCCGCCTGCTCGACGATCCGCCGCAGGATGCTGATACGGTCCAGCGCCCCGACCAGCGCGGTGGACGGCAGCGTGCCGCGGCTGCCCGCACGCAGCAGCTCCGACTTGGCGTGCTGGTAGGCGGCCTCGAACGCGTCGATCGACAGGGCGAGATGGTCGGCATCGTGCGCTACGCCGGGGTCGGCATCGGCCAGCGCCGCCAGCGCCGCAGCATCGAGCGCGTGCAGGGTCGGCGCGAGTTCCGCCGGCGGCGCGGCCAGCGGTGCCAGCCGGCCCAGCTCGACCGCGCGCTCGGCCATCGAGCGGTAGTACTGCACCACCCGCACCGCATCTGGAAGCGCGGACTCGACCACCGGGTCGCCGCCGCTGTTGACCGTGGCCGCGAAATCGATGGCCGCCTCGCCGAGCCGGTCGACGACGTCCTGCTCGCGCAGCAGCGCGCTGTCGTCGCCGAAGGTCCCGGCCAGGCCGGTGCGTGCCATCGCCTGGGTGAGGGCGCCGATGCGGGCCAGCTCCCTCGCCAGCGCATCGACCGCGAGGCGCGGGGTGGCGGCGACCGCGCGGTCCAGGAAGCGCGGCACCGCCGGATCGGACTCGCGGCCGCCGAAGCGGCGCTCGAGCATCGCGACCAGGGTGCCGGTGAAGGGCCAGACCAGGGCCACGCCGAGCAGCTTGCTCGATGTGTGGAACACCGCGAGGACGGTGGCGGCCCGCTGCTCCAGCCCGATCGCCGCGGTCAGGAACGCGGAGGCGCCCAGCATCCAGGGCAGCAGCGCCAGCGCGGCGGCGGCGGCCACCAGGTTGAAGACCACGTGCGCGGCGGCGGCGCGGCGCGCGGGCGCGGTGGCGCCGATGCTGGCGAACACCGCCGTCGAGGTGGTGCCGACGTTCGCACCGACCACCATCGCGGCGGCAGCCAGCGGCGGCAGCAGGCCCGTCGCGGCAGCGGTCAGGGTGACGGCCAGGGCGGCGCTGGACGACTGCATGAGCAGGGTGAGGACGATGCCGACCGCGGTGAAGGCGACGGCCGGCATCGCCCGCGCGCCGGCGTGGCCGAACACCTCGTCCGGCCCGATCGCCGAGAAGGCACCCTTCAGCACGTCCAGGCCGAGGAAGAAGATGCCGAACCCCACCAGCGCCCGGCCGAGCGCCGGGCCGCGCCCGCGCCCGGCGATCCACAGCCCCATCCCCAGCGCCACCGCCGGCATCGCCAGGATCCGCAGGTCGAGGTCGAACCCCACCAGGGCGACGATCCACGAGGTCAAGGTGGTGCCGAGGTTGGCGCCGAAGATCACCCCGACCGCCTGGGTCAGGGTCAGCAGCCCGGCGTTGACGAAGCCGATGGTGGCGAACACCACCGCGCTCGACGACTGCACCAGCGCGGTGATCAATACCCCCGAGGCGAGCGCGCGCAGCGGCGAGCCGGTGGCGCGCGCGAGCAGCCCGCGCAGCGCCGACCCGGCCGCCACCTTCAGCCCGTCGCTCATCAGCCGCATGCCGAGCAGGAACAGGCCGATGCCGCCGGCGAAGGTGATCAGGGCAGCGATGGGCATCGGCGCGAGGACGAGCGGCGGGCGGCCAACGGTACAGCAGGCGCTCCGGAGTAAGGAGTGCGCCGGCGCCGGCGCTAGAGCAGCATGCCGCCCGAAGCCTCCACCCGCTGCCCGTTTACCCAGCCCATCCTGGGCGACAGCAGGGCGGCGGCCGCGGCGCCGATATCGTCCGGCACCCCGGCCCGGCCAAGCGCGGTGTTGGCGGCGACCCAGGCGTTGATCGCGGCATCGTCGCGAACCCGGCCGCCGCCGAAGTCGGTCTCGATCGCCCCTGGCGCCAGCACGTTCACGCCGATGCCGCGCGCGCCGAGCTCCTTGGCCAGATAGCGCGTCAGCACCTCCACCGCGCCCTTCATCGCCGCATAGGCGCTGTAGCCCTCCATCGAGAACCGGGCCAGGCCGCTGGAGACGTTGACGATGCGCCCGCCGTCGCGGATCAGCGGCAGCAGCGCCTGGGTGAGGAAGTAGACGCCCTTCAGGTGCACCCGGTACAGCCAATCGAACTGCTCCGGGGTGGTCTCGGCGAACGCTGCGTGCACGCCCATGCCGGCGTTGTTGAGCAGTCCGTCGATGCGCTCGCGCTGCCAGCCGCCGAGCACGGTCCGGGTTTCGGCTACGAAGGCGGGAAAGGCGTCGATGTCGCCGGTGTCGAGCCGCAGGGCCGCGGCGCGCCTGCCTGCCGCCTCGATCTCCTTCACCGTGGCGTCGGCCTGCGTGCGGTTGTCGAGGAAGGTGACGATCACGTCGCTGCCGTCGCGCGCCAGCGCGAGGGCGGCGTTGCGGCCGAGGCCGCGGCTGCCGCCGGTGACGAGGACAATGGGAGCGTTGTCGGTCATTGGGCATCTCCTGATGGCTGGGAACGCGGGGTGCGTGCCCACGCCGACACGGTATTGGCTTACATCTAGCGAATAAACATGAATAAAATGATAAGTCTGTTCGCATATCAAGAACAATCCTCGGGAGGCAGCCTTGAACCATCTGGAAGCCATGCAGATCTATGTGCGGGTCGCGGAACTGGCCGGCTTCACCCGCGCCGCCGAGAGCCTCGGCCTGCCCAAGGCCAGTGCGTCGACCGCGGTGCGCCGGCTCGAGACCCTGCTCGGCACCCAGCTGCTGCATCGCACCACCCGGCGGGTGCGCATGACCGACGATGGCCGCGCCTTCTACGAGCGCGCAAGAGACCTGCTGGCCGACATGGAGGAATTGCAGTGCATGTTCCGCCGCGAAGGCCGGGCACTGCGCGGGCGGCTGCGCGTCGACATGCCGGGGCTGATCGCGCGCAACATCGTCATCCCGCGCCTGCCGGAACTGCTGCAGGACCATCCCGAACTGCAGCTCGAGCTCGGCTGCAGCGATCGCCGGGTCGACCTGGTGCGCGAGGGCTACGATTGCGTGCTGCGGGTCGGAGCGCCGGGGGAGGGCAGCTTCGTGGCCCGGCCGCTGGGCCGCTATCGCGTGGTCACCTGCGCCAGCCCGGCCTACCTGGCGCGCCATGGGGTGCCGCGGACGCTGGAGGATCTCGCCTCGCATCGGCTGGTGCACTACGTCCAGGCGTTCGGCGCCCGCCCGGAAGCCTGGGAATACTGGGACGGCGCTCGCTACGCCAGCCTCGTGATGGACGGTGCACTCACGGTCAATACCGCCGACGCCTACCAGGCCGCCTGCCTGGCCGGGCTCGGCATGGTGCAGGTGCCGCTGCAGGGCGCGCGTGCGCTGCTGGATGCCGGCGAGCTGGTCGAGGTATTGCCGCAATACGCCGCCGAGCCGATGCCGGTCTCGCTGCTGTACCCGCACCGCCGCAACCTGTCGCCACGGGTGCGGATCTTCATGGACTGGCTGGGCGAGGCGATGCGTCCGTACCTGGAGCCGGCCGCCTGAGGGCCAGCGAGGCGGCGGCATGCTCCGGCAGCGTCGGCGATCCTAGGCGGAAGCCGGCGCCAGGGCGATCAGCAGCCCGCGGGCGGCCTTGATGCGCGCTTCCGGGTCGGGCAGGTCGAGGCTGATGCGCAGCCGGTCGGGGCCGTCCATGCGGTAGTGCTTCGGCTGTCCCTGGATCAGGCGGATCACCGCCATCGGATCGACCGCCGGCTTCTCCACGAACTGCACCCGCCCGCCGGCCGCGCCCAGATCGAGCTTGCGGATCCCCAGGGCGGTCGCCTGCAGTTTCAGCTCGGCCACCGCGAACAGCTGCTTGGCCGCAGGCGGCAGCAGGCCGAAGCGGTCGATCATCTCGACCTGCAGCTCGCGCAGGGCGTCGCCGTCGCGCGCGCTGCTGATGCGCTTGTAGAGGGTGAGCCGGGTGTGCACGTCCGCCAGGTAGTCCTCGGGAATCAGCGCCGGGGCGTGCAGCTCGACCTCGGCGCCACGGTCCGGCGCCTGGTCCGCGTCGGGCAGCCTGCCCTGGCGGATGCTCCGCACCGCGCGCTCCAGCAGCTCGGTGTAGAGGCTGAAGCCGACCTCGGCCATTTGTCCGCTCTGGTCCTCGCCCAGCAGCTCGCCGGCGCCGCGGATCTCCAGGTCGTGGGTGGCCAGGGTGAAGCCGGCGCCGAGTTCGTCCATCGAGGCGATCGCGTCCAGGCGCTTGCGCGCATCGGCGGTGATCGAGCGCTGGTCCGGCACCACCAGGTAGGCGTAGGCGCGGTGGTGGGAGCGGCCCACGCGCCCGCGCAGCTGGTGCAGCTGCGCCAGTCCGAAGCGGTCGGCGCGGTTGATGACGATGGTGTTGGCGTTGGGGATGTCGATGCCCGACTCGATGATCGTCGTGCACAGCAGCACGTTGAAGCGCTGCTTCTGGAAATCCAGCATCACCCTTTCCAGCTCGCGCTCGGGCATCTGGCCGTGGGCGATGCCGATGCGCGCGTCCGGCACCAGCGCTTCCAGCTCGCGCTGCATCCTGCCGATGCTCTCGACGTCGTTGTGCAGGAAATACACCTGGCCGCCGCGCGACAGCTCACGCTGGAACGCCTCGCGCAGCAGGCCGTCGTCCCAGGCGGCGATGAAGGTCTGCACCGCCAGCCGGTGCGCCGGCGGGGTGGCGATGATCGACAGGTCGCGCATGCCGGCCATCGCCATGTTCAAGGTGCGCGGGATCGGCGTCGCGGTGAGGGTGAGCAGGTGCACGTTGGCCCGCAGCGCCTTCAGCGCCTCCTTCTGGCGCACGCCGAAGCGCTGCTCCTCGTCCACGATCACCAGGCCGAGGTCCTTGAACTTCACGTCCTTCTGCAGCAGCCGGTGGGTGCCGACGATGACGTCGAGGCTGCCGTCCGAAATCTTGCCGATCTCGGCCTTGATCTCCTTCGGGGTCTTGAACCGGGAGAGCACCTCGATCCGGATCGGCCAGTCGGCGAAGCGGTCGGCCATGGTGCGGTAGTGCTGCTCGGCCAGCAGCGTGGTGGGCACCAGCACCGCCACCTGGCGGCCGGCCGTGGCGGCCACGAACGCCGCGCGCACCGCCACCTCGGTCTTGCCGAAACCAACGTCGCCGCAGACCACCCGGTCCATCGGCTGGCTGGAGCCGAGGTCGCGGATCACCGCCTCGATCGCGGCGTGCTGGTCGGGCGTTTCCTCGAACGGGAAGGCCGCGGCGAACGGTTCGTACATGCTGCGGTCGACGTCGAGCGCCAGGCCGGAGCGGGCCATGCGCTTGGCATGGATCTCCAGCAGCTCGGCAGCGACATCGCGGACCTTCTCGGCGGCCTTGCGCTTCGCCTTGCTCCAGGCCTCGCCGCCCAGCGAATGCAGCGGCGCGCTCTCCGGCGAGGCGCCGGAGTAGCGATTGATCAGGTGCAGCTGCGCCACCGGCACGTACAGCCGGTCGCCCTTGGCGTATTCGATCTCCAGGTACTCGCCCGGGGCGCCGCCGGCCTCGAGCACGATCAGCCCGCGGTAGCGGCCGACGCCATGGTCCTCGTGCACGATCGGCGCGCCCTCGGCCAGCTCGCCGAGATCGCGGACGATCGCTTCGGGCTCGCGCCCGGCGCGGCGCGCGCGGCGCGGCTGGGTGGCGCGCTCGGGAAACAGCTGGCGCTCGGTGAGGATCGTGACCCGCGGTGCGTCGAGGGCGAAGCCGTTCTCCAGCGGCGCCACGGCGATGGCGAAGCGCGGCGGACCGGCGGCGGTCCGGCCGGAGCCCGGGGCGGCAGCGAGGCCGGGCGCGCCCGCCGCGCCGCTGCCGCGTTCGTGTTCGGGCAGGAACGCGGCGAAGTCCGCCAGCACCGCGGGCGTCAGCCCCGCCGGCTGCAGCAGCTCCAGCAGCGCCTCGCGGCGGCCGGCGCTGTCGGCTGCGATCAGCACCCGGCCGCGATAGCCGTCCAGGAACGAAGCCAGCGCCGCGGCCGGGGCCGCGTCGCGGCTGGTCAGCGGCAGCTCCGGCGCCGGCTGTTCGCCCAGGGCCAGCGCCTGCTCGCGCTGCGGGTGCCCGGCGCCGGCCACCTCGATGCACTGCTCGCGGTTGAGCAGGGCGCGCAGTGCGTCGGGCGGCAGCCAGAGTTCCGGCGGCGGCAGCAGCGGCCGCTCGATGTCGTGGCGGCGCTGTTCGTGGCGTTCGGCGATCTGCCGCCAGAAGTGCTCGGCCGCGTCCAGGGCGCCGGCCTCGAGCAGCGGCAGCGCGGCTTCCGGCAGGTAGTCGAACAGGGTGGCGGTGCCCGGCTGGTCGCGCCCGGCGTCCAGCAGCCCCGCGCGCGGCGCCTCGAAGAACAGCGGCAGGTAGTACTCGATCCCGGCGGGCGCCAGCCCGGCCTTGAGGTCCTGGTACAGGCCGCTGCGGCGCTGGTCGATGTCGAAGCGCTCGCCGAGGGCGGCCATCGCCCGCGCGCGCGCCGCCTCGTCCAGCGGCACCTCGCGGCCCGGCAGCATGCGGATGGCGTCGACCTTGTCCAGCGACCGCTGCGACTCGGTGTCGAAGCTGCGGATCGACTCGATCTCCAGGTCGAACAGCTCCACCCTGTAGGGCGCCGGCGCGCCCATCGGATAGACGTCCAGCAGGCCGCCGCGCACCGCGAATTCGCCCGGGTCCAGCACCTGGGGCACGTGGCGGTAGCCGGCCGTCTCCAGGCGGCGCTTTTCGGCCTCCAGGTCGAGCGGCTGGCCGACCCGCATGTCGAAGGTCTGGCCGACCACGTAATGCAGCGGCGGCAGGCGCTGCATCAAGGTCTGCACCGGCACCACCACGATGCCGCGCTCCAGCGTCGGCAGCCGGTGCAGCGCGGCGAGGCGCTGCGAGACGATGTCCGGATGGGGACTGAACTGGTCGTAGGGGAGGGTTTCCCAGTCCGGGAACGGCAGCACCGGCAGGGTCGGCGCGGCGCCGCCGAGGGTGCGCAGGTCGCCTTCGAGCTGGTGCGCGTGCTGGTTGTCGCGGGCCACCACCAGCAGCGGCCGGCCGTGGGCCTGCGCCGCGCGCAGGATCGCCCAGGCCAGGGCCGAGGGCGAGGCCGGAGCGCGCCACCAGGCACGCTGCTGGCCGCGGCGGGGCAGCGGGGGGGCGGGAAGTCCGGGGGAGTTCATCGAGCCGCCCATTCTAGCGGCGCGGGCGGTGCGGTTCGAGTGCGACCGCGATGCGGCCGGCGGGGTGCCGCGGCGACCGCCGGCGCGGCACCGGTGGACGCGACGACGAGGCGGGGGCTACAGATCCAGCGTGACCCGCACCAGACCCGGCGTGTCGGTGGGATCCTGGCGGAACCCGAGGGAGCGTGCCAGGCCCAGCATCGGCTGGTTCTGCTCCAGGACGTCGCCGCACAGCCGCTCCAGCTTCTTGCCCTTGGCCCAGCGCACCAGCCGCAGCATCAGCTGCCGGCCCACGCCCATGCCGCCGATGTAGTGGCTGACCAGGATCGCGAATTCGGCCTCGCGCGAGTCCGCCACGATCGAGACCCGGGCCACCCCGCCCACCAGCGCTTCGCCGGGCGGCAGCGGCTCGGCCGCCACCAGGGCGAACTCGCTCTTCGGATCGGGGCGAGTCAGCCGGTCGGCGTTCTCCTGGGTCAGTTCCTTCAGCGAGTGCTGGAACCGGTGGCGCACCTCGTCCGGCTTGAGCAGGCTGAAGCCCGCTCGCAGCGGTACCGCGTCATCGGGCCGGATCGGGCGGATGAGCAGTTCGCGGCCATTGGCGAGGCGGATCTGGTCGTGCCAGGGGGGAAGGCGGTTGCGAGCGGCCATGCTTGCGATGCTGCCATGCAGGGGGTGAAGTGGTGCTCTACAAGATGAACGCGCCGACGTGACGCCCGCATCACGATCCCGCGGTGGCGAGCGGGCGGGCGCCGGCCGCCTCGCCCCGCCCGCCGGCGGTCAGGCCGGGCGCCGCAGCCACTCGAGGCGGATCTCCGCGCCGGCGCCGCCGAGGCGCTCGCGCAAGGCCTGCAGTGCGGGCCCCAGCGCGGCGTCCAAGCGCCAGGGCGGGTTGAGCAGCAGCAGGCCGCTGCCGTTCATGCGCAGGGGCGAGTCGTCCGCCCGTACCAGCAGCTCGCACAGCAGCGCAGCGCGCGCCGGCAGCGCCGCCGCCGCCCGCTGGAACGGCGCGAGCGCGCGCCGCTGCTTGATCGGATACCACAGCGCCCAGCAGCCCTGGGGCCAGCGCTGCAGGCCCTCGCGCAGCCCCGCCAGCGCGGGAGCGAACTCTTCGAGCTGGAGCTCATAGGGCGGGTCCACGAGCACCAGCCCGCGTGCGTAGCGGACCACGCCGACGCGTGGGGGCAGCAGCGCCCGTACCGCGCCGTAGCCGTCGCGGGTATGCACCGCCACCCTGGGGTCGTCGCGGAACGCGGCGCGCAGCGCATCGGCTTCGGCCGGCTGGAGTTCGCAGCAGGCGATCCGGTCCTGCGGGCGCAGCGCGTGCGCCAGCAGCCAGGGCGAGCCCGGGTAGGCGTCGGCGCCGTGCGCCCGCCGGCAGGCCGCCACCGCGGCCAGGTAGCGAGCGACCGCCGGCTCGCGCACCGGCGCCGCCAGCAGCCGCCCGATGCCGTCGGTGGCCTCGCCGGTGCGCGCGGCCTCGTCGGCGTCGAGGCGATACAGCCCGCGCCCGGCATGGGTGTCGAGGGCGAAGCAGGGCGCCGGCTTGGCGGCCAGGGCGTCGCACAGCGCCAGCAGCACCACGTGCTTGAGGACGTCGGCGTGGTTGCCGGCATGGAAGGCGTGGCGATAGTTCATCGCGCCAAGGGTAGCCGCCCGCGCCCGCAAAGACCGTATCCTCTGCGCCTCCGGCCCTCCAGCCCATCGCGCCGCGCGGGGCCCCGCGGCGGTGGCCGCCCTTCCCCGCGACCGCGGTCCACCAATCCCCAGTCACCAGTCACCAATCACCGACCACCAAGCCCGCCCGCCATGCCCACCATCCTGCTCGTCGAAGACGAGCCCGCCATCGCCGAGACCGTCGCCTACGCGCTGCGCGCCGAGGGCATGGCGGTGGAGCATCGGCTGCTCGGCAACGACGGCCTGCGCCGGCTGCGCGAGAGCGGGATCGACCTGGTGATCCTCGACGTCGGGCTGCCCGACGCCAGCGGCTTCGACGTCTGCCGCGAGCTGCGCGGCTTCAGCGCGGTGCCGGTGCTGTTTCTGACCGCGCGCAACGACGAGGTCGACCGGGTACTCGGCCTGGAGATCGGTGCCGACGACTACGTCGTCAAGCCGTTCTCGCCGCGCGAACTGGTGGCGCGGGTGCGCGCCCGCCTGCGCCGGCATGCCGCACCCGCGGAGGCCCCGCGGCGCCACGGCCGCTTCGAGCTGGACCGCGAAGCCCGCCGCGTGCGCTTCGACGGCCGGCTGCTGGAGCTGACCCGCTACGAATACGCGCTGCTGGCCGAGCTGCTGCGCCGCCCCGGTGCGATCCTCAGCCGGGCCCAGCTGCTCGACCGGGTCTGGGAAGACGGCGGCGAGAGCGGCGAGCGCACCGTCGACACCCACGTCAAGACCCTGCGCGCCAAGCTGCGCGCGCTCGACCCCGCCGCGGAGCCGCTGCGCACCCATCGCGGGATCGGCTACTCGATCGAAGCGGGCTGACGATGCGCATCGGCCTGCGCATCTTCCTGGGCTATTTCCTGATCGTGGCGCTGGCGGCGCTGCTGCTGGCCCAGGTGTTCGTGCGCGAGGTCAAGCCCGGCGTGCGCCAGGCGATGGAGCACACCCTGGTGGACACCGCCAACCTGCTGGCCGAACTGGCCGCCGAGGACCTGGTCGCCGGGCGCATCGACAGCGGCCGTTTCGCCGCCGGGGTGCGCGCGCTGGGCCGGCGCGAGATCGGTGCCGAGGTCTGGGGGCTGCCCCAGCGCGGCGCCTCCTACCGCATCTACGTGACCGACGCCCGGGGCATCGTGGTGTTCGACTCGGCGGGGCGCGACGTCGGTCGCGACTATTCGCGCTGGAACGACGTCTACCTCACCCTGCGTGGACGCTACGGCGCGCGTTCGACCCGCGAGGATCCAGCCGACGACGCCTCCTCGGTGATGCACGTGGCGGCGCCGGTGATGGATGGCGAACGCATCGCCGGCGTGCTCACGGTCGCCAAGCCCAATCGCGCGATCGCTCCGTTCATCGCCCGCAGCGAAGCCATCGTGACCCGCTGGGGCCTGGTGCTGATGGGGGCGGCGCTGCTGGTCGGGGTGCTGGCGGCGTGGTGGCTGGCGCGCCAGCTCGGCGGCCTGCGCCGCTACGCCGACGCGGTGACGGCCGGTGGGCGCGCCAGCCTGCCGGACTCGGCCGGCGAGTTCGCCGACCTCGGCCGCGCGCTGCAGACCATGCGCGAGCGCCTCGAGGGCAAGCAGTACGTCGAGCGCTACGTGCACGCGCTGACCCACGAGCTGAAGAGCCCGCTGACCGCGATCCGCGGCGCCGCCGAGCTGCTCGAGGCGCCGCCCGGGGGGCGCCCGCTGCCCGCGCCCGACCGCGCGCGCTTCGCCGCCGCGATCGGGGCGCAGGCCGGGCGCATGGCGCAGACCATCGAGCGGCTGCTGGCGCTGGCCGCGGTCGAACACCGCCAGCGCATCGAGCAGCCGCAGCCGGTCGCGCCGGCCGCGCTGCTCGACGAGGCCTGGGAGCAGGTAGCGGCGCGGGCGCACGACCGCGGCCTGCGCCTGGTGCCCGAGTTCGCAGCCGCCGGAACCATCCACGGCGATCCGTTCCTGCTCCGCCAGGCGCTGGTCAACCTGCTCGACAACGCCATCGATTTCGCGCCGGCCGGCAGCGCGATCGATGCGTCGGTGCAGGGCGGCGACGGCACGGTGCGCATCGCCGTCGCCGATCGCGGGGCCGGGGTGCCGGACTACGCGCGCGACCGCGTGTTCGAGCGCTTCTATTCGCTGCCGCGGCCGGGTGGCGGCGACCGCAGCAGCGGGATCGGCCTGGCCTTCGTCGCCGAGGTGGCGCAGCTGCACGGGGGCCGCGCGCGGCTCGACAACCGCGACGGCGGCGGCGCGGTGGCGACGCTGGAGCTGCCGGCGACCTGATCCGCCTGAAGCCGCGCGCGTCCCGGCCGCCGCCGCATTCGCGGGCCGGGGCGCGGCTCCGTCCGCGCGAGCGACTGGTCGCCTCGCCCCGAAGCGGCACTTCTTGCCCGCTTCACATTCGCTCCGCGGTCCCCACACCGGGCGCGCCGATCCTGCATCCATTCCTCGAACCGGAGTGCGGGCATGAAGCTTGGCTGGAAGATCCTGATGGTGGTACTGATGACGTTGGCGATCCTGGTACCGCTGACCCTGATCCGCAGCGTGATCCACGACCGCCAGGCCTACCGTGCGCAGGCGGTGGAGCGGGTGGCGCGCGGCTATGCCGGAGCCCAGGGTATCGCCGGGCCGGTGCTGGTGGTCCCGTACGTCGAGACGGTCGAGGTCGAGGAGAAGGATGCCTACGGCAACCCGCGCAAGGTGGAGCGCGAGCGCGAGGGCAGATGGACGTTCTTCCCCGAATCGCTCGAGGTCGACGGCAGTATCGCGCCGGCCACCCGCCGGGTCGGGCTGCACGAAGTGCGCGTCTACGAACTCCAGGCGACGCTGGCGGCAGGGTTCGACGCGGCCATTCCGGAAGATCCCGATCCGGCGCGGCGGCGCCGGATCGGCCGGCCCTGGCTGTCGATCGGCATCGCCGACGTGCGCGGCATCGCCGGCGCGCCGCGGCTGCGCATCGATGGCCGCGACGCGCGGCTGCAGCAGGGCCGCGGCAGCGACGAAGGCAGCGGCCTGCACGCGCGGCTGCCGGCACCCCGGGCAGGGCGGCCGCTCGCGCTGCAGGTGCGGCTCGACCTGGCCCTCGGCGGCACCGAGTCGCTGGCCCTGGCGACCCTGGCCGGCCACAACCGGGTGGCGCTGGAGTCGCCCTGGCCGCATCCGCAGTTCAACGGCGACTTCTCGCCGCGGACCCCGAAGCTGGATGCCGGCGGCTTCCGCGCCGAATGGGAAATCTCGTCGCTGGCGAGCAACGCCCGCGCGCAGTACCTGGCCGGTGCGCAGCTGCCCGAAGCAGGGGCGGCCGGGCCCCGGGGGTTGGACGCGGTGGGCGTGTCGCTGGTCGAGCCGGTCAATCCCTACAGCCAGGCCGACCGCGCCAGCAAGTACGGCCTGCTGTTCGTGCTGCTGACCTTCGTCGGCTTCTTCATGTTCGAGCTGATCCGGCAGTTACGCATCCACCCGATCCAGTACGGCCTGGTGGGGCTGGCGCTGGCGATCTTCTTCCTGCTGCTGGTGAGCCTTTCCGAACACGTCGCGTTCGGCATCGCCTATCTGGCCGCCGCCGGCGCCTGCATCGGGTTGCTGGGCTACTACCTCGCCCACGTACTGCACAGCCGCGCCCGCGGCGCCGGCTTCGCGGCGATGCTGGGGCTGCTGTACGCGGCGCTGTACGGCCTGCTGGTGTCGGAGGACAACGCGCTGGTGCTGGGCGCCGGACTGCTGTTCGCGATCCTCGCCGCGATCATGGTGGTGACCCGCCGGGTGGACTGGTACCAGGTGGCGGGCGCGGCGCCGCGACGGCAGTGAGCGGATCGGCTCGCGGGGGCCCCGGCGTACGCGCCGGGGCGCCGGCCCGGTCGATGCGAGGTGGCGGACGCCGTGGACCGGCCCGGTAGAATCGACGGCATGCCCGCCGTCTCGGACATCCGCCGCATTTCGGGCGCCGCGCTGCGGCCCTGGCTGGACCAGGTGGCCCGGCTGCGCATCGCGGTGTTCCGCGACTGGCCGTATCTGTACGAGGGCGACCGCGCCTACGAGCAGGCCTATCTGGAGGCGTATGCGGCCTCCGCCGACAGCGTGTTCGTGCTCGCCTTCGACGGCGATGCGGTGGTCGGCGCCGCCACCGGCCTGCCGCTGGCCGACGACGACGCTGCCTTCCAGGCGCCGTTGCGCGAACGCGGGCTCGATGTCGGGCGGGTGTTCTATTTCGGCGAGTCGGCGCTGCTGCCCGCGTACCGCGGGCGCGGCATCGGCCACGCCTTCTTCGACCAGCGCCAGGCGCACGCGCGCGCCCTGGGCCGCTTCGCGGTCACCGCGTTCTGCGCGGTGGACCGCGATCCGGACGATCCGCGCCGGCCGCCGGGGCAGCGCGACCACGCGGCGTTCTGGCGAGGCCGGGGCTACACGCGCCAGAAGGACATGCGGATGCGGCTGGCCTGGCGCGAGCCGGGCCGCGGCGAGGTCGAGCACCTGCTGACCTTCTGGACGCGGCCGCTGGAACCGGCGCCATGAAGATCGCGGTGGCCAAGTACGCGGTCGGCCGGCCCGTCGATTTCGCCGCGTTCGCGGCGCGCCAGCGCGCTCTGCTGGAGACGGCGGCGCGCCGCGGGGCACGGCTCGCGGTGTTGCCGGAGTACCTCGCGCTGGAGCTGGCGGCGACTTTCCCGCCGGCGGTGCACGCCGACCTGCACGCATCGCTGCGCGCGATCCAGGCGCATCGCGAGGCCTGGATCGGGCTCTTCGCCGGCATCGCCCGGGACACCGGGATGGCGATCGCCGCAGGCAGCTTCCTGGTCGGTGCCGGCGACGGGCGCTACCGCAACCGCGCCGACCTGTTCGCGCCCGGCGGCGGCCACGGCTGGCAGGACAAGCTGCAGCTGACCGGCTACGAGGTGGCGGCCGGAGTGATCGAGCGCGGGGACGCGCTGAAGGTGTTCGAACTGGACGGGCTGCGCCTCGGACTGGCGGTGTGTTACGACATCGAGTTCCCGCTGCCGGTGCGCGCGCAGTGCGAGGCCGGCGCGCGGATCCTGCTGGTGCCCAGCTGCACCGACACCGCCGCCGGCGCCACCCGGGTGCGTGTGGGTTGCCTGGCCCGCGCGCTGGAGAATCGCTGTTTCGTCGCCCAGTCCGTCACCGCGGGCCAGGCGCGCTGGAGCCCGGCGCTGGACCGCAATTCCGGCGAGGCGGCGCTGTACGCGCCGATGGACGCCGGCCTGCCGGACGATGGCGTGGTGGCGGCCACCGCCGCCGGCGAGCAAGACGGCTGGGCCGTGGCGGAACTGGATCTCGTCGCGCTGGAGGCCAGCCGCGCGCGTGCGCAGGTCGCAAACGATCGGGACTGGCCCGGTCAGCTGGCGCCGCCGCTGCGGGCGGCGCGGATCGAGGCGCTGGGCTGAGCCCGCCGCTCAGCCGCCGATGCCGAAGATCGCCACGCCCGGCATCAGCGCCACCGACACCAGCGCCAGGGCGCTACCGATGGCGGTGGCCGCGAGCACGTCGCTGGGGTAGTGCAGCCCGAGCACGACCCGAGAGGCGGCGACGCTGGCCGCGAACGGCACCAGCGCCCACGCCAGCGCCGGGTAGTGCGCCACCGCCACCAGGGTGAACGCGACCGCGTGCAGGGTGTGTCCCGAGGGAAAGCTGAACTCGTCCAGAGGCGCCACCCAGGCGCGGATGCGGACATCGGAGGCGAACGGTCGCGGCCGCCGTGTCCAGCGCTTGAGCCGCTTGTACAGCAGCAGCGCCACCGCGCCGGTCGCGGCCATGTGCGCCGATGCGGCCACCCCGGCGAGGCCCTCGGCCAGCACCAGCGCCGCCATCAGCAGATACCAGAACACGCCGTCGCCGAGCCGGCTGACGGCGGCGAAGTAGCCGCGGATCCAGTGCCGGGTGGCGATGCGGTTGGCGCGCAGGCACCAGCCGCAGTCGCTGGCGGCGAGCCGGCTACGCAGCGCGGGCGGTCGCATCGGGGGCCCCCTGTCGCGCCAGGCCGCGCAGCAGCGCATCGAAGTCGGCGGCCACCTGTGCGGGGCTCAACCGCAGCATCGCCCGCCGCGCCGCCGCCCCCATCGACCGCCGCGTGCCGGCATCGCCGGCCAGGCGCAGCGCCGCGGCCTCGAACGCCGCGTCGTCGGCCACCGCGGCGCCGTGCACGCCGTCGCGCAGGTGCGCGCGGGCGGCCCCGTAGTCGAACGCGACCACCGCGAGCCCGCTGGCCATCGCCTCCAGGGTCACGTTGCCGAAGGTTTCCGAGCGGCTGGGGAACAGGAACAGGTCGGCGCTGGCGAAATGGCGGGCGAGCGCCTCGTCGCGCTGCATCCCGCAGAACACGAAGTCGGGGTTGGCACGCGCCAGCGCCTCGCGCTCCGGGCCGTCGCCGACCAGGACGAAGCGTGCCGACCGATCGCGTCGCTGGATGCTGCGGAACGCCCGCACCGCGAGCGCCAGGTTCTTCTCGGCGGCGATGCGGCCGACGTGGATCACCACCGGGCCATCGCCCTCCACGCGCCATTGCGCGCGCAGCGCCGGGTCGCGATGGCGCGGATCGAACCGTGCCGTGTCGACCGCGCGCGCCAGCTGCACCACGTTGCGAAAGCCGTTGCCGCGCAGGAAACCGGCCAGCTCCACGGTCGGCACCAGGGTGGCGTCGGCGCGGTTGTGGAAGCGCCGCATCCACGCCATCGCCAGCGGCTCCAGCGGCGCCAGGCCGTAGTCGCGCATGTAGCTGTCGAAGCGGGTATGCAGGCCGCTGGCGACCGGGATCGACAGGCGCCGGGCGGCGCGCAGCGCCGACCATCCCAGCGGGCCCTCGGTGGCCACGTAGACCGCGTGCGGCGGCGTGTCGCGCCAGCGCCGCAGCAGGGCGCGCGTGGCCGGCAGGCCGAAGCGCAACCCCGGATAGCGCGGCAGCGCGGCGCCGCGCACCAGCAGTTCCTCCGCGTTCGCCGGCTGCGCACCGGCCTGGCGCGGCCGTACCAGGTCGACCGCATGGCCGCGGCCGCGCAGGCCCTGGGCCAGGCTTTCCACGGTCAACGCTACCCCGTTGACTTCGGGCGGCCAGGTTTCGGTGACGATCGCGTAGCGCATGCGCGGCTCCGGTTTCGCAGAGCGTGCGCCCGGGCGATGTAGCCGGCGTTGCAGCGCGATGACCGCGGCGTGACGCCCGGGGTCGGACGCGGGCCGCTACCAGTGCAGCTGCACCCGCGCCTCGAGGATGTCGGGATCGTCGTCGACGATCGCGCCGGAGGCGGCGCTGAAGCGGCTGCTGGAGACGTCCACGTAGTTCAGCGCCAGCTTGACGTGCTCGCGCCAGTACCAGTTCACGCCGAGGGTCAATGCGTCCATCTCGCCGCCGAGCACCCCCTCGGGCACCGGCGACCCGCCGGGAGCGGGGGGCGCCAGCCGGCCGTCGTCGAGATCGATGCGGTCGTAGCGCAGCCCGAGCTGCCACAGGCCGCGGTTGCCGTCGCCGGCACCGGGCGTGGTCGGCACGCCGCCCTTGTAGCCCCAGGTCTGGCCGCCGAGGTTCCACAGCGCGGAGAGGTACCAGCCATCGCCGGTGAAATCCGCGGCTGGCACCGCCCCCGCGGACCGGTCGATCCGCGCGCGCATGTATTCGCCCTGCAGCTTGACCGGGCCGCCCACCCAGATCGCCTCGACGCCGAGAATGGCCTGGTGGTCGGCGCCGGACAGCGTGCCGGTGTCGACCAGGCGCACCCCGGACAGGTCGGCATTGGGCCGGGTGCGCAGGCGCGCGCTGTCGTCGGCGGTGTCGACATCGACCCAGGACAGCCCCAGGTGCAGGAGCCGGCCGTCATGGTGGAGCGGCGCCCAGGTGCCGCGCACGCCGTAGCCGCTGCCCTCGGCGCCGCCGCGGGTCAGCTCGCGCCCGAACCAGCTGGCGGTCGCGGTCCAGCCGTTGCCGGACAGGCCGTACGCCGCCCCCAGCCGCCGGGAGACGCCGAAGGTGGTGGTGGTCATCGCCTTGGCGATGAAGTCGTTGTGCTTGGTCGAGCTCAGCTCCTCCAGGCTGTTGGGCTGCTTGTACTGGCCAAGCTGCAGGGACTGCGCCCGGTCCGCGCCGAAGCGCAGGCGGCCGTTGACGTCCAGCCACTTGTCGGCCTTGGCGTCGTAGCCCACCACCCAGTCGAAGCCGCCCGGGCCCTTGCCCTTGAGCACCAGTTCGGCGCGGCGCAGTTCCTGGTCGCTGTCGTGGCCGTCGCCGGGGTCGCCGTCGAGCGCGCGCAGGTCGCTGTCGTATCCGTTGTAGTCGGCCTGGAGCAGGCCCTCGAAAGTCACGTCGGTCCCCCCGAACTCGCCGATTTCGAACTCGGCGTGGGCGGCGGGCGTGGCGAGCGCCGCCAGCAGGGCCAGGGGCAGGGTGCGCTTGGAGAACATGGGCGGCTCTTCGCGGGAGGGACGCGCGCAGCGTAGGTCGCGCAATTGACACTAATGTGACAAGAACCAGTCATATTTGTCAGCGCCACGACCGGGGGGTGACGGTTGGGTTTCATTCATGTGTCGCCACCGCGACCAGCCGCCCGCTGTCGACCCGGCTCCACCCGCCCGGGCCTGGGCGAAAACCCGCCACCCCGAGCGCGGCGGCCGCGCCCGCATCGTCGACGCCGGGGACCACGGACCGCAGCCGCCAGGCGCCGTCGGACTCGATGCGCCCGTCGATCCGCAGGCCGGCGAGGCCCTCGCTCGCGGCGCCGGACGCACCCCAGGTCACGGTGGCCGCGCGGCCGTCGCAGGCGAGGGGGCCGTCGAGGACCGCCAGCGGCGCGCCATCGGCCCCGTGCAGCGCCAGGCGGACGCGGCCGGCGGCGGTGCGGCAGGCGTCGCCTTCGAACAGCACGGTGGCGCCGTCGGCTTCGAGCGTCGCCACCAGGCCGGGCGCGGCGCCGGGGGCCTCCAGGACCAGGGTGCCGCTGGCGCCGCGGATCCCGTGGCGCGCGCCCTGCAGCAGCGATGCCTCGAGGGTGGCGCTGCGCAACCACAGCGCACGGGTGCCGCCGAGCAGGGACCAGGGCGAGAGACCGACCTCGACGTCGCCGAGCGTGCGCCCGTGCAGGCGCGCGTCGTGCAGCCGTCCTCGCCACAGCGATCCGCAGACCGCTGCGGCGCCCAGCCCGGTCCGCTCCGGCTGCATCGCCCCCAGCGCCAGGCGCAGCGGCAGCAGCAGCACCAGCAGCGGCGGCAGTGCCAGCGCGAACAGCCACGCCAGGCCGCGCGCACTCATGGCGCTGGCAGCGGCGGCGCGAAGCGCAGCTCGGCACGCAGCCGGCCGCCGCGCTTGTCGACCTGCAGGCCGGTGGGGACGATCCCGTGGTCGCGCCGCAGCGCGTCGATCCAACCGAACAGCGCCGCCGCGTCGACCGCATCGATGGCGACGACCAGCACGCCCTCGCCGCCCCCGCCGCCGTGGTCCTGGCGGCCGATCGCCACGCCGGCGGCGCCGGCGCTGTCGGCGATGGCGCGGGCGAAGGCATCGCCGGCGGGTGCCGGCGGCAGCCGCGCGGCGGAAGCTTCCAGGTACGCCAGCGCCGATTCGATCTCGCGCAGCGCCGCCGCCGCCGCGGCGTGGCGTTCGCGCGCCGCGTCGCGGGCCTGGCGCAGCGGTGCGATCGCGCCGTACCAGAGCGCGAACGCGGCCAGCGCGATCAGCATCGCCGAGACCATCCACCGCTCGCGCGGTTCGCGCGCATGCCACCAGTCGGCGAGGCGCGCGCTCTTGGAAGGGCGGGTCATGGCGCCTGCTCCGGGAGGATCTCCAGCTCGCTGTGGAGACGGCCGTCGGCGCGCCGGGTGCCGGCCCGCTGCAGCGTCAGGCCTTCCGCGAGCAGCGTGTCGCCGAGGGCGTCCAGGGCGTCGGGGCGCGCATGCGAGAGCGTCGCGCGCAACACGCCGTCCTCGGCATACGACAACCGATCCAGCCGCGCGTCCTCGAGCCGCGGCACCGCCGCGAACAGCGCCGTGGCCGGGTGGGCGAAACCGTCGCGCGCCCGGGCCTGCCGCAGCGCCGCGCGCACGGCGGCCAGCGGCGATTCCCCGGCGGACACCTCCGGCAGGGCCGCGTCCGCGCGCGCCGCGGCCTGGGCCTCCAGCGCGCGTGCGGCGAGGGTGTAGCGCGCCGCCTCAGCGCCCCAGAGCAGCAGCGGCGACAGCGCCAGCAGGGCGGCCAGCGCGACCGCGCGGCGCGGTCCCGGGCCGCCGCCGGCCCGGACCGCGGCCCGCGCGAACTCGCCCTGCAACAGGTCGAGCCCTGGCCGCCTTGCACCGGCGGCGAGTATCGCTTCGGCGGCCGGCCCGGCGCCGACGGACCGTTGCGGCCGGCCCTCGAGGATCAGCGCCGCGAGCGCCGACTCGCTGCGAAACGCCAGCCCCCGCCCCCGCACGATCCGCTCATCGCCGGCCTCGACCACGACGACCTCGTCGCCCTCCGGCGCCGCCAGCGCCAGATGATCGGGTACCAGCGCATCCGGAGACATGCCCAGCGCCGCCGCGCGCTCCAGCCAGCCGGCCATCAGCGCGCGTTCGACCGCCACCACGGGCCGCGGCGCCTCGTCGCCGCCGGCTTCCGCGACGGCGACGTGGAGTGACTCGCCGCCGACCGCCAGCCGCTCGGCGACCAGCGCGCGCGCAGCGGCCAGCGCCTGCACCGGATTGCGCGCGGGCAGCTCCAACCATAGCGCCGGCGCCTGGGTGCCGGGCACCACCAGCACGGTGCGCCCCTGCGTGGCAGCGGCGTCCGGAGGCGTCTCGCCGCCGGCGTACAGGCGCGTCCGCGCCAGCACGCGGCCATCGTCGCCCACGTCCAGGCGCAGTGCCGGCGCAGCCGGATCCTGCGGCAGCAACACCACGTGCGTGATCATTCCTCGTCACTCCATCGGCGGGCCAGCAGCCGCGGCGGGCCGCTGCCGTCGTGTTCGAACAGGGCGCTGAGCACCACCTGCGCAGGACCGACCTCGACCTCGGCGTGCAGGCGGAAATAGCGCGTGTACAGCTCGATCTGCTCCAGCACCTCGTTGTGCGATGCCGGCTCCATGCCCGGGGCGTCCCAGAACGCCAGCGGATCGCGCCAGCCGCCGGCCGGCCGTGCCGCGATCACCCGGCGCGCCTGCGCGTCGTCGAGTGCGCCGCCGGCCAGCATCCGCACGATCGCGGCGTCCGCCTCGCCCAGCGTGTTGACGTTGACCGGCGCCAGGTCCACGGTCGGCAGGGCGCAGACGTGCGGGCGCAGCCGCGCGTAGACCTCGGCGTCGTAGCCCTGGATCGCGCGCAGCTCGCTGGTCTCGGCCAGCAGGACGGCACCGGTGCGATAGCCGTCGCGGCCGCGCGCATAGGCGTCGTCCTCGTGGCCGAGGCCTTCGCGCCTCTGGTCGGTATCGATCCAGTCGGCGAGCGCGTCGGCGAGCGCGCCGGCCTGGTGCGCGGAGAAGCCCAGCGCCCGCAGCAGCGCGACGTACTGGGCGATCCCCGCTTCGCGCCGCAGCAGGGTCCCGGCGCCGCCCTCGACCACGCTGTTGAGATTGAAGCAGGCGGTGGCGTCCGACAGACGCGCGCTGATCGCGCCCGATTCCACCGGGAACACGAACGCGCGCCCGTTCCAGTCGCCCTCGGCGGTGGTGCGGCCGGGGTCGCGGGCGGCCAGGCGCGCGATCTGCGCGGAGGCCAGCGCCTCGGCGCCGAGCGCATGCCATTGCGCCTGCGCCACCGATTGGGCGTTGCCGGCGCGGCGCAGGCCGAAGCGGATGTCGTCGAGCACGCCCACCACCAGCACCGCCATCACCACAACCAGCAGCAGCACGGTGAGCAGGGCGACGCCGCGCTGCCGCCTCACAGCGGCTGCCCCGGCATCAGGAACAGCTGGCGCACCTCGCCGATGCCGTCGACCCGCAGGTCCAGCTGCAGCGCCTCTGGCACGCGGTCGGCGCCGCCGGGCCAGCCGTCCATCCATTCGCCCCGGTAGCGGTAGTGGGCGCGCGCCGAGCGCACCCCCCGCAGCAGCAGCTGCGGCGCGCCCAGCACGGCGCCGTCCAGCGCCGGGCGCGCGGCGCGCTCCAGCCGGTCGTCGACCAGCCGGTACTCGACGTACTGCAGCGAGGCCCGCGGCGCCCGCTCGGGGTTGCTCCAGCCGCGCCGGGTCAGCGCGAACAGCAGGCCGGGCGCGGCCTCGGCGGAGCCGCTGAAGGCCTGTACCGCCGGATGGCCGGCGGCGTTGCGGGTCGGGCGCGGCGCCGCCTGCGACAGATCGGCGCGCAGTACCGCGCGGGCGCGCTGGAACTCGCCGATCCGCTGCATCCGTTCGCGCAGCAGCCCCTGGTTGTCGGCGGCGTGGGCGAGCACCGCGACCCCGGCCGCGCCCAGCAGCGCGAACACCGCCAGCGCGACCAGCATCTCGACCAGGGTGAAGCCGCGCTCCCGCGACCCCATCGACCTGACATCGATGAGGCCGTCGCCACGGCCTGCGACAGCGAATCGCCCGCAAGCTTCGCTTCCCGGCCCCCGCGCTTCGAGCCGCGGCATCACCGCACTCCCCGGAACAACGTCACCTCGGCGGCGATGCGGTCGCTGCCGGCCGCCATCACCGCCACTTCCACCCGCGCGATCGCGGCATCGTCGGTGGCGTGTACCGTGCGCGTCCAGCGCCATTCGCGCTCGCCGAGGCGCTCCGTGCCGGCGCTGGCGCGCGCCAGCGCCGGCAGCGGCTCGGTCGCGGCTTCCACCGCGCGGTTTTCCGCGACCACGCCGGCCAGCACCCGCTCCTCGACGATCGCCGCGGTGCGGATGCTTTCGCCTGAAAGGTTCAGCAACGCGATCACCACCAGCCCGAACACCGCCAGCGCGACCAGCATCTCCAGCAGCGAAAAGCCCCGCTCCCGCAAACCGCGCCCCCACGATCCCATCGCCGGCACACCAATGAGGCCGTCGCTACGGCTAGCCATAGTGAATCGCTCGGCGACACCGCTTTTCGGCGCGAGCATCATTGCGCGCTCCGGAACGGCCCATTCTCGGCAACCATGCGATGACCGCCGGCCGGCATCGTCGCGACCTCCACCTCGCCGGTCGCCTCGACCGTCACCTGCGCGCGTCGCCGATCCTGCCGCAGCACGATCCGCACCGGCTCGGCGGTCCCGATCGGGTCGAAGCGGAACTCCACCGCCTCCCGTCCGCGTGGCAGCTCCGGCGCCACCCCGTCCGACCACGCCGCCGGCCGGAACGGCGCATCAGCCAGCGGTTGCCAGCCGTCGAAGCGCTGCACCGAGAATGCGTAGCCGCGCGCATCGGCGCGCACCCGGAGCGCGCGCGTGCCGAGGATCGCCTCCTGCTGGGCGCGCTGCAGCCGCGCGGCGAGCGCGTCGGCGTCGTCGGCCAGCGCGCTGCCCTGTGCGGGGAGGGTCAACGCCACCGCGGCCCCGAGCAACCCCATGATCGCCAGCACCACCATCAGCTCGACCAGGGTGAAGCCGCGCCCCCGCGGGCCCACCGCCTGGACACCAACGAGGCCGTCGCCACGGCCGACGACGGTGAACCGCCCGGCGACACCGCTCTTCGACATGCGCATCGGTGTGCCCCGGAGTCGAATGTCCACCGTGTTCACCGCGGGCTCCAATCGTTCTTCGATCTCATCGTCCGGCCGCTGCTCTGGCTCTTGCCAATCACGAATCCTCAATCACCAATCAAGTCGCTTAGTTCCAGTTCCCGATGTCCGCGCCGTCGCCTTCGCCACCCTCCTGCCCATCGGCGCCGAACGAGTACACGTCGAAGCTGCCGTCGCGCCCCGGCTGGGCGTACTGGTAGGGGTTGCCCCACGGGTCCTCCGGCAGGCGCCGGATGTAGCCGCCCTGGCGGTAGCGCTCCGGCCGCGCCAGGCCGGCGGGTGGCCGCAGCAGCGCCTCCAGCCCGTCCCCGGTACGCGGATAGCTGAGGTTCTCCAGGCGATAGGTCTCGATCGCCTGCTCCAGCACCGAAATGTCGGCGCGCGCCTTCTCGACCATGGCGCGGTCCTGGCTGGGCAGCACGTTGATCATCACCACCGTCGCCAGCAGCCCGATGATCACGATCACGACCATCAGCTCCACCAGGGTGAAGCCCTTGGTGGAGGCGATCGGTGATTGATGATTGGTGATTCGATGTAGAGCTGGTCTTGTCTTCATCCCGGATCTCCAGTGGTTGTCTCGTTCCTGCCTAGCGGCCCGCTCTACGCTCTTGCCGATCACCAATCGCCGATCCCACCCTCGTGCTACAGCACGAGGGCGTTGAACTGCAGGATCGGCAGCAGGATCGACAGCACGATCAGCGCCACCAGGCCGCCCATCGCGACGATGATGGCGGGCTCGAGCAGGCTCATCGCCGCGGCGGTGAAGGTGTTGAACTCGCGCTCCAGGTAATCGGCCGCGCGTTCGAGCATCGGTGCCAGGCGGCCGCTGCCCTCGCCGCTGGAGGCCATGTACAGCAGGGTCGGGGGGAACACCGCGGCGCGGCGCATCGCCGCCGACAGGCTGCCGCCCTCGCGGATCGCCTCGGCCATGCCCTCGGTGGCCCGGCGCAGCACCCGGTTGTGCACGGTGCGCGCGGTGACCTGCAGCCCCTCC
This sequence comes from Luteimonas endophytica, assembly GCF_029887875.1. Classification (GTDB taxonomy): domain Bacteria; phylum Pseudomonadota; class Gammaproteobacteria; order Xanthomonadales; family Xanthomonadaceae; genus Luteimonas; species Luteimonas endophytica. The sequence continues at coordinate 165,003 of NZ_JARXRM010000043.1, forward strand.
ATCAGCGGCAGGCCGCTGGCGAGCATGATCGACAAGGTGCGCGCCAGCCGCGCGGCGTGGAGGTTGCGGAGCAGGCGGCCGAGCAGCGGCGCGCGCAGCAGCCAGGCGTCGAAGCGCAGCCGGAAGCCGGGCCTGCGCAGCAGCCGGGCGAACCCGGCGCCGGCCAGCGCCAGCGCCGTCAGCAGCGCCAGCCCCCAGCCGGTCATCAGCTCGGACACGGCGATCACCGCGCGGGTCAGCCACGGCAGCGTCCGGCCCATCGAGTCGAACTGCTCCACCACCTTCGGCACCACGAAGGTCATCAGCGCGATCACCACGGCCAGGGCGGTGAGCGCCAGCACCGCCGGGTACACCAGCGCCGTGGCCAGGCGGCCGCGCACCTGCTGCTGGCGCTCGAGCAGGTCGGCCAGGCGCTCCAGGATCTCCGGCAGCGCGCCGGTGCCCTCGCCGGCGGCCACCATCGCCCGGTACAGCGGCGGGAACGCGCTGCCCTGGCGCGCCATCGCCTCGGACAGGCGGAAGCCCTCGACCAGGGCGGCGTGGGTCGACAGCAGCACCCGGCGCACCGCGGGCTTCTCGGCCTGGGCGCCGATGGTGCGCAGCGCCTCCTCCAGCGGCGCCACCGCGGCCAGGGTCGCCAGCTGGCGGGTGACCAGGGTCAGCTCGCGATTGCCGAAGCGGCCGCCCAGCAGCGAGGCGCGCGACGCCGCGGGCGCCGCCGGCGCCAGCTTCACCGGGAACAGCTGGCGCCGCAGCAGCCGCTCGCGCGCCTCGTCCTGGCTGGCGGCGGCGACGGTGCCGCTGCGGTCGCGGCCGTGCGCGTCCAGCGCGGCGTACTCAAACGTCGCCATGGCCGCGCGCCTCCTGGCGCACCACCCGCAGCGCCTCTTCCGGGGTGGTGGCACCCGCGGTCACGCAGGCGCGCGCCGAATCGGCCAGCCAGTCGCCGGACAGCGAGGCCGCGCGCGCCAGCGCGTCCTCGTCGGCGCCGCCGGCGACCAGCGCGCGCAGGCGGTCGTCCACCGTCACCGCCTCGTACACCCCGATCCGGCCGCTGAAGCCGGTCTGGCTGCAGTGCCCGCAGCCTGCGGCCGCGAACAGCGCGCCGGTGTAGTCGGTCCCCATCAGCCGCGCGCTCAGCGCGTCGGGTGCGCGCGGCCGCCGGCAATGCGGGCACAGCCGGCGCAGCAGCCGCTGCGCCAGCACCAGCCGCACCGTGCTGGCCAGCAGGAACGACTCCACGCCCATGTCGCGCAGGCGGGTGATCGCGCCGAGCGCATCGTTGGTGTGCACCGTGGACAGCACCAGGTGGCCGGTGAGGCTGGCCTGCACCGCGATCTGCGCGGTCTCGGGGTCGCGGATCTCGCCGACCATCACCACGTCCGGGTCCTGGCGCAGGATCGCCCGCAGCCCGGCGGCGAAGGTCATGCCCACCTTGGCGTTGACCTGGGTCTGGCCGATGCCCTCGACCGCGTATTCCACCGGGTCCTCGACGGTGAGGATGTTGCGGCTGCCGTCGTTGAGCCGCTCCAGCCCGGCGTACAGGGTGGTGGTCTTGCCCGATCCGGTCGGCCCGGTGACCAGCACGATGCCGTTGGGCTGCGCCAGTGCGGCGCGGAAGGCGCCGAGCACCCCCGCCGGCATGCCCAGCGCGTCGAGCGCGAAGGCGCCGTGGTCCTTGTCCAGGATCCGCATGACCACGCGCTCCCCGTGGCGCGCGGGCAGGGTGGAGACGCGCACGTCCAGGGCCTTGGCGCCCATCGCCAGGGAAATGCGGCCGTCCTGCGGGACCCGCCGCTCGGCGATGTCCAGCCGGGCCATCACCTTGACCCGCGAGACCAGCATCGGCGCCAGCCGCGCCGGCAGCTCCAGCGCCTCGCGCATCACCCCGTCGATGCGGAAGCGCACCCGCAGCGCCCGCTCGAACGGCTCGATGTGCACGTCGGAGGCGCCGCTGCGCGCGGCCTCGGCGATCAGGCCGTTGATCAGCCGGATCACCGGCGCGTCGTCCTGCGCCTCGAGCAGGTCGGCGGCGGCGGGGATGTCGTCGGCGAGCGCATCGAGACTGGCGGCGGCGTCGAGGTCGCGCGCTTCGGCGGCGCCGGCCAGGCCGGCGCCGGCGTAGATCTCCGACAGCCGCCGGTCGAACTCGGCGCGCGGCAGCCGCTGCACCTGGAGCGCGCGGCCGAGCGCGCGGCGCGCCTCGATCAGCGGCTCGGGCGATGCGCCCTCGCGCAGGCCGATGCGCGCCGGCGCGTCGCCGTCCACGTCCACATCCAGCAGCAGCATGCCGTGGCGTTTGGCGAAGGCGTAGGCCAGCTGCGGCGGCGCGGCGGCGGTCACGGCTGCGGCAGGTCCGGGGAGCCGGCGGGTGGCGGAGCGGCCGGCGGCAGCGGCGCCGGCGGCGCCACCGGCGGGGCGGTACCGAAATAGTCGCGGATCAGCGCGTCGAGCTGGGCGCTGCCGTCGCCATGGAGGCCGCCGCTGCGCAGCTGCTCGCGGCGCATGTAGTCGTAGCGCGGCGCGGTGATGCCCTGCGCCTCGCCCGGGTCGCGCACGATGGTGGGGCGGATGAACACCATCAGGTTGGTCTTGTTGCGCGAGCGCGCGGTGCGCCGGAACAGCGCGCCCAGGCCGGGGATGTCGCCGAGCACCGGCACCTTGTCCACGGTGCTGCGGTCGGCCTGGTCGAGCAGGCCGCCGAGCACCACGATGGCGCCGTCGTCGGCGAGCACCCGGGTCTCGATCTCGCGCTTGCTGAGCACCAGCTCCTGGAAGTCGTCGCTGACCGGCCCGGCGATCGCCGAGACCTCCTGGCGCAGCGCCAGGGTGATGCCGCCACCGGCGTTGATCTGCGGGCGCACCACCAGCTGAATGCCGACGTCCTGGCGCTGGATGGTACGGAACGGGTTGCTGTTGGAGTCGCCCAGCACCTCGCCGGTGGTGACCGGCACTTCCTGGCCGACCAGGATCCGCGCCTCCTCGTTGTCGAGGGTGAGCACCGAGGGCGTGGACAGCAGGTTGGAGGCGGTATCGCTCTTGACCGCATCGATGATCAGGCCGAACACCAGGCTGCCGGTCTCGCCGGCCAGCCCGGACAGACCACCGTTGTAGTCCAGCAGCGAGCGCAGCGCGTTGCTCACCAAGGGCGAACTGGTGTCGCCGTCGCGCACCCGTGCCGCAGCGGCGGCCAGCTCGGCGGCGCCGGGGGCGCCTCCGGCGAAGTTGGTCAGCCCCAGCGGCACGTTGCCATCCTTGCCCGCCAGCAGCAGCTGCGCGCCGATCCGCCTGGCGGCGTCGTCGGAGATCTCCACCACCAGCGCCTCCACCAGCACCTGCTCGCGGCGGGTGTCGAGCTGGGCGATCACGTCGACCAGCATGCGCTGGGTCTCCGGGTCGGCGTTGATGATGATGGCGTTGACGCCCGGGTAGCGGGCGATCGTGGCGCGGCGCCCGGGGGCGATCGCGACCGAGGCGGCCAGCGGCGCGTCGCCCTGGTCGGCGCCGTCGGCGATCGACGGCGTTCCGGCCAGGCTCGACAGCGACGCCATCGCCGACGCCGCCAGCGGCGCCGAGGCGCCCGCCGGGCCGCCACCCTGCCGGGTTTCCGCCTCGCCGGTCAGGCCGACCACCTGTTGCAGGACCGGCAGCAGCTCTTCGGCGTTGGCGTGCTGCAGGCGGATCACCCGCACGTCGCCGCTGTTCTCGGCGCGGCGGTCCAGATCCTCGACCACGCGCCGCACCGTGTCGACCAGCGCCGGGTCGCCGCGCAGCAGGACCGCGTTGCTGCTCTCCACCGGCAGGACCGACAGCACCGAGCCGCGGCCCTGGCCGGCGTACAGCCCGCCGACCACGCTGGCGATCTCGCGCGCGGAGCTGTTGCGCAGGCTGATCGCCTCGACCCGGGCGCGGTCCTGGTCGATCTGCGCGATCAGCCCGCGCAGCCGGCGCAGGTTGTCGCTGTAGTCGGCCACCAGCAGGCTGTTGCCCTGCGGCGTCGCCAGCGCCACGCCGCCGCGGCCGATCAGCGGCTTGACCGTTTCCACCGCCGACTGCGCATCGACGTGGCGCAGCCGGAACACCTCGGTGGAGAAGCCGAAGCCATCGCCGCGCGCCGCGCCCGGCTGCTGCGCGGCGGTGTCGTCCGGGACCACGCGGTAGACGCCGGCGCCGCTCGGCACCGCGATGAGGCCGTTCGCGCGCAGGGTGGCGACGAGGATCCCGAGCAGCTCCGGCTCCGAGAGCGGCTCCTCGTTGGACAGGGTGATCGTGCCCTGGACCCGGGGATCGACCAGGAACGTGGTGCCGGTGGCGCGCGCCACGTCCTGGATGAAGGCGCGGATGTCGGCGTTCTGCACGTTCAATGCCGGTGCCGGTGCCGGTGCCGGCGCCGGGGCCGGCGCGTCCTGGGGCAGGGCGACCGGAGCGGCCAGGCACAGGCCGGTGGCGAGCAGCCACGGGGCGAGGCGGGAATTCAAGGCGATGTCGTCCGCAGGGTGATGGTGGTGGTTTCGCCGCCGCGCTGGACGGTGAGTTCGGCGCGATCGCGGCCGCTCAGTTCCTGCTCCAGTTCGGTGAGACGTTCGGGGGTGAGCGCCTGGCCGTTGACCGCCAGCAGCACGTCGCCGGCCTGCAGCCCCGCCTGCCGGAGCAGCGCGCCGCCGCCGCGCGGGATCAAGGTGTAGCCGGTGACCCGGCCGGCCTCGGTGCGCGCGCGAAGGCCGGCCTGGGCCAGCAGCTGCGCGGCATCGATGGAGGCCGCTTCCGTGCCGGCGTCCGGCCGCGCGGCGGGCAGGGAGGGACGGGCCGGCGCGGGGATCGCGGCGCCGCCGGCGGCGGGCGCCTGCAGCGCGATGCGATGGTCGCCGCCGCCGGCGCGCAGCACCGCGTGGTCGGCCCCGACCGCCTGCAGCACCACGCCGTCGGCGATCTCGTCGCCGATCTCGTACGCTCCCTGCGCGCCGTCGCTTCCGGCCAGGATCGCCGAGCCGCCGTGGTCGCCGCGGCGGACCCCGAACAGGCGGTAGCCGTGCGCGCTGGCCTGGGCGGCGCCGCTGCGCGCGGAAGGAAAGAACGGGTCGGACGACAGCGAGAGCGCCGCTCCGGCCGCGGGTGTCGGCGCCGCGGAGGCGGTGCCGATCGGCCCGAGCGGGGTGGCCAGGATCCACACCAGGCGCGCCGCCTGCGCTGCCAGCAGCAGCACCAGCGCGATCTCCAGCGCGGTGCGCAGGACCGCGGCGCGACCGGTCGCGGGGCGGCCGCCGCCGGCATGGAGGCGCAGGTTGGAGAGGAACTTCGACACGGCGGTTCCGCGAGGTGCGCAGGCTTCATTGCACGGATGCGGAAAGGATGAGAAGGATTTGTGACAGTTTGACTGCGATTGCCATATTTCCTTCTTCGTCAGCCGACCTCAGCCGGCGAAGTGCGCACACGCCGCAGGGCGCGCGCCATGCGCGCGAAGGCCGGCGCGTTGGGCCGCGCCGGCAATCGCCGCGCGCCCCGTCGGAGCCACCCGCGGCCTTGGGCTGCTCCTACGGCGCCACCGGGCACGGCCTTCGTAGGAGCGCCCCATGCGCGCGAAGGCCGGCGCGTTGGCCGTGCCGGCAATCGCCACGCGCCCGGTCGGAGCGACCCGCGGCCTTCGCGGCCTTGGGCCGCTCCCACCGCCCCACGGGGCATCCTCGGGGCGGCCGCGGCCTCGCGTGCCGCCCCGATCGCCGCGCCGATCAGAACTCCGCGGACAGGCTCAGCGTGTACGACACGCCGGGCTCGTAGCGGTAGACGTCGGCGCGGTTGCCGCCGCGCTCCTGATACTCCTGGTACTCGGTGTCGAGCAGGTTGCGGGCGCTGAAGCCGATCGCCATCTCGCGGCCGCCGAGGTCGAAACCCTTGCGTAGCACGAAGTCCAGCGAGGTGCCGGGCTTCTCGATGTAGTCCGGCTGGCCGGGGCGGCCGCGCGCGGTGATCCGCTCGCCGACGTAGTTGGCGATCAGCGTCGCCTGGGTGCGCGAGGTCTCGCTCTCGACGCCGAGCTGCAGGTTGGCGATATGGTCGGACTGGCCCTGCAGCCGGCTGCCGTCGCGGACGAACAGCGCCGCGTCGACCGGCTGGGCGAAGCCGTAGGGGCGGACGGTGTCGCCGTCCTTCACCTCGACCTCGGAATTCGACCAGGTGTAGTTGCCCCCGAAGTACAGGCGGTTGTCGCCCCACCAGCCCGCCTCGATCGGCAGGTCGAAGTATTTCTTCAGCTCGACCTCGGCGCCGAACAGGGTGGCCGCCGGCGCGTTGAGAAAGCTCTGGAAGGTGGTGCCGCCGGCGAAGTTGACGTTGGACTCGATCGGGTTGTCGATGTCCTTGTAGAAGCCGCCGACGGTGAAGTACTCGCCCGAGCCGAAGAACCATTCGTAGCGCACGTCCAGGTTCAGCAGCTCGCTGTCGACCAGGTACGGGTTGCCGTAGAACAGGCGGTCGTTGTCAGGGTCCTGGTACTGCTGGGGGGCGAGCTCGCGGAACTGCGGCCGGGCGATGGTCCTGGAGGCGCCGAAGCGGATCTGCTGGTTGTCGGCGAAGTTCCAGGTCAGCGTCGCCGCCGGCAGCAGATAGTCGTTCTGCAGCGGCTCCGGGCCGGCCTGGCGGGCCCCGGTGAAGATGTCGTACGGGTGCACCGCCTGGGTCGCGTCCTCGTAGCGCACGCCGACGGTGGCGCGGAGCATCGGCGCGATCTCGCCCTCCGCCTGCAGGTAGCCGGCCTTGACCTTCAGGGTGGCGTCGTAGGCCGCCGCGCCGGAGCTGCCGGTGGTTTCGCGGATGCGCAGCAGGTCCTGGCTGAGGTTGTAGTCCGAGAACAGGTAGTCGATGCGCTGGTAGCGGTTGTAGAACGGCAGCGCACCGTCGAGCGCCAGCAGGCGGAACTCTCGCGATTCGGCGTTGCGGTCGTTGTCCGAGTACGAGGCGCCGCCGCTGACGGTGACGTCGCGCTCGATCGGCAGGCGCCAGCTGACGTCGACGCCGCCGCTGGCGATCTCGTCCTCGACGTTGCTGAAGCGGGTGTAGTTCTGCACCCGCGAGCCGTCGTGCGCCCAGTATCCGTCGACCAGTTCGTAGCGAATGCCCTTCTCGTAGGGCACGTCGCGGGTGGCGCGGGCGATCGCGCCGCGCCATTCGATCCTGAGGTCGCCGTATTCGCCGAAGGCGTGCGCGCCGCTGATCTGGTTGTTGAGCAGTTCGCGCTCGAACCATTCGGTGTAGTCGTCGCGCGCCTCGAACCCGGCGAGATTGTCGGTGCCGGAGCGGCTGCGCGCCTCCTTGATGGTGTCGTGCACGTACATCGTGGTCAGCGATACCTTGTGGTCGCCGTGCTCGTAGCCGGCGCCCACCAGCGCGTTGACCCGGGCGTTGTTCTGGGTGGAGAGGAACTCGTAGTCGGCGTCGTACTCGACCACCTCGCCGGTGAAGAAGGCGTCCTGCTGGGTGCCGAACCGGGTACGCCACTTGTTCTCGAAGCCGGCCACGGCCAGGAACCCGAGCCGGCCCTCGCCCAGGTCCAGCGAGTAGCCGGCGCTGCCGCCGAACTCGACGTCCGGGTCGATGCTGTCCTTCTGCTGCAGCACGTTGAGATTGGCATTGCCGAGGCTGCGGCCGATGCGGCGGATGTCCTCGCGGCCGAAATTGCCCAGGTCCACGCGCTGGCCGGTGGCGATGGCGTCCTGGAGTTCGCGCGGCATCTTGCGGGTGCCGTCGTCGTAGCCCCAGAAGTCGTCGTCGCCACCGTAGTAGGTCAGGCCCTTCTCGCCGGTGGTGACGCTGTTGCCGCCGGTGCCGACCGAGAGGTTGAGGAACGGTTCGTCGGGAACGGTCAGCGACTGCATGTCGATCACGCCGCCGCCGAATTCGCCCGGGTACTTCACCGAATAGGTCTTCTGCACCGTGACGCTGTCGAGCACCTCGCTCGGGAACAGGTCCAGCGGTACCACGCGCTGCAGCGGCTCGGGGCTGGGCAGCGGCGAGCCGTTGAACAGCGCCGAGGAGTAGCGCTCGCCCAGGCCGCGCACGTACACGTACTTGTCGCGCACCAGGCTCAGGCCGGTCACGCGGGTCAGCGCCGCGGCGGCGTCGCTGTCGCCGGTGCGCGCGAAGTCCTCGCGGGTGATGAACGAGGCGACTTCGGACGTCTGGAGCATCGGCTCCGGGATGTATTCGCCGCGCACCTGGACCGCGTCCAGCTGGGTCGGGCTGGCGGAAGCCGCGGTCTGCGCGGGCGCTGCGGCCTCGGGTGGCGCGCCTTGCGCCAGCGCGGCGCAGGGCGCGAGCAGGGCCGAGATCGCGAGGAACAGGCCGCTGCGGGTCGGGGATGCCTTCATGGGAGAGCCTTGGCTGGGACGGGACGGGGGTGGCTTGCGGGGCACGGCAAAGCGGGGCGGCGTCGCCGCCGCCCCGCCGGGTGCGCCCGGATCAGCAGGGCGTGTCGGACGTCAGGCCGCAGGTCCAGCCCTGCCACCAGGTGTCGCTGGCGTTGCGTACGCCGCCGACGTAGTCCACCTGCTGGAAGAACGGGCTGATCAGCTGCAGGCCCTGGTAGGCCGGGACCGCGTTCTCCTCGGCGCCGTTGACGAAGATGCCGGTCAGGCTGGAGGTGCCGTCGGCGACGTTGTTGCTGCCGGCGGCGAAGGCGTCCTCGGCGCGCTGGTCGGCGAACGGCACGGGGCAGGAGAAGTGCACCGAATGGAAGGTGCCGGTGGTGTTCTCGTCGTCGATCTGCAGGCACTGCCGGGACGCATCGGTGCCGCCGTCGGGACGGGTCACCACGGTGTTGTAGAACTCCGCCTGGGTGCCCTGGTTGAGGGTGATCGCCGAACCGCCGCCGGCGCGGCCGACATAGGTGAAGTTGGCCACCTTCGGGTTCGAATACGGTTCGCGGCGGATGCTGCTCCACTCGTTCATGCGGTCGCCGCCGCCCTCGCGCTGGATCACGATGCCGAACTGCAGCGCGCCGTTCCAGCCGGTGTCGGTGTCGAGACTGTCGTCGTCATTGCCGGTCAGGACCAGGTGGCTGGCGTTGACGGTGCCGCCGAACCATTCGATGCCGTCGTCGGAGCTGTTGTGCACCTGCACGTACTCGATGGTGGTGCCATCGCCGACACCGGCCAGGGTGATGCCGTTGAGCTCGTTGTTGGCCGAGATCTCGAAGCCCGAGTGCATCACCCGCACGTAGCGCAGTTCGCCGCTGTTGTCGCGCGGCGCGTTGCCGCCGTAGAAGCCGTCGGCGCCTTCCACCTGCTCCTGGCACTCCGGCGTCCCCGACACGGTTTCGCCCGGGCAGGCGTTGATCGGCGCGCGGCCGAGGATCACCAGGCCGCCCCACAGGCCGATCGAATCGACGTTGGTCTCGCCTTCCAGGCTCTGCCTGGCGGTGAACACGATCGGCTCCTCGGCGTTGCCCACGGCGTGGATCTCGGAGCCGCGGTTGACCACCAGGAAGTCGGCGCCGGCCGAGCCGTACAGCGTCACGCCCGGCTCGATGGTGAGCACGCCTTCCTGGGCGCCGGCGTTCGGGTTGCCGGCGTCGCCGCCCTGGTCCTCGCCGACGGTGACGCGGCCGGAGATCGCGTAGGCGGTGCCGTCGCGCTGCGGGACCACCAGGTTGCCGACGATGGTCTCGGGCAGGCGGCAGGCACGCAGGCTGCCGTCGGCGACGGTCCCGATGTTGGCGAACCCGTCCGGGCAGTCCGCGGCCGGGCCGGCGCTCGGCGGCGGCTCGCTCGGCGGCGGCGGCGGAGGCGGAGGCGGCGAGCCCGCCGGAGGCGGCGGGAAGGCGCCCTCGCCGGGCGAGGCGACGCTGTCGGCGCCGTTGCCGCAGGCGCTCAGGGCGAGGACCGTGCCGAACGTCATCAGCAGGGTCCGGTAGTTGTTCGCAGCCATTCTTGGATCTCCGATCGATGGGGCGGTTGGTGTGCGGGAACGCGCGAAGCGGCGAAACCTGTCGCCGCGGTGCGGTCGTTCGTCCCCTGAGGAATCCCCGCAAGTTATAGGCAGTGTTTGTGACCGTTTTCTTGCGCGGATAACGGTTCCTTAAGCGCTTCGACACATGCCGGAAGGGCCAGCGGCCGTTGTCATCGCGCGGTATCGGAAACGTCATGCGGGCGCGTTAGGCTGGTGCGGGGAATGGCGCGTCGCGGCGATGCCGCGCCACGTGCCGCCATCCGCAGCCGGGGCCGAAGGAGATACCGACGATGCAAGCGACGCAGCAGGTGAGCGACGAACTGGAGCACTGGATCCTCGAGCAGGTCCGCGGCGGTCAGCCGCCCGAGTCGGTGATCGCACCGCTGCTGCGGCAGGGCTGGGAGGAGCAGCTGGCGATCGACGCGGTCGAGGCGGCCATGCGCCGCCATCTGGAACGTCATGCGCGCGACAGCGGGCTGCCGGTGCCGGTCCCGGTGCCGGCACCGGTGGAATGGAACGGCGCCGCGCTGCTCCCGGCCGCCGACCGCGAGGTGCAGGTGCTGGCGCACCTGGTCCATCCCCACGTGGTGGTGTTCGGCGGGCTGTTGTCCGTCGAGGAGTGCGATGCGCTGGTGGAGCTGGCGCGGTCGCGGCTGTCGCGCTCGGCCACGGTCAACCTCGAGACCGGCGGCGACGAGATGCACCGCGACCGCACCAGCCAGGGCATGTTCTTCCGCCGCGGCGAGAACGCGCTGTGCGCGCGGATCGAGGCGCGCATCGCCGCGCTGACCGGGTGGCCGCTGGAGAACGGCGAGGGTCTGCAGGTGCTGCGCTACGGCCAGGGCGCGGAATACCGGCCGCACTACGACTATTTCGATCCTGAAAAGCCCGGCACCCGCGGCATCCTTGCGCGCGGCGGCCAGCGCGTGGCCTCGCTGGTGATGTACCTCAACACCCCGCGCCGCGGCGGCGCCACCACTTTTCCCGATGCCCACTTCGAGGTGGCCGCGGTGAAGGGGAACGCGGTGTTCTTCAGCTACGACCGCCCGCACCCGATGACCCGCAGCCTGCACGGCGGCGCGCCGGTGGCCGAGGGCGAGAAGTGGGTGGCGACCAAATGGCTGCGCGAGCGGCGCTACGACTAGAACCTTCGGCGCTCAACCGACGAAGCCGGCCTGACGACGGGCTTCGGCCGGCCGGGAGGCGATTCGGGGGCGGCGGGACCCGCGTCGGTCTTCGCGGCCATGGGCCGTTCCTACGAGTGCCATGGGCCGCTCCCTACGACGGCATGGTCGCTCCAATGCGGGATCGGGCATGCGAGGGTCATGATCGCTTGCGGGGCCACGGTTCGGCCCAGGCGTCGGGTTTTACGCAGGAGCGGCCCATGGCCGCGAAGGCCGCGGGTGGCTCCGGCCGGGTGGGCGGCATTCCCGGCCGCGAGCGGAATCGATCCGGGACCCGGCGTTGCGGGCCTCGGCTGCCGCGCCGGCGCTATGCCGGCGTCTTGTCCGGGTAGCGGCACAGGTCGCGGATCGCGCAGGCCGGGCATTCGGGGCGGCGCGCCTTGCACACGTAGCGCCCGTGCAGGATCAGCCAGTGGTGCGCGTCCTGCAGGAATGCTTCCGGCACCCGCTTGAGCAGTGCCTCCTCGACCGCGCGCACGTCCTTGCCCGGCGCCAGCCCGGTGCGGTTGGCGACCCTGAAGATATGCGTGTCGACGGCGATGGTCGGCTCGCCGAACGCGGTGTTGAGCACCACGTTGGCGGTCTTGCGGCCGACCCCGGGCAGCGCCTCCAGCGCGGCGCGCTCGCGCGGCACCTCGCCGCCGTGGCGCTCGAGCAGGATCCGGCAGGTGGCGATGACGTTCTTCGCCTTGGCGTTGTACAGGCCGATGCTGGAGATGTGACGCTTCAGCCCGTCCTCGCCCAGGCCGAGGATCTTCTGCGGCGTGTCGGCGACCGGGAACAGCCGGCGGGTGGCCTTGTTCACCCCGACATCCGTGGCCTGCGCGGACAGGATCACCGCCACCAGCAGCTCGAACGGGGTCCGGTACTCCAGTTCGGTGGTGGGCTTCGGGTTCAGTTCCGCCAGGCGCGAGAACAGCGCGTGGATCTCGGCGCGGGTCAGGGTTCGGCCGCGCCGGCGGCCGGCCGGTCGCGGCACCGGTGGCTGCGTATCGGCGGCGCTCACTCGCGTTCCCGTCCGGCGCGTGCCCTGGCGCGGGCCAGCGCCGCGGCGGCGGCCGGCGGCAGCGCCGGGCGGGCCGCCGCCGCCGGGGCCGGGCGGGCGCGACGCGCCTCGCGCGCTTCGGCGCGCCGGGCCAGTCGGGCGTTGCGGGCACGATGGCGGTCGCGCGCGGCCCAGGCGGCGAGCAGGCGCTCGCGCGCGGCGCGCAGCCGCGCCAGCGCCGCCGGGGGCAGCCCGGGAACGACGGTCGCGTCGAACCGGGCCAGCCCGGCCTCGATCGCCGCGTCGAGGTCGTCGGCCTCGAGCAGGCGCAGCAGCTGCAATGCCTGTTCGATCGGATCGGGTGCCGGAGCGGCCACGCGCCCCTCAGCGGTTGTGGAACCCGGGCTTGCGCTTCTCCAGGAATGCGGCGGTGCCCTCGCGCATGTCTTCGGTGGAGAAGGTCAGGCCGAACTGCGCGGTCTCGTAGGCGAGGCCCTCCTCGATGCCGCATTCGCCGCCGACCGTGATGCAGTCGAGGATGCCGCGCAGCGCCAGCGGCGCCGCCCCGGCCAGCTGCGCGGCCAGCCGCATGGTCTCGGCTTCCAGCTCGGCGGCCGCGGCGACGCGGTTGACGATGCCCAGCTGCAGGGCGCGGGCGGCATCGATGGGGCCCCCCAGCAGGCACAGTTCCAGCGCCGCGGCGCGTCCGGCCAGCCGCAGCAGCCGCTGGGTGCCGCCGAAGCCCGGGATCAGGCCCAGGTTGATCTCGGGCTGGCCGAGCCGGGCGCCCTCGGCGGCGACGCGCAGGTGGCAGGCCATCGCCAGTTCCAGGCCGCCGCCGAGCGCGAAACCGTTGAGCATCGCGATCACCGGCTTGGGCAGGGTCTCGATGCGGCGCATGGTGCGCTGCCCGCGCCGGGAGAAATCGCGCGCCTGCACCGGGGTCAGCCCGGCCATCTCGGCGATGTCGGCGCCGGCCACGAACGCCTTGGGGCCGGCGCCGGTGAGCACCGCCACGCGTACCGACGGGTCCCCGGCCACCGCCTCGAAGGCGTCGTGCAGGGCGTCGAGGGTGGCGGCGTTCAGCGCGTTCAGCTTGTCCGGGCGGTTGATGGTGACGACGCGGACGGCATCGTGGTCGGCGATCAGCAGCGGGGAATCGGTCATCGGCAGGCGTTTTCGTCAGCGTGAAGGGGCGCGCGACGGAACTTCCGCCCGGTGCCGGGGTCGGAAGGCGGTCGTCAGTGGCAGTTAAGCCGTGCGGCCGTTATCCTAGCGCGTTCGTTCGTGGCGGTTCGCCCGCTCGCGTCTGGGCCGCCCCACACCCCGAATCCATCTGGAGAATCCACCGCATGAAGTTGCGTTTGCTTGCCGCCACCCTTGCGGCACTGACCCTGACCGCCGGCACCGCCGCGGCCCAGGACATCTCGTCGGAGAAAGGACGCCTGAGCTATGCGCTCGGTTACGACCTCGGCCGCAACCTGGTCGAGAGCGGCGAGGAGATCGACGTCAACACCGTGGTCAGGGCGGTGCAGGACGGTTACGCCCGGCGCGATCCGGCGGTCCCGGTGGAGCAGCTGCGCGGCGCCGTGGAAGGCATGCAGCAGCGCCAGCTGACCAAGGCGCGGGCGGCGTTCGAGCAGGCCTCCACCGAGAACAAGACCAAGAGCGACGCCTTCCTGGCGCAGAACCGCTCCAAGTCCGGCGTGCAGACCCTGCCCAGCGGCGTGCAGTACCGCGTGATCGAGGCCGGCAGCGGTGCGAAGCCGTCGCCGAACAGCGAGGTGGAGCTGCACTACAAGGGCAACCTGCCGAACGGTCCGACCTTCGTGGACACCTACACCGCGCAGGAAGGCCAGCAGGCCGGCCCGGTCTCGGTGAAGCTGAGCGAGATCCCGCTGGTCGGCCTGCGCGAAGCGTTGACCATGATGCCGACCGGGGCGCGCTGGGAAGTGGTGCTGCCGCCCGACAAGGCCTACGGCAACACCCCGCAGTCGCCGATCGGCCCGAACCAGGCCGTGGTGTTCGACGTCAAGCTGGTGTCGATCAAGTAGTCCGCGACCAGCGGCGGCCGGCGCGCCGCCGCGACGGGTCCCGCGCCCG
>NZ_JARXRM010000043.1:179233-200175 GCF_029887875.1 Luteimonas endophytica
GGGCGCGGCCGTTTTCGGGGCCAGGTTCGCCGCGCAGCGCGGCAGCGAACCTCCCCTCCGGTAGGAGCGGCCCATGGCCGCGAAGGCCGCGGGAGCGTCGGCGGGGCTGGCGGCGATTTCTGGCTTCGTCGCCGCGCCGGCCTTCGCCTGCATGGCACGCTCCTACGCAGCCGGGCGGCTCGGGCTTGCGCCTACGCCGCAAGAGCGTCCCATGGCCGCGAAGCCCGCGGGAACGTCGGGCGAGGTCGGCGATGATTCCGGGCCACCGCCACGTACCGATTCCCGGCGCATGGCTGCGCCGCCACGGCTCGATCTCTAGACTGTCCGCATGAGCAGCTCCTCCAACGCGGTCCTCACCCCTTGCACCGGCGTCTGCACGCTCGACGAGGCGGGCCTGTGCCTGGGGTGCTACCGCACCGGTACCGAGATCGCCCGCTGGCTGCAGATGGGCGAGCGCGAGCGCGCGTGGCTGATGGAAACCGTGCTGCCCGCGCGCGAAGCGCGGCGGACGTGAGCCCGCAGGTGTCCATCGCCGAGCTGGTGCCGGCGCTGCATCCGCTGGATGCGCCGCCGCTGGGCGAAGGCTGGAACCTGGACGAACTCGCCGACCTGCTGCCGCCGGCGGCCAGCCGCTTGCAGGCGGCGGTGCTGGTGGGCCTGGTGCAGCGGGACGACGGCCCGCGGGTGCTGCTGACCCGGCGCACCGAGGCGCTGCGCCAGCACGCCGGCCAGGTCAGCTTTCCCGGCGGCCGCATCGAGCCGGGCGATCGCGACGCCCTGGCCGCGGCGCTGCGCGAGGCGAACGAGGAGATCGGCCTGGCCGCAGCGCAGGCCGAGCCGCTCGGGTACCTGGATCCGATGCTCACCGTCAGCGGCTTCCGGGTGCTGCCGGCGGTGGCGCGGCTCGATCCCGGCTTCGTGGCGGTCCCGCACCCCGGCGAGGTGGCCGACGTGTTCGAAGTCGCGCTCTCGTACCTGCTGGCGCCGCACAGCCTCGAGCGGCTGGAGATCGACTACGCCGGGCGCCGCCGCCAGGTGTTGCAGTTCCGCAGCGACGCCAGGCTGGTCCCGCACCGGATCTGGGGCGCCACCGCCTCGATCCTGTTGAACCTGCGCGAGCGCCTGCGCGAGGCCGCGGAGGCGCGCGCATGAGCGCCTGGACCACCCTGGTGCAGGCCGAGGATCTGGCCGCGAGGCTGGGAGCGCCGGAGCTGGTGGTGGTCGACTGCCGGCACTCCCTGACCGATCCAGCGGCAGGCGTGGCCGCCTGGAGCGCGGGCCACGTCCACGGCGCCGCGCATGCCGACATGGACAGGGACCTGTCGGCGCCGCCGGCACCCGGCAGCGGCGCGGGCCGGCATCCCTGGCCCGCGGCCGCCGCGCTGCGCCAGCGGCTGGGCGCCTGGGGCGTCGGGCCGGGCTCGCAGGTCGTGGCCTACGACGCCGGCGATGGCGCCTTCGCCGCGCGGCTGTGGTTCCTGCTGCGCGCGCTCGGCCATGGCCCGGTCGCGGTGCTCGATGGCGGCTGGGCGCGCTGGTCCGCGCTCGGGCTGCCCTGCGAGGCTGCCGTGCCCGCATCGCCGGCCCCGGCCGAGTATCCCGCCGCTGAGTTCGACCGCGCGCGCCTGCTCGACGCTGCGCAGGTGCAGGCGCATCTCCGCCAGGGCGGATTGCTGCTCGACGCGCGCGCCGGCGAGCGCTTTCGCGGCCGGATCGAGCCGGTCGACCGCGTTGCCGGGCATGTCCCGGGGGCGAGGAATCGCCCGTATTCGGACAACTTGAGCGGCGGGCGCTTCAAGGCCCCGGCGCGGTTGCGCGAGGAGTTCGAGGCGCTGCTGTCCGGCCGTGCGCCGGAGCGGGCCGTCGCGATGTGCGGCTCCGGCGTCACCGCCTGCCATCACCTGCTGGCGATGGAACATGCCGGGCTGGAGGGTGCGCGGCTGTACACGGGATCGTGGAGCGGCTGGATCGACGATCCGGCGCGACCGGTGGCGACCGGAACGGAGTGAGCCGCCCGGCGCCGTCGCTCCGCGGTCGCCTCGACCGCCGGATGGCGTGTTCGTCGCGAACCGCAACGCCGCATCGTATCGACGGGTCTCGCTCGTTCCCGCGCCGGAGCGCGCAGCTGACAACGCCTGATGCTCCATCACGCGATTGCCGCAGCGGGATCGTCCGGTGTAAACATGCCGACCCCTGGTTGCGGAGCAGACGCGCATGGACCGGTACACCGGCGGATGCCTGTGCGGCGAGGTGAGGATCGAGGCGTCGGGGCGCCCCCATCGGGTCGGCCTTTGCCATTGCCTCGATTGTCGCAAGCACCATGGCGCGCTGTTCCACGCCTCCGCGATCTTCCCCGCAGACGCGGTGACGATCACCGGCGACACGCGCGCCTACGCGGGCCGCGCGTTCTGTCCCCGTTGCGGTTCCACGGTCTTCGGGCGGAGCGAGGACGAGGTCGAGATCAACCTGGGATCGCTGGATGCCCCGGACCAGCTGGTGCCGACCTACGAACTGTGGACGGTCCGGCGCGAGTCCTGGCTGCCGCCGTTCCCGCTCGCCAGGCGCTACGAGCGGGACCGGGATGCAACGGGCCGCACCGAGGCGTAGGGCGAGGAGGGCGCAGCTAGGCCTGCGCCAGCATCAGCACATAGCCGTCCGGATCTTCCAGCCTGAACTCGCCGCCCGGCATGTAGAACGGATACGTGATCTCCCCCGGCGAATGGCCGCACGCGATCAATGCGTCGCGCGTCCGCCCGATGTCGTCGAAGTACAGATAGAACAGGATCGCCTGCTGCGACGCGTCGACCGGCCCGTCGGCCAGGCCGACCATCAGCTCGGCCCTGCCGCTCTCCAGCCACGCCCAGACGGGCGCGGTTCGGCCATGCGGTACGACGGTGTTCTTCGCCTCGAAGCCGAGGTCCCGGTAGAACGCGATGCTGCGCTCCACGCTGGCCACGTGCGCGAAGGCGACGAGCGATCGCGTCTGGGCCGCCATGTCAGCCCTTGCCGATCCGTGCCAGCATCTCGCGCAGGGCCTGCTGGGTGTCCGGGTCGTGCCATTCGCGCAGGAAATGGTCCAGCTGCAGGCTCTCGTCGGTCAGCGCATCCACCAGGTCCTCGCGCGCCAGCCGGCGGGTCGCCAGCATCGGCTTGCGCGGCAGCCGCAGCAGCTCCTGCAGCCATGCGGCGGCGCGGGTCACCACTTCGTCGACGCCGGTGAGCTCGTCGACCAGGCCGATCGCGTGGGCGCGCGCGGCCGGCACCATCTCGCCCGCCACCAGCAGGCGTTCGGCCTGGCGCCGGCCCACGGTACGCCGCATCAGCCGCAGGATGCCGGGCGGGATGCCGATGCCGACCTGGGTCTCGTTGAGGCCGATCGCGAACGGGCCATCCGCCATCACCCGGTAGTCGCAGCACAGCGCCAGCACGCAGCCGCCCGCCGGCGCGTGGCCGCCGATGGCGGCCACCACCGGGACCGGGCAGGCGGCGAGCGCGCGTGCGGCGTCGAAGAAGGTGTTCCAGGCCTGGCGCAGTGCGGCCGCATCGGCCTGCACGGTGAGCAGGAACGGGACGTCGAGGCCGGCCGAAAACACCTTCGGGCCGCCCGACAGCACCAGGCCCTCGGCGCCGCCGTCGACCGCCGCGTCGATCGCGCTGCGCAGCTCGGCGCAGAGGTCCGGGTCGAGCGCGTTGACCGGTGCGCGCTCGAGGCGCAGTTCGACGATGTCGTGCTGGTGGTGGTGCTGGGCGATGTGCGGCATGGGCTCGGACCGGGATCGGGAGCCCGGGAGCTTACCGTCATGCGGCGGTGGGCGGGTTCCGCGGCGCGACAGGCAGCTCGCGCGGGAGCCGGGTCCGGCCTTCTCGGTACGGTGGCGGGGGGGAGCGCTGCGACCGGGGAGGTAGCTGGCGGTTACGCCCTGCCCGGGCGAGGGTCGGTGCCGCGGGCGGCCTGGCGCACCGCTTCGGGCAGCGGCGTGGGGCGGCCGCTGGCGCGCTCCACCCAGACCATCACCACGTGGCCGTCGGCGTAGAGGGTCGCGCCGTCATCGCCGGTGATGCGATGGGCGATGGTGATGCTGCTGTTGCCGAGCCGCTCGCACGCCAGTTCCACCACGATCGACGCCGGGTAGGGGATCGGGGTGCGGTAGTTGAGCTGCACCGCCGCCAGCAGCGGCGCTGCGGTTTCGGTCAGCCATTCCCCGTCGAGCGACTCGCACCAGCGGATCCGCGCCTCCTCCAGATAAGTGAGGAAGTTGGAATTGTTGACGTGCTCGAAGGCATCCAGGTCGCGCCAGCGCACTTCCAGCGGCATGCGGAACAGCGGGATGGGGGTGTGGTCGCTCATCTCGGTGAAAGCCTCTCGGACGGTAGGTGGGCAGAACCGCAGTGCAGATCCGCAGGAGCGTGCCATGCACGCGAAAGCCGGCGCGGTCGGCCGTATCGAGCATCACCGCCAACCCGGCCGGAGCCCGCCGCGGCCTTCGCGGCCATGGGCCGCTCCTACGCGGGGCGGGCGCTGCCGGCGACCTTGGCAGCGATGGCACCCCGGCACCTCCCGGGGCGTCAGCCGCGCGCGCGCTTGCCGGCGGGCTTGGCGGCCGCCTTCTTGCGCGCGGCGCGGGGTTTCTTGGGCTCCTGTTTCGCCGCCGGAGGCGCGGCATCGGCGGGTGCGGCGGGGACGCCGAGCATCTTCGCCAGGAACTGCCCGGTGTAGGAATGCGCCATGCCGGCCACGTCCTCCGGAGTGCCCTCGGCGATGATCCGCCCGCCGCGGTGGCCGCCCTCGGGGCCGAGGTCGACCACCCAGTCGGCGGTCTTGATCACGTCGAGATTGTGCTCGATCACCACCACGGTGTTGCCGTCGTCGCGCAGCTTGTGCAGTACCGCCAGCAGGTGCTCGATATCGTGGAAGTGCAGGCCGGTGGTGGGCTCGTCGAGAATGTACAGGGTGCGGCCGGTGTCGCGCCGCGACAGTTCCTTGGACAGCTTGACGCGCTGCGCCTCGCCGCCGGACAGGGTGGTCGCCGGCTGGCCGAGGCGGATGTAGCCGAGGCCCACGTCGAGCAGCGTCTCCAGCTTGCGGGCGATCGGCGGCACCGGCTGGAACAGCTCCAGGGCGTCCTCCACCGTCATCTCCAGCACGTCGTGGACGCTCTTGCCCTTGTAGAGGATCTCCAGCGTCTCGCGGTTGTAGCGCTTGCCGTGGCAGACGTCGCAGGGCACGTAGACGTCCGGCAGGAAGTGCATTTCCACCTTGATCAGGCCGTCGCCCTGGCAGGCCTCGCAGCGGCCCCCGCGCACGTTGAAACTGAAGCGGCCCGGGGAATAGCCGCGCGCGCGCGCCTCGGGCACCTGCGCGAACAGTTCGCGCAACGGCGTGAACAGGCCGGTATAGGTGGCCGGGTTGGAGCGCGGGGTGCGGCCGATCGGCGACTGGTCGATGTCGACGATCTTGTCGAACAGGTCCAGGCCCTGCACGTCGCGGTACGGCGAAGGCTTGTGCGAGGCGCCGTTGATCTCGTTGGCGGTGAGCTTGTACAGGGTGTCGTTGATCAGGGTCGACTTGCCCGAGCCGGATACCCCGGTGATCGCGGTGAACAGCCCGGCAGGGATGGTCAGGTCGACGTCCTGCAGGTTGTTGCCGGAGGCGCCGCGCAGCTTCAGCAGCATCTTGGCGTTGGCGCGGTTGCGCTTCGGCGGCACCTCGATGCGGCGCTTGCCGGACAGGTACTGCCCGGTCAGGGAACGCGGCGCCTCCAGGATGTCGGCGTAGTCGCCCTGGGCGACGACCTCGCCGCCGTGCACCCCCGCGCCGGGCCCGATGTCGACGATGTGGTCGGCCAGGCGGATCGCATCCTCGTCGTGCTCCACCACGATCACGGTATTGCCGAGGTCGCGCAGCCGGGTGAGCGTCTCCAGCAGGCGCTCGTTGTCGCGCTGGTGCAGGCCGATCGAAGGCTCGTCGAGCACGTACATCACCCCGACCAGGCCGGCGCCGATCTGCGAGGCCAGGCGGATGCGCTGCGCCTCGCCGCCGGAGAGCGTGTCGGCCTTGCGCTCCAGGGTGAGGTAGTCGAGGCCCACGTCGACCAGGAACTTCAGCCGCTCGCGGATCTCCTTGACGATCTTGCCGGCGATCTCGCCGCGCCAGCCGGGCAGCTGCATCTGGCCGAAGAACGCCAGCGCGTCGCCGATCGGCTGCACCACGATCTCCGGCAGCGGCCGCTCGGCCACGAACACGTTGCGCGCCGAGCGGTTGAGGCGGGCGCCGCCGCAGTCCGGGCAGGGGCGCTCGCTGATGTACTTGGAAAGTTCCTCGCGCACCGCCGAGGACTCGGTTTCCCGGTAGCGCCGCTCCAGGTTCGGCAGGATCCCTTCGAAACGGTGCTTGCGCTGGCTGCGGCTGCCGCCCTCGGTGATGTAGGTGAAGCTGATGGCCTGGTTGCCGCTGCCGTACAGCACCGCCTGGCGCGCGCTCTCGGACAGGTCCTGCCAGGGAGTGTCGACGTCGAACCGGTAGTGCTTGGCCAGCGACGCGATCAGCTGGAAGTAGTAGTGGTTGCGGCGGTCCCAGCCGCGCACCGCGCCGGCGGCGAGGCTGAGTTCGGGATGCACCACCACCCGGTCGGGATCGAAGAACTGGCTGACGCCCAGGCCGTCGCAGGACGGGCAGGCGCCGACCGGCGAGTTGAACGAGAACAGCCGCGGCTCGAGTTCCGGCAGGGCGTAGTCGCAGACCGGGCAGCTGTACTTGGAGGAGAACAGGTGCGCGTCGGCCTCCGGCGCGTCCAGCGAGCGCACCGAGGCCATGCCGTCGCCGAGCTTGAGTGCAGTCTCGAACGACTCGGCCAGGCGCTGCTTGATGTCCTCGCGCACCTTGAAACGGTCGATCACCGCTTCGATGGTGTGCTTCTGGCGCAGCGCCAGGGGCGGCACGGCGTCGATCTCGTGGATCTCGCCATCGACCCGGACCCGCACGTAGCCCTGCGCGCGCAGTTGCTCGAAGACCTGCGCATGCTCGCCCTTGCGCTCGCGCACCACCGGGGCCAGCAGCATCCAGCGCTGCTCGGGGTCGAAGGTCAGCACCTGGTCCACCATCTGGCTGACCGTCTGGGCCTCCAGCGGGTAGTGGTGATCCGGGCAGCGCGGCATGCCCACCCGCGCGTACAGCAGGCGCAGGTAGTCGTAGATCTCGGTGATGGTGCCGACGGTCGAGCGCGGGTTGTGCGAGGTAGATTTCTGCTCGATCGAGATCGCCGGCGACAGCCCCTCGATGTGGTCGATGTCGGGCTTCTCCATCACGCTGAGGAACTGGCGGGCGTAGGCCGACAGCGATTCCACGTAGCGGCGCTGCCCCTCCGCGTAGATGGTGTCGAAAGCCAGCGAGGACTTGCCCGAGCCGGACAGGCCGGTGATCACGATCAGCTTGTCGCGCGGCAGGTCGAGATCGATGTTCTTCAGGTTGTGGGTACGGGCACCGCGGATGCGGATGAAATCCATCGCCATCGGGGGGAGGTCCGGGTTGTCCGGGCGCCGTGGGCGGCCGGGCGGGGGAGGGGGAGGGGCGGCCAATCGAGCAGCCTACCGAGCGGCCGATATGGGGGCAAACCCGGCCACGGCAAGCCGCCGGCCAGCCTGCGGCGGGGTCGTCTCATCTCCTGCGACGGGCCCCGATGAACCGGGAGGGGGAGCGATCGGAGGGGCCGGGGGAGCAGCCGCGACGCACGCGGCTTCCGGCAGCCGCTCCCCCCCGGCGCTCCCCCCGGCGCTGCGCGTGGCCGCCGCCGCTCCCGCGGCCAGGTACCAAAAAGCGCCGGGTTGTTGACCCTAAGCTGCTGAAAGCCCTACAATTCCGCTTCTGTCCCGGCTCGATCCGGGCAGCGACCACAATAACTACAGAGGAAGTCTGGTCATGTACGCAGTCATCGTCACCGGCGGCAAGCAGTACCGCGTGATGGAAGGCGAAACGATTCGCGTCGAGAAGCTCGAGACCGAAGCCGGCAAGCAGATCAAGTTCGATCAGATCCTGATGCTGGGCGACGGCGAGGGCGTCAAGCTCGGCGACGCGCTCAAGGGCGCCACCGTTTCGGCCACCGTCAAGTCCCACGGCCGCGCCGACAAGGTGCGGATCATCAAGTTCCGCCGCCGCAAGCACCACATGAAGCGCATGGGGCACCGGCAGCACTACACCGAAATCGAGATCACCGGCATTTCCGGTGGCGAGAAGAACTGAGGAGACGCAGCCATGGCACACAAGAAGGGCGTAGGTTCGAGCCGCAACGGCCGCGATTCCAATCCGAAGTACCTGGGCGTGAAGATCTACGGCGGCCAGGCGATCGAGGCCGGCAACATCATCGTTCGCCAGCGCGGCACCCAGTTCCACCCGGGTTCCGGCGTCGGCCTGGGCCGTGATCACACGCTGTTCGCGCTGGTCGACGGCACCGTCGAGTTCGCCGTCAAGGGCGCCAAGAAGCGCCGCACGGTGAGCGTCGTCGCCGCTGCGAATTGATCCGCGCGTCGAACGCGAATCGATTCGCCGAAGAAGAGCCCCGCATTGGCGGGGCTTTTCTTTGGGCGTGATTGGTGATTCGGGATTGGTGATTCGAAAGAACCCGGATTCGCCACCCTTTCTCCGGTTTCCACCGGTCCCCGTTGGCCGCGGTTAGACTTGGTCGCTGGCGCCTCCTGCTCTTTCCAGTCACGAATCCCCGATTCCGAATCGCACCCCATGAAACTCGTAGACGAAGCCGAAATCACCGTGACCGCCGGCAACGGCGGCAACGGCTGCGTGGGGTTCCGCCGCGAGAAGTACATCCCGCTCGGCGGACCCGACGGCGGCGACGGCGGCGAGGGTGGCAGCGTCTGGCTGGAGGCGAACGAGAACCTCAACACCCTGGTCGACTTCCGCCACCAGAAGCGCTTCCAGGCGCAACGCGGCGAGAACGGCATGGGCCGGCAGATGTACGGCAAGGCCGGCGAGCCGCTGACCATCGTGGTCCCGGTCGGCACCGTGGTGATCAACGTCGCCACCGACGAGGTGATCGGCGACCTCACCGCGCATGGCCAGCGCGTGCTGGTGGCGCGCGGCGGCCGCGGTGGGCTCGGCAACATGCACTTCAAGAGCTCGGTCACCCGCGCCCCGCGCAAGGCCACGCCGGGCGAGGAGGGCGAGGAGCGGCTGCTGCGCCTGGAGCTGAAGCTGCTGGCCGACGTCGGCCTGCTGGGCTTTCCCAACGCCGGCAAGAGCACCCTGGTACGGGCGGTGTCGGCGGCGACGCCCAAGGTCGCGGACTATCCGTTCACCACCCTGTACCCCAACCTCGGCGTGGTCAGCACCGAGCCGCACCGCAGCTTCGTGATCGCCGACATCCCCGGGCTGATCGAGGGCGCGGCCGAGGGCGCCGGGCTCGGCGCGCTGTTCCTGCGCCACATCCAGCGCACCCGGCTTTTGCTGCACCTGGTCGAGATCCAGCCGCTCGACGGCAGCGATGCGGTGGATCAGGTGCGCGCGATCGAGCGCGAACTGGGCAGGTTCGACGCCGGCCTGCTCGACAAGCCGCGCTGGCTGCTGATCAACAAGGCCGACCTGCTGCCCGAAGCGGATGCGCGCGCCGAGGCGGAGCGGATCGTCGCCGCGCTGGGCTGGGAGCAGCCGTGGTTCCTGGTCTCGGGCCTGGCGCATGCCGGCACCCGCGAGGTGATGCTGAAGGTGCAGAGCTTCCTCGACCGCCTGGCGGAGGAAGCCGCGGAAGCGGCGGATGCCGAGGGGCCGTGAGGCCGAGGCGGGGAGGGTGGTTTCCGGGCGCGCCCTCACCACGTTTCCCTCTCCCATGAACGGCAGAGGAGCGGTCGAGCCATGCGGTCCGGCTTTTGGCGGCCGCGGGCGCTCGGCCCGAGCTGGTGTCCGGATGGTCCGGGGACGTCGGGCAACAAAAAACCCGGCCGGAGCCGGGTCTTTCGCGAGGGCCGGAAACGCGGCCTCAGGCGGCCTGCAGCGCCTTGATCCGCGCGGTCAGGCGGCTCTTGTGGCGGGCGGCCTTGTTGCGGTGGATCAGGCCGCGGGCGCTGAAGCGGTCGAGCAGCGGCTGGGCGGCCTGGAAGGCCTCCTGGGCGCCGGCGGCATCGTTGGCGTCGAGCGCCTTGAGCACCTTCTTGACGGCGGTGCGGAGCATCGAGCGCTGGCTGCCGTTGCGCTGGTTGCGCACGACGGTCTGCTTGGCGCGCTTCTTGGCGGACTTGATGTTGGCCACGGCGGGAATCCTGGAAACTGGGTGACGAATCTGGGGTGCCAGCGCCGGTTCGGGCAGGCGGCTGGACAAACGAGCCGGAAATTATGGGGGATTCAGTGATTCGGGTCAACAGCACCCACACCGGCGGAGGGGCGCGGTGAGCGCGCCGGACCCGGGCGCCGCCGCGCCGGAGCAAGCCGCCCGCGGCGGGCTGCTGCGCTCCACCGCGGTGTTCAGCGCGATGACCTTCCTGTCGCGGATCTCCGGGCTGGTCCGCGACCAGGTCTATGCCGGCGTGTTCGGCGCCGGGCCGGCGATGGATGCCTTCGTGGTCGCGTTCAGGATTCCCAACTTCATGCGCCGGCTCTCCGCCGAGGGTTCGTTCTCGATGGCGTTCGTGCCGGTGCTGGCCGAGTACCGGGAGAAACGCGATCACGCCGCGGTCAAGGAGCTGGTGGACCGGGTGGCCGGCACCCTGCTGGCGGCCCTGCTGGCGATCACCGCGCTGGCGGTACTGGCGGCGCCGTGGGTGGTCCGCCTGTTCGCGCCCGGGTTCGACGCCGCCGGCGGCCAGGGCGAGCTGGCCGCGGACATGCTGCGGATCACCTTCCCGTACCTGCTGTTCATCTCGCTGGCCTCGCTGGCCGGCGGCATCCTCAACAGCTACCGGCGCTTCGCGGTGCCGGCGGTCTCGCCGGTGCTGCTCAACCTGGCGATGATCGCCGCCGCGCTGGCGCTGGCGCCGCGGATGCAGGTGCCGGTGATGGCGCTGGCCTGGGGCGTGTTCGCCGCCGGCATCCTCCAGTTCGCCTTCCACCTGCCGTCGCTGGCCCGCCTGGGGCTGCTGCCGCGGCCGCGCTGGGGCGCCGCGCACCAGGGCGTACGGCGGATCATGCGGCTGATGGTGCCGACCCTGTTCGGGTCCTCGGTGGCGCAGCTCAACCTGCTGCTCAACACCGTGCTGGCCTCGTTCCTGATCGGCGGCAGCGTCACCTGGCTGTACTTCTCCGACCGGCTGATCGAGTTCCCGCTGGGCATGTTCGGGGTGGCCATCGGCACGGTGATCCTGCCGCACCTGTCGGGCCGCCACGCGGCCACCGATCCGGGCGGGTTCTCGCGGGCGCTCGACTGGGGCCTGCGGCTGTGCCTGCTGATCGCGGTGCCGGCCTGCCTCGGACTGATGCTCTGCGCCGAGGCGCTGGTGGCCACGCTGTTCCAGCACGGCCGCTTCACCGCCGAGGACACCCGGATGAGCAGCTGGAGCGTGATCGCCCTGGCCACGGCGCTGCCCGCGTTCCTGCTGGTCAAGGTGCTGGCGCCGGCGTTCTACGCGCGCCAGGACACCCGCACCCCCGTGAAGGCGGCGGTGGCGGCGGTCGCGATCAACGTGGTGCTGTCGCTGGGGCTGCTGGGCGCGCTGCTCTACCTGAGCGACGCCGGGGCGGCCGCGCGGGCGCTGACCGGCGACACCGGGCCGCGCGCGGCGCTGGCCGAGCTGCCCGGCGCACACGTGTGCCTGGCGCTGGCGATCGCGGCGGCCGGCTGGGCCAATGCGCTGCAGCTGTGGTGGTACCTGCGCCGGGCCGGGGTCTACGTGCGCCAGCCCGGCTGGGGCCGCTACGCGCTGCAGCTGCTGGTGGCCTGCGCGGGGATGGTGGCGGTGGTCGCGGCGCTGCTGTGGACATGGCGCGACTGGACCGCCTGGCACTGGAGCGAGCGGTTGTGGAAACTCCTGGCGACGGTGGGCAGCGGCGGGGCGACCTACCTGGTGCTGCTGTACCTGCAGGGACTGCGCCCGCGCCACCTGCGGCACTGAGCCGGGAATCGCCACCGCGGATGGCCTACGCGTCCCGCGGCCATCGCGGCCCATGGGCCGCTCCTACCGGGCCCCGCGGCAGGGCCGCTTCTCGTAGGAGCGTGCATCCACGCGAAGGCCCGCGCGGCCAGCCGAGCCCGGAATCGCGGCCGACCCGACCGGAGGCACCGGCGGCCTTCGCGGCCATGGGCCGCTCCTACAGGGGGCGGTCGCTCGTCGCCGGCTCCGGGTGGGGCGGCGGTCGGGGGGTTGCGTCTGGTCTTATACTGCCGGGCTTCATGTCCAGACTCTTTCGCGACGTCGATGGCGGGCCGGTGTGCCCCGGCGGCAGCGTGGTCTGCATCGGCGCGTTCGACGGCCTGCATCTGGGCCACCAGGCGCTGGTGCGGCACGCGGTGGCGCGGGCGCACGCGCTCGGCGTGCCGGCAGTCGCGCTGTCCTTCGAACCGTTGCCGCGCGAGTTCTTCGCGGCGGATGCGCCGCCGCCGCGGCTGATGCTGCCGCGGGCCAAGGTGCTGGGCCTGCGCGCGCTGGGCGTCGAAGTCGTCGGGCTGCTGCGCTTCGATCGCAGCACCGCCTCGATGTCCCCGGAAGCGTTCGCCGCCACGGTGCTGGCGGGCCGGCTGCGCGCGCGCGAGGTCTGGGTCGGGCCCGGGTTCCGCTTCGGCCACCGCCGCGCCGGCGACCTGGACACCCTGCACCGGAAGGGCGCGAAGCACGGCTTTCGCGCCGGTGAGATCGAGCCGCTGCGGCTGGACGGCGAACGGGTCTCCAGCACCCGGATCCGCGCGGCGCTGGCCGCCGGCGATTTCGCCGCCGCGACCCGGCTGCTCGGCCGTCCGTACGCCATCGCCGGCCACGTGGTGCCCGGGCGCAGGCTGGGCCGCACGCTCGGCTATCCGACCGCCAACCTGCGCTTCGGCGGCAAGGTGCCGGCGCTGCGCGGGATCTACGCCACCCGCGTCCACGGGATCGCCGAGACGCCGTGGCCCGCGGTGTCGAGCTTCGGGACCCGGCCCACCGTCGGCGGGGTCGAGCCGCTGCTCGAGGCGCACCTGTTCGACTTCGACGGCGACCTGTACGGTCGCCGCATCGGGATAGAGTTCGTGGCGCGGCTGCGCGACGAGGAAAAGTTCCACGACCTGCCGGCCCTGGTCGCGCAGATGGACCGCGACGCCGCGCAGGCGCGCCGGCTGCTGGTCGATGGCCGCGCAGCCGGCCCGACGGACGCGGATCTTCCCCACACCGCCGCACAACGACAGGCTTCCGCGTGAGCGCAGATTCCAGCAACAACCCCTACAAGGCGACGATCCTGCTGCCGGCCACGGACTTCCCGATGCGCGGAGACCTGCCGCGGCGCGAACCGGAGACGCTGGCGCGCTGGTACCAGGAGGACCTGTACGGGCGCATTCGCGAACAGGCGCGCGGCCGGCCGACCTGGGTGCTGCACGATGGTCCGCCGTACGCCAATGGCGTGATCCACATCGGCCACGCGGTCAACAAGGTGCTCAAGGACGTCATCGTCAAGTCGAAGCTGATGGCCGGCTACGACGCGCCCTATGTGCCGGGCTGGGACTGCCACGGCCTGCCGATCGAGCATGCGGTGGAGAAGAAGCACGGCAAGGTCGGCGAAAAACTCGACGCCGCCGCGTTCCGCGCCAAGTGCCGCGAGTACGCCGCCGAGCAGATCGAGCTGCAGCGCACCGACTTCAAGCGCCTGGGCGTGCTCGGCGACTGGGACAACCCCTACCGCACCATGACCTATCGCTACGAGGCGGACATGCTGCGGGCGCTGGCCCGCATCGTCGAGCGCGGCCACGTCAATCGCGGCTTCAAGCCGGTGCACTGGTGCTTCGATTGCCAGTCGGCGCTGGCGGAGGCGGAGATCGAGTACGCCGACCGGCAGTCGCCGGCGATCGACGTGGCCTACGCCGCGCTCGACCCGTCCGCGCTGGCGCACGCGTTCGGCGCCGCGATCGAAGCGGGCACCGCGGTGGCGGTGCCGATCTGGACCACCACCCCGTGGACGCTGCCGGCCTCGCTGGCGGTGTCGCTGGGCGCGGAACTGGACTACGTGCTGGTCGAGGGCCCGCGCCGCGACGGCGCCCGCCAGCTGCTGGTGCTGGCCGAGGCGCTGGCCGCCTCCGCACTGCAGCGCTACGGCGTCGGCGAGACGGTCGTGCTCGGCCGTGCCCGCGGCAGTGCCCTGGAGGGCCTGGAACTGCGCCACCCGTTCTATGCGCAGCGCACCATCCCGCTGATCCTCGGCGAGCACGTGTCCGACGAGGACGGCACCGGAGCGGTGCACACCGCGCCCGGGCACGGCCAGGAGGACTTCGCGGTCGGCCGGCGCTACGGCATCAACGAGCGCTACGGCGCAGCCGAACTCAACCCGGTGGACGCGCGCGGCGCGTACCTGCCGTCGACCCCGCCCGCGGGCGACACCGTGCTGGCCGGCGTGCACATCTGGAAGGCCAACCCGCTGCTGGTCGAGGTGCTGCGCGGCAACGGCAGCCTGCTGGCGCACGCGCCGCTGCAGCACAGCTACCCGCACTGCTGGCGCCACAAGACCCCGGTGGCGTTTCGCGCCACCCCGCAGTGGTTCATCTCCATGGAGCAGGCCGGCCTGCGCCGCGACGCGCTGGCGGCGATCGAACAGGTGCAATGGTTCCCCGAGTGGGGCCGGGCGCGCATCGCCGGCATGGTCGAGGGGCGCCCGGACTGGACCATCTCGCGCCAGCGCTACTGGGGCGTGCCGATCGCGCTGTTCGTCGACCGGGAAACCAACGAGCCGCACCCCGATTCGCCGGCGCTGATGCGCCGCGTTGCCGAGCGCGTCGAGCGCGAGGGCGTGGACGCCTGGTACGCGCTGGAGCCGGCCGAGCTGCTCGGCGCCGCGCAAGCCGCGCGCTACGACAAGGTCAACGACATCCTCGACGTCTGGTTCGATTCCGGCGTCACCCACGCCTGCGTGCTGGAGCAGCGGCCGGAAGACGGGCTGCACAAGCCGGCCGAGCTGTACCTGGAGGGCTCCGACCAGCACCGCGGCTGGTTCCAGTCCTCGCTGCTGACCGGCGTGGCGATGGACGGCGCGGCGCCCTACCGGCAGGTGCTGACCCACGGCTTCGCGGTCGACGCCGACGGCCGCAAGATGTCCAAGTCGCTGGGCAACGTGATCGCGCCGCAGAAGGTCGTGGACGCGATGGGCGCCGACGTGCTGCGGCTGTGGATCGCCGCCGCCGACTACCGCAACGAGATGTCGGTCTCCGACGAGATCCTCAAGCGCAGCGCCGACGCCTATCGCCGCATCCGCAACACAGCGCGCTTCCTGCTCGGCAACCTCAACGGGTTCGACCCCGCCGTTCACCTGCGCCCGGTCGACGACATGGTGATGCTGGACCGCTGGATCGTGCACCGCGCCCATGCCCTGCAGCAGAAGATCGTCGCCGCCTGCGGGCGCTACGACTTTCCCGAGATCGTCCAGGCGCTGTCGAACTTCTGCAGCGTCGACCTGGGGTCGCTGTACCTGGACGTCACCAAGGACCGGCTGTACACCATGCCGGAGGATTCGCGCGGGCGGCGCAGCGCGCAGAGCGCGATGTACCGGGTGGCCGAGGCCTTCGTGCGCTGGATCGCGCCGATCCTGTCGTTCACCGCGGACGAGATGTGGCGTCACCTGCCGGCGGCCACCGCCGAGGGGCCGCGGCCGGACAACGTGCTGTTCGCCACCTGGTACGAGGGCCTGGCGCCGCTGCCCGCGGACGCGCCGCTCTCGGCGGACGACTTCGACGGCCTGCTGGCGCTGCGCGAGCGGGTCGCCAAGGTGCTCGAGCCGATGCGCGCCAGCGGCGCGATCGGGGCGGCGCTGGATGCCGAGATCACCCTGCGCTGCGGTCCGGGCCAGCAGGCCCGGCTGGCGCCGCTGGCCGAAGAGCTGCGGTTCCTGCTGATCAGCGGCGACGTCGCGATCGAGGCCGATGCCGACGCCGGCGAGGTCGGCATCCTCGCCACCCCGACCGCCAAGACCAAGTGCGTGCGCTGCTGGCAGCGCCGTGCGGACGTCGGCACCCACCCCGCGCACCCGCAGCTGTGCGGCCGCTGCGTGTCCAACATCGAAGGCCCTGGCGAGGATCGGCAATGGTTCTGAACGGCGGCGATCTGCGATGACGACCAAGCCCCTGTCCCCCGAGGTTCCCAACGCGCTGCCCTGGCTGCTGGTCTCGGTGCTGGTGATCGCACTGGACCAGCTCAGCAAATGGTGGGTGCTGACCAGCCTGCCCGAGTACACCGCGATCCCGGTGATCGAGGGCTTCTGGAACTGGTACCGCACCTACAATACCGGCGCCGCCTTCAGCTTCCTGGCCGATGCCGGCGGCTGGCAGAAGTGGTTCTTCACCGTGCTGGCGTTCGGCATCAGCGGCCTGCTGGCGTGGTGGCTGGCGCGCACCCCGCGCCGGGACTGGAGGACCGCGCTGCCGTTCGCGCTGGTGATCGGTGGCGCGATCGGCAACGTCATCGACCGCCAGCTGCACGGCCACGTGGTCGACTTCATCCAGTGGCACTGGCGCGACCACTACTGGCCGGCGTTCAACCTGGCCGACTCGGCGATCGTCGGCGGCGCCATCGGCATCGCCCTGTTCGGGCTGCTCGGCGGCGGGGGCACCCGGCGTGACGGCGAACCCGGCGGCACGCGGTGACGCGGCGCGCCGCCGGGGCTTAACGAATGAGATTCGTTTGCACATGAGACTGTCTCGCATTTAGAATGGGCGGCCACGCGCCGGCCGGACCGGCGCCGATCCCCTTCGAGACCGCCGACCCATGCCCCAGCCTTGCCCGGCACCCGCCCCGCGTCGCCACCGCCTGTCCGTTTGCTGCGCGCTCGCGCTCGCCGCCTGGATGCCCCTGTCGCTGGCCGCCGCCGACGACGCGGCGGCCAGCGCGGAGCTGGCGCTCGCCGATCCGGTCGACCTGGACCGGGTCGAGGTCCAAGGCACCCGCCAGGCGGGCTATGCGGCGCCGCCGACCAGCGCCGGCACCGGCCTGTCCCTGACCCCGCGTGAAACCCCGCAGTCGGTCAGCGTGCTGACCCGCGACCAGCTCGACGACTTCGGGCTGGACAACCTCAACGACGCGCTGGAATCGACCACCGGCATCGTCGTCGAACGGGTCGAGACCAGCCGCACCTACTACACCGCGCGCGGGTTCGACATCACCAACTTCCAGTTCGACGGGCTCGGCGTGCCGCTGCCCTACGGGATCCAGAACGGCGACATCGACACCGCCGTGTTCGACCGCATCGAGGTGCTGCGCGGCGCCAACGGCCTGATGTCCGGCACCGGCAACCCCTCTGCCACGATCAACTTCGTGCGCAAGCGCCCGAGCGGGGAGTTCGAGGCCGCGCTGCAGGCCACCTATGGCAGCTGGGACCGCAAGCGTGTGGATGCGGACCTGTCCGGCCCGCTCGGCAGCGGTGCGGTGCGCGGGCGCGTGGTGGGCGCCTACGAAGACGGCGAGAGCTGGCTCGACCGCTACGCGCTCGAGAAGTCCGTCGTGTACGGGGTGGTCGAGGCCGACCTGGGCGAGAACACCCTGCTCAGCGCCGGCGTCTCGCGCCAGGCCAACGGTGCCGACAGCCCGCTGTGGGGCGCGCTGCCGTTGTACTACAGCGACGGGACGCCGACCGACTACCGCCGCGGCACCAGCACCGCGGCGGACTGGTCGTACTGGGATACGCGCGACACGCGCGCGTTCGCCGGTATCAGCCACGCCTTCGGCAACGGCTGGACGCTGCGCGGCGAGGTCAACCATCACGAGAAGACCGAGGACGCGGAGATCTTCTATGTCTACGGCGTGCCCGACCGCGAGACCGGACTCGGCCTGTTCTCGTACCCGTCGGCCTACGACGTCACCGTGCGCGCGCTGCACGCCGACCTGCGCGCCAGCGGCCGGTTCGAGCTGGGCGGCCGTTCCCACGACCTGGTCGTCGGCGCCAGCTGGGCCGACAGCGACGTGCGCGAACTGTCCTGGTACGGCAACGACATCGGCACCCCGCTGCCGCCGCTCGAGCAGTTCGACGGCAGCTACCCGAAACCGGCGTTCGACGCGTTTTCCGACGGCTCCGACTTCGATTTCCGTCGCGACAGTCTCTACGTCAACGCGCGCTGGAACCTGGCCGACGCGTTCCGGCTCACCACCGGCGCCAACCGCTCGCAGGTGCGGATGGCCGGCACCGGGTACGGCACTCCCAAGGCGACCGACGCGTCGAAGACCACGCCCTTCGTCGGCGCGGTCTGGGACTTCGCCCCGGCCTACTCGCTATACGCCGCGTACGGCGGGATCTTCGCGCAGCAGACCGAGCTCGACGCCAGCGGCACGCCGCTGGACCCGATCGAGGGCCGCAACGTCGAGGCCGGGATCAAGGGCGAATGGTTCGACGGACGGCTGAACGCCTCGGCGGCCGCGTTCCGCGTGCGCCAGGACAACCTGGCGCTGGCGATCGGTTTCGATCCGGACACCGGCCGCTCGATCTACGAGGGAGAGGACGCGCGCTCCGAAGGCTTCGAGCTGGAGGTGGCCGGCGAACTCGGCCGGACCTGGTCGCTGTCGGCGGGGTTCACCAGGCTCGAGGTCGAGGACCGCGACGGCAACGAGGCGCGCACTTACGTACCGCGCTCGATGCTGCGCGCGTCGGCGGTCGCGCGGATCGCGGCGGTGCCGGGCCTGCGCCTGGGCGGTTCGGTGCGCTGGCAGGACGACATCCACCGCGAGGCGCTGCTGGCCGACGGCAGCGCGACCGAGATCCGCCAGGACAGCTACGCGGTCCTCGGCCTGATGGCCGGCTACCGCACCGGCAACGGCTGGGAGGCGACCCTCAACCTGGACAACCTGACCGACGAGAAGTACCTCGGCAGCCTCTACTGGGAGCAGGGCTACTATGCGGCACCGGCCAATGCCTCGCTGACCATCGGCTACCGCTTCTGAAGGATGCGCGCCCGGGGCCATGGCCGCGGCCGGGCACGAACAGGAAACCGATCCGATGACGACCCAGGTCCTGACCCAGGCATCGAACAAGCGCCGCGCCGGCGGCTGGCGCCACGCCGTCGAAGTGCTGGTGCGCACCCTGGCCGCCGCGTTCGGCGGCTACCTGCTCGCGCACGCCTTCTCGGCGCTGGCCGCGTCGGTGCTCCCGTTCGCGCGGCCCGACCGGGTGGTCGCCGGCGCGCTGCTGGCGTTCCCGGTGTGGTGCGCGGCGGCGGTGTACGCGTTCGGCGCGCGCGACTGGAAGCGCGCGGCGGGCATCCCGCTACTGCTGGCGCTGGCGATGCTGGGCCTGGCGGCGCTGCTGGCCGAACAGGCGCTGCGGCCATGACCGCGGTTCGGGGGAGGGCAGGGGCATGAAGCACTCGCTGCGCCAGTCGATGGCCTGGCTGCACACCTGGTCCGGGCTGCTCGCCGGCTGGCTGCTGTTCGTGATCTTCGTCGGCGGCACCATCGCCTGCTTCGACCGCGAACTGGACGACTGGGCGCGGCCGTCGCTGCACGACCTCGCCGGTCCGCAGCCGACCCGGTTCGATGCAGGCTTCGCGCGGGTGCGCGAACACGCCCCCGATGCGCACGTGTGGTGGGCGCACGTGTCCGGCGAGCGCAAGCGCGGCATGGAGGCGTTCTGGTTCAACGACGACGGCAGCGAGGGCCAGGTGTTGCTCGACCCGCGCGACGGCGAGCCGATTCCGGCATCCGGCCCGGGCCAGTTCTTCTTCCAGCTGCACTACGACCTGCACGCGGGCCTGTGGGGCATGTATCTGGTCGGCTTCACCGGGATGCTGATGATGGTCGCGCTGGTCGCCGGGGTGATCACCCACAAGAAGATCTTCAAGGACTTCTTCATGCTGCGCTGGCGTGGCGGTGGCCAGCGCGCCTGGCTCGACGGCCACAACCTCGCCGGCGTGCTGGGCCTGCCGTTCCACCTGATGATCGCCTACACCGGCGTTGCGATCTTCGCCGCCAGCTACATCTTCGGCGGCACCCAGGCCGCGTACGGCGGCGACGTCGAGAAGTTCTACGCCGAGGCCGGCGGCTTCTACGAGCGGCCGGAGGTCGGCCGGCCGCTGCCGTCGCTGCACTCGGTCGACGCGCTGGTCGCCGACGCCGAGCGGCGCATGGGCGCACGGGTGGAGTGGGCGTCGATCCACCACCCGGCCGACGCCAGCGCCATGATCTCGTTCGGCACCGACCATTCGCGCCGCATCGCCTGGGACATGCAGCAGGTGCACTACGACGCCGCGACCGGCGCGTTCGTGCACCAGTCCGCGCCGGCGACCGCCGGCTACGACACCTACGCCTTCCTCGGCGGCCTGCACATGGCGCAGTTCGGCGGTGCGCCGCTGCGCTGGCTGTACTTCGTGCTCGGCCTGGCGGGGTGCGTGATGCTCGCCACCGGGATGCAGGTCTGGGTGCGCAAGCGCGAGCAGCGCGTGGCCGCGGCCGGTGCGCTCAGCGGCTACGGGCTGGTGCGCGCGCTGAACGTCGGCGTGGTCGCCGGGATGCCGTTCGCCTGTGCGGCGATGCTGGTCGCGAACCGGCTGCTGCCGGCGGGGCTGCCGGACCGCGCCGGTGCCGAGGTCGCCGCGTTCTGGATCGCCTGGATCGCGGCCGCGGCCTGGGGCGCGATCCGCGAACGTTCGGGGCGCGGCTGGCGCGACCTGTTCGCCGCGACCGCGCTGGCGATGGCGGCGATTCCGGTGGCCAACCTGGCTGGCGCGCCGCGCAGCCATTTGTTCGCGAGCGCCGCACGCGGCGACTGGGCGCTGGCCGCCGTCGACCTGGTGGCGATCGGCTTCGCGCTGGCGTTCGCGGCGATCGCCGCGCGCCTGCATCGGCGTCTGGCGCCGGCG
>NZ_JARXRM010000043.1:200180-349978 GCF_029887875.1 Luteimonas endophytica
GGCGCCGCCCGCACCGCGCGCCGCGACGGCGCGGGCCGGGGAGGGCGCCTGATGATCGCCCTCGGAATCGTCCTGCTGGTGGCGGGCTGGTGGCTGCTCGCCGCCGCGATGCCGCCGCGCGACCCGCCGCCCGTGGCCCGCCGGCACCGGTTGCGGTTGGCCGGCGCCATCGCGCTCGCCGCCAGCCTGCCCTGCTTCCTGGTCCCCATCGGGGTCGAGCAGGGGCCGGTGTTCTGGGCCGCGGCGCTGATGCTGGCGGCGATGGCGGTCGCGCTGGTGCGTGCGCTGCGCGGGGGCGGCCGGCCGCGCCGCGGCTGACGGCGCGCCACCGGTTCGGCCGGCGTTGCGCCGGCGCGCGGTAGAATCGCGCCCATGGACATCGTCCTTGCCAACCCCCGCGGCTTCTGCGCCGGCGTCGATCGCGCGATCGAGATCGTCAAGCGCGCACTGGAAACCCTGGGCGCGCCGATCTACGTCCGCCACGAGGTGGTGCACAACCGCTACGTGGTCGAGGACCTGCGCCGCCGCGGCGCGGTTTTCGTCGAGGAGCTGCACGAGGTGCCGGACGGCGCCACGGTGATCTTCAGCGCCCACGGGGTCTCGCAGGCGGTGCGCAGCGAGGCGGAGCGCCGTGGCCTGAAGGTCTTCGACGCCACCTGCCCGCTGGTGACCAAGGTGCACCTGGAGGTGTCGCGGCATTGCCGTGCCGGACGCGACGTGGTGCTGATCGGCCACGCCGGCCATCCCGAGGTCGAAGGCACGATGGGGCAGTGGCGGCGCGAGGCCGGTTCGGGCGCGATCTATCTGGTGGAGGATCTGGACGACGTGGCCGCGCTGGCGCCCGGCCAGCCGGACAACCTCGCCTACACCACCCAGACCACGCTCTCGGTGGACGACACCCGCGACATCATCGCCGCGCTGCGGGCCAGGTTTCCCGCCATGCAGGGGCCGAAGAACGACGACATCTGCTACGCCACCCAGAACCGCCAGGACGCGGTACGCCAGCTGGCGCGGCAGTGCGACCTGGTGCTGGTGGTCGGCTCGCCCAACAGTTCCAACTCCAACCGCCTGCGCGAGCTGGCCGAGCGCGACGGCGTCGAAGCCCACCTCGTCGACGGAGCCAGCGAGATCGACCCGGCATGGCTGGCCGGGCGCCGCCACGTCGGCGTCACCGCCGGCGCCTCGGCCCCGGACGTGCTGGTTCAGGGAGTGCTGCAGCGCCTGCACGAGCTGGGCGCCGGAGGGGTCCGCGAGCTGAACGGCGAGCCGGAAAACATGGTCTTCGCCCTGCCCAGGGAGCTGCGGGTCCAGCTGGTCGACTGATCGCCGACCCGCTAGAATGCGCCTCCCCGGGCTCCCGCCGTCGTGCGGCGCGGTCCCGGAACCCAATGCCGGAATAGCTCAGTTGGTAGAGCGGCGCATTCGTAATGCGTAGGTCGTAGGTTCGAATCCTATTTCCGGCACCAGATCCAGGACCGGCGGTTGCCGCCGGTGGCCCGAAGCGGTCGTGAGGTGATGCAGTTGGAACCGATTGCGCTCGAAGACCTCGCCCTGCTCGAAGTCCTGGTCCGCATCGACCAGCGTGCCGATCTGGTCGAAGGCGATACCGAAGTGGTCAAGCGGCTCGTCGAAAGCGGCCTTGCCGAGAAAGGCGACGGCGAGCTCACCCTGACGGTGGCAGGCGTGGAGATGTGCAAGTCCCTGCAGCACCGCGCCGCTGCCGACGCCCAGGCCGAGCGCATCCGCAGGGAACGCAGCGCCGGCCTGGACGACGCCGCCGCCTGAGCGAAGCCCGCCGGCCGCACCGGCGCTGCCCGCCGCATCCGGCGAAGCGGGTTCCGGCCCGGCCGGGGGTCGTGTTCCGCCGTTCGCGCGACCCCGGTCATGGATTCATCGATCCGACATCCGCGTTTCACCGGGTGTACGCGAAGGCGCGGGCATCATGCGGCACCCCGGCCGCGACCCTAAGGCATGAACCGCGAACGCATCGACATCTACCTGACCGCCGACGGCGACGGCTATCTGGTCGCCGCCGCCGGTACCCGCCTCGCCGCGGAACTGGTCGCGGCGCTCGGCGGGCTGCGCCACGGCTGGACCCAGGATGTCGGCGCGGCCGCGAAGCTGCCCGGATGGCGCGCGGTGCGCCGCGACCTCGACGCCTGCGGCTACAGCATCCTCCCGGACACCGACTTCGCCGCGCTGCTGCTGGCGCCCCGCCTGCAGACGCCGACCGTGGTCGATCCGGCGCAGCGCACCGAGGCGGCCTGAGCGCGGCCGGCGCAGAGGCCGTCCGCCGCGGCGCATCGCCACGCAGCGGTCGCCCAGCGCCGTGCCGCGAGCGCTGACCGCGAGCGGCCGGCCGCGGTCTCGCATCGCGCGACCGCCGCCCGCTACCCTGTGGTCCTTTTCCGCCGGTACCCGCGCATGGCCAGACCCGCCGCCAAGCCCCCGTCCAGGGCCCGCACCGCCTACGTCTGCTCCGAATGCGGCGCCGACCACGGCAAATGGCAGGGCCAGTGCGGCGAATGCGGCGCCTGGAACACCCTGAGCGAATTCGTGATCGAGCCGGCGGCGGCGGGCAAGGCCGGGCCGGCGTCGCGCCGCGGCGGCTGGGCCGGCAAGCTCGACGCGCCCAGGGTCACCGCGCTCAAGGACGTTCGCCACGGCGAGGACGCGCGGGTGTCCACGGGCATCGGCGAACTCGATCGGGTGCTCGGCGGGGGGCTGGTAGAGGGCGCGGTGGTGCTGGTCGGCGGCGACCCCGGCATCGGCAAGTCCACACTGCTGCTGCAGGCGGTGGCGCGGATGGCAGCCACGCTGCCCAGCCTGTACGTCACCGGCGAGGAGTCGCTGGCGCAGGTGGCGGGGCGCGCGGCGCGGCTGGACCTGCCGCTCGACGGCCTGCAGGCCCTGGCCGAGACCGGTATCGAGACCATCCTCGAGCACGCCGCGGCGGCGCGGCCGCGGCTGATCGTCGCCGACTCGGTGCAGACCCTGTGGACCGAATCGCTGACCGCGGCCCCCGGCTCGGTCAGCCAGGTGCGCGAGAGCGCCGCGCGCCTGGTCCGCTACGCCAAGGAAACCGGCACCGCGGTGTTCCTGGTCGGCCACGTCACCAAGGAGGGCGGCATCGCCGGGCCGCGGGTGCTCGAGCACATGGTCGACGCGGTGCTGTACTTCGAGGGCGAGAGCGGCAGCCGTTTCCGGGTGCTGCGCGCGTTCAAGAACCGCTTCGGCGCGGTCAACGAACTCGGCGTGTTCGCGATGGGCGACAAGGGCCTGAAGGAGGTGCCGAACCCGTCGGCGATCTTCCTCTCCGGCGGCAGCACCCCACAGCCGGGCAGCTGCGTGATGGTCACCCGCGAGGGCACGCGCCCGCTGCTGGTCGAGGTGCAGGCGCTGGTGGATGCCTCGCCGCTGTCGAACCCGCGCCGGGTGGCGGTGGGCCTGGAGCAGAACCGGCTGGCGATGCTGCTGGCGGTGCTGCACCGCCATGGCGGCATCGTCGTCGGCGACCAGGACGTGTTCGTGAACGTGGTCGGCGGGATCCGCGTGCAGGAGACCGCCGCCGACCTGCCGGTGCTGCTGGCGGTGCT
The DNA here is from genome assembly GCF_029887875.1 of Luteimonas endophytica. Lineage (GTDB taxonomy): Bacteria > Pseudomonadota > Gammaproteobacteria > Xanthomonadales > Xanthomonadaceae > Luteimonas > Luteimonas endophytica. Next base: position 203,777 of record NZ_JARXRM010000043.1, read on the forward strand.
GTCCTCGCTGCACGACCGGCCGCTGCCGGAGAAGACCGTCGCCTTCGGCGAGGTCGGCCTGTCCGGCGAGATCCGCCCGGTCCCCAACGGCGAGGAGCGGCTGCGCGAGGCCGCCACCCACGGCTTCCGCCGCGCCATCGTGCCCAAGGCGAACGCGCCGAAGTCCGGTGCCTTCAAGGGTCTCGAGGTCATCGCCGTCGAGCGCCTGTCCGAAGCCCTCGAGCACACCAGTTCCGCCTAGCCCAGCTTCCGTAGGAACGGCCCACGGCCGCGAAGGCCGCGGAAGGCTCCGGCCGGGTTGGCGGTGGTCTCCGTCTCGGCCGGCGGCGCGGGCTTTCGCGTGCATGGCACGCGCCTGCCGGGATGCGGCTGCCGTCGTCGTCCGGTGCTCGCGGTGCGGAGGCGCGGCCCATCGCCGCGGAGGCCCGCACGGTGCAAGGCGGCGCACGCGGGGAGGATCCCGCCGGGATCAGCCCCGCTGCAGCAACAGCTCCAGGACGAACTTGCTGCCGAAGAACGCCAGCACCAGCAGCGCCATCGCGGTCAGGGTCCAGCCGATCGCGCGGTTGCCGCGCCAGCCGTAGCGCCAGCGCCCGACCAGCAGCGCACCGAACACCAGCCACGACAGCACGCTGAGCAGGGTCTTGTGGATCAGGTGCTGGGCCAGCAGGTCGTGGACGAACAGCATGCCGGTCAGCAGGGTCGCGCTGAGCATTACGAAGCCCGCGGCCACGGTGCGAAACAGCAGCGACTCGAGTTCGGTCAGCGGCGGCAGGGCGTGCAGCCAGCGATGGAACTCGCGGCGGCGCAGCGCCCGCTCCTGCGCCCACAGCAGCAGCGCCAGCAGCGCCGCGACCGCGAGCGTGGCGTAGGCGAGCAGCGCGAACCAGGCGTGCAATTGCAGCCGCCAGTCGAGTCCTTCCGCGCTGGCGGTGCCGGCGCCGGCATGGATCGCTACTGTGGCCGCGGCGATCGGAAAGACCAGCACGCCCAGCGCCGCGGTATGGCCGCGGGTGGCATAGAGCAGGGTCAGCGCCGCCATCCCCAGGCCGACCAGCGACAGCGCCGCGAAGAAGTGCAGGTCCGCGCCGCCGATCGCATGCCAGTCCCGCAGGTGCACCGCGGCATGCGCCAGCACCGCCGCCGCCGCCGGCGCCGCCCAGGCGGCCATCGCCGGGCGCGCGTCGCGCATCACCGTGCGCACCAGCAGTGCCGAGGCCAGCAGATACAGGACGGCGGCGATGAGAACGATTGTCATCGGCAGAGTGTCGCACATGCCGGGTCCGCCCACATGGGCCGGAACGCACCGGCGGGGCGGGTCCGCGACGCGCGGATCGCTGGTCTTCAGGCCACCCCGCGGCGTGCTGCACGGCTGGATGGTTCGCCGGCTCGGGGTGCCGGTGGCCCGGCCGGGTGGAAGGGCGCCTGCTTGTAGAGACGCGCTGACGGCACGGCCCGACCGCGGCGGGGCACGGAGGGCCGCACGCTATAATCGGCGACCGCCCTACCGTTGCGACCGAGCATGTTCGAGTCCCTGACCCAGCGCCTGTCCGGCACCATGGAGCGCCTGCGCGGGCGCGGCCGCCTGACCGAGGAGAACATCCGCGAGGCCACCCGCGAGGTGCGCATCGCCCTGCTCGAGGCCGACGTGGCGCTGCCGGTGGTGCAGGCCCTGATCGAGCGCATCAAGGTGCGCGCGGTCGGCCAGGAGGTGCTGAAGTCGCTGACCCCCGGGCAGGCGCTGATCAAGGTGGTGCGCGACGAACTCACCGCGGTGATGGGCGCGCAGGCCACCGAGCTCGATCTCAACGTGCCGGCGCCGGCGGTGATCCTGATGGCCGGCCTGCAGGGCGCGGGCAAGACCACCACGGTCGGCAAGCTCGCCAAGCACCTCAAGGAGCGTCGCAAGAAGAAGGTGATGGTGGTCAGCGCGGACGTGTACCGCCCGGCCGCGATCGAGCAGCTCAGGACCCTGGCCGCCCAGGTCGACGTGGCGTTCTTCGCCTCGGACGCGTCGCAGCAGCCGGTCGACATCGTCCGCGCCGCGATCGACGACGCGCGCCGCTCCTACGTGGACGTGCTGATCGTCGATACCGCCGGCCGGCTCGCCATCGACGAGGCGATGATGGCCGAGATCAAGGCGCTGCACGCCGCGGTCGCGCCGGTCGAGACGCTGTTCGTGGTCGACGCGATGACCGGTCAGGATGCCGCCAACACCGCCAAGGCCTTCAGCGAGGCGCTGCCGCTGACCGGCGTGGTGCTGACCAAGACCGACGGCGACGCCCGCGGCGGCGCGGCGCTGAGCGTGCGCTACATCACCGGCCGGCCGATCAAGTTCATCGGCACCGGGGAAAAGGTCGACGGCCTGGACGTGTTCCACCCGGACCGCGTGGCCAGCCGCATTCTCGACATGGGCGACGTGCTGTCGCTGGTCGAGCAGGTCGAGCAGCAGGTCGACAAGGACAAGGCTTCGAGGCTCGCCGAGAAGGTCGCCAAGGGCAAGAAGTTCGACCTCAACGACATGCGCGAGCAGCTCGACCAGATGCAGAACATGGGCGGCATCGCCGGGCTGATGGACAAGCTGCCCGGCATCGGCCAGGTCCCCGAGCACATGAAGCAACAGGTCACCGGCAAGGAAGTGCCGCGGATGATCGCCATCATCAATTCGATGACCAAGAAGGAGCGGCGCAACCCGGGGCTGCTCAACGGCTCGCGCCGGGCGCGCATCGCGCGCGGCTCCGGCACCACCCCCGCCGACGTCAACCGCCTGATGAAGCAGTACCAGCAGATGGAGAAGATGATGGGCAAGATGGCCCGCGGCGGCATGAAGGGCATGATGCGCGGGCTGCAGGGGATGATGGGCGGCCGCGGCGGCGGCATGCCATTCCGCTGAGCGGGCCCAGGGCCGTCGCGATGACCACGGCCTGGAGCGACGGGCGCCCGGCGCCGGCCGCCGCGCTGCAGGCGCTGGCGCTGACCAACTACGGCCACTTCACCACCATGCAGGTGCGCGCCGGCGCGGTCCAGGGGCTGGACCTGCACCTGGCGCGGTTGCGCGAGGCGACGCGCGAACTGTTCGGCCGGGACCTGGATCCGGAACGCCTGCGCTCGGGCTGGCGCGGCGCGCTGGCCGCGGCGGGGGCCGCGGACTGCACCCTGCGCAGCACCGTGTTCCTCACCGGCGCCGACCCGCTGCAGCGCGAGACCGGCGATGCCTCCGTGCAGGTGCTGGATGCCGTGTCCCCGGCGCGCGAGCCGGACGCGACGGCGCTGCGCGTGCGCAGCTGCCGTCATGTCCGCGCCGCGCCGCACCTCAAGCACGTCGGCACCTTCGCGCTGTTCCTCCACCGCCGGCTGGCGCTGCGGGAAGGCCTCGACGATGCCCTGTTCGTCGACGATCAGGGCACGGTGCTGGAGGGGACGCTTTGGAACCTCGGCTTCCTCGAAGCCGAGGGCGTGATCTGGCCCCGGGGCCCGGCTCTGCGCGGCATCGCCGAGCGCCTGCTGCAGGCCGGGCTGGCCGCGGCCGGCGTGCCGCAGGCCACGCGCCCGGTGGGACTGCGCGAGCTGGCCGGCTTCCGCGGCGCCTTCGCCTGCAACGCGCGCGGGGTGCAGGCGATCGGCGCCATCGACCAGGTGCGGTTCCCGGCCGGCGCCGACGCGGCGCGGCTGCCCCGCGAGGTGATGGAGCGACAACCATGGCAGCCGCTGTGAGGCGCCGCCAGCGGGCGCTGCCGGCCGCCCGCGGGATCGGGTAAGGTTCGGGCTCGCGCCGGAGCGATGCCCGAGGCAATCGCGGGGACCGGCATGACAGGGAACGCCGCGGCTCTCGTCGCGGCAGGGACAGGGGGAACGACATGCTCGACCAGACCACGGCGCCGCCCGACGGCGGCGACTCCGCGCCCGCGCCCGCTCCGGCGCCGGAGGAGGTACGTTACCGGCCACGCTTCGATGGCCGCGCCGGCGAGTTCTTCGGCATCTGGATCGTCAACCTGCTGCTGTCGATCGTGACGCTCGGCATCTACTCGGCGTGGGCCAAGGTCCGTACCGAACGTTATTTCTACGGCAATACCAGCATCGCCGGTTCGGCGTTCGAATATCTGGCCGATCCGATCCGCATCCTCAAGGGCCGCCTGGTCGCCTACGCGGTGGTCATCGCGCTCGGCCTGAGTCTCCAGTTCCTGCCGGTGCTCTACTTCCTGCTGCTGTTGGCGGTGTTCGCCTGCATGCCGCTGATCGTGTTCATGGCCACGCGGTTCCGGGCGCACTATTCCGCCTGGCGCGGGCTGCGCTTCCGCTTCGTGCACAGCGGGCTGCAGGCCTATGGCCCGTTCATGGGCTGGCCGGTGCTTTCGGCGGTCACGCTCAGCCTGCTGTATCCGCTGATGAAGCGCAGGCAGCACGAGTACCTCGTCTCCGGGCACCGATTCGGTACCAGCGCGTTCCGCTTCGCTGCCGACTCCGGACCGTACTACGTCCCCTACGTGATCGCGCTGGTGGCCGCGGTGGGCGGCATGTGCCTGCTGCTGCTGGCGGCCGGGGCGGTCATCGCGCTGGCCGCCGCGACGGGCGGCGCCCCGACCGGCGAGCCGCCGGCCGCGACCGCGCTGGCGGCGACATCGACGTTCCTGCTCGCCTACCTGGGCATGTTCGGCGTGATGGTGTACCTGCGGGTCCGCTACGCCAACCTGCTCTGGAACAGCACCCGGCTGGGCCAGCACCGCTTCGAATCCACCCTGAGCGCGCGCTGGGTGATGTGGCTCTACGCCAGCAACCTGGTGGCGGTGCTGTGCACCCTCGGCCTGGCGACCCCGTGGGCGATGATCCGGCTGGCACGCTACCGCGCCGCGTGCTTCGCGGTGGTGGTGAGCGGCGGGATCGAGGACTTCCTCGCCGAGGTGGACGCCGAACGCGGCGCGATCGGCGCGGAGCTGTCCGACGCCCTCGACTACGGCGTCGAGCTGGGGATCTGAACGTGCTCGGCGGCCAATGGCTCGACGGCCGTTCGACCCGCGCCCGGAGGGTGAGGCTGGAGCGGGCCGGTGACGACCGGCTTCGGATCGTCGATCTCGCCGACGGTGCGGAGACCTTCTGGCCGATGGCCGAGATCGAAGTGGGCGCGCGGCTGGGAGCCACGCCGCGGGTGCTGCGCCGCGCCGGCCACGGCCAGATCGAGTGTCCGGACTCGCCGGAGCTGGCGCAGTGGTTCCGCCGCCCGGCCGGTGGGATCGAGGCGGTCGCCGACTGGCTCGAGCGGCGCCGGCTGGCGATCCTGGGCGCCGCCGCGGCCGCGGCGCTGTTCGCGTTCGCGTTTCTGCGCCTGGGGGTGCCCTGGGCGGCGGAACGGATCGCCGTAGCGATGCCGGTGGCGGTCGAGGCCGAGGTCAGCCGCCAGGCCGTGACGCTGCTGGAGCGCGGCCACCTGGCGCCGAGCCGGCTGCCGGCGGCGCGCCGCAGCGCCCTGCGTCGGCGGTTCGGGCAACTCGTGCAAGGCGAGCCGAGGCAGGCGGACATGCGCCTGCACTTCGCCCGCGCACCGGGCCTGGGCGCGAACGCCCTGGCGCTGCCGGATGGCAGGATCTACCTCACCGACGAACTGGTCGAACTGGCGGCCGACGACGACGAGATCCTGGCCGTGCTGGCGCACGAGGCCGGGCACCATGTCCATCGCCACGGCATGCGCCAGGCGATCGAGAGTTCCTCGGTGCTGCTGGTGGTCGGGCTGGCCTTCGGCGATGTCTCCGGCTCGTCGCTGGCCGTGGCCCTGCCCACGGTGCTGCTCACCAGCGGCTACTCCAGGGGGCACGAGCGCGAGGCCGACGCCTACGCCCTGGGGCTGCTGGGCAGGCGGGGGATTTCCCCGCGGGCCTTCGGCCGGATCATGCGCCGGCTCGCCGGCGACGATGCCGCGCCTGCCGGGGCGGTGGGGTACCTGTCCACGCATCCGCCGACCGTGGAGCGGATCGAAGCCGCCGAGCGGGCGGGCCGCGGTCCCGGGGAGTAGGGCCGAGGCGCGGGCGGATTCCCCCGGCCGGGCCGATGGCGTACAATTCCCGGATTACCTCGCCGATCTGGCGACTGGGCAACACAGGAAAACCGAGATGGTCAAGATCCGCCTGACCCGTGGCGGCGCCAAGAAGCGTCCGTTCTACCACATCATCGTCACCGATTCGCGCAGCGCGCGCGATGGCCGCAACATCGAGCGCGTTGGCTACTACAACCCGGTCGCCTCCGGCGCCGAGCAGCGCGTGGTGCTCGATACCGCCCGTGTCGACCACTGGGTCGGGCAGGGCGCGCAGATGACCGACAAGGTCCGCAACCTGTACAGGGAAGCGGCCAAGGCGCAGCAGGGCCAGGCCGCGGCCTGAGCCCCGGGCCGCGCCTGGCGCACGGCCAAGCCCAGATGAACGATCCCGGACGTCGCATCCTGCTGGGCAGGATCCACGGCGCCTTCGGCGTGCGCGGCGAGCTCAAGCTCGAGTCGTTCACCGACCCGCCGGAGCGCATTCTCCAGTATCGGCCGCTGATCCTGCGCGACCCGCGCGGGCAGGAGCGGGAGCTGCCGGGCGTCTCCGGCCGCCAGACCGCCAAGGGCATCGTGGCGCGGCTGCCCGAGGTCGAAGACCGCGACGCCGCCGAGGCGATGCGCGGCGCCGAACTGTTCGTGGCGCGCTCGGCGCTGCCGCCGCCCAGGCCCGGCGAGTACTACTGGGTGGATCTGGAAGGACTGCGCGTGGAAACCCCGGACGGCGTGCCGCTCGGTCGGGTGGCCTATCTGTTCTCCACCGGTGCCAACGACGTGCTGGTGGCCCGCGACGGCGATCGCGAACGGATGATCCCGTTCGTCACGCCGGACTGCATCCGCGCGATCGACTTCGACGCCGGCCTGGTCGTGGCCGACTGGGACCCGGATTTCTAGCCCTCGAAGCGAGATTTCTGCAGCGTGGAGTGCGCTCCGCTGATCCGGGCTGCGGCGCCGACATGGCGGAGCGGGCCACGCGCCACGGTACGCGGCCGTACCATTCCGATTCCCGATTCCCGATTCCCGCCCCATGCGCATCGACGTCATCAGCCTGTTTCCCGAGTTCGTCGCCGCCTGCGCCGGCTTCGGCGTGGTCGGGCGCGCGCGGGAACGCGGGCTGCTGTCGCTCCACGGCTGGAACCCGCGCGACTACGCCGAGGGCAACTACCGCCGGGTGGACGATCGCCCGTTCGGCGGCGGCCCCGGCATGGTGATGATGATCGAGCCGCTGCGCGCGGCGATCGCCGCGGCCCGGGCCGCCGACCCGGCCCCCGCGCGGGTCGTCTACCTCAGCCCGCAAGGGCGCCGGCTGGACCAGGCGCTGGTCCGCGAGCTGGCGGGCCGCGAGCGGCTGCTGCTGCTGTGCGGCCGCTACGAGGGCGTCGACGAGCGCCTGGTCGCCGCCGAGGTGGACGACGAGGTGTCGATCGGCGACTACGTCCTGTCCGGCGGCGAGCTGCCGGCCGCGGTGGTGATCGACGCGGTGGCGCGGCTGCAGGCCGGCGCCCTCAACGACGCCGATTCGGCCGCCCAGGACAGTTTCGGGGCCGAGGCCGGCGGCGGCCCCGGACTGCTCGACTGCCCGCACTACACCCGCCCGGTCAGCCACCCCTTGGGGGACGTGCCCGAAGTGCTGCTGTCCGGCAACCACGCGGACATCGCGCGCTGGCGCCGCCGCCAGGCGCTGCTGCGCACCCGTGCGCGCCGCCCCGACCTGCTCGACCGTGCCGGGTTGTCCGCCGCCGACCGCGCCCTGCTGGCGGATCCGGGCACCCCGACCGGCGAACCGGACGGGCAGAGCTAACTACTAGCCGCGCAAGGGAAATTGCCGCTACAATACGCGGCTTGCCGTTCCATCCATGCCATGAGCGTGCGTCCACGTGCACCACGCCTACAACGACACCAACAGGCCAAGACCATGACCACCAAGCCCTCCCTGAACACCCTGCTGCAGGATTTCGAGAAAGAGCAGGTGCTGCGCCAGCTGCCCGATTTCAGCCCCGGCGACACCGTCGTCGTCAACGTCAAGGTCAAGGAAGGCAACCGCGAGCGCGTGCAGGCCTACGAGGGCGTGGTCATCGCCAAGAAGAACGCCGGCCTCAATTCCTCCTTCACGGTTCGCAAGATCTCCCACGGTTTCGGCGTCGAGCGGGTGTTCCAGACCCACAGCGCCACGATCGAGTCGGTCGAGGTCAAGCGCCGCGGCGCGGTGCGCGCCGGCAAGCTGTACTACCTGCGTGGCCTGGAGGGCAAGAAGGCGCGCATCAAGGAAGATCTCTCGGCCCGCGCCAAGGCCAAGACCGCGAAGGCCAATGCCGACCTGCGCGAGGCGGCGGCCGCCGCCGCCGCTTCGCCGGCGCCCGCCGCCGAATAATCCGCTCGGGTTCTCGACCAACGGCCGCCTCCGGGCGGCCGTTCGCGTTGGCGCCGCATCCGCCGCACGGCGCCGCAGGAACGCGTTCATCTCCCGTTGTTTCGGCGCAGGGTGCTGCTGCAATAGCATGCGCTGAACCAGGCGAGGAGCAGGGCATGAAGACGATCGGATTGGGTTCGACGGTACGGTCGGGTTTGATGGTGCTGGCGGCCTCTGCCGCGTTGGCGGGCTGCGCCAGCGGTGGGCGCGGCAACGACGCCACGGTGCGCCTGAGCGACCGGCCGGAGTGCCATACCAGCCAGGCGGTCGACGACGCGCGCACCGGCGTGCGCGACCTGGTGGATCCGCGCTGCCGCCCGGAGGAGGCCACGATCTGGTCGAGCCGGGACGATGGTGCAGCGGACGAGATCGACTTCCGCCGTCGCACCGGCGATGACTGAAAACCCGGCGTCGATGGCATGACTCCGGCTGGTGAAAGCGTGCGCCTGGATCTGTGGCTCTGGGCCGCAAGATTCTTCAGGACCCGCAGCCTGGCCAAGCAGGCGGTGGAGACCGGCAAGGTCGATATCGGCGGCCAGCGCGCCAAGCCGGCGCGCGCGGTCCGCGTCGGCGACAGGCTGCGCATCGCGCGCGGCGAGGAAACCTTCGAGATCGAGGTGCTCGGCATCTCCGACACGCGCGGCCCGGCCCCGGTCGCCCGTGCGCTGTATGCCGAGAGCGACGCCTCGTGCGCCGCGCGCGAAGCGCGGTTGGCGGAACTGCGCGCCGGCCGCGCCGGCTACCGGCCGCCGGAGGGCAAACCCGACAAGCGCGCGCGCCGGCTGATCCGCGCCCTCGGCGACATCGACGCGACCTAGCTCGCCGCCGCGGCGGCGCCCCGCAGGAGCCCGCCGCGCCCCTGTTGGAGCGTGCCATGCCTGTAGGAGCGTGCCATGCACGCGAAGGCCGGCGTGGTCGGCCGTGCCCGGATTCCCCAGCCAACCGGCCGGAGGAACCCGCGCCCTACGCGGCCATGGGCCGCGCTACGGCGAACCGGTGGCGAGGTCGAAGCGATCCAGCGCCATCACCTTGGCCCAGGCGGCGACGAAATCGCCCACCAGCTTCGCCTGGCCGTCGTCGCTGGCGTAGACCTCGGCCAGGGCGCGCAGCACCGAGTTGGAGCCGAACACCAGGTCGACCCGGCTTGCGGTCCACTTCTTCGCGCCGTCGCCACGGGCCCGGCCCTCGAAACGATCCGCCGCCTTCGACGTCGCCTTCCACTCGGTGCCCATGTCGAGCAGGTTGCGGAAGAAGTCGTTGCTCAGCGTTCCCGGGCGGTCGGTGAACACGCCGTCCGTCGACCCGCCGTGGTTGGCGCCGAGCACGCGCAGCCCGCCGACCAGGGCGGTCATCTCCGGCGCGGTCAGGGTCAGCAACTGGGCGCGGTCCACCAACAGATGTTCGGCCGGGACCGCCGACGCGCCCCTGGCGTAGTTGCGGAAGCCGTCGGCGAACGGCTCCATCACCGCGAACGACTCGACATCGGTCTGGTCCTGGCGGGCATCGGTGCGGCCGGGATGGAACGGCACCTCGACCTCGAAGCCGGCGGCCTTCGCCGCCTGCTCCACGCCGACGCCACCGGCCAGCACGATCAGGTCGGCCAGCGAGATCTTCCGGCCGCCTTCGGCGTCCAGGTTGAACTCCATCTGGATGCGCTCCAGCGTCTTGAGCGTCCTGGCCAGCCGTTCGGGCTGGTTGACCTCCCAGTCCTTCTGCGGCGCCAGGCGGATGCGCGCACCGTTGGCGCCGCCGCGCTTGTCGCCGCCGCGGAAGGTGGAGGCCGAGGCCCAGGCGGTGGAGACCAGTTCGGCCACCGACAGGCCGGAATCGGCGATCTTCCGCTTGAGCGCGGCGATCTCCGCATCCCCGACCAGGGGATGGTCGACGGCCGGGACCGGGTCCTGCCAGATCAGCTCTTCTTTCGGCACTTCCGGGCCGAGGTAGCGCGAGCGCGGGCCCATGTCGCGGTGGGTCAGCTTGAACCAGGCGCGGGCGAAGGCCTCGGCGAACGCCTGCGGGTTCTCCAGGAAGCGTTTCGAGATCGGCCCGTAGATCGGGTCGAAGCGCAGCGACAGGTCGGTGGTGAGCATGCGCGGGCGGTGCTTCCTGCCGGGGTCGTGCGCATCGGGGATGCCCTCGGGCGCGCCCTTCGCCACCCACTGGTGCGCGCCGGCCGGGGACTTCTCCAGCTCCCATTCGAAGCCGAACAGGTTCTCGAAGAACTTGTTGCTCCACAGCGCCGGGGTCTGGGTCCAGGTGACCTCCAGGCCGGAAGTGATGGTGTCGCCGCCCTTGCCGGTGCCGTAGCGGTTGAACCAGCCCAGGCCCTGCATCTCGATCTCCGCGGCTTCCGGCTCGGCGCCGACGTTGTCGGCCGGGCCGGCGCCGTGGGTCTTGCCGAAGCTGTGGCCGCCGGCGATCAGCGCCACGGTCTCCTCGTCGTCCATGGCCATCCGCCCGAAGGTGTCGCGGATGTCCTTCGCGGCCAGCAGCGGATCGGGGTTGCCGTCCGGCCCTTCCGGGTTCACGTAGATCAGCCCCATCTGCACCGCGGCCAGCGGATTCTCGAGCCTGCGCGTATGCACGTCGCCGTCGGCGTCGTCGTCCGACACCAGCACGCCCTCGTCGGCGGGCTTGTCGACGCCCTCGGAGCCATGCGCATAGCGCACGTCGCCGCCGAGCCAGGTGGTCTCGCGGCCCCAGTACACGTCCAGGTCCGGTTCCCAGGTGTCCTCGCGGCCGGCGCCGAAGCCGAAGGTGCGAAAGCCCATCGTCTCCAGCGCGACGTTGCCGGTGAGGATGATCAGGTCGGCCCAGGAAATCGCCTGGCCGTACTTGCGCTTGATCGGCCAGAGCAGCCGGCGCGCCTTGTCCAGGCTGACGTTGTCCGGCCAGCTGTTGAGCGGGGCGAAGCGCTGCTGGCCGCGGCCGCCGCCGCCGCGGCCGTCGCCGATGCGGTAGGTACCGGCGCTGTGCCAGGCCATGCGTACGAACAGGCCGCCGTAGTGGCCGAAGTCCGCCGGCCACCACTCCTGCGAATCGGTCATCAGATCGCGCAGGTCCTTCTTCAGCGCGTGGTAGTCGAGCTTGGCGAACGCCTCGGCGTAATCGAAGCCTTCGCCGAGGGGGTTGGAGCGGTTCGAATGCTGGCTCAGCAGGTCCAGCCGCAGCTGGGTGGGCCACCACTCGCGATTGGTGGTGCCGCCGCCGGCGGTGGCGTGATGGAACGGGCACTTGGCTTCGCTGGACATCGCTGGAGCGCTCCCTGGGTGGTGGTGCGGGGGATGAAGCCCCACCCTACGCCTCCGCGATAAATAGATGAAATCGAATTAAGCGAAAGAGAGAATAGTTGGAGGCTATCGATCCGGGTCTACGACGCGATCACCGGCCCCTAGCGCATGATGTCGAAATCGCCCGCCAGCACGCGATCGAGCCGGCCGCTGCGCCAGCCGCGCCTGTTGTCCCGGACCAGCGGCGCGGGTTCGCCCCGGTAGCGGCGGCAGATCGGCGGCGGGGCGGCCGCCAGTGGATCCTCCGGCGCCCCATCCGCACCACCGGGGCTGGCCGGCGTCACCGTCACCTGCACCGCCAGACGCTCGGTGCCGCCGCGCTCGTCGTCGATCTCCAGCACGTGCAGGCCGGCCTCCGCCGCGAGTAGCCGGTAGGCAGCGAACCCGGAGACCGCAAGCCGCGCACGGCAGCGCTGCGCATCCTGCTCGACGACCTCGATCTGCATGCCGCGCCGCTCCCCCCAGCCCAGGTACATGCCCAGCAGGCGCTGCCACCACCGGCGGATTGTCGGGGCCCGGCGCGCGAGCTCCGCGTCGCTCGCACCCAAGGCGAGTTCGGCATCCTGCGGGCGCCCCTGCTCGAGGTCCTCGACTGCGAACTCCAGCAGGAACAGCAGCTGCGCCAGCCGCGCCGGAAGCGTGCCTTCGGCGCCACGGCGCAGCCGCTCGAGCATGCGCGCCGCGCCGGCGAGGGCGGTTTCGATGCGGTCGCGCCGCTCGATCCGGTCGAGCACCCCGAACCGGCCCGGATCGGCCCAGAAACCGGCATCGTTCATCGCTGCGAAGTCCGCTTCGCGGGCGGCGGCCCACGGCTCCGCCGAGAGGCGGGCCGCCAGCGCCTCGACGTGCGGTTCCAGGGCGGCGGCAGGCAGCGGCGCGTCCTGGGCCGCGTCCACCAGCGTGCGCAGGTCCGCCGCCGGAGCGGGCGGCGGTGCCTGGGCGGCGGAGGCGTCGGGATCGATGAACTCCACGTCCAGCCGGTCGCCGGCGCCGCGCACGAACAGGAACTGCCCGCCCTCCGGAGCGCGGTGCTCGACGATGCTGCGCGCCAGCGGTGCCAGCAGGTGATCCTCGATCGCGCGGCGCAGCGGCCGCGCGCCGAGATCCGGGGTGAAGCCGCGGTCGAGCAGGAACTCGATCGCGGACGGCTCCCATTCCACCGCCCAGTCGCGGCTGCGCAGGCCGCGGCGCTCCAGGGCGCGCGCGAGTTCCTTGTGCAGAATGCCGCGCATCGCCGCGCGGTCGAGAGGGCGGAACAGGACTACCCGGTCGAGCCGGTTGAGGAACTCGCGGCGGAATGTTTCGTAGAGCGCCTTCTCCACTGCGCTGCGCGAGTAACCGCCGGTGCTGGCGGTGAAGCCGGGCCCGGCGCCGCGGGCGATGGTGGAGCCGACGTTGCTGGTGAGGATGATGATGCTGTGGCGGAAATCGGCGGTGTTGCCGTGCTGGTCGCCCAGGCGCCCATCGTCGAACACCTGCAGGAACAGGTCCCAGACGTTCGGGTGCGCCTTCTCGAACTCGTCCAGCAGCACCACCGAGAACGGCTGCTCGCGGATTCGCGAAACCAGCGAGCGCGCGCCGCCCTGTTCGCCGCGGCCGCCGGCGGTCAGGCGGTGGGCCGAGTCGGGCGCCTGGAACTCGCTCATGTCCAGCCTGAGCAGCCGCTCGTCGCTGCCGAACAGGAGCTCGCCCAGCGCCTTGGCCAGCTCGGTCTTGCCGGTGCCGGTGGGGCCGGCGAACAGGAACACCCCGATCGGGCGGCGGCTGTCGGTGAGGCCGGCCTTGAGCATGGCGATGCGGTCCACGAGGCATTCGACGGCCTCGTCCTGGCCGACCACGCGCCTGCGGAAGAACTCGCGCAGGCCGTCGAGCGAGAGCCGCTGGCGCTGGTCGATCACCTCCATCGGCATGCCGCTGCGCTGGCCGACCGCGAGCAGCAGCGTGTTGCCGTCGATCGGCAGCGCCGGTGGTTCCTGCTGGCGCGCCAGTGCGAGCGCGTCGTCGAGCAGGCGCAGGCTGCGCCCGGGTTCGTGCTGGTCCGGGAAATACTGCGCGGCGATGCGCAGCGCCTCGGCCAGCGCGCCGGCATCGATCGCGTCCTGCCCGCAGAGCGCCCGCGCGGACCGCGCCCACTGCCCGGCGATGTCGGCCAGCGCCGCCTCGCTGGCCGGGGCCAGCGGGTGAACGTCGAACAGCCTCGCCACCGCCGGCCGCGAGAGCAGCAGCTGCGCCTGCTGCCGGGGCGTGATCTCGCCGGCCAGCAGCAGTTCGCCGCGCTCGATCGCGGGAAGCAGCAGGTCGAGGATTCCGCGCGGATCGTTGGCGTGGCTGCCCTTGTGCAGCAGATCGAAGAAGTCGGGCACCCGCCACAGCGCGCGCGGGCGCTGCAGCACCTCGAGCATGCCGCGCAGCCGCCCCTCGAGCTCTCCAATGTATTTCTGCCCTGCCAGCACGTCGGCCGCGGACGCCTCGAACACCAGCCAGCCGTCCTGTTGCAGACGCGTGCACAGCAGATCCAGCAGGACGGACTTGCCGACCCCCGGCTCGCCGGCGAGCAGCTGCGGGCGGGGAGCCGGCTCGCTGAAGCGCGCATGCAGCTCGTCGATCGCTTCGCGCAGCGCATCGTGCTCGAAGCGGGGCGCCGCCGGCGCACGCGCACCCAGCCGGCCGATACCGCCGAGGACGCGGCGCTCGCGGTGCGCGGCCAGCGCGGCGGTGACCGCGTCGATCGATGGCTGCAGCACCGGCTCGCGGAAGCGCTCGAGCGTGGTCTTGATCTCCTCGAGCCGCGGCTCTTCCGCATCCGAGGGCACGGAGGGCGCGGCGCCGCCCGCCGGCAACGCGGCCGCACGGCGCAGGTAGCGGCGAAGATCGTCGCGGATCCCGCCGTAGTCCCACCACCACTCGCGCGCGGCCATCGCGACCTCGGGCAGCGTCGAGGCGTCGGCCAGCGTCTGAAGGTAGTCGAGTACGAAATGCAGGGCATAGGCGCCCAGCTGCGGGATCGATGCGGCGACGGCGCGCGGGTCGATATCGTCGCGCTGGCGCAGCGCGGCGCCGGCCATCGACGGCAGCACGTAACCCGGACCGGCGAGGCATTCGAGCACGCGTCCGGCGCTGAAGCCTGCGCCGGCCAGCAGGGCGACACCCGCGTTGAACGGCTCCAGCTGCTGCAGGTCGGCGGGCCGCTGGATCGCTTCGTCGTCGGCTTCGATCGCGCGTTTGAGGGCCTGCACCCGATCCTCGGCCTCGGCGGGTGCCTGGGACGCCTCCGGAGGCGTCGCCGACGGATCGGGGCCGGGCGTCGCCATGCCCGGGCGCGTGCCGCCATCCGCTGCACGGGGGCGCCGGAGCCACGCGAACGTGGCCAACGCCCCCGCGCCCACGCCGACGGCGAAGAGCAGAAATTCCATGGACTTTCCCCGCGATGCCCGCGGGCAAGTCTAGACGAGGTCGCGCCGGCTCAGGCCAGGGCCTTGAGGCGGTACAGCGCCTCGAGCGCCTGCTTCGGCGTCAACTCGTCGGGATCGATGCCGGCCAGCGCGTCCAGCGCCGCCGAGGCCGGCGCGAACAGGCCGATCTGCTGCGGTGCGTCCAGCGCCTGCGGGCGCATCGCCGCGGCCTGGGTTTCGCGGCCGCGCTGCTCCAGTTCTGCGAGGCGGCCGCGGGCGTCGGCCACCACCGCCTTCGGCAGCCCGGCCAGCGCCGCCACCTGCAGCCCGAAGCTGCGGTCGGCGGGGCCGTCCTTGACCGCGTGCATGAACACCAGCGTCTCGGCGCCTGCCTGGTCGCGGTGTTCCACCGCGTCCAGGTGCACGTTGGCGATGCCGCTGCCGGGCGCGGCCAGCGCGGTCAGCTCGAAATAATGGGTGGCGAACAGGGTGTAGCTGCGGTTGGCCTGCGCCAGGTGGCGGGCGCAGGCCTCGGCCAGCGCCAGCCCGTCGTAGGTCGACGTGCCGCGGCCGATCTCGTCCATCAGCACCAGTGACTGCTCGGTGGCGTGGTGAAGGATGTAACTGGTCTCGGCCATCTCGACCATGAAGGTCGACTGGCCCTTGGCCAGGTCGTCGCCGGCGCCTATGCGGGTCAGGATGCGGTCGATCGGCCCGATCGCCGCGCGCGCCGCGGGCACGAAGCTGCCGATGTGCGCAAGCAGCACGATCAGCGCGTTCTGGCGCATGTAGGTGCTCTTGCCGCCCATGTTCGGACCGGTGATGACCAGCATGCGGCGACCGACGTGGTCGGGGGCGCAGTCCAGCACCAGGTCGTTCGGCTCGAACGGCTCGTCGCGCACCGCCTCCACCACCGGGTGGCGGCCGCGCTCGATGCGCAGGCCGGGGTCGGCCGACAGCTCCGGCCGCGACCAGTCCAGCGCCTGCGCGCGCTCGGCGAACGCGGCCAGCACGTCGAGCTCGCTGAGCGCCGCGGCACAGCGCCGCAGCGGTTCCAGGCGCGCGCCCAGCGCATCGAGCAGCTGTTCGTAGAGCAGCCGCTCGCGGGCCAGCGCGCGCTCGCGGGCCGAGAGCACCTTGTCCTCGAATTCCTTGAGTTCGGCGGTGATGTAGCGCTCGGCGTTGGCCAGCGTCTGGCGCCGCGTGTAGCGCTCGGGCGCCTTGCCCGCGTGGACCTTGCTGATCTCGATGTAGTACCCGTGGACGCGGTTGTAGCCGAGTTTGAGAGTGGGAATGCCGCTGGCCTCGCGCTCGCGCGCCTCGAGGGACACCAGGAACCCGTCCGCGTTGGCGCTCAGCGCGCGCAGTTCGTCTAGCTCCGCATCGTGGCCGTCTGCGAATACGCCGCCGTCGCGCGCCAGCACCGGCGGCTGCTCCACCAGCGCGGTGGCCAGCAGATGCGCCTCGGCGGCGTGCTCGCCCAGGCTGTCCGCCAGGGCCTGCAGCCGGGGCGAATCCAGCGGCGCCAGCAGCGCGCGCAGCTCCGGCAGCATCGCCAGGCCGTCGCGCAGGGTCGACAGGTCGCGCGGCCGCGCCGAGCGCAGCGCGATGCGCGAAAGGATCCGCTCGAGATCGCCGATGCCTCGGAAGTGTTCGCGCAGTCCGGTGTCGGCGCCGCGGTCGACGAAGGTGGCGACCGCATGGTGCCGTTCGCCCAGCACCTTGCGGTCGCGCAGCGGGCGGTGCAGCCAGCGTCGCAGCAGGCGTCCGCCCATCGGAGTGATGGTGCTGTCGAGCACCCCGAGCAGGGTGTTGCGGGTGTCGCCGTCGACCCGGGTGTCGAGTTCCAGGTGGCGGCGGGTGGCGGCGTTCATCGCGATCGCGCCGTCGCTGGTCTCCACCGCGACCGAGGTCAGGTGCGGCAGGCGCTGCTTCTGGGTTTCCTCGACGTAGCCGAGCAGGGCGGCAGCGGCGGCGACCGCCAGCGGCCGGCCCTCCAGGCCGAAGCCGGACAGGTCGTGCAGGCCGAAGAACTGCAGCAGCTGGCGGCGGCCGGTGTCGGCGTCGAACAGCCAAGGCGCACGGCGGCGCAGGCCGCTGCGCGCGGCCAGGAAGGCGGGCCAGCCCTCTTCGTCGGGAAGCAGAAGCTCGGCCGGCTCCAGCCGCGAGAGCTCGGCCTCCAGCTGGTCGTCGTTGCTCACCTCGTTGACCAGGAAGCGCCCCCCAGCCAGGTCCGCCCAGGCCAGGCCATAGCCCTGCTTCGAACGCGCCAGCGCCAGCAGCAGGGTGTCGCGGCGCTCGTCCAGCAGGGCCTCGTCGGTCACCGTGCCGGGGGTGACGATGCGCACCACCTTGCGCTCGACCAGGCCCTTGCTGGCGGCGGGGTCGCCGATCTGCTCGCAGATCGCCACCGACTCGCCCAGCGCCACCAGCCGCGCCAGGTAGCCCTCGGCGGCGTGGTGCGGCACCCCGGCCATCGGGATCGGCGCGCCGCCGGAGGCGCCGCGCTGGGTCAGGACGATGTCGAGCAGCCGCGCCGCCCTGCGCGCGTCGTCGTAGAACAGCTCGTAGAAGTCGCCCATGCGGAAGAACAGCAGCACGTCCGGGTGCTCCGCCTTGGCGGCGAAGAACTGCTTCATTAGGGGCGTATGCTCAACTTGGCCTTTGTCCGAGCTGGGCTTCTGGCTTTTCTGCATCTGATTCAATGATTTATGAACTTCGCGTTCTGTGGAGTGCGGACAAGTATGGACAGGTGAAGCCAAGTAGAGACACGTCCACGTAGCTCCAGTGGTCCGCGTTACGGTAGATTCCGGTTTAGCGTCTTAATCGCGGAGCTACACATGGAAGGAAAGCAGTCCCGGAGGGTGGCCCTCACTGCCACCATGGTCAAGGAGCAGCTCTCGATTGCCCGCATCCCAGTGATCGGAGCTACGGGCAAGATCGTCAAGTTTGCCCCGAATGCCGAACAGAAGCGCTATGTCGTCTTCGACGCCCACCGAGACGCCCCGGTTGGCTTCGGGGTGGCGGTCAATCGCACCAGCATGAGCTACATCCTTCAGCGGCGGGTCGGTGCCCGGGTCATGAAGGCCACGATCGGCAACTGCAGGGACATCCCGCTGGCTAAGGCCAGGGAGGACGCCAAGGCAGCCCTGGAAGCGATGCGGAACACCGGCCGCACGCCTGCCGAAGCACGCGAGGTCTCCAAGGGCGAAATCCACGTTGCCAGCATGACGGTCGCTGAGTGCATAGCCCTGTATCGCAAGCACCTAGTCGAGCGTGCTCAGCCGGCCAAGGACAGCAGCTTGCGCGGCCTCGAGCAGGCGCTCCGGCGGTTGGGTAGGCCGGGAGTCGACCTGGCAAACCAGAAGGTCGGCGACCTGGTCACCGAGAAGCGGATCCTGGAAGCGTTCGACACGCTCGCCCGCGGCAAACGGGCCCTGGTGACGGGCACCAAGAGAGCCAACCCGGACACGAAGGCCTATGAGCGTCCCACCATCACGACCGCCGAACTGACCTTCCGCTGGGCGAGTAGGGCGGTTGACTACTGCATGACCCGGGAGCGCCGGATCGCTGCCAACGCCGGACGCGCGCCATCGCTACAAACCAACCCGTTCCAGGTTCTGCGCGATGAGGGGCGCTATCGAACCAAGAAGCAGCTGGAGGAACACTACGAGGCCACGGGCGCCCGGAACCCGCTACAGCTACGTGATGGGTCGCTGGGGCGCTTCTTGGAGGCACTATGGGAAAAGCGGAAGGTCCCCAACCACCGCACGGCGTGTGACTACCTGTTTTTGACGCTGCTGTGGGGCACCCGCAGAGGCGAGGCTGCTCCCCTGCGGTGGCGCCATCGGATCACGAAGGAGGAAGCGAGCGTGTGCTCCTGGGTGGATCTGGAGGCGGGTTGGGTCTCGTTCTTCGATACCAAGAATGGGACTACCCACACCCTGCCACTCGCACCGGCAGCCAGACGGATCCTGGTGCTACGGGAGGAGGCTTCGCAGGAGGCCGCTTCGCCTTGGGTGTTCCCTGCACGCAGCAGCAAGGCGACCCAAGGACATTACCTGGACAGCAAGGCAATCCTAGAAGGGCTCAAGAAGAATGGCGGGATCCAGGAGTTGCGCACTCACGACCTGAGGCGCACCTTTGCGACTGTGGCCGAAGAGATGACGTCATACGCAGTGGTGAAGAGGCTGCTCAACCATCGCGATCTGCGTGATGTGACGGGGCGGTATTCCAGGGTGGATGAAGACAGACTATTGGAGGAGTTGACGAGAGTGGAGAGCGCTATGCTTCGGTCAGCGCCGTATGTTGCGGTGGCTGCACTGCCTGTCTAGGAAGCTACTGGAGCAGTCATGAAACCGATCAAGGATCGATATGCGCGTCTATGGGAGGCGTCAATCGTTATTGCGCTGCGAGATATGCAGTGGAAGCTTCGGCTTCCTGCAGCCTTCCCCGAACCATACCTTCCAATTTCCGGGGGGCTGGAGAGAAGTGGCGCAGATGCCGCGCTACGTATAAAAGGCCGGTTGTTTTTCTTCGAGATCAAGGCGGATCGCTTCAAAATCAAAGAAGAGTGGAATAAGAAGAGGGGGAGTAGGAAATCAAAGCTCGCCTTTCGCTCAGCCAGAAAGGCCATGCTTCTCTATGGCACCGCAAAGATGCCTCCACATCTGCCCCGCACTTTGCACCAGTCGCTCCGCTGCCACCATTTCATCTATTGGTCGCCGACAACGCAGGGAAGGCCGCGGCGGGGCAACATTACTGTGGATCCGTATTTGCTAGCAACAATTCGGGAAAAGCTTGGGAACCTTCGTCGGACTCAAGCGGCAAGCAATGCCATCGTCAATGCTTATCAACTGGGCCTAGTTGCAGACGGACAATTTGCTGGCGATCTCTCAACGGCAAACGTCTTTTTCGCTCCAATGACGGAGTTGACTCTTGTGGGCGAGCAGAGGGCCGCCTTGGTGCGGACCGCGCCTGGTGGTGAGATGTTCTGGTCTCACTTGGGCCTAGAGTTGGACGAGTTCAAGCAGTATCTCCAGGCGCTCTTCGCCAGCCAGGGAAAGGTGAGCGAGAGAATAAATGCTGTCGTGATGTCGGCTGAAGGAGAGTTTTTTCAACACATCACTGATACATCGCAACTCGAAAACATATTCTTTCCGCGCCAAGAGGCGGAAATGTCCACGGATCAGGGGCGTGTAAAGCGGGAATTCGCAGCGATTGTTGATTCATCCAGGAGGCAGGGCGCTCTGCACGAAAACGCTCGCAGGATTAGTAAAGATACTCACTTGCGTGCCGACCCGGATGCAAACGTGGACGTCGAGGGTGGGGCTGCCCCCAATCGGCCGCGACCACGACGGCCCGTTTGACGTCTATCGGAAGGATCAGGTCTGGCGAGATCCGCCTCAAAGTCCGAGATGATCTCCATGATCGCGTTGCGGCCAATCGTAGGCGGTGAAAGGAACGAGTGCCACACTCTAGAGTATCTTTCGACAGCGTCATGAGCTCTAGCCTCTGCACACTCAGGCCCCATAGTCTGCAATGCACATAGGTAAGCGGTCAGCCAGATGCGATGCGCGTCGGCCCGACAGTTGATGGGGTCTCGATCTAGCATGAAGCAATCCACGTGCTCGGCGGCTCAACCTAGCTCAGAATGAGAAGCTGTCAAACGAGAACGCTTGTGGAGCAAAGAAAAAGGCGAGGCCGGATGCGTTTAACGAACGAACAATTGGACGAGGTCAGAGTTCGTTTGGCCCAGCGCCCGCCGGACACCGCATTCACCGCTTCCGAGGCGGCCATCTACACGGGTCGGAGCACGCGGACCCTCAAGCGGGCGATCGATGCTGGGGTAGGGCCCAAGCGAGAGAAGAACCCGGACATCTCTGGACTTGGGGCCACCAACCGCCACACACGTTACCGAAAGGCTGATCTGGACGCATGGCGGGAGAGCTTGGTCGCCTTCGCTACCGAGTTCAGGAGCTTCAGCGATTTGGCCTTGGACGCACCCTGGGTCATGGAAGACAGCAGGCTGGTTGGACATCTTATGGATCTGGGAAGCGCCGAGGCAGTGCTTGATACCTTGGACGCAGACGCTGTGGTCTTCCTGCGGTTGGACGAAGCTTTGTTGCGGGCCTGGAGCTCAGTAGATCTTCGACGGGGATACCAAGAGGTGTTCGAGGCAATCTGCGGTGAAATAGTGCAGACCACGGCTGCTGCCTTGCAACGCGACATCATGGAACATGATACCGGAGAGGTGTCTGAGAAGAACGCGCCGCCGGTGCGGCCTTAAAGTCGGGCCAGACTAGGAGCAGTCATTTGATAACGCGCATCATTGTTGCTCCTCAGATCCTCCTCGCCGCACTGGAGGATCTAGTCGACTGGTCCGAAGAGATCTGGATGGCGTTTGCTTGGGCGAGCTCCCAGGAGGGCAGGGCGGATCACTGGCGTGCACTAGATCTGGACAAGGTGCAGCGGGCAGTTATTGGCACCCAGTTCGCTCAGACAGAGCCGTGGGTGCTAAGCAAGTTGAACGAGAAGCCTGATCGTCTGCGTTTGATCATCGGTTCGATAGGAACATTCCATCCGAAGGTGATCCTTGGAGTGCGCCGAGATGAGGCTCGAGCGATCGTTGGCTCGGCCAACTTCACGACGGCAGCGTTCACAAAGAACACTGAAGTGTGCGTGCAGCTCGATGGGCGAAGATCGGATGAGCAATTTCAGCAGCTGCGCCACCTGATAGATCAACAGTATGACCGCGGCAAGGTTCTTGATAAGCGTTGGCTCGATGACTACACAGTGGCTTGGCGGGCCGCACGCCACCGCACAATCATCGTTCCGCAAGCGAGGCTGGAACTCGTTTCCATGACAAGTCTCGACATGCCCTGGCAAACCTACGTCGCAGTGATCGAAGCGCAGGAGAGACGATCGCTTTCGTCAGGGGTCAGGTTGAATGTCCGAGGAGATTACCCTTCATACTTCGTTGAGCTGGATCGAGCCAGAGAAATCTTCCGGGAACGAAAACCGTTCGCCGAGCTGACCCGCAATCAACGCAGCATGCTAATTGGGATCGGTAGCCAATCCAGTGGGCTAATCGGCGCTATGGGGGCAGCGCGTTACGCCAAGCAGATCGTTTATCAATCCCCAGAGAAGATAGGAGTTGCATTGGATCGGCTCCCCCTCAATGGGCGAGTTCAGCCCGCTCTCGTGACTAACATTCTTGAGCACCTAACATCGCTCAAGGGCGTGAAACTTGGGGTCGCGACGAGGCTCCTCGCCGTCAAGCGACCAGACCTGTTCGTTTCGGTCAACAACGGCAGCGGGCCACAGTTGACCACCCTGCTTGGTGGGCGGGTGATCCGCACACCGAAAGACTATCTCGATCTGCTCGCCGTGGTGTGGGGCACGGAGTGGCATCGATCGATCAGGCCTTCCAATGAAGAAGAAGCCGCGATTTGGAACCGTCGGGCTGCGCTGCTGGACGCAGCGCTGTATGAAAAGGTCTGACTCTAGCCGTGCCAGTCTTGTTCTGCCGCATCCTGGTCTTAAACATAGAGGACGAGTGAGCAGCAGCCCTAGACTACGTGCCGGCGGCAGGAGGGCTGGGCCTAGCCAGATCGAGATCGGGGGCAATGGCTACGACCTGCCGGTAGATGGGATCGACCCGGGCGGGCTCGTAGTGACCGCACACCCAACACATGCCCAACGCGGCGACCGCTGACATGCGTGCAGCGTTGTCGAGCAGGGCAACGATCGTGCCAGGATCAAAGTCGGGGTCCAAGTTCGGCCTGTGGCCATACACCGCTAAAGCCGCGCGGCCGCCGTGAGTGAAGGAATGATATAGATTCCATTCTTCTTGCGCGAAGCGAGAGAAAAATTCGGTGTTCTGGAAAGGCGGTTGGACATCGATAGCGGCGGCGACCTGAGTGAGCGACCCGCCAACAAAGGCGTCATCGTCTATCAATCGCGCCGCCTGTGCATCGCTGGCGCACAAGGTGAACCACCAGCCGCGCTGCAGGGTTTCATACATGGGTCGCACCAGTGCGAAAGCGCTGGCGGCCAGTTCTGTCTCGTGGTGGTTCACCAGCGACACAATAGACAGCGCGTGGTGGAAGGCGAGACCGAACTCCTGATAGCCGATGTGATGACGATCCGGAGCTGCTTCGGGAGGCATCGGCACTTGCATGGCCAATTCGGCCAGTCGGACTTGAAGCGCTTGGACTTGTTTCGCGTGATCGAGAATCGGGTTGCTGTTCATAACTGGCATATAGCACGACGCTATATCTCCAGCAATGCAGGTGATTGCCAACTTTCCTTCGCTTAGCCAGACGACCATAGCGCCGCGAGGCGCGATGTTGATTGGGTGCCTGCCAACGTCTAGTTGTTAGCCGCCCTGCTGCTGAACGCGCTTTCGCATGCGGTCAATAGCATCTTTGTAGTCCTTGGCTATCCCGCTGAGCAGCAGGTCCAGTGCAACCCAATTGCGCATATTCGGATAGATGGTCCCCAACCCCAGCGGTAATGCGGGGACCATGGCAGGCCCCAGGGTGTAGACGAAGTGTGGCGAGTTAGTCGTGGGCCACCGGGGGTCGACGTTCTGCAGGTGGTCCGTAACATCCACATGTTCGATGAAATGGACGCTGCGGAACTCGGACAAGTAGCGAAAGCCGATGTAGGAGGGTGGGATCACTGGCCATCCGCTCCGCCCACTTCCGCCCACCGGGTGGAAGTATTTCCCTTGCTTCACCACGACGTCGATCCAGGTCAGCGGGTCGGACGGCTGGACGCGCGAGCGGGCAAGCGAGACAACGTAGGCTCGCGAATCGAACACGTTTGAAGTCATAACGTATTCCTGAAGATGATAAGACAGCTGGGTGAGCCAAGTCCGGTCGACGGGGCTGCGGGTATTGTCGAGTGCCCGGTGGGCCATAGCCTGTAGGTCCGACCAGGAAAAGTGAGCCACCGGCACACCGGCCAAATCGGTAGGCAGGTGGCGCCGCGCCCACTGCTGATCGGCCGCGCTGACGGAGACCAGTGCCTTGGCTTGGGTGGGGGATTTCAGCAAACGCGGCACGTAGCGCTCCAGCTGGCCTAGTGTGGGCACCAGCCAGCCGAGCTTGGCCTCGAATATGGCATGGAGCGTCGTGCCCGAGGTCAACTCCAAGTCGGTGAACCCCCGGTCTTCCGCAAACACCTGACTTGCTACCACTACATCCAACGCGGGGTTGCATCCCAGGGCCTGCAGAACCTCGCGCCGCAGGGCTGGCACATGAGATAGGCACCAGCCCAGCGCAGCCGTGCCTGCATTCTCGTCGCACCCGGCCAGCCCAAAGCAGCTCGCGGGAGTGGTGTTTCGAATCTGCATAGCCCCTCGTTGTCCCTGTCCTTTGGCTCGGAGTCTACGGTGGGCGAACGATGCCCGCGCCTAGCTTTGGCGAATGGCGGCCAGCCAGCGAGCTGGACCGCTGCGTGGGCTGGCGCAGCGCGCCGGATTTGGGGCAGCACAGCGCAAGTCCTGTAAACAGTCAGTTGTCCGGTTGGCTCGTCTGCTTGCCCTTCTAGGGTGGGGCGTGCGCAGCTGCGAGCGCTTCGACCTCCGGATAGCCGATGATGGCGCGCCGGAGTCCTTAGGCGTTCTGCAGCTAGGTGTGAAACCAGGGTGGCTGCGGGAGTGGTCGAGGGGCTCTACCGCCGCGCCCGCCCGCCGCGTCCCTTCGGGCGACCAGGAAGGCTCTCCCTCCATCGGCAGCCTTGCTTGTAGCGACTGCACCCCAGGAACGGCCCGAACTTTCCCGTTTTTCTCACGACCCGGCCTTCCTTGCACTGGGGGCATGGCCGTGCGCCCGCCTGGTTAGGCTTCAGGCCCTCTTTAAAGTCGCATCTCGGGAAACGGCTGCAGCTGTGAAAGGCACCGTAGGGCCCATCTTTGACCACGACGATGCCCTTTCCACACGTAGGGCAAGGCTTGGGCATCTCCCAGCTACCCTCGTCCTCTGGTGTCGCTAGCTTGCCTCGCTTGTGCAGCTCAACCAGGAACTGCGACGGAGTCGTCTTGGTGGTGAACAGCCATGCCTCCTGGCGGGCTCGTGTCAGAGCCACGTAAAAGAGCCGGCGTTCCTCAGCAAAGGGAAACGGATCCGTCTCTGGCATGGCCAATGCCAGCACCGGGTCGTCCTCGATCTTGCATGGGAACCCCATCGTTCCCTCGACCAGGTTCAGCAGAAAGACGTAGTCGGCCTCTAGGCCCTTGGACTTGTGGACTGTGTCATAGGAGAGATCGATCCAGGGAGAGAACTCAGCCGCCCAGTGGCTTAGACCAGCCGGCCGGTCGCGCTGCCGATAGCGATTGAGCAACATGATCGTTGGCTTGCGATCCAAGGGCCAGCTTCCGGGCTGACTGAGCCGCCGAACCAGTTCTTTCAGCTTTTCATAGACCAGCGTAGGAAGCTGATCCTTTGTCTCGGCTGAGAACACCAGGATCGAGGGCCCCGTCCGCTGGTTTGTCGTGCGCACCTTCTTGGAGATCTGCGCTCGGTTTGCGCACACGAACTCGCTACTGGCGTCGCAAAGATCTTGCGGGCAACGGAACGTCGTAGTCAGCATGCGTCGCTCCGGCTCCGCGAACCACTGCTCGAAGTGCGACATGATGGAGATATCGGCCCCTGCAAAGCGGTTGATTGCTTGCCAATCGTCCCCCACCACACAAAGGTGAGAGGCGCCTTTGGCCGACCGTATCAATCCGCGAAGCAGGCGTGCGCGCGAGTTAGAGCTATCCTGGAACTCGTCGGCCAGCACGACCAGGTAAGGGCTGTCGAACTTGCCGGCCTCCAACAGATCTGCGGCTTGGTTGAGCATGTCGTCGAAGTCAATGTAGCCGCCGGCGTTGAGTCGCCGCTCCCACTCATCGGCGAGGCGCCGATAGATCGTCAGATACAGTCGCAGCCGTGCTTCGAACCCATGCTTTCCCTGGCGCTCAATGGCCTGTTCCAGGTCCGCATAGGTAAGCCGGTTCGCTTTGGCATGCTGCTGAAAGGTTCGAAAGGAGCGGGCGAGCGCTCGGCCTTCGATCTGGGGCTTTTGGTCGGGTCTGCGCGTCGGGTCGAGGTGCGGCTTTAGGCCGCGTTCTCTCAAGATGGTGATGAGCTTGTTGAGTGCAACGCCACTGCGAAGCTCGTGCGAGGTCGTTTCAATCAGCTGTGTGCCATTGCGGACATGTAGCTCCCGCTTCCATTTTGCGCTGGCCTCGTAGCCAGCCTCGAAGTGCTTCGGCGCCTTGCCTCGAGCATCCAGTGCGAAATGCTCATAGTAAAGATCAATGTCTGGGAAATAGAAGTCGGGCAGATACTGCCGATGGTCGATGTCAGCCGTAGGATGCTTATAGGGCGTCTCGTAGCTGTAGTTGATGCCGTGGTAGAAGAGCCAGTCTGCGATGGTGCGCTCTTCCTTGCTCTTGACGACCTCGCCTTGCGCAGTTCGATAGCCCCGCGTGCCAGTCGCACTGTCCCAGTCTTCGGGTTCGTCCGGCAGATCCCAGCGTCCGATGTCCTGCGCAAACACCAGTCGAAAGGACTCCCAGGCAGAAGCAAATTCCGCATCGCTGGCGCAAAGCGTCTCAGCAATGTCGACCATCTGGTGGACGTCCTGTCCCGAATGCTCCATCCAGGGAGCGAGGGTGGGCTTCTTCCCCGTCGCAAGGCGTATGACTTCCTTGCCAAAGGAGTGGAACGTCTTGGCCGTGACCTTATCGATACCGGGCGTAAGGGAAAGCCTTGCCTTGACGCGCTCGTCGAGCTCCGTGGAGGCATCGGTGTTGAATGCAAGAAGCAGGATCTGCTCCGGGGCGCAGATCCCGCGCTGTAGGGCATAGCCGGCCTTGGCAACCATCGTCGACGTCTTGCCAGACCCTGCCGCGGCGATCACTAGCTCATGGTCGTCAAAGCAGACCACGGCGTCGATCTGCTCTGGGGTCAGCGGGCTCTTCTCCACTGTGGCGAAGAAGTGATTGAGCTCCTGCTGCACCTGCTCACAGTGGCTAGCGTTGAAGCGGCCTCTTTGGATGGCGAGGAACTCAAGGGGCGACTTGGCGCCGTCTGCTTCTTCGACGTCCATCCATCCATACACCGGGTGGTGCGGCGCCGGGCAGCGCTGCAGTGCCCGCTTGCTTGCCGACTGAGACCACCAGCGTGTTCCTTCGGAGGTGGCTTCTGCCTCGGCTTCAAGCGCCCACTGCCTAAGCTTGACCGAGAATAGGGCTCGATCCGCTCGCTCCAGTTGAGCGAGGAGTGCTTCCTCCGGGCTTCTCAAGCCCCTTAGCAGTTCCTCATCGATATGAGGCGGAGGTGTGAAGGACTGGTGGGACAAGACCTGATGAAGCGACTTGCCCGCAATAGGGGAGGGAGGAGGTCCATTGGCCGCGAGCGCGGCAAGCACTTTCGAGGTATCCGCCCACTGGGAAGAGCTCGGCGCTACCAGGTCTCGAGATTTTTCGAACCACTCAGTGAAGAGCGCTAAGAACTTCGGCGATAGCGATGCGTTGATCGCGCGAGCGGTGGCTCGCTCGACGGCGTCCTGCATATGCACTGCGCGCGCATTAGGTATGCCGTCGAGCACGAGCTCACGATCATCGGCGAGCACGAACCGACATGACGTCCAAAAGTTGCCCTGAACTAGACCTATCTGACTCAGGTCAACCAGGTGCCCCGTAACGATTGGCTCCCCAGGGCGTTGAAGGGTGAAGGTGCTCCCAGTTAGCGCAAAGCGCCAACTGCTTGATCGGGTGAGAACCTTGCCTGGACGAGAGGGGGCCCAGGCCATGGGATAGGTGATCGTCATCCTTGCCAACCAATCGAAGCCGCGACGTTGAGGCGGCTATGCTTGCGTAGCATCTCATGCCTCTGGATCGGCGAGAAGGCTAGGCGGGCTTCCGGCGAATGAGTCCGTCCATTGGTGCATCCGGCTTATAGATGACCCAGGCATCCGCAGCCTCGGGATGGTGGACGCGAAAGTTGTTTGTATCAGGGATTCGCTCGATGACGTAGCCTGGCATGTCGATCTCGACCGGAAGAATTCCGAAATCCTGCCCAGACAACGTCATGACGATGTTTGTCGTAGCCACTAGTCCTTGCGGAGTCTTGCTAGGAGCCAGAGAAGCGGCATCCTCAATCAGAATTGAAACACTTCCGCCAGAAACGCGATGGCCTCGCAAAAGCTCATAGGCGAACTCGATCTCATTGGCCTCTTCTTGACTGATCTGATAGCCGAACGGAAGGCTATAGTCCAGGTTCAAAAATCTTGCTATGGCGTGGATCCGAGCCAACAGTTTGATGTGGTGCAGCCAGCCCAACATCTCGTTGCTTACTTCCTGTGGCCACAGCCTACTTCTTTTGCCATCGACGGCGAGCTCGAAGAACATCATTTTCTGTTGATACGCTTGGTCGGCCCACTCGCTCGCGTCACCGAGTTCCTTGAACTGTTGGATTGGCGCGGCGGTTAGTCTTTTCTCGCAGATGAAGAGCGTTGATCCACCAGCCAGACCGCCGTTCAATGCTTCGAGACGCACATCGATTCGAAATACATTGTTGCGCGCCTCGTTCGAGACTGCGATTCCAGTTCGCCCGAGATAGAAGTCGGCTGGAAGTGCGAGCTCCTGCGCCGTAATTGAGTATTCTCGCCCCGGATAGATGCGCACCCACGCGGGCCGAGGCTCTGCTTCGATAGTAAGCGTGCCGGTATGGGGGCGATCGACCCCAAGTGCGGTATACATTGGAGACCCGCTCATCTGGAAGTTGTCGACCTGGATGCTTCGCGGAAGTCCAAAGTTCAGCGCTTCGTCTAGGCGGGAGAGGTTCTCCGGCAGCGCTCTAGGTTGGAATGAAAAGTGAGCTTCTACGTTCTCTGAGTTTGCAAAGAGGCGGTGTTCTTCCGCCCCATCTCGAACGTTCACCCGGACGCGCAGTCTGGGGTCAAGCGCGTTTAGATAGTTCGCACGTTCTTCCGCCAAGGTCCCCAGGGCCCCGGGACGCGAGCTAGGCGGTGATAGGACCTGTTGAAGATAAACCTCGAACTGGTCACGGTCGGCTAGGGTGTAATCTGAACTCATGCGGACATGAGCAACTCCTTCACCTGAGAGGCGATGCGAATTCGTTTTGGCCCATTGTTGGACATGGATCCAGTAGAGATGGCCGTCTGGTGTCGCGCGAACCAAAAAGACGGGGTGCGGGTTTCGCACGTATTGGCGCAATCTTGCTCTGCCCACTGGAGCCACAAGACTCGCTGATTTTCTCTTCTGCGTGGTCCCTTTCACTTGCACAAGGAAGCGAGCGCCCCCGTAGTGGGAAGTCTCTGGCTCAACGCAGAGGTCGTAGCCTGTATCGAGCCGGTCGCGACCGACCGTCCAGCCCCACTTCATGAATAGAAGGCTGACCTCATCCTCGGTGACGGCGCCAGTCTGTTGGTTCTCTGGGAAGTTCGGGGCCATGGGTGGTGGGTCATTGTCCGGGCAGGGAGAGGAGCTTCGTATCAATCTAGTTATACCTGCTAGGGCTCCTTAGACAGCTTTGCATCCAGATACTGGATCACGGTGCGGGTGGCATTGATCGCGAGCACCGCTTCATCGTGAGTGGCGAGCCGGCTGTTTGGATGTGCCAGGCTTCCTTGGTTGCGCAGGGGGTTTAGAGAGTCCACGACGTTGCTCAGGGACTGCAAGATGCGCGCAACAGCCTCGTTATGCTGCCCGCCATCCTGGAAGCACGGGTGCTGCTGGCGGAGTTGCTTGAGGAGGCTCGTCATCGTGGCCTGTTCGACTGTCTCAATACCGCAACGTAAGCATGCCGCCTTCAAGTAGGCATGTAGAGCGGTATGCACACGATCGAGTGCACTCACCGGGCCACGCTGCTCCAGGAGAGTAGCCGCATCCTGAAGGGCATGATGGACGAGCTCACTCGCCAGCGCCGGCGTGGGAGTGTCAACAGCGGCCGACTCAGTGCAGCGCTTGGCCAAGCTCAGGAGCGTCTTGTAGCTCTCTTCCGTCCGAAGCCTATCGCTACCAACTGGATACTTGTGGGCAATCCCTCGCAGGATCGCCGCTTGGTCCCGGGGCTGGGCGGAACTCAGGATTGCTAGGAACTTCTCGCGGGTGGTTCTGCCAGGAGAGCTGTCTGCGTCGATCTCCAGGTCGCAGTGAGCGGGGTAGAACTCCCGGTGTGTGCGGTAGCTGAAGTCCCCAAGGTAGCCCTCGGAAACACCGATGTAGGAATTGACGACCCAGTGGATCTCGCTGGTCTTGAGCCCTTTCATCCCGCATTCCGCCTGGCGGCGGCCCCCTGGCCTGGTTGGAATCCGACGACCGTTAGCTGCACTATACTGCCGGGGGCGGCGCGTGAGCCAAGCCCGGGCTGCGAGGACGCGCCCAAGGGGGTGAGAAATGCCGGAGGCAACATCCGCGGTGACGTCAGAGGCGTCGCCTTTCCGCGCTGCAGGTTCGCTGCAGGAGAAGATCGAGCAAGCCAGGCTTGAGCTGCTGGATCTATCGACGCGAAATCGGCTCCTGCATACGCCACGCTCTGGCCGCGCCAAGATCGTCGAGGTGGTCGACGAGCTGGCGAAGGCCATCTACCAGACCCTGGTCATCGATGGGAAGCGCTTCACCTTCGCGCCAGGCCGGCCCGACCCGGTGGAGGCGGGGCCACCCACTGAAGACTTCTCGGCGGCGATCGAAGCGGATCAAGAAGATGCGCCCGATCCTGAGCTTGTGGAACAGCCCGAAGTCGAGCTTGATGAGAGGGGCCGTGTTGCTACTCATTGGGACGGGCACCTCCAAACCCGGATGACCTCGGCAGGTCTGCAGAAGCGCCTGCTGGATTTGTATATCGACTCCAAGACACTGGAAGAAGAGCAGGGCGTGAACGTGCTCTTCCTGGCAGTGGGCTTCCTGAAGTGGAGAGCGCCGACAACTCCCAACGATGATCGCTTCGCGCCGCTAATCCTGGTGCCGGTCCGTTTGGAACGCAGCAACGCTGGAGAGAAGTTCCACCTGCGCTGGTCGGGCGACGACATCGAGTCGAACCTGTCGCTACAGCTGTATCTACATCGTCAATTCGGGATGAAGCTTCCCGACATCGGCGATTTCGAAGCGCTGGATGTCGATAGCTACTTCGAGCAAGTTGGCGAGCTGGTCCGGGAGCGGCCCAACTGGGGCGTCGTGGCCGATCACGCGGTGCTTGGCTTGTTCTCGTTTGCGAAGTTCATGATGTATCGCGACCTGGACCCGGAGCAGTGGCAGACACTAGGTGGGTTTGAATCTATTCCCACGCTGCGAGGGGTGGTTTCCGACGGCTTCCCCGGGGCATCGCTATCCGACGATGACGTCAATATTGACGCCATCATGTCTCCAAAGCAGATGATGCATGTTGTCGACTGCGACAGCTCCCAGTCGTTGGTCGTCTATGACGTGCAAGCTGGCAACAGTGTTCTTGTTCAAGGTCCGCCGGGGACAGGAAAATCCCAGACGATCGCCAACATCATCGCAACCGCGATTGCAGACGGGAAGCGGGTGCTGTTCGTCGCCGAGAAGATGGCCGCGCTGGAAGTCGTCAAGCGGCGCTTGGACAACATCGGCATCGGTGACGCGTGCCTGGAGCTCCATAGCAACAAAGCCAACAAGCGCATCCTCCTTGAGGAGCTGCGCAGAACCTGGGAGTTGGGCCGGCCATCTGTGCAAGATGGGCAGCCAGTCGTCGAGCAACTAACCGACGCTCGCGACGAACTCAACGCGCATGCCGAGCGTCTGCATCGCGAACTGGGTAACACCGGGCTGACCCCATACCAGGTCTTTGGCCACCTGGTTAGGTTGCGCCGTGAGGGCCACACCACCCGTCAGGTGAAGCTAGAGGGCCCCACCAAATGGGTGCCACACGAGGTCTCCAGTAGGGAAGATCTGCTCCGGGATCTTGCCGAGCGCATCGGGGGGATGGGACTGCCGGCGCAGCATCCGTGGACTGGAGTTGGCATTCGTGGGATGACGCCAAACGATCGGACGCGCGTGCTGCAATCGGTGGCCGCTGTGGCCAGAGAGTTGGGTGCGTGGCGAGCTGGGGCAGACGCCGTGATGGAGGTGCTTGAACTTTCGCCACTAAAGCAATTCGATGACATTAGCCGCGCCATCAAGCGCGCCGAAGCATTGATGGGCGCTCCTGCAATCGGCTCAGATGCGCTCGTTGCCGATGTCTGGGGAGAGATGGGCGCAGTAGATAACCTAGTTGAGCAGCTGAGCGTTGCTCAGGCGCACCGCGCCAAAGCGATCGAGGTCTCCGAGCCATCTGCGCTTGATGGAGACTGGAGCGAGACCCGTAGCACCCTGGGGGAGCTGGACGCGGGCTTCAAGCTCGCGGATGAGGTCTCCAGGCTGGCGGCCCTGCAATCCACCTTGAATCGCCTGCTACCGGACGCGACCCGTCTAGCACAGCTGCTGGGCGAGCGGGAGAAGCTTTCGCTCGAAAGCGTCATGCACTTGGCTGTTCTGGGCGAGCGGGCGGCCACCGTGCCCCAAATCGGGCGGGATGCACTGATCGCGAGTATCTGGGAACGCGGTGTCGATACGATCGAGGAGCTAATCGAGTCGGTCGAGCAGGTCCAGCGAGCCAAGACCAACCTTACCGGGGTCTTCCGTGACGCTGCATGGGACCAGGAGCTCGACGAGGCCCGGGGGCATCTGGCCGCGCTGAGCGGAAGCTGGTTGCGGTTCTTCAACGGCAAGTGGCGCCAAGCCAACCGCCAGGTGCGTGCGCAGCTTGTCTCCCCCAAGATGCCGGCTGACGAGGTGCTCACCCGCCTGGATGAGCTCACAAGTGCCCAGGCTGCCCAGCGCAAGATCGCCTTCCGCGACCGTGAGGGAACTGAGGCCTTTGGCAGCGAGTGGCAGCGCGAGCGCTCGGAGACCGCTTTCCTGCGGGGCGTGGTCTCCTGGATGCGCTCACTCCGCCCATTGGGAGCTGGCGTTCGGGAGCGCCTTGCAGACGTTGCCGACCGGACCCTGGCTGCTGAGTTGGCGAAGCGAATTCGCCCATTTATTGATGAGCTCAAGGCGGACTTGCTGCCCCTCAGCGAGCTCCTGATCGCGTCGGGGCGTCAGCCTTGGGGCGAGGAGACCATCGCCAAGCGGGTGCCCCTGACCGATGTGCAAACGAAGGCCGCTACCTGGAGTGCTGCCGCCGACCAATGTGCGCTGCTACTCGGCCGGGGAGATCTGGACGTGCAGGGTGCTCTGGACCACATCTCTCGTGTCACCAGGGCACAAAAGGAGTTGCGCAAGTTCGAGTTGATCCAGTGGCGAGGTGAAGCTGCTTTTGGTCCTCAGTGGGCCGGCATCGACACGGATATCGAGGCGCTCAACGCCATTGCAGCCTGGATGTATAAGAACGAGGAGCTTAGGTTCCTCGCGGCCTCCGTGGATGACCCAGCGGACTGGCGCGATGAGGCGAAGGGGCTAGAGGAGGCTGGCAAGCAGCTGGCACGAAGCCTGGCCGGCATCTTCGATAACTTGCACTTTGAAGGAAATAGCGAAGTGCCTGCGCGACCGGCTGACGCGCCTCTTGCCGCGGTGGCCACACTCCTCGAGCAGTGGAGGGCAAATCCAGAAGGCTTGCCGCAGTGGGTCGCCTACGTCGGCCGTGCTAAACAAGCGGAGGAAAAAGGCCTATCTGATCTGGTCAAACGGCTGGCCACGGGGGAGGTCCCTGCTGCAGCGGCTATCGGCACCTTCCAGCTTGCCTACTATGAAGCGGTGCTGGCGGCGATGACGGAGCGAGATCCCGAGCTATCAAAGTTCGACGGCGACCAACATTCGCAGACGGTCGCACGCTTCGCAAAGTTTGATTGGGAGCGCATGCAGCTGGCGCGCCACCAAGTGTTGACATCGCATCATGCCAAGATCCCCCAGCGCGGAGGCGCGACGGGACCAACTGCAGTTCTGATGGGCGAGATGGTCAAGCGTCGCAAGCACATGCCCATCCGCGAGCTGATGGGGCGGTGTCCCTCGGTGATTCAATTGCTCAAGCCGGTTTTCATGATGAGCCCGCTGTCGGTCGCCCAGTTCCTGCCGCCCGGGGCACTGGACTTCGACATGCTCGTGGTCGATGAGGCGAGCCAGGTGCAGCCGGTGGATGCCCTTGGCTCGGTCGCTCGTGCCAAGCAGCTGGTCATTGTCGGTGACGAGAAGCAGCTTCCGCCGACTCGCTTCTTTGAGAAGGTTTTGGGCGATGACGGGGGCAAGGACGAGGAGGGTGCTAGGGCTGCCGACATTGAAAGTGTGTTGGGGCTTTGTCGTGCTCGCGGCCTGCCTGAGCGGATGCTGCGTTGGCACTATCGCAGCCGCCACCAGTCGCTAATCGCCGTCTCCAACAGCCAGTTCTACGAGAACAAGCTGGTCATCGTGCCCAGCCCCTACACGAGCGAGGCCGGGATTGGATTGCGCTTCAACCATCTGCCCAACGCCGTCTACGACCGCGGCAACACCAGGACCAATCCAGAAGAGGCCAAGGCAGTTGCCCTGGCGGTCATCGAGCACGCAAGCCGGACCCCGAACCTGTCTCTGGGCGTAGCGACGTTCTCGGCTCAACAGCGGCGCGCCATCATCGATCACCTGGAGCTTTTGAGGCGCCAGCACCCGGAGACGGAAGGGTTCTTCAGTGGCCCGGCCGAGGAGCCATTCTTCGTCAAGAGCCTGGAGAACATCCAAGGCGACGAGCGCGATGTCATCTTCATTTCTGTCGGCTACGGGCGTGACGCGCACAACCACATGACGATGACCTTTGGACCCCTCAACAAGGACGGCGGCGAGCGGCGCTTGAACGTGCTAATCAGCCGCGCCAAGAGCCGGTGCGAGATTTTCTCGTCGATCACTGATGAAGATATCGACGTTGAACGCGCCAAGGGTCGTGGCACGGCGGCGTTCAAGCTGTTTCTTCACTATGCAAGAACAGGGAACCTCTCGATCGCGCGGGAGAAAAGCTCGCAGAGCCAAGGTGTGTTCAAGGAAGAAGTTGCGACAGCCCTTAGATCGCAAGGCATCGACGTGCACACCGACGTCGGTATCGCGGGTCTTTTCGTCGACATCGCCATCGCAGACCCGGAGCAGCCTGGACGCTATGTGCTGGGAGTCGAGTGCGATGGCGAATGGTATCGAGACTCTCGGAGTGCCCGAGACCGGGATCGCCTGCGCGAGGCTGCGCTGCGCGACAAGGGCTGGACGATCTATCGGATATGGAGTGCAGACTGGTTTCAGCGCCCTCAAAGCGAGTTGGAGAAGCTCCTGGATGCTATCAAGAACGCAATCGAGCACTCGGAAGAGGAAGTCATCTCCCCTGAGCCACGGCGTGCGGTTCCGGTCGATATCTATGCAGTGGAGCGCGGCGAGTTCGTCGACGTGGGCCTGACGGAGGCCGATGACGAGGCCGATGCTGTTCTCTATGAAGAAGCGTCGATCCAGGTGCCCAGAAGCAAGTATGAACTCCATATGGTGCCGGCCGGCATCATGGCTGAGATCGTCCGGGACATTGTTCAAGTCGAAGGCCCGGTGCACCAGGACGAGGTCGTGGCCCGGGTTAGGACTCTGTGGGGTCTGCAGCGCGCCGGAGGCCGGATCCAGGCGGCAGTCAGTGCCGGCGTCGCAACGGCACTTGGCCGGCGGATCATCGAGCGATCGCACTCGTCCTTTCTGTCCCTTCCCGATCAAGAAGTCAAGGTCCGAGATCGCACGGAGGTGGCATCGCTCACCCTGAGGCGTCCCGACTATCTGCCACCACAAGAGATCGACAAAGCGATCACCACGATCGTGCAGAGGAACCTAGGGGCCACCGTTGACGAGTTGGTGCTGCACATCTCGCGACAGCTGGGCTATCGCAGCACAAGCGCGCAGCTCCGGGCGCTCATTGAGGATCGGGTCAACGGCCTTCTGGAGGGTGGATCCTTAGAGGCCAACCAAGACTTCCTTACGCTGGCTTCTAGCAACGTCTAGCGAGGCGGGGTTTTGATGGCGTGATTTCAGGTTGATCCGCGACGCTCTTGGACGATGGTGGATGCGAGATGAGCAAGGTCAACTACCGGCAGCTGGCGCGCCAATCTCTTGAGCGAGCACAAAGCTTGCTTGCCGAGGATGACGACGACGTGCTGCGATACGCGGCCCTGGAACTCCGGCTGTGTATGGAAGCGCTGACATACGATCGCGCCCAGGCTTACAAGAAGGAAATTCCACCAGAGGAGTGGGGAAAGTGGCAGCCCAGGCAGGTCATGAAGCTTCTATTGGAGATTGATCCCGACGCCGATCGAAACTACTCGTTGCATGTCGGAGAAGAGCCTTACCCGGGCGGCCAACCCGAGCGGATGCATGCGATGGGTGCTGAGACTGTATTTGGTCTTTCTGATCTAAAGCAGTCCTATGATGCCGTTGGCTCGATACTTCACATGCCGACAATGCTGCAGATGGAGGCCGGAAAGAATCACAGCACCGAGAAGATGAGGGCTCGATGCAACGACTCGGCTGCTGCTTTGGCAAAAGCGCTGTCATCGCCCATATGGAACTTTACTGTTGGCGAGTTCGCAAGCTGCGACTGTGCTGAGTGCGGTGCACGTGTGCGGCGGAGAATGCCACGAGAGTTTTATCAGCTCCGCGCGAAATGCTTTCACTGCAAGGCGGAGTATGACGTCATCCTTCAAGAAAACCGCGAGGTCACGTTCAAACCAAGAGTGTGCGACCTTTCTTGTCCAACTGTGGGCTGTGAAGCGCGCTTTGTGCTCTGGGAGCACCAGGTGAGAGCTGGCGCACGTTGGCAGTGCAAGAAATGTGAGAAGCCTTATGGGATCATGCTTGGCATCGCGCCGGTGACCGACTAACGACAAAGCTGGCCAGAGTGAAGAGCATGCCTCAAGTGTTCTTTGCAGCTGCCAAGTGGCGCCTCCACCAAGCCAAATGCTGACTGTTTTTGTGGGGCGTGAACCTTGCAAGTTCAGATATGCGCGCAACTATGCCCGGCAACTGATGTAGACGGTCGTCGTCGTTCCCAGCCCATAACAGCAAGATCTCGGGGGTAGAAAGGATCTTGACCGTCAATCCGAGATCTCGAGCGGCGCGATGGACAACAGCATCGTCACTGCAGAAACAACAACCTCTCAATGCGGCCAGAACCAGACCCTCAGCTTCGCCATCGTCCAGAAGTGCTGCCGACCTGATGAGCATCTCGGCCTCGTCGTCCGAGTCGATCGTGAGTTCCTTCAAGGGATAGTGGAGCTTCAGATGTGCTGCGTCGATGGTGCGACTGGCCACCGATCCGTCTCGACCATACGCCCTGACATACCTGGCTTCAGCTAGCGCCCGTGCTCCTATGCACCACTCATCGCCGAAATGGTGCAAGTTGTGGATGCCGTCCCACCCGCAATAGAGGTTGATGAGCGTGCAGCAGTCTAGAACACGCTGCGTCATTCCGTGGTGCGTGCTCGTTCGAGCACCGAGTCGCTCAAGCGCAGGCTGATTTCTTCCAGCGCCTCTCCGCATTCAACTACGGAGCTGGAGCGCTTTGCAGCAAGCTCTCGGGCCTCTATCGGGGAGCGCCCCACCAGCGACGCGAATTGACTCGTGCTGATCACTTCAGAAGTCCATGCCTGGATGGCAAGTAGAATATACCGCTCAGGGTAGGTTTCAAGTTCTTCGACCTTGACCCCCTCCGCAATGCCAGCTTCGCGCTTGATGTCGCTGACTTTCACTCCAGATGATTTTAGAAGGTTCCAGGTTCCCTTGCGGACCAAGCCGAGCGCTTCGAGTCGCAGCGTCATAGCCATCATAGACACGCCATAGAAATCAGCAATGCGGCAGACATCTCCAACATTGACGTCCCCGGCACGGGCCATCGCGTCGTCAAACTGACGTTTGACGCCAGCTTCGGGCATAAGGAAGCAAGCAGCGAAGGCATCCGCAAAGCGCTCGCTAGTTGGCTTGCGGACTGGGCCCTGCAAGTAATCAATCCCGGGCTTGTCGCGGTCGTGCAGGAAATGCCCAAATTCGTGAGCGACCGTCCAGCGCATCCTCTCCCTTGGGTGCTTGCGGTTCACTAGGATGCAGTATCCAAATCCTTCGACAAAGGAATACAGCCCTGCGAGTTTTGAATCCAGAGAGTCTACGATCACATGGACGCCGACCTCATCTAACGTCTTGCGTAGGTTCCCTATGGGTTCTCTCTCGCCAAGCCCAAGTCGGTTGCGGGCATCCTGAGCAGCATGCGCTGCAAGTCGGTCCACGGGCATCTGTGACTTCGCAGTTTCGGGAATGGATACATCTATCTGCCGCGCGTTAGTTTTCTCCAAGAGGAATTGGTAGTCGTCGACGAACTTCGTAAGCTTGTTGATCGCCTCATCCACGGATGCGTTTGGGTGCTTAGCAATCTCCGCTCTCAAGTGCGGTGAGATCCTTGGCGGCGCCGATTGTTGGCGAACAAGATGATTGACTGTGGTCTTGAACAAGCTAGCAAGAGCAATGAGCTCTCTCGGCTTGACCTCCCGATCGCCCTTCTCGATGGCAATGTAGGTCGGTCGGCTCATCTCTAGCTTTCGTGCAGCATCTTCTTGCGAGACACCAGCTGCCTTTCGTGCGGAGATCAATCTTTCAATGACGGCGTTCACGCTGCGACCTTCAGGGCAGTGGAAGAGCCCGGGACAATGGGACTGGATTGAGGGAGCTCGCCGTAGACGGCCAGGACTTCCTTGGCGTGTTGGCGACACAAGTCGGCAATCCGGCCAATCTGAAGTTCGTCAATTCCAGAGAGTGCACAATGGTCCTTCAGGCGGCGAAGCGTTCTAGCATCGCCAGCCTGCCATGCTTTGGCGTTGTCTAGGTAAGAGCGCATGTAGTCGTCCTTCAAGGGATCTTGAGAGCGCCACAGCCGTTCATAGCTGTATCTGGTGAGATCATTTGCACCAGAAAAAGAGAAGGCTTGGTGTCGCTCAAGGCAAGCAGGGCACTTCCCACAATGGCTGACGCCGGCTTCACGCCAGGAGGTGTGAACGCAAGAGTGGGAGAGCTGGGCAATCGTTTCGAGAGCTGGGTCCCTCGCCAAGCGCGCCACCATCTCCGCTTTCGTGCGCCACAAGAACGGCAAGTTAAAGCGAATATCGGCCTCCAACGCGTCCGACACCAGGTGAGACATCTTCCGAAGAAATCCGGGATGAGCCCCTCGCGTGGAGAAACGCCCAGACAGTGCGCCAGAACTCAAGGGAAGATTGATCGCCCCCTGTCCGTTCTCATAGATGTCGATTTCGTTGATATCGAAAGCTAAGCAGAAAACTGCAGCTGATGAGCAGAACAAGAAGCCACGGGCACGCTGCGATGACTCCTGTTTACGCATGCGACCAGGGATCTGAAGATTGACCCTGAAGTAGGCGTGATACAGCGGACCGCTTCCCGGCAAAGCTCTCATAATTGACCGCACTTGTCGGTTGCAGCGTCTCCGGATGCTCGCTTGGTGGCCAACCGTAAGCAGCATTAGATCGCGCTGCCCGGCCAGAAGCTGATTGGCCAAGCCCGCGGCCGAGTCGAGGCCACCACTGTATAGAGCTAGGCGCGAGGGCGTAGGAGCGTTCTGGAAAGCTATTCGCGACTGATGGGCTGAACGTCGCGGCCTTTGATGATGAGCGAACTCGATGATCCAGTTATCCCCGGTTAGCTCGTGCAATACATCCACGATCCGCTCGATGACTACCGGCTGGCGCCAATAGTCCCAGTCGGCCACGTGGAAGCAAATCGAGAAGGTTCTAATTCCAGCCTCGTTTGCCAGCGTTTCCTTGCGCTTAGAGATCCTGTCTAGCGTGTAGACCCCAGAGGCGATACAGAGCAGATCGACTGATCGGCTACTCACATGGTCCATGAGTTCCAGCAACATCGCTTGGGCGGTGATCTGCAGACGTTGCGATACTGGGCCCGTCACGTCCAAGTAGCCGTCCGCATAGCGAACATGGATGGTTTCAGAGCTAGCGTGCATGAGTCGGATCTCGTTGCGGCGCTGCTACCGACAGGTTGGTAACCTGACGAGGCGTGAGCTTGGGCCGTAGGGGGATGCGGCGCTTGTAGGGCTGGATTGGCCCATCGCGCAGCGAAGCTTCAATGATGTTGCGCAAAGGCTCCCGATAGATCCTGAAAGCTTCGGCTGCCTCGTCTCGAAGCTGCTGCCGCATCTCGAAGGAACGGAAGCGATCATACTGGCCCGCACGAAGGTCGAGCTGGTCGATTAGACGATCGATAATTCGCGTGGCGGCCGCATCTGCGACCGCGGCCACTCCGCGCCCGCCGGCCAGCTTGCAAGCAGCCTCGACTACTTGAGCCAGCCCCTTCTCGGTGAACTGCGAAAGCACTACCTGAGCCTTAGAGGGCGACTCGAGCACCGGCTTCAGTAGCAGAGCCAAGGACGGACCGCGACGAAGGACGCCAGGCAGCTTTTCACATACGCCTTCTAGGTCCTCGCACGCGACAGAGACGATGTCGCTGGAGGTGCACGCCGGATCGTCGAGCGCATCCCTGGTCTGCTGCCAGCGCCTGGGGTGCCCAAGATCTAGATATTCGTTCTCAGCCATGTCGCCTCCTCTATGCCATCTAGGTTAGGGGCAGGGAGGCGGCAATGTCAAGTCATTGACTTGTTATTATGTAAAAATGTAAAACAACGAACACAAGTCATTGATTCATATAGAGCGATAGTCTACGGATACACCTTCGCCCCCGGAGTTAGCCGCGGGGCGAACTGCCCCCGCCGGTAGACCGGCAGCTCGACTGCAGGCTTGTAGTGCGCGAGCGCTTTGGCCTGGCGCAGACGCACCGCGTTGGGCTTGTGGTGGTAGTAGGTGTCTTGCAGCACTGGGACCCTCTTGCTCACAGAGTGCCCGGTGATCAATGCCACCTCTTCTGCAGGGACGCCCTGGTTGTCGAGATCGGTGGCCAACGTGTGCCGGAACGCATGGAACGCCACGCCCTTAGGGAAACCAAGATCCTTCAAGTAGGCGCCGAACTGGTTGAGCAGTCCCTGGCTGTAGCGGGCATTCGACTCTCCAGTTGTGCGGTTCACGCCCGCAGACAGGTGTGGGAACAGGCGCGGATGGCCGAACTCCTGCATGTCG
The DNA here is from genome assembly GCF_029887875.1 of Luteimonas endophytica. Lineage (GTDB taxonomy): Bacteria > Pseudomonadota > Gammaproteobacteria > Xanthomonadales > Xanthomonadaceae > Luteimonas > Luteimonas endophytica. The sequence continues at coordinate 245,036 of NZ_JARXRM010000043.1, forward strand.
GCGAGGAAGTCCAGTAGGCCAGCGTCGAGCACCGGCTGCGGGATGGGGATCTTCCGGACCGCCGACTTGCCTTTCAGCCGCTGGCGACTCTTCTCGCCGTTACTTTGGGCTAGATCTTCGTCCACCGTCTTGCGGATAGCCAGGCACCACACGCCACGCTCTTCCAGGATGTCTGCGACCTTCAGCTGTGCGATCTCATTGATGCGCGCACCCGTATACAGGCCCAGGATAGGAGCCCACCAGCGGTGCGGGAACTTGATGGCCCAAGGCACAAAGACTTCCGGGTTGAAGATGCGCTGTAGATCTTCATCGCTGAACAAGCGCTCGGGCTTGTTGGGGTCTTCGACCAGATCACGCTTCATAGCGCCGAATGCATCCATGGGCGAAAAGCCGATGACTCGAAGCTTGACCAGCTTGTTGAAGAAGGTCGTCAGGAACCGATGGTGGAGCTCGAAGGTAGCGCGTGCCGGACAGGCAACACGAGCCCTCTTGCCGAGTGCAATGATCTGCTCTGCTGTCATGCCTTGGTAGGTAGCATCGGAGGTCAAATTGGGCGGTGCCCAGCGCAGGAGATCCCACAAAGTGGTGACGTGCTTGTGGTCGATCCTCGAAACGGGAATGTCGCCACAGGCCATCGTAAGGATCTGCAGGGTGCGTCCAGCCGCCTTGATGGTATGTGGCTGTAGCCTGCGACGCTGCATGTCGGCAAGGTAATCGGCGACCTCGACCGACAGCAGGCGCGCTGGAGACCCTATGGGCAGCGGGTGGGGATGGCGGGTGCCGTCTTTGCGATCTCGGCGGCGCTGCGCTCGATCGACCAGGACGTGGATTGTCTCTTGTAGGTTAATGGCCGCCTCTCGCCCCGTGACCTCGACGTCCTGGATCTCGATTGGTCCAATTCGCATTCGTCCAAGACGTAGGGCCCCGAAGGGCTGGTCAATATAGCGCTCTAAATCGGTGGTGGTCTTGCGGTTCATCTGTTTTCTCCTGGCTGGCAACTACAACTTTGATAGGCCAGCTCGAGAAACCGTCAACCGCGAAAATGACTGCCAAAGGCAGGTAAAGCGTTGCCTTAGGCGTTGGGTTTGGAGCGGTCAAAAGGAGGCGGTTTTGACCGACTAGTTATGCGCGAGACCCGCGGGCAAGTAACTGTCATACAAAGAAAATGTCATCCGCGGCGTCTGTATGTTCAAGTAATATCCTATAGTGTTTATTAGTCATTTTCTGGATGTCTAGGCATCGCAGAATATCGCGGAAAGTTTCTTTCTGATCTGGAATGCGCGTCACATTATAATGCGCGCATCTTCGGACCTCTTAGGCGTTGAAAGCGGGTCGACCCGATCTTGAATGTGCGATCGAAGGAAGCCCGATGAGCCCGGCAGTCGCCCGACGGCTGGCTCACGGGGTTTGACCGGGCACAAACGGCAGGGAGGTGTGAACCGCCAAACTTGGATGCTCCTCCTTGATTGCCCCGGAAATAGAGGGACTAAGGCGGAGCGAGGAACCCGTCGAGATCATGCTTGAAGAGATGGCCTGCTTCTTCAGCGCGGGCGACACCCGCAAGATCATCCGGTTCCTCGCCGCGGACCCTCAAGACCATGAGTTGCTCGGCCACTGGCGCTGCTTTCGTCGGCAGTCTGCGAAGTAGATCCCGGGTGTCGTTTTGGCCAATCACTCCCATCGCTCCAGGCGCTTTCTTGTGGGCCACTGTGGCGGGCCTAGCCCGGTTGCAAACCCGTTGGGTTCCTCCACGGTGTTTCGGCCTGCGGTGCATCCGTGCCCAGGCGGCCCGCCCATCTGCTCCCACAAGCGCCAAGTCGGCGCGACGGGAGAAGCAAGATGGCAAACGAGAAGACCACCCTGGCGCACTACAAGCTCAAGAGGACTTGCACCGAGGAAGACATCCTTCGAGTAGCCGAGGAAATCTTGGCCAAGCGCTTCGAACGGGGAGATGCACTAACGGATCCGGCAGCAGCGGGCCGCATCATGAAGATGCGCCTGGCAGGCCAACAGCATGAGGTCTTCTCCGTCGCGTTCCTGGACACGCGCCACCGCATCATTGCCATCGAGGACTTGTTCCGGGGCACGGTAGATGGGTGTGAGGTTCATCCGCGTGAGGTCGTCAAGGCAGCACTCCGCTACAATTCCGCGGCTGTCATCCTGGCCCACAACCACCCTTCTGGCAGCACTGAACCGAGTCAGGCAGACCGTGCTGTGACAGCCCGCCTGAAGGCCAGCCTGGCGCTGGTAAACATCCGTCTCCTTGACCATTTCATCGTTGGCGACGGTGCCCCGCTCTCCATGGCTGCCAGGGGCTGGGTCTAACCCAGCCCTTTATTTCGGTTCCAGTCTCACCAAATGGGACCGTCTGCGGCATACTTGAGACTGATTGAAGGGGGTATGCGATGCCGTGGTTGGAGTGGCTGGATCGCCAGCAAGATGTCCAGGAAACAAGTACTGTCCCGTATCGATTGCTGGAGCCGGTGGCGAAGCTAGGCTATGGGGATCCGGAGTCGGAAAATCTGCTGATAGAAGGCGACAGTCTGGCGGCGCTGAAGGCGCTGCTGCCCTATTACGGTGGGTCGGTCAAATGCATCTTCATTGACCCGCCATACAACACCAAAAGCGCGTTTGAGCACTATGACGACAACTTGGAGCATGCCAAGTGGCTGTCGATGATGTATCCGCGCCTCATCTATCTTCGTGATCTGCTACGTCACGACGGATCGCTATGGGTAACGCTCGATGATCGTGAGGCGCACTACTTCAAGGTAGTTGCAGATGAAGTTCTCGGTCGAAAGAACTTCGTCGCTAATGCCATTTGGGAGAAGTCCGACAGTCCCAAGATGGACTCTACCTTGTTCTCATCTCGCCATGATCATCTGTTCGTTTATGCACGCGATATTGATCGCCTGAAGCTTCATCGCGTTCAAGACCCCAATGCCCTGGCCCACTACAAGCAGGTGGACGACCAAGGGCGGCGCTACTACACCAAGCCACTGCGAGCGATGGGGAGTGGAGAAGACACTCGCGAGGCGCGTCCGAGCATGTTTTTCAAACTCACTGCTCCGGACGGAACGGAGGTGTGGCCCATGAAGCCAGACGGTAGTGAAGGCCGTTGGCGGTGGGGGCCCAAGAAGGTGGAGCAGGAGAAGGATCGCATTGATTGGGTCAAAGGAAGGAATGGCTGGACCGCCAACTACAGGATCTATGCCGATACCAGCCAAGGCCGCCCACCCGAAACGATATTCCCGCACGGTTTGGTTGGATCCAATCGCACCGCCAAAGCGGAAGTAAAGGCGATCTTTGGTGAGGAGACGACCTTCACGACACCAAAGCCGGAGGGATTGATCAGGCACATTCTGGAATTGGCTACGGATCCCGGCGACTTGGTGTTGGATAGCTTTTTGGGTTCGGGCACGACTGCTGCCGTGGCTCACAAGATGGGGCGCCGCTGGATCGGTATCGAACTTGGAGAACATGCGCAGACGCTCTGTTGTCCGAGATTGAAAGCCGTGGTCGATGGGGAGCAAGGAGGTATTTCCAAGTCCGTCAAGTGGACCGGAGGCGGTGGCTTCCACTTCTACCGCCTGGGCCCTACCGTGTTCGACGTGGACAACCAGATCCGCCAGGACATTCCTTATGCGCACCTGGCAGCCCACGTTTGGTTCATCGAGACAGGCGAGCCTCGGAGGTCACGGGAAAAGGATGAAACCCCATTGCTTGGCATCCATGAAGGCACTGCTTACTACCTGCTTTACAACGGGATCTTGGGCGACAAGCGCGTTGACGGCGGCAATGTGCTGACGCTCCGGTTGCTGTCCGAAATACCAGCCCATGAAGGACCCAAGGTGGTCTACGGTGAGGCCACGCGCCTGTCCGAGGAACGTCTTGCTTCCCTCGGCGTGGTGTTCAAGCAGATCCCCTATGAACTGAAAGCGACCTGATCATGAAACTCAAGGATTACCAGAAGGGAGCAATCAAGTCGCTGCGGACCTACCTGGAGCGCACCCAAGAAGAAGGCCCCTCGCTGGCCTTCAACCGTGTGGCGGATCATGCGGCCGACTACCGCCCCATTCTGGACGATCAGGAGCGGCCGGTGCCGTCACTGGAGTCGGTGCCCTATGTCTGCCTGCGCATCCCCACTGGGGGAGGCAAGACAATCCTGGGCGCCCACATCATCAAGACGGTGGCCGAAGCATGGCTGGCTCGTGAGTATCCGCTGGTGCTTTGGCTGGTGCCCACCAAGCAGATCAAGAACCAGACCCTGGAAGCATTTAGCAACCCGCGCCACCCCTACCGGCAGGAACTGGATGACAAATTCGGCGTGGGGAAGGTGCAGATCTTCGACATCGCCGACAACGGCATGATCCGGCCGCAGGATATCGCCGACAACCTGTGCCTGATCATTGGCACCATGGCATCGGCCAGGGTGGCTGATACCGAAATTCGGGACTTCTACGCTGACAAGGAGGACCTGGAGCCGCACTTTATAAAGCTGCCGACAATCGAGGGCCTGGAGCAGAAGGAGGGCAAGAACCGGGCCAAGTTCTCGTTTGCCAATCTGTTGCGCATTCACCGGCCGCTGGTCATCACTGACGAGGCGCACAACGCGAACACGGCGCTGTCCTACCAAGTTTACGAGCGACTGTCCCCCAGCGCCATTATCGAGCTGACGGCTACTCCAGAAATGGACAGCAGCAACGTCTTGGTCAGCGTGTCGGCCAGCGTCCTGAAAGCTGAGCAGATGATCAAGCTGCCCGTCGTGCTCAAGGAGCACATCGATGGCTGGGAAGAGTGCTTGCAAAGCTCCTTGCAGCGTCGGACCTACCTGGAAACGCTGGCGCCTGGAGAGGCGCCGGACTATCTGCGCCCGATCCTGCTGATCCAGGCCGAGAACAAGGACAAGATCGCGACGGTGGAAGTAGTTCACAAGCATCTGGTGGACAACGAGAAGGTCTCCGAAGACCAGATCGTGGTGGCCACCGGCGATCAGCGGGGCCTGGATGATGTGGACTTGTTCGATCCCGATTGCCCTGTGCGCATCATCATCACTAAGGATGCGTTGAAGGAGGGCTGGGACTGTTCGTTTGCCTACGTGCTCTGCTCGCTGACACAGCAGCGGTCTGGCACCGCCATCATGCAGTTGCTGGGCCGGGTGCTGCGCATGCCCTATGCGCGCGAGCGTAATGATCCAGAGTTGAACCGGGCCTATGCTCATGTAGTCAGTCCTTCGTTCGGCGTGGCCGCTCAGGAACTGACCGACGACCTTGAGGCCATGGGCTTCAATCCGGTGGAGGCGGCCGGAGGCATCGTTCGCGAGTTGCCATTGAAGGGTGGCACCACCGCGCTTGAGCCGCAGAAGTTGACCCTGGAGCTGCCCAAAGCGCCGAACCTGACCACGATCCCCGCGGGCGATCGGGGCAAGGTGGAAGTCCAGCCCAAAGCTGGCACTGACAAGTTCGTGATCACCATCGTCGGGCAGATCGACACGGCCACCCAAGACGCCATTGTCGAGACCTTACCAAAACGCCAGCAGCATGAGGCGAAGAAGCGGCTGGTCCATCACAATGTCCGCGCCAGTGCACTGCGCGAAACGCCTGCGCAACGGCAGGAGAAGTTCCGCGTCCCCCGCTTGATGTTCAAACAGGGAACGTTGGTGCTGGAAGCCAGTGCCGACATTCTGCTCGACCATAGTGGATGGTCGATTCTCAATCATCCCGCTGACCTGTCGTCGTTCCGCTATGTCGACCAGTCGCGCACCTTCCTGGTTGACGTTGACGAGGAAGAGGTGAAGTGGGAGCGGGACCCCGACGCCCAGGAGCGTTTTGCCCTAGGCATGGCAGCAGAGTGGACCGATAAGGAGCTGGTGGCGTTCCTCGACCGCCGCGTGCGTCAGCCCGACATCCTTCAGCCCCAGTTGGTTGAATGGATCCGCAGGGCCGTCCAAGGTCTGTTTGATCGCGGCTTTGATCTGGCGCAACTGGTGCGCGCCAAGTTCGTGATCGCCAGGAAGCTCGCCGAGCAGATCAAGAAGGCGCGAACGGCTGCAAGCGAAAAGAACTACCAGACCACGCTGTTTGCTACCGATGCACCAGTGCTGGCCGACTTCGACCACGCCTATACCTTCGATCCCAACGCTTATCCCTCCAGCAAGCCTTGCGTTGCCAACTATAAGTGGAAGAAGCACTACTACGCAGTGCCTGGAGACCTCCCGCACAAACGTGCCAGTGGCCAATTGGCCGAAGAGTTTCTTTGTGCCCTAGCCTTGGACAACATTGAAGAGATCGATTTCTGGGTGCGCAACATCAAGCATCACTCGCAATTCCGCCTGCCCACCGCGACCGGCTGGACCTATCCGGACTTCGTTGCCCGTCTCAAGGATGGACGACTGCTTGTCGTCGAATACAAGGGTGGGGACCGGGTCTCCAATGACGACAGCAAGTCCAAGGCCCAGATGGGGCATCTCTGGCAGGGCGCCTCCGATGGCCAGGGCATCTACTTGATGGCCGTGGCCCAGGATGAAGCGGGGCGCAGCGTGGAAGAGCAGATCAGGGATGCGATCGCTGGCAAGGTGGGTGGCAAGCCTGCTTGATGAACATGGGGGACGTAGGGGATGACCGTCTACTTTTCACAGTTGGAAGTGACGAACTACAGGTCGTGTCAGTCAACAACACTCCAGCTGACGCCGTTCACCGCGCTAGTCGGTTTGAACAACTGCGGTAAGAGCAATTGCCTAACCGCACTGCAATGGCTGGTCCGCCGAGCAAAGCTGGGCGTAGGCGACTTCAACGATCCAGACCAGGAAGTTCAAGTCATTGGCGAACTCAATGACATTGACGACCATGATCTTGAGACGCTGTCCCAGGCCAATCGCAACAAGATCTCTCCCCATGTCCGCGATGGAATGCTGCGCATCCGACGGACACAAGCGGTCCCCGGGGGTGACTCGTCACTGACGGTTTTCGATCCAGACCTGGGGGATTGGGTGCCGAACCCTACCGGGATTGACAACGCAGTTACAGCGCTGTTCCCGGACCCCATACGCATTGGGGCGATGGAGAACGCTGAGGAGGACGCAAGTAAAGCCAAGACCTCCACCACCATCGGAAAGCTGCTGTCATCGATGCTCACTGCCATCCAGGAGCGTCACGAGGACGATCTTGCACCCCATTTGGGAGCGATATTGGGGAAGCTTTCAGCAGAAGGGGGCGAAAGGTTCGATGAGTTAGGCCGGATTGATGAATCTATCAATCACAAGATTTCCGACCTATTTCCTGGTATCCATATCAAACTCGATTTTCCTGTTCCCGCGTTCAACGACCTGATCAAGTCCGGGACGGTCAAGGTCTACGAAGGAGAGGGGGCTGGACGATCATTCGGTTTTTACGGACATGGTGCCCAGCGAGCCATCCAGATGGCCATGGTTCGCCATCTTGCGGACCTGAAGCGTGGGGAGGCAGTCGCGGGTGGTGCTACCCTTCTGCTGGTCGATGAGCCAGAGCTGTTCATGCATCCGTTCGCCGTCGAGCAGGTCAGAGAGGCTCTTCGCTCGCTATCGAGTGCCGGATACCAAGTCATCTTCTCCACGCATTCTGCGCAGATGGTGCTAGCCAGAGATGCCGAAAACGCCTTGTTAATGACCAAGCGTCCTGGCGAAGGAACCAAGGCGCGACCTCGGCTCCAGCATGTGGTGAAGCAGTTGGTTGAGGATGGCACCCACCAGCTGCATCACATCTTCAGTCTCACCAATTCTGCACAGGTGCTTTTCGCAGATCGTGTGGTGTTGGCAGAAGGCAGGACGGAGAGCCGGCTCCTACCGGAGATTTTCAGGGCCCTTGCCGGCAAGACGCTTGGTCAAGCATCAATCGCAGTTGTCGCGCTCGGAGGTGTTTCCAACACCAAGAAATCAATGGACATCCTTGAGGCGCTTGGGCTACCTGCGGTAGCCATTGTGGATCTAGATTTTGCGTTCAATCATGCCGCCGAGTATGGGCTTATTGAAAGGGGCGATCCCGATATCGCTGCATGCAAGGCGGTGCTTGCAAGATTGGGAGAGGAAGGGCGTATTACCTTGAACCCGCAGTCCCAGCTACCGACATCCAAGAGGGCTGTGGTTTCTGCTTCGGAGGCCTACGCAATCATGGCAGCGGATGCAGAGGCCATCCCCCATGTTGCGGGACTGGTTCGTAAGCTTAAGCAGCAGCGCGTATGGTTGTGGAGCCGGGGCGCGATAGAGGCTCATTTGGGAATTACAGCAAAGGATGAATCCGCGTGGATGGACCTGCAGGTGCGAATGGCGCGCGACGGCATTGATGTCGCTTGTGCAGATGCAGAAGGTGTTCGGTCGCTTGTCCAATGGCTGATCGAAGCTGAGGTTGCCGGCGACAACGTATACGATGACCTCGTATAACCCAAGGATGCACGCTTCGCGTTTCTGGCCCATCACCGGTTCGGCTGGTTGTCGGAAGTGCAGCCAGTCCACGCCCGTGTCCGCCATTGTGCAGATGGCTATGAAGAGGCAGTGGGTGCTGAGGAATGAGAGCAAGTGAACGAGCGCCGTGTTGAGCTACGTTACGGCCATCGATCACGTCCCCCTGGTCGCCGGATACGGGTGACCTGAGCCTTGGGCTGCCTCGATCACGCAGATATGCAAACCGCCGGACAATAGCCCGTGGCCGCTAGCAGAGCGGAGCTGCGTTGTAGATCGAAAAGCCGGCGGATCCCGGGCCTGGCTCAAAGTCATTGCCCTAGCACGCCCCAGGAGAGAAGGGACGATGTCCAGTGCTAACCAGGATCCCCGCCACGATCTTCGCCACGCACAAAAGATAGTGGTGAGGGTCTCTCCTCAAATGAAGGCAGCAGCCTTCTTGCTCAACAGCAAGACCGCAAGCCCCATCGCGCCATGGAACCTAGAAGCCTACCTGCCGAGCGCACATACGCTAGGTCTGATGCAAGACAACGGAGAAAAAAGGATCTCTTCAGCTCAGTCTAGGTTGACTCGATACTACAGTGTAGATGTTCCATCAGAGGTAGATATAGAAGAGGCATTGTTAGCTCTTGAAGCTCTACCTGAGGTTGAAACAGCTTACATAGCTCCAGGTCCTCATGACCCGCCGGCCGTGCCCGCGGACGATCCGCTTAGTAGTAGACAGCGCTACTTGAATCCAGCGAAGATCGGGATCGATGCCCATTTCGCGTGGTCCATGACAAACGGCGCGGGAGTCGGCTTCGTGGATCTAGAACAAGGATGGATCTTGGATCACGAGGATCTGGAGAAAAGCAGCATCGAGACAATATCGGGGTTGAACCACACGTTCCACGGCCACGGAACTGCTGTTCTTGGGCAGATCTGCGCCACGGACAATGACCGCGGATGTATTGGGATTGCGCCAGGCTGCAAGACACGTGTTGTATCGGAGTGGCGAGATCATAAAGGAAACTTCAACACTGCGGACGCTATTGCAAGCGCAACAGCGTCGATGCAGTCAGGAGACGTCCTGCTTATCGAGGCGCAAACCGACTACGGGCCTTTCATCAACGTTCCAGTCGAGGTTTATGACGCCGCATTCGATGCTATTCGGGCTGCGTCTGACGCCGGGGTCATTGTGGTGGAGGCGGCAGGCAACGGTGGTATCGACCTGGACAAGATCACCAACAAGAGGGGACAGCACCCTCTAAGCAAGGGGGCGGCCGGTTTCCGCGACTCCGGCGCGATACTCGTTGGAGCAGCCTCCTCATCCATGCCGCGCCGCCGCAGTAGTTTCAGTAACTACGGAAGCCGCGTTGATTGCTTCGGCTGGGGTGACAGCGTCGTAACTTGCGGCGATGGTTGGCTAGGTAGGAGCAGAACAGAATACACGGCAGTCTTCAATGGAACATCGGCGGCATCTCCACTTGTCGCGGGTGCCGCATTGCTTGTTCAGGCATGGTCGAAAGCAGCTAGAGGGGTCTTGATCGCCCCATATGACATGCGTGCTTTGTTGAGCAACGCCAAATTAAACACATCCACGGATCGACCAGCCGTGGACCGGGTGGGCGTCATGCCGGACTTGCAGCGAATATTGGATGAGCTGAAGAAGTAGGCATACCAGAGTCGATTGTGGTCCTCATAACGCATTACTAACTTTGACAACGAGGATAGGAGATGAACCGGTCAACAATTTCACTTGCATGTGCCACAGCCATTCAAGTTTTCGTCGTTGGCGCTGCAAACGCTGGCCCACAAGAAGAGCCTATGAGTGTTCCCTTTACAGTTCTTCGAGTGCAGGAGTTCAAGGAATACTCCGAGGTTGAGCTCGTCGGTGTAGAAGGAACAGCTTTTGAGCAGGCAGTTCAGGCAACCTGCACTTCCGCTCGCCCCCCTGCTGCCCCCTTGGTCACAGCCTTAGGGGGCGTCGTAGTTAATTGGCTCTTCTCAAGAGTATCCAGCGGGATCAGCAAGAGGCTAAAGAAGCGTATTGAAGAGCACACCGCCAGCTACAGCACACCACCAATCTACCATCCGGTCCGTTCCAGCAACGTCGGAAACTCGCAGCAAATCACGCCGGGGAGTGGAGAAGAGCCTGGAATGTTCCCGCAGACATGTGTGGTTATGCAACGGATAGAGTGCAAGTCTTATGTCGACAAAATCGGGCGCCCTCATGCAGAGTGTATTCCGGGCACAGAGGAAGACGGGTTCACGGCAGCGATCGTGATGCGGGACGAGTCTACGCACCTCCGCGTGCTTCCGGTTGCTACGCACCTAGGGCAGCGTAAAGCAAGACACCATAGCGGCGATTACGTTGTATCCACGACCTTTCGTATTCAAGCCATCAGCTACCAGGATGGAGAGGGGTCGCTATGGCTGTCACCGGAAACGAAGGCCTTTTCCCATGTTTGCATGATTGAAAGGAACGCGCCGACTGACGCGAACTGCTCGATGAACTTTCCGATCACGAATACGCAATGGGCGGAAGCGTCGGTTTTGCCTATGCCGCCCCGGACCGTCCGAGCCCTGGTCTTCTCGGTAGGAGAGGTCGGTGAGCCCTCACGTGGCTTGAAAGGCTTTGCGGAGTTCATGGAGAGCAGCGGCAGCGATATGTCGGAGGCCTTGAGCGAAGCATTCCAGTTGAAAATTGGGTTGAAAGACGACGAGTAGCAGCCGCACGGCGTGGTCTGCCTCTCACGGCCTTTCACAACACCCTTCGGGCAATCTGGTGCCATCGGCAGCCGGCCCGGCGGTTACCGCCTGAAGCAAGCACTCGACCTCGTAGACATTCGCGTTCTCGATCACATCGTCATCAGCGCGGAAGGCTTCACCAGCATGGCATCGCGAGGCTGGGTCTAATGGCCCAGCTTTACCGCCACAGTGCCGCCGCGGAGCTTTTCGCTCCGCGGTGGGCCTCCAGCCCGATCGGATGGTGGCGCTACCCGTAGGGACGGGAGCAGTCTAGCGGCCGTCGTCAGTGGTCCGACTAACACTATTGAACGGGTTAGGATTGCGCCATGGACGACGATTACTGGAAGCGTCAGCTGGAGGAGATGGAGCGGCTTGCCCGCTTGGTTGACCCCTTGCGTGAGTTCAAGTCCCTCCAAAGCCCACTGCTGCAGGCCAACGAGGAACTCGCGGCCCTGTGCCGGGATCCCCTAGAGGACTTCCGGGCTCAGGTAAAGGCGCTTGCGGATCCGCTCCAGCAAGTGCCTGCATGGCTGAAGGATGAGCATGATCAAGACGCGCTCGCTAAGCAGATAAGAGCGGTCGCTGGTGCGCTTAAACCCTTTGAGGATCAGGTCAACGTTGCACACCTACGGGACCCGCTCGGCGAGCAAGTCAAGGCGCTACTCGAACCTTTCAGTGGTGCCCAGGCGTGGCTCAAGGCATTTCAGTCCGAGGAAGATGAACGCCTGCGACGGTGGTCTACGACGTTCGAGGACATCGCCAGGCAACTACGGGGTCTGCCGGATGAGGCCCGAGCCCATCTGGCAGTCCTCATGGACCAGGGCTGGTGTCTAGATCCCGAGATGCCTCACACCTGGGGACGTGACCTGGCCGCAGCATTCCACGAGGGCGAGGAACAACAGGCAGAGCAATGGCTGATCGACTACTTCGAGAGTCGTTTGGAGGAGATCGAACAAACCCTGGTCGCAAGGCATCCTACGCGCCGCGCAATCATTGCAGATGCGTTCCAGGCGCACCGCGAGGGCCGCTATTCCTTGAGCATTCCGGCGCTACTGGCCCAGGCCGATGGCGTGATTCACGACCGACATCCCCAGCGGCAACTGTTCTCGAGGAACCGCGATGTCAACCTGGTGGAGGTGTTGTCGAAGCTACCCGAGGAAGATATGCGCGCCATTTTCGTGGCCGCGTTCTATGTCGATATCTCGCTGACCCGCAGAACGAAGCTGTTGCCGCCTGGGTTCCATGGCCTGAACCGCCACGCGGTCCTCCATGGCATCGATCCGAACTACGGGACAGAGATCAATAGCCTGCGGGCAGTGTCGATCCTGAACCTGGCTTCCTATCTGGTATCCGAGGAAGTCGATGGCCCTGCCAATTGAACTGGGTGATCGTCCGAACGACAAACGCCGCCGTGATCCCGGACACCCCTACGGGGGAAATTCCTACATGCGCCGCCTAGATGCTCCGATGGAGCTGTCGTTCGCCGATCGGCACTCTAAGTCCGTCGCCTAGCCAGACACCCAAGCAGCACAATCAGATCGGGACAACGCCATCGACAGGATGTCTGAGGCGCCGTGAAGGGGGTCCGGGGACTAACAGCCCCCCTGGGCGACCAAGGGCCCTTCCGGGGCCCTTGTCATATCTGCCCTGCGGCGGGGCCGGGGCCGGGCCGGGGACCTCTGCGCTACTTGGCTGCCTTCGACGCGAGTCGCTTGAGCAGTGCGAGGGCCTCTCGCTGCTTGCGCGGGCTCAGCTCAGAGATGACCAGGATGGCTTCGGCGACCACATCGGAGCTCGCCACGAAGTAGGCCGCCGGAAGGTCCAGCAGCTTTGCGAGCTTCTCGATGGTTGCCAAGTCCGGTTTGTGCATACCACGTTCGTAGCGACTGATCCTGGGCGCCGCCGTGCTCGAGTCAGGGTCGTCGGGCTCCAGCAGGCGCTGGCCAAGCTGGGCCTGGGTCCACCCCTTTGCGAGGCGGGCCGCACGCAGGCGGCGGCCAAGGGTGCTGGAGGCGGGAAGGGCAGCGGGCATCCGGGAGACACAAGACGTTGACTCCCGAGAGTTTGCCCGCATAAGCTTAGCGCGTCATTTGCGTTGAACGCAAATAGGCCTTGGCTGACTAGGAGGGGGATATGAGACGAAGGATCAGTGTGCTTGCAGCGGGTCTGCTGCTGGCAGGACACGTGCATGCCGGCGACTTGCTGTCATGCCAGATCCAGGAAAGCGGGGTCGAGGGCACAGCGTTCGCCTGGAGCTACGCCCATGGCGTGGCAGAGGGGCCCTACGTCATCGAGACTTCAATCGGCACGCTCGACAGCATCGAGGGCCCGGAATTCAGCTCGGTTCCCACCCTGGACGGCGAGCCTATCGTCCCGCCGCCCGAGCTTGGCGGTCAGATCCGCTTCGGGAAGGTCTACGAGCTCGAGGACCGGGTTGCGTTGGCCTACCTGGTCGAGCGCGAGCGTGACTCCTCGGCCACGCCCAGTGAGCTGGTCTTCTTGTTGAACAAGGACCGGACCGTTTCCGACATCGATCTCCAGCCCGGTAGCGCCGAGCCGGTGGTCGGTCATTGCAACCTGATCCAGTGAACCGAGGAACCCCATGAAGACGATGCTATTGGCCGCAATGGCGGCACTGCTGTTGGCGGGCTGCGCGGGCGGCCCTGGAAAGGGAGAAGTGGAGGAGGCAGTTCGCGCCTTCGTCGAGCAAACCGGTGGCAACACAAAACTCGAAGAACTCGAGGTGGGCGAATGCAAGGAAGCGTCGGGTCGCGCTGGCTACGCGTGCTCGGTGACCGGCAGGGCAACCATCAGGATGGCTGGCCACAGCCAAGCCACAGCTCTCGTAGGCACCTTCGTGCTCGAAGAGATCGGTGGGCAATGGAAAGTGACCGGGCGGCTTTAACGGTTCGCGGCGAACAAGGAGAGAACATGGAAGCAAAGAACGTCGTGCGTATTGCCCTCACTGTGATAATGCTGGTTCTGTGGTTCCAGACCGACGGCGTTTTTTCCGTCCTCCTGGGAGCGGCCTTTGTGCTCGCCACGGCATTGATCTGGCTGGGGCCAGTGGGTCTTGGCTACTCCGGGGCGGGCGCAGACCCGAAGCACAAGTTCGAACCAGGTTTCGAGCCTGAGTTCGTGCACGAGCACATCGCCCTGGACACCAAGCAGAACCGGCTTTGGATCCGCGATCGCGAAGGCAAAGAGGCCTACTTGAAGCCAGAGGATATCGCGTCTTTCCGAACCAACTCGGACTTCGGAAAGGCTGCCTATCGTCAGCGCATCGAGGTCGAGATCACCGATCTGGAGAAGCCGGTTCGGCACGTGATGTTCCAGCGGCACGATGACCGCTGGCGTTGGAACAGTGAGCGCAACACCCAGGAAGTTAACGAGTGGGCTGCGCGCATCAAGGCCTGGGCGGGGATGCGGACGATCCGCTGATCGGCTATGAGGGCCGTCTCGCACCCTCCGCTGCTCCTGCAGCCAGGTGTGCATCACCCCGGGCCATCGCCTCGGCTCGGCTGCCGGTGTCCCGATACGTGGACCGGTAGTCGAGCAGGGCAGCCACGATTTCGCCGTTGGCTAGATCCTGGCATCCCGCATCGATGACGAGCTGCCCCAGCTCCCCACGTCTGCGCATCTGGCGCTTGCGCTGTGCTTCGCGTTCTCGCGACTGCGCCCGCTGCTGGTTGAGTAGATCTCGCGCTTTGAGCTGCGCCAGACGTGTCGTTGCGCGCTCAATTTGCTGGTGCAGATGTTGCGTGTTTTCCATTGCTCTCTCCGGTGTGTGGGATAGCTCCATGCAAGCAAAGAATGAGAGCGCGTCAAGGGCAAATCTTGCCGTCCGTGGCAACGTCTAGGGCAACTGCAATAGTGCAATAGCGCACTTAGGCATTGCCCTTCGGACAACGCGTGCGCAAAGGGGCAAGCCCCCTTGGACCCGACGCTGCGCGTCCACAGCAAATTCAAAACTGCAACGCAGATCGGCTTGCCAAGTTCGCGATCCGCTTCATAAAGGAAGGATCTCCCGCAAAAAGGAACAACGCGATGGCGATCTACCACACTCGAGTCAAGACCTTCTCTCGCTCGCAAGGGCACGCATCCACCGCAGCAGCCGCCTATCGGGCCGGCCTGCTGATCGTCGATGCCCGCACTGGTCTCAAGCACGACTACCGCCGCCGTGGCGGTGTCGTGGAGACCCGCTGCATCGCGCCGGACGAAGCGCCCGACTGGGCCTTCGATCCGTGTGAGCTGTGGCCGGCCGCTGAGGCTTCGGAGAAGCGTAAGGACGCTACGGTGGCACGCGAATTCGAGATTGCGCTGCCCCACGAGCTAACCGACGATGAGCGTTCCGCGCTCACCGCCGATATCGCCCGAGCGTTGGTGGAGCGCTACCGCTTCGCGATCCAGGCAAGCATCCACGAGCCCCAGACCCCAGATGGGCTGAACTACCACGCCCACCTGCTGGCCACGACAAGGCGGGTCGGCGACGCAGGGCTGGCCGACAAGACCCGCGAGCTCGACGGCGGGCCGTCGGGCCGCGGAGAGGTGGAGTGGATCCGCGAGATGGTGGCTAAGACGATCAACTCGCACTTGGCCGCCGCGCAGATCCAGGCGCGGGTCGACCATCGGAGTCTGGAAGCACAGGCAGCAGAGGCTGCCGATCTGGGGGATGAGGCGACCGCCTTGGCTCTGTCACGCGAGCCGACGGAGCACATCGGC
Organism: Luteimonas endophytica; assembly: GCF_029887875.1. Lineage (GTDB taxonomy): Bacteria > Pseudomonadota > Gammaproteobacteria > Xanthomonadales > Xanthomonadaceae > Luteimonas > Luteimonas endophytica. Next base: position 260,919 of record NZ_JARXRM010000043.1, read on the forward strand.
AAAGACGCTACCGCCTTGCATCGCCGGGGCGTGGAGAGCGAGCGCGTCCAAGCCAATGAGGCAATCACTGCGGACAACGAGGCTCAATGGAAGGAAGCCCTGGCGCAGCTAGAAGGCGAGGGGAGGCTGCAGCCAGTCTCGGCAGGGCATAGTCAGGAGCAGGCCAGGAGAGAGCGGGGCGTCAAACCTGGAGTGGTCCTGGATCTATCTCCGGTCCACGGCCAGGGGCAGATCCGAGTGGTCAGGGGCTTGAGCCGCGGCGCGTTGACCCCTTCTGGGAGCAGGCGATCAGAGAGAGAACGCCAGGGTGCCAGTCGTAACCTGCTGGCGGAAGCCATCCAGCTGTGGAAAGAAGACTTCATGGCCAAGGTCGGGGTGACCTTCAAGGCGACCTCGCAGCTGCTCCAGCATGGCGCCGAGCGCCTGTCGGCATTCGCACATGTCCCCAAGTTCCGGTCCGACCTGGGGGAGCTGGTGAAGAGGCTCAAGCGGCTGCGGCACGACGCCGAGCGGTTCACGCGTCGCCGTGCCGCGGAAGAGCGAGCTCAGCATCTGCTTAGCCAAGCAGAGCGTGCCCTAGAACAATTTGAGGCGGATCATCCGAAGCCGGGGCTTTGGTCCCGGGCTGAATGGTCTAAACGGCGAGCACGTCGCCTGCGAACAGTGCAGACCCGGCGGGACGCCCACCGTCGTGCCCGGCACGCCACGGGACCCGAGGCACAAGAGGGCTACAACGTTCAAGCCAAGGCCAGCGCGGAGCAACTGGAGGCCTGGAGCCAGAGCATGCTGATCCGCTATCCGGTGCCTGCGGACACAATGCCTGCAGGCAAGGCAGCCAGCGCCGAGCCAGCTGTGAGCACCGAGGACCAGCCGGAAGTATCGACTTCAGGTGTGCCGGCTAAGCCGGCGAGCGTCGAGTCGTCGAGCAGCCTGCGTCCCAAATGACGATGCCCCGCTTTCGCGAGGCATCGATCGTGGTCCCCCCCTGGCACCACGCAGTGCAGATGTGGATCAAATGAAGCTAGTGAAGGGTTGGGCCTCGGCTAGGCTTGCTCTGGCTGCCAGCGCGCCTGGCTTCCAGGATTTGCTGCAGTGGCAGCTGCTCGCGCTGGATGACCTTTTCGCGGGTGCGAGTGATCGGGCGGGGCTGGAGCGTATGGTCGCGTGTTGGCGGTGCATCGCCCTTGCTGCGGCGAATTAGTTCGTCGGCAACTTCCAGTGAGTGGTCGATGTCGTCGAGACGATCCAGGAGTTTTCGGTTACGGTCCTGGGAAACGATGCCGCTCAGTAGACGGCTGGCAATATCAAGCTTCAGATCTTGTTGCTGCATGGTCGCGCTCCTCACGCTGTTGGGGGAGCCCCCATCCAAGCAGCATTTGCGTTTAACGCAAGTGGACCGATGTCTCAATTCTGAATAGGAACGACTGCTTCAGGAGTAGCCGATTCGCCACAAGTCGTCCCTCACGGCTAGCGGAGTGAAGCGCTTGCTCTCTACATTGGTGGGGCTCCGAGGCGAGCTCGCAAGGGTTGCGCGCCTACCGGGCTCTTGGAGCCGAACGCGGCTTATGCTGCGGCCGCAGGAGCAGCAGGCTCGACGAACAAGAAGGCTGGGCTCTCGTCGTTGACACGAGCTTCTTCCAAGTCAAGAATTTGAAGTGAATGGGGGGAGCGTAAATGGCAGAAGACGACGACAAGAACGAGCCGAAGCAGAAGGCAAGCTTGAAGGAATTCCTCGTGCGCCTGAGTGCGCCGTTCTCGTTGGTCACGGTAGGGCTTGGGGAGATCACGGCTCGACGCATGACGCTGGGGAGGCGAGCAGTCTTTGAAACGAGGGCTCCTCACCCAGACGGGATTACCGATATTGACCTAGTTCGTATTTACGCGGGATGCGTGGCCGCTCGACCATCTGAAGATCCCGATGATATTTCGCCGCCGCTGACGGAGGAGGAGGTTGAATGTCTCACGGATGACGATCTGAGGCTCTTTGCGAGCGACTATCTGCACCATATCTTTGAGGTTCGTTCGGATAAAGATCCTGTTGCTATGCTCGCCGCATTAATTCGAAAAGAGCACAAGGAGTGGAGTGATAGCTCAAAGCGTTTGAAAGACAGCGTCGCCACTACGATGGCACGCGCTGGCGCCACTACTGAAATTATGAAGAACTGGCCGGGGCTGTCTAGTTCTGTAAGTGATGTCGGCTCTTTGAAAGAGCGGATAGATAAGATGTTTGGTTCGAGCTTGGCCGGCTATGAAGCGGTAGGAAAGACTTTGAGAAAGCTTCAGGAGGAGCAAAACAGCTCCGTCTTTCAGAGGCTTACAAGGGACAGCTTTTCTGTCCTTGATAAGTTCAACTCAGATCTGGCTTCTGAGTCGGTGATAAAAGGTATCGAGCCCACCCAATCGAGATACGAGAATCTTCATCTGCCGCGATTGAGCGACACGCCTCAGGGGCGCACTGCACTTTCAACAGAGAAAATGGAAGCAGCCGTAGGGCGAATGGAAGATGGGATGGGGTTGGTCGTTGCACATGCTGGCGAGATGTCGGATGTCACTGCGAAGTTGCTACAAACGCTTAGAAATGAGGCGGTCGAAAGTCAGAAGCATGCGCGCAGGGCAATCGGATTAGCGATGTTGACTCTCGCGGTGTCTGCTGTGGCGCTGGTGTTTACTGCTTGGTATGCGGTGATCGGCTATGGTGCCGACCGCAGCGAGGCAGGAGCAGACGAAAGTGCTACGGCGTCTATCATTGAGGCTTTGGGCGAACAAAACGCGCTCTTGCGAGCTATGCACCAGGAGCAAAGTGCCGCCAACAAGCTCGCTTCAGATCGAGCGGATCAGCAAGCAAAAGTCAGTGCTGAGAGGGAAGTTCCACCCCCTAAGGTTGCGGACGGCCAGTAGCGAAGCGGCGCGTTTGGATTGCCGGCTGGAGGATGGCTAGCTCGAGCAGGCCCAAGGTCATGGAGTCGCAGCAGCGAATCTTGTTTGCAGCTTGGTGGCAACTCGACGGTCTGCCCTACGTTGCCGTAGCTCTGGAGTAGCTCCGGGTTGAGTCTAGAGCCCACTAGTGGCTTAAAAGCCCGCATTTTTTTGATACACACAAGAACTGCTTCATCAGCGGGGTGTGCTCGGTCGACTTCGCTTGCGACATAACTCTCTGATCTTAGGGAACAAGTTCGCGATTTTTGCGGCGGAGGACGGACGCCGGCGGCGGGCTTCGCCCGGGTGAAGTCCGTGGAGATCGAACTGGCTCGGGTGGCTGGGGCAGCAGTCGTTGCCGCGCGACGGCGCGCCATGAAGCAGGATTGTAGCCAAGGCGCCGGCGAATCTCCGGGCACCCTACGGCGCGACGCTGTCGCGACGTGGGGCGTGAGGGGATGCGCAAGGAAGCGATGCGCCGGCGCGGCTGCGGGTGGCCGAGCGAGGGATTCCGAGCGGCCGGCGGGCCGCCTGGGCAACGTCGCTCTTCATCTTCCGAGCCGCTCGCGCAGCAGGTCGATGGTCGCCCGCACGCGCGGCATGCGCTCGGCGCCCGACACCCAGAGCAGCTGCACCTCGGGCTGCGTGACCGTCCAGCCGGTCATCACCTCGACCAGGTTTCCGGCGGCGATGGCGTCCCCGGCGACGAAGTCGGCCAGCAGGGCGACACCGCTTCCTGCGAGTGCCGCCTCCAGCAACGCGTCGGCGTTGTTCGCGCGCAGCACCGGACGCACGCGGACCACCCGTCGCTGGCGCTGGCGCTCGAACGTCCACAGCTCTCCCGAACGCAACCCGTGCAACGCCAGGCACCGATGCTCCTTCAGGTCCTCCGGGCGCTCCAGTGCCGGGGCATCGGCCAGGTAGCGCGCCGATGCGACGAGGAAGCGGCGGATCGGCCGCAGGCTGGTCGCCGACAGGCCCGAATCGGCCGGCACGCCGATGCGCAGGGCGATGTCGGTGCGTGTCGCGACCAGGTCCGCATAGCCGTCGTCGAAGGTGACGTCGAGGCGCAGACGGGGGTATTTCGACAACAGCCCGGGAAGCAGCGGGGCCACGCAACGGCGCCCATAGGTCGTGGGCAGGTGCAGGCGGACCAGGCCGGCGGGTTCGGCCCGGTGCCCGAGGAGCTCCGCGTTCACCGCCGCCAGTGCCGTCTCCAGCCGCTCGCAGTGGCTCAGAAGCGATTCGCCAAGCGGCGTCAGCGTCATGCGCCTGGTCGAGCGGAGGAAGACGCGGCCGCCGACGCGCGACTCCAGCGACGCGATGCGGCGGCTGAGCACGGACGGCGAGCAGCCGACCTCACGCGATGCGCGGGCGAAATTGAGGAACCGGGCGGCCGTGACGAATCCCGCCAGCTCGCGCAGATGGGTCGGTGTCAGCGCGCCCAATTCGTTCATTTTCTGCAGGAAAGAAGTTCGCTGGCGCCGGATTATCGCTCGGCTGACGGCTGTTAGGGTGCCTGCTCCTCCGCAAGCCTGGTCTCCAGATCCATGCATCGATCCCTCGGAGCTTTCGTTCTTGGCCTGGCGTGCGCCTCGGCCGCGGCTGTGGCGTACGCGTCCGGCGCGCCGCATGTCGCGGCGCCGGCATCGGCGCCGGGCGGCGACGGATGCAGCCGCGCGTACTGTCCCGGGGACGCGGTGTTCCAGGCGGTGCCGTTGCAGGGCTTGCTGGCTGGCGTGCTGGAGAGTCCCATCGCCTTCGGCTCGGTGCTGGAACATGGCGACTTCGGCCTGGGTGGCCTGAGCCCCCTGGACGGGGAAGCCATCGTGCTGGACGGAGAGGCCTACCACGCGCGGCTGGACGGCAGCCTGCGCACCATCGACCCCGGGGAGCGCGCCTCGGTGCTGTGGGTCAAGCGCTTCCGGCCCGACCGCCGGCTGGTGCTGGGCTCCATCGGCGGCTTCGATGCGTTGGCGGCGGCGCTGGACGCCGGGACAGGGTCGCCCAATCGCATCCACGCGATCCGGGTGGACGGGACCTTCGAGCGCGTCCGCCTGCGCAGCGTGCCGCGGCAATCGCCCCCCTACGTGCCGGTTGCTGAGGTGGTGAAGTCGCAGCGGGTGTTCACGCTCGAAAAGGTCGAAGGCACCCTGGTCGGCTTCCGGTTTCCCGCCTGGGCCGCAGGCGTCAACGCCCCCGGCTATCACTTCCATTTCGTCGACGCGGGCAGGCGCGCCGGCGGCCACCTCCTCGACCTCCGGGCCACCGGCTTGACGGCGAGAGTCGATACGACCAGGGCGCTGACGGTGATCACGCCGGACCACGTCCTGTTCGACGATGCGACCCTGGACGCGCCGACCGATGAGAACGCCTACCGGCGTGCGCTGCGCCCCGGGCACGGTGGATCGGGAGCGACGCCGTGATCCGAGCAGCCCCGTCGCGACTCGCCTGCGCCGGCACGCCCTGGTCTGCCTTGGCTGGCCGGCGCAGGGCCTACGGCAGGGAGCGGTGACCACATCCACGCCATCCACCATGCGATGGTGCGCTGAACCGGTCGCGCACGCCCGAGGACCGCACCTAGGCGACCGGCGCCGGCCGTGTCGCCGGTGGCGGTATGCTGGGCGCATGGCCGACTCGTGCTGCGGCAAGTCGATCGAGGTCCGCGCCCTGCAGGCGAAGCAGCGGCGCGTGCTGGTCGTCGTGCTGGCGATCAACGCGGCGACGTTCCTGATGATGGCGGCGGCGGCGTTCGCGGCGGGGTCGTCGTCGCTGCTGTCCGGGGGACTGGACAACCTGGGCGATGCGCTGACCTACGCGCTGAGCCTGGCGGTGGTCGGCGCGAGCGCGCGGGCCAAGGCGCGGGTGGCGCTGTTCAAGGGCGTGTTGATCCTCGGCGCCGCGGTGGCGGTGGGCGTGCAGATCGCCTGGCGGCTGGCGCACCCCGCGGTGCCGCTGTTCGAGACCATGGGCGTGGCCGCGCTGCTCAACCTCGGCGCGAACGCCGTGTGCCTGTGGCTGCTGGCGCCCTACCGGCACGGCGACGTCAACATGTCCTCGGTGTGGGAGTGCTCGCGCAACGACGTCTGGGAAGGCGTGGCGGTGCTCGCCGCGGCGGCCGCGGTCTGGGCGTTCGGCAGCGGCTGGCCGGACCTGGTGGTCGCCACCGCGCTGCTGCTGCTGTTCTCGCGTTCGGCGCTGCGCGTGCTCGGCAGCGCGCGGCGGGAGCTTGCGGCCGCGCGGAGCGCCGCGCCGGGTCAGCCCGGCGGCTGAAGCGCCGCGCGTCGCGCCTGCCGTCGCTGGCGCAGGAAGGTGCGGGCGGCCGGCAAGCCGCCCGGGCCAGTCGAGATTAATTTCATAATTCCAGTATGATCGAATCGATGCAGACCCCGATTGCCCTCGAGGCCCTGTCCGCGCTGGCGCAGAAATCGCGCCTGGCGCTGTTTCGCCATCTCGTGCGGCTCGGTCCGGACGGCGCGACCCCTGGCGAGCTGGCCGGGGCGCTCGACATCGCCGCCACCACGCTGTCGTTCCACCTCAAGACCCTGGCCCAGGCCGGCCTGGTCGAGGCCGAGCAGCGGGGCCGCAGCATCACCTACCGCGCCGATTTCGCGGCGATGCAGGGGCTGGTCGACTATCTCACCGAGAACTGCTGCGGCGGCGATCCCGCGCGCTGCGCCCCGAAAGCCAGGAAGACCGCATGAGCATCAGGGCATGAGCGTGAAAATCGGCATCAACGGGTTCGGCCGGATGGGCCGGCTCTGCCTGCGCGCGGCGCTGGAACGCGCCGAGCTGGCGGCGCTGGAGTTCGTGCGCATCAACGACCCGGCCGCCGACGCGGCCGCCCTGGCGCATCTGCTCGCGTTCGACTCGATCCACGGGCCATGGCGGCGCGAGATCGGCCACGACGGCAACGCGCTGGTCGTCGACGGCCGGCGGATCCAGGTCACGCGCAATCGCGAGATCGCCGAGACCGGATGGTCGGACTGCGATGTGGTGATCGAGGCCTCGGGCCGCTTCCGAAAACAGGAGGTCCTGCAGCCCTACCTCGACCAGGGCGTGCCGCGCGTGGTGGTCACCGCGCCGGTCAAGCAGGCCGGCGTGCTGGACGCGGTGGTCGGGGTCAACGACCACCTGTTCGACCCGGGAGTGCACCGCATCGTCACCGCCGCCTCCTGCACCACCAACTGCCTGGCGCCGGTGGTCAAGGCGATCCACGAGGGGCTCGGGATCCGCCACGGCAGCATCACCACCATCCATTCGCTCACCAATACCCAGACCATCGTCGACGCCGCGCACAAGGACCCGCGCCGCGCCCGCGCCTGCGGCAGCAGCCTGATCCCCACCTCCACCGGCTCGGCCACCGCGATCGCCGAGATCTTTCCCGAGCTGCGCGGCCGGCTCGACGGGATCGCGGTGCGGGTGCCGCTGACCAATGCTTCGCTCACCGACTGCGTGTTCGAGGTCGAGCGCGGCACCACCGTGGACGAGGTCAACGGGCTGCTGCGCGCGGCCGCGCTGCAGGGCCCGCTGCGGGGAATCCTGGGCTACGAGGAGCGGCCGCTGGTGTCGATCGACTACCGCACCGATCCGCGCTCGGCGATCGTCGATGCGCTTTCGACCCGGGTCACCAATCGAACCCAGGTGAAGATCTACGCCTGGTACGACAACGAGTGGGGCTACGTGAACCGCACGGTGGAGCTGGCGCTGAAGGTGGGACGGGCCGGATCGCCGGCATGACCGGCCTTCGCCAGTACGCACTGGTGACCGGCAACTACTGGGCCTTCACCCTGACCGACGGCGCGCTGCGCATGCTGGTGGTGCTGCATTTCCACCAGCTCGGCTACGCGCCGCTGCAGATCGCGCTGCTGTTCCTGTTCTACGAGATCTTCGGCGTGCTCACCAACCTGGTGGGCGGGTGGCTGGGCGCGCGGATCGGCCTGAACCGGACCATGAACATCGGCCTGGGGCTGCAGATCGTCGCGCTGGCGGTGCTGGCGGCGCCGACCGCCTGGCTGACGGTGCCGCTGGTGATGACGGCGCAGGCGCTGTCCGGCGTCGCCAAGGACCTCAACAAGATGAGCGCCAAGAGCAGCGTCAAGCTGCTGGTGGCCGACGGCGCGCAGGGCACCCTGTATCGCTGGGTGGCGGCGCTCACCGGTTCCAAGAACGCGCTCAAGGGCGTCGGCTTCTTCCTGGGCGGTGCGCTGCTGGGCGGGCTCGGATTCCGCGCCGCGGTGCTGGCGATGGCGGTCGCGCTGGCGCTGGTCTGGCTGGCCAGCCTGGCGCTGCTTCGCGCCGACCTGGGGCGGGCGAGGGCGGCGCCGAGATTCCGCCAGATGCTCTCCCAGAGCCGCGCGATCAACGTGCTATCGGCGGCGCGGCTGTTCCTGTTCGGCGCCCGCGACGTGTGGTTCGTGGTGGCGCTGCCGGTGTTCCTGGCCGGCGCGCTGGGCTGGGACCACTGGCGGGTCGGGGCGTTCCTCGCCGCGTGGGTGATCGGCTACGGCATCGTCCAGGCCGCGGCGCCGCGTTTCACCGGACGCGACCGCCGGCAGCCGCCCGGGCGCGGCGCGGCGGCCGGCTGGGCGGCGGCGCTGTCGGGGGTGCCGGCGGCCATCGCGCTCGCCATGCAGGCGTGGCCGCCGCAGCCGGTGCTGATCGGCGGCCTGGCGCTGTTCGGGGTGCTGTTCGCGGTGAACTCGGCGCTGCACAGCTACCTGATCGTCAGCTACGCGCGCGAGGACGGGGTGTCGCTCGATGTCGGCTTCTATTACATGGCCAACGCGATGGGCCGGCTGCTCGGCACGGTGCTCTCGGGCTGGGTGTACCAGGCGGCGGGGCTGGCCGCATGCCTGTGGATCTCGGCGGTGTTCGTGACCGCGGCCGCGCTGATCGCGCTGGCGCTGCCGCCGCATGCGCGCGAGCGACCCGCCGCCGCCTGAGGCATCGCCCGGGCGCACCGGGGGAGCCCGCGCCGCCGCCAGGCGGCGACCCGGGGTGGCAGGCTCGCGGCCGCGACCGGGCCGCGGTGGAGGCCCAAACGGTCGGGTCGCCGGGCGGCGCGCCGCGGCCCAACGCACACGACGCATTCGCGACTCCCGGCGTACTTGCCGGCGTCCGGAATTATGTTAGCTTTCCGTAATGCGTGTGATGGCGGCACGCTGGACCCGTCCCCCACGCCGGTCCAGCCCGCCCGCGGATTCGTCCGCGGTCGCGCATGCCGCCGCCCGCGGCGATTCGCAACACCCGCACTTCCATCAGGCCAGGGGGACGCCACATGCTTTCGCAGCAGCCGAAACACAGGATTCTTGCCACCGCCGTGCTGGCGGCCCTGGTCTCGATGACCCAGGCCGGGCCGGCGCACGCCCAGGACGCAGAGCCCGCCGGCGAGGCCGACGAGCCGACCACCCTGGCGCGGCTGGTGGTGACCGCGCAAAAGCGCGAGGAAGTGCTGCAGGACGTGCCGATCTCGGTCACGGTGATGGACGAACAGCTGATCCGCGACACCGGCGTCCGCGACATCAAGGACATGCAGGTGCTGGTGCCCGGCCTGACCGTGACCAGCACCCAGAACGAGGCGATCACCACCGCGCGCATCCGCGGCATCGGCACCGTGGGCGACAACGTCGGCCTGGAGTCTTCGGTCGGCGTGGTGATCGACGGCGTGTACCGGCCGCGCAACAGCGTCGGCTTCGGCGACCTCGGCGAGCTCGAGCGCATCGAGGTGCTCAAGGGCCCGCAGGGGACGGTGTTCGGCAAGAACACCTCGGCAGGCGTCATCAACATCATGACCCGCCGCCCGAGCTACACCCAGAGCGCCGAGGGCGAGGTGACGGTCGGCAACTACGGCGCGGTCGGCGTGTCCGGGGCGTACAACGACGCCTTCGGCGACAACGCCGCCTTCAGCATCTACGCCGCCAAGCGCAAGCGCGACGGCTGGATGGACGTGCGCACCGGCGCCGGCCCGCGCGTGGAGGACGAGGACTACGACCAGAACTACCACACCCTGCGCGGCAAGCTGCTGTTCGAGCCCACCGACAGCGTCGACATCCAGTTCGCGGCCGACTTCACCAGCCGCGAGGAGAACTGCTGCACCGCGGTGCAGCTGGTGACCGGCGGCACCGCGCCGATCATCCAGGCGCTCGGCGGCGGCGACGCCATCGCCATGCCCGCCGACCCGTTCGCGCGCGTCGCCTACAGCAACCGCAGCACCGAGCAGGACATCAAGGACAAGGGCGTGTCGGCGCAGGTCGACTGGGAACTCGGCGCGCTGGGCGGCGCCACCCTCACTTCGATCAGCGCCTACCGCGAGTGGCAGGCGATCAACGGCCTGGATTTCGACTTCACCACCGCCGACATCATCTACCGCAACGCCGACCAGGACGAATCCTTCTCGGGCTTCGAGACCTTCAGCCAGGAACTCCGCCTGACCGGCGCCACCGACAGCATCGACTGGATGGTCGGATTCTTCTACTCCGACGAGGACCTGGCCCGCAACGATTCGTACCGCGTCGGCGCGCACTACGAACCCTACCTGTCGACGCTGGTCTACCAGAACGTGGCGCAGAGCCTCGCCGCGGCCGGCGTCCCGCTCGACAACCCGCTGGGCCTGCCCGCCGCGGCGTTCCTGTCGCAGGTCAGCGGGGTGCCGTACGGCAGCAACTTCGGCGGGCTGGGCGCCCTCGACCGGCACGACCAGAGCGCCAAGAGCATGGCGCTGTTCACCAACAACACCTGGCACGCCACCGACGCGCTCGATCTCACCCTCGGCCTGCGCTACACCCGCGAGGAGAAGGAGCTGCACTCGGTCTACAGCAATCCCAACGGCAGCCTCGGCTGCGGCTCGGCGCTGATCGACCAGAACCCGGCCAATCCGGCGCGCTTCGCCCAGCTGCGTTCGGCGCTCGCCTCGCGCAGCACCGCGTTCGCCTCGCTGCCGGCGCCGGTGCAGGACGCGATCATGGCCCAGACCGGGCCGGGGATCGCCGGCTTCATGTGCCTGCCCTGGGCCAATGCCCTGCACGACGGCCGCGACACCTTCCAGGAGCGCACCGAGAACGAATGGTCGGGCACCGTCAAGGCCGCCTACCGCTGGAACGACAGCGTCATGACCTACGCCTCGGCCGCGCGCGGCTACAAGGGCGGTGGCTTCAACCTCGACCGGGTGCAGTCCTCCGACGGCCTGTCCAGCGGCGGTCCGGGCATCACCCCGGTCGACGACACCTCGTTCCCGGGCGAGTTCGTCAACAGCTTCGAACTCGGCGCCAAGACCAGCTGGGCCGGCGGCAACCTGCTGCTCAACGCCACCGCGTTCCACCAGACCTACGACGACTTCCAGCTCAACAGCTTCCTCGGTACCAGCTTCGTGGTCCGCTCGATCCCGGAAGTGGTCTCCAAGGGCGTGGATACCGAGATCCTGTGGCAGCCGGCGGCGGCGCCGGGGCTGATGCTGCAGGGCGGGCTGATGTACACCGACACCACGTTCGGCGACGACATCCCGGGGGCCGACTTCCAGGCCCCGGGCGGGGCGCTCTACAAGCTGCCGGGCGCGCGCATGCCGTTCGCGCCGGAATGGTCCGGTTCGCTCTCGGCCACCTACGAGTGGGACCTCGGCGACCGGCTGCTGGCGCGCTTCAACGCCGGCGCCAAGTACATGTCGGACTTCAACACCGGCTCCGACCTGGACGCCGAGAAGCACCAGGACGCCTTCACCGTGGTCAATGCGCGGCTCGGCCTCGGCGCCCGCGATCGCCGCTGGATGGTGGAGCTGTGGGGCCAGAACATCTTCGACGAGGACTATGTGCAGGTCGGCTTCGACGGCCCCCTGCAGGCGGTGGGCAGCCCCCAGCCCGGCGATCCGATGAACACCTACAACGCGTTCCTCGGAGCGCCTGCCACTTACGGGGTCACTTTCCGGGTGCGCTACTGACCGTCGCCCTGGCCTGAGCGCCCGCGGCCTCGGCGGCCGCGGGCCGCTGCCTTGGCGCACGGGCCGCGCTGCGTAGGAGCGTGCCTTGCAAGCGAAGGCCGGCCGCTCCTGCGCGGGACATGCCAACGCGGCGGGTTTCCCCCGGTGGCTCGATGGGCTACAACGGGCTTCCCCCTTCGAACCACAGCCGCATGACCGTTCCCTCCGATGAAGAACTGCACGAGCTGGCCGGCCGGGTCGGCGAACGCCTGCGCGAAGCCCGGCACCGCCTGGTCACCGCCGAGAGCTGTACCGGCGGCTGGATCGCCAAGACCGTGACCGACCTGCCCGGCAGCTCGGACTGGTTCGACTGCGGCATGGTGGCCTACAGCTACGAGGCCAAGCAGGCGATGCTCGGGGTCAATCCCCATACCCTGGAGCAGGAGGGCGCGGTCAGCCGCGAGACCGCGGTGGAGATGGTGTCCGGAGCGCTGGTGCACTCCGGCGCCAGCGTGGCGGTGGCGGTGACCGGCATCGCCGGTCCCGGCGGCGGGACCGAGGACAAGCCGGTCGGCACCGTGTGGATCGCCTGGAAGGGCAGGGGCGGCTACCCGCGCGCCGAGCTGTTCCAGTTCGCCGGCAACCGCGAGGCGGTGCGCCGCCAGACCGTGGCTGCGGCGCTGGCGGGGCTGGACGCCCTGTGAGCCCCCGGGGCGGCGTCGCCCGGGTCCGGTGGGGGATGCGCTGATGTGGGAAACCCTGGGCACGGTGCGCGACCTGGGGCGGCTGCAGGAAATCGCCTCGGTGCTGATCCGCTACGGCTTCGGCGACGTGGTCAAGCGCATCGGCATGGCCGGGGCGCTCGAGCGCGCCGGGCGCCTGCTGCACTGGCACCACGCCGAGCAGATGCTGCGGATGGAGTCGCCGGTGCGGCTGCGGCGTGCGCTGCAGGAGCTCGGCCCCACCTTCGTCAAGCTCGGCCAGGTGCTGGCGACCCGGGTCGATCTGCTGCCGCCGGACTGGACCGCGGAACTGGGCGGGCTGCAGAACGCGGTGCCGGCGCTGCCCTGGGACGCGATCCGGCCGCAGCTGGTCGAGGACCTGGGCCGCGACCCGGAAGAGCTGTTCGTTCGCCTGGAGCGCGCGCCGCTGGCCGCCGCCTCGCTGGCGCAGGCGCACCGGGCCTGGCTGGCGGACGGCACCGCGGTGGTGCTGAAGGTGCGGCGGCCGGGGATCCGCGAGGTGATCGAGGCCGACCTGCGGCTGCTGGCGCGGCTGGCCGAGATCGTCGAGGTGCAGGCCCCGGACCTGAAGCGCTACCGCCCGCGCGAGATCGTGCAGCAGTTCGCCATCTCGTTGCGCCGCGAGCTCGACTTCGCCGCCGAGTGCCGCAACGCCGAGCGCATCGCCGCCAACTTCGCCGGCTTCGACGGCATCCTGATCCCGCGCGTGCACTGGCAGTGGACCTGCGAGCGCCTCAACGTGCAGGACCATGTCGACGGCATCGCCGGCAGCGACCTGGCCGCGGTCGACGCCGCCGGCCTGGACCGCCGCGCGCTGGCGCGCACCGGCGCGGCCATCGTCCTGAAGATGGTGCTCGAGGACGGCTGGTTCCACGCCGATCCCCACCCGGGCAACGTGTTCTACCTTGCCGACGGCCGCATCGCGGTGATCGATTTCGGCATGGTCGGGCGCATCTCCGCGCAACGCCGGGTGCAGGTCGCGCAACTGCTGCACGGCCTGGTGGCGCAGGATGCCGAGGCGGTGACCGACATCCTGCTGGAATGGACCGACGGCGGGATCGACGTCGACGAGACGCGGCTGCAGGCCGATACCGAGCAGTTCACCGATCAATACCGCGGGGTGCCGCTCAAGGACCTGCGGATGGGGGCGATGCTGGTGGAGGTCACCGCGATCCTGCGCCGCCACCGCCTGAGCCTGCCGCCGGACCTGGCGCTGATGATCAAGGCCTTCCTGACCCTGGAGGGGCTGGGGCGCCAGCTGGACCCCGACTTCGACATGGCCGGCGAGGCCAGGCCCTACGTCGAGCAGGCCATGCTGCGGCGCTACTCGCCGCGAACCCTGGCGCGGCGGGGCCGGCGCAGCATGCTCGGGCTGGTCGACCTGCTCGGCGACCTGCCGCGCGACCTGCGCCGGCTGCTGCAGGCCGCGCGCCGCGGCCGCATGCGGGCGCAGATCGAAGTGCCGACCCTGGACGCGTTCGGCGAGCGCATCGACCGCGCCGCCAACCGGATGACCATGGGCATCGTCACCGCGGCGCTGATCATCGGCTCGTCGATCGTCATGAACAGCGTCGGCGGCGGCGTGCCGAACCGGTGGCTGATGGCGCTGGGCGTGCTCGGCTTCCTCGGCGCCGCATTCGCCGGGGTGTGGATCCTGGTCTCGATCTGGCGCAGCGGCCGGCGCCGTTGACCGCGGCGCCGGTTAGTAGTATTACTACTAACCATGAAGCTCACCGCCACCCAGCAGGCCGTCCTCGCCCTGATCGCCGAGCGCATCGAGGCCGAGGGCATGCCGCCCTCGCAGGCCGAGATCGCGCGCGCCCTCGGCTTCGCCGGGGTGCGCGCCGCGCAGTACCACCTCGAGGCCCTGGAAGCGGCGGGCGCGATCGAGCGGGTCCCCGGCCGGGCCCGCGGGATCCGCGTACTGGTCGCGCCCGAGGCGCCGCAGCAGCAGCTGCCGCTGGCCGATACGGGCGCCGGGGAGACCGCGCTGCGGCTGCCGGTGCTCGGCCGGGTCGCCGCCGGCGCGCCGATCGGCGCCGACGCCGGCACGGACGATTACGTGGTCCTGGACCGCGTGCTGTTCTCGCCGGCGCCCGACTACCTGCTCAAGGTCAAGGGCGACTCGATGCGCGACGAGGGCATCTTCGACGGCGACCTGATCGGCGTGCACCGCACCCCGGAGGCGCGCTCCGGGCAGATCGTCGTGGCCCGGATCGGCGAGGAAATCACCGTCAAGCTGCTTCGGCTCGGCAAGGACCGCATCCGCCTGCTGCCGCGCAACCCCGACTACGCGCCGATCGAGGTGCTGCCGGACCAGGACTTCGCGATCGAGGGCCTGTACTGCGGGCTGGTGCGGCCGAACCGGTGAGCGCCGCCGTGCCGCCTCTGCCGCGCCCACGCCGCGCCCGGCGATTTTCCGACAGCGGCGCGCGGCGTTCACGGCTTGGCCCGGCCGCCGCGATGGCCACAATGGACCCACATCCCGCGCCCGTCGCAGCCCGTGCGATGCGCCGCCGCTAGATTGCCCGCCAACCAGAACAGCCAACCCGCGAGGACCACCACGATGGACGAGAACAAGAAGCGCGCGCTTTCCGCCGCCCTGACCCAGATCGAGAAGCAGTTCGGCAAGGGTTCGGTGATGCGCATGGGCGACGGCACCGCGCAGGCGGTGGAGTCGATTCCCACCGGCTCGCTGCAGCTCGACATCGCCCTGGGCATCGGTGGCCTGCCCAAGGGGCGCGTGGTCGAGATCTACGGCCCCGAGTCCTCCGGCAAGACCACCCTCACCCTGCAGACCATCGCCCAGTGCCAGAAGCTCGGCGGGACCGCCGCCTTCATCGACGCCGAGCACGCGCTCGATCCGGGCTATGCCACCAAGCTGGGGGTCAACATCGACGACCTGCTGGTCTCGCAGCCGGACACCGGCGAGCAGGCGCTGGAGATCGCCGACATGCTGGTGCGTTCCAACGCGGTCGACATGGTGGTCATCGACTCGGTCGCGGCGCTGACCCCCAAGGCCGAGATCGAGGGCGAAATGGGCGACCAGCTCCCCGGCCTGCAGGCCCGGCTGATGAGCCAGGCACTGCGCAAGCTGACCGGCAACATCAAGCGCAGCAACTGCATGGTGTTCTTCATCAACCAGCTGCGCCACAAGATCGGCGTGATGATGCCGGGCCAGAGCCCCGAGACCACCACCGGCGGCAACGCGCTCAAGTTCTACGCGTCGGTGCGCCTGGACATCCGCCGCATCGGCGCGATCAAGAAGGGCGACGAGATCATCGGCAACCAGACCCGCATCAAGGTGGTCAAGAACAAGATGGCGCCGCCGTTCAAGCAGGTGATCACCGAGATCCTCTACGGCGAGGGCATCAGCCGCGAGGGCGAGCTGATCGACATGGGCGTGGAGGCCAAGCTGGTCGAAAAGGCCGGCGCCTGGTACAGCTACGGCAAGGAGCGGATCGGCCAGGGCAAGGAGAACGCGCGCCAGTACCTGAAGGAGAACCCGGAGGTCGCCGCTACCTTGGAGGCCGCGCTGCGCGCCCAGTTCGTGCCTGCCGACATCAAGCCCGACGCCAGGGAGGCCAAGGAAGCCGAGGAAGAGGAGGCCTGACCGACGCCCGGCACCGCCTGGCGGTGCCGGGCCGACAGCACCGGAACGATGCCCGATTCACTCCGCCGCGGCCGCAGACGGCCAGAGCCCACCCCGGCGCAGCGCGCCCTGGCGCTGCTGGTGCGACGCGAGCATTCGCGCCGCGAACTGGAGCGCAAGCTCGCCGCCCGCGGGGTGGGGCCGGAGGACGCGGCCCGCGCCGTCGAGCGGATGGCCGCCGAGGGCTGGCAGGACGACACGCGGTTCGCCGCCAGCCTGGCGCGCTCCCGCGCGAGTGCCGGGTACGGTCCGTTGCGGATCCGGATCGAGCTGGAATCGCACGGCCTGGACGCCGGGGTGGTCGAGGCCGCGTTCGCGGCCCTGGCGGAGGACGGAGAAGACGATTGGGACGCGTCCGCGCGCGAGCTGGTAGCGCGTCGTTTCGGCGAGTTCGGGCCGGAGGATGCCGGGCGCCGGCGCAAGGCCGCCGAGTTCCTGATCCGGCGCGGCTTCGGCATCGGCAGCGCGCGGCGCGCGACCGGGTTCGACCCGGAGGACTGAACGCCGATTCAGCGGAAAGGCAGGGGATCGCCCCCGGCGCAGCCAGCGGGGCGGCCGGCCTGCTACCCTTGCCGGATCGGGTTGTCAGCTCCACGTCGTGGCCGCATCAGGCGGTCGGGCGCCGGACCGGCGCCCTTCACGCATTCCCACGCCGACGATGAAGACCACTTCCGAGATCCGCCGCGAGTTCCTCGACTTCTTCCGCGGCAAGTCCCACACCATCGTGCCTTCGGCATCGCTGGTCCCCGGCAACGACCCGACCCTGCTGTTCACCAACTCCGGCATGGTGCAGTTCAAGGACGTGTTCCTCGGCGCCGAGAAACGCAGCTACGTGCGGGCGGTGGACGTGCAGCGCTGCCTGCGCGCCGGCGGCAAGCACAACGACCTCGATTCGGTCGGCTACACCGCACGCCACCACACTTTCTTCGAGATGCTCGGCAACTGGTCGTTCGGCGACTACTTCAAGCGGGAGGCGATCGCCTGGTCCTGGGAGTTGCTGACGGAGGTGTGGAAGCTGCCGGCCGAGCGGCTGCTGGTGACCGTCTACCAGACCGACGACGAGGCGTACGCCATCTGGCGCGACGACATCGGCCTGCCGCCGGAGCGCATCATCAGGATCGGCGACAACAAGGGCGC
Source organism: Luteimonas endophytica (assembly GCF_029887875.1). Classification (GTDB taxonomy): domain Bacteria; phylum Pseudomonadota; class Gammaproteobacteria; order Xanthomonadales; family Xanthomonadaceae; genus Luteimonas; species Luteimonas endophytica. The sequence continues at coordinate 278,278 of NZ_JARXRM010000043.1, forward strand.
CCCGTTCGCCTCGGACAACTTCTGGCAGATGGCCGACACCGGCCCCTGCGGCCCGTGCACCGAGATCTTCTACGACCACGGCCCGCACATCGCCGGCGGCCCGCCCGGATCCCCCGACGAGGACGGCGATCGCTTCATCGAGATCTGGAACCTGGTGTTCATGCAGTTCGACCGCCAGCCCGATGGCGCGCTGCTGCCGCTGCCGGCGCCGTGCGTCGACACCGGCATGGGCTTGGAGCGCCTGGCCGCGGTGCTGCAGGGCGTGCACAGCAACTACGAGATCGACCTGTTCCAGGCGCTGATCCGTCGAGCCGCCGAGCTCACCGGCACCGCCGACCTGGGCAACAAGTCGCTGCGGGTGATTGCCGACCACATCCGCGCCTGCAGTTTCCTCATCGTCGACGGCGTGCTGCCTTCCAACGAGGGCCGCGGCTACGTGCTGCGGCGGATCATCCGCCGCGCGCTGCGCCATGGCTGGATGCTCGGCATGCGCGAGCCGTTCTTCCACCGCATGGTCGGGGACGTGGACGCGCTGATGGGCGAGGCCTATCCGGAGCTGCGTTCCGCGCGCGAACTGGTCGAGCGCGCGCTCGGGGCCGAGGAGGAGCGCTTCGCCGAGACCCTGGACTCCGGCATGCGGATCTTCGACGAGATCGCCGGCCGCTGCGGCGGCCGCATCCCCGGCGAGGACGCCTTCCGGCTCTACGACACTTATGGGTTCCCGCTCGACCTCACCGCTGACATCGCCCGCGAGCGCGGCCTCGAGGTGGACGTCGATGGATTCGACGCGGCCATGGCGCGCCAGCGCGAGACCGCCCGCGCAGCCGGCAGGTTCGCCGCCAGCGCGGGGCTGCCCGCCGAACTGGTGGCCCGGCTGCAGCCTACCGAGTTCCTCGGCTACGACCAGCTTCGCGCCGGAGGCCTCGAGATCGTGGCCCTGCTGCGCGACGGCCGCCCGGTGGAGGCGGTCGGCGTGGGCGAACAGGCGGTGGTGTTCCTGGACCGCACCCCGTTCTATGCCGAATCGGGCGGCCAGGTGGGCGACACCGGCCAACTCGACGAACACGGCGTGCGCTTCCGGGTCGGCGACACCCAGAAGTTCGCCGGCCAGTTCCATGGGCACCTCGGCCAGCTCGAGGCGGGCGAGCTGCGCGTCGGCGACCGCCTGCTCGGGTCGGTCGACGACGCCCGGCGCGGGCGCACCGTGCTCAACCACAGCGCCACCCACCTCCTGCACGGCGCGCTGCGCGGACTGCTCGGGACCCATGTCGCCCAGAAGGGCTCGCTGGTGGCGCCCGACCGGCTGCGCTTCGACTTCTCCCATTTCGAGCCGGTCGGGGCCGAGGGGATCGCCGAGATCGAACGCCTGGTGAACGCCGAGGTGCGCGCCGATCACCCGGTCGAGATCCGCGAAATGGACATGCAGCAGGCACTGGACGCCGGCGCCATCGCCCTGTTCGGCGAGAAGTACGGTGAACGCGTGCGGGTGGTGGCGATGGGGGAATCGGTCGAACTCTGCGGCGGCACCCATGTGCGCCGCACCGGCGAGATCGGGCTGTTCCGCGTGGTGTCCGAGGGCGGCGTTTCCGCCGGCGTGCGCCGGGTCGAGGCGCTGACCGGCCAGGCCGCGCTCGACCACGTCGGCGCCGAGCAGCGGCAGCTGCAGCAGGCCGCCGGACTGCTCGGCGGCACCACCGCCGAGGTCGCCGACAAGCTGCGCGGCCTGCTGGAGCGTCAGAAGCGGCTGGAGCGCGAGCTCGAGGCGCTCAAGGCCAAGGCCGCCAGCGGCGCCACCGCCGACCTCGCCGGGTCGGCGATCGAGGTCCAGGGCGTCCGGGTGCTGGCGGCGCGGCTGGAAGGGTTCGATGCCAAGGCCCTGCGTGAGGCGATCGACCGCCTCAAGCAGCAGCTCGGCGACGCGGTGATCGTGCTGGCCGGCGCCAGCGAGGGTCGCGCCGCGCTCGTCGCCGGGGTCAGCGGCGCCGCGGCGGGTCGGGTCCGCGCCGGGGAACTCATGGCCCACATCGCCGGTCAGATCGGTGGCAAGGGTGGCGGCAGGCCGGATCTCGCTCAAGGCGGGGGTGACGACGGCCCCGCCCTGGCACAGGCATTGCAGGGCGTGCAGGCCTGGGTCTCCACGCGGCTTTCATGACTGCAGCGTGACTTTTCACCTACTCGCGCGCGACCGGCGGCCGCTATCATGGCCGTTTGTCGTTACTGATTCCCAAGAGCGAGGCGGAGGCCCAAAACGGGGCTTCCGCCCGCCGCTGGCGGACGATCCGCCGGTCCATGGAGAGTTCTCATGTTGATTTTGACTCGACGCGTCGGCGAGACCCTGATGATCGGCGACTCCGTCACGGTGACCGTGCTGGGCGTCAAGGGGAACCAGGTGCGTATCGGCATCACCGCGCCGAAGGACGTCGCCGTCCACCGCGAGGAGATCTACCAGCGGATCCACAGCGGTGCGGGCAACGAGTCTCCCGAGGGTGGCGCTGCCGGCGACTGAGGGTTTGCCGCGTCCGCGGCGAGCCGGTATCCTGCGCGGGCACTCGCGCCAGCGCGCCGTCACGGCGCTGTCAACGGAGAGTTGCCCGAGTGGCTGAAGGGGCTCCCCTGCTAAGGGAGTATGGGGCTTAAAACTCCATCGAGGGTTCGAATCCCTCACTCTCCGCCATCCCTCACAGGGATGGCTCCGAGTTCGCGATTTCCGGCCCGGCGCAGTGCGCCGGGCGCTCGAGCGAACGCGAGCCGGTGGCTCGCAAGCGGTCCGCTTTCGCCCCTCACTCTCCGCCATCCCTCGCAGGGATGGCTCGTTGGAGCGGCCCATGGCCGCGGGAGACTCAGGCGGAGTCGGCGGTGATGCCCGGCGCGACCTGCCGCGCCGGTCTTCGCGTGCATGGCACGCTCCTACAGGCGGCCGGGCGGGGCGATCGCGGCAACGGTTCGCCGCTCGCGCCAAGGCTGCCGCGGACCGGCGACGGATTGACGAACCGCGGGAGCGCCCGTCATAATTTCCCTTCTGCGCGCCCGTAGCTCAGCTGGATAGAGCACCAGGCTACGAACTTGGGGGTCGGAGGTTCGAATCCTTCCGGGCGCGCCATTCACCAGCGAGGGCCGATGGGAAACCATCGGCCCTCGCTCTTTTCCGGCCGCGCCCTTTGCATCCGCGCAGGCGATGCGGCGGTGGATCGCCGCCGTCGCGCGGGAGTATCGTGGCGCCATGCACGCACTCGTCCCGCTGCTCTCCGAATCCGACCTCCAGGACCTGCGCCGGGCGCGCCGCATGCTGGAGAGCCCGGGCCTGGCCGCGCAGCTGGCCAATGCCGTCGGGGCGCCGATGGAGTACGTGTTCGCCAGGCGGCTGCCGGCACCGGTGACCCGCCTCATCAACAGCACCACCCGCAGGGCGCTGGAGCAATCGCTGCGGTTCGCCACCGCCACCCTCGACGCGGACGCGCGCAGCCAGCCGGCACGCAGCGGCGCCCACGCCGCGGCGGTCGCGACCACCGGCGCGCTGGGCGGCGCGTTCGGGCTGTTCGGGCTGGTCCTGGAACTGCCGGTCACCACCACGGTGATCCTGCGCTCGATCGCCGACATCGCCCGCAGCGAGGGCGAGGACCTGGCCGACCCGGGGGCCACCCTGGCCTGCTTCGAGGTGCTCACCATGGGCGGGCGCAGCGCGCGCGACGAGGGCGCCGAGTCCGGCTATTTCGCCGCCCGCGCGGTCCTGGCGCAACAGGTGGCGACCGCCGCCGAGTACATCGCCGCGCACGGGTTGATCAGCAACGGCGCGCCGGCGATCGTGCAGCTGCTCGCGGCGATCGCCTCGCGCTTTTCGATCAACGTCACCAAGAAGGTCGCGGTGCAGAGCGTGCCGGTGATCGGCGCGGTCAGCGGCGCGGCGCTCAATACGCTGTTCATGCGCCATTTCCAGCACATGGCGCGCGGCCACTTCACCGTGCGCCGGCTCGAACGCCGGGTCGGCGCGGCGGCGGTGCGCGAGGCCTACGCGGCGCTGGAGCGCGAGGACGTCGCGACGGCCTGAGTGGAGCCGGCGCTTTCGCCGCCGAGCAGCGCGGCCGCCACCGCCGCCGGCTGCCGCATCCAGGCGAAGTGGTCGGCAGGGACACCCAGGTCCTGCGCACCGAGCGTCGTCAGCGTGTCGCCGGGGGCTTCGAGCTTGGACAGCAGGAAACGCAGCGAGGAGGCCGGCGCCAGCCAGTCGTCGCGCAGCAGCACGGCGTCGACCGGGGCGCTCACCCGGCCGAGCGCGGCCTCCAGGTCGGCCTCCAGGCCGGCGGCGGCATAGCGCCCGGCCAGGCCGGTGCGGGCCCAGTCCCGAATCAGGCTGCGCGCCTCGTTGCCGCCGAAGCCGATGGCGCGGCCGGGCAGGGCGCCGCGGCGGAACGCCAGCCAGGGCAGGAACCGGTACGCCAGCGGCAGCAACAGCCGCCGCGGCGCCGGAAACGCGCGCCAGTACGGCGCCCCGCTCGCGACCAGCCAGATCCGCTGCGCCGCGCCCGGCGCCAGCGCCATCCGGCAACAGGCCAGCTGGCCGCCGAGGCTGTGCCCGCCGATCACCCGCATGGTTCCGGGCAGGTCGGCCGCGAGCGCGGCCTCGCTGGCGGGCAGGTCCAGGACGAGCGGCTCGCGGTAGCCCCAGTCGCACTCGCGCGAGGCGCGCAGGTCGCTGGTGCCGTGGCCGCGCCACTCGTGCACGTAGACCGCCACGCCCTCCAGGGCCAGCGCATCGGCGAACGGCAGATAGTGCTTCGCGGCCACGCCCAGCGCGGGCAGCCACAGCAGCGCCGCGTGCGGCTGTGCGGGGACCCGCCCCGCCAGCGACCAGCGGTGGCCATCCGGCCCTTGCACCGCCAGCTCGCGGCCGGTCACCGTCACGCGGCCGCGCCGATGTGGTCGAGCACCAGCACCCCGCCGCGCCCGGGGGCGTAGCCGCCGGCGAGCGCGCGATGCACGTAGCCGGTCGCGGCCACGCAGGCCTCGCGCCGGGAGCGGCCCAGGCACAGTTGCGCCGCCACCGCCGAGGCCAGGGTGCAGCCGGTGCCGTGCGCCGAGCGCGGCAGGCGCGGGTGCGTCATCTCGTGCATGCCATCGGCATCGGCATAGAGGTCGAGCACCGTGTCGGCCTCCTCCTCCAGGTGGCCGCCCTTGAGCAGCACCGCGCCGGCGCCGCACGCGAGCAGGGCGCCGCAGGCGGCGCGCATCGCCGCGCGGTCGCGGATGCGGCGGCCGAGCAGCAGTTCCGCCTCGGGCAGGTTGGGGGTGAGCAGCGACGCCCTCGGCAGCAGCCGGCGGCGCAGGGCATCCAGCGCCGCGTCCTCGAGCAGTCGCGCGCCCGAGGTCGCGACCATGACCGGATCTAGCACCACCGGGACCGGCGCATGCGCTTCGAGCGCGTCGGCCACCGCGGCCACCGTCTCCACGTTGGCCAGCATCCCCAGCTTGATCGCGCCGATGGCGAAATCGTCGAAGCAGGCGTCGATCTGGGCGCGAAGGAACCCCGCCGGCGGAACGTGCACCGCGACGACGCCGCGGGTGTGCTGCGCGGTGAGCGCCGCGATCGCCGACAGCCCGTGCACCCGATGCGCGGCGAAGGTCTTCAAGTCGGCCTGGATGCCGGCGCCGCCGCCCGAGTCCGAGCCGGCGATGGCGAGTGCGCAGACGGTGCCGGGTTCCTGCATGCCGGCTATTGTGCAACGGATCCCGGTGCCGGCGCCCGCTCGGAGGCGATGGTCTCGGCCAGCTGCAGCGCGCGCTCGAAATCCGAGGCGAAGCGCACCTGGCCCTCCCGGCCCAGCGCCATGTCGGCCAGGATCCGGTTCGGTTGCGCCTGCAGCCCCGAGACGATCAGCACGATGCCGCGGCGCCGGCAGCGATCGGCCAGCGCCTTGAGCGCGTGTGCGCCGCTGGCGTCGATGATCGGCACCAGCCGCATCCGCAGGATGAACGCGCGTGGCGTCTCGACGAACTGGTCCAGCAGGTTGTCCAGGCGGTTGGCCGCGCCGAAGAACAGCGGCCCGGAAATCCGGTACACCTCGACCCCGGCCGGCAGCCGCCGCCGTTGCGCTCCCTCCGCATCGCCGCCGTCGCCGTCGTCGTCCGGATGCATGCCGCCGCTGATCTCGACCGATTCCGACATCCGGTACATGAACACGAACGCAGCCATCACGATCCCCGCCTGGATCGCCACGGTGAGGTCGACGAACACGGTCAGGAAGAAGGTCAGCAGCAGCACCAGGCGGTCGCCCCAGGGTGCCGACAGGGTGTGGCGGAACTGCTGGTGCTCGCTCATGTTCCAGGCCACCGCCAGCAACACCGCCGCCAGCGCCGCCAGCGGCACGTGCCGCATCAGCGGCGCGAACAGCAGCAGGAAGACCAGCAGGAACGCCGCGTGCAGCATCCCGGAGACCGGCGAGCGCGCGCCGGCGCGCACGTTGGTGGCGGTGCGCGCGATGGCGCCGGTGGCCGGCAGCCCACCGAACAGCGCCGAGCCGACATTGGCCACGCCCTGCGCGACCAGCTCGCCGTTGGAGCGGTGGCGGCCGCCGGTCATCCCGTCGGCGACCACCGCCGACAGCAGCGACTCCACCCCGGCCAGGAAGGCGATGGTGAACGAGGCGGGCAGCAGCTCCAGGGTGCGCCCGAACGGAATCTGCGGAATCGAGAACACCGGTAGCGCAGACGGCAGGTCGCCGAAACGCGTGCCGATGGTTTCGGCCGGGAGCGCGAACGCCACCGCGATCGCGGTGCATGCGCTCAAGGCGATCAGGAACCCAGGCCACTTCGGCCTCCAGCGCCGCAGCGCGACGATGATGAGCAGTCCGCAGACCAGCAGCGCCACGGCCGTCGGCTGGGTGGTCCCCAGGTGCCGACCGTAGGCGATCCAGCGCGCCACGAACTCCGCGGGGACCTGCTCCATGCGCAGCCCGAGCGCATCCTTGACCTGGCTGGAAAAGATGCTGACCGCGATGCCGGCGGTGAAGCCGGTGATCACCGGCTGCGGCATGTACTTCATCAGCGTGCCCAGCCGCAGCAGGCCTGCGGCGATCAGCATCAGCCCGGCCAGCAGCGTGCACAGGATCAGCCCGCCGTAGCCGAATTCGGCGATCACCGCGAACACCACCGGAATGAAGGCCGCGGTGGGCCCGCCGATCTGCACCCGCGAACCGCCCAGCGCCGAGATCAGGAAGCCGGCGACGATCGCGGTGGTCAGCCCCTTGTCCGGGGTGGTGCCGCTGGCGATCGCCAGCGCCATCGCCAGCGGCAGCGCCACCACCGCCACGGTCAGCCCGGCGACGGCATCGGCGCGCAGGTCGCCGAACGAATAGCCCTGCCGCAGCACCGTCAGCAGTTTGGGCTCGAACTGCTGCCGCAGGGAGCGTGCGCGGTCCATGCCGCTATGCCGGGTCCTTCAGGCGCACCCCGCGGCCGCGCCCCTGGCTGGGCTGTTCGTTGCCGATCAGCTCGATCCCGGCCGCGTCCAGCGCCTCGACGATGCGGGTGAGCGTGCCGACCACGCCGCGCACGTCGCCCCGGCTCGATTCCATGCGCTGGATCGTCGGCAGCGAGACCCCGGCCATCGCCGCCAGCGTGCGCTGGTCGATGCCGAGCAGGGCGCGTGCGGCGCGCAGTTGTGCGGCGGAGATCATCGGCTGCGGCCCTGAAGAGAACAGGGCGATTGTCGCGCCATGAAGCTTGATGATGCAAGTGTATGACCAGCAAAGTGATGTCTAAGACATCATCATCAGCGGTCATGCTGGCTGGGGCATCGCCGCCGCGGTCAGCCGAAGTCGATCCGCATCACGCAGCGGCGCTTGGTGGGCCGGGTGATCTCGCGGTAGCCGGCCGCCGCGAACGCGCCGTGCGCGCCGACGTGCAGCTCGCCCCACGGGATGTCGGTGCCGGAAGTGAGCATCGGGTACCCCTCGAGGGCGCCGGCACCCTGGCTGCGGGCGAAGTCGACCGCGGCCGCGGCCAGCGCGCCGCCGATGCCGCGACGGCGGTATCCGGCGCGGACCACGAAGCACACCACCGCCCACACGCCGGCATCGTCGCGGTCCTCCGTGCGCCCGGCCCACGGCACCGGCGAGTTGCGCAGCGGCGCGAATCGGCTGCGCGGGCCGAGCCTGCACCAGTCGACCGGCTCACGGTCGAGGTACGCGAGCAGGCCGGGCGCCGGTTCCGGCGCGAAGACCTCGCCGTGCAGGAAGGCCTCGCGGACTTCGCGCGGCATGTGCCAGTAGTCGCGCAGCGGCAGGATCGCGCGCTGGCACTGGCATTTCGCGGCCTGGCCGCGTGCGCCCAGCACCGTCTGCAGGTCCTTCCAGCGCGCCCCGGTGGCGGGCGCCACCGTCACCGGGCCGGCGTCGGTGCGGTACCGCGCCACGGCAGGCCCCTACAGCACTTCCGAAGCGTAATCGGCCAGGCGCGAACGCTCGCCGCGGCGCAGGGTGACGTGGGCGCTGTGGTGCCAGGCCTTGAAGCGGTCCACCGCGTAGGTCAGTCCGGACGTGGTCTCGGTGAGGTAGGGCGTGTCGATCTGCTCGACGTTGCCCAGGCACACGATCTTGGTCCCCGGGCCGGCGCGGGTGATCAGCGTCTTCATCTGCTTCGGGGTCAGGTTCTGCGCCTCGTCCAGGATCAGCCAGCGGCTCAGGAACGTGCGTCCGCGCATGAAGTTGAGCGAGCGGATCTTGATCCGCGAGGCGAGCAGGTCGTTGGTCGCCGCGCGGCCCCAGCTGCCGCCTTCCTGGTTGTGGGTCAGCACCTCGAGGTTGTCGGTCAGCGCGCCCATCCACGGGGTCATCTTCTCCTCCTCGGTGCCGGGCAGGAAGCCGATGTCCTCGCCCACGCTCACCGTGGCGCGGGTCATGATGATCTCGCGGTAGCGCTGCTGGTCCATGGTCTGGGCCAGGCCCGCGGCAAGCGCCAGCAGGGTCTTGCCGGTGCCGGCGGTGCCGAGCAGGGTGACGAAGTCGATCTCCGGATCCATCAGCGCGTTGAGCGCGAAGTTCTGCTCGCGGTTGCGCGCCAGGATGCCCCACACCGCGTGCTGGCTGCTGCGGAAGTCGTCGACGATCTGCAGGGTGGCGCGGTCGCCCTCCACCCTGGAGACGCGAAATTCCGCTTCCTCGTCGCCGGGCAGGTAGAGGAACTGGTTGGGGTGCCAATCGTCGGCTTCGCCGGGCCGCACTTCATAGTAGGTACGGCCCTTGTCGGTCCACGAGCGCAGGTCCTTGCCGTAGCGCTGCCAGAAGTCCTCCGGCAGCGCGGTGGCGCCGGTGTAGAGCAGGCTGAAGTCGTCGAGCGCGCGGTCGTTCTCGTAGTCCTCCGAGGCGATGCCGGCGATCGCCGCCTTGATCCGCAGGTTGATGTCCTTGGAGACGAACACCACCGGCAGGTCGGCATCGGCGTGCTGCAACACCTGGATCGCGTGGATGATGTCGTTGTCGGGCACCCGCCCGTCGGCCTGCAGGCGGCCGTCGAGCGCGCCGGTCTGGAAGCGCAGCCGGCCGATGCTTTCGGCGCCGCGCAGCTGCAGGCCGTTCGGGCGGCTGAGCGTGAGGCCCGGCGCGATCCGCTCGGTTCCCTGCGCTTCGATCAGCTCGTTGATGAAGCGGCTGACCTGGCGCGCGTTGCGGCTCGCCTCGGAGGTGCCCTTCTTGCCGTTGTCGAGCTCCTCGATCACCTGCATCGGCAGGTAGACGTCGTGTTCCTCGAACTTGAACAGCGCGGTCGGGTCGTGCATCAGCACGTTGGTATCGAGCACGTAGATGCGCTTGCCTTTGGTCATCATCGGCTTGTCGTTCGCCTGAAGGGGTGGGGATGGTCGGAAAACGCACAGCGGCAGTTCGCCGCGGCCCGCGGGGCGGGGCGGCGAACGCGACGGGGACGGCGGGGGGTCACTGCGCCTGGGCTTCCTTCAGTGCTTCCAGCACGGCTTCGGCATGGCCCGGCACCCTGACCTTGCGCCATGCGCGCGCGATCCGGCCGCGCGGGTCGATCAGGAAGGTGCTGCGCTCGATGCCGATCACCTTGCGCCCGTACATGTTCTTCTCCCGGATCACGTCGAAAGCGCGGCACAGCGCCTCGTCCGGGTCGCTGACCAGCGGGAACGCGAAGCCCTGCTTCGCGCAGAAGTTGTCGTGCGACTTCACCGAATCGCGCGAAACGCCGAGCACCGCCGCGTCGCGGCGCCTGAACTTGGGCAGCAGGGCGTTGAAGTCGAGGCCCTCGGTGGTGCAGCCCGGGGTGGAGTCCTTCGGGTAGAAGTACAGCACCAGCCAGCGCTCGGCGTAGTCCGCCAGGGTCGCCTCCGCGCCGCCGGACAGCTGCAGCGGCAGCTTGCGGAGGGTCCGGTCGAGGGTGTCGCCTTCGTTCATGCCAGGCCAGTTCCTTGGGAATCGCGCGCTCAGAACTTCATCGGGTCCATGATCGCGTCCAGGTTCAAGTGGTCGCAGAACTCGAGGAAATCGTCGCGCAGCGCGGCGATGTGCATGTCGGCCGGCACGCCGATGGTCACCTGCGCCGAGAACATGTCGGCGCCGGTCTGCATCGCCCGGTAGCGCGAGGAATGCAGGCTCTCGATGGTGATGCCCTGGCGGTCGAAGAAGTCGGCAAGCTGGAACAGGATCCCCGGCTTGTCGGCGGCCACCACCTCGACCACGTACGGCAGCAGGTTGGACTGCACCGGCTTGGGGCCGGTGCGGTACCACACCAGCTTCATGCCTTCCTCGCGGTCGAGGCGGGAGAGCATCGCCTCCAGCTTGGCCACCGCGTCCCAGGAACCGGTGGCCAGCGCGGTCACCGAGACGTCGCGGCCGACCGTGGACAGGCGCGCATCGACCAGGTTGCAGCCGCTGTCGCTGATCCGCCGGCTGACCGAGAGCAGCGGCGACTGCGGATGCGTCGTGTACGCATTGATGATCAGGTGGTTCTCGTTCGGCGCAGGACGGTTTGCTGTGTCGGAATCGGTCAAGGCGGCGTCCGCGGCTGTCGGGTCTGAACGGCGGCCGGTCGTCGACCGGATGCCGCGTCCAGCATACTTGCCCGTGCTTCGGAGCCGCAAGTAAGATCGTGCACCGCCGTACGCGCGCTCCGTTTGGGCTGCCGCGCAGGCGGCCACCCGCACTCCGCGCCGCATGCCGGCCCGCCCAGAGACCGTCATCTTGCGACTTTCCGGCAGCATCACCGCCCTGGCGACGCCCTTCACGGCCGCCGGGGAACTCGACCTCGACGCCTGGCGCCGCCTGCTCCAGCAGCAGCTCGACGCCGGCACCGAGGGGCTGGTGGTGGCCGGCTCCACCGGCGAGGCGGCGGCCCTGTTCGCGGCCGAGTACGACACCCTGCTGCGCATCGCCGTCGAACTGGTGGCGGGACGGGTTCCGGTGCTGGCCGGTACCGGCCAGTCCAGCACCGCACGGACCATCGAGCAGACCCGGCGCGCGGGCGCGCTGGGGGCCGACGCCGCGCTGGTGGTCACGCCGCCCTACGTCCGGCCCACCCAGGCGGGCCTGCTGGCGCACTACCGGGCGGTCGCCGACGACGGCGCGCTGCCGCTGGTGCTCTACAACGTGCCGGTGCGCACCGGCTGCGACCTGCTGCCCGAGACGGCCGCCGCGCTGGCCCCGCACCCGCGCATCGCCGGGATCAAGGAGGCCAGGGCCGAACCCGGCCGCATGCAGGAACTGCTGTCGCTGCGCGGGGAGGGATTCGCCGTGCTCAGCGGCGACGACCCCACCGCGGCGCGCGCGCTGCTGGCCGGCGCCGACGGCGTGATCTCGGTGGTCTCGAACATCGTGCCGGCGGCGCTGCGGAGGCTGTGCGCGCTGGCCCGCGACGGCGATCGGGACGCCGCGCTGGCGCTGGATGCGCGGCTGCGCCCGATCTACGACTTCGCCGGCATCGAACCCAATCCGATCCCGGTCAAGGCGGTGCTCTCGCTCGCCGGCATCGGCCGCGGCCTGCGCCTGCCGTTGACCGCGCTGGACGCCGCGCATGCCGACGCGGCGGCGCGCACCGCCGTGCTGGCCGACGAACTAGAACGTGCCTGCCGCGATACACTCGCGGCCTGACCCAGGAGACACCGATGTTCCAGACCCGTCCCGTGTTCCGCACCACCGTGCTCGTCGCCCTCGCCCTCGCGGTGCTCGCAGCGTCGGGCTGCCGCTGGTTCCGCAAGGAGAACGCGCTGTATGCGCAGAGCGCCGAGAGCCGTCCGCTGGAGGTGCCGCCCGACCTGGACCGCCCCGCCACCGATGGCGCGATGGCGCTGCCGGACGCCCCGCAGTCGGTGACCCGCTCGGAGACCGCGCCGGCGGCGCGCGCGCCGGTGGCCAGCACCACCGGGTTCAACGTCGCCGGCAACCGCGACGAGATCTTCACCCGCGTCGGCGAGCTGCTCGGCGCGATGCAAGGGCTGCAGATCTCCAGCAGCGCCCGCCTGCTCGGCACCTACGACGTCAGCTACCAGGGCAGCGACTTCCTGGTGCGCATCGCCCAGACCGGCGAGGGCGCCTACATCTCGGCGGTCGATCCGCGCGGCCTGCCGGCCAGCGGCGCGGCCCCGGCCGGGGTGATCGCGGCGCTGCGCGCCGAACTCGAGGGCTGATCGGCCCGCGCGTTTCGTCGCCGGACCGGCGGCTGGCTGCAAGCGAAACGGGCGCCGTCGGCGCCCGTTCGTTCGTCCGGACCGCGCCTTTTCGGTCAGCGTTCGAGCAGCTTCAGCTTGTCCGGCTTGCCTTCCCATTCCTTGGCGTCGGGCAGGCCGTCCTTGCGCGCGGTGATCACGGGCCACTCCTTCGACAGCTCGGCGTTGAGGGGGATGAAGTGCTCCTGGCCGCCCGGCACGTCGTCCTCGGGGTAGATCGCGTTGATCGGGCATTCCGGCTCGCACAGGGTGCAGTCGATGCACTCGTCCGGATCGATCACCAGGAAGTTCGGGCCCTCGTGGAAACAGTCGACCGGGCACACCTCCACGCAGTCGGTGTACTTGCACTTGATGCAGTCTTCGGTGACGACGAAAGGCATGGCGCGCGTCCTGTGGTGACCGCGATAGTGTACGCCGTGGCGGCCGCGCGACGCGATCGCGGTGCGCGCCGGCCTGCCCGCGAAGCCGCTCGCCAGCGAGTCGGCGTGCGAATCGCGCTTCGTCGCGACTTCCGTGGCTCCCACGAGAGCGGGACGGCGGACGGCCGTCTCCCCTTGGGTGGGGGATGAGAGAATCCAAAACGCGGAAGCCCGCGTCCTTGCGGACGCGGGCTCCTGGAGATGGCGCTCCCTACGGGATTCGAACCCGTGTTTTAGCCTTGAGAGGGCCACGTCCTAGGCCTCTAGACGAAGGGAGCGGGGACGGCCCCGTGGGGCCACCGGCTGGACGACCGGTCTGCGGCGGCCGGATCGGCCGTGCAGCTTGCTAGTATAGCAGGACGATGGGCGTTGCAACGAGGCCAACGGCCGGCGCCCCACGAGCCACCCGACCGAATCCTAGATGCCCACCCAGACCCAGACCGAGCCCCTGACCGAGCTGCGCAGCATCCCGCGCGACCAGCACCCGATCTCCCGCAAGGGCATCAGCCCCAGCGCGCTGCGCGTGCTCTACAAGCTGCGCGAAGGCGGCCACGAAGCCTACCTGGTCGGCGGCGCCGTGCGCGACCTGCTGGTGGGCCTGCAGCCCAAGGACTTCGACGTCGCCACCGACGCCACCCCCGAGCAGGTCAAGGCGCTGTTCCGCAACTGCCGGCTGATCGGCCGGCGCTTCCGCCTGGCGCACGTGGTGTTCGGCCGCGAGATCATCGAGGTGGCCACCTTCCGCGCCAACGTCGACGACGGCAGCGGCGACCGCGAGCTCCACGAGGGCGGGCGGCTGCTGCGCGACAACGTGTACGGCAGCATCGAGGACGACGCGATCCGCCGCGACTTCACCGCCAACGCGCTGTACTACGCGATCGAGGACTTCTCGGTGCGCGATTACACCGGCGGCTTCGAGGACGTGCAGAACCGGGTGATGAAGCTGATCGGCGATCCCGAGCTGCGCTACCGCGAGGACCCGGTGCGGATGCTGCGCGCGGTGCGGCTGGCGGCCAAGCTCGGTTTCGGCATCGATCCGGGCAGCGCCGCGCCGCTCCCGCACCTGGCGCACCTGCTGTCCGAGGCCGCGCCGGCGCGCTTGTTCGAGGAATGCCTGAAGCTGTTCCTGTCGGGGCACGCCGAGGCCAGTTTCCTCGGCCTGGAGCGGCACGGCCTGCTGCCGGCGCTGTTCCCGGAGTCGGCCGCGGCGCTGGCCGCGAACCGCAGCGGCGCGCTGCGGCGGATGCTGCTCGAGGGGTTGCGCAACACCGACGCGCGCGTCGCCGCCGACGAGCCGGTGTCGCCCGCGTTCCTGTTCGCCTTGCTGCTGTGGCCGGCATACTGCCGCGCGCTGATGGCGCTGCAGGCCGAAGGCGTGCATGCCGCCGAGGCGCAGCGCCGCGCCGCCGACCGGGTCACCCTGCACCAGCTCGGCACGGTGGCGCTGCCGCGCCGGTTCTCGCTGCCGATGCAGGAGATCTGGCTGCTGCAGTCGCGCTTCCCGCTGCGCCAGCGCAAGCGGGTGGTGCGCACGCTCTCGCACCCGCGCTTCCGCGCCGCGTTCGATTTCCTGGTGCTGCGGCAGGCGGCGTCCGACGACCACGCCGACGACGTCGCGTTCTGGGCCGAGGCGCAGCAGGACCCCGACAACGCGATCGCCGCGCACCCGCCCGAACCCGAGGGCGAGGCCGCCGGCGACGCCGAAGGCCAGGCGCCGCGCCCGCGTCGCCGCCGCCGCCGCCGTCCCCCGGCCCCGCAATGACCCCGCCGGCCGTCGCCTGCGTCGGCCTGGGCGGCAACCTCGGCGATGTCGTGGCGACCCTGGGCGCGGCGCTCGCCGCGCTGGAGCGGCTGCCGCGGACCCGGATGCTGCGCGCCTCGCGCCTGTACCGCAGCCCGCCGTGGGGGCCACAGGACCAGCCCGCGTTCCTCAATGCCGCGGTGGCGGTCGAGACCGGCCTGGAACCGCGCGCGCTGCTCGATGCGCTGCTGGCGGTGGAGCGCGCGTTCGGCCGCGTCCGCGCCGCCGACGGCAGCGATCGTTGGGGCCCACGGACCCTCGACCTCGATCTGCTGCTCTACGCCGACCGCCGCATCGACGTTCCCGGGCTGCGGGTGCCGCACCCGCACCTGCACGAGCGCGCGTTCGCGCTGGTGCCGCTGCTCGAGGTGCTGCCCGACGCCATGATCCCGGGGATCGGCCCGGCCCGCGACGCGCTCGCCGGCATCGCCGCGGAGGACGTGCGCGCGCTGCTGCCGGCGGGCCCGGCCGCCGGTACCGCCCCGGCCGCGCCAGGCCCTAAGCTAGCGCCATGAACGCCGCCGCCCGACCGCTCACCGTCCCCGACCTCGCCGCCGCGCGCGAGGCGGGCCGGAAACTGGCCATGCTGACCGCCTACGACGCCGGCTTCGCCCGCGCCTGCGACGCCGGCGGCGTCGACCTGGTGCTGGTCGGCGATTCGCTCGGCATGGTCGTGCAGGGCCACGCTTCGACGCTGCCGGTCACCATGGACGACATGGCCTACCACACCCGCTGCGTGGCCCGCGGCCTGCGCCGGGCGCTGCTGGTGGCGGACCTGCCGTTCCAGGCCGATGCCACCGCCGAGCGTGCTCTCGAGGCCGCCACGCGCCTGCTCCAGGCCGGCGCCGGGATGGTCAAGCTGGAAGGCGCCGGGCCGAAGCTCGAGGTGATCCGGTTCCTGGCCGAGCGCGAGATCCCGGTCTGCGCGCACCTCGGCCTCACCCCGCAGTCGGTGCTGCGCCTGGGCGGTTTCAAGGTGCAGGGCCGCGAGGCCGCCGCCGCCGCGGCGCTGCGGGCCGATGCGCTGGCGGTGGCGGAAGCCGGCGCTTCGCTGCTGGTGCTCGAAGGGGTGCCGTCGGCGCTGGCGCGTGCGATCACCGCCGCCAGCCCGGTGCCCACCATCGGCATCGGCGCGGGCCCGGACTGCGACGGCCAGGTGCTGGTGCTGCACGATTTCCTCGGCCTGGACAGCGGCCATCGGCGCCCGAAGTTCGTCAAGGACTTCCTCGCCGAGGGCGGCTCGGTGGCGGGCGCCGTGCAGGCGTACGTGGCCGCGGTGCGCGAGGGCAGCTTTCCGGATGCCGCGCACTCCTATGAGTGAGGCCCGGGTCGCCGCGGTGGTGGCGATGCGGCGGGTCGCGGGCCGGCCGTGATCGAGACCGTCGCCGAGCTGGCCGGGCTGCGCCGGCGCATCGCAGGGTGGCGCCGCGAAGGCCTGCGCATCGGCCTGGTGCCGACCATGGGCAACCTGCACGAGGGCCACCAGTCGCTGGTCCGGCTGGCATCCCGCCACGCCGACCGCGTGGTCGCCAGCGTGTTCGTCAATCCCACGCAGTTCGGGCCGGGAGAGGACTTCGAGCGCTATCCGCGCACCCCGGCGGCGGATGCCGAGCGGCTGGAGCGGGCGGGCTGCGACCTGCTCTGGCAGCCGGCGATCGAGGCGATGTACCCGCTCGGGACCGAGGCCGCAGTGCGGATCCGGGTGCCGGGCGTCGCCGCCGTGCTCGAGGGCGCGCATCGCCCCGGCCATTTCGACGGCGTGTGCACGGTGGTGGCGCGGCTGTTCAACCAGGTCCAGCCCGACGTCGCCGCGTTCGGGCGCAAGGACTACCAGCAACTGGCGGTGATCCGGCATCTCGCCGCCGATCTCGCCTTCCCGGTCGACCTGCTGGCCGGCCAGACCGTGCGCGAAGCCGACGGCCTGGCGATGAGCTCGCGCAACCAGTACCTGGCGCCGGCGCAGCGCAGCGTGGCGCCGGAGCTCTACCGCACCCTGCAGGCGATGCGCGACGCCAGCCTGGCCGGGGAGCCGCGCGCGGCGCTGGAGTCGGCTGCGCGGCGGCGGCTGGAGGCGGCGGGGTTCGCGGTCGACTACGCCGCCGTGCGCACGCCCGGGCTGGCCGAGCCGGCGGACGGGACGGCCGGTGCGCGGGTCGCGCTGGTCGCGGCGCGGCTGGGCGCGACGCGCCTGATCGACAACCTGGAATTCGCGCTGGCGGGCGCCTGAATCGGCCGTCGGGGCCTTTGTTGCGATGCGCAAGATCGCCCCTATACTTGGCGATCAGGCGGTCTTTCCGCGCCCAGACGCCGCAACCCGGCCCCGCGATGCCATGCAACTGACCCTGCTCAAAGCCAAGATCCACCGCGCCTCGGTCACCCACGCCGAGCTGCATTACGAGGGCTCCTGCGCGATCGACGGCCGCCTGCTCGACATCTCCGGCATCCGCGAGTACGAGCGCGTGGAGATCTACAACATCAACAACGGCGAGCGCTTCGCGACCTACGCGATCCGCGCCGAGCCCGGCAGCGGCATCATCTCGGTCAACGGCGCCGCCGCGCACAAGGCCCAGCCCGGCGACCTGGTGATCATCTGCGCCTACGGCGCCTGCGACGAGGCCGAGGCCGCGCAGTTCAAGCCGACCCTGGTCTACGTCGACCGCCAGAACCGGCTGACCCACACCAACGATTCGATCCCCGCGCAGGCCGCCTGACCGTGGCGGGGCAGCCGCTCACCGCCTTGCTGGCGCCGCATGCGCGGCGCCTGGCCGACGCCCGCATCGCCGAGCTGGTGGCGGCCGATCCGGGGAGAGCGGCCGGCCTCGCGCTCCGGGTCGGCCCGCTGTACGCCAACTTCTCGCGCCAGCGCCTCGACCGCGACGCGCTCGGCGCGCTGCTGCGCCTCGCCGGCGAGGCCGCCTTGCCGCAAGCCTTCCGGGCGCTGTTCGAGGGCGAGCGGATCAACCGCTCCGAGGATCGTCCCGCGCTGCACGTGGCGCTGCGTTCGGACCTGGGCGCCTCCGACACCGCGCGCCGGGCGCGCGCCCAGGCCGTCGACGCCCACGCGCGGATGGCCGCGATGGTGCAGGCGCTGGCGAATTCTGACGTCACCGACATCGTCAACGTCGGCATCGGCGGCTCCGACCTCGGCCCGCGGCTGGTGGTCGACGCGCTCAAGGACGCGCGCAGCGGGCGCTTCCGGGTGCATTTTTTGACCAACGTCGACGGCAGCGACGCCCAGCACACCCTGCGCGGCCTGGATCCGGCGCGCAGCGCCGCGATCCTGGTGTCGAAGAGCTTCGGCACCCAGGAAACGCTGCTAAACGGCACCATCCTCAGGGACTGGCTGGGCGGAGGCGAGCGCCTCTACGCGGTCTCGGCCAACGTGCCGAAGGCCGAGGCGTTCGGCGTCGAGGCCGCGCGCATCCTGCCGATGTGGGACTGGGTGGGCGGCCGCTATTCGCTGTGGTCGGCGGTCGGGTTCGCGATCGCGCTGGCGGTCGGCATGGACCATTTCCGCGCCCTGCTCGCCGGCGCCGCCGAGCTCGACGCGCACGCGCTGGAGGCGCCGCCGGAACGCAACCTGGCCGTGCTGCACGCGCTGACGGCGGTGTGGAACCGCAACGCCCTCGGCCTGCCGGTCCAGGCGGTGCTGCCCTACGACGAGCGCCTGGCGCTGCTGCCGGCCTACCTGCAGCAGCTGGTGATGGAGAGCCTGGGCAAGTCGGTCACCCCTGCCGGCGACGCCGCCGGCCTGGACACGGTGCCGGTGCTGTGGGGCGGGGCCGGCACCAACTCGCAGCACAGCTTCTTCCAGGCGCTGCACCAGGGCACCCAGACGGTTCCGGCCGATTTCATCGGCGTGGTCAATCCCGACCACGGCTACGCCGACAATCATGCCGCGCTGCTGTCCAACCTGCTGGCGCAGACCGAGGCGCTGGCCAACGGCCATGCCGCGGAGGATCCGCAGAAGTCCTATCCCGGCAACCGGCCCTCGACGCTGTTGCTGCTCGATGCGCTCACCCCGCATTCGCTGGGGGCGCTGATCGCGCTCTACGAACACAGCGTCTACGCGCAGTCGGTGCTGTGGGGGATCAACGCCTTCGACCAGTGGGGCGTGGAGTTGGGCAAGCGCATCGCCGGCGAGCTGCTGCCGGCGGTGAGGGGCGAGGGCGCGGAAGTCTCCGATCCGGTCACCCGCGCGCTGCTCGACGAAATCGCGGCGCGCCGGCGCAGCGGCGCTTGACCGGCGCGATCCGTATCCGCCACGCCAGACCGGGCGATGCCGGCGCGCGCTGCGCCATGTCCTGCGCAGTCGTTTCGTGCGCGATGGCCTGGCACCGCGGCCCTTGAACGAGGCGATCCGCATCCGCCATGCCGAGCCGGTGGACGCCGGCGGGCTCTACACGCTGTTTTCCGAGCGGGGCGCGTATGCCGGCACGCTGCAGCCGCCGTTCCCGTCGCTGGCCGCATGGCAGAACGCCCTGGCGGATCTGCCGAAGCACATCGTGCAGCTGGTGGCGATCGACGACCATGGCGCGCTGGTGGGTGGTGCCGGCTTCGAAGTGTTCCAGAACCCGCGCCGGCGCCACGCTGCCAACCTCGGCATGGCGGTGGCGCAGTCGCGGCAGGCGCAGGGCATCGGCGCGCAGCTGCTGCAGGCGGTCATCGACACCGCCGAACGCTGGCACGGCGTGCGCCGGCTTGAGCTGGAGGTGTACACCGACAACGCCCCTGGCATCGCGCTGTACGAACGGCACGGTTTCGTCCGGGAAGGCATCGCCCGCGGCTACGCGCTGCGCGACGGCGACTACGTCGACGTCCACCTGATGGCGCGGCACGCGCCGGCCACGAGCGCCTGAACCGCCCCGGTAGGAGCGGCCCATGGCCGCGAAAGCCGCGGATGCCTCCGGCCGGCGTGGCGGCGATCCCGGAGTTGTCCGACCGCGCCGGCCTTCGCGTGCATGGCACGCGCCTACGAAGCCGCACGCTCGCGGCCGGCCGGTGCCGGGCGGTCAGCCGGCGCCGTGGCGCGCCAGTGCCCAGGCCACGTGCTCGCGCACGACCCCGTCCGCCGCGTCGGCGCGCGCGCGCAGCGCGCCGACCACCTCCGGCGTGGTCGGCGCATTGCCCAGCGCCACCGCGATGTTGCGCAGCCAGCGGCGGTGGCCGCTGCGGCGGATCGCCGAGCCCTCGGTGCGGCGCAGGAATTCCGCCTCGTCCCAGGCGAACAGCTCCGCCAGGCTCGCGGTGTCCAGGCCGTTGCGGGCGCGGAAGTCCGGTTCGTCTGTACGCCGGGCGAACTTGTTCCAGGGGCAGACCAGCTGGCAGTCGTCGCAGCCGAAGATGCGGTTGCCGATCGCCGGGCGCAGCGGTTCGGGGATCGCGCCCTCGTGCTCGATCGTCAGGTAGCTGATGCAGCGCCGCGCATCGAGCCGGTGCGGGGCCACGATCGCCGCGGTCGGGCAGATGTCGATGCAGCGCGTGCAGCTGCCGCAGTGCGCGCTGGCCGGCGCATCCACCGGTAGCGGCAGGTCGACGTAGATCTCGCCGAGAAAGAACCAGGAACCGCCGTCGCGGTCGATCAGGCAGGTGTGCTTGCCGATCCAGCCCAGCCCGGCGTTGCGCGCCAGCGCCCGCTCCAGCACCGGCGCGGAATCCACGAACACCCGGTGCCCGAACGGACCGATCTGGGCGGCGATGCGCTCGGCCAGCTTCTGCAGGCGGCCGCGCATCAGCTTGTGGTAGTCGCGCCCCAGCGCGTAGCGCGCGACGTAGGCGCGTTCGCCGTCGGCGAGCGTGCGCCAGGCGTCGTCGTCGTCGTTGCGGCCGTAGTCGAGCCCGACCGAGATCACCCGCAGCGTGCCGGGCACCAGCTCGCGCGGCCGCGAACGCTTGTCGCCGTGCCGCGCCATCCATTCCATCGAACCGTACAGCCCCCGCGCCAGCCAGTCGCGCAGGTGCGCTTCGTCCTCGCCCAGCTCGATCCCGGCGATGCCGCAGCGCTGGAAGCCGGCCTCGCGCGCCAGCGCGCGGATCCGCGCCGCGAGCGCGGCGGGATCGGCCGCGGGGGTGGCCGGTGCGGGCGTGGCTGTCATCGGCCGAGTATAGAATCCGGCCCATGAGCGCCGACCTTCCGCGCGACCCGGCCCCGTCGTCGCCAGGCCCGCCTCCGCCGGGCCTGTACGACGGCGCCGCGCTGCGCGCGCTCGAAGCCGCCGCCAGCGCCCGGCTGGGCGGCGATGCCTTCGAGCTGATGCGCCGCGCGGGCGAAGCCGCCTGGCGCGAACTGCTGCGGCACTGGCCGCAGGCCCGGCGCATCGTGGTGGTCTGCGGCCCCGGCAACAACGGCGGCGACGGCTACGTGCTGGCCACCCATGCGCATGCCGCGGGCTGCGAGGTGCGCGCGGTGCGGCTGGCCGCGCATGCGCCGGGCACCGAGCTTGCGCGCCGCGCCTGCGCCGACTACCTCGCCGCAGGCGGCCGGGTGCTGGAGTTCGACGGCGCACTGCCCGGCGCCGACGCGGTGGTCGACGCGCTGTTCGGGATCGGCCTGTCGCGGGCGCCGGACGCCGCCTGCGGCGCACTGATCGAAGCGATCGCGGCCAGCGGCGCGCCGGTGCTGGCGCTGGATGCGCCGAGCGGCGTGGACACCGACAGCGGCGACGTGCCCGGCTCCGCGGTGCGCGCCGACGTCACCGTGCAGTTCCTCGCCGCGCACGCCGGCCTGCGCACCGGCGCCGCGCTGGACCACGTCGGCCTGCTGGCGCTGGCCTCCCTGGGCTTGCCGGCGGATCTGCTGAACCGTTTCGAAGCGGTCGCCGCCTGCCTGGACGCTTCGATGCTGGCCGCGCGCTTCGCGCCGCGTCCGCGCAACAGCCACAAGGGCGGCTCCGGGCACGTGCTCTGCATCGGCGGCGACGAAGGCAAGGGCGGCGCGGTGCTGCTGGCCGCCGAGGCCGCGCTGCGCAGCGGCGCCGGCCTGGTCAGCGTGGCCACGCGCCCCGCGCACGTGGCGCCATTGCTGGCGCGCTGCCCCGAGGCGATGGTGCAGGCGGTGGAATCGGAGTCCGCGCTGGCGCCGCTGGTGCAGCGTGCCGGCGTCCTGGCGGTCGGCCCCGGGCTGGGCCAGGAGGCGTGGGGCCGGGCGCTCCACCAGGCCGCGCTCGCCAGCGGCAGGCCGCTGGTGCTCGACGCCGACGCGCTCAACCTGCTCGCCAGCCATGCGCAGTC
Source organism: Luteimonas endophytica (assembly GCF_029887875.1). Lineage (GTDB taxonomy): Bacteria > Pseudomonadota > Gammaproteobacteria > Xanthomonadales > Xanthomonadaceae > Luteimonas > Luteimonas endophytica. Next base: position 300,398 of record NZ_JARXRM010000043.1, read on the forward strand.
GCCGCCGGCCGACGCGGTGCTCACGCCGCATCCGGGCGAGGCGGCGCGCCTGCTGGGCATCTCCACCCGCGAGATCCAGGCCAACCGCTTCGCGGCCGCGCGGCTGCTGTGCGCCTGTTTCGGCTGCGCGGTCGTGCTGAAGGGCGCCGGCACCGTGGTGGCCGCGCCCGGGCAGCGCCCGCGGGTGATCGCCGCCGGCAACCCCGGCATGGCGGTCGGCGGCATGGGCGACGTGCTGACCGGCTGCATTGCCGCCTTGCGTGCGCAGGGGTTTCCCGCGTTCGAGGCCGCCGCCACCGGCGCGCTGCTGCATGCCGCCGCCGGCGATGCCGCCGCGGCCGGCGGCGAGCGCGGGCTGCTGCCCAGCGACCTGATCGCGCAGCTGCGGCGCCTGGTGAATCCTTGAGCGGCGGCTTGCGCCTGCACCTGGCCGACGAGGCAGCGACCGGCGCGCTGGCACGCGCGCTCGCCGCCAGCGCGCCGGCCGCCGCCGTGGTCTACCTGCACGGCGATCTGGGCGCCGGCAAGTCCACCCTGGCGCGCGCCTGGCTGCGCGCGCTCGGCGTCGCCGGCACGGTGCGCAGCCCGACCTACACCCTGGTGGAGCGCTACCCGCTGGCGGGGGGCGGCGAGGCCGTGCACCTGGATCTCTACCGGATCGGCGACCCCGGCGAGCTCGAGTTCCTGGGTCTCGACGAGGCCCGGGCGGCGCTGTGGCTGGTGGAATGGCCGGAGCGCGGCGCCGGCGCGCTCCCGGCCCCCGACCTGTCGGTCGAGCTGGCGATCGCAGGCCCCGGCCGCGACGCCCGGCTGCTGCCGGGCGGCCAGCGGGGCGCCGCCTGGCTGCGGGCGCCGGCGCTGGCCGATCCCGGGTCCGAGTTGCGGGTCCTTCCTGAACCGTGACTGCAGGAACAGCCGCCAGGGCCCGGATTTACAAAGGAAAACCGCTTGCAAAGCATCTGGCTTGGTGCTTGACTAGCGCGCATGCGCCGCCGGGGAACCCCGCTCCAGGAAATCCTGATCCGTCTGGTCCTGCTGGCCGGACTGGCGTGCGGCGCTGCCTCGGCTTCTGAAATCAAGCACTTGCGGCTGGATGCCGGTGCCACCGGCACCCGCGCCGAGTTCGCCCTGCCGGCGGAAACCGAATACAAGGTGATCTCGCTGGCCAACCCGGACCGCCTGGTGGTGGACCTGCCCGGGGTCTCGCTGGGCAAGGGCGTCGCGCTGCCGGCCCCGGCCGGGCTGGTGCGGGCGGTGCGCAGCGGGCAACCCGAGCCGGGCGTCACCAGGATCGTCTTCGATCTGGCCGAGGCCGTGGTGGCGCTGCGGCCCCGCTTCGAGCCGGGTGCCGACGGCGTGCGGCTGGTGGTCGAGTGGCCGGGCGACGCCGGCGGCGATCCGATCGGGCAGGTCATCGCCCGGGTCGCGCAGCCGGCCGCGACCACGCCGGGCAACGCCGCGGCCGCCGCGCGGCCGCCTCCGGGCGCCGGAACGCCGGACCCGGCTGCCGCCTCCAGGGACGCGACTTCCCGGCTGGTCTCCGGGGTCGCTTCCGCGTCCGCCGCGGCTGCGCCTGACCCCCCCCCGCAGTCCGCGCCGGCGGTGGCGGCGACGACGACAGTCCAGCCCCAATCCCAATCCCAGTCCCAGGCCAGCGCGCAGCCCGCGCCGACCCCGCTGCCGCGCGCGCCGATGGCCGGCATGCGCCCGCTCGTGATCGCCATCGACCCGGGCCACGGTGGCCAGGATCCGGGCGCCGTGGGCCCGACCGGCAAGCGCGAGAAGGACATCACCCTGGCGATCGCCCGCGAACTCGGCCGCCAGATCGACGCCACCCCCGGCCTGCGCTCGTACCTCACCCGCGACCGCGACGTGTTCATCCCGCTCAACCGCCGCGCCCAGCTGGCGCGCGAGGCCGGCGCCGACATGTTCATCTCGATCCACGCCGATGCCGCCCACAACCGCAACGCCAAGGGCTCGTCGGTGTACGTGCTGTCGCTGCGCGGCGCCTCCTCGCAGCGCGCGCGCTGGCTGGCGGACAAGGAGAACGCGGCCGACCTGATCGGCGGCGTGCGCCTGCAGGAAACCGACGATACCCTGGCCTCGGTGCTGCTCGACCTCACCCAGAGCGGCCAGATGAAGGCGTCGGAGGACGCCGGCAGCCACATCCTCGACGGCCTCAAGCGCATCGGCAACAACCACAAGCCCCACATCGAGCGCGCCAACTTCGCGGTGCTGCGCACCTCGGACATGCCGGCGATGCTGGTCGAGACCGCGTTCCTCTCCAATCCCGAGGAGGAGCGGCGCCTGGTCGACCCGGCATTCCAGCGCACCGTGGCGCGCGCCGTGCTCGACGGCGTCAACACCTATTTCTCCTCGCAGCCGCCCCCGGGCACGCTGTACGCCGCGCGCGCGGCCGCCGCGAGCGGCGGCAGCGGCACCGGCGCGGCCGGCGGCGGCAGCCCCTAGCTAGCGCAAGGCGCGCCGCCCGGGCGCGGGCGCGTGGCTCCTCCGCGCCGCGCTGCACACCGCGCGCTCCCCGCGGCGCACGCGTTCTCGTGGGAACGGCCCATGGCCGCGAAGGCCTCGGGTGGCTCCGGCGGGGCCGGCGGCGATTCCGGGCATGGCCGGAATCGCCGTCTCGCGTGCATGGCACGCTCCTGCGAGCGAGCGGCGCCCGGCGGCCACGCCGCCGCCGCTGCCGCTATCATCAGCGCTGATCCGAACCGCAGCGCCGCAGCGCGCAACCGCCCGCAGCTTGAGCATCCGCCAGCTTCCCGACACCCTGATCAACCAGATCGCCGCTGGCGAGGTGGTCGAGCGCCCGGCCTCCGTGGTCAAGGAGCTGGTCGAGAACGCCCTCGACGCCGGCGCCACCCGCGTCGACGTCGACCTGGAGGAGGGCGGGGTCCGCCTGGTGCGGATCCGCGACGACGGCGGCGGCATGGCCCCGGGCGACCTGCCGCTGGCGGTATCGCGCCACGCCACCAGCAAGATCGCCTCGCTCGACGACCTCGAAGCGGTGGCCACGCTGGGCTTCCGCGGCGAGGCGCTGCCGTCGATCGCCTCGGTCAGCCGGTTGCGCATCGTCTCGCGCCGCGCCGCCGATGAACACGGCGCCGCGCTCGCGGTCGACGGCGGGCGGGTCGGCGAGGTCACGCCCAAGCCGCATCCGCAGGGCACCACCGTCGAGGTGCGCGACCTGTTCTTCAACGTGCCGGCGCGGCGCAAATTCCTGCGCGCCGAGCGCACCGAGCTGGGGCACATCGAGGAGTGGCTGCGCTCGCTGGCGCTGGCGCGGCCGGACGTCGAGCTGCGGGTCTCGCACAACGGCAAGCCGGCGCGGCGCTACCGCGGCGGCGGCGCGCTGTTCTCCGACGAGCGCCTGCACGAGACCCTCGGCGCCGAGTTCGCCAAACATGCGCTGCGGGTCGAGCACGAGGGCGCCGGGCTGCGGCTGCACGGCTGGATCGCGCAGCCGGCCTATTCGCGTGCCAGCGCCGACCAGCAGTATCTCTACGTCAACGGCCGCGCGATCCGCGACCGCAGCGTGGCGCACGCGGTCCGCCAGGCGTACGCCGACGTGCTCTACCACGGCCGCCAGCCGGCGTACGTGCTGTTCCTCGAACTCGATCCGCACCGCGTCGACGTCAACGTCCACCCGGCCAAGCACGAAGTGCGTTTCCGCGACGCGCGGCTGGTGCACGACTTCGTCTACCGCAGCCTGCACGACGCGCTGGCCGGCACCCGTGCCGGGCTGCAGCAGGCGCCGGCGCAGGCGCCGGGCACCCAGCCGGCGTTCGCCGCCGGGGCGGGTGCCGGCGGCGCGGTGTCCTGGCAGCCGAGCGCCCGCGACCAGTCCGGGCTGGCGCTGCGCGTCGAGGAGGCGCGCGCCGGCTATGCCGCACTGTACGGCGCGCCCGGCACCGGCGGCCCGGGCGCACCGGCCGGCGCGGTGGCCACGCCCATGCCCGCGCACGACGACGCCGCGCCGCCGCCGCTCGGCTACGCGCTGGCGCAGCTGCACGGCATCTACATCCTCAGCCAGTGCGCCGACGGCCTGGTGGTGGTGGACATGCACGCCGCCCACGAGCGCATCGGCTACGAGAAGCTGAAGGCCGCGCACGACAGCGAGGGCCTGCGCACCCAGCCCTTGCTGGTGCCGCAGACGGTGGCCGTGTCCGAGCGCGAAGCCGAGGTGGCCGAGCGCGAGTCGGCCACGCTGGCCGAGCTCGGCTTCGAGGTGACCCGCGCCGGCCCGCAGTCGCTGCTCCTGCGCGCGGTGCCGGCGCTGCTGGCCGAAGGCGACACCGAGGCGCTGCTGCGCGACGTGCTGGCCGACCTGCGCGAGCACGGCGCCAGCCGCCGCGTCGCCGGTGCGCGCGACGAGCTGCTCTCGACCATGGCCTGCCACGGCGCGGTGCGCGCCAACCGCCGGCTCACCGTGCCCGAAATGAACGCCCTGCTCCGGCAGATGGAGGAGACGGAGCGTTCCGGACAATGCAATCATGGGCGCCCGACCTGGGCGCGCTTCGGCCTGTCGGAAATCGATCGCTGGTTCATGCGGGGGCGCTGAGATGGGGATGACCGGAAAGTCTGTGTGGATCGCCGCGGCGCTGGCCGCGTTCGTGGCCGGCTGCGGGCGCACGCCGCAGAGCCCGGAGGATGCGGCGGCAATGGCCGGAGCCGATGCGGAACCGGCGGCCGAGACCGCGGAGATCGCCGCGGTGCCCGGCGCGGACGCGGCGTTCGTGCGCGAACAGGAAGCCTGGCGCGAGCAGCGCCGCGAGAGCCTGCTGGCGCCTGACGGCTGGACCGGCCTGATCGGCCTGCACTGGATCGAGCTCAAGGCGCACTACGTCGGCAGCGGCAGCGGCCTGCGCCTGGCCAAGGGCCCGCCGCGGATCGGGCTGTTGCAGCAGGAGGGCGGGCGCCTGTTCTTCACTCCGGAGAAGGACGTCGAGCTGACCCTCGACGGCGAACCGCTGACCGGACGCGTGGAACTGCACGACGACTTCAGCGCGACGCCGAGCACGATCGGCTTCGACGACGGCAAGGGCGAGATCTCGGTCATCGCCCGCGGCGGCCGCCGTGCGCTGCGCGTCCGCCACGACGAGGCCGAGGGGCGCACCGGCTTCGCCGGGCTCGACTACTGGCCGATGGACCCCGGCTGGCGGGTGCAGGGCAAGTTCGTGGCGCACCCGCCGGGCCGCACCATCGAGATCGCCAACATCATCGGCATCGTCGAAGCGCAGCCCAACCCCGGCGCGGTCGAGTTCGAGCGCGACGGCCAGCAGTACCGGCTCGAGGCGCTGGAGGGCGGCGAGGGCGCGCTGTTCCTGATCCTCGCCGACCGCACCAATGGCCAGGGCAGCTACGGCGCCGGGCGATACCTGTACACCGACGCGCCCGACGCGCAGGGCAACGTGACGCTCGACTTCAACCGCGCCTACAATCCGCCGTGCGCCTTCACCGCGCACGCGACCTGCCCGCTGCCGCCGCCCGAGAACCGCCTCGACCTGCGCATCACCGCCGGCGAGAAGGCCTACGCCAAGCCCGCCAGCTGATTCCGGGCGAACTCTTCCCACGCAAAGCAAGGACGTCTTCATGCGCCTGTCGAAACGAATCCCGTTCAAGCCGCTGCTGCTGGCCGCGTTCGCCATCGCCCTGGTCGGCGGCGTCCACGCCGAGAAGCCCCGCGCCGCGCCCGAGGCGCCGGCCGCCGCCGGCGCGCCGCCGGTGCCGCTGCTGTGGAAGGTCTCGGACGAGGACAGCACGGTCTATCTGCTCGGCTCGTTCCACCTGCTCAAGCCCGGCGACTACCCGCTTTCGGCGGACGTCGATGCCGCGTTCGACGATGCCGAGCGGCTGGTGTTCGAGATCCCGCCGGAAGAGATGAACTCGCCCACCCTGGGCATGAAGATGGGCCAGGCGGCGATGCGCACCGACGGCACCCAGCTCGACAGCGAGCTGCCGCCCGGCACCGCCGCGGAGCTGCAGGGCTGGCTGGCCGCGAACGCCTCCAACCTGCAGAAGATGCAGCTCACCCCGCAGGTGCTGCAGATGTTCGAACCCTGGTTCGTGGGCCTGATGGTCACCATCACCGAGATGACCAAGTACGGCCTGGACCCCGCGCTGGGGCTGGACGCGCACCTGGCCAAGCGCGCCGCCGATGCCGGCAAGCCCACCTCGGGGCTGGAGACCGGCGAGCAGCAGATCGCCTTCCTCGACGGCATGGATCGCAAGGAGCAGCTGCAGTTCCTGCAGGAATCGCTGAAGGCCACCGGCGACAAGGGCCGCGAGGAGATCGAGAAGCTGCACAAGGCCTGGCGCGACGGCGATGCGCAGGGCATGTGGGAAGGCATGGCCGCGCAGATGCGCGAACAGTTCCCGGAGCTGTACCGCCGCATCAACGTCGAGCGCAACGACGCCTGGGTGCCGAAGCTGGAGGCGATCCTGGCCGAGGAAGGCGACGCCCTGGTCGTGGTCGGCGCGCTGCACCTGCTCGGCGAAGACGGTGTGGTCGCCAAGCTGGAAGTGAAGGGACTCGAGGTGGAGCGGATCTGCACGGCGTGCCGCTGATGCGGCGGACGTCCCGGTCGCGGCCATCGGCCGCGCCTACAGGTCACGCAGCGGCCTGCTCCCCGTAGGAGCGTGCCATGCACGCGAAAGCCCCCATGGCCGCCACCGCCGGGAATCGCCGCCATCCGGATCGGAGGCGCCCGCGGCCTTCGCGGCCATGGGCCGCTCCTACAGGGGCGACGGATCCAGCGGCGTAGCGGCGGCCGGAGCGCAGCTCCCGTTGGGCGCTGCCGCGATCATCACGATGCAGTCCACCGGGCAGGCGGGCAGGCACAGTTCGCACCCGGTGCACAGCGGCTCGATGACGGTGTGCATGGCCTTGGCGCCGCCGACGATGGCGTCCACCGGGCAGGCCTGGATGCACTTGGTGCAGCCGATGCAGTCGGCCTCGACCACCAGCGCCACCTGCGGGACCGGAGCGTGCTCGCCGCGCGTGCGGTCGTAGGGCCGCGGTTCGCGCCCGAGCAGCCGCGCCAGCGCCCGCGCGCCGGCGTCGCCGCCGGGCGGGCAGCGGTCGATGTCGGCATCGCCGGCGGCGAGGGCCACCGCGTACGGCCGGCACCCGTCGAAGCCGCACTGCCGGCACTGGGTCTGCGGCAGCAGCCGGTCGATGCGCTCGACGATGTCGGCGCTGCCGCTCATCGGTGGCCGTTCACCGCACCGGCATGCCCGGCTGCGCGCCCTGGTCGGCGTCCAGCAGCGCCAGCGCGCCGCCATCGAAACCGGCCGACAGGATCATGCCCTCGCTCAGCCCGAAGCGCATCTTGCGCGGCGCCAGGTTGGCGATGAACACCACGTTGCGTCCGACCAGCGTGTCCGGCTCGCCGTAGCTGGCGCGGATGCCGGAGAAGATCTGGCGCCGGCCGAGCTCGCCGGCATCCAGCTCGAAGCGCAGCAGCTTGTCCGAACCCTCCACGAACTCGCAGGCCAGCACCCGGCCGATGCGCAGGTCGAGTTTCGCGAAATCGTCGATGGCGATCGTGCCGGCTTGCTGGGGAGCGACTTTTCCGCCGGCCTTGCTGCCCTGGGCGCCCGCCTTGGCAGGCTCGGGCTTGCCCTTGGTGGATTCGGCATCGGGCGTCGCGGCGCCGGCGGCAGCGCCCCCCATGGTGTCGCGGCTGGCTTCGGTCATGGCTTGGATCTGCTTCGGGTCGAGTCGGGTGAACAGCGGCGCGTACGGCTGGATCGGATGGTCCAGGAGCGGGGCATCGAGGTCCCGCCACTGCCCCATCGGCGCGGCGAGGAAGTGCTCCACCTGCGCCGCCAGCGCCGGCAGCACCGGGCGCAGCGCCGCCGCCAGCACCCGGAACAGGTTCAGCCCCTGGGTGCACACCGCCTGCAGTTCGGCCTCGGCGCCGGGGGCCTTGGCGATCACCCAGGGCTTCTTCTCGTCGATGTAGCGATTGGCCTCGTCGGCCAGCGCCATCGCCGCGCGCAGCGCGGCCGCGGCGTCGTTGCGGCCGTAGGCCTCGCGGATCGGCGCCAGCCCGGCGACGAAGCGGTCGTACATGGCCGGCTCCGGCAGCGCCGCCGCCAGGCGGCCGTCGAAGCGCTTGCCGATGAAGCCGGCGCAGCGGCTGGCGAGGTTGACGAACTTGCCGACCAGGTCGGCGTTCACCCGGGCGACGAAGTCGGCCAGGTTCAGGTCGAGGTCGTCGACGCCGCCGGAGGACTTGGCGGCGTAGTAGTAGCGCAGCGCCTCGGGGGGCAGCCCACAGTCCAGGTAGGTGCGCGCCATCACGAAGGTGCCGCGCGACTTCGACATCTTGGCGCCGTCGACGGTGAGATAGCCGTTGACGTGCAGCCGGGTCGGCGCGCGGAAGCCGGCGCCGTGCAGCACCGCGGGCCAGAACAGGCCGTGGAAGTTCACGATGTCCTTGCCGATGAAGTGGTGCAGCTCGGAGTCCGAGCCCGGCGCCAGGAAACCGAAGAAATCCAGCCCCTCGCGCTCGCACAGGGCCTGGAAGCTGCTGAGGTAGCCGATCGGCGCGTCCAGCCACACGTACAGGAACTTGCCCGGATGGCCGGGGATCTGGAACCCGAAGTAGGGCGCGTCGCGGGAGATGTCCCAGGCGCGCAGCCCGCCCTCGCCGTCGAGCCACTCGCGCAGCTTGGCCTTGACCCCGGGCGGCGCCACGCCGCCCTGCAGCCACTCGCGCAGGAACGGCTCGAAGTCGCCGACCTCGAAGAAGAAGTGCTCCGACTCGCGCAGCTCCGGCGTCGCCCCGGACAGCACCGAGCGCGGCTCCTTCAGGTCGGTCGGCGCGTAGGTGGCGCCGCAGTGCTCGCAGTTGTCGCCGTACTGGTCGGGCGTGCCGCAGTTGGGGCAGGTGCCCTTGATGTAGCGGTCGGGCAGGAACATGCCCTTGGCCGGATCGTAGAACTGCTCGACCGCGCGCCGCGCGATGTGGCCGTTGCGCTCGAGCTTGGCGTAGAACGCCTCGGTGAGCGTGCGGTGGCGCGCCGAATGGGTGGAGTCGTAGTGGTCGAACGCGACCCCGAAGTCGGCGAAGTCGCGCTCGTGCCCGGCCTGCACCGCGGCGATGAAGACCTCCGGAGTGGTGCCGGCCTTCTCCGCGGCGAGCATGATCGGGGTGCCGTGGGTGTCGTCGGCGCAGACGAAGTGGGTGGTCTGGCCGGCCATTCGCCGCGCCCGCACCCAGATGTCGGCCTGGATGTAGCCCACCAGGTGGCCCAGGTGCAGCGGGCCGTTGGCATAGGGCAGGGCGGTGGTGACGATCGCGGTGCGGGACATGGCGGCCGGCGCGGGGACGGCCGGCGATTATCGCATGCCCGCCGCGGGCTCCCGCCGCCCGCGCGGGCTGCGGCGCGGTGCTTCGCCTCCCCATCGTCCCAAACGCGAACGGCCCGGCGGGAGCCGGGCCGTTCGGGGTTCAGCGCCGCGGGAGGCTCACTCCCGCTGCCAGACCTGCTCGCGGCAGATGAAGGCCACGCAGCCGGACACGCCGAGCCGGTTGGGTTCGATCAGCTGCGCCTTCGAGCGGTAGGTCTTGCCCTTGGCCGGGTCGAGAATGGTACCGCCGGACCAGGCGTCGCCGTCGCGTTCCAGGCCCCAGAGAATGGTCATGCCCTCGATCGGCTGGTCCTTGCGCTCGCCGCTGCATTTGTCGCAGGTCGGGTTGGGGCCGCGGTCGGACTGCAGGATCTCCACCACCCGGCCGGTCAGGGTGCCGTCGGCGGCCTCGGTGATCTCGACGATCGACTTGGCGCGGCCGGTCTCGTCGTCGATGGTCTTCCAGCGGCCGGTGGGGCCGTCCTGGGCGCCGGCCATCAGCGGCAGTGCCGCGAGCACGACGAGTGCGATTGAGCGTATGGACATGGACATGATTCCCTCCGAATGATCAGTCGGTCCGGCCCCGGCCAGGCGGCAGGTCAGCGCCTTTATAACCGATCGGTGCGGCGGCGGGTCCGCCGCCGCACCGTCCATTCATGAGCCGGCGCGGGGTCGCAGTCGGGGCCAGGAGTAGACTGGGGGGATGAAAACGGAAACACCATCCACCCGCACCCAGGCGCACGCCGTCCAGGGCAGCCTCAAGCCGCTGCCGCGGGTCCGCAACATCATCGCGATCGGCTCGGGCAAGGGCGGGGTGGGCAAGTCGACCACCGCGGTGAACCTGGCGCTGGCGCTGGCCGGCGAGGGCGCGCGGATCGGCGTGCTCGATGCCGACGTCTACGGGCCCAGCATCCCCACCATGCTTGGCCTGTCCGGGCGCCCCGACAGCCCGGACGGCAAGTCGATCGTGCCGATGCGCGCGCACGGCATCGAGGCGATGTCGATCGGCCTGCTGGTCGAGCAGGACACGCCGATGATCTGGCGCGGGCCGATGGCCACCTCGGCGCTCACCCAGCTGCTGGGCGAGACCCTGTGGGGCGGCGAGAACGGCCTCGACTACCTCATCGTCGACCTGCCGCCGGGCACCGGCGACATCCAGCTGACCCTGGCGCAGAAGATCCCGGTGGCCGGCGCGGTCATCGTCACCACCCCGCAGGACGTGGCCACCCTGGACGCGCGCAAGGCGCTGCAGATGTTCCGCAAGGTGGACGTGGCGGTGCTCGGCCTGGTCGAGAACATGGCCCAGCACGTGTGCTCGAACTGCGGCCACGTCGAGCACCTGTTCGGCCAGGGCGGCGGCGCGCGCATGGCCGAGCAGTACGGGGTGCCGCTGCTGGGATCGCTGCCGCTGGAAGGCGGCATCCGCGAGCAGGGCGACGCCGGGGTGCCGGTGGTGGCGGCGCAGCCGGACTCCGCCGCGGCCCAGGCCTATCGCGACACCGCGCACCGGCTGGTCGAGGAGCTGGGCAAGCGGCCGCGCGCGTCGATGCCGATCTCGGCGTCGCTGGTGTGACGTCGGCCGCGGGCGCTCGGCCGGTCGCGCGTTCGACGTCTGCCCCCACCTGAGCGCGGCGGCCACCACCGCTGGCCGGCCGGGCCACCGTAGCGGCCCCGGCAGCGCCGGAGCGGTCGTGTCCGCCCAGGCGAAGGCGCCGGGCTTCGTGGGAGCGACGGCAGCCGCAACGGGCCGCCCCGGCGCCGTGAAGACCGGGGCGGCCCGGTTCCGCGGTGTCGCCACAGCCGTCGCTTCTGCGAGCGGTGGCCCCGAGATGAAGGGCGGGGGTTCCACCCCTACAATACCCGGCTTCTCCGCACTGGCCGGACCGCACCGCATGAGCATCAAGAGCGACCTCTGGATCCGGCGCATGGCCGAGAACGGCGGCATGATCGAGCCGTTCGAGCCGGGCCAGGTCAAGCACGCCGCCGACGGCCACCGCATCGTCAGCTACGGCACCTCCAGCTACGGTTACGACGTGCGCTGCTCGCGCGAGTTCAAGGTCTTCACCAACATCAACTCGACGATCGTCGACCCGAAGCACTTCGATCCGAAGAGCTTCGTCGATATCGAAGCCGACGAGTGCATCATCCCGCCGAACTCGTTCGCGCTGGCGCGCACCGTCGAGTATTTCCGCATCCCGCGCGACGTGCTGGTGGTGTGCCTGGGCAAGAGCACCTACGCGCGCTGCGGCATCATCGTCAACGTCACCCCGCTGGAGCCGGAGTGGGAGGGCCACGTGACCCTGGAATTCAGCAACACCACCCCGCTGCCGGCGCGCATCTACGCCAACGAGGGCGTGGCGCAGATGCTGTTCTTCCAGTCCGACGAGGTCTGCGAGACCTCCTACAAGGACCGCGGCGGCAAGTACCAGGGCCAGCGCGGCGTGACCCTGCCGCGCACCTGAGCCATCACGGCGCCCCACCGGCCGATCGCGCGCGCCAACCGGATTTCCCGCGGCCTTCGCGGCCATGGGCCGCTCCTGCGAGTTCGGGCGCGTCTCCGGCTAATGCTCGGCGCCGGCGCTGACGCGCAGGTCGGCGCCGGTCGCCAGCGCGGTGCGCAGGGCCACCCGCAGGCCGGCCACCACGGTCTCCACGGCCATGCTCGGCGCACCCGGGTGCCGCGCGGCCTGCTCCGGCGAATAGGGGATGTGGATGAACCCCCCGCGCACCCGCCGCGCGCGCAGCGCATGCATCAGCCCGTAGAACACGTGGTTGCACACATAGGTGCCGGCGCTCTGCGACACCTCGGCCGGGATGCCGGCTTCGCCCAGCGCCGCCAGCATCGCCTTGATCGGAAGGGTGGCGAAGTACGCCGCCGGTCCGTCCGCCACCACCGCGCAGTCCACCGGCCGCGCGCCGGCGTTGTCGGGAATGCGCGCGTCGTCGACGTTGATCGCCACCCGCTCCAGCGACAGCCGTGCGCGGCCGCCGGCCTGGCCCACGCACAGCACCAGCGCCGGGACGACCTCGCGGATCGCCGCGCGCAGCGCCCGCAGCGAAGTGCCGAACTCCACCGGCAGCTCCCGGGCGACGACGCGATGCCCGGCGATGCGCGCGCCCTGCAGCGACGCCACGGCCTGCCAGCTCGGGTTGACCGCCTCGCCGCCGAACGGGGCGAACCCGGTCAGCAGCACCGTCGGCATGTTCCGGATCGCCCGCCTGGCCATCAGGCGGGCCCGGGCCGGGTCGCGGGCCACGGGTCGCCGCAGGCGGTGCGCGTCGACGGCACCCTTGCCGCCATGGGCAAGGGGAGGGCGGCCATCGCCGCAAGGCGTTCGACCCCCGAAGGAGCGCGCCATGCGCGCGAAAGCCGGCGCCGCCGGCGATCCCGCGGAAGTCCGCTGCGAAAGACTGGAGGCATCGCCATCACCGGAACACGATGAAGTACATCAGCAGCACGTTGCAAGCCAGCAGCGGCAGCGCCGTGGCCACCTGCTGGCGGATCACCGCGTACGGATCCTTCAGCTCCAGCAGCGCCGCCGGCACCAGGTTGAAGTTGGCCGCCATCGGCGTGAGCAGGGTGCCGCAGTAGCCGGAGAGCATGCCGATCGCCGCCAGCGATGCGGCATCGGCGCCGTGCACCCCGACCAGCAGCGGCAGCGCGATGCCGCCGGTCATCACCGGGAACGCGGCGAAGGCGTTGCCCATGATCATGGTGAACAGCGCCATGCCCAGGGCGTAGGCCAGCACCACCACGAAGCGGTTCTCCACCGGAATCACCGCGCCCACCACCCCCGCCACCGCCTCGCCCACGCCGGCCGCGGCGAACACGCTGCCCAGCGTGGCCAGCAGCAGCGGCAGCAGCGCCGCCCAGCCGATCGCATCGATCAAGCGCCGCGACTGCTCCACCGCCGACACCGGCGACTGCCGGGTCAGCCGGCACGCCGCCGCCACCGCCAGCACGCAGGCCACGCCCAGGCCGACCAGCGTGGTCAGCTCCGCGCCGAACAGCCGCAGGCCGGCGATCTCGACGTCGGCCAGCACCACCGCCACCAGCACCGTGACCAGCGGGATCAGCAGGGCCGGCCAGAACAGCCGGTTGCCCAGGCGCCGCGCCTCGCTGCGTTTCTCCTCGGGCGAGCTTTCGCGGTAGCGGCCGCGGCCCAGGCCGCCGAAGCCGGCCAGCATCGCCAGGGCCACCACCACCGCGCCCACCACTGCCCCCGGCAGCCGCTCGGCGAACAGCAGCATCGCCGCCAGCAGGCCCCAGAACAGCGCGGTGGTGCGGCGGCGCGGGTTGCCGCGGTCGCGCCAGCCCAGCACCGCCACCGCCGCCAGGTACAGCCCGGTGAGCCAGTAGACCCACTGCAGCGTGATCACGGTGCGGATCCTCCGGCGGCGGGGTCGCGATCGGGTGCGCCGGCGGCTGAGGCCGCCGGGCCGGTTGCCCCGGTGGTGGCGTCCGCCGCCGTCCGGACCGCAGTGCCCGTGGCGCCGCTGCCGGCGATGCCCGTGGAGGGCGCGGGCGCGCTGGCCGCACTGGTGCTGCCGGCGGCTTCGCCGCCTCCGGCGGTGCCCGCCTCGGTGTCGACGGCCTGCAGCCGGGCCGCCTCGCGCGCCAGCCTGCCGTCCAGCCGCGACAGCCGCGCGCCGTGGATCGCGAACGCGCACAGCGCGGTGGGAATACCCCACAGCGCGATGTGCAGCGGCTCGAGCACGATGCCGTTCTCCGCAAAAAAGCCCTGCATCAGCAGCACCGCGCCGAAGGCGATGAAGATGTCCTCGCCGAAGAACAGGCCGACGTTGTCGGTGGCCGCCGACAGCGCCTTCAGGCGCTCGCGTTCGGCTTCCGGGAGCCTGCCATTGCGCGCCTCCGCGGCGCCCTCCGCCATCGGCGAGAGCAGCGGCCGCACCGTCTGCGGATGCCCGCCTAGGCTGTTGAGGCCCAGCGCAGCGGTGAGCTGGCGCGCCGCCAGGTACACGATCAGCAGGCGTCCGGCGGTGGCGCCGCGCAGGGTCGCGATCCACGCCTGCGCGCGCTCCTTCAGCCCGTGCCGTTCCAGGAGCCCGATCACCGGCAGCGTGAGCAGGAAGATCGCCAGGTAGCGCTGCTTGGTGAACGCCTCGCCCAGCAGTTCCAGCACCCCCACTGGCGTGTAGCCCGCCACCAGGCCGGTGATCACGCCGGCGCCGACGACGACCAGCGCCGGGTTCATGCGCAGCGCGAATCCCAGCACCACCAGGGCGACGCCGATGAGGGGCCAGTAACTCATGCGGATGGCTCGCTGTGGGGTGGTGGGGTCATGGGCATGTCACTGGGGCCGGAGAGTGGGCGGAGGCAAGGCCTGCCCGCCGACCTTGCGACTTCCGTCGCTCCCACAGGGGGCGGGTGGATCTGCGTGCCTCACGCGCCCGGGGCCATGACGGAGACGCCCTCCGCCTCGAGCGCCGCGCGCAGGCGGCGCGCGAAGGCGGCGGCGCCGGGGCGGTCGCCGTGCAGGCACAGGGTGTCGGCGCGGACCGGCACGCGGCTGCCGTCCGCGGCCGCGACCACGCCTTCGCGCAACATCGTGCGGACCTGCGCGATCGCCGCATCCAGGCCGAGCTCCGCGCCGGGCAGCCCTCGCGCCAGCAGCCGCCCCTCGGCGTCGTAGCCGCGCTCCGCGAACACTTCCTCGGCCACGCGCAGGCCGGCCTCGCGCCCGGCACGGGCCAGCGCCGAACCGGCGAGCGCATACAGCACCAGCGTCTCGTCCAGCGCCCGCACCGCGCCGGCGATGGCGGCGGCCACCGCCGCGTCGCGGGCGGCGAGGTTGTACAGCGCGCCGTGCGGCTTGACGTGGTGCAGCCGCGCGCCGGCTGGGGCGCAGACGCGCTGCAGCGCCGCCGTCTGGCGCCCGACCAGCGCGGCGATTTCCGCCGGCGCCAGCGCCTGCTCGCGGCGCCCGAAATGCTCCCGGTCCTCGAAAGATGGATGGGCCCCCACCGCAATCCCGTGGCGCAGGCACAGCGCCACCGTCGCCTGCATCGTGTCCTCGTCGCCGGCGTGGCCGCCGCAGGCGATGCTGGCCGAGCTGATGCATGGCGCGATCGCCGGATCGTCGCCGCAGCCCTCGCCCATGTCGCAGTTGAAGTCGATGCGCCTGGTCATCGCTGCCGTGCCTCGTCGGGCCCGGCCGGGCGGCACTGGGCCAGGGCGCGGGCTCGGGGGCATCGCCATGGCCGCTGCCCGACGCCCGAATTGCAATCGATGCTGCTAGCCATCGGCACCGCGCCTCGCCTGGATCGCCAGCGCGATTCTGTTCAGGCGCTGGCGCTGTTCGCAAGCGGCCGCATGCGCCTGCGCAGGCGTGCAGGGCACGAAGCCGACTCCGTCCCCCGGGCGCAGCTGCGCCAGCCGCGGCCAGTCGGCGCGGATCGCATGGCCGATGCGCGGGTAGCCGCCGTGGGTCTGGGCGTCGGCCAACAGCACGATCGGGCGCCCGTCCGGCGGCAGCTGCACGGTCCCCGGGGCGACCGGTTCGGAGATGCGCTCGCGCGCCTCCGCCAGCGCGAGCGCATCGCCGTCGAGGCGCAAGCCCTGCCGATTGCTGGCCGCGGCCACCTTCCAGCGACCGCCGAACACCGCCTCGGCCGGCGCGGTCGCGTCGCGGCCCGGCAGCAGGCGGATCCGCGCCGGCAGGGCGCTGCCGACGTCCGGCGCGCCGTCGATCCACCAGGGGGCGATGCGCGGGCGCGGGACGTCCGCAACCGGGCCGCCGCCGATCTCCAGCACGTCGCCCCTGGCGAGCGCGCGGCCGCCGAACGGCCCGCCGAAGCCGCCGCGCAGGTCGGTGCTGGCGCTGCCGAGCACCGGCGCCACCGCCAGGCCGCCGCCGACCGCCAGCCATGCGCGCGCGCCGCCGCGGCATGGCCCCAGCGAGAGCATGCTGCCGGCCGGCAGCAGCACCGGCCGCCAGCCGGGGATGGCGTGGCCATCGGCCTCGGCGTCGATCGCCGCGCCGCACAAGGCGATGCACACCGGGTGACTGAAGCGCAGCCGGGGCCCGGTCAGGGCGATTTCCAGCGCCGGGGCGCCGGGGGCGTTGCCGACCAGCAGGTTGGCGACGGCGAGCGAGTAGGGATCGAGCGCGCCGGCGCCGCCCACGCCCAGGTGGCGCAGGCCGCTGCGGCCGGCGTCCTGCACCGTGGTGGCCAGGCCCGGTGCCAGCACTTCCACCGTCGCGTCCTCGGCGTGGGCACGGTCCGGGACGCTTGCAGCGCAGTGGGAACGCTGCGACCCGGCCGGTTGCCCTGCCCGGAGGGGCACGGCCGATCGCTCGGGCGCAACGGAACGGCCGGGCGCGTTGGATCGGCCCGACGGGCCGCACGGGCCCGGCTTGGGGCCATCGCCGCCTGCGTTGGAGCCCGCCGGCGCGCCTGTCGATGCCGACGGGCGCGCGGGCCCGGCCGCTTCGGATGCGTTCGTTCCGCCGTCCGCGTCGGATGCCTGCGTCGGACTGGTCGAACCGGCGCGTTCGGCGGGCACGAACCGCACCCGCTGCCCCGGCGCCAGCAGCGAGGGCGGCGAACGCGCCGGATCGAACAGCCGCAGCGGAGTGCTGCCGACGATGCGCCAGCCGCCCGGGCTCTCGCGCGGGTAGATGCCGGTCTGGGCGCCGCCGATCGCCACGCTGCCGGCGGGGATGCGGGTCCGCGGCGTGTCCATGCGCGGCATCGCCAGGCGCGGGTCGAGCCCGAGCAGGTAGGGGAAGCCGGGGGCGAAGCCGAGCATCGCCACGCGGTACTCGGCGGCGGCGTGGGTGGCGATGGCGTCCTCCGTCGACAGGCCGGCGTGCGCGGCGACGTCGGCCAGGTCGGGGCCGCAGGGGCCGCCGTAGTGGACCGGGATCTCGACGATCGGGGCCTCGGCGGCACCGGACCCGGCGGCATCGGATGCGGGCGGACGTTGCGGCTCGCGCCGCTCCCGCAGAGGGCGGTAGCCTTCGTCGCTGTCGCTGTCGCTGTCGCTGTCGCTGTCGCTGTCGTCGTCGTCGTCGTCGTCGTCGGGGGAGGAGTCGCCGGGGCGACCGGCGGCCGGCAGGCACGCGCGCAACCAGCGCTCCGCATGCAGCAGCGGGTCGACCTCATCGCCGCCGGCGTCGGCGGCCACGAACAGCGCCAGCGCGGCGTAGCCCGGCACCACGTCCAGCAGCCACGGCGGCCGCTGCGCCTCGATCGCCGCCGCGAGCGCGTGCACGCGGCCGTTGAGTTCGCCGTCGATGCGCTCGCCGAGCCGCAGCAGCAGCGCTTCCCCGCCCAGGCGTTCGACCGCGAAACCGGTCACTCCGGCAGCGCGGCGCGCAGGCGCGCGACGCGTTCGACCAGCGCCTCCGGCGTGTACGGCCGCGCCGCCACCCGGCCCCACACCGGCGCCGGCCAGGCCGGGTCGTCCTCGAAGCGGGCGATCGCGTGCACGTGCAGCTGCGGCACCAGGTTGCCGAGCGCGGCCACGTTGAGCTTGTGCGGGCGGAACACCTCGCGCAGCAGGCGCGAGGCCAGGTCGATCTCCTCCACCAGCAGGCGGCGCTGCTCCGGGCCCAGATCGATCAGCTCGCGCGCCTCGGCCACCCGCGGCACCAGCACCAGCCACGGGTAGTTGGCATCGTCCATCAGCCGCAGCTCGCACAGCGGCAGCGAGGCGAGCGGATGGGTGTCGCCGGCCAGGCGCGAGTCCATGGCGAAACCGACCGGCGCGGGGGCGCGTGCCCGGGTCATCGGGCGCTCCGGGCGCCGGCGCGGCCGGGCACACGCGGGAGCGGCGCGCAGCCCGCGCGATGCAGCGCACGGTGGCGCGCGGCGCTCATGCCAGCGCCTCCTCGAGGAACTGCAGGGTGCGGCGGTGCGCCAGCGCCGCGCTGGCGGCGTGGTAGTGGCGCGGGTCCACATCGCGGTTGAAGGCGTGGCCGGCGCCCTCGTAGACGTGGATCTGCGCCTCCGGCAGGCGCTGGCGGTGCGCTTCGATGTCCCCGGCGGGGATCGAGGCGTCGTCGGCGCCGAAGTGCAGCAGCATCGGCGCGCGCAGCGGCTCGCCCAGGAACGGCACGGTGCGCGCGCCGTAATAGCTCACCGCCGGCAGCCCGAGCCGGGTATTGGCCAGGAACGCCACGCTGCCGCCCCAGCAGAAGCCGATGGCGGCGGTCTTGTGGCCTTCGCCCCGCAGCAGCGCCGCGGCCGCCGAGACCAGCTGCACCGCGCGGTCGAAGCCGAGCGCCGCGGCCAGCTCGCGGCCGTGGGCGAAGCCCTCCTCGCCGTAGTCCAGCTCGACGTGGCGCTCCACCGGGTCGTACAGCGCCGGCGCCAGCGTCACGTAGCCCTCGGCGGCGTAGCGTTCCACCACGGTGCGCATGTGCTGGTTGACGCCGAAGATCTCCTGGATCACCACCAGCCCGCCCAGCGGCGCCCCGTGCGGCGGATCGGCGCGCCAGCCGCAGACCGTGCCGTGCGCGGTGGAAATGGCGATGTCCCGGCCCATCGGCTGCTTCCCGCTCGGCTGCGTCGCGTCGATTCTAGCCCCGGTTCGGTAAGCGGGCGTGGACGCCCGCGGAGGGATCGCCCGGATGGCCGGCGACGGGAACGCGGATTCGTCCGGAATCATCGCCGACCCGCCCGGACCCACCCGCGGCCTTCGCGGCCATGGGCCGCTCCTACGGGGGAATGCATCCGTCGGTCCAACGCCCGGTCAGCGTGGTCTGCCCCCGTAGGAGCGCGCCATGCACGCGAAAGCCGGCGCGGCCGGCCATGCCCGGCAACGCCGCACGACGCATCGGAACCGCAAGGAGCGCGGGATCGGCCTGCGGGGAAAAACCCGCAACGTGCCTCGCCATCGCGGGGCCGGCCGCCGGGCCTTGCCCGCGGCGCCTGCAGCCCGAGGCCTCAGCCGCGGTCCTCGAACAGCTCGCGGCCGATCAGCATGCGGCGGATCTCGTTGGTGCCGGCGCCGATCGCGTACAGCTTGGCGTCGCGCAGGATCCGGCCGGTGGCGAACTCGTTGATGTAGCCGTTGCCGCCCAGCGCCTGGATCGCCTCCAGCGCCACCTGCACCGCGCACTCCGACGCGTGCAGCAGGCAGCTGGCGGCGTCCACCCGGCTCTTGTGCCCGGCGTCGTAGTCGCGCGCCACCTGGTAGGCGAACGCGCGCGAGGACTGCAGCGCGGTGTACATGTCGGCGATCTTCGCCTGCATGATGCCGAAGGTGCCGATCGCCTGGCCGAACTGGCGCCGCTCGCGCACGTAGGGCAGGGCGATGTCCAATGCGGCCTGCATCAGCCCCAGCGGGCCGCCGCTCAGCACCAGCCGCTCGGTGTTCAGCCCGCTCATCAGCACCCGCACGCCGCTGTTGACCTCGCCGAGCACGTTCTCCGCCGGGATCTGGCAGTTGTCGAACACCAGCTCGCAGGTATTGCTGCCGCGCATCCCCAGCTTGTCGAGCTTCTGCGCGGTGCGGAAGCCCGGCATGCCCTTCTCGACGATGAAGGCGGTCATGCACCTGGAGCCGAGCTCGCGGTTGGCGGTGCGCATGTAGACGATCAGCACGTCGGCCTCGGGGCCGTTGGTGATCCACATCTTGCTGCCGTTGGCGACCCACGCCTCGCCTTTCTGCTCGGCGCGGCAGCTCATCGAGCCGACCACGTCGGAGCCGGCGCCCGGCTCGCTCATCGCCAGCGCGCCCTTCCACTCGCCGCTGCACAGCTTCGGCAGGTACTTCTCGCGCTGCGCCTGGTTGCCGTTGACGTACAGGTTGCTCACGCACAGGTTGGAATGGGCGCCGTACGACAGCCCCACAGACCCTGACGCGCGCGAGATCTCCTCCATCGCCACCAGGTGCGCCAGGAAGCCCATCTCGCTGCCGCCGAACTCGGCCGGCACGGTCATGCCCAACAGGCCCATCTCGCCCAGCTTGGCCCACAGCGCCTGCGGGAACGCGTTCTCCTGGTCGATCGCCTCGGCCCGCGGCGCGATCTCCGCCTCCGCGAACCGGCGGACCGCGTCGCGGAGGGCGTCGAGTTCTTCACCTAGCGGGAACGTGCGCATGGGCTCTCCTCGGAGCGGTAGTTGAATGATCAGGGCCGGCCATTCCAGGCCGCTGCCCGCAATCGTGTCGCACTCGCTGCGTGTCTGGAAACGAGACGCGACGGCAGCGGATCCGCCAGTCCTGCCCGGGTCGCGGCGCCCGCGCGCCTTCGCGGCACGCGGAACCGGTTCAGCGCCGGGCGCGGCTGCGCCCGGCCCTGGCCCTTCAATGCCCGCGCACGCGCCCCTGGAAGCGCGGCGCCGCGCGGCCCAGCGGCAGCTTCAGCTTGCCGATGATCTGGATGCGCTCCTCGGCCAGGCGGTCGGCGGCCATGTAGGTGGGAATGCCGTCGCGCTCGGAGATCTCGAAGATGCGGGTCAGGTTGTGGTAGATCGTGCGCATCATCCGCATCGCGCGCTCGCGGTTGTAGCCGTCGATCTCCAGCGACACGTTCATCACCCCGCCGGCGTTCACCGCGTAGTCCGGCGCGTACAGCATGCCGCGCTTCTCCACCTCGTCGCCGATCTCGTTGGTGGCCAGCTGGTTGTTGGCCGCGCCGCAGATGATCTTGGCCTTCAGCCGGGGCAGGGTCTCCTCGTTGACGGTGCCGCCCAGCGCGCAGGGCGAGTACACGTCGGCGTCGACGTCGTAGATCTCGTCCAGCCCCACCGCCTCGGCGCCGTACTCGCTGACCGCGCGGTCCACCCGGTCCTTGTTGATGTCGGTGACGAAGATCTTCGCGCCGCGCTCCTTGAGCAGCTTCACGAACTCGATGCCCACGTGGCCCAGGCCCTGCACCGCGTAGCTGTACTTGCCCACTTCCTCGTCGCCGAACTTCTTGTTCAGCGACGCCATCAGCCCCTGCAGGGTGCCGTAGGCGGTGAACGGGGAAGGGTCGCCCGAGCCGCCGTGGACCTGGTGCACGCCGGTCACGTACTCGGTCTCGCGGTACACGAACTCCATGTCGTTGACGTCGATGCCGACGTCCTCGGCGGTGATGTAGCGCCCGCCCAGGGATTCGACGAACTGGCCGAACGAGCGGAACAGCGCCTCGGACTTGTCGCTGGCCGGGTCGCCGATGATCACCGCCTTGCCGCCGCCGATGTTCAGCCCGGCCACGGCGTTCTTGTAGGTCATGCCGCGCGACAGCCGCAGCACGTCGTTCAGCGCCTCCTGCTCGCTCTTGTACGGCCACATGCGGGTGCCGCCCAGCGCCGGGCCCAGCACCGTGTTGTGGATCGCAATGATGGCCTTCAGGCCGGTGTCCTTGTTGTGGCAGAACACGACCTGCTCGTGGCCGTACTTGTCGAGGTGTTCGAAGATCATCGCAAACTCCGCTGCGGCGGGGATTCGCTGTGGCGAATGGCGCCGGACTTGAGGTGGGTGGTACCGCTGGAAGCGAACGCGGCGCCCCCGCGAAGGGGCGCCGTTGGGCGCGGTATTCTACGCCTGTCCCGCGACAAAAGCCCGTACGCGGCAGTGCGGTGGCGGGGCCGCGCGGATGCGGTTCATGTGACATCAGGATCGTCTCGCGCAGCGCGGCATCGCCACGGCGCGCGGCGCCACCCCGGCGCCGACGGGTGACGGCCGCGGCGTCGACAGGTGCAGCCCTCCGTCGGCGGGTAACTGCCGGGGCATCGGCGCAAAGCCGTGGCGCCGGCGGGAAACGATTACAAACCCCGCCGGAGCCACCCGCGGCCTTCGCGGCCATGGGCCGCTCCTACGGGGGTGAGCCGCCCCTGCGGGCGGTCTGCGCTACAGCTGCGATTCGATCGGCACCCAGCGCAGCAGCCAGGCGATCGCGCGCTGCAGGCGGCTGGCGTCCGGTTCGGTGTCCAGCACCAGCGGCGGGTCCTTGGCGTTGTCCAGCCAGCGCAGCTCGCCTTCGTCGTTCAGATACACCCAGTAGGCCAGCTCCGGGCTGGCCAGCAGCCGGAACTCCTCGCGCAGCGCCTTGGCGATGGCGGGCTCGTCGAACATCACCCCCATCTCCGTGTTCAGGTCGATCGAGCGCGGGTCCATGTTGAACGAGCCGATGAAGCCGCGGCGGTCGTCGATCACGTAGGCCTTGGTGTGCAGGCTGGCGCCGCTGCTGCCGAACACGCTGGAGCCCTCGCTGCGCGGCTGCACCCGGGTCTCGTGCAGCTTGATCCCCAGCTTCAGCAGCCGCTCGCGATAGTTGGCATAGGCGCCGTGCACCGCGATCACGTCGTTGGCGGCCAGCGAATTGGTGATCACGGCAACGTCGACGCCGCGGCGGGCCAGTGCCGCCAGCCCCACCACGCCCTCGTCGCCGGGCACGAAATAGGGCGAGATCAGCAGCGCCTTGTCGCGCGCGCTGCGCAGGTCCTCCATCACGTAGCGGATCAGCCAGCTCTCGCTGCCTTCCTCGTCCTGCTTCTGCGGCGGGTCCGACACCACCCGGATGTTCTCGCTCCAGAACGGGGTGAGTTCCTGCGCGAAATACCGGCGCACGCTGTCGGAGGCGTCCACCCGGTCCAGGTAGCGCCGCGCCTCGGCGCTGGCCGCCTCGTCGTGGATCTGCGCCAGCACCGCGTCGATGTCGCGGTCGTAGGCCTTTTTCAGCGCCGCGATCGGCACCACCGTGTCGCTGTTCCAGAAGGTGTCGAAGATCTCGCTGGCCTGCGCCACCGCCGGCCCGAACAGCACCATGTCCAGGTCGCGGAAGTTCATCTCCTCGGCGGCGTCGAAGTACTCCACGCCGATGTTGCGCCCGCCCACCACCGCCACCCGCCCGTCGGCGATCCAGGCCTTGTTGTGCATGCGGTGGGTGATGCTCCAGCTGCGCTGCACCATCTCCAGCAGCCGCGCCACCCCGCTGCGGTTGCGGAACGGGTTGTACACGCGGATCTCGATGTTGGCGTGGCTGTCCATGGCCAGCAGCGCCACGTCCTTGCCGGAGGTGTTGATGTCGTCCAGCAGCAGCCGCACCCGCACCCCGCGCTCGGCGGCCTGCCAGGCCTCGTGCAGCAGCAGGTGGCCGGTGAGGTCGTCGTGCCAGATGTAGTACTGCAGGTCCAGGCTGCGCCCGGCCTGGCGCGCCGACAGCGCCCGCGCGGCGAACGCATCCAGACCGTCGGGCAGCAGGATCGCGCCGGTCTTGCCGGGGTGGCGGTCCAGCAGCGGCCACAGCTCGCGGTCCAGCGCGGTCTGGTCGCGCTGCACTTCCAGTGCATGGCTGGGCGCGCCGGTGGCCGGCGGGGTGAGGTGGTCGGCCAGGAACACCCCGCTGACCACCAGCGCCAGGAAGGTGAAGGCCCCCCAGCCGAGGATCCGCTTGACCCGCTGTTTCATTCCTGCCGATCCCCCGTCCCGTTGCCGGCCATTGTATGCGGCCGCCGCACGCCGGGCCCATCCGGCACCCACCCCAAGGCGGCGGCCATCCCCGCAGGCGCGGCCCATGGCCGCGAAGGCCGCGGGCGGGTCCGGCGGCCGCGGCGCCGATCCCGGGCAACCACGGGGCCATAAAGGCCCCCGCGCTACAATCGCCCGATCACGTTTTCCCCAGGAATCGCGCGCCCATGAGCTCGCCCGCCAGCCAGATCCCCGCCAGCCAGCCCGACACCACCCCGCTGCGCTTCGTCACCGCCGCCAGCCTGTTCGACGGCCACGACGCCGCCATCAACATCATGCGCCGGCTGATCCAGGCCCAGGGCGCCGAGGTGATCCACCTGGGCCACAACCGCAGCGTCGAGGACGTGGTGCGCGCCGCCCTGCAGGAGGACGCCGACGCCATCGCCCTGTCCAGCTACCAGGGCGGCCACGTTGAATACCTCAAGTACATGGTCGACATGCTGGCCGAGCGCGGCGCCCCCCACATCCGCGTCTTCGCCGGCGGCGGCGGCACCATCACCCCGGAGGAGATCAAGGAGCTCGAGGCCTACGGCGTGGAGCGCATCTACCACCCCAACGACGGCATGAAGATGGGGCTGGTGGAGATGATCGAGGACGTGGTGAAGCGCGCGGCCGGCGCCCGGGAGGAAAACCGGGGTCGGAGCCGGTTCTCGGGGAAACAGAGCGGAGGAGCGGGCGATCCCGCCGCGAAAACCGACTCCGACCCCGGTGTTTCCCCCTCCCTCGACGACGAGATCGCCATCGGCCGCGTGCTCAGCGCGATCGAAGACGGCGTGTACAGCGAAGCCGAGCTGGCCAAGCTGCGCAAGCAGTGGCAGCTGGCCGCCGGCCGCAGCCCGGTCGTCGGCATCACCGGTACCGGCGGCGCCGGCAAGTCCTCGGTGACCGACGAGCTGCTCAACCGCTTCCTGGCCAGCTTCCCGGAGATGCGCATCGCGGTGATCTCGGTGGACCCCACCCGCCGCCGCACCGGCGGCGCGCTGCTGGGCGACCGCATCCGCATGAACTCGCTGCGCAGCCACCGCGTGTACATGCGCTCCATGGCCACCCGCCGCCAGCACGCCGCCACCAATGCAGTGCTCAAGGACGGCATCGCCTTCCTCAAGGGCCTGGGCTACGACCTGGTGATCGTGGAGACCGCCGGCATCGGCCAGAGCGATTCGGAGATCGTCGACCTGGTCGACTTCCCCATGTACGTGATGACCAGCGACTACGGCGCCGCCAGCCAGCTGGAAAAGATCGACATGCTCGACTTCGCCGAACTCATCGTGCTGAACAAGTACGACAAGCGCGGCGCCGAGGACGCCCTGCGCGACATCCGCAAGCAGTGGAAGCGCAACCGCGTCGCCTTCCAGACCAAGGACGAGGACGTCCCCGTCTACCCCACCATCGCCAGCCAGTTCAACGATCCCGGCATCAGCTGGATGTTCGCCAACCTCTGCCGCCTGCTGCGCGAGAAAAACCGGGGTCAGAGTCGACTTTCCCCGGAGGGCGAAGCGGCCGGTGACGCTGGGCGGAAAGTCGACTCCGACCCCGGTTTTTCCTCCCCGCGCTGCGACTTCACCCCGCAGCTCGACACCTCGCTCAAGGAACCCCGCGCCACGGTGCTGATCCCCGGCAACCGCGTGCGCTACCTGGCCGAGATCGCCGAGCAGGGCAGGGCCATCAACGCCTCCATCGAAAAGCAGGCCGAAGCCGCCGACCGCGCCCAGTCCTTCTGGCAGTCCCTGCGCGACCTGGAAGACCCCGCCCTCCCCAAGGCCCTCGACCTCTACGCCGCCGAAGCCCTGGCCCCCGCAGGAGCGGCCCATGGCCGCGAAGCCCGCGCCGCAGAAGACCAGGCCAAAACCACCCCCGACCGCACCCTCCTCACCCTTCGCCAGCGCTACAACGACGCCATCCAGGCCCTCACCGCTGACTCCCTCAAGCTCCTGCGCGACTGGCCCGCGCGCCTGCAATCCATCACCGACGACACCACCGCCTACGAGGTGCGCGGCCGCGCCATCGAGGTGCAGAACTACCGCGAATCCCTCAGCCACCAGCAGATCCCCAAGATCGCCGCCCCCACCTACAAGAGCTGGGGCGAGCTGCTCACCTTCCTCGGCAAGGAAAACCTGCCCGGCAGCTACCCCTACACCGGCGGCGTGTACCCCTACCGCCGCACCGGCGAGGACCCGATCCGCATGTTCGCCGGCGAGGGCACCCCCGAGCGCACCAACCGCCGCTTCCACTACCTCAGCCTCGGCCAGCCCGCCGCGCGCCTGTCCACCGCCTTCGACAGCGTGACCCTGTACGGCGAGGACCCGGCCCCGCGCCCGGACATCTACGGCAAGATCGGCAACTCCGGGGTCAACGTGCCCACCCTGGACGACATGAAGAAGCTCTACTCCGGCTTCGACCTGTGCGCGCCCACCACCAGCGTGTCGATGACCATCAACGGCCCGGCGCCGATCATCCTGGCGCTGTTCATGAACACCGCCATCGACCAGCAGGTGGAGAAATACCTCAAGGCCGACGCCACCCGCTGGGCCGAAGCCGAACAAAAGATCGAAGCCTTCTTCGAAGACCGCCCGCGCCCCACCTACCACGGCGAGCTGCCCAAGGGCAGCGACGGCCTGGGCCTGGCCCTGCTGGGCATGACCGGCGAGCAGCTGGTGGACGCCGAGACCTACGCCAGGATCAAGGCCCAGACGCTGGCCACCGTGCGCGGCACCGTGCAGGCCGACATCCTCAAGGAGGACCAGGCCCAGAACACCTGCATCTTCAGCACCGAGTTCGCCCTGCGCATGATGGGCGACATCCAGCAGTACTTCGTCGACAACAAGGTGCGCAACTTCTACTCGGTGAGCATTTCCGGCTACCACATCGCCGAGGCCGGGGCCAACCCGATCAGCCAGCTGGCCTTTACGCTGAGCAACGGCTTCACCATCGTCGAGTACTACCTGGCGCGCGGCATGCACATCGACGACTTCGCGCCCAACCTGAGCTTCTTCTTCAGCAACGGCATGGACCCGGAGTACACCGTGATCGGCCGCGTGGCCCGCCGCATCTGGGCCCGCGCCATGCGCGAGCGCTACGGCGCAAGCGCCCGCAGCCAGATGATGAAGTACCACATCCAGACCAGCGGCCGCAGCCTGCACGCGCAGGAGATCCAGTTCAACGACATCCGCACCACCCTGCAGGCCCTGTACGCCCTGTTCGACAACTGCAACAGCCTGCACACCAACGCCTACGACGAGGCCATCACCACGCCCACCGAAGAAAGCGTGCGCCGCGCCGTGGCCATCCAGATGATCATCAACAAGGAGCTGGGGCTGAACTTCTGCGAGAACCCCTGGCAGGGCAGCTTCATCGTCGACAAGCTGACCGACATCGTGGAGGAGGCCGTGTACAAGGAGTTCGAGGCCATCAGCGAGCGCGGCGGCGTGCTGGGCGCCATGGACACCATGTACCAGCGCGGCAAGATCCAGGAAGAGTCGATGTACTACGAGCACAAGAAGCACGACGGCAGCCTGCCGCTGGTGGGCGTGAACACCTTCCTGCCCAAGGAGCACGCCGGCGAGGTGGTGACCGAGATCGAGCTGATCCGCAGCACCGAGGAGGAGAAGGGCCAGCAGATCGCCAACGTGCAGATCTGGCAGACCGGCCGCAACTCACTCGCCCCGGCCGGCGAGACCGAGCACGCCCACGTGGTGGAAGACGACGCAGCCGCCGCCACCGAACCCCACGACGGCCACGGCCTGGCGTATCTTCAGGACACGGCGCGGCGGCGGGGGAATGTGTTCGCGGCGCTGATGGACGCGGTGAAGACCCATTCATTAGGGCAGATCAGTCATGCCTTGTATGACGTGGGTGGGGAGTACAGAAGGAATATGTGAGACCGCGTACTTCGCGGATCTGCCGCAGGCCCGATGCGGCCAGCAGCAATAGGCGATAGACCAATCGTCGTTGCCTTTACTGAGAGGGGGAGTAATGCATCCGCAAATTGAATTTCGCCATGTGTTGGGCGAGCTGTCGGTGAACAGAAATGACCCTTGCGAGGTAATTCGCGAGCTCATCTCGAACTCGTATGATGCTGGGGCGGGTCACATTCACTACGCACCGGTAGCCTCCGCGTCGGGATTCGCCTTTCTCGATGATGGATCTGGCCTTGGGATGGAGCCTGCACAGGCAGGAATTTCGCCTTGGGAAGCCTTCTTCTCCATAGGGAAATCCACAAAGTCGAAGGGCGCAGGAATTGGCTACAAGTGCCAGGGAAGTAAGCTTTGCTTTGCAAGCAAGCGCATACTGGTCGCGAGTCGCTTTGATCGTGGCGAAGAGCGTTGGGCCTATAAGATAATCGAGAATCCCAGAAACAATCTCGACGTAACTTATTCAATCTTGCCTGATTACTCGTCTGATATCTGCGCGATTGTTGAGCAATTCCTTGGCAAACTAGACGCTAGCGGAGTAGCAGTCGTTAACGACTTGAAGTCTCGATTGGCTGAGTTGGCCGGAAAGACTGGAACACTCGTCCTAATCGATGGGCTTGATACCGAGAACTTCGGAAAGTACTTTTCAGTAGAGCCAAATGTGACTGAATCTTATATTTACAATTATATTCGGTTTAACACGCGGCACGGGGATGTTCGCAAGATCTCGACTCCGCAAGGTTTTACTTCTAGCCAAGTTACCCAGATTGCTAGTCCTCGTGCAGCTGAGTTCACCATGTTTTCCCCAGAGGAGGGTGCTATAGAGGTCCCCTTCGGATTTCCTTACCTAGCCAAGCCAGATGGCAAGGAAGATGTGAAGTCGCCGCAGCAAATATCTCGTCTCAGGGATGGTCGATTCTTCTCACGTACCGCAAAATCGTTTTCTGTCGCCGGTAAAAAGTACTCAGTTATCTTGGCGATCGATGGGAATCGTAGGGCGCATGAGGAATATCCTTCTTTAGATCGTAAGGGAAAGGCCAAGTCAGGTGTAAGGCTTGGCGATCATCGTGGTGCATTCATATCGGTGAAGGGGATCAAGATCGCCAAACATACGGATTTGTTAGCGAGTCTTCCTGAGTATAGCGTTCTCGCGGAGGGTGACGCGTACAGTCATTATATGCTCGTGTTAGAAGGCGATTTTGACTTGGTGACGAACCGAAATGCTCTCAGCAAGCAGGCGTATGATGAGCTGGGAGATCCTGAGTTCGCGAAGAAGTTCAAGGAGTTTCTCGATAGTTTCCGTAACAAGGATGCCGTCTTCAGAGAACTTATTTCGCGTCTAAGGCGGGAAAGTTCGGAGAACCTGCTTAATGAGCAGATTGATATCCTGACCGAGCAGAAGTCGGGTCTAAAGGATCGGCAGCGAGTGAGGATCGCCGATCAATCTGGGTCCAAGCATCTTGTTTTGGCGCCGAAGGCGGGGGAGGAGTATCTCGTAGGGGTACTCTACGCGTCGCTTGGAAAGTACGTTGATCCGGACTCCCCTTACCGCAGTTACTGGCGCGACGTGGTGACGTTCTCAACGCAAGGAATTGACAGCCTGGCGCTGAAGAGCGCCGTTGCGCAATCGCCGTTGGCTGCGTCGAACATCGAGGCCGTTGAGTACAAGTATGAATTCACCAATAGCGGCCCTTTCAACCATGCCCTAGCTGTAGTTGACAAGGTCATCGCGTGGTCAGTTGAGCTGGATGCAGCGAAGTCAATCCGCGACACATATACCTGTCGGGGCAGGGTTAACGTGCTCAATCCGGGATTGCTGTGGGAGATCACAGATATAGAGAATGATGAGGCTGCTGAGTTTCCAGACGCCACGTCCGTCATCTGCCTTAGAAGGCTGATCGAACTGACTTTTAGTGTTACGTTTAAAGACCCTTAGATCATTAACTAAGACAGAGAATCTGTCAGATCTCTTGTGCGCGAGAGAGCCGAAACGGCGAGAAAGTAGACAACTCGGCCCGCTCTGCATTCTGCAGGGAAGAAGATCGGAATGCAGGCCTGGTCGATGGGTTATTAAGCGGAAAAGTCACGGTATCTTTGCTGCAGGACAAATAGTGTGCCCATAGACGCCTTACTAGCGGGGTTTCGAGGATGAAGTTTCACGGGGAGCTGGCTGATTTGGTGGCGCAGGTGGAGCAGCTCGGCTTAGCTGGAACTTGGCAAGAGAACGCAGAAGCAGGCGTGCATCAATTTCGCGCCAAGTCCGGGGAGATTTTGAACTGGTGGCCCCGGACCGGGACGCTGTCAACACAAGGCGCGAACAGCGTCGCCTTCAAGGAAGCGGTTCTCAAGGTGCTCGGTGACGCTAGGGAAGTGCCGCAGGCCGAGGCTGATGCCAGGGCGCGGATCTTCGTTGTTCATGGGCACGATCGCGAAGCACGCGATCAGTTGGAGCTTGTCCTGCGCCGGCTCGGATTGGAGCCATTTATACTTCAAAATGAAGATGGTGGTGGAAGGACGATAATCGAGGCTCTCGAACAGAATATCTATCGCGAGGCTGCATTTGGGGTTGTCCTGATGACGCCAGACGACTTTGGGTACTTGAAGACTGAATCGGATGCAGATAGAAGGCCGCGCGCCAGGCAAAACGTGATCCTTGAGCTGGGCATGATAATGGCGTCACTCGGGCGGGCTCGTATTGCGATACTCCAGAAGGGAGCGCTTGAACGACCTTCTGATACTGATGGCATTCTAAGGATCGAGTTCAACGATCATGTTCGAGAGATTGTGCCTAAGCTGGTTCAAAGGTTCCAGGCCGCCGGGTTCGTGATCGATGGCGCTGCAATTGCTGCCGCATCAGCTTGAGTGTATTCGTAAAGAACCCCTTGGGGGCAAAGAACCGAAGAACGGGGTAAGAACCGAAGAGCGGGGTCAGATTCACTTAACGCAGTCCTCGGCCGCGGCGGTCCTTGAAAGAGGCGAGGTGAATAACTTAAGGTAAGTTTGGCCGCGTTAGTTGCTGGTGAGCCGGCCTCGTGTCGGAGGCGCGTCCGGGCAGCATGTTTTTTACGGGTCGCCTGGCTGTCGACGCGCCACCGGCCCCGCGTCGGAGCAGTAAGTCTGATCTCCCTGGTCGACGACATCGAACGGATTCCCCAGGGGCGGAGGGCTTCCACCGGGTTCGCACATGGTTGCCTAGTTCCTCTTTCGTGTGCGCAACATGTAGGGTTGTCTCACGAACGAACTTGTCCCGTCCATGCTCCGACTCGCCGAGCAGATCAAAGAGACCCTGGCCGCCTTCGCCGGCATCCCGCGGCCGCCCGCACTCATCGGCGGGCCGGCCCTGGCAGCGCATCAGGTGATCCGGGCCACCGAGGACGTGGTCTTCCTGGTTGATGGCGAAGAGGCCGAGCGGCTGCACGACATGTTCGTCGGCCTCGGTTTCATCTGCATCCATCGGAGCGAAGACGCCGCGAACTATGTCAGGCGCGATGAAAGGCTCGACCTGCTGTACGCCCATCGCCCCATTGCCCAGCGTCTGCTGAAAGAAGCTAAATCTCTCGACACGGCCGTGGGGCGTCTACGCGTCATCAGCGTCGAAGGCCTGATTGCCTTCAAGCTGCAGGGTTACGTGAACGAATCGTCCCGTGCATGGGACCTCGAAGACATCCGCTTCGTGTTGCGCCAGCACTATGCCAGTCTCAATCTGACCGAACTCAGGGAATACTTCGCTCTGTTCGACCGACAGGAGCTGCTCGATGAGCTTTTTGCACAGTCACCCAGCCCGGCGTCTGACCCGCTGCCCGAACCTGCACTGGCGTGTGACGCCGGCGTTCCCTACCGCCCGCCGCCCGCAGCCGACCCATTCGAGCGTTGGTTGGAACTGATGGAAGTGGTCGAAGCACTGTGCCCCCAGTGGCCGGCGAGAGCGCCGAGCATCGGACGTGACTACCGCTTGTAAGGAGTTGCGACGACCCCGGCGTCCGCTGGCGCAATGCAGCCGGCCGTCTCGTGGTCTATATTCGGTTCAGGCATGGCTTTTCTTCCTGCCGGGGAGGACAGCGAACGGTAGGGGTGGGGCGTAACCCCGGAGCATACTTCGCAGCGTCGCTAGAAGTGAGGCTCAGGCAAAGAATCGACTGTACGGCGTGCGCGCTCTATCGCATCACTTCGCATTGATGACCGGCCGTCTAGGAGGTTCAAAAGGGAGGTGCGGGATGCCAAGCATGTCAGTGACCGTCTTCATGATTAGAAGGGCGGCGTATTCTGAGTTTAATGCATTCTTGAAGACGCTTGGCAATGGGGTGTCCACAATTGGTGGCATCAACGGTGTCTTCTATCCCATACCAAGTCGACCAGAGCGACCAGCATGGGTTAACGCGTTGAGCGGGAAGTATATCCCTGCTACTGCTGCGGCTGGACTTGTTTCACAGAGTCCAGCTGGTATATTGACGTGTAGAATCAATGGAAAGCTCTTTGCCGTCTGTTTCGGACATGGATGGATGAAGCTAAGCAATGACTGGGTGGACCATAGTTTCGGTCGTCGCGTAGTCTTGAACTCCATCGCGGAGGACGATCTGCGACAACTGAGATCCGAACAGGTTCTTGCAAATCGTCATCGATCCATAGAGCGCTCTCCTAGTAGCGCCAAGTTGAATGATTTCGGCTATGAAAGCGATAGAGATCTTGTATTCTCCGTAGAGGGATTCTGCCGAGTCCCACCGTTCCTGGGTGTTGTTCGTGGTGGTGCGCCTGTTCGATTTGATGTCGATATATCACTTTTTCCGAGAGCAATATTCGCTGCGAGCACGCGCCTCGGACGTGGGTATCAATCAAAGTTTCCGGATATCGACAGTCTCGTGCCCGTGACACTTCGGGATGACGTCACCGCAATGGATCATAGGCTCGACGAAGAAATGTCAGGCGGCAATGTTAACAATCTGGTCGGGCTTACTCCGCCTGCGTCTTTAGAAGTTTTCGATCAGGATGTTTACTTCAGCTACGGACGTTGGAAGGAAGTGGGTCATGCGCGTTCTTGGGCGTTGGCGTACTCGGAGTGGACGGACTCGCTAGCTGGTGCCGCAGTGTCGCTTGCTACTGCTGAAAGTTCCAAAGTGCACGTTGTAGATGCGGCTACTGGGCGCCGCAAGACTTCCGTGAAAATCAGGGATGCGCTCAGTTTTGATTTTGTTAGGAAAGATGGGCACTACGTAATCTTCTCAGGGAAATGGTATCGGGCGTCGCCAAACCTGTCGGTTAAGCTCGACGCCTTTTTGGGAAGCTTGGTTGATAGTGCATTTCCACCACCCATATGGAACGGTAGAGATGACGAAGGCACCTACAACCACAGTGCTTGTGTAGCGGATGCCCGACTAGTGCACATGGACGCGAGGAATATTTTCTACGGCGGCGGTCAGTCCAAGTTCGAGTTCTGTGACTTTCTCGATCCAGTTAACAAAGTTCTCTACTTCGTGAAGAATCCGTGTTCTGCGGCTGGCATGAGCCATCTCTACGAGCAAGCGCGTCGTACCACAGAGCTATTTTTTGGAAATAATCGTGGGTATGTTGAGAAGTTGCGGATTGCGTTGCTCCGTCATCGCGCGGACATAGATGTATCGTGGCTTGATGTGCCACCTCGCGGCCCAGAGTGGGAAATTTGCTTGGTTTCTATGGGCAGGGCTGCAGCCGATCTGCCGCTGTTTGCTAAATGCGGTTTGATGCGCGTGCATAGAGAGCTCTCTGGGCGGTTCCGGCAGGTCTCGTACTGTGTTGTATGAGCTCTATTTAAGAACAGACAGCGTTAAATCTGAGCCTTGACACCCTGCCAGTACTGGCGCAGACTCGATTGCAAGGAGCGTCGAAACTCCTCTACAAGCGGTCCCCACCTCCGACAAACCGGTGGGTTTTTTGTGCCCGCACACTTGTTGGCACGACCGACGCGAAGCCTGCGTCGGGAGGGCGGCTAATACAACACCCGCAAGGGAAATACGCCCGCCGGCTTGTAGCGGTTTCGAACCTCCCGACTTCCCGTCCGCCGTGCCGCGGTGGGCGGCCACTTCATGGAAGGAGGAGGCAACGATGTCGAACCGTGAATCGAACGATCTGCAGGTACGGGGCTATTTCCTGCCGGAAGACAGCCAGTTCCGGCTGAAGAAGCTGCATGACCACATGGTGTTCCTGTCGCACCTGGCGCAGCCGCGCACGCACGACGAGGACGAGACGGGCTGGGGACCCGAGATCAGCGGGGACGAGCTGGCCGTCTGCCTGGAGGTGCTGGCCGCCCAGGCCGAGCGCGTGCTGGACGAGGTGACCTGGCCGGCCGAGCGGGTGGTGGGCGGCGATCGGCCGCGGGCCCGCGATGAGGACGACGTGCTGGAGGAACTGGAGCAGGCCGGTGAGGCGTTGGCCGCCGGCGCACAGGATGACGAGGCTGAAGCGGCCTCGGCCGCAGGCACGCAGGACGACGAGGTGGGCGAAGCACCGGGCGCCAAGGAGGACGACGAGGCTGGCCAGGCGGACGCCGTCGCCACGGCGGAGGAGGCCGAAGCCCCCCTCGTCTTCGGCATGACCATGGACCAGCTGGACACGCTCAACCGCCTGCACGACCGGCTGCATGCCTACGGCGACCTGGTCTTCGGCATCGAGCGGATCGACCTGGCCGACGGCACGCTGACGATGCTGGGCGATGCGATCTTCGAAGTGGCCGAGGCCGCAAGCGATCTCATGGACAAGGTGGCCGGTCAGGCGCTTCCCGATGCGTCCAGGCGGCGAAACCGCGTACGCGAGGCGCCGGCCGTCTACGGCTCGCCAGCCGGGCCGGGTGTCGCGTTCGACGCGGCCATGCCGATGCTGCCGTCGCCCACGGATGCGGGCTGGCTCCCCCAGCCAGCCACCCGTCACTGATCGGGCAGGGCGCGGTGCCGGGCTGGGTCACGCTCCCTGGCACCGCGTCCGTGCGATCCGTACGCGTTGGTGCAGGTGCAGTTGGAGCGGGGCCGGAACCTTCAACGCCTTCGCCACCGCTGGCGGCGGTCCTCAACCGGCTGATCCAGACAATCTCGGCGCATGGCAATGTCGTAGCGGCCGGCCGCGCGGCCGAATGGGCCGACCACACCCTGCCCATGCTGGGGCAGGCGATCTTCGACGGCGCCGCAGCGGCGCGCGACATCCTTAACCAGGTGGAGGCGCAATGGCTCGGGGATGGGCCGCGGGCGGGAGCCGGTGTGGCCGAAGAGCGGGAGTATCTGGCCGGGGTGGGATTGCGATGTCGGTCATCATGCCGGTCACCGCGTGGCCAGCGGCTGCGTATCCGTCACTGGGACGCGCCGAACACCCGGCTCCCCAGCGGCAGCACTGATCGGGGGAACTCAGCCGGCTCGGCTCGCCCGGCTAAGCTATTTGCCGAAGCCCCAAGAACCGTCTGACGGTCCACTAGCGCAGGCTGAGCGCCTGCGCTATGTTGGCGTCAAACGGGGGTGGCGCATGGAACGCTTCGGGAAGAGTATCCGCCGCCATTGGCTAGCCTGGGCAATAGGCGCTTGTCTTGCGTCCATGGGCTCCTCCGCTTGGGCCGTCGACTTGATGCCCCTACGGGCCCAGTTCGCGCTCCCCGATGATCGGGTCGATTTCGCCGAGGTGAAATTGGTTGTTGACCGGCTTATCGATCCTGCGACCGATACGGTCTCCGTACGCCGTGAACTCGATCGGTGGGAAGGTGTGGTGCGGAGCCAGGTGCCCGCCGGTGCCACTGCGCGTCAGGCGCTGGATGCTCTGCTTAAGACGCTTTATCAACCGGGCTCGTGGAACGAGGGAAGGCCCTTCGAGTACGACCTCGCCGATCCATTGGGGCGGAACCCAAAGGCCAAACAGCTGGCGGTCTATTTGGCTACGCGGAAAGGTAATTGTGTGTCCATGCCTATCTTGGTTGCGATACTGGGCCAGCGCTTGGGGTTGCCGCTCACCTTGGCCACCGCGCCTGATCACTTGTTGGTGAAGTTCGCCGACGATACTCAGCAGGCTTGGGTGAACGTGGAAGCCACGGCCGGCGGGTTCAAGTTCGACAGTAGCTACGAACGCGAAACTGGAATCACTCCAGCCGCAATCGAGAACGGTCTCTATCTCCGGCCGCTCACGCCGCGCGAGAGCGTTGGCGTCATTGCCGGCGCGCTGATGGAGCACTACGGCGCCAGGGAAGAAGGCGATGCGATACTGGAAGTGGCGGACCTGGCGCTTGCCGCAAACGCCAGAGACCCGGTAGCCATGGTGTGGAAGGCCAACGCTTACTACTTGCAGCTGCATCAGCGCTACGTGAGTCGATATCCAGACGCTGCGGATATCCCGCCGGCCCAGCATGGAGACTTCAGTCGGTTGAGCCACGAGAACTTGGCTTGGTTCGCCCAGGCGGAGCGACTGGGTTGGGTGCAGCGAACGCCGGAACAGGAACAAATCTATCTACAATCGATCCAGCGAGAACAGGCGAAAAGGGGGCTGTGATGCGGAGAACATATCGATTGGCTTTGGTCGTGGTCTTCTGGGTGGCCAGCAGCACCGTGTCGGCGCGCTTCGTATCGGTCGATCCTGTCCCGGCGCAGCCGAACACCGGTACCAATTTCAACCGCTATTCGTACGGAAACGCCAATCCCTATCGCTTCACCGATCCTGATGGCCGCCTGTCACGGGGGGAGGGGTGGAACGACAAGGATTGGAGTCGATTCGACCGGGCGCAACAGAACTCCGCTCGGAGCCTCGAACGGGCTGCGGGTCGAATCAACAACGCCCTGGAGAGCGGCAGGGGATTGCGCAGCGTTACGCGTTCTTTCGAGCGCAACTTCGGGCAAGGATCGGCCACTCCGGAAAACATGGCGAAGGTTGCCTCAGACTTAGGCGCGATGGCCTCGGCATTGCGCGACACCAGTGCCGGCGCCATCCCAGCCAACGCTATGACCAGTGATCAGATCACTGCCACGTATGGTGCCGGCGCCGACACTCTTGCAGGCGTGCCCACCGCCGGGCCCACGCAGGTCATCGTCAACATCACACACGCCGAGTTCACGAACCGTTCCACGCTTGCGTGGGGGGCCGGGCATGAGACCGGCCACGCCGTGCTTGGTTACCCGGATCAACGGTTGAACGGAATCCCGGCCTACAAATTCGGTACGCCGGAACAGCGAGCTATCTTCCAGTCTCTGCCCCCTGAGCAGAGGTTGATCAATCCCGACCATTTGATGGACATCGCCCGATGAGACCATCTCGGCCGTTCCTCGCACTGGCCGCAGTCTTGGTTGCGGGTGCATGCGCGTCTACGCCTGCCATTCGCTGGGCGCCAGAGTCGGCTTTTGAACTAGTCGTGACGGACAATCCGGCTCAGCAGCGATTCGACCTGGTACTCGAGTCGCAAGCCGATGCGCCATTATGTTTATCGCGGGAAAGCTGGCCTGCTGAGTCCGGGCTGCCACTTGGCTTCGATGGCGCCGTGCTAGTTACAGCTAGTGGCTCACATGAGCTGCTGCCTACAGGTAGCGCGTATTGTCCAGGGGGCTGCGGCTACGCGCGTGTCGAGCCAGGGCGGATGTTGGCCGGGGCTATCCCCTATGCGGCGTTCCGGGGCGCAGATGATATTGCGGCGGAGTCCGACCGGAAGCTGGTGTTCTGGGTGCAGCCGTTTTTCTGTCGGGACTGAGCAAGGAGCTCGACTTGTTGGTTTCGGTCATTTGCTGCCCGAGGTTGTTTTATCGAGTTACATTGCGTCTGGTGCCCCGCAAGGGCGTGGGACCGAGAGACGCGGGCTGTATCCATATCGATTCCAGGGATAGGGGGGTGCATGAAGACGACGCGTCGAGGAGCTGAAAGCAAAGACCATTCGAGTGTGACCTGCGGCTCGACCTGGGATTTCGCTGGTTGGAAGCGGATGGCGACTCTAGTCCTCAGCTATTTGCTAGCCGTAAGTGGAGCTTCTGCGCAGGTATATACACACGAAACCTATGGAAATGAGCTCGATAGATCGACCCGTGTCCAACCCTTGGACCATTCGGGTCAGTTTGGAGAGGTAGTCGACCTCAATTCTGGATCCGTCAGTTTCAGGAAAACTGTTGTAGAAGTTCCGGGTAACAACGAGCTCCGGGTCGCCATCGATTATGCGTTGAACCTCAAGACGAATGCGAGTAACGCACCCACGTACTACTGGGATCGCGAACTGCCATACATTGAGGGAACCTACGGAAAAGACTCTGGCTGGGTCGTAGGCACGCCGGGAAACTACTCCAACCAGCGTTGCTCGCATCCAAGCGCAGCGGCTGGGGCTCCAGTGATCAGGTCCACCAAGCCGCCGATCAACAACTTCAACCGCGAAGAGTACTGGAACGGCAATAGTCTGGTTGTGCCGGGCGGGGAGGGCGGTGTAATCCGCCCAATCGACGCCGATGAGTCGCGTCCCTCTGGTATGGATGTTCGTTGGGCAACAAATTCGGGGTGGAGGTTCACTTGCTACCAGCTGGCAAGTGGGGGCGAGGGGTTCGTGGGGCATAGCCAAAATGGGGACAAGCTCTATTTCGGTGCTCCGGTCGCCGACACCGAAGTCTTCCAGATCATGAATTCGTTCGCCCCCTATAACGACACGTGGATTGAGGTCGTCTCATACAGGATGTACTTGACAAGAATCGAAGACCGGTTCGGGAACTGGGTCAAGTACGAGCCGCATCAGGTGACGAGTAGCGATGGGCGAACAATAGCCATTGAGCGCTCGGGGTCGAACGTACTCTATAAGACCGGCGGCCGGACTTGGACGGTTTCCGGTAGTGGCGTTTCGAATCCAGACGGGTCATCGTGGTCACTGACGCGTTCCGGCCAGTTCGGTTGGGTGGGTTATCAGCAAGCCTTTGAAAATACGTGTCGGTCCGCGCAAGCGATTCCATCGTCCATCGGAGGCGTGGTGACCATCACGGTCATCGCAGAATCCGGGGTCAAGGGTGTCTTCCGAGTCGAGCCAAGAAAACATGGATACTCTTTCGTACCGTATCGATGTTATGTCAACACCCCGCCACACGGGCCCGGAAAGGAAGGGGGGCACAGCTACCCCGACCAGTCGAACTACATGGATCAGGTCTCGCTGGTCTCGAGATCTGTTGAGGCTGCCGGCGTTCAGCCGTACCAGGAGGCGATCGACTACGGGCCGCTCAATGCATGCTATCAAAGCGGGTCCGTGACTCCGCCGGATCAATGCCAGTCGACTTCGCCAACGACAAGAACTGTAACTGTGACGAGGTCGGACGGGCACGTCCGCAAGCTGGTCTATGGGAACAGATGGGGACAGAACGCGGGACTTCTGCTTTCCGAGCAGATTGGTAGCACCCGGCGCACTGATCATTCCTATACGTACCTCAATGAGCGAGTCCCGCGTGGATACGGCAAGCGGCAGTATCACTACAACATGCACGAATATAGGGTTGCTCGCCGAAGTAATACTACGATATCTCAGCAGGGCACGGTGTTCGTTTACAACGTCGAAGCGTTTGATTCATTTGCGCGCCCAACCCGGGTTACGCGATCCAGAAACCTCCCTGGCAGCCCCCTCAGGACCGAGTTGATTACCTATCACGACAATCTTGCCAGGTGGGTACTCGGTCAACCATCGCGACTTACTGTCAATGGCATCGTAGTGTCCGAGACCGGCTATAGTAGCTACGCGCAGCCGCTGACGTTCAAGTCCTTCGGTAAACTCCAATGGACCCGCACTCACGATGTGGCCACCGCGGGGCAGATGGGCACGATCAGGACCGTCAAGGACGGCAATAACAACCTCACCACCCTGGCCAACTGGAAGCGAGGCATACCCCAATCCATCGTCTATGCCGACGGCACCACTCAGTCGGCCATCGTCAACGACGCAGGCTGGATCACCCGTCTCACCGACGAGAATGGGTTCGCGACAAACTACGCGTACGACCCTATGGGGCGACTGAACCGCATCAGCTATCCGACCGGCGACAGCACGGCCTGGAACGCTACGACGATCACGTTCGAGCAAAGAGCGGGGAGCGCTTATGGGCTTGCCGGCGGCCACTGGCGGCAGGTCGTTGGCACCGGCAACGGCCGCAGGCTCACCTATTTCGATGCGCTGTGGCGCCCGGTGTTAGTGCATGAGTACGACACCGCCGACGCGGCGACCAGCCGCTTCACCCGTTATGCGTACGATCACGATGGCCGAACGACCTTCACCTCGTACCCAGTACCCTCGGTCTCTACCCTATCAGCCGTTACCATGGGGACCCATGTCGCATACGACGCACTTGGGCGGAGGACTTCGGTGCGCCGGAACTCTGAGTTGGGGACCCTGACGACTGCCTATAGCTATCTAAGTAACGCAACCGGAAACTACACAGTTATCACTGATCCTCGGGGCAACCAGACTCGCATCTGGCATCAGACGTTCGACCAGCCGAGCGAGGATTACCCCACCATCCTGACCTATCCGGGTGGGCGAACCGATATCACCCGCGACGTGTTCGGCAAGCCCGTGGCGATCACCCGCAGCGGTGGGGGCGTGTCGGCGACGCGAAGCTACGTCTATAACGCCAACCAGCTGCTCTGCAAGTCGATCGACCCGGAAACCCGCGCCACCATCTATGCCCATGACGGCGCCGGCAATCTGACCTGGAGTAGGACAGGGTCATGGCACACCAGCACTACCACTTGTAATGTCGACTCGGTTCCAGAGGTCGAGCGGACAGTCCGCACCTACGATAAACGCAACCGGCTTAGGTCCGTGACGTACCCGGACCACGTCGGCGACACGACCTATACCTACACCCCCGACGGCCTGCTGGCCCAGGCGCTTGCTGTGAATGGCAGCAACCTGGTCTACAACAACTACGTGTACAACAGGCGCCGGCTGCTCACCGGCGAATCGATGGATTGGAACAATCTCCATTTCGGGATTGGCTATGGCTACAACGCCAACGGGCACTTGGCCTCGCATGTCTACCCCGGCAACGTCGCGGTGAGCTACGCGCCCAATGCGCTGGGCCAGCCCACCCAGGCCGGCACGTGGGCAGCCAATGTCACCTACCACCCCAACGGAGCAATCAAGCAGTTCACCTATGGAAATGGCGTAGTCCATAGGATGACCCAGAATGGAAGGGGGCTGCCGGACCGTATCCGCGACGCATACAGCGGCACAACCAGCCCGATCGTGCCGATCGATGATAGCTACGACTACGACGGCAACGGCAATGTCGTGGCGATCAGCGATGGCCGTTCCGGCCAGCGTGGCAACCGGGACATGACCTACGATGGACTCGACCGGTTGACCGGCGTCGACTCGCCTATGTTCGGGACGGCGCTCTACACATACGATGCGTTGGACAATCTGCGCCGTGTCAAGCTAGGCGTCACACCCATGCGACCGGCCCGAGATCACACCTATCAGTACGACGCCCAGAATCGGCTCTCGCGTATCGTCAATACGACGGGCGGGGCGGTGGTGGCAGATCTGACCTACGACCCGGAGGGAAACGTAGCGAGCCGCACCGGCGCGAGCTACAACTTCGACCTCGGCAACCGGCTGCGCAGCTCAAACCAAGACGGCATCCATAGTACTTACGTGTACGACGCTCACGGCCACCGGGTGCGTGACCTCAATGGCGGTTCGAAATACGCGCAGTACAGTCGCGACGGCACCTTGATGTTCGCCAGGAACCTGCGAGGTGGTGCGAGGGATCACCAGTACATATACCTGGGCGGCCGATTGGTGGCCATCCGCACGAAAAACAACGAAACGGATGCTGTGTCCAATCAGTATCAACATACGGACGTACTGGGCAGCGTCATTGGCCGTAGTAGCCAAGGTCGTACCAGTGTGTTCTTCAACGAGTACGAGCCGTATGGCGCACTGAGCAATCGGGCGAATCAGGACCAGCCAGCCTACACTGGCCACGTACACGACGTGGCGAGCGGTCTGACGTACATGCAGCAGCGCTATTACGATCCGGTGCTAGGTTTATTCCTTAGCGTTGATCCGGTTACCGCAACTAGCAACCCAATCTCGCAGTTTCATCGTTATCGGTACGCAAACGGCAATCCCTACAGGTTTACCGACCCAGATGGCCGGGAGTCCGTAGGAGAAATGATCGATGCTGGTGCTGAGGGGTGTGGTCCAGTTTCCTGCGCCGGTTGGGCTTTTCTAAG
The DNA here is from genome assembly GCF_029887875.1 of Luteimonas endophytica. Taxonomy (GTDB): domain Bacteria; phylum Pseudomonadota; class Gammaproteobacteria; order Xanthomonadales; family Xanthomonadaceae; genus Luteimonas; species Luteimonas endophytica. Next base: position 342,291 of record NZ_JARXRM010000043.1, read on the forward strand.
GGGTGCGTGGGGTAGTCTGGGAGCAGAAGGCGTCAGTCAATGGTATGACAAGGGCTGGGCGTCGGCGGGTGGCGGAAACAGGATAGGCGCGGGACTTGAACTTGCGGCTGTTCTGCCTCCATTGAAGCTCCTGGGCAGCGCGAGGCTTCTCGCTAAGGAGGGAGTTAACGCAATTGGATTCAGCCGTGCGCAATTGCAACAGAAGTTCAAACATGCGGCTGATTTTGGCGTATCTGGAAGCCCTAACAATCGCACGCTGGCTGAATTCAGCACTGCCATCCAGCGTCACGTTGATGGTGATTCGACAATCGCGATTCAGGGTACGTATGCCAGAGGAAATCTGGCCGTGACTCATTTCGTTGATCCAAACACGGGACTCAACGTGATGAGAGACGCGTCAGGAAACTTCTTGTCGGGATGGCGACTTAGTGAACAGCAACTCAAGCATGTTCTTGAAACTGGAAGGCTCGGAGGTGGAAGGTGAGTAGAGAGCTGGAGGAATATATAGACTTGATCGACGAGTACTTGAGCTCTTCTATTGACTCAAGTCATTTTTGCAATCGATTTATTGCAAAGTTCAAACTAGCAGCCGAACTGCCGGAGCATGAGTTCAGCATTCTAGATCAGTTATTTTCTGACGCCGATTGCTTTACCGAGGACCAAGGACTTATAGCGTCTAATCCGGAACTCTACATCAATGCCGACCAGTTGAAGGAGCGAGCCGCGGAGGCGCTCGCAGCGCTGGTGAAAGAAGCTGGTTGAGGCGGTCGCTCCATAACCCAGGCCGAGGTCGTGTCCCGGCTGCGTACCAGGCGGACAGGCGCAAGCGCCCGAGATAGATATCGCCGAGCTGGCCGATTGCCTGGCGGTGATGGCGGCGCAGGCCACCGTGGTGCTGGAGGCGATGTCGTGGCCGGCCCACCGGCAGGCCGCGGCGGATGGGCCGGCGCAAAAACAGGGGTCAGAGTCGACTTTCTCATGACTCGCCAGGCACGGATCCCCGGTGCGTCGCGGCATCTAGTCTTCCTCGACCCGGCCATACGTCCACGCTGTAGAGGGGGGCGGGACGCTATCTGAGTTTTGAGCTCCGCCGTTCAAGATGGGCCAGAGCCTTGACAAGCCTCCAAACCGGTAGCAATCTCGCTCCAAGGAGCGTCGAAACTCCTCTAACAGCGGTACCCACCTCCGACAAACCGGTGGGTTTTTTGTGCCCGCGCTGCTGCAGGCACGACCGACGCGATGCCTGCGTCGGGAGGGCGGCTAATACAACACCCTTCGGGGAAATACGCCCGCCGTCTGTTAGCGGTTTCGAACCTCCCGACTTCCCGTCCGCCGTGCCGCGGTGGGCGGCCACTTCATGGAAGGAGGAGGCAACGATGTCGAACCGTGAATCGAACGATCTGCAGGTGCGGGGCTATTTCCTGCCGGAGGACAGCCAGTTCCGGCTGAAGAAGCTGCATGACCACATGGTGTTCCTGTCGCACCTGGCGCAGCCGCGCACGCATGACGAGGACGAGACGGGCTGGGGGCCCCAGATCAGCGGGGACGAGCTGGCCGTCTGCCTGGAGGTGCTGGCCGCCCAGGCCGAGCGCGTGCTGGACGAGGTGACATGGCCGGCCGAGCGGGTGGTGGGCGGCGATCGGCCGCGGGCCCGCGATGAGGACGACGTGCTGGAGGCACCGGCACGGGCCAGTGAGGCGTTGGCCGCCGGCGCACAGGATGACGAGGCTGAAGCGGCGTCGGCCGCAGGCACGCAGGACGACGAAGTGGGCGAAGCACCGGGCGCCAAGGAGGGCGACGAGGCAGACCAGGCGGACGCCGCCGCGACGGCGGAGGAGGCAGACGCCCCGCTCGTCTTCGGCATGACCATGGACCAGCTGGACACGCTCAACCGCCTGCACGACCGGCTGCATGCCTACGGCGACCTGGTCTTCGGCATCGAGCGAATCGACCTGGCCGACGGCACGCTGACGATGCTGGGCGATGCGATCTTCGAAGAGGCCGAAGCCGCAAGCGACCTCATGGACAAGGTGGCCGGTCAGGCGCTTCCCGATGCGTCCAGGCGACGAAACCGCGTACGCGAGGAGCCCGCGATCTACGGCGTACCGGCCAGCCCGGGCTTGGCGGGTGACGCAACCATGCCGTTGCTGCCGCCGCCCGCGGGTACGGGCTGGCGCCCGCAGGCGCCCACCCGCCACTGATCGATCAGGGCGCGGTGCCGGGCTCGGTCACGATCCCCGGCACCGCGCCCGTGCGATCCGTGTGCGTTGGTGCAGGTACAAGACCGGGGTCGGGTTCGCCTACCGGCGGCCCCACCGGTCGGACCGAGGGGCTGCTGGCGCGAGCGCCAGCCGGTGGACTTGCTGGTCTCCGCGCGGGGGTAGATCACTGGCCTGGGCCCGCGACAGCCGGTACTGGGCAAGGGGTGCGGGCGGGCCTATATTCCGACCGTGCCCAGGAAGGACTCAGGGGGAGTCATATGGACATCGACCAGCGCCGCACCACTCGCGGCATGCGTTTCGGTTCTGACGTGAGCGCTAAGCCGCCCGGATCCGCGGGTCGGAGGGATGGCCAAGCGGAGGGCCTCGCAGCCCGCGCTGTCGTCCTGCTGCTCGCCCTGCTGGCTGGGTGCTTGCTCCCCGCCGGGGCCGCGTTCGCGCAAACCACGGTGAAGTACATCCACACCGATGCACTAGGCTCGGTGGTCGCGGTGACCGACCAGAACCGGAACGTGCTCGAGCGCCGCGAGTACGAACCCTACGGCCAGCAGCTCACGCCGGTTCTGGCGGATGGGCCGGGCTACACCGGGCATGTGCAGGATGCGGCCACTGGGCTGACGTACATGCAGCAGCGCTATTACGATCCGGTGATCGGAGGTTTCTTGTCCGTCGATCCGGTATCGGTTGATACAACTACGGTCCGAAACTTTTGTCGCTACTGCTATGCCAGTAACAACCCTTACAAGTTCACCGATCCAGATGGGAGAGAATCCGCCCAAATTCATCTCGATAGAGATGTTCGTGATTTTGGATCTGGAAGAATCTCCAAGCAGGAGTATTTCGACAACATAGGAGCTAGGGCTGCCGGCGCAGGAATTGGAGCTGCGGTTGTCGGTGGAACTATCGTCGCGGCGCCGTTTGCTGCTGATGCCGGTGTGGCGGTACTCGCCAATCCTGGCGCTGTGGCTACTGCGACGGAGATTGCAGCGGGCGCAGCTGGCGTAACGGGAACTGCCGGCGCGGTAGCGAAGACGATCACCTTATCGGCAAGGGCTCAAGGCCAAGCGGCGATACATGCAAGGGATGCAATTGCCGCCGGGAAGCCGAGTGTACTTACAATTGCGCGAGATGGAGCCGGTGCTAATCGTGCAGCTTCCATTGGCGGGATGGCCAAAGTGCCAGGGAAGCATCTGGATGAGTATCCGCCTGCAATGTTCAGGGAGGGTGGCGCAGGCGCTAGTGTGCGAGCAATCAGTCCTGCGGACAACATGAGTGCTGGCGCATGTATAGGAAATGCATGTCGAGGCTTGGCGGACGGTGCTCGCGTGCGTATAGAAGTGGGAGACTAAGAGAATGACAAGCTTTAATCTATTCGTTTCCTACTCGCAGATTGCTGTTTTTTGGCCCACTCTTGAGAATCCGTTTAGCTCGTGGACAGAGGGGGAGGTGGAACGAGGTTTTACTTTCCGGCCAGGAAGTGTCTCGTTCAAGACCACGACAGAATCTGGGGACTATTCATTGGAAGTCTTCGACGATTCCATTGGCGGGTCTCCTAACAGTGAGTGCGTCACCTCAGTTGAGGTGCCATTTGAAGTGCCAGAGAACGGTGAGGTTGAAATAGCATCGATTTCAGATGGCTGTGTAATTTCAGTTACACCTGGGACCGTACAGTTGCGCTTTGAAGAACTTGAAAATAATGTTGTGAGAATATCATTCTTGCGAAAGAGCTCGGGATGAAGAGAGATCCAAGGTAGGAGAAATTTGCAGAGCCTAAAGCTTCATGCCGCACACCCCTGCGTTTCCGCACATAGACTGCGCATAGTCTGAAGATTGAAGAACATGGGTCAGAGTGGAGTGGCCTCGGTTCTTCGGACATTGGACCTAGGGCGCATACCCTAGGCGATTGAACGGTGGAATTCCTAGCCTGATTGATTCAGCGTACGACGAAAAGAGGTAGGAGATGAACGCGATTGGGTGTCTTCGACCGATCCTCCAGCTCTTGATTCTCGGTGTATTGGCAGGCTGCAGCTCTAGTGCGGAAATTCTCTATGTCCATGTGCAAGAGATCGACGAAGAAGCAGTCGTCGAGGTTGGAATTGATTATGAAGATGCGGGCTTCATCAAGAGGCGGGAGGTTTACGCGTATATAGTGGTTACTGAGTGCGATGGAAATGGAGTAAGGTTTCCTATCGAGCCATGGGTTTCAGGGCAGCGCGTTTCTGAGTTCGTCTTCCCGGTCGAGCCCGAGATCACGAAACTGTCGGGAGGTATGCCGATGAAGGTATTCGAGTCGTATCGGCGCCCGTGTGCCGCTCTGGAGGGCGGAAGTTATTATTTGGGAAAGATCACCTCCGCGTCTGTCCCCATCGATGACTGGCCGAGCTCCACATCGGACTGATGGGACATGCGGCAGGAAAAATCAGCAGTGCGGCGCCTGGTATTCAAGAGTTCATGAGCATGCTGCCAGCTGCGATTCTCAACATCGAGTGGAACGGAGCAAGTAGAAGATAAAGTACGCGTTGACTTCGAGCCACGCAGATAGGTGCTCTAGTGCGCAGCGACGCTTCTACTGATGATCTTCGTAGGCGCCGGGAGGAATCTCTCCGCGAAAAAGAGACGGCGCGCTTGCGAAGTTCCTACGGAGAGAAGTTGGCTCTAGCGATCGGTTCCGCTCTCGGTTACCAACTTCAGTTGGCGGACTTCGATCTTCGGATGGACGTTCCATTCAAGCTCGATTGGCCACGAAGGATTGAGGACGCGCATGGCCTAGTTCTGCCGTACGCTTCAGAGAAGCGGGTGGTATCTGTCGCGGAATGTATCGACAATGCAATCGCATCGAGGGGTGGCTGGGTCGGCGTTCATGGTAATGGCTACCTTGGCTTTTGTGCTGTGACGGATCTAAGAATTGTAGGGCTCGTGGCGGCAGCCTCGGCCATTGAGGATACTGTTGTTTTTTATCCACGCGACGGTCAGGGAGCCATCGCTGTTGATTGCTATCCGAGCAATCCCGGAGAAGCATTCAGTTTGTTCGTGCAAGGGGATGCGCTTGTAGACGAGCTCGCTCCGTGCTTTAGCAGCGAAGATGGGAGCGAAGGCAGTTAGCGTGGGCGCCCGAGATGGGTATCGACGGGTTGGCCGATCGCCTGTTGGCGGCGGCGTCGTGGCTCGAGAGACTCTTGGCCAGCATCCCGCGACGGATGGCCCGAAGCCAGCGCACAGGCCGCATCGTCGCAGTTGGACACGCTCAACCGCCTGCACGACCGGCTGCATGCCTACGGCGACCTGGTCTTCAGCGTCGAGCGGATCGACCTGGCCGACGGCACGCTGACGATGCTGGGCGATGCGATCTTCGAAGAGACCGACGCCGCGCATGCGCTCATGGACAAGGTGACGGAGCAGCACCTCCCCGACGAAGCCGGGCACCGACACCGCGTACGCGAGGCGCCGGCGCTCTACGGTGTACCGGCCAGCCCGGGCCTGGCGCGTGACGCGGCCATGCCGATGCTGCCGCCGCCCGCGGATGCAGGCTGGCGCCCGCAGGCGGCCACCCGCCACTGAGCGAGCAGGGTGCGGTGCCGGGCTCGGTTGGAAAAAAGCCGCGGTCGGGTTCGCATACTGACGGCCCCGCCGGGCGGACCGATGGGCTGCCGGCGCGAGCGCCAGCCGGTGGGCTTGCTGGGCTGCGCGCAGGGTAGGTTGCCGGCCTGGGCCCCGCGACAGTCGGTACTGTGCAAGGGGTGCGGGCTGGCCTATATTCCGACCGTGCCCAGGAAGGACTCAGGGGGAGTCATATGGACATCGACCAGTGCCGCACCACCCGCGGCATGCGTTTCGGTTCTTCCGTGAGCGCCAAGCCGCCCGGATCCGCGAGTCGGCGGGGTGGCCAAGCGAAGGGCCTCGCAACCCGCGCTGTCGTCCTGATACTCGTCCTGCTGGCTGGCGGCTTGCTCCCCGCCGGCGCCGCGTTCGCGCAAACGGTGAAGTACATCCACACCGATGCGCTGGGCTCGGTGGTCGCCGTGACCGACCAGAACCGCAACGTGCTGGAGCGCCGCGAGTATGAACCCTACGGCCAGCAGCTCACGCCGGTTCTGGCGGATGGGCCGGGCTACACCGGGCATGTGCAGGACGCGGCGACCGGGCTGACGTACATGCAGCAGCGCTATTACGATGCGGGGATTGGCAGGTTCCTCTCCGTCGACCCGGTGACGGCGGATGGCAACACCGGAACGAACTTCAATCGGTATTGGTACGGAAACAACAGCCCATACCGTTTTTGGACCCCGATGGCCGCTACTCTTGCGATGGATCTAGCTCACAATGCGGTCGCGTCGCCGCTTTTCGCGAAAAGCTCGGAGAAGCGCGGGCGGGATTACCAGCTGGCACTGATGCCCATGCGAAAGTTGATAGGGCGATTCAGTATTTAGGTCGGCACAACGTTGACAACGGAGTCACCGTACGCGCGACAAATTTGGATCCTGGCACAACTGGCCAATCGTCCAACGGCTCTGATGTTATTTCGATCGATCTAGATCAAATTGCAGAGGCTGGGGGTCAGTACGCGGACGTCACCGGTGCTGGCACGCTAGCGCACGAGGCACGCCATGAGTTGGATGCCAAAGACCATGGCGCAGCCGTAACCAAGGATGCAGTATTCCGTACAGAACTGAACGCGCACCGGACAAACGCCGCTGTAGGTCAAGGATTACGTATGGATGTCGGCTTAGGGTCGGAAGAGAAGATCAATGATGCGGCTCAAAGGTCGACAGATGCCTGGTGCGCCGAAGGTGGAGGAGCCGGATGCTGAGATTGATTGTGTTTCCATTGGTTTTGCTCGGTTGCTCGACGGTCAGCGGAACGGAAGTAGGCGCTGCTGCCGTCGAATTCTGCGAACTCGATCGAACTCCGCGCTCGGAAGAAGTCAGGGTGATCGCGGTCATCGAGACGGACAATCATCATGGGATGTTTATAGGCTCCGAGAAGTGTTCTTCAAAGCTCAGAATTGGAACGACGTCAGGAACCTCGGATATCAGCGTGGAGAGATTTCTGTCGCGTGTCAGTGAAGGGGGGCATCTGACTTGGCGGACGTATAGGGGCGAGTTCTCCGGTCACATAGTTGCGCCGGACGAAACAAAAGTCCGCTTTGAGTTGTCTCGTGTTCACTGGTTCGAAGAATCGGGAGCCGCTGAAGTGAATAATGACGAACGGGACTGAAGAACGGGACGGAGGGAATTAATCATGTTTGATTACCTCCGTTCCTTAGCCCGTCCCCTTTAGCCCCTGGCCGCCCAGGCCGAGCGCTTGCTGGACGAGGTGACCTGGCCGGCCGAGCGGGTAGGGGGCGGCGATCGGTCGCAGGCACGCGATGAGAACGATGTAATGACCCAGTGATTTCCTGCTCAGGTGTAACCTTTCCAAGGAGACACGAATGAGCGCGGTAATGGAAGAAGAGATCAAGCGTTGGACGGC
>NZ_JARXRM010000044.1 GCF_029887875.1 Luteimonas endophytica
GAGGCTCCCCGGCGGAGTCGGGCCATCCATGGCCCGATCCGCCGCCGCAGGCCGTCCATGGCCTGCTGTCCGCCTCCCCCGGCCCGGGCGCCGCGTCGGTGATTCACTTTCGAATGCTTGGTAGCCGGTTCCTCCGAAGCCCATCAACGCGAGAGCGGGAGACGTGCCGGGGGTGTTGCGCAGAGCAGGCCATGGATGGCCTGCGGCCCTGACTCCGGCCATGGATGGCCGGACGGAAGGGCGGAGCAATGCGCCCGGCGCGGCTCACGCCCCGCACTGCAGGCCGAAGGCGCTCTTGAAGAACCCACCCCAGGAGCGGCTATTCGTCGTCGCTGCCCCGGGGCGACGGTGCGAATTCCCCGCCACGGATGGAGCGCCAATCGGCGGCTGGCATCGGCGCGTCCGCCTGTTGGCGATCAACGCGCGAACTTGGTCGACAGCACCAGCGAGGACGTGGTGCGCTCGACGCCGTCGAGCGCGCCGATCCGGTCGGTCAGCACGTCCATCTCGCCGATGGTGGGTACCGCGGCCGCGGCCACCAGGTCCCACGGGCCGCTCACCGACTGCACGCTGCGCACCCCCGACATTCCGTGCAGCGCCTCCACCACCGAGGGCATCCGCTTGGGAAACACCGTGATCATGATCAGCGCGCGGACCCGCTCGCGCTCGTAGTCCTCGTTGAGCCGCACCGTGTAGCCCGCGATGACTCCCTGCCGCTCCAGCCGCTCCAGCCGGCTCTGCACCGTGGTCCGCGACAGCTGCAGCCGGCGCGCCAGCTCGGCGGTGGGCGCGCGGGCGTGCTCGCGCAGCAGCGACAGCAGGGCCTCGTCGGCATCGGTGAGCTTCATTGCGACCTCGTTTCGTCGATCTGCCGATTTCTACATGAATTTCGAGCAGATCGCACCTGTTAATCGACGAAAGCATCGCGATAATAGGGTTTGCCTGCCGCAAACGTGGCGCCGGCCCCATTCCGCAACCGGAGGACCGCATGTCCGTGATCGACACCCTCGCCCCGCTCCGCGCCCGCAAGGGCGAGCGCCGCACCAGCGGCCTGGACGACGCCACCATCGCCAGGTTCGCCGCCGCGCACCCCGAGCTGGTCGCCGCGATCGACGCCGCCGCCGCGGAGTTCTCGCGCCTCGGGGACGATTTCGCCGGGCTGCTCGACCTCGACGAGGCGGCCCAGGTCCAGGCCGCGCAGGCCGACTTCGTCAACTTCTACCCGCAGGACGGGGTGAACCCGTACGTCGCCCTGGCCGCACGCGGCCCCTGGATCGTCACCCTCAAGGGCGCGGTGCTCTACGACACCGGCGGCTACGGCATGCTCGGCTTCGGTCACGCCCCCGAGACGGTGCTCGAAGCGATGGCCAGGCCGCAGGCGATGGCCAACATCATGACTCCCAGCCTGTCGCAGCTGCGGCTGGCGCGCGCGCTGCGCGCCGAGATCGGCCACTCGCGCCCGGGCGGCGACTGTCCCTTCGCCGCCTTCATGTGCCTCAACTCCGGCTCCGAGGCGGTCGGCCTGGCCGCGCGCATCGCCGACACCAACGCCCGGGCGATGACCGACGAGGGCGGCCGGCACGCCGGCCGGGCGATCAAGCGCCTGGTGGTCAAGGGCAGCTTCCACGGCCGCACCGACCGTCCCGCGCTCTATTCCGATTCCACCCGCAAGACCTACATGCAGTACCTCGCCAGCTACCGCGGCGAGGACAGCGTGATCGCCATCGAGCCCTACGACATCGACGCGCTGAAGCAGGCCTTCGCCGACGCCGAGGCCAACGGCTGGTTCATCGAGGCGATGTTCCTCGAGCCGGTGATGGGCGAAGGCGATCCCGGCCGCCGCGTGCCGGTGGCGTTCTACGCCGCCGCGCGGGAACTTACCGCCGCGCACGGCGCGCTGCTGCTGGTCGACTCGATCCAGGCCGGCCTGCGCGCCACCGGCGCGCTGTCGATCGTCGACTATCCCGGCTTCGAAGCACAGGACGCACCCGACCTGGAGACCTACTCCAAGGCGCTCAACGCCGGCCAGTACCCGCTGTCGGTACTGGCGCTCGGCGAGCGCGCCGCCGCCATATACCGACGCGGCACCTACGGCAACACCATGACCGCCAATCCGCGCGCGGCCGACGTCGCCTGCGCGGTGCTCGGCGCGATCACCCCGGCGCTGCGCGCCAACGTGCGCGAGCGCGGCCGCCAGGCGCTGGAGAAGCTGGAGGCGTTGAAGGCCGAGCTGGGCGGGCTGATCACCAAGGTCCAGGGCACCGGCCTGCTGTTCTCCTGCGAGCTGGCGAAGGACTTCAAGGGGTACGGCGCCGGTTCGAGCGAGGAGTGGCTGCGCGAACACGGCCTGGGCGTGATCCACGGCGGCGAGAACTCGCTGCGCTTCACCCCGCGCTTCGACATGCGCGAGGACGAACTGGACCTGCTGGTGGCGATGGTGCGGCGGGTGCTGCTGGAAGGCCCGCGTCAGCGGCAGGCCGAAGCCGCCTGAGGATCGCCGGCCCGGGCGATCGCATCGCGCAGCACGCGCTGCGCGGCGCGGGTGTCGCCCCAGCCGTGCAGCGCCACGGGCTCGCCGCTTTCCGGCAGGTCCTTGTAGACCCGGAAGAAGGCTTCGATCCGCCGGCGCTCCATCGCCGGCAGTTCGTCGAGCGCACGGACATCGGTCCAGGCCGGGTCGATGCCGTCCAGCGGCACGCCGACCAGCTTCTCGTCGGTCTCGCCACCGTCGACCATGCGCAGCACGCCCAGCGGGCGGAAGCGGAGCAGCACCCCGGGATGCAGCGGCGCGCGGGTCAGCACCAGCGCGTCGAGCGGATCGCAGTCCCCGGCCAGGGTGCCGGGTAGCGATCCGTAATTGGCCGGATAGGCCACCGGCATCGACAGGAACCGGTCCACGAACACAAGCCCGTCGGCACCGATCTCGTACTTGATCGCGCCGCCGGCGGGGATCTCGACCACCAGCAGCGCCTCGGCCGGAGCCTGCGCCGGCTGCGCGAGCGCGTAGGGGTGGCGGATGCCGGCCCCTGCGTCGACGGGGCCGCTACCGGCGAGCGTCTGCCCTGCCGCCGCAACTGCCGCGAGCGCCAGCGTGGCCAGGCGGCGCGCCGGCGGGCGGTGTCCGGGGGACGTCATTCCCAGCACCGGTCGGTGCGGCCCTTCAGGGTCGCCGCGCGCGGGCAGTCGCGCTGGCCGATCCGGTCCCCCGTGTGTTCCTCGATCCGGCGCGCGCCGCCGGCCGCGCGGTGCAGCGAGAACGCGTCGTACAGGCGCCCGGTGGCGGTACGCGCTTCGTAGTGCAGCGCGTCGCCGTCGATGCGCAGCACCTGGAACAGCTGGGTGTCCTCGGCCACCGGCGCCATGGTGTCGCGCGCCGCGTCCGACAGCCGGTACTGCTTGGCGCCGGCCACGCTGACCACGTACTGCGGGGTGGCCTGCCCTGCGCGCAGGCCGCCGCGCCGGCCGTAGACATGGTCGTGCCCCTGCAGCACCAGGTCGACGCGGCGCCGCTCCAGCACCGGCAGCAGGTGCTCGCGCAGCAGCGCGTTGTCCCGATCCTGGCGCGGCGAGAACATCGGCTGGTGGATCAGCGCGATGGTCCAGCGCGACGCGGCGCCGGCCAGCACCCCGTCCAACCACGCCGCCTGCGCCCGCGCCGTGCCCATGTCCAGCGCCGAGGTGCCGTCCAGCACCACCACCCGGACATCCTGGAAGTCGAACCACCAGGTGGTCTGCTCCGCCCCGGGCGCGCCGTTGCCCGGCAGCGCGAACGTCGCCGGCCAGTGCGCGCCCAGCACGCGGCGCTCGCGCGGAGTGTCCTCGAACTGCTCGAAATGCTCGTGGTTGCCGGCGGCCGGCGCCACCATCAGCAGGGAGCGCAGCGCGGCGGTGGCATCGAACCACTCGCCCCACTCGTCGTCGTCCTCGCCGTCGCCGCCGCTGACCAGGTCGCCGGCGTACAGCGCCAGCCGCGCATCGGGCGCGTGCCGCAGCGCCTCCAGGGACACCCGGGTGGTCAGGCTGGCGTTCTTGTTCTGGGTGTCGCCGAAGTACAGCAGCGTGAGCGGCGCGTCGGCCGCAGCCGCGGTGCGCAGCTGCCGCCACGGGCTCCAGGTGCCGCCGCCCTGCACGCGCCAGGCGTACAGCGTATCGGCCTCCAGTCCGGCGACGTCGGCGCGATGGTGATGCGCGGCGCCGTTCTCGGTCGTGAGCGCCCGCGTGGTCGCGCGGATGCGTCGCGGCGCGCCCATGTCGGGTGAATCGCCGGCCTCGACGATCTCGAGCCATGGCGTGTCGACGGTCGCACCGGTCCGCCAGGCCACCGCGAAGCCGCTGGAGGGATCCTCGGCCGGCGTGGCGACGATGCGGTCGGGAAAGCCGCTCGGCGCATAGCGCACCGCGCCGGCGGGAACCAGCGTGTTCGGCTCCGGCGCGCGCCGAGGCTCGGCCTCCCGCGCCGGTGCCGGGGCCGGGAGCAGCAACGCCACGAGCAGGCCCGCGGCGCAGATCGCGCCGCGGCGCATCGGCCGCACCCGACCGGCTGCGGCGCCGTTCACCTGGCTTCGCATGCGGGCAGCGACAGCGCCGATGCGACGTCGCGCAGGTCGAACGCGGCCACCGCCTGGTCGTCGTCGACGGCGTAGAACACGCCCTGAGGGAAGCGCGCGTCGCCACTCTGGTCCAGCCAGACCCCATCGGTGTTGGCGGTGCGCTCGCCGGCGAAAGCGCCCAGATGCCCGAGCGACACCCGGTCGAACAGGTGGAACACGGTGCGGTCCTTGAACTGGTCGCTGACGATCCAGTAGCCCGTGCCGCCCGCGCACCGCGCCAGCGCCATGCCCTCGGCCTGGGCGCGGAACACCCCGGCGCCGACGTCGCGGCCGCGGTAGCGCCCGTCGAGCCCGTACTCGCGCAGGCGGGTGCCGGAGGCGACGTCCTCCTCGGCCAGCAGCAGGCGGTCGTGCTCCGGGTCGCCGAACAGCGATTCGGCGATCCGGATCGCGCCTGCCGGGTCGGTGGCGCCGAAGGTGCCCAGCAGCCGCGCGTGCCAGTCCGTGCCGCCGCCGGTCACCCGGTAGCGCTTGAAGCGGCGGTCGAGCTCGGCCAGCGGCGGCGGCACGTCCTCGTCCTGCGGCGACATGTAGTTGTCGCTGACCAGCACCTCGTAGCCGTCCTCGAGCGGGCGCACCCAGAGCCCGTACGGCTGCACCAGCTCCTGCTCGCCGAAGGTCGCCAGCGGCGTGAAGTCCGGCAGCCGCAGCAGCTGTACGCGGCGGTTGTCGCGCTCCACCACCCACAGAAGATCGTCGACGACGGCGATGCCGTTGGGGCGATCGAACTGCCCGGGCCCTGCGCCCGGGCCGCCCACGGTACGCAGCAGGCGGCCGTCGTCGCCGGCGTACACCAGCAGGCGATGGGTGTCCTTGGCGGTGGCGATCAACCAGCGGGTGCCGTCAGGCGCGCGCCAGGCCGTTGGCGAGTCGACGTTCTCCCGCGGCAGGGCCCCGGTCACGAATGTCTCGGCCACCACCACGTGAGGCACCCGTGCCTCGCTCAGCAGCGGGTCCTGTTCGAAGACCTCGTCCGGTTCGTGATCGGTGGGCGTTGGCGTGGCGCACCCGCCGAGCGCGAACGCGGCGAGCAGCAATGGGGCAAACGGCTTCATGGATCTTCCCGGGACTGGATTCGGAATGTTGGCTGTTTACGACACCAATGTGTCGGTGTCGTGTCACCGACGCCGCTTTGCGACAGCCATGTTGCGCAATCGCGTAGCGCACGTGTCCCTGCGACAGCTGTCGCGGAACGGTCATTTGTTCGCCATGTGACCGGCGTACAACGTGCCGCCAACGTCCGCTCTCCGGAAATCTGCCTGATGAAACGCCACCCGCGCGCCTCGAGCCTGTCCCGGGCGCTCGCCCTCGCCCTGCTGCCGGCGATCGCGCCGGTGGCGCTGGCCCAGGACGCCGCACCGGACGGCAGCATCGCAGGCGATCCGAAGCAGCTCGACACGATCGTGGTGCAGGGCGAGATCGCCTATCGCAACCGCACCGACGATACCGCACCGGTGCTGTCCTACGACCTCGAGTACTTCCAGCGCTTCGAACCGAACACCGTCGGCGACATGGTCAAGCGCGTGCCGGGCGCCGCCTTCGTCGGCTCCGACATCATGGAATTCGATGGAGTGCAGCTGCGCGGCCTGGGCGGCGGCTACACCCAGGTGCTGATCAACGGCAAGAAGGTGCCGGGCGCGGGCGACGACCGCTCGTTCTGGGTGGATCGCATCCCGGCGGAAATGGTCGATCGCATCGAGGTGCTGCGCAGCAACAGCGCCAACCGCTCTGGCGACGCCGTGGCCGGCGCGATCAACATCGTCCTGCGCGACGCCTACGAGTTCGACGGCAGCTATCTGCGCCTGGGCGTCAACCGCGCGTTCGACGGCGAGGTGAACCCGACCTTCGGCGCCGTGACCAGCACCGAGGCCCTGGGCGGCCGCATCCTTGCGGGCATCAACGTGCAGGACCGCTATCGCGCCAAGAACAAGCGCTCGGACCGCTTCAGCGACCCGTCGATGGAAGAACTGGTGAGCTGGGAAGACCAGGTCGAAGTGAAGGACGGCCGCGACTACTCCGGCAACCTCTCCTACACCGCCGATGTCGGCGAAACCGGCCGCCTCAGCCTCGACGGCTTCTACGTCAAGACCGACCGCGACGTGACCGAAGTCTCCTTCGAGGAAGAGTACGACGACGACGACGTGATCACCGCCGACGTGCCCGGCATGGCCACCGTCGACCAGGCCAACTGGGGCCTGGGCCTGGAATACAGGTTCGACATGGCCGGCGGCACCACCGAACTCGACGTCGACCACGCCCGCTTCACCGACGAGAGCTGGGAAAGCGAGGAAGAGCACGTCTACGAGAACGGCGAATGGGACGGATCCGAGGGCGAAGCCGAATACATCGACGCCAGGGACGCCGAGACCAGCTTCAAGTTGGCGCACCGGCGCGCCGTCGGCGCCACGGCCGAAATGGAGCTCGGCATCGACTACCGCCGGAAGAAGCGCGACTTCGCCTTCACCACCTACGAGTGGGAAGCCGGCGACGAAGGCGACGCCGTGGCCTATGCGCTGGACGGCACCGTCGCCAGCGTGATCGAGGAAAAGCGCCTGGATCCGTACATCCAGTTCAGCGGCGAGGCCGGGGTCCTGGCCTGGGAGGCCGGCCTGCGCTACGAAACCACCAGGTCCGATATCCGCTACGAAGAGGACGGTGACGAACGGGACGGCGCCGCCAGCAAGGACTACGACGAGCTGCTGCCGTCCGCGCACCTGCGCTGGAACCTGACCGATGCCGACCGCATCAGCCTGTCGCTGGCCAGGAGCATCAAGCGACCGAACTTCAACGAGCTGATCCCGGCCCTGCTGGATGGCGAATTCGGCGACAACGACTACATCGGCAACCCGCAGCTGGCCCCGGAAACCGCCAACGGCGTCGACCTGGGCTGGGAGCACCGCCTCGGCCGCAACGGGGTGGTCGGCATCAACTTCTTCTACCGCGACGTCAAGGACCTGATCGAAGTAGTCAATACCGGCGCGCCGAGCCGGGAAATGCTCGATACCTGGGAGGACATGGTCGACGACGGCGAAGCGGCCAGCATCGAGGAGGCGATGATCGCCGAACCGGCGGACAGCTGGGTGTTCACCTCGGCCAACGTCGGCGACGGCAGCGTCTATGGCGTCGAGTTCGACCTGTCGACCCCGCTGAACATGTTCGGCCTGGACGACACCGGCGTGTTCCTGAACTACTCGTGGGTCGAGTCCGAAGTCGACGACTTCCTGGGCGAGCGCCGCTTCAACAACCAGGCCAGGTCGGTCTACAACGTCGGCTTCATCCAGGACCTGCCGGCGCTGGCCGCCAGCTTCGGCATCTCCTACCGCATGCAGGGCGATGCGCACGAACGCATCCTGGGCGAAGAGGTGACCGTCGAGTACGGCGGGGACCTGGAAGCCTTCGTCGAGAAGCGTTTCGGCAAGAGCGTGGCGGTGCGCCTGTCGGCCGCCAACCTGCTGGATGCGTCGAAGGACGAGTTCTTCCACAAGTTCGACACCCTGGGCGACCAGGTCGACCGCGACTACGACGAATACGAGCTGGAGTCCGAAGAGGCGGGCCCGAGCTATCAGCTGGTCATGCGCTGGGCGTTCTGAGCGCGCGCCATCAAGGCATCGGAGAAGCCGGCGCGAGCCGGCTTCTTCTTTGTGGGGCGGCCGGGTTTGATGCAGACTTCCCGCACGCTCCCCGCCCCGGCCCGCCATGAAGATCGTCGAAGTCCGTCATCCGCTGGTCCAGCACAAGCTGGGTCTGATGCGCCGCGCCGACAACAGCACCAAGAGTTTCCGCGAGCTGTCGGCGGAGGTCGCCACCCTGCTGACCTACGAAGCCACCGCCGACCTGGAGACCGAGGACGCCGAGGTCGCCGGCTGGGCCGGCCGGGTCCACGTGCGCCGGATCAAGGGCCGCAAGATCACCCTGGTGCCGATCCTGCGCGCCGGCCTGGGCATGCTGCCGGGCGTGCTGGAACTGATCCCGGCCGCCAAGGTGAGCGTGGTCGGGATCAGGCGCGACGAGACCTCGCTGCGGGCGGTGCCGTACTACGAGAACCTGGTCGGCGACATGCAGGACCGCACCGCGCTGATCCTCGACCCGATGCTCGCCACCGGCGGCACCCTGGTGGCCACCGTGGAGATGCTCAAGGCCGCCGGCGCTTCGCGGATCAAGGGTCTGTTCCTGGTGGCGGCGCCGGAGGGCCTGCGCGCGCTGGAGGCCGCGCATCCCGACATCGAGATCTACACCGCCGCGATCGACCGGCGGCTCGACGAGAAGGGCTACATCCTTCCCGGCCTGGGCGACGCCGGCGACAAGATCTTCGGCACCCGCCAGGACTGAGCGCGCCGCCGCCGGGCGGCCCGGTCGCGCGGNCGGTCATCGGCCACCGCGCCCCAGGCCCGTCGACGCCCGCGGAGCCGGCCCCCGCCGGTGCTAGGCCAGGGGCAGTCCCGCCTCCACGTCGACCGCCCGGGTCTCGCCCGGCCAGACTCCGAACAGGTCCACGTGCCTGACGCCGCTGATCCACTGGCCGCGGGGATTGGCCCAGTGGAAGGTCTTCTCCTCGGTCGAGAACATGCCCTTGAACCCCAGCCGCAGGCGGATGCCGGTGGCGTCCAGCGGGATGTCGGAGATCGACGCGGTCAGCCCGCCCGAGATCGTCGCCGTCCTGCGCACCGCACCGCGCGGCGTGTCGTACTGCAGCTCCGCGCTGACGATGTAGGTGCCGCCGTGGTTGTTGCGCAGGATCAGCTGGTAGGCGCCGATGTGGGTGATCCAGCGCGGCAGCAGCAGGCGGCCGTCGAACGAGGCGAACGTGTAGGCGATCGGCACCGGATCCCCGGCGACCTGTCCCGACTCGCTCGGCCACAGATGGCTGTCGACGCTGCGCGAGGAGCGTGCCGACACGAACGAGCCCTTGCCTTCGGCCTTGCCGAGCATCGCATTGACCCCCGAGACCGAACCGGCGAGCGAGAAGGTGTTGTCCGCCGACAGCGAGGCCACGTTGAGACCGCTGCGGGCGTACTGCACGCCGGTCACAACGCCGAAGCCCTGGGCGATCCGGCTGCCGTCGCCCATCCCGGACTCGCGCGCGCGCGCGGCCAGCCAGTCGAACCCGGCATCGAGGGTCCGGTCGGCGTCGCGCAGCATCACCTGCGACGCCAGCGCGCACTGCGACACCATCTCGCCCTGGGTGGAGAACTTCCATTCGACGTTGACGCCGGCCTCGATCCTGGTGCCGGTCTCGGGATCGACGGCACTGCCGTCCAGGTCGATCTTGGTCTCGGTGCGGCTGACGTTGCTGGTCATCATGCTCCAGTCCGAACTCACCCGGCTGGTCGCCAGGGAGGCATCGGTGAGGCCCTCGAGGCGGTCGGCGACCAGGGTGAATTCCCCGGTCATCGGGTCGACCACGCCGACCGCGCCGGGCGCGATCTCGCCGCTGAGCGCCCAGTTGCCCCAGTAGCTCGGCCGCGTCTTGCGGATCATCTGCGTGAACTGCGTGTTCCAGTGGTTCATGGCGGTCGCCGGTTGCGATGCACGTGCATCGCCGGCAACGCTGATCCCGGCGCGGCGCCGGGGGAATCGCTCCGAATGCGTATGCGGCAGCGGCCTGCGGCGCACGGTTCACGGAACCCGCCGCCGGGCGTTCGACAGGTGATGCGCTCCCCGTCCAGTCCACACGCCGATGCGTCCGCCGGGCCCGGCCCGGTCGCGCCCAGGGCGACGGCCCCGCTCCGCGGGCCGCGCGGAGCAAGGTCGCCGGCGCTGACGCCGCGCGAGCGGCAGATCGTGCGGATGCTCGCGATACGGCCCCGCTGCCGCCAGATCGCCGCGGCGCTGGGCATTTCGGCGGACACGGTGCGCAAGCACCGCGCCAACATCGTCGCCAAGCTGGGCGTGGGCAGCACCGCTCAGCTGATCGCGCTGGCGGTGGGCACCCACGCAGCGGTGCCGGTGCCGACCCGACCGGGCATGCGGCCGCTCAGCGCGCGCCAGGCCGAGGTCGCCCGGGAGCTGCGCCGCGGCCAGACCAGCAAGGAGATCGCGCGCCGGCTGGGGCTCAGCCCCCGCACCATCGACAAGCATCGCCAGAACGCGATGCGCAGGGCACGGCTGTCCGGGATGGCCGAGCTGATGCGGCTCGAGGCCTGCGCCGGCGCCGCCCGGCCGCGAACGCTATCGGGCGCGGCGCGAACGGCGCCGGTGACGGGCGACGAGCACCGCGGCGACGAGTAGCAACAGGCCGCCGATCCACGGCGCGTAGCTGCGCAGGCTGCCCTCGCCATCGGCACCCGGAAGCTGCTCGGTCGCGGCTACCGGCGCCGGCGCGGCGGTATCCACCGCCACCCATACGCCATCGCGCAGCGCCACCCGTCCGGCGAGCGCCGGCAGCACGCGCTCGAACCAGCGCACCCGCAGATCCAGCGGCGCGGGCTCGGCCAGGTCGGCCGCGGTGGTGAGCAGGTCTCCCTGCACCCGGAAGGTGGCGGCGAGGTTCTCCGGCAGCGCGTCGGGGTCGGGAGCGAGCGGCCGCCAGATGCCCAGGGCCTCGAGCGCTTCGGGCGCCAGCGGCCTGCCGTCCTCCATCCGCACTTCCGGCTCCCAGCGCTCGCTGGCGATGGGAAATCGTGCGGGATTGCGGTACCGCGCCGGGAACCCCGCCGAATCCACGGGCTCGGCGCTCCACTCGAGCGCGTAGCCGTCCCCGCTGCGCCGCCACTGCGCCATCTCGACCTCGCGGCGCAGCCCGAACCGCTGCGTGCCGACGCCGAACTGCTCGTCCACCAGTGCCTGGCTCGGACGCGGCGCAGGGACCGCGCCGGGCGCCGGCCGCGCCGGCGCCGGGGACGCGACCGCGAGCAGCAGCAGCGCGGGCAGCAGTGCGCGGATCACGGGTGCAGCTCCCTCGCCTGCAGCCGCGGCACCTCGCGGGCGGTGCCGAAGCGGCCGCGCGCGTCGCGGACCGGCTGTGCCAGCGCGATTTCCGGATCGTGGGTATAGAACAGGTGAACGTTGCGCGCGGCCTTGTCTTCCAGGAACGCCTGCTTCTCGTCGATCAGCTGTTCGGGGGCGCGGTCGTAGCCCATGGTGATCGGTACGTGGGTCCATGGGCGCCCCGGCACCAGGTCGGCGCAGAACGCGACCCCGCCGTGCGGACGGCCGTCGACGCGTTCCGGCCCGTGGATCTCGGCCAGCATCATCCCGGGGGTGTGGCCATGGCTGTAGTGGAAGGTGACGGCATCGCCGAGCAGCGAGGAGCGCGCGCCGTCGACGAGCTGGAGCCGCCCGCTCGCCTCCAGCAGCCCCGGCAGCTCGGCAATGAAGCTGGCGCGGTCGCGCGGGTGCGGGTTGCGCGCGCGCTCCCAGTGTTCGCGCCCGACCAGGAACGTGGCGTTGGGGAACAGCAGTTCCGGCGCGGCGCCCTCGCGCCACCCGGCCAGCAGCCCGCCAGCGTGATCGAAGTGCAGGTGCGAGAGCACCACCACGTCGATGTCCTCGTGCGCGCAGCCCGCCTCGGCCAGCGAATCGAGCAGGACGTGGCGGTCCTCGACCACGCCGAAGCGCTCGCGCAGCCTCGGCTCGAAGAACGCCCCGACGCCGGTCTCGAACAGCACGGTCCTGCCGTTGATCGGCCTGGCCAGCAGCGCCCGGCAGGCGAGCGGAATGCGGTTCAGTTCGTCGGGGCTCGCCCACTTGGTCCACATCGCCCGCGGCGCGTTGCCGAACATCGCGCCGCCGTCGAGCTTCTGGGTGTTGCCTTCGATCGACCAGAGTTTCATGGCCCGAGTGTAACGCCGTCGGGGCGAGGGCCCCGCGACGGCCGCGGACCGGGCGCGGGTCCGGGGCGGCGGACGTCGACCGGCGCCGCCGGCCGCCCGCGGCGAGCGCGACTACCGTTCCGCCGAGCGCAGCTCCACTTCCGCCCTGCCCACCGGATTGCGCGGGTCGCTGCCGCCCTCGAGGGTGTTGTCGCGCAGGTCCCAGGCGACGGTCTGCAGGTTGCCCCAGACGTGGCTGGAAGCGCGCCCGCCGGCCCGGCGCTCCACCTCCGCCTCGTCCGGCGCGTCCACCTCGTGGCCCATCTCGCGCAGCGCGCGCACCGTGTCCGCGGCCAGCGCCCCGCTCTCGGCGGAGATCCGGTCCGGCATCCACTGGTGGTGGAAGCGCGGCAGCGCCGCCACGGCCTGCGCGTCCAGGCCCGCGTCGTAGCCGAGCATCCCCAGCAGCACCATGGTGATGATGCGGGTGCCGCCCGGGGTGCCGAGCACGGCGACCCGGTCGTCCGAAACCATGAAGGTGGGGGTCATCGAGCTCAACATGCGCTTGCCCGGTTCGGGGGCGTTGGCCTCGAAGCCCATCACCCCGAATGCGTTCGGGGTGCCGGGCTTGAGCGCGAAGTCGTCCATCTCGTTGTTGAGCAGCACGCCGGTGCCGGGGGCGACCAGGCCGGAGCCATAGAGCAGGTTGACGGTCTGGGTGGCGGCGACGCGATTGCCCGCGGCGTCGATGATCGAGAAGTGGGTGGTTTCCTCGTCCTCCAGCGGAGTCGGCTCACCGGACAGCAGGTCGCTCGGCGTGGCGCGGTGCGGGTGGATGGTGGCGCGCAGCCCGGCCGCGTAGTCGCGGCTGGTGAGGGTGCGGATCGGGATATCGGTGAAGTCTGGATCGCCGAGGTAGAAGGTGCGGTCGCGGAACGCGCGGCGCATCGCCTCGACGGTGAGGTGGGTGCGTTGCACCTGGTCCAGCGACTCCAGGTCCCAGCCGGCCAGGATCTGCAGCATCTGCGCCAACGCCACCCCGCCCGACGACGGCGGCGGCGCGGTCACCACCTCCCAGTCGCGGTAGCGGAACCGGAGCGGATCGCGTTCGACCACCCGGTAGGCGGCCAGCTCCTCCGCGGTCCACTGCCCGCCCTCGGCGTTCACGCCCTCGACCAGCAAGCGCCCGGTCTCGCCGCGATAGAAGCCCTGGTGCCCCTGCGCGGCCAGTCGCTCCAGGGTGCGCGCCAGGTCGGGCTGGCGGAAGATGTCGCCTTCCCGCAGCGGCCTGCCCTGCGGCGCGTACAGCGCGCGGCTGCCCGGGTAGCGCTCCATCACCTCGCGCCGGCGCTCGTAGCCGCGCGCCATGCGCGCGTACACCGGGAACCCCTCGCGGGCGATGCGGATCGCCGGCGCCAGCGTCGCCGCCAGCGGCAGCCGGCCGTATTTCTCCGCCACGTGCACCAGCGCCGCCGGCAGCCCGGGAATGCCCGCCGCCCAAGGCCCGTTGGTGGCGCGGTCGCTGTCGAAGCCGCCGTCGGCGTCCAGGTAGCGCGCCATCGTCGCCGCCGCCGGCGCGGTCTCGCGCGCATCGACGAACACCTCGCGGCCGCTGTCGGCCTGGTGCAACAGGAAGAAGCCGCCGCCACCGAGGCCGGAGCTGATCGGCTCCACCACCGACAGGGTCGAAGAGACCGCCACTGCGGCGTCGAACGCATTGCCGCCCTCGCGCATCACCTGCAGCCCGGCCTCGGTCGCCAGCGCATGCGCGGACGCCACCGCCATCCCCGGGGGGCGTGCCGCATCGGCGCGGTCCGCCGGGATCGCTGGCGCCGGCGCCGGCGCGGCGACTTCCTGGCACGACGCCAGCGCGGGCGCGCACGCCAGGGCAAGCAGCAGGATCGATCGGGAGAGGAAGTTCATGCGGGCTCCTGTGGCTGGTTCGCGCCTGGCGGCGTCTGCCCGGTCAACCGGCCTGCAGCCGGCGCAGCTTCGCCAGCAGCTGGGCTTCGGATTCCGGACGTTCCGGATCGGGGTCGATGCACTCCACCGGGCACACCACCACGCACTGCGGCTCGTCGTGATGGCCGACGCACTCGGTGCAGCGCGCCGGATCGATCAGGTAGATGGTCTCGCCCTGCGAGATCGCCTGGTTGGGGCAGGCCGGCTCGCAGACGTCGCAGTTGACGCAGAGTTCGTTGATCTTCAGCGCCAACGTCGGGATCCCCGGGGGAGCGAGTGGGGCGCGCGCAGGGCCGGCAGCGCGCCCGGAGCGGGGGTCCGGCCCCGGCGTGCGCCGGGACCGGAGGCCATCGCCAGCCTACTTCTCGACGAAGACGTATTCGACACCGGCGGGCGCAACGGCCTGTTCCACGCGCTGGCTGTCGGCGGCGTCGCCGATGAACAGCACGCGCACGCCGTCCATGCTGCCCTTGGGCACGTTCTCGAACGCCGCGACCACCATGTCCGCGACACGGTTGGAATCGGCACCGGCATAGGCGAGCAGATTGCCGCGGATGATGCCGCGCGCGACGTCCGTCTGCGCCTTCTCGCTCAGGCGCTCGAACTGGGCGTCGAAATCGGCGACGGCATCGTCCGGCACCAGGTAGATGTAGGGCTGGTTCTGGATGCCCTCCATGTGCCGGGGCACCAGGTCCTGGAGGTAGGCGCGCCACTGCGCCGAATCGCCGTTGGCCGGGGCGGTGAGCGGCGCGCGCTCGACCTGCTCCGGGGCGTCGTCCTTCTGGCAGGCGGCCAGCGGCAGCGCGAGACTGGCCGCGAGCAGCACGCGGGTGATGATCTGCATGGTGTTCCTCCCCGGGTTTGGTGTGGTTGTCATGTCGATTCAAGCATCGGTGCGCCGCCATTCGGCCTGCAGCGCTTCGGCCACCGCCGCCGGCACGAATGCGGACACATCGCCGCCGAGGCGGGAGATCTCGCGGACCAGCGAAGAGGATATGAAGCCGTATTGTTCCGCCGGCGTGAGGAACAGCGTCTCGACCTCGGGGATGAGATGCCGGTTCATGCTCGCCAGCTGGAACTCGTATTCGAAGTCCGACACCGCGCGCAACCCGCGCAACAGCACCCCGGCACCGAGGTCGCGCACGAAATGCGCCAGCAGGGAGTCGAATCCGCGCACCTCGACGTTGCCGTAGCCGGCCAGCGCATCGCACGCCAGGCGTACGCGCAGGTCCAGATCCAGGGTGGGCCCCTTGGCCGGGCTTGCGGCCACGCCGACGATGATCTTCTCGAACAGTGGCGCGGCGCGGTCGACCAGGTCGACATGGCCGTTGGTGATCGGATCGAAGGTACCGGGATAGACCGCGATGCGGGTGCGGGCCACGCTCATGGATGGGTCCGTGGTCGGAAGGGCCGGGACAGCGCCGGCAAGTGTATCAGCGTCATGCCTGCGCCCGCGGTGCGCGCCGGTAGAGCGCGTGATGCGCGTCGCGGCTGCGGCCCTCGCGGTGCGGCACCCAGCCTTCGCCGGCGGCAACGCCGGCCGGACCGGGCGACTCCAGGTACAGCCACGCGCCATCGGCCAGCCAGGGCGCCAGTGCGTCGAGTGCCGGCCGCCACAGCTGCGCCGCGAACGGCGGGTCCAGGAGCGCCAGGTCGAAGCGGCCGTGCAGCGGTGCGCGCAGCAGCGCCAGGGCATCGGCGCGGACGACCCGCGCCTGGTCGCCGGCGTGCAGCCGCGCCACGGTCTCCTCGAGCGCCTGCGCCAGGCGCGGGTCGCGCTCGACCAGCAGCGCCTCGCGCGCGCCGCGCGACAGCGCTTCCAGGCCCAGCGCGCCGGTGCCGGCGAACAGGTCCAGCACGCGCGCGCCCGGCAGCATCGGCTGCAGCCAGTTGAACAGGGTCTCGCGGGCGCGGTCGGAGGTCGGGCGCAGCCCGGGCGCATCCGGCACCGGCAGGCGGGTGCCGCGCCAGCGACCGCCGATGATGCGCACGCGGCCCGGCACGGCGCCCATCAACGGTTCCTCGTGAGAGGCCGCGTCGGCGAAGTCGTCATGGGCTGCGGTGCTAACATGCCGCCATTCTCCCCCATCCGCGATTTCCCGACCGCATGGTCAGCTGGTTCCGACGCGACAAACCCGAACCGGCCCGGCCGGACGACAGCAGGCGGCGCCTGAGCATCGAGGAACTCGCCGCTGCGTTTCCTGACAGTCGTGCCCCCGAGCGTGGCGCACCCGGCAGCGGCGCCCCCGCCAGCACGGCGCGCGCGCCGGCAGCGGAGCCCGACCGCCCCGACGGGTCGCCCGCCGGTACCGCCGCCACCGCACCGGAGCGGCCCACTCCGCCTGAGGATCCGCCGGCGCCCGCCGTCGCTCCCACGGCACCCGTACCGGCACCGCCGATCGAGGACCGCGCGGCCGCGATCGCCGCCGCGGCCGCTGCATCGCGCGCCGCCGCGGCGGAAGCGGCGGCCGCGGCGCCGGGGCGCGCCGGCTGGCGCGAGCGCCTGGGCGGCACCGGCTTCGCCCGCAGCCTCGGCGGGCTGTTCGCGCGCAACCCGAAGCTCGACGACGACCTGCTCGACGAGATCGAGACCGCCCTGCTCACCGCCGACGTCGGCGTCGCCGCCACTACCGGACTGGTCGAAGGCATGCGCAGACGCATGAAGGCGCGCCAGTTCGCCGATGCCGCGGCGCTGCTGGCGGCGCTGCGCGACGAACTGGTCGCGCTGCTGCGGCCGGTGGCGAGGCCGCTGGAGATCGACGCCGGCGCCAGGCCCTTCGTGATTCTCACCGTCGGGGTCAACGGGGTCGGCAAGACCACCACCATCGGCAAGCTCGCCAGGCGCTACCGCGACGAGGGCCGCAGCCTGATGCTGGCCGCCGGCGACACCTTTCGCGCCGCCGCGGTGGCGCAACTGCAGGCCTGGGGCGAGCGCAACGACGTGCCGGTGGTCGCGCAGGGCCAGGACGCCGATGCCGCCTCGGTGGCCTTCGATGCGCTGCAGTCGGCGCGGGCGCGCGGCTGCGAGGTGCTGATCGCCGATACCGCCGGGCGGCTGCACACCCAACAGGGCCTGATGGCCGAGCTGGGGAAGATCAAGCGCGTGCTCGGCAAGATCGATCCTGCCGCGCCGCACGAGGTGCTCATGGTGGTGGACGGCACCACCGGCCAGAACGCGGTTTCGCAGCTGCGCCAGTTCCATGCCGCCGCCGGAGTCACCGGACTGGTGGTGACCAAGCTCGACGGCACCGCCAAGGGCGGCGTGGTGTTCGCGCTGGCGCGCGAGTTCGGTATTCCGATCCGCTTCGCCGGCATCGGCGAGCGCCCCGAGGACCTGCGCGTGTTCGACCCCGAGGCCTTCGTCGACGCCCTGCTGCCCGAGTCGCTGGGCGGGTGAAACGCCGCGGCGCGATCGCGCTGCTGACGGCCGCGGCGCTGCTGCTGGTGGCGCTGCTCGCGCTGCGCCTGGCGCTGCGGCCGGAATTCCTCGGTCCGCACATCCTGGCGCTGGCCGGCGAGGCGCTGGACCTGCGGATCGAGGCCGAATCGTTCGACTACCGGCTGCGCGGCACCCCGCAGCTGGTCGCCCGCGATGTGGTCGCGCGCAGCCGCGACGGCACCGACACCCTGCTGACCGCGGACCGCGTGCTGGTGTCCCTGCCCTGGTCGACGCTGCGCTCGCGCGGCGCCGAGCTGGTGATCGAGCGCATCGAGCTGGATGCTCCGGTCGCCGACCTGGCCGCGCTGCAGCGCTGGTGGGCGGCGCGGCCGCCCGGCGACGGCCGTCTTCCGACCTTGAGCAACGGGTTGTCTGTGGCCGGCGGCAGGCTGCTGGGCGACGGCTGGCTGGTGCGCGATCTCGCGCTCGAGCTGCCCTCGTTCGCGCCCGGCCGCCGCGTGCGCGCGCACCTGCGCGGCCGCTACGTCGCGGGCACCCTGCAGGCGCCGTTCGACCTGCACGCCGCGATGACCCGGCCGGCGGAAGATGCCGGAGTGGGTCTTGCCGGCGCCATATCGCCGGCCGCCGAGGGCTGGCGGCTGCCCTCGGCGCTGGTGCTGTCGACGCGCCTGGCGCCGGCGCACGCCGCGGGCGGCATGCGCCTGCAGCGCCTGCGGCTGTCGATGCGCAGCCGCTACCTGTCGGGCGCGGTGGTCGAGCCGTTCGTGCTCGGGCTGGCGGCCGAGGGCGCGGTGGCCGAGGGCGCCTTGTCGCTGCGGCCCGCGGCGCTGGTGCTGCGCGGCGGGGGGCTGGTGCCCCGCCTGCGCGCGCGCGGCGCGATCGGGCTCGGCACGGCGCTGGCGCTCCAGCTGGAAGGCGAACTGGCGCGCTGGCCGGAGGCGTGGCCGGCGCTGCCGCCGCCGGTCGGCGGCTCGGCTTCGCCGCTGCCGTTCACGCTGGCGTACCGCGGCGGCATGTCGCTGGAGGATCCGCTGGCGCTGCGGCTCGAGCGCGACGACACCCGGTTCGACGCCCGGCTGCGCGTGTCCGAGATCGCCTCCTGGGCCGATTCGTTGGAAACGGGCTCGCCGCTGCCGCCGCTCTCCGGACGGCTGACCGCGCCGCGCCTCGAGATCTCCGGCGCGGTGCTGCACGGGGTCGAGGTGGAGTTCGAGGACGACACGATCCCGGTGCCGGACGAGGTGCCATGACGGGGCCCGGCGATCCCGGCTTCGCGGCGCGCCTGCTGGCGTGGTTCGACACCAACGGCCGCCACGACCTGCCCTGGCAGCACCCGCGCACGCCGTACCGGGTGTGGCTGTCGGAGATCATGCTGCAGCAGACCCAGGTGACGGTCGCCGCACCCTACTTCGAGCGCTTCGTCGCCGCGCTGCCGGACCTGCCGGCGCTGGCGGCGGCGCCGCTGGACCGGGTGCTCGCGCTATGGTCGGGACTCGGCTACTACGCCCGCGCGCGCCACCTGCACGCCGCCGCCCGGGCGTGCGTGGCGCGGCACGGCGGCGAGCTGCCGCGCGACTTCGCCGCGCTCGTCGCCCTGCCCGGCATCGGCCGCAGCACCGCCGGCGCGATCCTTGCCCAGGCCTGGGGCGAGCGTTTCCCGATCCTCGACGGCAACGTCAGACGGGTGTTGTGCCGCTGGCACGGGGTCGCCGGCTGGCCTGGGCTGCCGGCGGTCGAGAAGCGGCTCTGGCAGCTGGCCGAAGCGCACCTGCCGGGGACGCGACTGGCCGACTACACCCAGGCGCAGATGGACTTCGGGGCCACCCTGTGCACCCGCCACGCGCCGGCCTGCCTGCTGTGCCCGGTGCGCGGGGGTTGCGTGGCGCTGCGCGAGGGCCGGGTGGAGGAGCTGCCCACCCCGAAGCCCGGCCGCACGCTGCCCGAGCGCGAGGCGATCGTGCTGCAGCTCCACGACGCGCAGGGGCGCGTGCTGCTGCAGCGGCGCCCGCCCATCGGCATCTGGGCCTCGCTGTGGTCGCTGCCCGAGGCGCCGGACCACGGAGCCGCCCGCGACTGGTTCGAGGGCCATCTCGAGGGCGACTACGCCGGCGGCGAGGCGCTGGATCCGGTGGCGCATGCCTTCACCCATTACCGCCTGCGGATCCTGCCGCGGCGCTGGCGCACGGTCGCGCCGCGGGCCGCAGTGCGCGACAATGACGAACTGCGCTGGGTGGCGCCGGACCAGTTCGGCACCCTCGGCATTCCGGCACCGATCCGCCGGCTGCTGCTCGCTGGAGGCGAACGATGACCCGCACCGTGTTCTGCCAGTACGAACAGCGCGAGGCCGAGGGCCTGGATTTCGTGCCGTGGCCGGGCGAACTCGGCAAGCGCATCCACGCCGGCATCGGCCAGGCTGCGTGGGCCGCCTGGCTCGCGCACCAGACCATGCTGATCAACGAGAACCGGCTCTCTCCGCTCAACCCGGAGCACCGCGCCCTGCTCGAGAAGGAGATGGAGAAGTTCCTGTTCGAGGGCGGCGCCGAGCGGCCGCCGGGTTACGTACCCGAGGGCGCCGGCCCGGGCTGAGCCCGTTCGCCCGCACCCTCCTCGCGGTTCTGGCGCTCGGCTTCGCGGATCGCCCCCACGTCCAACGGGCGGATCTCGCGGATCGTGCAAGGGATCTCGATCGAGCTGCCGCCCAGCGCCACCACCTTGTCGAAGCGCGCGTGCACCCGATTCATGTTGCTGGTCAGCGAGATCGCGTGGGCGAAAGGCAGATCCGGGCACGGCCCGTGCAGTTCCAGCAGCCAGGCTTCGCGCGGCCGGGTCCATACTGCCACCGCGCTGTCGCCCAGCGGCGTCCAACCGTTGATCTGGCCGAAGAACCGGAAATCGGGAACCGGCTCGCCTGCATGGTCCCGGTACATCTCCAGCTTCTCCGCATCGCGCATGCCGGTGCTGGCGCAGGCGGCGAGACCCAGCGCAGCCAGCAGGACCGGAAGCAGCGACTTGAAGGGCGTGATGGATTTCATGGATGGCTCCAGAATGTACCTGCCCCGAGGATGCCCCCCCGGCGGTGCACGGCGTGTCATAGCGCGGATTTCGGTTCAGCCCCTATCCTGCTTGCCGCCCGCCGCCCCGCCCCGTATCATGCCGCCCTCGCACGCGGCCCGGCCGCAGCGCATCACCCGGCCGGGTAGCTCAGTTGGTAGAGCAGGGGATTGAAAATCCCCGTGTCGGCGGTTCGATTCCGTCCCCGGCCACCATGCGGTGAAGAAGCTTCAGCAAAGAGGCCGCGAGCGATCGCGGCCTTTCGCGTTTCCGCCCGCGACGGCTCGCGACAGCCCGTTGCCGGCGCCTCAGCCGCCCTGCTCCGCGATCCACGCGTCCACCGCGCGCTCGACCACCGCCAGCGGCAGCGCGCCATTGCCCAGCACCAGGTCGTGGAACGCGCGGATGTCGAAGTCGTCGCCCAGGCGCCGGCGCGCGCGTTCGCGCAGTTCGACCAGCTTCAGGTGCCCGATCTTGTAGGAGCTGGCCTGGCCCGGCTGCACCAGGTAGCGGTGAACCTCGGTTCGCGCCTCGGCCTCGCCCATCCCGGTCTTGTCGCGCAGGTAGGCGATCGCGCGTTCCGGCGGCCAGCGCTTGCGGTGCAGGCCGGTATCGAGCACCAGCCGCACCGCGCGGAACATCTCCGCCTGCAGCCTTCCGAGGTCGCCCAGCGGATCGTCGCGATAGGCGCCCTGCTCGGCCATCAGCTGCTCGGCATAGAGCGCCCAGCCTTCCGAGAACGCGCTCGGGTTGAGGCTGCGGCGCAGCGTCGGCAGTTCGTCCATGGTCTGCGCCAGGGCGATCTGGAAATGGTGGCCGGGCGCGCCCTCGTGATAGACCAGGGTCGGCAGGCTCCAGCGCGGCATGTCCATGCTGCCGAGGTTGATGAAGAAGGTGCCCGGGCGCGAGCCGTCCATCGCCGGCGGGAAGTAGTAGCCGCCCGGCGAGGCGTCCTGTGCATACTCGGGCACCGGGCGCACCTCCAGCGGCTGGCTGGGGATGCGGCCGAACAGCTCCGGGAACGCGGGTTCGGCGCGGTCCAGGATCGCCCGAACCTCGGCCAGCAGCGCGTCGCGTCCGGCCTGCGAATCCTCGAACCGGTGCGCGGGATCCCCGGCCAGGAGATCCAGCCGTGCGACCAGACTGCCCTGCTCCAGCCCCTGGCCGCGCAGGATCGCGTCCATCTCCGTCTCGATCCGGGCCACCTCGGCCAGGCCGATCCTGTGTACCTGTTCCGGGTCCAGCTCGGTGCTGGTGTACCAGCGCAGCGCCGCGTCGTAGTAGGCATCCCCCTCCGGCACCGCCCACAGCCCGTGGCTGTGCGGCTGCTCCGCCAGCGCCTCCTCGACGCGCGCCAGCAGGCGCGCGTAGCCGGGATTGGTCGATTCGCGCACCGCCTCGGCGGCCGACTCGAGCAGGTGACTCCGCAAGGACGGGTCGATCCCGTCGACGGCGTCGAGCCGGCGCGCCAGCGACCCGACGAAGACGCTGTCGGCCGCCGAGGGCCGCAGCAGCTCGCGCATCTGGCTGGCGGCCCCCTCCAGCGCCACCCGCGGCGGGACCACGCCGTGGGCCGCCTGCATGTCGAAGTTCGCGATCAGCTGGTCGAGCTTGGCGCCCGACGCCCGCAGCCGCGCGATGTACTGGCTGCGCCGGCCTCGTCGGTCACCGCATGGGTGTTGTCCATGAAGCGCGGAAGCATCGTGGCCACGCCGAACAGGTGGTCGACGGCGTACACGCCGGAGGAAAGCTGCAGCCACGCGGGCGCCCAGTCGAACGAGAGCAGTTCGACCTGGCGCAGGTAGAACCAGCGCGCGAAATCGTGGCTCCAGCGTTCCTGGCCTTCCAGGGCGTCGCGGTCCCACCGCTCGATTTCCTCCAGCGATGCCCGCAGCTCGGCGCGCAGCGCCTCGCGCCGGGCCAGCGAGATGTCGGTCAGGCGGGCGTTGCTCGCGGCGTCGCCGGCGCCGAGCATGCTGGCCACTTCGGGATCGGCGGCCACCGCCCTGTCGAACTGCGCTTCCATCGCCGCATGCAGCCCGCCCTCCGCGGCAAGCGCCGGCGGCCCGGCGAGCAGGGCGAGGCCCAGGGCGAGCGTTTTGATCAGCTTTCTGGGCATTCGGGGTTCCATGCGGCGACCTGGGGTGGATTGTCCACACCGCAGCAAACCTTTGCATGGGCCGGATGGCCATCGCGCGCCCGGCACGGGCTTGCCACCTGCCGCGCAGGGCGGGATGCTGCGGGCAACCGACCACAAGGAGCGAAGGGATGGCCAAGTCGACATGGGCCGCGTTTCCGCACGACGCCAGCCGGTTCGCCTATTCGGGCGAGGCGCTGAGAAAGGTCTGGCCGAAGCTGCACGCCGGCGACTGCGAGCCCTGGCCCGACGAGAAGCGCGCCCAGGCGCTGCTGAAGGCGGCGGGCGCCGCGGCTCCGGCCGGGCTGGACGCGAAGGCATTGGCCGGCAGCCTGCAGGAAGCCTGGCGCGCGTTCCATCGGGGCGACTTCCGGGCGGCCTTCGAGGCCGGCGAGCAGCTCGGGCCGGTCGGGGCTTCGGTGGCGGTGAAGGCGCTCGGTATCCACGCGACCCACCTGGTCGCGAACGACGCCGAAAGGCTCAGGCGCTTCGAGCGTGCCGCGCAGATCGCCCAGGCCGCGGTGACGGCGCTGCCCGGCGAGGCCAACAGCCACTACGGCCATGCCTTCGCGCTTGGCCGCCACAGCCAGGGGCTGAGCATCGCCAAGGCGCTCAAGCAGGGGATCGCCGGCAAGGTCCGGGCGGCGCTGGACGCGGCGCTGGAACTGGCGCCCAGGCACGCCGAGGCGCACATCGCCCTGGCGCTGTTCCATGGCGAGATCATCGGCAAGGTCGGCGCCATGATCGGCGGGCTGACCTATGGCGCCAAGGCCGCCGAGGCCGAATCGCACATCGCCACCGCGCTGCGCCTGACCCCGGCCTCGCCGATCGTCCATATCGAGCACGGCAACCTGCTGATGCTGCTGCACGGCGAACGGCAGGAGCACGCCGCCGCCGCGGCCTACGAGAAGGCGGCCGCGATCGAGCCACGCGACGCCATGGAGGCCCTGGACGCGGCCTATGCCCGCGACCAGCTGGAATGACCGGTCCGCCGGGCCGCTTGTCCCGCCCCGGCGGCGCCCGTAAACTACGCGGCCCGGCCAGCGCCCCCAAGCGCCCGGCTCCGGCAACGGGCGGTTAGCTCAGCGGTAGAGCATTGCCTTCACACGGCAAGGGTCGCAGGTTCGATCCCTGCACCGCCCACCAGCGAAATCAAGCACTTAGGCCACCGCGTAGTGGCCTTTGTCGTTTCTGTCCTGCATGCGTCCTGCACGGCACTTTTGCTTTTCGGGAGAACCCCTCACGACTGCAGATTGGCCAATTTGTGCTACTTTGAATTGCACCCCGGTGCCCATATCATCGAGGAAGCCATGAAATCCGTCTCTTCTCGTGCAAGCTACAATGAGCGAGTAATGGATCGCCTATTTTCGTCGTCAGCGCGTGCGCACGACACGGCCTCCAAAGTTCTTACGGCCCGCTCGTCTGCCGGCGGACGCTTTGTGTCCTTCGGACTGACACTGAGTACAGACAAGAGCAAGAGAAAGGAAGCTACGAGCACAGGCCGCAAGCCGCCCAAAGCGCGCTGACGTGTGAACATCACAGGGAACGTGATCCTAGGCCTTCTGTATCTTGTGCCAGGTGTGCTTTTTGTAGCCGGGCTGTCCAGGCTTTATACGACTCGCACACCGTCCTTGTTTGACGGGCAGATCAGCCTTGGCATAGTCGGCTCAGTAGTGGCAGCAATCGCAATGCACAGCTTGTGCATTGCGATTGCAAACGTCATAACTCCCTATCTTGGTATCCCTGCGCCGGATGCTAGCCAAGCCATCTCTTTGCTTCTAAGCGATTCGCGCTCAGATCGCGTCGAACAGCTCATTAACGACGCCGGCAGAACTTGGCGCTATGTAAGCGCCTACTTCATCTTTGCCTCCATTTCCGCATTCATTCTTGGCAAGTGTGCGAATCGCCTGATAAAACTCAATCGTCGCGCGAACTGGTATGACCTGCTAAGGGACGAAGATGCGGATTTTATATGGCTCACCACAGACATCGATGTCGGCGGTGACACATACTTGTACGCTGGCATGGTAAAGGACTTCAAAATAGCAAGTGACGGAGAACTTGAGCGCGTAGTACTGCTTGGTGCTGTTAGGCGCCCGATTAGGCGCCCTAGCCAGAGCGAAATTGACGAACATCGCGAATCGTACAACGAGCGCGGATGGATTGAGATTCCAGGAGAGTACGTCATTCTAAGAATGTCGGAAGCTCGAACTATAAATATAGATTACTGGTACTTGGAACAAGAACGCGAAGACCCCGAATCTGCATCGAACCAACCTAGTAACGACGACGCTCGCAGTTAACTTTTTTCGAGAAGACAACCATGCGAACTGAAGATGCGCAAGCTGTTATTACCTTAGCCACGCACATCTCACGAGGTTGTCCCTTTTATTGCGGAAGGTCGCGGATGATCGGTGGCGAAGAATTTGAAGAAGGAATCAACCACCTGATTTCAGAACATGGGTGCACACTACTCCACGTAGGCACAGACACCACGCATGCGGGGGATGGCAGCTTGTGGCACGCCACACTCGCGGCACTTGCTTCTCCAACTCCATTACCAGAACCGCCTAGAGTTGAGTTCAAAATCCTAGGTGTTGCACCGCCCGGTCGCACGGAGAAATAGCACATGGCGCTGACGACGTACGCAAATATTGCACGTGATATTTTTGTCGCGCTAGCAAGCAAAGGCAAAGCCGACAAACAAACCCTTGACAACCTTGCCGAATACTCATTCAAAGCGGCGCAAGTATTTGTTGATCAAGCTAAATTGATAAATAGCAAAGCACAGCAGCAGGAATAAAATAAAACGCCCCCGGTGCTTGGCAGGCTCACCGGGGGCGCAGTGCCAACTTGGCCCCGGCCAACTTGGACTTGGCGCAGTTTCGCGGGTCTCACGCCGCCTCTGCTGGTGCGGTTTTCTAAGGGGCGGCACTCACACCTGATCCGCCAGCAGCCGGGATGAACACGCGCGCGGCCCGGCTGCCCTCACTCCGCGCTTACTCGTTGCGCACCACCGTCAATTGCGGCGGAACCTTCGTAGCGAACTTGTTGCCACCACGCGCAATGGTGCGGGCCTTGTCCTTCGCCTTTTCTTTCTTGCCCGTCTCGCCCATGCGTGCGTGCTTATAGGGAAGCAGCTGTTTCGCAGCGTCCGCGCGCATCGCAATAGGCAACTCCGCGTGGTTCATCACGTCTTCCAGAAACGCCACCGGGTCGGCGTACTTGGCGCGCGGCATCTTAGGCGTGTTGCTAGGCTTGGCGTCCACGGCGGGCGTGTTCTTGCCAGCAGCCTTCAGCGCCGCACGGATCGCGGGTTCACGCATGAGCCGGTCGCCGGCCTGCGCCGCACCGTTCGGCGAGTACCCAGCAGCCAACGCAGCAGCCTTGTTCGTGCATCCGGCAATCTTGTTTGACACAAACTGCCGTTGTCTTTCGTTGAGTTGCTTCATAGTTGTTGAACCTTCAAGCGGTTTTTAGTCTCTGCGTGAGGGAACGGGCGGTCTAGGCGTCAACCAGCTGCCAGTGATTTCCCGTCAACTGGCATCCGGTACGTTGACGGCTTCAACGCGCCGCTGCGGTAGGTTCTCCAACCGGCGCACTTCCTCCACGTCCAGCCAACCCGCGTCAATGCCGGACTTATAGAACTCGCTGCGTTCCTTGGGCTGCGCGCGTAGAAGGCCGTCCACGGCATGTTCCGCGTAATAGCGTTGACGCGCGATCGGACCCAGCAGTGCGCGGGAAATGCCTTCCTCCCACATGGTCAACCAGCGCTGCAGGCTGAAGCGCACGAACTGCTGGCCCAGCTCGTTGACGTTGTTGTAAGACGCCTGTTCCAGGGTCTGCACAAGGATGGGCGGCACGCGGAACAGCCGGCAAATCTCCGTCACGCTGAAGTTCATGGCGCCGATCCACTCGGCGTCCTCGTTGGACAGGCCAACCGTCTGCCACTTCATGTTGCGCGGAAGAATGAGCGTCTTACCCGCGTTGGCAGGACTCGCGTACTGCGTCAGCCGCGAGTGCATCGAGGCCAGCTGTTCCGTGGTCAGATCGCGCTGGCCTTCGTTGGTGATGATCGATGCAGGCCGCGCGCCACGACCAAACACGCCCGCACCATGCGCACGCAGCGACAGGGACAGGCCCAGGGTTTCGCGAGCAATGGCGATACGGGACTTGCCCACGATGCTGCCGGGGTCCGTACGGTCGCGCAGGTGCAGCACTTCATCTTGCAGCAGCCGGACCAGCTGGCCGTTGTCGTCCGTGTAATCATAGCGATGCCGACCGCTATCCAGTCGCACGATGGATACGCGCTGCGGGTGCAGCGGCTGCAGGCTCACCACTTCCCCCGCCCCGTTGAATTCCTTACGCGCGTAAGCGTTGCCCCACAGCAGCACTGCGGCCGTCTGCGACTCGCGGAACTCCATCCCCGTCTGCTGCTCGTTCGGGCGCTCCAACAGCCGGGACAGCCAATGGCCGTCCGCGCGCTCGCGGTAGCCTTCGTCCGTGCGGCGGTACGTGTGCAGCGGCAGGCAGGCCGTGGACTCGCTCAACGCCTGCACGCACGCGTACACGGTGCTGATGCTCTCCGCCGACTTGGCGTCAACATAGGCGCCGGCCGTGGTGTTGTTGCCGCCGTTCGCCAGCGCGTCCCATGAGGGATCGGCGGCGCGCTGTTCCGTGTGGCCACGTAGCATGTTCCAGATATTCATTGCGTCAACTCCTAGCGGCAGGTGTCGAGCCAGTACCGCATGAGTGCCAGTTGGCTTTGCGGCTGCAGGCTGCGCAGGTGTACTTCGGTGTCCGGGTACGCGGGCCGGCTCTGAACAATCGACACTTCGTCCAGGTCCACATTTCGCAGTTCGCGCGTGTTGCCCGTCCAGTAGTCGCCACCCTTGGGCACGTTGAAGGCGAAGGAACATCCGCCCAGGTCGCCACGCTCGGCCAACGCCGCCAAGTCGCGGCCCGCTTGTGTGTCGGGCAGTTCCAGCGCGAACGCAAGGCCGGTTGCATCCTCTGCCAGCGTGAGCGTCCCGCTACGGGTGCGGCCCAGCACCCGGCTGGTGTCGTGGTCGGACAACGCGAGGATGTCACGCCCCGCGGACAGCGAAGCCGCGAACGCACCGCGCCGGATAACTTCGGTGAAGTCTCCGATTCGCGTGGGGTTGTCAAACTTGGCGATGTAGCCGGCCAGCTTGCGGCCGTTGACGGTAACGCCCGCCGTGGCGCGTTTCTCGATCATGGGGAGGGCTCCAAAGGTGCAGCCCGCCGCGTGGACGGGCTACACGTTGCGGGCTGTTACAGCGTGAGGTCGGACGCGACCACGAACGCCTGCGGATGCCGCACCGCCACGTCCACCGTGGACATGGCGCGCACCAGCACCCCGCCCCGCCCGTAAGCCGGCTGCGCGTAGGGGTTAACGAGAATGTCAATCTCGCTCCACACACCCAGCAGCACCTGCGACCAATCGCCCAGGATCGCCACGCCCGTATCCGGGTCCGCGTCCACGTCTGCCACCTGGTTGGTGCTGTAGGACTGCACGCCAGCAATCTTGCCGTCATCGCCCATGAGGTAGATGCCGGTTCCGTTGGACTTCTCGGTGCCGGCGAACTTGCTGGCAACGGTCGGATTGAACAGCCAGGACGTGGCGTCGGCGTTGGCGATGTCCGCCTTGGCCTTCATCGCCAGCACGTTCGCCCAATTGAGCGTGGCGAGGTTGGCGGTCTGGATGCCGGCCGTGGACAGCACGCCATTCGGTTCGTTCGCGCCGCCGCCCTTGATCAACGCCGAATCAATGGCCTGCGCCAGCACCGCGGCGAAGTCATCGCGCACCAGCTGTTCCACGTCCGGGCTGGACTGCATGATGAGCTGGCGGCTCAACTCGGTGACCCCGCCGGCATGCTTTGGCGACAGCGTGACGCTGGCCGGGTCGATGTTGCTATCCGGCACGGAAGCGTTCTCGGCCACCCAGCCCACGGAGACGCCCGCACCGTGCTTGGGGATGACCACGTTGCCGTGCAGGCCGGACAACACCCGCACGCCCAGGCGCCGGGCCAGCAGACGGTTGCGAAGCGGCTGGATGTACAGGTCGGCCCGGTGATCGGTCGGCACCAGTTCCCCGGCGCTGGTCGTGGTGTTGACGCGACGTTCCAGCGCGGACATGGGGACGAACACGCCCTGCGCCTTGCGGCCGGTGCGGCGCTCTGTCTCCTGCGCGTATTCCAGTTCCGGGCCGGACAGCGAGCGGCCTTCCACCCCGGCCTGCAGCACGCGCAACAGCGAGACGCGGCCTTCCAGCGCGGCGATGGTGTCGCCACCGTTGCCGTTGACCACGGTGGTGCCGGCGGCGCGGCGCTCCTGGTCGTCCACGAACTGTTGCCGGGACTCGGCCGCTTCCAGGTCGGTGATTTCGGCCTTGATGGCGTCGAACTTGGACGCTTCGTCGGCGTTGAGTTGGCGCTTTTCGGTTTCGGCCTTCGCCAGCAGCGCGCGGGCTTCGGCGGTCTTGGCAGCTTTGCGCTGCCGGATTTCTGCGAGGGTCATTGCAATGGCTCCGGGTTGTGTTGGGACAGTCCCGGTTCGCTATTCAATGCGGTTGCGGCTGGATGTAAAGCAAGTTCGGACGTGACTTGCAGCGATTCGTGGCGACGCTCCAACCCATACGCCGCGAGTGTCCAATTGCGCGAAACGTGGCGTTGATGACGTTAACGGCTTCAATGGCGGGAAGGTGCCCACACACTGTGTCCACCCTGTCCAGTGTGTCCAGTAGGTCCAGTTCCTACGCGTTGACGGCTTCAACGAACGTTGGCGCCTTCAAAACTGGACACACTGGACACACTGGACAGGATGGACCGTGTGTGTGTCACAGCGGAAATTCACGCCCCCGGTAGCGGCGGAGTTTTCAGCTGGTGGTCCATCTTGGACAGCAGCGTGTACAACTTCCCAGCCTTGATGATTTCACCAGCGCCCACCATGCGCCCCAGGCGTTTGTAAAGCGTGTCCAGCTTCACCGGGGTGTCCAGTGCGGCGTGGATGTCCCGGGACGTGCCTACGCCTCCCAGGTCCGCCAGGGCCTTCAAAACGTCATTCCGTTCGTCGCTCCGTCTTATGTCGTAGGAATTGCCAACGCATACCCAACCGCCATCCTTCAACGTTCGCAGCGCCAGTTCCTGCGGTTCTTTGATGTCTCGGCCGTTGACGACTAGTTCTGCCTCCATGTTGCCGTTGGCCCGCGAAAGGATCAGGTAATTGTCCACGCCGCCAACTAGCCCCTGCGTGCCGCTGATCTTGTCCATAGGATCACCGGCGGTCATTTTTCGGGTATGGCTAACGATGACGATTGCCACCGGGAACTCACGCACCAATGGCTTCAACATTTCGCCAACGGCGTAATCGGCCATGTATGCGCTGCGGCGGCCGGGGTCCGGATCGCGGAAGCTAGCGAGTGTGTCTATCACGATCATTCGCGCCCGTGGATGCTCCGTTAACCACTCGCGCAGCTTGACAACGCCAGCTTCAGCCCGCGGCCACTCGGTGTCGTAGAAGAAGCCGTTTAGTGAAGTGTCCGCCGGAAAGGTCTTCAGCAGCCCGGCGATTCGCTCCTGCAATCTGCGGTCGGCACCTTCCAGGTCCAGGTATAGCGTATCGCCTTGCTTCTCAGGCTCGCGCCCATGCCAAAGCGGCACGCCCGCAGCCACCGCGATGCAAGCCTGCAGCACTAGCCACGACTTGCCGGACTTGGGGGCAGCGCTTAGGATCGCCGTTCCCTGAGGGATGAGGCCATGCAATGCCCACTGCACAGGTGCGAACGCGCGCTGCATGAGTGCGGCGCCGCTTCGCACGTTGATATCTACAGGCGCAGGCAGGGGCGGCGGCTCCGGCTGCTGGTACACGGTGCTGCATGCCGCACAAGCGTTGGCGACCGTCATGGACAGATAGGTACGATGGTCACGCCACTTGGAACGCACCATGCCGCTGCGCCACAGCAGCCGTTCCATGCGCTCGCTGTCGCAGCCAGTCCAGAACGCCAAGTGCGACGCTAGCGCAGCATCATTGTTACTGTTCTTTTCAGCCTGCCCGTCCCAAAGCTGTTGCGGCGACACCTTGCCGCCAAACGCTACGGCTGCACTGACACGCGCCGCCAGCATGCGACGTATCAGTTCATCGTCATCGGCAGGGCCGCGCCATTCCGGCCTGCGCTCGCCGCTGACCGTCGCCACGGTGCGCGGCGGGAAGAACTCCGTCACCAGCCTGCCAAGATCATGCGCACTGTCCATGCTGCCCGCAGGCTCAGCATCGATGTTCAGCGCAATGCCCCGCTCCGACGTATAGAACTCCAAGTGCATCGCATCATTGCGGCTGCTATGCAGCACCGGCGCGACCAGTCGGCCAACGATGTGCAGCCCCCTGCGGCTGCTACTCCACTCCACGAACGCGCCGGGGAACATCGCCAGCAACTGCTGCGCTCTCGCGTCCGGGGTGTAGTCTGCGGCTAGCGCATCAATGTCGAGAAAGAACAGGCCGCTTTCAGCCGTCAGCCACAGCCCCACGGTCGCCAGCTGACCGCCTGCGCGCAACCGTATTGTTTCGGCATGCGCCTGCGGGTATGTCATGCCTGCAGCTGCGGGCGATCCAACTGGCCGTTTATCGTACTTGCCGCGCTCGGCGTTCCACGTCAATAGATAGACAAAGAAACGACAACTCGCCGCCACGCTGCCAAGCGCGGATTCAAATGCGTTCAAAGGATGCCCCCAAAGTTGATGTGATCGACGCCCCCTGCCAAAGGGTCGATTCGGGGCCTAGGGAAAGATTGCTAGCAACTCGTGCGCGTTAAAAAGGTGCGCAGCCTTTGCTTGCGGGTCACTCTCGCAACAACTGAACATATAGAAGATCACGACCGTTTCAAGCAATGGATGCGGGTTTGGCTCCATATGCACTGCGCCGACCCGCCGGCTCACCCAGCACCACGCGGAACTGTGCAGAAGCTGCAATTCCCGGTGCGTGCGCCCCGGATAGCGCATCCGCATGTGAACGGCCACTAAGGTGCTAAGAGTCGGAATCCGCATTGCTGCAAGCCCTCCCCACGTACAGCAGCGTGTCGATCCCCAGCCGCAGCAACTTTTTGTCGCCAGTGTCCACCATGTAGCAATGGCGGAAGTGCAGCGCGGCCACGCCGAGCCGCACCCAATCCGGCATCCCGCTGGCATAGCGCGTCGCGTATTCGTTCGCCAGTTGCTTCGCGTAGCTCAATGAGCCCTCGCACGTTGGACCGCGGTAGCGCCGACGGAAGGCCGCTTCGTCATGCTCGGTGATGAAATTCATTGCAGGTTTCTCCCTGCACGCCACTTAGCGATTTCCGTACTGCAATCCCGGGCCACCTGTTCCAGGTCGCCGCCGCACATGAGAGCGTCCAGCAGCATCGCGGCCACCTTACGGGCCTCGTCGGGAACTTCGCTGCTATCCGGCTCGCAACCAAACAGCAGGAACACGCGCAGTTCCGCGTTGCCGACTGCGTAGGCCAGGGCCGTAGCGGGATGCGTGCGCAGTTCGTCGCGCAGCTGTTCGACGATGGTTCCGCGCCACAGAGTCATGCGCGTGCCCTCCGCCGTTGGCGTTCCGCCTTCGCCCGCTCGGGGGTGCGGCGCTGCGTGATGTCCCGCGCCATGTAACGCACGGGCCTGCCGGCGTCGCTTTCTGACGCCAGGAACGTCAGCCACTTTTGCGCGGCGGCAGGCGTGGCGAAGCGCTTGCGCCCCACCACGACCGTTGCTAGATCGCCGCATGCGATGGCGCGATCTACGTTGCTAAGCGACTGTCCGGTGATCGCCGGCAGTTCCAGCCGGCTGTACATGAGTTTGTTCATTTGCTATGCCTCGTGACGTGTTGTCGCAAGGTCGCGACGTGGGCACAGCTTGGAACGGAAGAACGAAACTAACGGAGGGCTGTTTCGTTTCTTATTTGGCGCACGTAGGCAGGCGTGCAGCCGAATTTCTTCGCGAGAGTCGAGGCCATCTTGTGGGCCTCACCGTCATACCTACGTATCGCATCCACAATGCGCGGACGCAGTTCCTTACCGGCACTTTCCTGCTTTCTGCGTTCCGCACCTTTCCTGCCGCCCGCCCTCACCTTGCAACGGGCATCGTGAAGCGGCTGAAGTTGCAGCAGTCCGTGCAGCCGGTCTGCAATCTCAAACAGCGTTTGTCCGGCATCCATCACGCGCGCAAACTCTACACTTTCGGAGCCCTTGCCGTAGGCGTCGAGCAACAGCGACAAGCAACGCTCGCGGGCATCGTTCGCGCGCTGCACAAGTTCCGGCGCAACCCTCGCACCGTCACGCGCTGCCTGTATCGTCGCGTCAATCTCGTCCAGTTTGATACCGCGAGCCGCGAACAAGTAGACGCGTAACGTTTTCTCGCATTCTTCGCGCGTGCGCGTCATAGGAACTCCACTGCTGCGAGCTTTTCGCGCGCTGCACCTTGCACCAAATGGCCGTAGTGTTTTTCGATCATCGCCAGCGATGTGCCGGCCAACTTCGCCACGGTCAGCAGGTCCATGCCGCCCACGATGGCATCCGTAATCCAGCAATGCCGCAACGTGTACAGCACAACGGCGTCCGATAGCTCAGCCTTTCGCGCAGCGTCCTTCACCGGCTCGCGCCAATCGTGTGGGCGCCACGGTGCACCGCCGTTGGTGAACAGATGTGCCGCCGGCAACTTGTCCTTCGCCAGCCGATCCAACAGGGTCTGCGCGGCAGGCGACAGCGGGACGGTGCGTGCATGTCCTTTTGTGCGAAACGTCACCGTGCCATGGCGTGCGTCATAGTCACACCGCAGCACCGCCGCGGGATCGCCCGGGCGGCAACCTGTCAATGCGACGCACTCCATGAGGTCGCGCACGTCCGGCGTAGCGTTCGCCAGCAGCGCGCGCCGCTGTTGCCGGTCTATGTACAGGTCGCGGCGACTCCCGACCTTTTCGTATGGCTTGACGTTGGCCCACTCGATCACGCGATCCGGCGTCACCTTGCGGCGCGACACGGCCCGGTTGAGCGCGGCCACCAGCACCGTGCGCATCCGGTTCACGCTGGCCTTGGTCAACGGCTTGGCCTGCGGTGGTCGCCCCTTCTTGGTCGGCAGTTCGGCCAACTCGCCCCGCTCCACCCGGTCCCGCCAGCCCTCCACGTCATCCTGCGTCAGCTTGGACAGCCGGACTTTGCCGATCCGGTCGGCGTACACGGTGCGCTCAAAACGCCGTTCAGCGTCGTCGCCCGTGGCCTTGCGGCCCTCCTTCCGCAGCCCGGCGACGTACTCCCGGCAGGCGTCCGCCACCGTGTCCGGCGCAGCCTTGGGGGTCGGTGCGCCATGCTCTGCCACCTGCGCCAGCAGCATGCGCGATTGCGTCCGGGCCATGTCCAGCGTCATGACCGGGAATGCCCCGATGATTCGCTCTTGACCACGCCCCCAGGTGATCGCCCAGGCTTTGGCCCCCGTGGCGTTCACACGCAGCAGCAGCCCCGGCACCCTGGCATCGCGCAGGCGGTACAGCCTGCCCGTAGCCTTGGCGTCCTTGACGCTCTTTTCCGTCAGCGCTTCCCGTGTGACCCTAGGCAAAGGTCGTCTCCGTCCTGCAACCGTCCTGCAAATTACAGGAAAACGTGACGCGTCGCAAAGAGTAGCCACCTAGCAAATTCAATAAGTTATGTTCAACCCGTTGAATCTGAAGCCATCTTTCGCGCCTTCACACGGCAAGGGTCGCAGGTTCGATCCCTGCACCGCCCACCACGTCGGCCCCTGCCTCCGCAGGGGTTCTTCGTTTCCGGCCCCTGTAGGAGCGTGCCATGCACGCGAAAGCCGGCACGGTTGCCCACCCCCCGGCGCGGCCTACCGGCCTGAGCCTCCCACGGACTCGCGCCACGAGCCGCTGCTGCGGGTCTGCAGGCCGGCCGCACGCCGCCTCAGCGCTCCACCCCCGCCTCCGCCAGCATCGCCTCGATGCGCACCTCCACGTGGGTGGCGTCCTCGGGCAGGACGGCGCCGTCCACGAGCGGGTCGGCCTCTTCGCCGAATGCCGCCCAGAAGTCCTCCTCGTCGGCGTAGTCGTCGAGCAGCGCGGGCAGCTTGCGCTGCAGATCGTCGAGCCGGGCATCGAGTTCCTGCCGGTCCATGTGACCTCCTCGGGTTGTGCGTCGACCGTTAAAGTGTGGGAACGCGGCGTTGCCCCGGCGTGAAGCGGTGTCGCGCCGCCCCGACCCGGCCGCTGCAGCGCTGTCGGCTTTTTCCTACGTCACGACCCCGCCTTTCCCGACTGTGCCGGCACCGCCGGCGGCGCATCCTCTCGCCACGCCCCGGCAGCACGGCCCATGCCACGGCAACGGATGCCGCTCAGCAACGGAACCAGGCCGCGACCATGAGCAAGTCGATCCGCTGGGCTGGGGCGCCTCTTTCCGAGGACAGCGGAATGGAACGCATATTGATCGCCGTGGAACCCGACGAGGGCGGCTGGCGCATCCAGCTCGCCGGCATCGTCATCGCCCGCAACCTGGACAAGGTGGTGGCCATCGACAAGGCGGCGGACCTGGCGCGCGAGCGCCATGCCGCCACCGGCACGCCCACCGGCGTGCACGTGCGGATGACCTGCGGCGACGGCGTGATGGTGGGGCTGAACGGATGAGCCGGCAGCCGCCGCCGCACGGCCATCGCCCCTTCACAGCACGTCCCGACGCAGGAAGTGAACCGGCTATTCCCCCGTCAACCGCAGGCGCAGCTTCTCCAGCCCAGCTCGGTGAGGTCGGCGAAATCACGCAGTCGAGGCGACAAGTCCCGGGCTGCGGAACGCGGCGACGGGTGCGGCCGGGCGTGTACGGCTGAACGTTGCATCACGCGTTGGTGCGGCCGTGGTCGACGGCGGATCGCTCGGCCCCGCGTCAGCGGACCGGCACGTCGAAGGCGAGATCCGGCGAGGGGTCCGGCTCGAACCCGTAGTGCCACCACTCGCGCTCGTAGTTGCGGAAGCCGTGCCGCTCCATGGCGGCGCGCAGGCGATGGCGATTGCGCCGTTGCGCCTCGCTGACCTCCGGGCTGTCGGTATGGGCGAGCGGATCGAAAAAGTCGAAGGCGGTGCCCATGTCCAGCGGCGTGCAGTGCCGCCCGGACGCGTCGCAGCGCAGCAGCGTCAGGTCGAGCGTGGCGCCGCGGCTATGGCCGGAGCGCTCGGCGATGTAGCCGTCATCGACGAGTTCGCCCTTGTCCAGGTTCGGATAGTGTTCCGCCTTGGTGCGCAGGTCGCCCGCGTCCTGCACCCAGCGCATGAAGTGCCGCACCGCGCGCACCGGCCGGTAGCAGTCGTAGATCAGCAGGCGCAATCCCTGCGGGCGCAGATCCGCCTCCACCCGCTGCAGCGCTTCGGCCACCGGCCGCAGCAGATAGCAGCGCGGCGCCTGGTAGCCGTCGACCGGTGCGCCGACGAAATTGTCGCCGCCGGCATAGCGGATGTCCTGGCGGATGTCCGGCACCAGGCGGTCGATCGCGACCAACCCCGCCTCCTCCGCCGTGCGCGCCGGCGACACCGCCGGACCGTCCGCGACGGCCGCGCCCGCCGTCGGCAGCAGGAGCGCGACCAGCGAGATGCGCCAGCGGGACGGCAGCGCCTTCATGGGCAGTCGCCGACGCGCACGAAGGCGAGATCCTCGTAGTCGTAGCTGAAATCCGCCTGCGGATCGACCTTCGCCATGGCCAGTGTCGGCGGCTTGTCCGCAGTGTCCGCCTCGGCGAATGCCAGCCAGGCCTCTGCATCGACGCTCACCTCGTCCCAATCCACCAGCAGGCGCTCGCCAACCCGCATGACCGTGCCGCTCAGCATCGGCGACCTGGCTGCGGCGAAGCGCACGACATCGCCGCGCCGGCAGACCGACGCCTCGCCGAACCACGGATCCTGGTACACGCCGAGCCACGGCTTCATGCCGCCGATGCTCGCGGCCTGCCGCGACGACGTGTCCGGCGCCGAGGTGCTGCCGTCTTTTCTGTCCGCCGCCGCTTCGGCGGCGATGACGCCGGCGTAGTAGTCGACCGTGCGATCCGTCGCCTCCGGCGCGGTGAAGCGCTTCGACAGCGCCTGCACCAGTGCGCTGCGCGCATTCGAACCGCCGCCGTTCATCAGCACGACGAAGCCGACACCGAGTTCCGGCAGCAGGGTGACCGCCGAATACATGCCCGACAGCGTGCCTGTATGCGAGACCTTGAGCCTGCCGTCGGCATCGTTGAGCCGCCAGCCGTATCCGTAGGCGTGGAAGTGGGCGCCGTCCCATTCACGCAGGCGCCGCCCGAGGGGCATCGGCGTGTGCGCGGTCCACAGCGCCTCGCGCTGCTCCCGGGACAGCCACGGCGCCCCATCGACCAGTCCGGACCGCT
This sequence comes from Luteimonas endophytica, assembly GCF_029887875.1. Taxonomy (GTDB): domain Bacteria; phylum Pseudomonadota; class Gammaproteobacteria; order Xanthomonadales; family Xanthomonadaceae; genus Luteimonas; species Luteimonas endophytica. Next base: position 37,311 of record NZ_JARXRM010000044.1, read on the forward strand.
CCGGCTGCAGCCACATCGTGATCCAGCGCAGCATGTCGTCGAGACTGCAGCGGATCCCGCCCGCCGCCGCCATCGGCACCGCCGCCACCACCTCACCGTCCTCGCGCACCGGCACGTTGCGGCCGTCGATGCGAAGATGCGGCTGCGCCATGTCGCCCACCTCGTCGCGCCGCCACTCGCCGACCCGGCAGCGTTCGAGGCCGAGCGGCTCGAACAGCTCGCTGCGCAGCAGCGCCTCGTACGACTGGGCGCCGGCCGCCGCCGCGGCGACCTCGCCGGCGACGATGTACAGCGTGTTGTCGTAGGCGTAGCGCGAACGGAAGCTGTAGATGGGCTTCAGGTGCGCCATGCCGGCGATCACGTCCTCGCGGGTGAACAGGTTCGGCTCCGGCCACAGCATCAGGTCGCCGGCGCCGGCGCCCAGGCCGCTGTTGTGGATCAGCAGGTCGCGCACCTGGATCTCGCGGGTGACCCACGGGTCGTGCATGCGGAAGTCCGGCAGGTGCTTGATCACCGGATCGTCCCAGGCGAGTTTTCCCTGGTCCACCAACCGCGCCAGCAGCGCGGTGGTCATCGCCTTGCTGTTGGAGGCGATCTTGAACAGCGTTGCCGGCGTGACCGGCTCGCCGCCGCCCGCGCGCAGTTCGCCCGCGGTCCGCACGTAGACGACCTCTCCGTCCTCGACCACCCCAACCGCCAGGCCAGGCAGTTCGAAGCGCGCGACGGCAGCATCGACGTCTGCATCGATCGCCGCCTGGAGCGTCTCTGCGCCCGACGGCCCACGGGCGGCCGCCATGGGCATCGTCTGCGCCAGAAGCAGCGCCGCCATGCACAGGCGGCCGAGGGCCGCGCCCCGCTTCGCTTTTCCGCGGGGCGCGGGGTGCGGCCGCCGCTGGCCTGGCGCGCCTGGGCGCCGTATCGTCGTGTCCAAATCGTCGCCTGTCAGAAGAACTTGTACTCGAGCTGCAGGGTGTAGGCGCGGCCGCGCGGATCGGCGATGCGGGGCTCCCAGCCGGCGCCGGCCGCGAAGTCGTTCTGGTGCGCGGTGAACGGCGGGTCTTCGTCGAGCAGGTTCCTGACGCCGAACACCACCCGCAGCGGATCCAGCCCGGTATACCCGACGCTGTAGTTGTAGGTTGTGTAGCTGTCCACCCGCGGGTCCCACTGCGGCGGCACGTAGCTCCCGTTCCTGACGCTGACCGGCGGTTCGTCGTTGTAGCCGTGGCGGTAGATCTGGGTGAGGCTGTGGGTCCAGTCGCCGCGGCTGTAGCTGAAGTTCAGCGTGTGCTTCCACTTGATCGGCAGGTTGTAGTAGCGCACGTAGTCGCCGACCAGGTTGTCGGTGTACGGAAGCGCTTCGACTCCCTTGGTCCTGAAGGTGTCGATGTAGCTGCCGTTGAGCCCGACGTTCCAGCGCCCGCCGGCCAGATCGCCGGAGAAGTTCGCGTCGAGCTCGATGCCGCGCATCAGACTGCCGCCGGAGTTGATGTAGCGGCGGTCGATGGCGACCACCTCGCCGCTGGCGTCGCGAATCCAGTTGTCCGCGAACAGTTCGTAGTGCTCGATCAGGATCTCGCGCTGCGCCGAGCGGATCGTATTGGTGCGCTCGATCTCCCACCAGTCCAGGCTCATGTTGAACCAGTCGACCGGCGCGATCACCACGCCGAAGCTCTTCTGCTTCGACTCTTCCGGCTTCAGATCCTCCTTCCCGCCGAACAGCTCGTCGGGCTGGATCGCTTCGCATCCGGGCACCTCGGGGTTGGCCACCCCGCCCGGGCAGGTCGCCGGATCCGCCAGGTCCATGCCGGTGTACGGCAAATCGCTGACGCCGTTGAACAGCTGGTTGAACGAGGGCACCTTGAAGCCGGTACTGTAGGCGCCGCGGAACGCCAGCGCCTCGAGCGGCTGGTATTTGAACGACACCTTGGGGTTGGTGGTACTGCCGAACCCGTCGTAGTGGTCGTAGCGGCCGGCCAGGGTGACGTCCAGGCTGTCGAACACCGGCAGGTAGAGTTCGGCGAAGACCGCCTTGATGTCGCGGCTGACGTCCTCGAGGATGTTGGCGTCGTCGAAGGGCGCGTTGAACACCGCCCGCCCATCGACGCGTTCGTCGCCCTTGAACAGGAACTCCTCGCGGCGCAGGTCGATGCCCGCGGCCGCCTGGATCGCACCGCCGGGCAGCGCCAGGCCCACCTCGCCAGAGAGCACCGCATCGACCTGGGTCACCACCGACTCGCCGCCGTACAGCGCCACGCCCCGCGCCGAGCCGGCCTCCAGCGCAGCCAGCGCCTCCGCCGACTGCGCCTGCCCCGGCGGCAGGAACGGGTCGAGCAGGCCGCTGCCCAGGACCTCCTGCAGCGCGTCGGTGTAGTGGTATCCGCTGCCGAGGGTGGAGGTGGACTCGCTCGACGCCCGCGACAGGCCGACCGCATAGTCCCAGTTCCCGACCAGCCCCTCGACGCCCGCCAACAGCCGGTAGGCGCGGGTATTGGTGGAGATCTGGCGCGGGCCGCAGGCCATGCAGCGCCAACGGTAGGCGATGCGGTCGCCGTAGCTGAGCTGGTCGGCGCCGAAATAGTCCGCCAGCGCGTCGAAGACCCTGTCGTAGTTCGCGCCGGTGCTGGGGTACCAGGTATCGGGGTTGAAGGCCGCCGTCGCCGAGGTGCTCGACGAGATCTGGTTCGGTTCGAAGGTCTTCTCGACGTCGACCTCGGAGCCGACGAACTCCACGAAGGCCTCATGCCGGTCGGACAGCTTGAAGGTCGCGCGGCCGATGAAATCCACGCTCTCCTGCGGCTGCTGGATCACCGCCGCGGCGGGATAGTCCCAGGCGCAGGCGTAGCGCGAGGAAGCGACGTTCCACAGGCGGTGATCGTACGGCCCCATCAGCTCGCCGCCGCTCTCGCAGCCGGCCGCGCCCGGCAGGTCCAGGATGTTGACGGCGGTCTGCAACGATCCGTCGCCGGGGTCGAGCACGCCTCCCGCCATCAGCGATCCGTCCTGGGCGAACACCGTGGCGAACGGCGGGCCCCGGGTGTCCGGGGACAGCCCGCGCTCGGGCTGGAAGGCGTTGGAGAAGTCGCGGTCGGTGCCGCGCAGGATCTCGTTGTTCCGGAAGCTGAGGCTGCCGAACGCGTTCCAGCGGTCGGTATCCAGGTCGCCCCCGCCCACCAGCAGGTTGGCGCGATGGATGTTGCCGCCGCCCGCCTCGGTCACGTCGACGAACGCCGAGGCCTCGGCGCCGGTGTAGTCGCGCCGGGTGATGAAGTTGATCACCCCGCCGATCGCATCGGTGCCGTACACCGCCGAGGCGCCGTCGCGCAGCACCTCGACCCGGTCGATGGCGGCGAACGGAATGGAGTTGAGGTCGACCGCCCGGCCTTTCAGCCCGTGCGTGGCCACGCGCCGGCCGTTGAGCAGCACCAGGGTGGCGTCCGCGCCCTGCCCGCGCAGGTTGGCGCCGGACACGCCGTTGTTGCCGCGCTGCTCCTCGTGGACGATGCCGGCGTTGCTCGACAGGTTGTCGGAGCCGTTGCCGGCGATGTTCATGTACATCAGCAGCTGTTCGGCCGAACTGATGCCCTGCGCCTCGATCTCGGCCTTCTGGAACACCGTGATCGGCAGCTGGCCTTCCACCTCGGTGCGCCGGATGTTCGAACCGGTGACGCGAACGGTGTCGAGGGTGCGGGTTTCGTCGGGTTCCGCCGAGGGCGGTGGATCCGAGGGGTCCTGCACCTGCGCAATGGCGATGCCGGGACATGCCAGGGCGGCAACGATGGCGACGGCGAGGCGGCGCAGCGGAGCACGGTACGATCTGGCAGACATATGCGTCTCTCCCGGGTGATCGGAGCACAGCGGTACCGGCAGCATCGCTTCCTGCGGTGCATGCGCCAACGTTATCGCCTTGGACCAGACGCGCGCCATGTCCGTCCGCGCACGGATGCGCCGCTGGCCCTAACCGGTCGCTTTCCCCTTCGAGGCTATGTAGCACGCAGCCCCCAGGGGGTCAATCGTCGTCCGCCCCGTCGCTACGGCTGGAGCCATCGCCCCGGGCGGCACCGTCGCCGATGCGAACCGGGCAAAAAAACGCGGCCGACCGTGCGACCGCGAGGAGGGCGACAAGATGCATCTTTGCCACATGGTGCCAGCCGGGCGGGGCGTGAGGGACGCCCCACCCGCAGCGTTCAGAACGCCAGCGCCAGGGTCAGCTGGCCGTAGCGCGGCCCCTGCAGGAACCGTTCCTTTCCGAAGTAGGGGTCGCGGTCGCCGACGCCGGGCTCCAGGTCCTGGTACACCCACACCGGCTTCTGGTTGTTGAGCAGGTTGTAGACCGCGAGCTTGGCCGAGAAGTCGGCAGCCCCGAAGCTGCGTTCGTAGGCCAGGCTCAGGCCGATGTCGACGATCCACGGCATCCGGCCGGCGCCGCCGCGCGGCGAGTGTTCGAACACCCGATCGGCCGTGCTCCAGGTGTCGCCCTCCTCCGGGTTGGGGAAGGCCTGTTCGGCGGTGCAGTTCTCTACGCACAGGTAGTAGCTGTGGTAGCTCTTCCAGTTGTACGGGTTGCCGACGCCCATGGCGGTGATCGGTCCACCGGATCGCGCATCGACCGTCGCGCCCACACGCCAGTTGTCGTTGAGCGCATAGCTGCCGCGCAGCTTGATCTGGTGCCGGTGGTCGTTGGCCAGCGGTCCGTCGCCGCGGTAGTTGACGAAGGGATCGTCGAAGTTCTCGGTGCGGCCGGTATCGCCGAAGTTGGTGTCGGTATTGACCGGCCCTTCGGCGTTGCCCTCGCTCCACGAGAGCGTATAGGAGGCGTTGAAGGCCCATTTTCCGTCCCATGCGCGATCGAGCTGGAGCTCCAGCGCCTTGTAGTCGCGCTTCGGCTTCACCCAGCCCCGCTGGCCGGTGGGGGTGGAATCGACGTAGGTCCACTCGCCGTCGATGAACTCGTAGTTGTCCGCCTCGGTCCAGTATCCGGCCTGCGAAGTGTCGATGGTGAGATAGCCGTCGGCCTCGCCGTCGCAGTCGGTGTCGCCCCAGATGGTCAGCTCCTCGCCGGGGTTGGCCATGACCCAGGAACTGGCGACCCGTCCGCAATGGGTGGCGGTGATGTTGATGTCGTCGATCGCGTTCTCGAGTCGGCGGTAGATGCCGCGCGCGCCCCACGACCAGGCCTCGTTGAGCGCCTGCTGGAAGCCGAGGATCAGCTCGTCCTGATAGACCGGATCCATGTCGGCGTCCACCTCCGCGCGCAGGTCTCCGACGGTACCGTCGCCCTGATCGTTGCTGAATCCGAACTGGGGCCCCAGGATCGGCGTCGCGTACTGCACTCCGTCGCGCTCGCTGATCTCCCAGCCGTCGAAGCCGTAGAAGGTGCGTTCGTCCAGCAGCGCGCCGCCCTGCTTGATGTTGATGACGTTGGCAACCGGTAGGTAGTAGCGGCCGGCGTTGCCGAACAGCTTGGTGGTTCCATCGCCGCGGAGGTCCCAGGAGAACCCAACTCGCGGCGCGATCATGTCGCTCATCTCGATGTAGGTATTGCCTTCGGCATCCTTGTTGTCGAACTCCTCGTAACGCAGGCCTAGGTTGAGCAGGAAGTTGGGGGTGATCGACCAGTTGTCCTCGATGTACATGGCCTGGTTGTTGGACTCGAACTCGCCGAAGATCTCGTAGCGCCGGGCGCGCACGTATTCGGTGTAACCCGGCGGCACGATCCCGGCATCGGGGATCTGCGCGCCCGGCGTGGTGGTGCTGACAAGGTAGGACACGCCGCCCGGGCCGGAATAGCCCTGGCTGAGATCCGAGGTGTTGACCTCGCGGTCGTAGCCGAAGCGCAGCAGGTGGTCGCCCAGCGACCACTCGAAGTCGGCGCGGGTCTGCTCGCGCTCGTCGTTGCGGTCGTAGATGCTCAAGTTGTTGGTGCAGCCCAGCGGCACGCCGGGGTCCGGAACACCGCTGCCGGCGCTGACATAGTTGCAGTCGGCATCGTTCGGCGAGCCGGTGATGCTATTGCGCTCCATGCTGCCGTGCATCACCTTCATCGACAGGGAGTTGGTGAGGTAGGAGCTCCAGGTGAGCGCCCAGTTGGTACCACCGGTCTCCGAGTACGAATCGGAAAGCGCATCGCCGACCGTATCGGTGTCGAAGTCGTAGGCGTACGTGGTGGTGTCGGTGCGATTGTCGTTGGAGAACGCCATCAGATTGAGCAGATTGTTCTCGGTGATCTGCCAGTCGAGCGTGGTCCCCCAGAAGCCGTCGTTCGATTCGCCGCGGTCGAAGCTGGTGCCGACGTTGTTGGTGCTTTCCGGCTCTACCTGGCGCCCCTCGTACATCGCAAAGAAGAACAGCCGGTCCCTGATGATCGGGCCGGACGCCCAGGCGTTGAGGCGGGTAGCGTCGGTGGTGTCCTTGCTGCGGGTGAGGTAGCGCTCGCCGTCGAGATAGCTGTCGCGTCGCGAAGCCTCCCAGTCGCTCGGCCCCCAGACCAGTTTTGCGCCGTAGTGGAACTCATTGGTACCGGACTTGGCCAGGGCATTGACCACGCCACCGGTGGTGCGGCCGAACTCAACCGAGTAGCCACCGGTCTTGACCTGGAACTCGTTGTAGAAGTCGAACGGCGCCTCGGAGAACCCGACCCGATTGTAGAAGTCGGTGACGTTCAAACCGTTGAGATAGAACGCGTTCTCCGCCACCGACGAGCCGCCGAAAGAGATGCCGCCGAAACCGGCGCTGCCCTGCGCCACGCCCGGAGCCAACAGGGCCACCGAGGAGACGCTGCGCTCGACCGGCATGCGCTCGATCTCCTGCGCGGTGATGTTGGTGGCCGATTCGGTCGAGGTCACGTCGACGGCATTGACGATCCGCGACCCGACCACCTGCACGGTAGCCAGATCGGTGGTCCCGGCGCTCGCCAGGTTGACCGTGGTGGCGTTGCCCAGGGTCACCGTCACTCCAACCGGCTGCCCGCCTTCCGCCTGCAGGGTGTACTCACCGGGGGGAAGCAGCGGAAGCCGATAGCGGCCATCGGCGCCCGCGGTGACGCCGCGGGTGAAGCCGGTGTCCGGATTGGTGATGGTCACTCGCGCACCGGCTTCGGCACGGCCGGTCACCGCGCCGGTGGCGCTCTGCGCCATCACCGGCGTGGTGGCGGACAAGCACGCCCCCAGGGCGAGACAGAGCGCGGCGCGGCGGAATTTGGTTTGGCTGGCCTTCATTGCAGTTCTCCCCAGAACAGGTGCGTGATGGTTGGCGATGGTCAGTTGCGCTCGTCCGTGGCCGGCGGCAGGATCCGCCACTCGAAGTCGTAGTCCCATTGGTCGAAATACAGGTTGCCGCCGTCCCACTCGGCCTCGCCGCGCTGCGAGTCGACGGTTTCGGAGCGGAAATGCCGCTTTGGCGGTACGAACGGCTGCGACCAGTCGTCGTTGAAGGCGACGCGGTAGGCGTCGAGCCCGCCGAGATAGAACCAGCGCAGGCCGGCATCGTCGCTCTCCAGCCGGCCGCTGGTGACGTCCATCGGCACCCAGCCGTAGGGCGCCAGGTAGAGCCAGCCCCAGTCGTGCATGCTGTCGTAGCCGACCTCCTCGTCGGAGAAGGTCCAGCCCGACTGCCAGCGCGCCGGAATGCCGTTCAAGCGCAACAGGGTGATCAGCAGCAGGGTGACCTGGCCGCAGTCGGCGTGGTCGGCGTGCAGGGCGTGGGCGCCGATGTTGCTCAAGGTCGAATACTCGCGCGCGCCGCCCCACGGAATCTCGTCCACCGCCGCAAACAGCTTCCGGGCGATGCGGTACGGGTTGGTCTCGTCGCCGACCACCCGGCGCGAGTACTCCCGCATGGCCTCGGTGAACACCACGTGCGGGGCGCGCTCGGCCACGTACGGGGCCAGCGCTTCGTCGATCTCGGGCGCGACCACCCGCTCCGGATCGATCCCGAAGTAGCGCGCGTGGATCGTCAACTCGTAGCCCACCGAGAACCGGGTCGGCTCTCCGGCCACCGCCGGGCGTTCCAGGTAGGCGGTCCGTTGCAGCGCGTCCTCCGGGGCGATCCGCGCACCGGCGGGCAGGCTGTCGACCAGCAGGATGTCCTCCTGCTGCCCCGGGATCGCCCGCGGATACGGGATCCAGGCACGCACCGTCTCGCCGGCCGGCACCGCGTCCGCCTCGACCACCAGCGATTGGGTGATGCGCACGCGGCGCGGCGCCACGCTGTTCGCGCCGCTTTCACCGGCCGCGGACAGCACTTCGCGGTGATGCGGGTGCAGCGTCTCGTACGGGCCCTGGCCGAAGGGGCGGACCGGTGGCGCGCGGCGCGCGGCCGCGCGCGGCTGGAGCCGGAACAGGTTCGAGATCGAGCGGTTGAAGTAGCGCGTCTGGCCGTCGATGGTCATGCGCTCGATCAGGCCCTCGCGATCCCAGGCCGCGAACTCGGCGTCGCTCACGTCCGGCGCCTGCCGGCGCACCGCGGCCAGCGCCGCGGCGCGGTCGAGACCGAAGTCGAGGCGGATCCTGCGCATGCGCTCGCGCTGGAATTCCAGCGCGCGGCGGGTCGGCACTGCGGTGGCCGGGGCCTCGAGCAGCGCCGCGATCCGCGCCTCGGCTTCGGCGAAGCGGCCCTGGTCTACCATCTCCACCACGTCGGCCGGCGCCGGCGGCGGGAGGCCCGACGCGGCAGCGGCCGAACAGGCGACCAGCGCGGCCAGGACGAGGGCACGGAGGCCCGCGGGCAGTGCCATCGCCCGCCGTGCCGGCCTGCCGGTCCCTGCTGCTGCGGGCGTGTTCGGGTGCGCTTCGCGCCGCACGCTCATGTCCCCTTCCGGTGTGGCCCCTGTCACGGCTATGTAACATCGTCCCAGGGGCGCGTCAATAAATTATTCCTTCGAAGTTGATTTTGAGAAAAATGTATTCCATAACTGTCGCCGGCCCGCACTGCGGCGCCCAGCGAGGGGATCCCATGACGTCCATCAGACCGTTCCATCTGCTGCTCGCGCTGGCCCTGGGCGCGTGCGTGCTGCCGCTGCCGGCCGCCGCGCGGGGGCCGGCAGCTGCGGCGGCCCTGCCCGCCCACGGCGTGGTCGCCGTGGAGGAGCGCCAGCTCGAGCCCGGCTACTGGATCGGGCGCCTCGGCGACGCCGCCGGGCGCCTCTATCTCGATGACGCCGCGATCGCCCGCCAGAACGCCGCGCTGGTCGAACGCGACGACTCGATGCGCGACATCGCGGCGCTGCCTCGGGCGCTGCCGGGCAGCGAGGTGCGCGGGTGGATCACGGCCCTGTCCTCGCCCCCGGAGGGCGAGCGCTACGGCGCGGACGGCGCGGCGCTGCCGGCGGCGTTCTTCGACGCGCTGGAAGCGAACCTGGCGCTGGACGGAGTGCCGCGTTCCCAGCCCACCCGCTACGGCCTGGTGGTGCGCCGCGCCGCCTTGCGCACCTTCCCCGACGATACCCGTGTCTTCAGCAGGCCCGGCGACACCGACATCGACCGCTTCCAGGAAAGCGCGCTGTTTCCGGGCGACGCGGTGGTGGTGGCCCATGCCAGCCGCGACGGCGCGTGGCTGTTCGTGGTCAGCGCCCGCTACTCGGCCTGGATCGAGCGCGACGCCGTCGCGGTGGGCACGCGCGACACGGTGCTCGGCTACCGCGACAGGTCGCCGGCGCTGGTGGTGACGGCCGCCACCGTGCGCACCGTCTTCAACCCGGAACGTCCCGAAGTGTCCGAACTGCAGCTGGACATGGGCGTGCGCGTACCGCTGCTGGCGGACTGGCCGCCGGACCGCGCGGTGCATGGCCAGCACCCGCTGTTCGGACACGTGATCGAACTGCCGGTGCGCACCGCCGACGGCTCGCTGGCACTGGTACCGGCGCTGCTGCCGCGCACCGCCGAGGTCGCGGCGGAACCGCTGCCGCTCACCCCGGCCAACATCATCGCCCAGGGCTTCAAGTTCCTCGGCGAGCGCTACGGCTGGGGCCACTCCTACAACGCCCGCGACTGCAGCGGCTTCGTCTCCGAGGTCTATCGCAGCATGGGTGTGCAGGTGCCGCGCAACACCAGCGACCAGAGCGTCAGCCCGGCGCTCGACAGGACCGCGTTCGACGGGTCGGAGAGCCACGAGGAACGACTGGCCGAGGTGGCGAAGCTGCAGGTGGGCGACCTGGTCTATATCCCGGGCCACGTGATGATGGTCATCGGCCGCGAGCACGGCACCACCTACACCATCCACGACACCACCGGCATCGGCTACCTGGGCGCCGGCGGCGAACTGGTGCGGATGCCGCTCAACGGCGTGGTGGTCACGCCGCTGGAACCGCTGATGGCCGGCGCGGACACCCCCACCATCGACCGCATCACCTCCATCGTCCGCATCCGCTGAGCGCAACCCTCCGGGACCGAGCCGAATGAAAATCACCCAGATCCGCCTGGACATGCTCCGGGTGCCGCTGAAGACCCCGTTCAAGACCGCGCTGCGCACGGTCGAGGCGGTCGAGGACATCATCGTCAGCGTCCATACCGACAGCGGCCACGTCGGCTACGGCGAGGCCGCCGCCACCGCGGTGATCACCGGCGACACCCACGGCTCGATCGTCGAGGCGATCGACAAGCTGATCGCGCCGCGGCTGGTCGGCATGGAGATCGCCGACCTCAACCGCATCGTGCAGCGCATCCAGGGCGCCGCCGAGCGCAACACCAGCGCCAAGGCGGCGGTCGAGATCGCGGTCTACGACCTGTGGGCTCAGCTGTACGGCGCGCCGCTGTACCGGATGCTCGGCGGCGGCGACCCGGTGATCACCACCGACATCACCATCAGCGTCGACTACATCGACAAGATGGTCGCCGACTCGCTGGACGCGGTGGCGCGCGGCTTCGAATCGCTGAAGATCAAGGTGGGCAAGGAGATCGGCGTCGACCTGGAGCGGGTCAAGGCGATCTACGCCGCGGTCGAGGGCCGCGCGCTGCTGCGCCTGGACGCCAACCAGGGCTGGACCGCCAAGCAGGCGGTCTACGCCATCCGCACCCTGGAGGACGCCGGAGTGCAGCTGGAACTGGTGGAGCAGCCGGTGAAGGCGCGCGACCTGGCCGGCCTGAAATACGTCACCGAACGCGTGCACACCCCGATCATGGCCGACGAGAGCGTGTTCGGCCCGGCCGAGGTGATCGACCTGCTGCGCATGCACGCGGCGGATATCATCAACATCAAGCTGATGAAGACCGGAGGCATCTCCAATGCGATCCGCATCGCCGACATCGCCTCGGTCTATGGTGTGGAATGCATGATCGGCTGCATGATCGAGTCCAGCATCAGCGTGGCCGCGGCGGTGCACGTGGCGGTGGCCAAGGCCGACACGATCCGCAAGATCGACCTGGACGGGCCGTCGCTGTGCGCTTTCAACCCCGTGGAGGGCGGCGTGCGCTTCAACGAATCGGAGATCACCATCGACGAATCGCCCGGCCTCGGCATCCGCGGCATCCGCGGGCTCGAGCCGCTGGCGGCCTGAGGCGCGCCGGCGATGTCCTCGCTGCTCCGGATCCGCTCGCAGCGCGACCAGATGTCGGCGATCGAGCGGCGCATCGCCGACTTCATCCTCGACAACGCCCACCTGCTGCGCGACTACTCCTCGCAGCAGCTGGCCAACGCGCTGGAGGTCAGCCAGTCCAGCGTGGTCAAGTTCAGCCAGAAGCTCGGCTACAAGGGCTACCCCGACCTGAAGTACGCGATCGGCGAGGACATGGCGCGCAGCGACGGCCAGGGCGAAACCGGCGGCCGCGCGGCCGGCGACGGCGACCGCCATGACGCCATGGCCGAGGCGCTGTGGCAGGCGAAATCCAACGCCGAGCGGGAGACGCGGCTGCTCAATCCGCCCGAGACGCTGGACGCCATCGCCGACGCCATCCACCGCGCACGCACCGTGTTCGTGATCGGGCTGGGCCACGACAGCATCGCCGCGCGCGGCTTCACCTTGCGGCTGTCGGAGGCCGGGATCCTGGCGGTATTCCACTTCGATCCGGTGCTGATGCCGACCAGCCTGGCCAACGCCGGCCGCGACGACGTGCTGGTGGTGTTCTCGGAGCACGGCAAGCGCACCGCGCTATGCGAGCTGAGCCGGCTGTTCCGCGAGCGCATCGGCACGGTGGTCAGCGTGACCCGCCACAGCGCCAATCCCCTGCGCGCGCAGGCCGACCAGGCGCTGCTGGTGTCCGGCCACGACGAGCGCTCGCACATCGAACAGCTGCTTTACCAGTCGGCGCTGCAGCACCTGCTGGACCTGGTGTTCATGCTGCTGTGCGAGCACGCGGAGGAACGCATGCAGCTGCTCGACCGCAACGCCGCGCGCATGCGCCAGCTGTTGGAAACCTGACCGTGTCCGGCCGACCGGGCGGCTTGCCCGCGCCAACCGCCCGCCGTTGCGCGCGGTCGCCCCGGACCCGGACCCGGACCCGCACTCGCGCGCGCGCCATGGCAAGCTTGCCCTTCACTCCCGACCGATGCCGCCGATGACCGATCCGAACGCCAAGCCCTCCCGCCTGTCCACGCCCGCGCGGGTGCTGCTCGCACTGGCCGCCGGCGCCGTCCTGGGGCTCGCGCTCGCGGCCTGGGACCAGCCACTGGCGCTGCGGATCGCCGACATCGTGCAGCCGATCGGCCGGCTGTGGCTCAACGCGCTGCAGATGACGGTGGTGCCGCTGGTGGCGGCGCTGGTGGTGGTCGGCATCAACGCCGCCAGCGACGCGGCGGCATCGGGCCGCACCGCGCGGGTGGCGATGGCGGTGTTCGCGATCCTGCTCACCGTGTGCGGCGCGTTCGCCGCCCTCGCCTCCCCGGCGTTCCTGTCGCTGATGCCGCGCGACGATTCGCTGGTGACCGCGTTCCGCGCCGCGATCCAGGCGCCGGAAACGCTGCCCGACGCCCCCGGGTTCGGCGAATGGCTGGTCACCGTGATCCCCAGCAACGCCATCGCCGCCGCAGCTGCCAGCGCGATGCTGCCGCTGGTGGTGTTCTCGATGTTCTTCGGCTTCGCCCTCACCCGGCTGGAGCCCGAGCGCCGCACCCGCATGCTCGAACTGGTGCGCAGCATCGGCGACACCATGATCGTGATCGTGCGCTGGGTGCTGTGGGCGGCGCCGCTGGGGGTGTTCGCGCTGGTGTTCGCGGTGTGCGCCCGGGTCGGGCTGGGTATGCTCAGCGCGCTGGCCTACTACATCCTGCTGCAGTGCGCGCTGTACGTCGCCATCACCCTGCTGATGTACCTGGTGGCGGTGCTGTTCGCGGGCGAGCGGCTCGGCCGCTTCGCCGCGGCGCTGCTGCCGGTGCAGGCGATCGCCGCCAGCTCGCAGTCGTCGCTGGCGTCGCTGCCGGTGATGATCGACAGCGCCCGGGTCCGGCTCGGCTACCCGCTGGCGGTGACCTCGCTGGTGTTGCCGATGGCGGTCTCGCTGTTCCGTATCGCCAGCCCGGTGCAGTACCTCAGCGTCGCGGTGTTCATCGCCTGGATGTACGGGATCGACCTGACCGCGGCGCAGCTCGCGGTGGCGGTGGGGCTGAGCGTGGTGATCAGCATGGGCTCGGTGGGGCTTCCCGGGCAGGTCAGCTTCATGACCACCAACATGCCGGTGACCCAGGCCATGGGGCTGCCGGTGGAGCCGCTGGGCGTACTGCTGGCGGTCGACACGATCCCCGACGTGTTCGCCACCGTCGCCAACACCACCGCCGACGTCGCGGCCACCGGGGTGGTGGCGCGGCGCACCGGTCACGTCCCCGGCGCGGCCGAGGAGGCGGCGCCGTGACAGCGGCGGTCTTCTGGCACAACCCGCGCTGCTCCAAGTCGCGCGCGGCCCTGGAGCTGCTGCGGAAGCGCGGCATCGAACCGCGGATCGTGCGCTACCTGGACGACCCACCGGATGCCGCCGAGCTACGCGAAATGCTGCGCCGGCTCGGCAGCCCGGCGCGCGGGCTGCTGCGCCCCGGCGAGGCGGAATACGCCGAGCTGGGGCTTGCCGATCCCGCGCTGGGCGAAGATGCGATCGTGGCGGCAATGGTGGCGCACCCCCGCCTGATCGAGCGTCCGCTGTTCGTCCACGGCGGTCGGGCTGTGATCGGCCGCCCGCCTGAGCGGGTACTCGAGCTGCTCGGCTGAGGCGCGCCGCGGTCGGGCCCGGCCTCGGCGGCGATCGCGGGCGCGTCCGGCGGCGCCGGTCTTCGCTTGCATGGCACGCTCCTACGAGGGCGCCACGCTTCGGCGGGGCGGCCCATGGCCGCGAAGACCGCGGAAGCATCCACGGCAGCGGCTGATGATTCGGACCTGGTGGAAATGGCGGGCTCGCCGGTCGCGGCGATTCGCGGCCATGGGCCGCTCCTATCGGGACTTGGTGTCGCGCAGGCGGCGGATGCGCTCGGGCGGGGCGAAGGAGTCGCTGCGGGCCTCGGCCCAGAATGCCTTGAACACGGCGTGTTCCGGTGCGCCGTGCAGCAGCTCGCCCGGCTCGAGGAAGCGGTAGAGCGCGGCCAGCGAACGGATCTCGGTCGGCGTGACCCGCCGCAGGATGTGTTCGGGACCGAGCTGCTGCGGGTGCTCCAGCCCCGCGGCGGCGAGCAGATCGCGCAGCGCCCGCAGGGTGTTGTCGTGGTAGCGCCGCACCCGCTCGCCCTTGTCGGCCACATCGAGGTGCCGCCAGCGCGACGGGTCCTGGGTGGCCACGCCGGTCGGGCACTGGTCGTTGTGGCAGCTCTGGGCCTGGATGCAGCCGGTCGCGAACATGAAACCGCGCCCGGAATTGCACCAGTCCGCGCCCATCGCCATGGTGCGGGCGATGTCGAAGGCGCTGGTGATGCGCCCTGCCGCCCCCAGCCGCACCCGCTCGCGCAGGTTCAGGCCCACCAGGGTGTTGTGCACCAGCATCAGCGCCTCGTGCATCGGCAGGCCGACGTGGTCGATGAACTCCGCCGGCGCCGCCCCGGTGCCGCCCTCGGCGCCGTCGACGACGATGAAGTCCGGCAGCACGCCGGTCTCGAGCATGCCGCGGGCGATGCCGAACCATTCCCAGGGATGGCCGATGGCGAGCTTGAAGCCGGCGGGCTTGCCGCCGGAGAGTTCGCGCATCCGCGCCACGAAGCGCAGCAGGCCGGTCGGGGTCGAGAACGCCGAATGCCGCGCCGGCGAGATGCAGTCCACGCCCACCGGCACCCCGCGCGCGGCGGCGATCTCGGCGGTCACCTTCGCCCCCGGCAGCATCCCGCCCTTGCCCGGCTTGGCGCCCTGCGAGAGCTTGAGCTCCACCATCTTCACCTGCGGCGCGGTGGCGTTGGCGGCGAAGACCTCCTCGCTGAACCGGCCGTTGGCGTCGCGGCAGCCGAAGTAGCCGGAGCCGATCTCCCAGACCAGATCGCCGCCGTGCTCGCGGTGGTAGCTGGAGATCGAGCCCTCGCCGGTGTCGTGGTAGAAGCCGCCGGCCTTGGCCCCGGCGTTGAGCGCGCGGATCGCGTTGGGCGAGAGCGAGCCGAAGCTCATCGCCGAGATGCTGAACACGCTGGCATCGTAGGGCTGCGCGCTGCCGCCGCCGATCATGATGCGGAAGTCGTGCGACTCGATCGCGCTTGGCGCCATCGAGTGGTTGAGCCACTCGTAGTCGACGTCGTACACGCCCTGCTGGCTGCCGAACGGGCGCACGTCGCTGACCGACTTGGCGCGCTGGTAGACCAGCGCGCGCTGCTGGCGCGAGAACGGCACCTCGGCGGTATCGCCCTCGATGAAGTACTGGCGCATCTCCGGGCCGATCGATTCCAGCCCGTAGCGGAAGTGCGCCAGCAGCGGATAGTTGCGCCGCAAGGTGCTGTGCCTCTGCAGCAGGTCCCGGGTACCGACCGCCACCAGCACCGCCGCCACCGCCGCCACCCAGGCCCAACCCGGCCAGCGCAGCGCCAGCAGCAGCGAAGCCAGCAGCAGCGCGATGCTGCTCCAGTAGGCGAGGTAGCGGCTCACCGCGGGCCGGGGTCGTTCCGATCCATGCGCCGCAGTCTACAGCCGCGCGGCCACGGCTTCTCGCGGCCACGCCGACTTCACGTCGTAGACAACCGCCCCCGGCCGGCCGAGCGCCCGGATCTGCGCGACCGTCATTTCGCGGAAGGCCCGGTGCGCCACCGCGAGCACCACCGCATCGTAGGCCCCGGCCTCGGGCGATGCGACCGGATCGATACCGAGCATGCGCCGCGCCGCGTCCGGCTCGGCCCACGGATCGTGTGCATCCACCCGTGCCCCGGCCAGCTTCAGGCCGTCGATCACGTCGACGACGCGGCTGTTACGCAGGTCCGGGCAGTTCTCCTTGAAGGTCAGCCCCAGCACCAGCACCCGCGCGCCGGCCACCGGCACGCCGCGCTCGCCCAGCAGACCGGCCACGCGCAGCGCGACGTGGGCGCCGACGCGGTTGTTGATCGCGCGCGCGGCGAGGATCAGCTCCGGGTGGTAGCCCACCGATTCCGACTTGTGGGTGAGGTAGTAGGGATCCACGCCGATGCAGTGGCCGCCGACCAGACCCGGCCGGAACGGCAGGAAGTTCCACTTGGTGCCGGCGGCCTCCAGCACCTCCAGCGTGTCGATTCCGAGCCGGTCGAACATCATCGCCAGCTCGTTGATCAAGCCGATGTTGACGTCGCGCTGGATGTTCTCGACCACCTTGGCCGCCTCGGCCACCCGGATCGACGATGCGCGGTGGGTGCCGGCGCCGATGATCCGCGCGTACAGGGCATCCACCGCGTCTGCGGCTTCGGCGGTCGAACCGGAGGTGATCTTGGGGATGTCGGCCAGGCGCCTGTGGCGGTCGCCCGGATTGATCCTTTCCGGGCTGTAGCCGCAGAAGAAATCGCGGTTGAACGCCAACCCGGAACCGCGCTCCAGGATCGGCACGCAGATCTCCTCGGTGGTGCCGGGGTACACCGTGGACTCGTAGATCACCAGGTCGCCGGGCGCCAGCAGACCAGCGAGCAGCTCGCTGGCCTGCTGCAGCGGGCGAAGGTCTGGCCGCTGCTGCGCGTCGATCGGAGTGGGCACGGTGACGACGTAGACGTTGCGGTCGCGCAGGTCGGATGGGTCCGCGCTGCATCGCAGGCGCCTGGCCTCGGCCAGCTCGCCCGGCTCGATTTCGCAGGTACGGTCGCGCCCGGCACGCAGCTCGTCTACGCGCGTCGCGTCGATGTCGTAGCCGACGGTGTCGTGGCCGCGGCCGAACTCCACCGCCAGCGGCAACCCGACGTAACCCAAGCCGATGATGCCGATGCGTGCGGCTGTGGGATCGAGCATGCGGGCTCCGGGGCGGGTGGCGGGTGGCGCGCGCCGCGCGCCGGGAGCGGGCATTCGACAACCTACGCCAGGTGAAGTCAAACCCTCCACGCCCGCCGTGCCATGCTTCCGGCCATGCTCCAGCTCAATCTGCTGACCGCCAACATCCACATGGGCTTCACTGCGGGCAGGAGGCGCTTCGTGTTGCCGGAATTGCGCCAGGCGATTCGCGCCGTGGCGGCGGACATCGTGTTCCTGCAGGAAGTCATGGGGGCGCACAGCGGCCATGCCGGCCGCCAGCCGCGCTGGCCGGAGGTCCCGCACTACGAGTTCCTGGCCGACCAACTGTGGCCGCAGTTCGCCTATGGCCGCAACGCCGCCTATCCGGAGGGCCACCACGGCAACGCCCTGCTCTCCAAGTTCCCGATCGTGTCCGAGGTCAACCGCGACGTCTCGATCACTGGCGCGGAGGGGCGTGGCCTGCTGCACTGCGTGCTTCAGGTGCCCGGCACGGCCACCGCCGTGCACGCCATCTGCACCCACCTCGGTCTGCGCGAAGGCCACCGGCGGCGCCAGCTCGGACTGCTGTGCGAGGTGCTCGAGAGCGAGGTGCCGGCCGGCGCGCCGCTGCTGGTCGCCGGCGACTTCAACGACTGGCGGGCGCGCGGCCACGCGCTGCTCGAACGCTGCGGCCTGCGCGAGGCGCACCTGGAAACCCGCGGGCGACTGGCCCGCACCTTTCCGGTGCGCTGGCCGCTGCTGCCGCTCGACCGCATCTACGTGCGCAACGTGCAGGTGCACGAGGCCGTGGTGCTGGCCAAGCCCCCGTGGGCGCACCTGTCCGACCACGCCACCCTGGCGGCGAGCGTCGGCGTAGCGACGGACCCACGGAGCGGCGCGGAGCCCGGCCCGTGAGGCTCGGACGGGCGCGCGAACCATGGCGGCCCGGCAACCGCGTGCGGCTGCTCGAGAACGGCGAGGAGTTCTTCCCGCGCGCGTTCGAGGCGATCGCCGCGGCGCGGCGCGAGGTGCTGCTGGAGACGTTCATCCTGTTCGAGGACCGGGTCGGCCTGGAGCTGCGCGACCACCTCCTGGCCGCGGCGCGGCGCGGGGTGGTCATCGAGATGACCCTCGACGGCTACGGTTCGTACGGCCTTTCCGGGTCCTTCCTGGCGGAACTGGCCGCGGCCGGGGTGAAGTGCCGGCTGTTCGACCCGCGCCGCACCCTGTTCGGCATGCGCCTGAACGTGTTCCACAGGATGCACCGCAAGCTGCTGGTGGTCGACGGCGAGCGCGCGCTGGTCGGCGGCATCAACTACGGCTGCGATCACCTGGCGGACTCGGGGCCCGAGTCGAAGCAGGACTACGCGCTGGAGATCGAGGGTCCGCTGGTGGCCGACATCCACGACTTCGTGGCCGGGGCGATGCACGGCCGCGATCGCGGCGATTCCTGGCGTCATCCGCCGGCGGCCGGCCGGGCCGCGGCGGGCGATGCCGAAGCCATGTTCCTGGTCCGCGACAATGCCGGCAACTCGACCGCGATCGAGGACGCCTACCGCGCCGCGATCCGCGCCGCCGAACGCGACCTGATCATCGCCAACGCGTACTTCTTCCCCGGCTACGGCTTCATGCGCGACCTGCGCGACGCCGCGCGGCGCGGCGTACGGGTCTCGCTGATCGTCCAGGGCGAACCCGACATGCCCATCGCGCTGTCGGCCGCGCGCATGCTGTATCCGGACCTGGTCGGCGCCGGGGTCGAGATCTACGAGTACTGCAGGCGGCCGTTCCACGGCAAGGTGGCGCTGGTCGACGACGAATGGACGACGATCGGCTCGAGCAACCTCGACCCGCTGAGCCTGTCGCTGAACCTGGAGGCGAACGTGTTCGTTCGCGATCGCGGACTGGCCCGGGACCTGCGCCGTCGCCTGGACGCGCTGCGCCGGCAGGACTGCCGGCGGGTCGAGGCGCGGTCGCTGCCGCGAAGCCGTCTCTGGCGCACCCTGATGGCACCGGTGCTCTACCACGCGCAGCGTCGGTTCCCGACATGGGCCGGGCTGCTGCCGGCGCACACGCCCCGGGTGGTGCTGGTGGCCGCGGACCCGGCGAGCGAAGCGTGAGCAGGACCGACGCGGCCGGTGCCTGGTCCCGGGTGCGCGGTGGCCTGGGCCGGGGATTCGCCCTGCTGCTGCTGGCGGCGGTGGCGTTCGCGCTGATCCGCTACGCCGGGGCGGTGGACTGGCGCGAGGTCGGCACCGCCGTGGCCGGCTACCCGCCCTCGCGGCTGGCGGCGGCAGCGGGGCTGGCGGTGGCGAGCTACCTGCTGTACGGCGCTTACGACCTGGCCGCACGCCGCTATGCCGGCCACGACCTCTCCACCGGTCGGGTGTTGCGGGCGGCGTTGATCAGCTACGCGTTCAATCTCAACCTCGGCGCCCTGATCGGCGGTATCGGCTTCAGGGTCCGGATGTACCTGCGCGCGGGGGTCGATGGCGCCGTCATCGCCCGCGTCGTCGCCTTCAGCATCGTCTCCAACTGGCTCGGCTACGCGGCGCTCGCCGGGGCGCTGCTGGCGTTCCAGCCCGGAGCGCTGGCCGAGGCCGCCGGGGTGCCCGCGGCCTGGCTGCGCGCGGCGGGCGCGGCCGCCTTGGCGCTGGTGGCGGGGTATCTGGCGGCGTGTGCCGGCGCACGGCAGCGGGTGCTGCGGCTGCGCGGACACGCGTACCGGCTGCCGTCGCTTCCGCTGGCGCTGGCGCAGCTGGGGCTGTCCTCGCTCAACTGGCTGGCGATCTCCGCGATCGTGTTCGTGCTGCTGGGCGCCGAGGTGGCCTATCCCGTGGTGCTCGGCACGCTGCTGGCCGGTGCCGTGTTCGCCGCCCTGGTCCACGTCCCCGCCGGCCTGGGCGCGCTGGAAGCGACATTCCTCGCGCTGCTCGGCGCCCGCATCGGGCAGGAGCAGCTGATCGCCGCGCTGCTGGTCTATCGGGCCATCTACTACCTCGCACCGCTGCTGTTCGCGGTGGTCGCCTACCTGGGGATCGAGGCCGGCGGCCTGCGTCTCGCCCGTGGACGCCAGGGCGGCGGCCGGGCACCGCCGGTCGGCCGGGCAGGCAACGGCCTCTAGCGCCAGCGGCGATCGGCCGGTCCAGCCGCGGGCGGCAGCGGCTTGGTGCCCGGGGTCGGGATCGAACCGACACGGCCTTGCGGCCGAGGGATTTTAAGTCCCTTGCGTCTACCAGTTTCGCCACCCGGGCGGGTGCTGCGCTAGCGTGCCCGAGCGCGGCGGCGGGTGGAACCCCGCCTGGCCCGCCCGCGTCCGCGGGGTCGGCCGCCCGCGCATGCCGTCAGGGGGCGCGAGAAGGCCCGCAAGGGGCCTTCGGCGCTGATCCGGTGGAGGCCTGGGTCGGAATCGAACCGGCGTACACGGCTTTGCAGGCCGCTGCATGACCACTCTGCCACCAGGCCGGTGACGTCCAAACAGTCTATCGGAAATCGCCCGGCGGGCGCCGACAAAACAAAACCCCGCGAGCGGGGTTCTGTTGCGAAACCTGGAGCGGGAAACGAGACTCGAACTCGCGACCCCGACCTTGGCAAGGTCGTGCTCTACCAACTGAGCTATTCCCGCGGAGGAGGCGGAATTTTACCTTCCGCCGGCGGCGTGTCAACTGCGGCGCCCTCGCCGGCGCGCAGGACCGGCCACGCCGCGCGCAGGTAGAGGAGCCCCGACCACAGCGTCAGCAGCGCGGCGGCGGCCAACAGCCAGTCGCCGATATGGAAGATCGGCTCGCCCAGCCACGGGGTGGGCCGCGGCGGCCGCTCCGGGGTCACCGAGTACAGCAGGCACAGCAGCGCCAGCATCTGCACCACCGTCTTGACCTTGCCGATCGAGGCCACCCGCACGGTGGCGCGCTGGCCCAGTTCGGCCATCCACTCGCGCAGCGCCGAGACCGCGATCTCGCGGCCGACGATCACCGCCGCCCAGAACGCCATCCACGGCGTTGGGTGGCCCTGCACGATCAGGAACAGCGCCACCGCCACCATCAGCTTGTCCGCCACAGGGTCCAGGAAGGCGCCGAATGCCGAATATTGGTGGTAGCGCCGGGCGATCCAGCCGTCCAGCCAGTCGGTGATGGCGGCCAGCCCGAAGATCACGGCCGAGGCGAAGTTGGTCCAGCCGAACGGCAGGTAGAACACCACCACGAGCAGCGGGATCATCAGGATCCGCAGCAGGGTCAGCCAGGTGGGTATGGTCAGCTTCATCCGGGGCTCGTCTTGCGCCTGCGAACCCGCGCCACCGGCCGCCTGGACTGGCGGACGCGCGCGCGCCGCAGCGGCACCGCCATTCTACGGCGCGTGCGCGGGGCCTGCAGGAACGCTCCTCGCGGATGCGGAGGCGCTCACGCCGCGCGTTCCCTACCGGGCGGGCCGTCAACGGCCCGGGCCACGCGGATCCGGCGCGCGGCTGCTCCGTACGAGCGGCCGACGGCCGCGAAGGCCGCGGGCATGCCCGATGGTATCGGCGGGGAGCGCCGGTGCCCGCCAACCGCGCCGGCCTTCGCGTGCATGGCACGCTCCTACGGAAATGGGCGGCGCAGGTCGTCTCAGTCCGCGGCGTCGAGGCCGTGCAGGCTGGCATAGATGCGGCCGGCGAGCGCCGCGTTGATGCCCTCCACCTGGGCGATCTGCTCGGCGCTGGCGGCCTTGAGCCCGCCGAGGCCGCCGAAATGCCGCAGCAGGCTGCCACGCCGGCGCGGGCCGATCCCGGCGATGTCCTCCAGCCGGCTCACGGTGCGCGCCTTCTGGCGCCGCCCCCGGTGCCCGGTGATGGCGAAGCGGTGGGCCTCGTCGCGCACCTGCTGGACCAGCTGCAGCCCGGGCGCGTCCGGGCCCGGACGGAGCTCGCGGCCGTCCGGCAGCAGCAGGGCCTCGTGGCCGGCGCGGCGCGCCTCACCCTTGGCCACGCCGACCAGGGTCACCCCGCCGATCCCCAGCTCGCCCAGCACCGCGCGCGCCTGCGCCACCTGACCCGCGCCGCCGTCGATCAGCAGCAGGTCCGGCAGCACACCGCCCTGCTCCGCGGCGCGCCGGAAGCGCCGGGTCAGCGCCTGGTGCATGGCGGCGTAGTCGTCGCCGGGCGCCACGCCCGCGATGTTGTAGCGCCGGTACTGGGAACGCACCGGCCCCTCCGGGCCGAACACCACGCACGAGGCCACGGTGGCTTCGCCCATGGTATGGCTGATGTCGAAGCACTCGATGCGCTGCGGGGCCTCCCCCAGCTCGAGCAGCGCCCGCAGCGCCTCCAGCCGTGCCGCCTGCGCCGACTGGCTGTCGATCCGGCTGGCCAGGGCCGCGGCGGCGTTGCGCCGCGCCAGGTCGACGTAGCTGGCACGCTCGCCGCGCACGCTGGCCCGCACCTGGACCCGCCGCCCGGCGGTCTGGGAGAGCGCCTGCTCGAGCAGGGCGGCGTCGTCGATGGCGCGGTCGAGGACGATCTCGCGCGGCGGCGGCTGCTCGGCGTAGTACTGCGAGACGAACGCCGAGAGCACCTCGGCGGGGTCCTCGCTGCCGCTGGTGCGCGGGAAGAAGGCGCGGGTGCCGAGGTTGCGGCCGTCGCGGAACGCCAGCAGCAGGACGCAGGCACTGCTGCCCTGCATCGCGCAGGCCAGTACGTCCAGGTCGGCGACCCGGCCGTCGACGTACTGGCGCGCCTGCAGGCCGCGGATCGAGGCGACCAGGTCGCGCAGCCGCGCCGCCTCCTCGAACTCCAGCCCGGCGCTGGCGCGCTCCATGGCGGCGTTGAGCTCGTCGGTCAGCTCGTCGCTGCGGCCGTCCAGGAACAGCGCCACGCGGTGAACCGAGGCGGCGTAGTCCGGGCCGGACACCAGCCCCACACACGGCGCGCTGCAGCGGCCGATCTGGTATTGCAGGCACGGCCGCGAACGGTTGCGGAACACGCTGTCCTCGCAGCTGCGCAGCCGGAACAGCTTGTGCATGACGTTGAGCGTCTCGCGCACGGTGCTGGCGCTGGGATAGGGACCGAAATAGCGCCCCGGGATGCCGCGCGCACCGCGGTGGAACGCGAGCCGGGGCCAGTCCTCCTGGGTCAGCAGCACGTAGGGATAGCTCTTGTCGTCGCGCAGCATCACGTTGTAGCGCGGCTTGAGCGACTTGATCAGCTGATTCTCGAGCAGCAGCGCCTCGACCTCGTTGCGGGTGACCGTCACCTCCATCGCCGCCACCTGCGCCAGCATCGCCATGATCCGGGTGGGCTTGGGCGAAGCGCTGAAGTAGTTGGCCACGCGCTTGCGCAGCGAGGCGGCCTTGCCCACGTAGAGCACCGCGCCGTCGGCCGCGAGCATCCGGTACACCCCCGGGGCGTTGCTCAGGCTGGCGACGAAGGCCTTGCCGTCGAACCCCTCCGGCGGCGGCATGCCATCGGTGGACGCGCTCATGCGCCGGCACGCCGCAACGCGATGGCGGCCGCGACCGGCCGGCAATGCCGCCCGCGACGGCACCGCTGCCGGTGCTGGCGCGTCGCGCCCGGGCCCATCATTCGCCGATCGGGATGTGGTGCAGGTCGCCGGTGGCCGTTTCCAGGCGCAGCACCGCGTGGGCGTCGGTGTCGGCGATCCACACCACCCCGCCGGACACCACCAGCCCCGAGGGCGCGTGCAGCGGCCGCGGCAGCTCGAAACGGCTCAGCTCGCCGCCGCCCAGGCGCAGGACCCGCAGGCTGTCGTTGCCGCTGTCGGCGATCCACAGCCGCGGCGCGTCGGGATCCAGGGCGATCGCCTGCGGCTGCTGCAGCCGCGCGTCGATGCGCTTGCCGTCGGCGTGGCCGAATTCCCAGGCGCCCTGCCCGAGCAGGGTCTGCACCTGGCCGGTGCGGGCATTGACGCTGCGGATCGCCGACCCGGCGGCATCGCAGACGTAGACCATCTGCTGCACCGCGGCCAGCGCCACCGGCTCGGCGAAGGCCGCCTCGGCGCCCTTGCCGTCGACCAGATCGAGCGCCCCGGAGCCGGCCAGGCAGTGCAGTTGGTGGTTGCCCAGGTCGTAGCACCAGATGCGGTTGTCGCCGCTGGTGGCGACGAACAGCCGCCCGCCCGCCATCGCCACCGCGCGCGGCTGGTCCATCACCACCGCGCGGGGATCGCCCACGGTGCAATCGCCTGCGGTGCCGCGGCGGCCGGCGCCGAACACCGTATCGATGTCGCCGGTGCGCAGCTGGATCCTGCGCACCGCATGGTTGCCGCCGTCGGCCACGTACAGCAGGTCGCGCTCCACCGCGATGCCCTGGGGGCGGTTGAACGCAGCCAGTTCCATCGGGCCGTCGATGAAACCCGGACCGCCGCTGCCGAACTGGCGCAGCACCCTGCCGCCTTGGTCGCACTCGAGAATGCGGTGGTGATTGCTGTCGGCGACGTAGAGGTAGTTTCCCGAAAGCGCCAGGCCCACCGGAAAGCGCAGCGGCAGCGCCGGCTCGCCGGCGCGGCGCAGGACGATGGGGCGCGGGTTGCGCGACTGCGGCACCAGGTCGGCCACCAGCGCACCGACCCGGGCGTCCAGCTCTCGCACCGGCCCGTCGCCGACCACCCGCTCGCGGACCCGGCCCTCGCCGTCGATCAGCACCACGGTGGGCCACGCCTCGATGCCGTAGTGCTGCCACATCGCCCAATCCGGATCGTGGGCGATGGGAAAATCGATCTTCTGCCGTCGCAGCCGCTTTGCCACCCGGCGCGGGTCGCGCTCGTGCTCGAACTTGGGCAGGTGCACCGCCACCACGTTCAGGCGCTCGCCGTGGCGCGCGTGCAGATGGGCGAGGTCGTTCAGGCGCTGGCTGGACCAGGCCGAGCCGGCGTTGACGAAGGCGAGCGCGCAGACCTTGCCGCGCAGCTGCGCCATGCGCAGCGGCTCGGTCAGGTTCAGCCAGTCCAGCGAGTCCGGAAACTCCGGGGCGATCTGCGCATCCATCGATTGGTCAGCCAGCGTCCTCTCCGGCCCGATTATGCGTCAATCCCGCCCCCGGGATACGGCGGCGCCCCGCAGCCGCCGGACCGCCGCCCCGGCCGCGGCGTCCACCACCGACCAGACGTGCTCGAAATGCTCCTCGCCGCCGGTGTAGGGGTCGGGGATCGCCCCGTCGCCTCCACCGAGATCGTGCCCCGACCAGCGCGTGAACAGATCGATCCGGGCGCCGCCGCCGTCCGGGCGCCGTGCCTGGACGTCGCGCAGGTTCTGCAGGTCGGCGCAGAGCAGCCAGTCGAAACGGCGGTAGTCGGCCGCCTGGAGCTGGCGGGCGCGCAGCCCGGCGATGTCCACGCCGTGGCGCGCCGCGGTGGCGATGGCGCGCCGATCGGGCGGCTCGCCCACGTGCCAGTCGCCGGTCCCCGCCGAATCGACCTGCACGTGCTCCAGGCCGGCACGCTGGAGACGCGCGCGCAGCGCGCCTTCGGCCATCGGCGAACGGCAGATGTTGCCCAGGCAGACCACCAGCAGCTGCAGCGGCTCAGCCACCGGACCGTTCCAGCCTGGCCGCGGCGCGCTGCAGATCCTCGGGCGTGTCGACGCCGGGCGGGAACGGTTCCGGGGTCGGCGCCACCGCGATGCGGTGGCCGGCCTCGAGCGCGCGCAGCTGCTCCAGCGCCTCCAGTTGCTCGAGCCGCCCCGGCGGCAGCGCCGCGAACCGGCGCAGGAAGCCGGCGCGGTAGCCGTAGATGCCGATGTGGCGCCACCACTGCCCCTCGGCCGGCAGGCGGTCGCGGTCGGCGGCGAAGGCGTCGCGCGGCCACGGCACCGGCGCGCGGCTGAAGTAGATGGCGTCGCCGCTGGCGGCGCGTACCAGCTTCACGGTGTTGGGGTCGAACAGCTCCGCCGCATCCTCGATGGCGGCCGCCAGCGTGCTCATCGGCGCGCCGCTGCCCGCCACCAGCGCGGCCGCGGCGCGAATGCCCGCGGCCGGGGCGAACGGCTCGTCGCCCTGCAGGTTGACCACGATCGTGTCCGCGTCCCAGCCGGCGATGTCGGCGCATTCGGCCAGCCGGTCGGTGCCGGAACGGTGGCCGGTGCCGGTCATCGCCACCCGCACCGGCGCCGTCTCGAGCGCGGCGGCCACGCGCGCGTCGTCCGTGGCCACCCAGACCTCGCGCGCGCCGGCGGCCAGCGCGCGCCGCGCCACGTGCAGCACCAGCGGCTCGCCGCCCAGCGGACGCAACGGCTTGCCCGGCAGCCGGGTGGCGTCATGCCGGGCGGGGATGGCGACGACGAAATCGGGAACCGCGCTCATGCGCCGAATTCTCGCATGGCGCCGAAGGATGCGCGGGCGGCGCGGCGTCGCGTCTTCGTGGGGTGGATCAAGGGCGGGCGAGGCGGTCGAGCAGCGCCACCCAGAACGCCTCGGGCAACCGCGCGCTCACCGGCACGCTGAAATGCCGCGCAGTGGCGAACGGAAGGCATTTCACGGCGTCCTTCTCGGTCATCAGCACCGGCAGGTCGCTGCCGAAACTCAGGTCCGCGGCGGTGTAGCGGTGATGGTCGGGGAAGGCATGCGGCACCACCGCGATGCCTTCCCCGCGCAGGGTCGCGAAGAAGCGCTCGGGATCGCCGATCCCCGCCACCGCGTGCACCCGTTGGCCGGCGAAGGCCGCCAGTGCGCAGGCGCGGCCCCCCAGCAGCGGCCGCGCACCGGCCACCGCGAGCCGCATCGGCCATTCCCCGAACCCGGCCTCGCCGGCGCCTTCGGCGCCGAGGTTGACCACGCGGTAGCGGTCCTTGCCGCCACGTCCGGCGGGTTCGCGCAGTGGCCCGGCCGGCAGCAGCAGCCCGTTGCCGTAGCGGCGGCGGCCGTCGACCACCTCGATCTCGATCTCGCGGCACAGGCGCAGATGCTGCAGGCCGTCGTCGCAGACCACCACGTCGCAGCCCGCCTGCGCCAGCGCCCGCGCGGCTGCGACCCGGTCGCGGTCGACGCGGACGGGGGCGCCGGTGCGGTGGGCGATCAGCACCGGCTCGTCGCCGCCCGTGGCCGGCTCGGTCTCCGCCTGGACCCAGAGCGCTCGCGACGCACCGGTCCGCCCGTAGCCACGACTGGCCACGCCGGGCCGGCGGCCGGCCTCGCGCAGGCGTTCCACCAGCTCGATCACCAGCGGCGTCTTCCCGCTCCCGCCGGCGATCAGGTTGCCGACCACGATCACGGGGCAGGCCGCCCCACGCCGGCGAAGCACGCCGCGGCGGTAGAGCCAGGCGCGCGCGGCCACCGCGCCGCCATACACGCCCGAGAGCATCCGCGCCGCCAGCGGCGGCGCGCCGCCGTCGAACCAGTACCCCGGCGGCTGCATCGGTTTGCGGCTCATGCCGGCCCGCCGCCGATGGCGGGCCGGCAGCCGGCTCGCGCCGGGGCCGCGATGTCGCCGCCGCGGCCGACCGTGCGGATCATGCGGCCGACGGCTCGCGGAACTGCATCTGGTGCAGGTGCGCGTACAGGCCGCCACGGGCCAGCAGCTCGGCGTGGGTGCCCTGCTCCACCAGGCGGCCCTGGTCGAGCACCAGCACCTGGTCGGCATGCTCGATGGTCGAGAGCCGGTGCGCGATCACCAGGGTGGTGCGATCCGGCATCAGCCGATTGAGCGCGTCCTGCACCAGGCGCTCGGACTCGGTGTCGAGCGCGGCGGTGGCCTCGTCGAGGATCAGGAGCGGGGCGTCGCGCAGGATCGCGCGGGCGATCGCCAGGCGCTGGCGCTGGCCGCCCGACAGCAGCGAGCCGTTCTCGCCGATCGGCGTGTCCATGCCCTGCGGCAGGCGCTCGATGAACTCCCAGGCGTTGGCGTCCTCGGCGGCCCGCCGCAGCGCCTCGGGCGTGGCGTCGGCGGCGTAGGCGATGTTGGCCGCGACGCTGTCGTCGAACAGCATCACCCGCTGCCCCACCAGCGCGATCTGGCGGCGCAGATCGGCCAGGCGGTAGTCGTCCAGCGGCACGCCGTCCAGGGTGATGGTGCCGCCGCTGGGCTGGTAGAAGCGCGGCACCAGCCGCACCAGGCTGGTCTTGCCGCTGCCGGACCGGCCGACGATCGCGGTCACCGTGCCCGGGCGCGCGCTGAAGCTGATGTCCCGCAGCGCCATGCCCTCCGCGTCGCCGGCGCGGGAGTAGCGCAGGTCCACGCCCTCGAACACCAGCTCGCCGCGGGCGCGCTGCAGCGGCACCTTGCCGCTGTCTCGCTCCTCCTCGTCGTCGAGCACCGCGAACAGGCGCTCGGCGGCGGCCACGCCGCGCCCGATCACGCTCTGCACGTTGGTGATCCGCCGCAGCGAGGGGATGATGCCCATCATCGCGGTCATCAGCTTGACGAATTCGCCGGGATTGAGCTGGCCCACCAGCGCCTCGCGCGTGGCGACCCAGACGATCGCAGCCAGCGCCAGCGCCGCCAGGATCTGCACCAGCCCCGAGGCGGTGGCACGGGTGGCCTCGACCTTCAGGTTCAGGCGCAGCACCCGGTTGGTGAGCGCGGAGTAGCGCGACCGCTCGAAACCCTGCGCGCCGTAGACCTTGACGTCCTGCTGCGCCGCCAGCGACTGCTCGGCGCTTTGCGCCAGTTCGCCCATGCCGGTCTGGATGCCGCCGCTGATGCGCCGGTAGCGCTTGCCCACCACCCACACCAGCACCCCGATCGCGGGCGCCACGATCACCATCGCCAGGGTCACCTTGACGCTGGTCGTGAACATGATCGCCAGCAGCAGGGCGATGGTGAGGCCGTCGGCCACCAGCACCTTGAGCGCGTCGGCGCTGGCCTGGGCGACCTGCTCGGTGTCGAAGTTGAGCCGGCTGACCATCACCGGCACCGACTCGCGGTCGAAGGTCGCGCTGGGCAGGCGCAGGTACTTGCCGAGCACCAGCTCGCGCAGGTCGCGCACCACGCTGCGTCCGGCGCGGGCCATGCCGTAGTCGGTGGCGAAGGTGGCGATACCGCGAAGCACGAACAGCGCCACGATCGCCAGCGGCAGGAACACCGCGGCCGAGGGCTTCGGATCGACGAATCCGTCGTTGACCAGCGGATCCATCAGCTGCACGAAGGCGGCGCCGGCCGCGGCCTCGATGATCATGCCCACCAGCGCGACCGCCAGCAGCGGCCAGTAGCGCATCGCATGGCCGAGCAGGCGGCGGTAGATCGGCCAGGCGGCGGTCGGCGCCGGAGCGGTCGCTTCTGCCATCAACCGGTCACTGCGCGCCCGCGGGCGCGGACCCTTGCGGCGCGGTGGCGATCGAGATCTGCCTGAAACCCAGCTGTCCCAGCGCGTCCATCGCCGTGACCACCGCCTGGTGCGGGGTGCGGGCATCGGCGCGCAGCAGCACCGGGCGCTTGCGGTCGTCGCCCGCCACCTCGGCGATGGTGCGCTTGAGCGACTCGACGTCGGTGCGCAGCGCCTCGCGGTCGTCGACGAAGTAGCGACCGTCGGCGTTGACCAGCACGCTCAGGGACCGGGTCTGCTGTTCGGTCTGGTCGGCGTCGGCGCGGGGCAGCTCCAGCTTCAGCACCGAGCGCGCGTCGAAGGTGGTGGTGATCACGAAGAAGATGATCAACACCAGGATCACGTCGATCAGCGGCACGAGATTGATCTCGGGCTCGTCCTCGGCGCGGCGGTCGCGGATGCGCACGGCTCAGCCCTGCGCCGGCAGCGCATCTTCGGCCACCGCCGGCGTTGCGCCGGGGGCGGTCGCGGCGGCGGCGCGGCGGTTGCGCGGGTCGATCACGTCCATCAGCTGGATCGCCTCGTGCTCCATCTGCACGATGTAGCCGTCGATGCGGGCGCGGAAATGGCGGTGGAACATCAGCGCCGGCACCGCCACGATCATCCCGGTGGCCGCGCACACCAGCGCCTTGCCGATGCCGCCGGCGAGCTGGTTGACGTCGCCCACGCCGTAGTCCATCACCCCGAGGAACATCTGGATCATGCCCACCACGGTGCCGAACAACCCCAGCAGCGGCCCGGCCGCGGCGATGGTCCCGAGCGCGTTGAGGTAGCGCTCCATGCGGTGGGCGATGTGGCGGCCGACGTCCTCGACCCGCTCGCGGATCTCCTCGCGCGGGCGATTGCGGGTATCCAGCGCGGCCGCCAGCAGCGCCCCCAGCGGCGAGGTATTGCGCAGCGAGTCGATATGCGCGGGATCCAGCCGGCCGCGGGCCGCCCAGGCGCGTACCTCCGCGCCCAGCCCCGGCGGCAGCACCGCGGCGCGGCGCAGCGCCCAGAAGCGTTCGACGACGATCGCCAGCCCCGCCGCCGACAGCATCAACAGCGGGATCATCGGCCAGCCGCCGGCCTTGACCAGTTCCAGCACGCGCGTGTCCCCCGGCCCCCTGGGGCCGCATCCAAACCGGCCGATAGGATAGCCCAGCCGCCGCCGGCGGCAGCGGCGGCCTCGCGTTCAGCGGTGGCGGCGGCGGTCGGCCGCGTCCGGGGGCCGCCGCGATTCGTCCAGCACGCAGTCGCGCCCCGCGGGAAACCCGCACCGGCCTTGGGCGAGGCGGCGGGCGGCGTCCCAGAGCCGCGGATGGCTCTCGCGCCGCGGCACCGCCGCAACGCCGTCCTCGCCGATCCGCACCCGCAGGGCGCCGCCCGGGGCCGTGTCGAGGATCCGGGCTCCGGCATGGCGCCATCGCCGCAGGACTATCTCGCGCGGGAAGCCGAAGCGATTGCCGTGCCCGGTGGCCAGCAGCGCGTACGCGGCGCCGGTGGCGGCGACGAAGCCGGCGTCGGACGAGCCATCGCTGCCGTGGTGAGCCACCGTCACCACGTCGGCGCGTACCGCTGCCGGATCCTCGCGCAGCAGCCCGCGCTCGATCACCTCGCCGATGTCGCCGACCAGCAGCGCCGCCCCGTGGGCGCCCTCCACCCGCAGCACGCAGCTGGCCTCGTTGCCTAGATAGGGAAAATGCAGTCCGGGATGGAGGAAGCGGAAGCGCACGCCGTCGACTTCCCAACCGTGCCCGGCCAGGCAGGGCGCCGCACCGTCGATTCCCGCGCCGTGCGGCGCGAACAGCGCGGCCTCGGCGTGGCGCCGCCGCACCGCGCCCAGCCCGCCGGCGTGGTCGGCATCGCCATGGCTCACCACCAGCGCGTCCAGCCGCTGCACCCCCAGGGCCTGCAGCGCAGGCAGCACCACCCGTTCGCCGGCGTCGTAGCCATCGGGCACGGCGGGGCCCATGTCGTACAGCAGGCTGTGCCGGGCCGTACGGACCAGCACCGACAGGCCCTGCCCCACGTCCAGCATCACCAGTTCGACCTCGCCGGACCGCGGCAGGTGGCGATCGGGCCAGAGCAGCGGCAGCCACAGCAGCGCGGCCAAGGCCTTGCCCGGCACCGCCCGCGGCAGCAGCAGCCAGAACGCGCCCAGCAGCGCCAGCGGCAGTGCGTACCAGCGCGCCTCCGGCAGCCACCACAGCGCGAAGCGCCCCGCCGCGAGCCACTCGAACAGCGGCCAGGCCAGGTCGAAACACCATGCCGCCCACCGCCACGCCCACCCCCCGGCGCCGCCATGCAGCGCCTCCAGCCCGGTGCCGAGCAGCGACAGCGGCACCACCACCAGGCTCCACCAGGGAATCGCGACCAGGTTCGCCAGCGGCCCGGCCAGCGACGCCTGGCCGAACAGCACCGCGCTCAGCGGCAGCAGCCCGAGGGTCGCCACCCACTGCGCCGACAGGAAGCCGCGCAGCAGCGGCTGGCCGCGCGCGTCCGGCAGGCACCACGCCAGCCAGGCCACCCCGGCGAAGCTGAGCCAGAATCCGGCCGCGAGCACCGACAGCGGGTCGGCCAGCAGCACCGCCACCGCCGCCAGCGCCAGCGAATCGGCCACCCGCAGCGGCCGCCGCCACAGCCGCGCCGCCACCAGGACCGCGATCATCAGCACCGTGCGCACCGTGGGCAGCGCCCATCCCGCGACCGCGGCGTACAGCAACGCGCCGGCGAGCGCGATGCAGGCCGCCGCCTGCGGCCGGGGCAGCCGGCGCCCCAGCCCCGGCAGCAGCCGCCACAGTCCCGCCGCCAGCAGCGCGAAGAACCCGGCCACCAGGCCGACGTGGAAGCCGGAGATGGCGATCAGATGGGTCAGGCCGGTGGCGCGCAGGATCTCCCAGTCCGCATCGCCCAGCCGCCGCGTATCGCCGAGCGCCAGCGCGCGCACGTAGCGCGACGACGCGCTGGGCACCGAGCCGTCGATGCGCCGTGCGATGCCGTCGCGCCAGGCGTCCACCCCGGCCGGTGGCGACAATTGCGCCACCGGCTGCGCGTCGCGCACGTAGCCCACCGCCGCCAGGCGCCGCGCCAGGGCGTGTTTCTCGCTGTCGAACCAGCCGGGATTGCGCAGCCCGCGCGGCGCGCGCAGGCGCACGGTGAAGCGCCAGCGGCTGCCCGGGGCGATGTGGAACCGGCGCGGGTCCACTCCATCCCATCCGTCGTACCAGGACAGCCGCACCAGCCGGCCGCGCAGGAACGGCGGGGCGGCGCCGCGCTCGACCCGCAACAGGAACCGGCTTTGCCCATCGCCGTGCTCCGGCAGTTGCACCACCCGTCCCTCGACCTCGAAGTCCCCGCGTTCGTGCGTGGGCGGCAGCTGCAACGCCAGCGCCAACCACGCATGCAGCCCGCACAGCGCGAATCCCGCCAGCGCCGCCGCGGCGGGACGCAGCGCCCACCGGGCCCACCACCCCGCCAACCCTAGGGCGAGCGCCGGCAACAGCCACGGCCACGGCGGCAGCGCCGGCAGGCACAGGCAGCCGGCCACGCCGCCCGCCAACGCCAGCGCGACGGCGATCCCGAAAGGCGCGGGCGCGGATGTGTCGTTCTGGTCGTTCTGGCCGTCCATGGCTGCTCCGATCGATGTCGCCGGCACCGCCGCACGGAAACCAGGATGCCTGCCCGGCGTCTGCAGTCGGGCGCACGACGATCGCCGCCATCCTCCCCCGGTGCCCCGGCGCCTTCCATCGGGACCGGTCGGTCACGGCGGTAGGAATATCCCGATCGACGCCGTCCGTGAACGGCAGGCGGTGCAGGACCCACCGGGCGGGTCGCGAGGAGGGTCGCGCGACGACCCCGCTGGGTGGCATACCGACAGGGCCGGTGCGCCCCCTCACGATGCTGTTGCCGACGCCGGGCGCCGGCATCGAACGCCGCCCGGTCGAGACGTGACTTCCGCCAGGACGCCTCCCCCGTGACGACCACCGGCGTTCTTCTCCGAGCCTTCCTGCCTGGCCGCGCTCCTCGGTTCGGCCGACGCTGCGGCACGTCGGGCGCGCCCCGTTTCCGTCCCGGGCCGGCCGCCGTGACCTGCGGCACTGGAAGCCGGCGGACGCCGATCGCAGGATGCCGCAACCGCCAGCCGACCCGGAGCACGGCCATGGATCGTTCACCCCGCGTCGTCCAGCGCATCGGCCCGGAAGGGCTGGCGAGGATGGATGCGCTGCTGACGATGTTCGGCGTAGCCTTCGACGAAGCGAAAACCTACGGCGCGAAGCGGCCCTCCCCGGCCTACCTGCGGCGGCTGCTGGGCAACGACGGTTTCATCGCGCTGGTGGCGGTGAAGGACGGCGAGGTGGTCGGCGGCCTGGCCGCCTACGAGCTGGTGAAATTCGAGCAGGAGCGTAGCGAGATCTACATCTACGACCTGGCGGTGGCCGCCGGACACCGGCGCCAGGGCATCGCCACGGCGCTGATCGGCGAACTGCGGACGATCGCCGCCGCGCGCGGGGCCTGGGTGGTCTTCGTACAGGCCGACTACGGCGACGAACCGGCGATCGCGCTGTACACGAAACTGGGCCGCCGCGAGGAAGTGCTGCACTTCGACATCCCGGTCGGCGCCGCCCCGCGCTGACGCGCGGGGAGGAACGGGGGCCGCCCGCCCGGCCGGGCGGCGGCGTACCGCTGCCGCCCTCAGACCTCGGCGCCCGGTACCTCGCGCAGCCTGCCCTCGTGCAGCTCCATCACCCGGTCCAGCCGCCGCGCCAGGCGACGGTCGTGGGTGACCAGCACCAGACTGGTGCGTTGGGCGCGGTTGAGCTCGAGCATCAGCTCGAAGACGGAGGCGGCGGTGCGTTCGTCCAGGTTGCCGGTAGGCTCGTCGCCGAGCACGCAAGCGGGGCGATTGACCAGCGCGCGTGCGACCGCGGCGCGCTGGCGCTCGCCGCCGGACAGTTCGCCCGGCTTGTGCTCCAGGCGCGGGCCCAGCCCCACCGACTCCAGCAGCGCGCGGGCGCGGCCGGCGGCATCGGCGACGGCGGCGCCGCCGAGCAGGACCGGCAGCATCACGTTCTCCAGCGCGGTGAACTCGGGCAGCAGGTGATGGAACTGGTAGACGAATCCGAGCGCACGGTTGCGCAGCTGGCCGCGCGCGGCGTCGGACAGCGCACTCATCCTGTGGCCGTCGACGTAGACCTCCCCCTCGCTGGGGGTATCGAGCCCGCCGAGCAGGTGCAGCAGGGTGCTCTTGCCGGCACCGGAGGCACCGAGAATGGCCACGGTTTCGCCGGCGCCCACTTCGAAGTCGAGACCGCTGAACACCGGCGTGACCAGCTTTCCCTCGCTGTAGGTCTTGCCCAGGCCCTCGGCGCGCACCGTCGCTTCGTCGCCGTGCCCCTGCATGCGCCCTCCCGGCTCGCTGTTCCGGATTCCCGACTGCAGGCTACTCATAGCGCAGCGCCTCCGCCGGGGCCGTGCGCGCCGCGCGCCAGGCCGGGTAGATGGTGGCCACCAGCGCCATCGCCAGGGCCACCAGGGCGATGATGGTGACGTCGTCTGGGTTGAGCTCGGTGGGCAGGCCGGTGATGTAGTACACGTCGGGCGGGATCAGCACCACGCCGAACGCGCCCTCGATCGCGCGCAGGATGTGCTCGAGGTTGAGGGTCAGCAGCACCCCGCCGAGCACCCCGAGCACGGTGCCGATGACCCCGATCAGCGTGCCCTGTACCACGAACACCTGCATCACCCCGCGTGGGGTCAGGCCGAGCGTGCGCAGGATGGCGATGTCGGCCTGCTTGTCGGTGACCAGCATCACCTGCGACGAGACCAGGTTGAAGGCGCCCATGGCGATGATCAGCGACAGCAGGATCGCGATCATGGTCTTCTCCAGGCGCAGCGCGCGGAACATGTTGGCGTTCTCCTGCGACCAGTCGCTCACCCGGTACGGGCCCTGCAGGCGCAGGGCGAGGTCGCGCGCGACCTCCCAGGCCAGGTTCATGTCGTGCAGGCGCAGGCGCACCCCGGTGACGCCCTCGCCGAGCCGCAGCACGCGCTGGACGTCGTGCATGTTGGCGACGGCCAGGCCCTTGTCGAACTGCTGGTGGCCGGCTTCGAAGATGCCGCTGACCGTATAGCGCTTGAGCTGCGGCACGCCGCCCATCGGCGTGGTCTGGAAATCGGTGGTGACGATCACCTTGTCGCCCACCTGCACGCCCAGCCACAGCGCCAGCTCGCGCCCGAGCACGATGTTGAAGCTGCCCGGCTGCAGGTCGTCCAGGCTGCCCTCCACCATCTTCTCGGCGATCACCGAGACATTGCGCTCGTGGGCCGGCAGTACACCCTGCAGGAAGGCCGGCTGCGGCTCGGAGCTGTTGCCGTTGATCATCGACGGACGCTCGACGTAGGGAGCGGCGCCGGCGACGCGTTCATCGCGCAGCGCCTCCTCCACCGCCTGTTCCCAGCCCAGCATGGTCGCGCCTTCCGCGCTGACGGTCGCGTGCGCGGCCATCTGCAGCAGGCGGTCGCGGATCTCGCGCTGGAAGCCGCTCATCACCGCCAACGTGGTGATCAGCGCGGTCACGCCGATGGCGATGCCGAGGATCGAGGCCAGCGAGATGAAGGAAATGAAGCCATTGCGGCGCTTGGCGCGCAGGTAGCGCAGGCCGATGGCGACGGGCAGGGGTTTGAACATCGGTACTCGCAGGCTCGGGGCGGCGCCGGCCGGCGGGCCGCGACACGAAGCCGCTATGGTGCCATCGAACTCCCCCGCCGCGCAGCCCGCGGGCCGGGAGCTGCCAGCCGCAGTTCACGGCGCCGCGCGGGCGGCAGGGTGTCGGGCCACCACGCCAGCCGCCGCACCCTGCCCCGGCCATCGCGACATTCCAGGAACGCGAGCGGGCCGCGCCAGCGCAGCCAGGCCCGGTCCACCGCCGCGCCGTCCAGCCACACCCGGCCATCCCCGCCGAAGACGCAGACGCAGCCGGGCCGGCGCGCCTCGCGCCGCAGCAGCAGGATGCCGTGGGCCAGGGCCGCGAGCGCCAGCGGCCAGGCGGCGGTAGGCGGGAGCTCCGACGCGAGCACGGCCAGCGGCGCCAGCAGCGCCATTGCCGCCAGCATCGCCATGGGCCAGCGCGACGGCCGCCATTCGATCTCGGCCCGTGGCGGGGCCGGGCGGATCGGCGCCGGCAGCGAAGGCTCAGGACAGTTCGCGGATCCGCCGGACCAGCGCGTCGAGTTCGGCATCGGGAGCAGCCTCGTAGCCCATGAACCAGCGCCAGAGCCTATCGTCCTCGCCGTCCAGAAGCTGTAGGAAAAGCCCGCGTTCGCCGTCGGATGCCGCCGCCCAGCGCTGGTCCAGGTAGCGGGTGAACAGCACGTCGAGCTCGCGCATGCCGCGGCGGCAGCGCCAGCGCAGCCGCCCCATGTCGTCGGCGCCGCTCATGCGGCCAGCAGGCCCCAGGCCAGGCGCAGCCACAGCACCAGCAGCACCAGAGCGCCGAGCGCGTAGACCCGGAAGCGGTGCATGACCTTGTTGTAACCGCAGTGGATCGCGCTGTGGGCGATACGCAGCGCGACGAAGGACCAGGCCAGCGCCTGCACCGTCGCCGTGGCCTGCCCGGTCAGCGCGGCGGTGAGCAGTGCGAAGTAGAACAGCACCGGGAGCTCGAACAGGTTGCGGAAGTTGTCGGCGGCGGTGCAGTCGGTGAGCCGCGCCGCGGCCTGGGTCGAAGTCGCGACCGCCTGCGGATGGATCCGCTCGCGCAGCATCTGCGCGACCCGGCGCCGGTACATCACCGCCATCACCACGAAGGTGAGCGCGACCATCGCCAGGCCGGGCAGCAGGATCGGCTGGATGTCCATCGTCTCCCCCGGTGGGCGCCGGCGCCCGGTTGGCGGTGCCGCCGCCAGCACCTGTTCGTGGAACGCGCGCGCTACGCCCGCGCTGCGCTCAGCCGCGCCGGGCCAGCATCATCTGCTTGATCTCGCCGATCGCCTTGGCCGGGTTCAGGCCCTTGGGACAGGTGCGGGTGCAGTTCATGATGGTGTGGCAGCGGTAGAGCCGGAACGGATCCTCGAGGTCGTCGAGCCGCGCACCGGTGTCCTCGTCGCGGCTGTCGATGATCCAGCGGTACGCCTGCAGCAGGATCGCCGGGCCGAGGTAGCGGTCGCCGTTCCACCAGTAGCTCGGACAGCTGGTGCTGCAGCAGGCGCACAGGATGCACTCGTACAGCCCGTCGAGCTTGGCCCGGTCCTCGCGCGACTGCAGCCGCTCGCGGTCCGGCGGCGGCGCGCTCTGGGTGCGCAGCCAGGGCTTGATGGCGGCGTACTGGGCGTAGAAGTGGGTCAGATCGGGGACCAGGTCCTTGACCACGTCCATGTGCGGCAGCGGGTAGATCGGCACCTCGCCGCTGCCCTTGCCGCAATCGTCGATCGCGCGCGTGCACGCAAGGGTGTTGGTGCCGTCGATGTTCATCGCGCAGCTGCCGCAGATGCCCTCGCGGCAGGAGCGGCGGAAGGTCAGCGTGGGGTCGATCTCGTTCTTGATCTTGATCAGCGCGTCCAGGACCATCGGCCCGCATTGGTCGAGATCGATCTCGTAGGTGTCGGTACTGGGGTTGCGGCCCTCGTCGGGACTCCAGCGGTACACCTTGAAGCTGCGCACGCGCTTGGCGCCGGCCGGCGCCGGATAGTGGCGGCCCTTCTGGATCTTCGAGTTCTTCGGGAGCGTGAATTCGGCCATGTGGGATCCGTGATTCGTGATGGGTGATTGGTGGTTCGAAAAGGCGGATTCGCGCGGCTCTGGCGCCTACGAATCACCCATCACGAATCACCAATCCCGGCTCTCAGTACACCCGCGCCTTGGGAGGCACCACGTCGACCTCGTCGTCGAGGGTGTACATGTGCACGGGACGGTAGCCGATGACGGTCTCGCCCTTGTCGCCGACCCAGCACAGGCTGTGCTTGTGCCAGTTGTCGTCGTCCCGGTCGCCGTAGTCCTCGCGCGCGTGGGCGCCGCGCGACTCGGTGCGGTTCTCCGCCGAGACGATGGTGGCCAGCGCCTGGCCGAGCAGGTTCTGCAGCTCCAGGGTCTCGACCAGGTCGGAGTTCCACACCATCGAACGGTCGGTGACCCGGACGTCGGCGAACGAGGCGTGGATCTCGCGGATCTTCTTCACCCCGGCGGAGAGCGTCTCGCCGGTGCGGAACACCGCGGCATCCTCCTGCATGGTGCGCTGCATGTTGTCGCGGATCACCGCGGTGGGGGTGTCGCCGGCGGCGTGGCGCACCTTGTCGAGGTTGGCCAGGGCCCGGTCGCAGGCGTCGTCGGCCAGCCGCGGGTGCGACTGGCCGGTGCGGATGGTCGCGGCGCAGCGTTCGGCCACGGCGCGGCCGAAGACCACCAGGTCGAGCAGCGAGTTGGAACCCAGGCGGTTGGCGCCGTGCACCGAGACGCAGGCGGCCTCGCCGATGGCGTACAGGCCGGGCACCACCGCATCGGGATCGCCGTCGCGCAGCTGTACCACTTCGCCGTGGTAGTTGGTGGGGATGCCGCCCATGTTGTAGTGCACCGTCGGCAGCACCGGGATCGGCTGGCGGGTGACGTCGACGCCGGCGAAGATCTTGGCGGTCTCGGCGATGCCCGGCAGCTTCTCGTGGATGTCGTTGGGGTCGAGGTGGGTCAGGTCGAGGTGGATGTGGTCCTTGCGGTCGCCCACCCCGCGACCCTCGCGGATCTCGATGGTCATCGAGCGGCTGACCACGTCGCGGCTGGCCAGGTCCTTGGCGTTGGGCGCGTAGCGCTCCATGAAGCGCTCGCCCTCGGCATTGCGCAGGATCCCGCCCTCGCCGCGCACGCCCTCGGTGATCAGGCAGCCGGCGCCGTAGATGCCGGTCGGGTGGAACTGCACGAACTCCATGTCCTGCAGGCCGAGCCCGGCGCGCAGCGCCATGCCGCCGCCGTCGCCGGTGCAGGTGTGCGCCGAGGTGCAGCTGAAGTAGGCGCGGCCGTAGCCGCCGGTGGCCAGCACCGTGCCGTGGGCGCGGAACAGGTGCAGCGTGCCCTCGGCCATGTCCAGCGCCAGCACCCCGCGACAGGCACCCTCCTCGTCCATGATCAGGTCGAGCGCGAAAAACTCGACGAAGAAGCGCGCATCGTGCGCCAGCGACTGCTGGTACAGGGTATGCAGCATCGCGTGGCCGGTGCGGTCGGCCGCGGCGCAGGTGCGCTGCGCGGTGCCCTTGCCGTAGTGCGTGGTCATGCCGCCGAACGGGCGCTGGTAGATCTTGCCGTCCTCGGTGCGCGAGAACGGCACGCCCTGGTGCTCGAGCTCGATGATCGCCGGGATCGCCTCGCGGCACATGTACTGGATCGCGTCCTGGTCGCCCAGCCAGTCGGAGCCCTTGATGGTGTCGTAGAAGTGATAGCGCCAGTCGTCCTCGCCCATGTTGCCGAGCGCGGCGGAAATGCCCCCTTGCGCCGCCACCGTGTGCGAACGGGTCGGGAATACCTTGGTGATGCAGGCGGTCTGCAGGCCCTTGGCGGCCAGGCCGAAGGTGGCGCGCAGCCCGGCGCCGCCGGCGCCCACCACGATCATGTCGTACTTGTGTTCGGTGATCTTGTACGCGGAAGTCATCGGGACCCTTTGTGCAGGCGTCAGGCCAGGAACGCGATGCGGCCGATCGCGTACAGCGCGGCGAGCGAGGCCACCACGCAGAGGAAGGTGACCAGCAACTGCAGTGCGACCTCGACCGCGCGCGCGTGCACGTAGTCCTCGATCACCACCTGCAGCCCCATCTGGGTATGCCAGAACATCGACAGCACGAAGACCGCCAGCAGGGTGGCGTTCCAGGGCCGCGCCAGCACCCCGCGCACGGTCTCCAGGTCGGCGCCGATCAGCGAGACCAGGGTCCCGACCAGCCACGGCACCAGCAGCGCGAGCACCACCGCGGTCACCCGCTGCCACCAGAAATGCCCGGTTCCGGACTTGGCCGAGCCCATGCCGCGGGCGCGGCCGATCGGGCTGCGGAAATCGCGCCGGGCCGGCGCGCGCTCCAGCTTCGCCTCGTTCATGCCCCACCCCGCAGCGCGACTATCCAGATCAGCGCGGTCAGCACCGCGGTCAGCGCGAACACCGCGTAGCCGGAGCGATACACCTCCGGTAGCTCGAAGCCCCAGCCCGAATCCCACAGCAGGTGACGGATGCCGTTGAGCAGGTGGTAGACCAGCGCCAGCGAGAAGCCGAACGCGGCGACCATGCCCAGCGGCGAGGCCAGGCAGTCGGCCGCGCTGGCGTACGCGTCGCCGCCACGGGCCACGGCCAGCAGCCACCACACCAGTCCGAACGCGCCGAGCGAGAGCGCGATGCCGGTGGCACGATGCAGGATCGACATCGTCATGGTGATCTGCCAGCGATACACCTGCAGATGCGGCGACAGGGGGCGTTCGCGGTTCCTCATCGTCGTGCAGGACTCCTCGCTGGGCGGCGCTGGCCGCG
Source organism: Luteimonas endophytica (assembly GCF_029887875.1). Classification (GTDB taxonomy): domain Bacteria; phylum Pseudomonadota; class Gammaproteobacteria; order Xanthomonadales; family Xanthomonadaceae; genus Luteimonas; species Luteimonas endophytica. The sequence continues at coordinate 78,285 of NZ_JARXRM010000044.1, forward strand.
TGGCTGGACTGGCATGGTCGAGTCTACGGCCTAGAAGTCGACGCAGCGGCCGTTCTTTTCCCAGTCGCCGTAGCGGGTCGGCTCCAGCCCGTCCCGGCCACCGAACTCCGGCGCCGGTTCCGGCCGCGCAACGGGCTTTTCCGCCTGCGCGCGCTCCGTGGCGGGTGCGCTTTCACCTATCATGGCCGGGTCGTTCACGCCGCGAAGTTTAAGTCCCGCCCCCATGTCCCACAAGTCGACGCCCGCAGGAGGCGATCTTTTCGCCATTCCCGACCACGCCGTGCTGGCGCTGGAAGGGCCGGGCGCGGCGAAGTTCGCGCAGGCGCAGTTCATGAACGACGTCGCTGCGCTGGCGCCCGGGCACTGGCAGTGGAGCGGCTGGCTGACGCCCAAGGGCCGCGCGATCGCGCTGTTCGCCCTGCTCAAGCGGGACGAGGAACGACTGTGGCTGCTGCTGGCCGATGCCGCGCCGGCCGGATTCGTGGAGGCGCTGGGCCGGTTCGTGTTCCGCAGCAAGGTGCGGATCCGGATCGCCACGGAACTTAGGGTCTCCGGAACCTTCTCCGCGCCCGCGCAGGCGCACGGCGCGACGTTCGCCCGCAATGGAGACGGTTTCGAACTCGATTTCGGCACCGCCACCGGCGCGCGCACCCTGGCAGTCGGGGAGACGCCCGCAGTGGCGGACGCGGAGGCGCTCGCCCGCTGGAACGCCTTCGACCTCGCCCACGGCCGCCCGCGCCTGGACGCGACCCAGGCAGGGCAATGGACCCCGCAGCAGCTCTCGCTGGAGCGGCTGCGCGGGTACAGCGTCAGCAAGGGCTGCTATCCCGGCCAGGAAATCGTGGCGCGCACCCATTTCCTCGGCCAGGCCAAGCGCGGCCTGGCGCGGCTGGCCTGCGCCGCGGAAGTCGCGGCCGGCAGTGCGGTCATGGCGGACGGCAGGGAACTGGGCCGGGTGGTCTGCAGCCAGGCCGGTGAGCTGCTCGCCGTGCTCCCGGTCGAGCGCGCCGAGGCCGCGCTGGCCGTCGACGGCGCCCCGTGCGAGCCGCGGCCGCTGCTCGACGGCCTGGCGCGCTGAGCCGCATCCCGGCAGGGGGGACGGACCCGCGCTTGATCGCACGGCATGCTCCGCTGCTATGCTCGCGGGCCAGGGGGAAGCCGCCGCAGCGGCCGTCTCCGCGTCGCCCCGCGAGGCACCGAGCCGGCGGCCGCGACGCGCAGGGAGGGCGACGCGGAGGCGATCGGGCAACAACTGCCATCGCATCCAGAGGAAGGGGAAATGAAAAGCAATCTCGCACTCACGGCCGTCGCCACGGCCGCACTCGCGCTGTCCGCCTGCACCACCACGCCACCGCCGCCGCCGGAACCCGCCGCACCGCCGCCGGCGCCTTCGTCGTTCCTCGAGAAGCTGGGCGCCGACGGGCTGTTCGCCTTCGGCAAGTCCAGCCTCGACGACTTCAGCCCCGAAGGCCAGCGGGCGCTGGACGAGCTGGCCACGCGCCTCACCTCGGGGCGTCCCCTCGAGATCGTGCACGTGATCGGGCACAGCGATCGCATCGGCAGCGACCAGGGCAACCTGCGCCTGTCCACGCAGCGGGCCGAGGCGGTTCGTGAGTACCTGATCGACCGTGGCGTCCCCGAGGACCGCATCACCGCGGTCGGGCGGGGCAGCGTCGAGCCGATGGTCGAATGCGAGGGGGATCGCGGCCAGGAAGTGATCGACTGCCTGGCGCCGAACCGTCGCGTCGAGGTACGGGTGCATTTCGCCGACTGAAGCGGCGCGCGCCTCCCCGGGGATCGGCGCGCCTCCTTGGCTGCCCGGGTGTCAGCCGCTCCCGGGCGCCACCGCGGCGGAGCCTGCCAGCTCCGCCGCGGCGGCGACGATGTCCTGCTCCGACGGAATCACCAGGAACGCCGCGCCCGCCAGCGGGGTGAAGGTATCCGCACCCACCACCCGCCGCAGCGGCCTGTCGCCCAGCCCCGCCTCGACGATCGCGGCGAGGATGCCCTCCCCCACCCCGGCGCTGCGCCGGCCCTCGTCGACCACGATCGTGCGCGCGCACTCGCCGGCGTGGCGGGCGATGGCCGCGTCGTTGAGCGGCAGCAGCCAGCGCAGATCCACCACCCGCACCCGCCAGCCGTGCGCGGCTTCGATGGCGCGCGCCGCGCGCAGGCTCATCGGCACGCCGTTGCCGAAGGTCAGGATCGCCAGATCGGCGGCTTCCGGGGCGTAGACGCGCTCCTCGCCGAACGCCAGCGCCCGGTCGGGCTCCGGGTACGGCGTCAGCCACCGCCCGTCGCCGGGCTCGTACAGGTCCTTGGTCATGTACAGCGCGATCGGCTCGAGCAAGGCGCAGACGCGCCCGTCGACCTTGGCCAGCGCCGCCAGCGTGCGCAGCATCATCGCCGCGTCGTCGCCGCGCGAGGGGCAGCCCACCACCAGCCCCGGAATATCGCGCAGCGCGGTGATCGAGTTGTCGTTGTGGAAATGGCCGCCGAAGCCCCGCTGGTAGCCGAGCGAGGCGATCCGCATCACCATCGGATTGCGGTACTGGCCGTTGCTGAAGAACTGCAGGCTGGCGGCCTCGCCGCGGATCTGGTCGCAGGCGTTGTGGAAATAGGCCAGGTACTGGATTTCCGGGAACGGCAGCATGCCCATGTTGGCGTAGCCCTGCGCCAGGCCGAGGATGGTGGTCTCGTCGAGCAGGGTGTTGAACACCCGGCGCGCGCCGAAGGCCTTCTGCAGGCCCTTGGTGACGGTGTACACCCCGCCCTTCTGGGCCACGTCCTCGCCGAACAGCAGCGCCTCCGGGTACTTGGCGAACAGGTCGTGCAGCGCGTTGTTGATCTGGATCGCCAGGTGCCGCGGCGCCAGCTTCTCCGGCAGCTTGTCCTCGCCGCCGAACACCGCCGCGCGCGCCACCGCGTGGTCGAAGCGCTCGGCTTCCCCCCGGACCAGTTCGGGGGTGTACGGCGCCAGCGGCGCGACCACTTCCTCGAGGGTCGCCAGGCGCGGACGCCGGTCGGCATCCTCGACAGCGGCGAAGCAGCGGGCGCGGGTCTGTTCGTACAGCGCCAGCAGCGCATCCTTCGACAGCAGTCCGGACTCCAGGGCGATGGTGGCCGAACGCAGCAGCGGATCGGTCGCCTCGACCGCGCACAGCTCGGCGATGGCGCGCCACTCGATCTCGAAATCGGTACCGGCGTGCCCCATCAGCCGTGTGGTGCGCAGGTGCAGGAAGGTCGGCCGCCGGGTGCGCCGGCAGTGCTCCACCGCCTCGCGCACCTGGGCGTAGCCCGCGGCCAGGTCCAGCCCGTCGGCGGCGAAATAGTCCAGGCCCGGGCGCCCGGAAAAACTGCGCGCGATCCAGCCGTCCGGGGTCTTGACCGAGATGCCGATGCCGTTGTCCTCGCACACGAACAGCACCGGCGCCGGCAGGCGCTGGTAGGCGGTCCAGGCCGCGGCGTTGAACGCGGCCTGCGCGGTGGCGTGGTTGGCGCTGGCGTCGCCGAACGAACACACCACGATGCTGTCGTCCGGGACCGGCAGCGCGTGGCCGATCCGCCGCCCCTGCTCGACGGCGATCGCCGTCCCCAGCGCCTTGGGCAGGTGCGAAGCGATGGTGGAGGTCTGCGGCAGCACCCAGAGCGGCTTGCTTCCCCACACCTTGTGCCGTCCGCCGCTGGCCGGATCGTCCTTGCTGGCGGCGAACGACAGCGCCGAGTCCATCACCGGGTCCATGCCCGGCAGCTTGCGGAAGCGCTCGGCCATGAACCCGCCGCTGCGATAGTGCAGGAACGCCGGGTCGGTGTGGCGGGTCAGGCGCGCGACCATCGCGTTGCCCTCGTGACCGCTCGAGCCGATGGTGTAGAAGACCTTGTTCTGCACCCGCAGCACCCGCGCCATCAGGTCGAGATGACGGCTGATCAGCTGCGACTCGAGCAGCTCCACGAAGCCCCGCGCGTCCAGCGCGCTGCCGGGCAGCACCGGCGCATCATCCGCCGGGGCCGCGCCCACCGGGCGCTGCCAGTCGCGCACGAACTCGCTGAAATTGACGTCGCAGATCTCGGCGCGGTTGAGGCCGCGCATCCGCGCGGGGATGGGATCGGGCACGGGGCGGAAGGTCATCGTGTGCATGGGCGGCGGTCGAAGCCGCCTATTCTCCTATACCCGGCGCACCGGTGCCGCCACCCGGCCGGTGCCGCGGGAGCGTTCCATGCACGCGAAAGTCCGCGGCGGGACCTGCCCGGAATCTCCGCCGAGCCCACCGGGGCCACCCGCGGCCTTCGCGGCCATGGGCCGCTCCCACGAGCGGTCCCTCCCCGCCCTTCGAGGATCCGGATCGTGGCTCCGAATTGCAGCCGTAGGACCGCACGAGAGAGCAGTCGGCGCTCCCTCGGAGCGCCCGCTCCGATGCGCCGCACTCCCTGCGCGGTGTCCAGCGGCGGTCCGGTGGGATTTCGACCAAGCGAGTATCGGGGAGCGACTCGAAATCCCGCCGGACTGCCGCCCCGCGTCCTCCGTTCCGCAACCGAAAGCACAGCGACCCATCCAACTGCTCAACCAAGCGGCAGCCACCCGCACGGTATCCAGCGGCGGTCCGGTGGGATTTCGACCAAGCGAGTATCGGGGAGCGACTCGAAATCCCGCCGGACTGCCGCCCCGGGCCCCGGACCCCGGCTCTCAGCCCGAGCAGAGGCCCGCACCCGCCCACCGCGCCGCCAGCGTCACCAGCACCACCGCGACGATGTTGAGCGCGATCCCGGCGCGCGCCATCTGTCCCGTCGTGACGTGCCCGGAACCGAACACGATCGCGTTGGGCGGCGTCGCCACCGGCAGCATGAACGCGTAGCTCGCCCCCAGCCCGATCGCCACCAGCAGCGGCATCGCCGGCACCCCCAGCCCCAGTGCCGCCGCTGCCAGCACCGGCGTCAACGCGGTCGCGATCGCCGTATTGCTGGTCAGCTCGGTAGCGAAGACCACCAGGACCGTCACCGCGAACACCACCAGCAGCATCGGCGCCCCGGCCAGCCCGTAGAGCCCGCTGGCGATGAAGCCATCGACCCCGTGCGCGCCGATCGCCGCCGCCAGCGCCAGGCCGCCGCCGAACAACACCAGCACCCCCCACGGCAGCCGCACCGCCGTCTCCCAGTCGAGCGCCGCCCGCCCGCCGCCCACCGGGATCAGGAACAGCGAGAGCGCCCCGGCCATCCCGATCACCGCATCGGTCAGCCCGGGTACACCCAGCCACGCCGCCAGTTGCGGCCGCAGCACCCACGCCGCCGCGGTCAGCGAGAACACCCCCAGCACCACGCGCTCGCCCCGCGCCATCGCCCCCAGCTCGCCGAGCATCGCGCGCACCTGCGCTTCTCCCTGCGGCAGCCGCCGGATCCGCACCGGAAACGCCAGCCGCGTCAGATAGAGCCAGGCCAGCGCCAGGAACGCCAGCATCACCGGGACCCCGAAGCGCATCCACGACAGCATGGTGACGTCGCAGTCCAGGCGCTCGCGCGCGTAGCTGGCCACCACCAGGTTCGGCGGCGAACCGATCAGCGTCGCCGAACCGCCGATCGAGGCCGAATAGGCGATCGCCAGCATCAGCCCGGTGGCGAACACGCGCGCTTCGCGCTCCGGCACCTCCGCCCCCTCGCGCAACAGCATCGCCACCACCGACAGCCCCACCGGCAGCAGGATGATCGCGGCCGCGGTGTTGGAGATCCACATGCTCAGCAACGCCGTGGCGACCATGAAACCCGCCACCAGCCGCCGCGGCGAGGTCCCCACCAGCAGCAGGATGCGCAACGCGATGCGTCGGTGCAGGCCCCAGCGTTCCATCGCCAGGCCCAGCATGAAGCCGCCCATGAACAGGAAGATGATGTCGCTGGCGTAGGGCCGCGCGGCCTCGGCCGGCGACAGCACGCCGAGCAGCGGGAACACCACCACCGGCAGCAGCGCGGTCGCCGCCAGCGGCAGCGCCTCGCCGAGCCACCAGACCGCCATCCAGACCGCGACCGCAGCGGTCGCGCGGCCGGCTGGATCGAGGCCGGCAGTTTCCGCTCCTGGGATCAGCGCCCAGGTCGCCAGGCCCAGCAGCGGCCCCAGCCAGCGCGCCGCCCGACCCAGGCGGCCGGGCCTTCGCTCCGATTCCGCGCTGGGCTGCATCCGCACTCTCCGCCGGGTTCGCGCACCATAGCAGCGCGCCCGAACCCGGTCATGCTGCGCGGCGTCCGCGGCCGCTGCGGCTCAGCGCGGCCGCGCGCGCCATGCGGCGCGGTCCTGGCCCCAGATCTCGGTCGGCTCCGCATCGTAGGGCGCGGGCAGCCGGCCGCTGCGCAGCAGCCCCGACCCCAGTCGTGCGGCCAGCCGCTTCGAGGCCGCATTGGCCGGTGCGATGCAGTGGATCACGTCCTCCCAGCCGAGCCGGTCGAACGCCCAGTCCATCGCCGCCACGCCCGCTTCGGTCGCGTAGCCGGCTCCCCACGCATCGGGATGGAACGCCCAACCGACCTCGTTGCCGGGCCAGCCGTCCGGCTTCCATGGGCCGAGCTGGCCCAGCCAGCGGCCGCCGGCGCGCTCGATCACCGAGAACATCGCGAACCCCTGGATCGACCACGCGCCGGCCATGGTCAGGAACTTGCGCCAGGCGATCGCCCGCGGCACGTGGCCACCGACGTGGCGCGCCGCTTCCTCGTCGGCGTACAGCTCGGCATAGCGCTCGAAGTCCTGCTGCAGCGGCGGCCGCAGCAGCAGGCGTTCGGTTTCGATGCGGACGTCGGTCATCAGAACGCGTTGATGCCGGTCAATTCGCGCCCGACCACCAGCTGGTGCACCGTCTCGGTGCCCTCGTAGGTGATCACCGACTCCATGTTGAGCGCGTGGCGGATCGGGCAGTGTTCGGTGGTGATCCCGGCGCCACCCAGCAGGTCGCGCGCTTCGCGGGCGATGTCGATCGCCATGCGGCAGTTGTTCCACTTGGCCAGCGAGACCTGGGTCGGCTGCATCTTCCCGGCGTCCTTCAGCCGGCCGAGCTGCAGCGACAGCAGCTGCGCCGAGGTGATGCGGCGCGCCCAGTCGGCCAGCTTCAGCTGCGCGCTCTGGGTCGCGGCCACCGGGCGATCGAACAGGATCCGCTCCTTCGAATAGTTCAACGCCTCGTCCAGGCAGGCGATGGCCGCGCCGACCGGCCCCCAGGTGATGCCGTAGCGGGCCTGGGTCAGGCAGCCAAGCGGCCCCCTCAGACCCTTCACGTTGGGCAGCCGGCTGGCATCGGGAACCCGCACGTTGTCGAAGTACAGCGCACTGGTCACCGAGGCGCGCAGGCTCATCTTGTGCTTGATCTCCTGCGCGCTGAACCCGGCGAAGTCCTTCTCGAGCACGAAGCCCTGGATCCCGTCGTCGGTCTGCGCCCAGACGATGGCGATGTCGGCCAGGTTGCCGTTGGTGATCCACATCTTCGAGCCGTTGACCACCCAGTCGCCGCCGTCGCGTTTCGCGTGGGTCTTCATGTTGGCCGGGTCGGAGCCGCCCTGCGGCTCGGTCAGGCCGAAGCAGCCGATCACCTTGCCCGCGGCCATGTCCGGCAGCCAGCGCCGCCGCTGCTCCTCGCTGCCGTACGCGAAGATCGGGTACATGCACAGCGAGGACTGCACGCTGGCGAAGCTGCGGATGCCGGAATCGCCGCGCTCCAGTTCCTGGCAGATCAGCCCGTAGCTGACCGAATTCAGGCCCGCGCAGCCGTACTCCTCCGGCAGGGTCGCGCCCAGCAGGCCGAGGCCGGCGAGCTCCGGGATCAGCTCCTTCGGAAACCGTCCCTGGTCGAAGCAGTCGCCGATGATCGGCAGCACGCGCTCGTCCACCAGCCGCGCCACGCTGTCCTGGACCGCGCGTTCCTCGTCGCTGAGCAGGGAACGGACATCGTAGAGATCGTAGGGATGCAGGGCCATGGGCGCGGGATCGGTCGGGGAAACCGCCATTGTATCGCCCTGCGCGCGGCTGGCCGCATCCCGCAAAAGGAACGGGGCCGGATCGCTCCGGCCCCGTGGGGGTTCCACATGCCCGGCCGCGCCGGACCGCTACTGGCGCGATGGAGCGTCGTCGAGCGCCGCGGTCTGGGTCACGACCTGCCCATCGAGCACCGGCAACCGGTCGCCCGGCTCCTGGGCCATGCGCACGGTGCGCTCGCGGCCATCGTAGCGATAGGTCACGTCCCAGGCCACCGGCACCTCCTCGGTGCCGAGCTTGATCTTCTCGGCCGGCTTGCTGTCGGTGCGCAGGGTCCCGGTGCTGCCGTCGGGATTGCGGTAAGTGACGTTGTACGCGACCACACGCGAGGACTGCGACGTGTCCTGCACCGTGCGGCACTGGCGGTCGACGCGCTCGACTACCCGGCCGCCGACGTGGTTGCGATCGACGCGGTTGCCGATGAAGCCCCCGGCGGTGGCGCCGGCCGCCGTGGCCAGCTTGCGGCCGTTGCCGCCGCCGACCTGGTTGCCGACGAGGCCGCCGATCACCGCGCCGGCGACGGTGCCGCCGACGTTGCCGTCGCGCTCCGGCAGGCGCTCCTGCACCACCACGTCCTCGCAGACCTGCCGCGGCGAACTGCTGGTGGTGGTTTCGCTCACCGGCTCGCTGCCGATCACGGTGGCGTAGAGGTCCTGCTGCTCGGTCACGGCGACAGCATTCAACACGTCCGCGTACTCGAGCCGGCCGGCCTCTTCGAAGCCCGCTTCGCCCGCCGCCGCCTCGCCGGAGAGCGCGGTCTCCGCCTCGGCGGTTTCGCGGCCGTTGTTCTGGAACGCGGCGACGGCGACGCCGCCGACCAGGAGAGACGCAAGTGCGATTGCCAGGGTGTTGTTCTTCATCTTCGCGCTCCTCGGGGCGATCCCCCCTTATCGTCGACGCGATTCGAACATTTCCAACCTGAACAGAGGGCAGCCCACGCCTAGCCAGACTGAGTCGGCCATGAACACGGCGGCCACCGGCGGCGTGCTAGCGTGACCGCCATCCAACTGCGGAGCCCGTCATGCGCACTCTTCTGCTCGCCCCGCTGATGCGCTGGTTCGCCAGGTTGAGCTACCCGCGATTGTTCGCCGTCACCGGAGGGCTGTTCCTGCTGACCGTGCTGGTCCCCGATCCGATCCCCCTGGTCGACGAACTGCTGCTGGGCCTGGGCACCCTGTTGCTCGCCAACTGGAAGGATCGCGGCCGCAGCGCCGGCGCGCCCAGGCCACCGATCGACGGTCAGGCCACGCGCCGCCGCTGAGCACCGTGACGCCCGCGCTCGTCGACACCCATTGCCACCTGGATGCCGGCGAATTCGACGGCGACCGCGCTGCCGTGGTCGCGCGCGCGGTGCAGGCGGGCGTCACCCGCCAGGTGGTGCCCGCCACGCACGCCGCCGCCTGGCCGCGGTTGCGCGAAGTCTGCAACTCGGCGCCCGGCCTGTCTCCCGCCTACGGGCTGCACCCCACCTTTCTCGAACACCATCGCCCGGAGCACCTGGACGAGCTGCGCGACTGGCTCGGCCGCGAACGCCCGGTGGCGGTGGGCGAATGCGGGCTGGACCACTACATCGAAGGGCTCGACCGCGCCGCGCAGCAGCGCTACTTCGAAGGCCAGCTGGAGCTGGCGCGCGAGTTCGACCTGCCGTTGATCGTCCACGCCCGCCGCGCGGTGGAGGCGGTGATCATGGCGATCCGGCGGGTCGGCGGCCTGCGCGGCGTGGTGCACAGCTTCGCCGGCAGCGAAGAGCAGGCCCGGCAGCTGTGGCGGCTGGACTTCCTGATCGGCCTCGGCGGTCCGCTCACCTACCATCGCGCCAAGCGCCTGCACCGGATCGTGGCCGGGATGCCGCTCGAACGGCTGCTGCTCGAGACCGACGCCCCGGACCAGCCGGATGCGTCGATCCGCGGCCAGCGCAACGAACCCGCGCGGCTGCGGCGGGTACTGGAGACCGTCGCCGAACTGCGCGGCGAAGACCCCGACCGGATCGCCACGGTCACCAGCGCCAATGCCGCCGGGCTGTTCGGGCTGGCGGATGCCCCGCAGCCCTAGGCGTTCCCCGCCGGCCTTTCGGGCAGGGCATCGATCCGCGCCCCTTTTCGCAACAGCAGTTCCAGTGCCTTGCCGGCAGCGGCGAACCCGAACGCACCGGTGATGTGGGTGGCCGCGCCGAGCCCCGCGCCGCAGTCGAGCTTGAGCGCCGCATCCGGATCCAGCCGGGGCCGCAGCCCGCAGACGCTGCCGTCGGCCTGGGGATAGCGCACGTTCTCCAGCGAGTACACGGCGGCCACGCCGAAGTAGCGCTTCGGGCCCCGCGGGAAGCCGAACTCGGCGCGCAGCTTCTTGCGCACCAGCGCCAGCATCGCGTCGTGCTCGGTGCGCGAGAGATCGCGCACCCGCACCAGTGCAGGATCGATCCTGCCGCCGGCGGAGCCGACCGTGATCACCGGCTGCTTGCGCCGGCGGCACCATGCGATCGCCTCGACCTTGCTGCGGAAACTGTCGCAGGCGTCGACCACCAGGTCGAAGCCGCGGTCGAGCAGCACATCGAGATTCGACGGGGTCAGGAACGCCGCAACCGGCTCCACCTGCATGCGCGGGCTGATCGCCAGGCAGCGTTCCGCCATCGCCTCGGCTTTGCCGCGCCCGTACTGGCCGAGCAGCGCCGGCAGCTGCCTGTTGGTGTTGGACAGGCACAGGTCGTCGGCGTCGACCAGGGTGAGGTGTCCCAGGCCGCTCCTGGCCAGCGCTTCGACCAGCCACGAACCGACCCCGCCGAGCCCGATCACCGCCACCCGTGCGCCCGCCAGCCGCGCCACCGTACCGCGCCCGTAAAGCCGGTCGATGCCGGAAAAGCGATCGCTCCAGTCCTGATCCATGCACATAGTCTAGCGGCGGCGCCTCGCGCTCGGCGGCGCCTGGCCGCCGCGCCGGCGTGCTATGTTCGCCCTGGCGGCAGCACGCCGAACGCACGGAGCCAGCCATGTCGACCTCACCCGACGACACCACCACCCGCAGGCCGTCCGCAGCCGGCCGCTACCTGTTCCTGTTCCTGCTCGGCCTGGCGGTCGGCGTGGTCGCCACGGTCATGGTGGTTCGCGCGCTCGAAGCCCGGGCCGATCACTTCCCCGACAGCGTGATGCACGTCCAGCAGTGGCACCTGGAGCAGCTGCGCAGCCGCGTCGACGAAAACCGCTGCGGCGCGACCGACATCCTGCCGCACTTGCGCGCGCTGCGGACCATGAGCGACAACCTCGAGCCGGCGTTTCCCGATCTGCGCGAGGACCGCCGCTTCGCCCAGCATGCCAGCGGCATGCGCGCCACCCTGGACGATGCCCTGGCGTCCCCGCCGCTCAACTGCGCCGGGCTGGGCACCACGGCCAAGGAGATCGGCGAATCCTGCAGCAGCTGCCACCGCGATTTCCGCGGCTGACGGCACCGGGCCCGGCGCGCTGAACCCCGGCTGCACCGGGCCTGCCGGCCCGTGCCGGCAGGCCGCGAATTGTCGGGGTGTTCACGAAGACACTCCTAGGCTCGCCTCGTGGAGCACTGGCCGCTGGCCGGCTCCCTTTCCCGATATCCAATCCGGAGACAGACGCGATGAAGACCCGACTGATCGGCACCGCCGCGATCGCAGCCGCCCTGGCCTTGGCCGGCTGCGCCAGCACCTCCCCGGGCTACGGCAGCGGATACGGGAGCGCCCCGCAATCCGGCTACGGCAGTTCCTGCTACGACTGCGGCACCGTGACCCGCATCGAACGCACCAACGACGGAAAGCCGAACATCGCCGGCCCGCTGCTGGGCGGCGTGGTGGGCGCGGTCGCCGGCAAGGAGCTCGCGCGTCGCAACACCGACAGCGAGGGCCGGCGCAATGTCGCCACGGCCGGCGGCGCGATCGCCGGTGCGGTCGCGGGCAATGCGATCCAGAACCGGGTCGAGGGCAGCGGCACCTACAACGTGCACGTGCGGATGGACGACGGCCGCACGATGGTGCTGTCCCAGGCCGAGATCGGCGGCCTGCGCGAGGGCAGCTACGTGCGGGTGCAGAACGGCCGGGCCTACGCGCGCTGACTCTCGCCGCCGGCCACATGAAAAACCCGGCCTCGCGGCCGGGTTTTTTCGTTGCCGGCCCTCCGGCCGGCCGGTGGCTCAGGCAGATTCGACCGCGTCGGCCTGCAGGCCCTTCTGCCCCTGGACGACCACGAAGCTCACCTTCTGCCCTTCCTTGAGGCTCTTGAACCCTTCCATCTGGATCGCGCGGAAATGCACGAACACGTCCTCGCCGCTCTCGCGGCTGATGAAGCCGAAACCCTTCGCGTCGTTGAACCACTTCACGGTACCGATCTCGCGGTTTGACATGCATCACTCCCTGGAACTGATCGCTGCTCTGTAGGATCGACCGGCACCGATGCCGGCGGCTGGTTGCAAGGAGGAAGCGGGAACCGCGATGTGGCTGGCCGGAGACCGGGAGCGCGGATCGACTGCACCCAGGCCACGTTTCAGGTGACCTTGACAAACACAGCGCGAGCAAATTACCCCGGCATTTGCCAGAATGCAATCGCGTCCCACGGCCTTTCCCGGCCACCCTCCGCGATCATCCCGCCCCTTCCGGAAAGCCATGGAACCGCAGTCAATCTGGTATGCGATCGCGCTGGTCCTGGTGCTTGCCGGGCTCGCCGGGACCGTGCTGCCGGCCCTGCCGGGCCTGCCGCTGGTGTTCGCCGGCATGGTGCTCGCCGCCTGGGCAGGCGGGTTCGCCGAGGTCGGCGCGGCGGCCCTGGTCGCGCTGGGCGTCCTGACCCTGCTTTCGGTGCTGGTCGACTTCTGGGCCACGGCGATGGGCGCCAAGCGCGTCGGCGCCAGCCGTACGGCACTGGTCGGCGCGGTGGTGGGTACCTTCGCCGGACTGTTCTTCGGCATCGTCGGGGTGTTCGTCGGGCCGTTTCTGGGGGCGATGGCCGGCGAGCTGCTGCACCGGCGGCGGGTCGACCCGCGCGGCTTCGGCCATGCCACCCGGGTCGGCGCTGGCACCTGGATCGGCATCGTCGTGGCCGTGGCGCTGAAGCTCATGCTCGCCTGCGCGATGATCGGCATCTTCGCCCTGGCCTGGTTCACCTGAGGATTCGCAATGACCCGCAACTCCGCCGCGCTCGCCGCCGCCATCGCCCTCTCCTTGGCATCCTGGACCGCCCGCGCCGCCGACCCGGCGGCGGCGCTCGAGGCCTGCCTCGCCATCGAGAACGATCCGATGCGCCTGGCCTGCTACGACGAGGCGATGCAGCGCACCGCCCTAGATCCCGCCACCGCCGACGCCGCCGCCGAACAGGCCAGGCAGGTGCAGGATTCGGTGCCGGCGGCGGGCCCGGGTGGCGACACCGCCGTTGCCGGCTCCGAACAGGCAGCCGCCAACCGGCTGTCCGAGCTGTTCGCACACGACGACAGCGACCCGATCCGCGCCGCCATCGCCAACGTCGGCAAGGGTTCGCTGCTCGACACCCGCTGGGAGCTGGCGCGCGACTCGAAGCTCGGACTGTTCAACTTTCGCGCCTACAAGCCGGTCTACCTGCTGCCCGCCTTCTGGACCACCGACACCAATCCCGCACCGCGCTCTCCCAACCCGGACAACACCGTCACCGAACCCGCCCAGATCGACAACCTCGAGGCCAAGTTCCAGCTCAGCTTCAAGACCAAGGCGCTGGAGAACCTGTTCGGCGACAACGGCGACCTGTGGATGGGCTACACCCAGAGCTCGCGCTGGCAGATCTACAACAGCGAGTCCTCGCGCCCGTTCCGCGAGACCAACTACGAGCCGGAGATCCTGCTGGTGTTCCGCAACGGCTACAGCCTGCCGGGCGGCTGGCACGGGCGGATGTCGGCGATCGGCATCAACCACCAGTCGAACGGTCGCGAGGACCCGCTGTCGCGCAGCTGGAACCGGGTGATGTTCAACTTCGGCTTCGATCGCGAGGACTGGGCGCTCATGGTCCGTCCCTGGGTGCGGATCTCGGACGGCAGCGACGACGACAATCCCGACATCGAGGACTACATGGGCCGCGGCGACCTCACCCTGGTCCATGTGCGCGGCGGCCACCAGTTCTCGCTGATGGCGCGCCACTCGCTGCGCGGCGGCGACCGCTCGCACGGAGCGCTGCAGTTCGACTGGGGCTTCCCCATCCACCGCGCGTTCCGCGGCCACGTGCAGCTGTTCGACGGCTACGGCGAGAGCCTGATCGACTACAACCACCGCGCCACCTACATCGGCCTGGGCATCTCCCTGCAGGAATGGTTCTAGCGGCTACCGGCGCTCCAGCAGCGTCGATGGACGCTAGTAGCCGGTCTCGCGCAACGAAGCCCGGACCTGCTCGTGGGTCGCCTGGATGTCCTGCGGCGGTTCACGACCGAGCAGGCTGACCACGATGATCGCGGCGGTCGCCGCCGCGAAGCCGGGCACCATCTCGTAGAGCTCGAAGCCGAAACGTCCGATCGCGACCTGCTTCCACAAGATCACGGTCGCGGCCCCGGTCACCATGCCGGCCAGCGCACCGTTGCGGGTCATGCGGCCCCAGAACAGCGCCAGCAGCACCACCGGGCCGAACGCGGCGCCGAAACCGGCCCAGGCGTAGGACACCAGCCCCAGCACCCGGCTGTCAGGATCGCGCGCCAGCCACAGCGACAGCAGCGCGACCAGCAGCACGCTGGCACGGCCGACCCAGACCAGCTCGTACTGTCCCGCCTGCTTGCGGAGGAAGCCGCGATAGAAATCTTCCGACAGCACGCTCGAGCACACCAGCAGCTGGCTGGACAACGTGCTCATCACCGCCGCCAGGATCGCCGAGAGGATGATGCCGGCGACCCATGGGTTGAACAACTGCTCGACCAGGCTGATGAAGACGCGTTCGGCATTGGCCTCGACCGGCCCGGCGGCGCCGGGGTTGGCGGCGTAGTAGGCGATGCCCAGGAAGCCCACGGTCAGCGAACCCGCCAGGCACAGGGTCATCCAGCCCATGCCGATCCGCCGCGCCACCGGGATGGTGGCGATGCTGTCGGCGGCCATGAAGCGCGCCAGGATGTGCGGCTGGCCGAAATAGCCCAGCCCCCACGCCAGCAGCGACACGATCCCGACCCAGCCGAGCTGGCCGCCGCGGAACCAGTCCAGCCGCGATGGATCGACGCCGCGGATCGCCCCCATGGCGGCCTCGAACCCGCCGACGTGCATCATCACGATCACCGGCGTGAGCAGCAGCGCGAAGAACATCAGGGTGCCCTGCGCGGTATCGGTCCAGCTGACCGCCAGGAATCCGCCGACCAGGGTGTAGAGGATGGTCACCGCGGCGCCCCACCAGATCGCCTGCGCATAGGGCATGCCGAACACGCTCTCGAACAGGCGCGCGCCGGCGACCACGCCGGAAGCGCAGTAGACCGCGAAGAACACCAGGATCACCGTCGCCGAGAGCACCCGCAGGGCGCGGCCGCGGTCCTGGAAACGGCTGGTGAAGAAGTCCGGCAGGGTCAGCGCGTTGCTGGTTCGCTCGGTATAGACCCGCAGCGGGCCGGCGACGTATTTCCAGTTGAGCCAGGCGCCGCCGACCAGGCCGATGGCGATCCAGGCCTCGGACAGGCCGCCGAGGTACATCGCGCCGGGCAGCCCCATCAGCAGCCAGCCGCTCATGTCCGAGGCGCCGGCCGACAGCGCCGTCACCCCAGGCCCCAGCCGCCGCCCGCCGAGAATGTAGTCGTCGAAGTTCTTGGTCGAGCGCCAGGCAATGAAGCCGATCAGCACCATCGCCGCGAGGTAGACGGTGAACATGACGATGAGCGGCGTGCTTGCTGCCAGCATGGGCGGAGGCTCCTCGGGTAGGCATGGGCGGCGGCCGATCGCGCCGCGAATAGACCAGCCTAACGCAGGCGGCCGTCGAGTTCAGCCCGAACCATCCACAGCGACTGTGGACAACTGCGCGTACGAAGCTGTGGACAAGTGGCGCCGGCCGCGGCGTGGCGCGGCCGCGGCCCGGTCTGGCGAGATTCTCGCCAGCGCCTCAGGCGTCGCCCGGCCAGACCGGCGCGGCTGCCGCGGCGCGCGGCTCCGGCTGTGCCGCCACCGCCTCCCAGACCCGCAATGCGTCCACCGTGGCGGCGACATCGTGGGCCCGTACGATCCGGGCGCCGCGCTGCACCGCGATCAGGTGCGCCGCGACCGAACCGTGGACGCGCGCGGCCGGCTCCGACCGGTCGGTCAGTTCGCCGATGGTGCGCTTGCGCGAGAGCCCGGCCAGCAGCGGCGCCCCGAGTTCGCAAAGCCGCCGCAGCTGCGCGAGCAGCAGCAGGTTGTGGCCGGCATGCTTGCCGAAGCCGAAACCGGGATCGACCACGATCCTCGCCCGCGCTATTCCGGCCATCTCCGCGGCGAGGATGCGCTCGGCGAGGAATCGATGCACGTCCGCCACGACATCGTCGTAGACGGGCGCATCCTGCATCGAGCCCGGCTCGCCGAGCATGTGCATCAGCACCACCGGCACACCCAGCGAGGCGGCGGCCTCCAGCGCGCCGGCGCGGCGCAGCGCGTACACGTCGTTGATCATTCCCGCGCCGGCCTCGACCGCCGCCCGCATCACCTCCGGCTTGGAGGTGTCGATGCTGATCGGCAGCGCCGTCTCCCCGGCCAGGCGCCGGATCACCGGGACCACGCGGCGCAGCTCCTCCTCCAGCGGCACCTCGGTCGCGCCGGGGCGGGTCGACTCGCCGCCGACATCGAGCAGGTCCGCGCCTTCCGCCGCCAGCCGCAGCCCGTGGGCGACCGCGGCCTCCGCGTCCGGGTAGGCGCCGCCGTCGGAGAACGAATCCGGGGTGACGTTGACGATCCCCATCACCCGGGGGCGGTCCAGCTTCAGCGCCCGGCCGCCGCAGTCGAGGCGGGGAGTGACGTCGAACATCAGACCTTCCCGCCGCCGCGGCGGCACATCGCCGGGCCGGGCGCGATCCCGATGCCGACCGCCGGATTGTCCATCGCCGTGCCGGGGGCGACACCGATCGCCACGCCGATGGCGACGCCGGCGCCCAGCGGCAGGGCATGCGGCTCGCCGTTTCGGGCTTCCGTCATCGTGACGTCCTCCACGCAAAAGGCCAGAGCGGACTCTGGCCTTGGATGTCCCGGCTTGCAACCCGGGACCGCGGACCGCGCGGGGCCGGTCAGGTCTGCTCCGCCGGACCGCCGATCGGCGGCAGCGGCCGGTTGCCGCCCTTGTCGCTGTCGTCCTTGCCGGAACGGTTCCAGCCGATCGGCGGCGGCGGCTCGCGGCCTTCCATGACGGCGTCGATCTGCGGCACGTCGATGGTCTCGTACTCGAGCAGCAACTTGGCCATCACGTGCAGTTTTTCGATGTTCTCGGTGAGGATCTTGGTGGTGCGGCCGTAGGCCTTGTCCAGGATCCCGCGCACCACCTCGTCGATCCGGCGCGCGGTGTCGTCGGAGACCGACTTGTGCTGGGTGACCGAACGCCCGAGGAACACCTCGTCCTCGTCCTCGCTGTAGGCGATCGGCCCCATCTCGTCCGACAGTCCCCACTTGGTGACCATGTTGCGCGCCATCTTGGTGGCGCGCTCGATGTCGTTGGAGGCGCCGGTGGTGACCTTGTCCTCGCCGAAGATCAGCTCCTCGGCGACGCGGCCGCCGTACAGCGAGCACAGCTGAGACTCGATCGCGGTGCGGTTGAAGCTGTACTTGTCGCCTTCCGGCAGGTACATGGTCACGCCCAGCGCCCTGCCCCGGGGAATGATCGTGACCTTGTAGACCGGATCGTGCTCGGGCACCAGCCGGCCGACGATGGCATGCCCGGCCTCGTGGTAGGCGGTGAGGGTCTTCTCGTCCTCGCTCATCGCCATCGAGCGGCGCTCGGCGCCCATCAGGATCTTGTCGCGGGCGCGGTCGAAGTGGTCCATGCGGACCTCCTTCGCGTTCTCGCGCGCGGCGAACAACGCCGCCTCGTTCACCAGGTTGGCCAGGTCCGCACCGGAGAAGCCCGGCGTGCCGCGCGCGACCACCAGCGGCTGCACGTCGTCGTCCAGCGGCACCTTGCGCATGTGCACCTTGAGGATCTGCTCGCGTCCCTTGACGTCGGGCAGCCCCACCACGACCTGGCGGTCGAAGCGGCCGGGCCGCAGCAGCGCCGGGTCGAGGACGTCGGGGCGGTTGGTCGCGGCGATCACGATGACGCCCTCGCCGCCCTCGAAGCCGTCCATCTCCACCAGCAGCTGGTTCAGGGTCTGCTCGCGCTCGTCGTGGCCGCCGCCGAGGCCGGCGCCGCGGTGGCGGCCGACCGCGTCGATCTCGTCGATGAAGATGATGCACGGCGCGTGTTTCTTGGCCTGCTCGAACATGTCGCGCACGCGGCTGGCGCCGACGCCGACGAACATCTCCACGAAATCGGAGCCGGAGATCGAGAAGAACGGCACCTTGGCCTCGCCGGCGATCGCCTTGGCCAGCAGGGTCTTGCCGGTGCCGGGGGGGCCGACCATCAGCACGCCGCGCGGGATCTTGCCGCCCAGCTTCTGGAACCTGGAAGGGTCGCGCAGGAACTCGACCAGCTCCTCCACCTCTTCCTTGGCCTCGTCGCAGCCGGCGACGTCGGCGAAGGTGACCTTGACCTGGTCGTCGCTGAGCAACTTGGCGCGGGAGCGGCCGAACGACATCGCCCCCTTGCCGCCGCCCTGCTGCATCTGCCGCATCATGAAGAAGAAGAAGCCGATGATCAGCAGGACCGGCAGGAAGTTGATCAGGATGTAGAGAAACGACGGGCCGGTGGACGGCGGCGCCTGATTGATCTCGACATCGTGGTTGATCAGGTCGTCGACCATGCGTTCGTCGCGGCGCGGCGCGATCACGGTCCCGGTGGCGCCGTCCTTGCGGTGGAAGGTGATGGTGCGCTCGTCCTCGGCGATGTCGACCTTCTGGATGCGGTCGGACCGCACCTCCTCCATGAACTGGGAGTACATCACCTCCTCGGTGCCGGCGGTGCGCGGGCTGAAGCTCTGGAACACCACCATCAGCACGACGGCGACGATCACCCACAGCATCAGATTCTTGACCAGATCGTTCATGGATTCCTTCTCGGGCGCTTCGGCGCCATGCTACTTCATCTGTGCCCGCTTGCCCTGCGCCAGCGCATAGACTTCCGGCGAACGCTGGCGCGACGCCGAGGGCTTGCGGATCGACACCCTGTCGTAGCGGCGGCGCAGTTCGCGGACGTAGTCGTCGAATCCGACGCCCTGGAACAGCTTGACCAGAAAGGCTCCGCCGGGGCGGAGTTGGCGGCCGGAAAAGTCCATCGCCAGTTCCGCCAGGTGCATCGCCCGCGGCTGATCCACCGCGTCCATGCCACTCTTGTTGGGGGCCATGTCCGACAACACAAGGTCGACCCGGTCCCCGCCCAGCAGCGTCTCAAGGGACGATAAGACAGCATCCTCCCTGAAGTCGCCATGAAGAAACTCCACCCCCGCCAGCGTCGGCATCTCGAGGATGTCCAGCGCGACCACCCGGCCCCGCTCTCCCATCGCCTGCCTTACCCATTGCGACCAGCCCCCGGGCGCCGCGCCCAGGTCCACCACCGTCATGCCCGGCTTGAGCAGGCCGTCGCGGGCCACCAGCTCCTCCAGCTTGTACGCGGCGCGCGAGCGCATGCCTTCGGCCTGGGCCCGTTTCACGTACGGGTCGGAGAAATGTTCCTTCAGCCAGCGCTGGCTGCTCTTGCTGCGCGGCGGCACGGTCAGCTCTGCCCGGAACCGGACCTGGAACCGGCCCCGCCGCCCACCTGCCGGGACTGGCGCGGGGAAGAGCGAGGGACCGGCGAATGGGCGCGAGGAGGCATCGGCAGGGGCGGCGGCCGCCGCTGGGGCGTCGGGGCGCCATGATACCCTGCAGATCCTTCCGCTCCCGTCGCACCGCATGAGTATCGCCCTGACCGCCGCCCAGTCCAGATTTCTCCGCGGTCAGGCCCACGGGCTCAAGGCGATCCTGCAGGTGGGCGGCAAGGGACTGACCGGTGCGGTGGTGACCGAGGTGGATGGCGCCCTGGAGCACCACGAGCTGATCAAGGTGAAGGTGGCGGCCGGCGACCGCGAGGCGCGCGACGCGATGGTGGCGGACCTCGCCGCCCGCTGCGGCGCGGCGCTGGTGCAGCGCATCGGCAACGTGGCGGTGCTCTACCGCCCCTCCAGGGACAAGCGCCAGATCGTGCTGCCCAGGCCCTAGTTTCACGGCCACGGCGCGCGCTGCCGGCCCGGGGCCGGCCCATGCACGGGCGGGCGTCCCGCCGCTACCATCCATCCACGCAAGGCCTCCGCCGGGTCGCCACCCTCGCCCTCCATGCAGCTCACCCTCGAAAAGCCCGATTTCGAATTCTTCCTCCGCGCCGCCGATGGCCGTTCGGCGCTGGTCAACGACCGCGCGCTGCGCGCGAGCTTCATCGTCGCCCCGGACGCGCTGATCGAGGCATGGCCGGTGCGCGACGCGGCGGCCATGGTCCCGGCCGACCTGGATCCGCTGCTGGCGCTGGCGCCGGAACTGGTATTGCTCGGCACCGGCGC
The DNA here is from genome assembly GCF_029887875.1 of Luteimonas endophytica. GTDB lineage: Bacteria > Pseudomonadota > Gammaproteobacteria > Xanthomonadales > Xanthomonadaceae > Luteimonas > Luteimonas endophytica. The sequence goes on from NZ_JARXRM010000044.1 coordinate 98,866, forward strand.
AAACCAGGCCTTTCCGCCGCCCGCAGTGATGGCCGCATGCCTGTCCCGGGGCATCGGCCTTGAAAGCATGACCAACGCGGCCGCGGCGCGCACCTATCAGGTGCTGGCCGGCGAGGGCCGCAGGGTGGTCGCCGGATTCGTGCTGGCGCCCGCGCCCGGCGCGCCCCGGCGGGATCCTTCCTGATCCGGCGATCCCGGGCGAGCCGGGCTCAACGCCGCGGCAGGTGCGCCATGGGGTCGACCGGCTTGCCGTCGTGGCGGATCTCGAAGTGCAGCATGTCGCGGGCGGCGCCGCTGCGGCCCATCTCCGCGATCTGCTGGCCGGCGCGCACCCGTTCGCCCTCGTTGACCAGCCGTGCGCGGTTGTGGCCGTACGCCGACAGCCAGCGCTCGTCGTGCTTGACGATGATCAGTTCGCCGTACCCCACCAGCCCGGAGCCGGAATACACCACCACCCCGTCGCCCGCTGCGCGCACCGGCTGGCCGCCGTTGCCGGCGATGCCGATGCCCTGCCGGGTGGGATCGCCGGCGGCGAACCTGGCCACGATCTGGCCGTCGGCGGGCCAGCGCCAGGTCACCGTGCTCCGTGCCGCGGACGGCACTGCCGGCGTCGTGGCCGGAGGCGTCGAGCCGCCGGCCCTCGAAGGCGTCCGCGACGCGCCCGGACGCGTCGCCACCGGCGGCGTGGCGCGGCGCCCGGAACCCGGATACAGCCGCAGGCGCTGGCCTGGGTAGATCGTGTAGGGGGGAGAGATGCTGTTCCAGGTCGCCAGGTCGAGCGCACTGATGCCGTTGTTCACGGCGATGCGGTAGAGGGTGTCTCCGCGCTTCACCGTGGCGACCTGTCCGGGCCTGGGCGTGGAGGCCCGGGTCGATCCGCCGCCTTCGCGCACCACCCGGCTGGACCCGCAGGCGACGAGCCCGGCCGCGACGGCGGCGAGACAGGCCTGGGCGAGGAGTCGGAACACGATGCGGTTGCTGCTCATGCGGTCTCTGGGCTCCCGGTTCGATGGTCGCGTCGGCGCTTCAGCCCGCGAACCGCTGCAGCAGTTCGCGCACCGCCAGGCCACCGCCACCGATCAATGCGCTGAAATAGACCAGCGTGCAGAGGTTGGCGAGGTGCCCGAGCAGGACCGCGCCCCCGTCGCGCTGGATGAAGCCCACAGCGTAGAACAACAGGGCCAGCGCCGGGAGCGTGTTGCTGAACGGAACGAAGCCGAACGGCGCCATCAGCAGCAGCGCCGCGAGAATGAAAGCGAGGTCGTTGACGATGCCCTGCAGGCGCCCCTCGACCAGCCCGCGCAGGCGGTAGGGACGGCTGACCCGCTCCAGGCGGCGGACCCAGACCAGGCCCGCGAGCAGTCCGGGACGCAGGCGCGAGGCCGGCAACGCCTTCCCGGCCAGTCGCGCCGGCACCCAGAGCGGTCGCCCCGACAGCCGGCTCACGCCGATCAGCAGGATCGCGGCCCCGAACACCGTGCTCACGCCGGGGATCGACACCGGGATCAGGAACACCAGGGTCAGCAGGAGCGCCACCACCAGCAGGCCTTCGTCGCCTAGCTGCGCCAGCAGGTCGGACAGGGTCAGCGTCCCGTCCTCGGGCAGGCGCGCGACGATCGCGGCGAGCTGTTCGCCCAGCGATCCTTCGGCCTCCATTCCGCCGGCCCGGGATGGTGGTGCCGTGCCCACGTTCAGTCGATGGTTCCGGACAGCAACGGCACGAACACCACCGGCGCCAGCTCGGTGCGCTCGATGCCGCCGTCCTCGCCCTTGCGCAGCCGCATCAGCACCTGGCCGCCGCCGCCGCCGACCGGCGCGACCAGCACTCCGCCGGGAGCGAGCTGGTCGGTCAGCGCATCGACCAGCGCGGGCGCCGCGGCGGTCACGACGATGCCGTGGAACGGCCCGTTCTCCGCCCAGCCCACGCGACCGTCGTCGTGCTTGCTGCGCACCCGCAGCCCGAGCGTGCGAAAACGCTTGCGCGCGACCCGCAGCAGTTCGCCGATCCGCTCGACGGTGTGGACCTCGAGCCCCAGCGCGGCGAGGATCGCGGCCTGGTAACCCGAACCGGTGCCGATCTCGAGCACCTTCGGCGGCGCCTCGCCCGGCTGCCGCGAGGGCAGCCCCTCCAGCACGGTCTCGGTCATCTTCGCCACGACCCAGGGCTGGGAGATGGTCTGGCCGTGGCCTATGGGCAACGCGCTGTCCTCGTAGGCGCGGGTGGCCAGCGCCTCGTCGACGAACAGGTGGCGCGGCACCGTGCGGATCGCGTTGAGCACGCGTTCGTCGGCGATGCCGTGGCCGCGCAGCCGCTCGATCAGGCGGTCGCGGACCCGCTGCGAGGTCATGCCGACGCCGATGGCCTCGGGTTGCAGCCGCAGCCGCGGCGTCATGCCCGCGCCTCCTGCAGCTCCGCCGCCAGGCCGCCGACCCAGCTGGCGACCTGCTCGAGCGCCTGGTAGCGGGTGAGGTCGACTTGGATCGGGGTGATGGCGATGTGGCCGCGACGGATCGCGTTGAAGTCGGTGCCGGGGCCGGCGTCCTGCTCCGGACCGGCCGGGCCGATCCACCACCAGGTGCGCCCGCGCGGGTCCTCCAGCGGCACGCAGGGCTCGGCGCGATGGCGGTTGCCGAGCCGCACCACCTCGAACCCGGCGATCTCCTCCCATGGCAGATCGGGGACGTTGACGTTGAGGATGGTGTCGGCGGGCAGCGGGTCCGCCTTCAGCCGTTCCACGATCTCGACCGCCGCGCGCGCCGCGGTCTCGTAGTGCCGGCCGACGTGCGCGGCGGTGACCAGCGACATCGCCACGGCGGGCAGGCCGAGGAACCGACCCTCCATGGCCGCTGCCACGGTACCGGAATAGATGACATCGTCGCCGAGATTGGCGGTGTTGTTGATGCCCGAGACGACGATGTCCGGCTCGGCGTCGAGCATTCCGGTGATCGCCACGTGCACGCAGTCGGTCGGAGTGCCGTGCACGCGCCAGGTGCTGTCGTCGACCTGCACCACGCGCAGGGGCATGTCGAGGGTCAACGAGTTGCTGGCACCGGAACGGTCCCGGTCCGGGGCCACGACCAGCACCTCGTGCCCGGCCCTGCGCAGGCCCTCGGCGAGGATCCGGATGCCGGGCGCGTCCACGCCGTCGTCGTTGCTGACCAGTATGCGCATGGAAAAAGGGCGGCGAAACGGTGTCCATCATAGCCGAAGCGGCACCCGCGGTCCCGCCCCTTGCGGCGGCGCAGCGGTGCGATCGCCGTCATCGCGCGAAGTTCCGCTTGCACGACCGGGGCCCGCATCCGGCGGACCGGACACCGCACCCGTCTGGCCTACGCCGGCGCTTCGGCCATGGAGCGCGCCGGCGGTCTTGTATGCTCTCGCCATGACCGGGCGCAGGCCGCCACCAGCCGAGGACGAGGAGGATGGCGCCGCGCTGTTCCGCGAGGCGATCGGCACGGTGCGCAGACTGCCCGAAAAGCGGGAACCGGTACCCAGACCCAAGCCGGAGCCGGTGCCGCGCATGGCCGAACGCGACGAACGCGAAGCGCGCGGCGAGTTCCAGCGGCTGCTCGAGGAAGGACCGCTGGAGGCGGCCGACAGCTTGCGCTACCGTCGCGACGAGATCTCGCCGCGGGTGCTGCGCCGGCTCGCGCGCGGCCAGTACGCGACCCAGGACGAGCTGGACCTGCATCAGGCCGGCGCCGCCCAGGCCGAGGCATGGCTGCGCCGATTCATCGCCGAAGCGCGCGCCGCCGGACACGGCTGCGTGCGCATCGTGCACGGAAAAGGCCTGCACGCCGACGGCGCACCGGCGCTGAAGAATCTGGTCGACCGGCTGCTGCGCCAGCGCGCGGACGTGCTGGCCTTCCACTCCGCGCCGGCCGCACAGGGCGGCACCGGCGCGGTCCTGGTGCTGCTCAGGCCGCGCTAGAAGCGGCGCCCTGCGCGGCCGCGGCGGCGGCTATTGGACTTCGGGCTCGCCGGCGGCCGCCCGCCTGACCGGCGGATTGACCCAGCGCACGTCGATCCCGCGCATCCGCGCGACGCGCTCGACCGAGGCGATGTAGGCGACGTCGCGCTCGAAGGCCGGGGATCCCGGCTGCGCGGGTTCGGGCATGGTGCGGTAGCCGGCGCTGCCCTGGGTGCTGGTGCAGCCGGCCAGGACGAGGAGCGCCAGAGCGGCGAAGGTGCAACGAAGCAGTCTGTTCATGACAGTCCCTCCCGTGCGTTGCGGCGGCACCCGCAGCGCGCGGGTGCCTGATCCGGTTATACGCCCCGGCGAACGGCGCTCCAGTGCCCCGCTTCGCTTTCCGACGAACGGTCAGGCGTGGGGATCGGCCGCGTTCCGGAGCGTTCCCAGCTCCGCCAATACCGCGGTGGCGTAGGCGCCCGCGGGCAACTCGAACGCCAGCCGCAGCGCAGCCGCCTCCGGCCGCTCCCAGCGCATCGAGACGGGCCGCAACCGGGTGGCGCGGCGCTCCTGGCGCAGGCCGGCGCGCTCCAGGCCGTCCCGCAACGCCACCGCATCGGCGGCTGCCAGCGCCGCGCATTCGAGACACCGCGCCTGCTCGCGGCTGCGCAGCTCGCCGGCCCCCCACAGCGGCGCGCTGGGGTGGATATCGAAATCGCGCAGCCGCCCCTCCAGCAGCGCGCTCCACGGTTCCGGACCGAACACGCTGCGGCTGCCGTCCAGGATCCAGACTTCGCCCTCCAGGCCGCGGTTCCACGAGCCGTCGCGAACCCGCGCCGCCAGCACCCGGTTGAACAGCTCGGAGCGCGCCGCCGACAGCAGGTGGCTGCGCTGGTCGCGCCGCACCCGCCGCCCGGCGAACATCGCCATCGCGGCCGCGACGTTGCCGCCGCCGCGGCCGAATCGCTGCTCCCCGAAGTAGTTCGGAACCCCGGAGGCGGCGATCGTCGCCAGGCGCGCGTCGATCGCCGCAGGGTCACCCAGCACCCCGCGCAGGGTCAGCACGAAACGGTTGCCGGCCAGCGCGCCGCGCGGCAGCTTGCGCGCGTGCCGGGTCCGCTCCAGCACCCTGAGCGCCGGCCCTCCCCCGGCGTCGCGCGCGCCATGCTCCAGCGTTTCCACCGGCGGCGCATCGCGCCCGGGAAGATGCACGCTGAAGCGTTGGCGGGTGAGCGCATGGCGATCCTTGAGCCCCGCGTAGCCCACCGCGGACACCGGTACGCCCGCCCAGTCCGCGATCCGCGCGGCGGCGAAGGCGGTGTTCATGCCGCGCTTCTCGACCGTCAGCAGCAGGTGCTCGCCGCTGCCGCTGGCCTCGAATCCGGCAAGCTCCTCGACCTGGAAATCCTCCGGCGCGGCGCGGATCGTCGCCTCAAGGACGGCGTCGCCCGAGGCGGCGGGCAGGCCCCCGCTGGCCGGCGCGTCCATCGCTCCGCTCACGATCCGAACAGCAGGCACACCGCCTGCGCGGCGAGGCCCTCGCCGCGGCCGGTGAAGCCGAGCCGCTCGCTGGTGGTGGCCTTGACGCTGACCGCGTCGATGGCGACGCCGAGGTCGGCGGCCAGCCTTTCGCGCATCGCCGCGGCGTGCGGGCCGATCTTCGGCCGCTCGCAGATCACCGTGATGTCGGCATTGCCCAGGCACCAGCCGCGTGCCGCCGCCAGCGCGCCGCAGTGGCGCAGCAGCGCGCGGCTGTCGGCGCCCTTCCATTGCGGATCCGACGGCGGGAAGTGCACGCCGATGTCGCCGAGCGCCAGCGCGCCCAGTATCGCGTCGCAGAGCGCGTGGATCGCCACGTCGCCGTCGCTGTGCGCCAGCACGCCGCGCTCATGGGCGATACGAACCCCGCCGATGATGACGTGATCGCCTTCGCCGAAGGCGTGGACGTCGTACCCGTGGCCGATCCGGATGTTCATGTCTTCCCATGCGCGCGAGATGGCGGATTTCCCGTTCCCGACCGCCCGCCTTCGACCGCCGGGTGGCCGGTCTCTCCGCCCGCCCGCCTCCGCAGCAGGAACTCGAACAGCGCCAGGTCGGCGGCGGTGGTCACCTTGAGGTTGTCCTCGGCGCCCTCGACCAGCAGCGGGCGCAGCCCCTGGCGCTCCATCGCCATCGCCTCGTCGGTGACCTCCGCGCCGGCCGCGGCGGCCGCGGCCAGCGCGCGCTCGAGCTGCAGCCGGCGGAACAGCTGCGGGGTCAGCGCGCGCCACAGCCGCTCGCGCGGCTCGGTCCCGTCGATGCCGCCGTCGTCGCCGGCGCGCTTGAGCGTGTCGCGCACCGGCGCGGCCAGGATCGCGCCGACCGGGTCCTCGCGGCCGCGCTCGAGCAGCGCCGCCAGGTCCGCCGGCCGCAGGTTGGGGCGCGCCGCATCGTGCACCAGCACGAAGTCGTCGGCGCGCACCCCCGCCGGCAGCGCCGCCAGCCCGGCCAGCACCGATGCGGCACGCGTCGCGCCGCCGCTGCACGCGCGCACCGGCCTGCCTTCGAACGCGGTCCAGCCGGGCCAGTGCGGATCGTCCGGCGCGATCGCCACCACCACCCCCTCGAGACCGGGGTGGGCGAACAGCGCGCGCAGCGTATGCGCGAGCAGCGGCTCGCCCGCCACCGGCAGGTACTGTTTGGGCAGGGCGCCGCCGAAGCGCGCGCCGCGCCCGGCGGCCGGCACCACCGCCCAGAGTCCGCCCCGCAGCCGATCGCGGCTCATGGCGAGGACCGGGCGCCCTCGTCCGGCGCCTCCGGCAGCGGCGCGGCGGCGGGCGTTTCGACCACCCGGTAGAACACCTCGCCGGGCCGGATCATGCCCAGTTCGCTGCGCGCGCGTTCTTCCACCGCGGCCTCGCCGGTGGGCGACTTCAGATCGGCGACCTCGGCCGCCAGCGCGGCGTTGCGCGCGCGGAGCCCCTCGTTCTGGTGCGCCTGCTGGGCGACCTGGGCCTCCAGGCGGGAGACCTCCGCGGCCCCGCCCGTGCCGAACCACAGGCGGTACTGCAGCCAGCCCAGCAGCAGCACGAGCAGCACCAGCACGATCCGCAGCCCGCGCACGGCTGTCGCGCCCCGCTACCGGCCCAGCGACACGAACGCGGCGCGGCCTGCGTAGCGCGCGGCGGCGCCGAGCGACTCCTCGATCCGCAGCAGCTGGTTGTACTTGGCCACGCGGTCGCTGCGGCACAGCGACCCGGTCTTGATCTGGGTGGCGGTGGTGGCCACGGCGATGTCGGCGATGGTGGTGTCCTCGGTCTCGCCGGAACGGTGCGAGACCACCGCCGCGTAGTTCGCCGCGTCCGCCATCGCGATCGCTTCCAGGGTCTCGGTGAGGGTGCCGATCTGGTTGACCTTGATCAGGATCGCGTTGGCGGTGCCGGTCTCGATGCCCTGGCCGAAGATCTTCGGATTGGTCACGAACAGGTCGTCGCCGACCAGCTGCACCTTGTCGCCGATGCGCTCGGTCAGCAGTTTCCAGCCGTCCCAGTCGTCCTCGGCCATCCCGTCCTCGACGCTGACGATCGGATACTGCGCGCACCAGTCCGCCAGGAAGTCGACGAACTGCTCGCCGGTCAGGCGCCGGCCCTCGCCGACCAGGTGATACTTGCCGTTCTCGTGGAACTCGCTCGATGCCACGTCCAGGCCCAGCAGCACGTCCTCGCCGGCGCTGTAGCCGGCCTTGCCGATGGCCTCGAGAATGGTGTCCAGCGCTTCCACGTTGCTGCGGAAGTCGGGCGCGAAGCCGCCCTCGTCGCCGACCGCGGTCGACAGGCCGTGGCCCTTCAGCACCGCCTTGAGCGCGTGGAAGATCTCGGTACCGGCGCGCAGCGACTCGGAGAACGAATCGAACCCCACCGGCAGCACCATGAACTCCTGGAAGTCGACGTTGTTGTCGGCGTGCGCGCCGCCGTTGATGATGTTCATCATCGGCACCGGCAGCACCGGCGCACGGTCCCCGGCCAGCGACTTCCACAGCGGCAACTTGCGCGAGGCGGCCAGCGCGTGGGCATTGGCCAGCGACACCGCGAGCAGCGCGTTGGCACCCAGGCGTCCCTTGTTCTCGGTGCCGTCCAGATCGATCAGGCGCTTGTCGAGGCCGGCCTGGTCGGCGGCGTCGAAGCCGCTGAGCGTCTCGGCGATGGTGCCGTTGACGTTGCCGACCGCCTTCTGCACGCCCTTGCCGAGATAGCGGGTGCGGTCACCGTCGCGCAGTTCCACCGCCTCGCGCGCGCCGGTGGACGCGCCCGAGGGCACGGCGGCCCGTCCGAAAGATCCATCGGCGAGCGTGACTTCGGCTTCGAGCGTGGGGTTGCCGCGGGAGTCGAGGATTTCTCGTGCGTGGATCTTTGCGATCGTCGTCATGGGCTCTCTTCAAACGTCCGGTAGAGGCGCAGGCGCTGCAGTTGCTGCCGGGAGCCTGCTTGGGAGGGATCGTGCTGGGTCGATTGTGCGTTGATGAAGTACGGATAGCGACCGTCGCCCTTGCGCGCGAAGACGACGGCGACCTGTTCCCCGCTTCCAGCAGACAGCAGCCAGCCGGTGCAACTGTTGGGCGGGACGCCATGCCTGCCGGCGCGTTGCCGGTTTTCGGTCGCAACGGAGCCACGCGCCGGCAGCGTGCCACGAAAGGCTTCGATCAGCTCGTAATCCGCCACCAGCATGGCGAACTCGTGCCCATCATCGTACGGAACTTCGCGCGGCGCCTGTAACCGCGCAAGGAACACCGCGTCCGCGTTGTAATAGGAGGTGATTTCCTGCTGGAGCTTGCGATCGGGGATCCCCAACGAGCATGCGTTCGCGGCGCCAGCGGCCAGAATCGCCGCCAGCGCCACGCACCAAGCCAGCGCAGCCCGGCTCACGATGCAACCGACGCCTCGAGGAAACCGCTCTTCTTGGCGACGCGGTCGAGCTCGAGCAGCGTCTCCAGCAGCGCGCGCATCTTCGGCAGCGGCCAGGCGTTGGGGCCATCGCTGAGCGCCTTCTCCGGCTCCGGGTGGGTCTCCATGAAAAGCCCGGAGATGCCCACCGCGACCGCCGCGCGCGCCAGCACCGGCACGAACTCGCGCTGGCCGCCGCTGGAGCTGCCCTGGCCGCCCGGCAGCTGCACCGAGTGGGTGGCATCGAACACCACCGGGCAGCCGGTGTCGCGCATCACCGCGAGGCTGCGCATGTCGCTGACCAGGTTGTTGTAGCCGAAGCTGGCGCCGCGCTCGCACACCATGATCTCCCGGTTGCCGGTGGACCTGGCCTTTTCCACTACCGGCTTCATGTCCCAGGGCGAGAGAAACTGGCCCTTCTTGATGTTGACCGGCTTGCCGGCGCTGCAGACCTTGCGGATGAAGTCGGTCTGGCGGACCAGGAAGGCAGGCGTCTGCAGCACGTCGACCACGCTGGCCACTTCGTCCATCGGGGTGTATTCGTGTACGTCGGTCAGCACCGGCACGCCGAGCTGGCGCTTCACCTCGCCCAGCACCCGCAGCCCTTCCTCCATGCCGGGGCCGCGAAAGCTGGTGCCGGAGGTGCGGTTGGCCTTGTCGAAGCTGGACTTGAAGATGAAGGGGACGCCGAGCGCGGAGGTGATCTCCTTCAGCCGGCCGGCGACGTCGAGCTGGAGCTGTTCGGATTCGACCACGCAGGGGCCGGCGATCAGGAAGAACGGGCGGTCCAGGCCGACCTCGAAGCCGCAGAGGTTCACGCGCTGGCCTCCTTGAGCAGCTTGCCGCCGGCCCGCTTCTCGCGCGCGGCGCGGATGAAGCCCACGAACAGCGGATGGCCGGTACGCGGGGTGGAGAGGAATTCCGGATGCGCCTGGCAGGCGATGAACCATGGATGGTCCTGCAGCTCGATCATCTCCACCAGCAGGTCGTCCATCGACTTGGCGGCGATCACCAGCCCGGCTTCCTCGAGCTGGGTGCGGTAGCGGTTGTTGAATTCGTAGCGGTGGCGGTGGCGCTCGCTGATCACGTCCTTGCCGTACAGCTCGCGGGTGCGGGTACCGGGCTTCAGGCGCGCCTCCTGCAGGCCCAGGCGCATGGTGCCGCCGAGGTCGCTGTCCTCGCTGCGGCGCTCCACCTCGCCGGTGCGGGTGCGCCACTCGGTGATCAGGCCGATCACCGGGTGCGGGGTCTGGCGATCGTTCTCGGTGCTGTTCGCGCCCTCCAGCCCGGCGAGGTGGCGGGCCACGTCGACCACCGCCGCCTGCATGCCGTAGCAGATGCCGAAATACGGCAGGCGCCGCTCCCGTGCGTGCTTCGAGGCCAGCACCTTGCCCTCGAAACCGCGGTCGCCGAAGCCGCCGGGCACCAGCACGCCATCGACCCCGGCGAGCATCCGCTCGGCGCCGTGGCGCTCGATGTCCTGCGACTCGATCCACTTCAGCGCCACCCTGGTGCGCTGGCGGATGCCGCCGTGCTTGAGCGCCTCGCCGACCGATTTGTAGGCGTCCTTGTGATCGACGTACTTGCCGACCACGGCGATGGTGACGCCGTCGATCGGATGCTCGGTGGCGTCGACCACCGCCTGCCACTCGGACAGGTCGGCCGTTTCGGCGGCGCGCTCGCCGAGCCCCAGCCGCTCCACCACCAGCTGGTCGAGGTCCTGGTCGTGCAGCCACATGGGGATCTTGTGGATGTCGTCCAGGTCCACCGCGGAGATCACCGCCTTTTCTGGCACGTTGGTGAACGAGGCGATCTTGCGCCGCTCGCCGTCCGGCAGCGGCCGCTCGCTGCGGCAGACCAGCACGTCGGGCTGGATGCCGATCGAGCGCAGTTCCTTGACCGAATGCTGGGTGGGCTTGGTCTTGAGTTCGCCGGCCGCGGCGATCCAGGGCACCAGGGTCAGGTGCATGAACATGGCCTTCTCGGCGCCCCGGTCGGTGCGGATCTGGCGGATCGCCTCCAGGAAAGGCAGCGACTCTATGTCGCCGACGGTACCGCCGATCTCCACCAGCGCCACGTCGTAGCCCTGGGTGGCCGCATCGATGCTGCGCTTGATCTCGTCGGTGATGTGCGGGATCACCTGCACGGTGGCGCCGAGGTAGTCGCCGCGGCGCTCCTTGCGGATCACGCTCTCGTAGATCTTGCCGGTGGTGATCGAGTTGCGCCCCGACAGCCGCACGTTGACGAAGCGCTCGTAGTGGCCGAGGTCGAGGTCGGTCTCGGCGCCGTCGTCGGTGACGTAGACCTCGCCGTGCTGGAACGGGCTCATGGTGCCCGGGTCGACGTTGATGTAGGGATCGAGCTTCATCATCGTCACCCGCAGGCCCCTGGCCTCGAGGATCGCGGCGAGCGAGGCGGCGGCGATGCCCTTCCCGAGGGAAGAGACCACGCCGCCGGTGACGAAAACGAGCGGGGTGACGGAACGCGGGGAGGTCATGGGCGCAGCAGGTCGCTGGAAAGCCCCATTCTACGGCAAGTGCGGGTCCTCCGGTCCCGAGGGCGCGTGTCCCCGACGAAAAAACGCCCCGCCGGAGCGGGGCGTCGCATTGGCTACGACCCGGCCGGCGGGGGCCGGCCGGCGCATCGATCAGGCCGGATCCTCTTCCTCAGGCTCGGCGGCCTGCTCGGCGTCTTCCTCGGCCTGCTCGGACTGCCACTCGGCGGCGTCGGCTTCCTGCTCGGCGCTGGCGGCACTGGCCTCGGCGTTGGCGGCGTTCCGCTCGGCCTGCTGGGCGGCCTGCTCGGCCTCGCGCACGGCCTGCTCGTCGACCTCCTGGGCGAAGGCGGTCGGGGCGGCGAAGGCCGCGGCGATCATGGCGGTGAACAGGATATTGCGATGGGTCATCGTCGTGTCTCCAGAGAAAGCGTAAGTGAAGCCAAGGGGGGACGCCGCTCGACCACCGCGGCAACCGCACCGTAGCCAGCGCACCCCCGCTCGCGACTGAACAACGGGCGCTTAACGGAATTAACCGGTTACACGCACATTTGCAGGGAATTTCCACGCCGGAACCTCGGGTGAGCCACGGCTTACTCGCGGCTGCCTGACCTGATCCGGGGCGACGCACGGCGCCGGCGGGCCGCCCGGCCGCCCGACCTTGACCGCTCCTCCGCCCCGCCCCATTCTGGCCCGCTTCCCGCAGCAGCCGTGCCGAATGAACACCCGCTACAACGCCGTCGACATCGAAGTCCTCTCCGGGCTGGACCCGGTGAAGCGCCGCCCGGGCATGTACACCGACACCACCCGGCCCAACCACCTGGCGCAGGAGGTCATCGACAACGCGGTCGACGAGGCCCTGGCCGGGCACGCGCGCACCATCGAAGTGAGCCTGTTCAAGGACGGCAGTTGCGAGGTGTCCGACGACGGCCGTGGCATGCCGGTGGACCTGCACCCCGAAGAGAAGATTCCGGGCGTCGAGCTGATCCTCACCCGGCTGCACGCGGGCGGCAAGTTCAACAACCGCAACTACACCTTCTCCGGCGGCCTGCACGGCGTCGGCGTGAGCGTGGTCAATGCGCTCTCCACCCGCCTGCAGGTGCACATCAAGCGCGACGGCAGCGAGTACCGGATGGACTTCGCCCACGGCGACGCCGCCTCGAAGCTGGAGGCGGTAGCCAGCGTCGGCAAGCGCAACACCGGGACCCGGCTGCGGTTCTGGCCGGACCCGAAGTACTTCGACAGCCCGAAGTTCTCGCTGCGGGCGCTGCGCCACCTGCTGCGCGCCAAGGCGGTGCTGTGCCCGGGGCTCGCTGTCACCCTGTACGACGAGGCCAGCGGCGAGCGCGACCGCTGGCACTACGAAGACGGCCTGCGCGACTACCTGCAGGGCGAACTGGCAGGCCGCGAGCTGCTGCCGCCGGAGCTGTTCGTCGGTGCCCTGGCCAAGGACACCGAGACCGTCGACTGGGCGGTGGCCTGGGTGTCGGAGGGCGAGCTGGTCCAGGAGAGCTACGTCAACCTGATCCCGACGGCCCAGCACGGCACCCACGTCAACGGCCTGCGCAGCGGCTTCACCGACGCGCTGCGAGAGTTCTGCGACTTCCGCAGCCTGCTGCCGCGCGGGGTGAAGCTGGCGCCGGAGGACGTCTGGGACCGGGTCTCGTTCGTGCTCAGCCTGAAGATGACCGACCCGCAGTTCAGCGGCCAGACCAAGGAACGGCTGTCCTCGCGCCAGGCCGCCGGCTTCATCGAGGGCGCGGCGCACGACGCGTTCTCGCTGTGGCTCAACCAGCACGTCGAGCTCGGCGAGCGCATCGCCCAGCTGGCGATCGAACGCGCCAGCGCACGGCTGAAGACCGAGAAGCAGATCGTCCGCAAGAAGGTCACCCAGGGCCCGGCGCTGCCCGGCAAGCTCGCCGACTGCATCAGCCAGGACCTCTCGCGCACCGAGCTGTTCCTGGTCGAGGGCGATTCGGCCGGCGGCTCGGCGCGGCAGGCCCGCGACAAGGATTTCCAGGCGATCCTGCCGCTGCGCGGCAAGATCCTCAACACCTGGGAAGTCGCCTCCGGCGGCGTGCTCGCCTCGCAGGAGGTGCACGACCTGGCGGTGGCGATCGGCTGCGATCCCGGCAAGGACGACATCTCCGGGCTGCGCTACGGCAAGATCATCGTGCTGGCGGACGCGGACTCCGACGGCCTGCACATCGCCACCCTGCTGGCGGCGCTGTTCCTGCGCCACTTTCCGGCGCTGGTGGCGGCCGGCCACGTGTTCGTGGCGATGCCGCCACTGTTCCGCGTCGACGTCGGCAAGCAGGTGTTCTACGCCCTGGACGAGGAAGAGAAGCGGCTGCTGCTGGAGAAGATCCAGCGCGACAAGCTCAAGGGCACGGTCAACGTCACCCGCTTCAAGGGCCTGGGCGAGATGAACCCGTCGCAGCTGCGCGAATCGGCGATCCACCCCGACACGCGGCGGCTGGTGCAGTTGACCGTCGTCGACGGCGACCAGACCCACGCGCTGATGGACATGCTGCTGGCGCGCAAGCGGGCGCCGGACCGGCGGGAGTGGCTCGAAACCAAGGGCGACCTGGCGACCCTGGAGGTCTGAGTCCAGGCCGATGCCGCAGCCAGCCTCTTCCGCCGCGCCGGTGCTGCGCTCGCGGCCGGTCTGCCCCGGCGCCAGCGTGCACGTCCACGACGTGCATTGCCGAGCCTGCCGCGGCCGCCATGCCGGGCCGGCCGAATGGGTTCCGGATACCCGCATCGTGCTGGCCTACCGCGGCGCGTTCGTGTACCGCGCCGGTCGCCGCGCCGCGCTGGCGGATCCGAATCGAGCCCTCGCCTTCAATGCCGGCGACGAATACGCGATCGATCACCCCGCCGACCACGGCGACCGCTGCCTGTCGATCCGGTTCGCGCCGGAGCGGCTGCGGGAGCTCGCCGGCGGCGATGTGGACGAGGCCGCGCAGGGCGAGCGCCTGCGGCGCCGGGCGTGGCCGGTGGACGCAGGGGCCCAGTGGCTCGCAGCCCGGCTGCGCGCCTGCGGTTCCGCCGATCAGCTGCGGGCCGAGGAACTGGCCCTGGCGCTGGCGCGACGAATCCTGCAGCCGGACCCGGCAGCCCGCCCGCGGCGCGCGGGTCCCGGCCGGCAGCGCCTGCTCGAACGCACCCGGCTGCTGCTGCAGGAGGATCCGGCCCGCCGCTGGACCCTGGGCGATCTGGCCGCGCGGGTGGGCGCGTCGCCTGTGTACCTGACCCAGAGCTTCAGCCAGGTCGAGGGCATGCCGCTGTACCGCTACCAGACCGGCCTGCGGCTGGCCCGGGCGCTGGAGCAGCTGCCGCGCGCGGACGACCTCACCGCGCTCGCGCTGGCGCACGGCTTTTCCGGCCACAGCCAGTTCACCGCCGCGTTCCGGCGCGCCTACGGGCTGACGCCGTCGGCCGCGCGGCGGGCGCTGCGCGCGATGATGGCGCGGCCGATCGGCGCCGGAGGCTAAGGAAACGGACAGCGGTCGCACGCGATCGCGCACATCCTGGCCAAACCCGATCCGGAGCCATCGCCGATGCCGCTTCGCCGTATCCACTTCGCCACCCTGTGGCTTGCAGGAGCCCTCATGTCGACCACCGCGCCCGCCCTGGCCGCGGAGCCCGCCTCCGCCTCCGACTTCGCCGCCGCGCTGCTCGACCCCGGCCCGGCCCACCCCATTCCGCCGCAGCACGACCTGTATGCACCGCTGCTGGGACACTGGCGGGCGCGCGTCACCGACCATCTCGGCGAGGGCCGTACGCGCAGCCTCGAGGGCGAGATCGTGTTCGCGCGGGTGCTCGAGGGCCGCGCGGTGCAGGATCTGTGGATCTTCCCGCAGCGCGCCGCCCGCGATGCCCAGGCCCCGAGGGAAGGAAACCGCTACGGCACCACCCTGCGGGTGTTCGATCCGGCGCGCGGGATCTGGAACGTCGACTGGTTCAATCCGGTCACCGGCGTGCACACCCGGTTGACCGGCCGGCGCTCGGGCGACACGCTCCTGCAGGAAGGCTTCCACGCCGACGGCACGCCGATCCGCTGGATCTTCGAGGAAGTGAGCGAGCAGGGATTCCGCTGGCGCGGCGAACGCTCCGACGACGGCGGCCGCAGCTGGATCCTCGAAACCGAATTTTCGGCCTGGCGTTGACAGCCGTGTGCGGCGTCGGCCCTAGCCGCCCTGATCCAGCGCAGCCTCCAGCAGCCACCCGATCAGCGCCTCCACCGGCGCCGCGCGCTCGGGCAGGAACGCGAAGCTGTCCTCGTCCATGTAGATGCGCTGGCTGATCTCCAGCTGCACCGCTTCGATGCCGTCGGCGGGCGCGCCGTAGTGGCGGGTGATGTAGCCGCCCTTGAAGCGGCCGTCCACCACGTGGTCGTAACGCGACTGCGCGGCGAGCACCGCCTCCAGCCGCGCGCGCAGCGCCGCGGTGCAGCTGCCCCCCCCGGCGGTGCCGAGATTGAGGTCCGGCAGCCTGCCCTCGAACAGGAACGGCAGCTCGCCGCGGATCGAATGGCCCTCCCACAGCAGCACGCGGCCGTGCGCGGCGCGCAGCCGGTCGAGTTCCGCGCGCAGCGCGCTGTGGTAGGGGCGCCAGTACTTGTCCACGCGCAGGGCCACTTCGTCGGGCGTCGGCGCTTCGCCTTCGCGGTACACCGGCTCGCCGGTGAAGCGCCGCACCGGGCACAGGCCGGTGGTGTTCTGACCGGGATACAGCGACACGTCGTCCT
This sequence comes from Luteimonas endophytica, assembly GCF_029887875.1. Classification (GTDB taxonomy): domain Bacteria; phylum Pseudomonadota; class Gammaproteobacteria; order Xanthomonadales; family Xanthomonadaceae; genus Luteimonas; species Luteimonas endophytica. Next base: position 114,943 of record NZ_JARXRM010000044.1, read on the forward strand.
CGGCGCGGTTGAGGTCGATCACGTAGCGCGAATGGTGCGGGACGAGCATGGAGGCGCCGAGCGCGCGGGCCACCGCGTAGAGCCTGGCGATGTGCCAGTCGGTATCGGGCACGCAGCGCGCTGCGTCGGTCAGGCGCAGCGCGATGTCGTCGGGGACCACGGTGCCGTCGTGCGGAACGCTGACCAGCAGCGGCGCGGTGCCGCGGTGCAGGGAGAAGATGTCCATCCGCCCATGCTACCGGACCGGCGCGCCGCGATGGCCCACGCGGGCGGCGACAGCCGCCGCGCGGCTCAGCTCATCAGCACCAGCTCCTCGGCGCTGGTCGGATGGATCGCCACGGTGTCGTGCAGGTCCGCCAGGGTCGCGCCGAGCTTGAGCGCCACCGCGAAGCCCTGCAGGATCTCGTCGGCGGCCTCGCCGAACAGGTGGATGCCGACCACGCGCCGCTCCTCGCCCACGCACACCAGCTTGAACAGGCTGCACAGCGGCGTGTCCACCAGCGCCTGCAGCATCGGCCGGAAGCGAGAGCGGTACACCCGCACCGCGTCGCCATGGCGTTCGCGCGCCTGTGCCTCGGTCAGCCCGACGCCGCCGATCGGCGGATGGGCGAACACCACGGTGGGCACCAGCTCGTAGTCCAGCCGCGCGTCCTCGCGGCCGCCGAACAGGCGATCCATCAGCCGCCGCGCCGCGGCGATCGCCACCGGGGTCAGGGTCTCGCGGCCCACCACGTCGCCGACCGCGTACACGCCTTCGGCGGTGGTGTTCTGGAACGCATCGACCGCGATGTTGCCGCGCGCGTCGGTCGCCACGCCGGCCCGGTCCAGGCCGATGCCGGCGCTGTTGGCGCGGCGGCCGATCGCGTACAGCAGCGTGTCGAACGCCTCGGTGGCGGCGCCGTCGGCGTCGAGCAGGCGCACGCGGCCGTCTTCGCCGGGCTCCACTTCGCGCAGGCGGTAGCCGAAGTGCAGGCCGACGCCCAGCTGCCGGTAGTTCTCCTCGAGCTGGGCCACCACGTCCTCGTCGGCATGGCTGAGCAGGCGCGGGCCGCGCACGAAGAGTTCCACCCGGCTGCCCAGCGCCTGCAGCACCCCGGCCAGCTCGACGCTGATGTAGCCACCGCCGACCAGGGCCACCCGCGCCGGGGCCCGGCGGAGGGCGAAGAAGTCGTCCGACACCCCGCCCAGTTCGGCGCCCGGAATCCGCGGCCTCAGCGGGTGGGAGCCGGTGGCGATCAGCACGTGCCGGGCGTGCAGGCGGGTGCCGTCGTCGGCGACCACGGTGCGCGGACCCTGCAGCGCGCCGCGCCGCGGCATCAGCACGACTCCCGCCTGGTCCAGGCGTCTGCGATAGCTCTCGTGGATCCCGTCGATATAGCGCTGGCGATCGGTGATGAACTCGGGCCAGTCGAATCCGGGCACCGCCGGCACGTCGAACCCCAGCTCCGCGGCGGCACCGATCTGCGAGGCCAGCTGCGCCGCCAGCCACATCGCCTTCTTCGGCACGCAGCCGGCGTTGACGCAGGTGCCGCCGAGTTCCGCCGGTTCCAGCAGCGCGACCCGGGCGCCATGCGCCGCGGCGCGGAACGCTCCGGCGAGCCCGCCGGAGCCGCCGCCGAGCACCACCAGGTCGAACTCGAGGGGATCGGTGGCGCTCATCCGAAACGCGCCGGGTCGTAGGGCGCCGGATCGATGTGCGGGGGCCTCCCGCACATCAGTTCGGCGATCAGTTGTCCGGTGGCCGCGCTCATGCTGACGCCGAGCATACCGTGTCCGGTCGCCAGCCATGCGCGCCGATGGCCGCGGGCGCGGCCGATGATCGGCAGGTCGTCGCAGCTCAGCGGACGCCAGCCGTACCACTTCTCCTCCACCGACGGGCCGACCGGCTCGCGCAGGTATTCGCGCGCGCCGCGCTCGAGCGCGGCCAGCCGCCGTCGGTTGAGGCTGCTGTCGTAGCCGGAGAACTCCATGGTGCTGCCGAGCCGGTAGCCGCTGTCCCACGCGGTCACGCAGACGCTGCGCTCGCGCAGCACCAGCGGCCGCTTCGGCACCAGCGCCGGGCGGCTGTAGGTGATCGAATAGCCCTTGCCCGGCTGCACCGGCACGCGCAGGCCGAGTCCACGCGCCAGCTTCGGCGACCATGCGCCGGTGGCCAGCAGCAGGTCGCGGCCGCGGAACTGGCGGTCGCGGGCGGTGACCGCCGCACCCGAACCGTCCGCGGCCAGGGCCGTCACCTCGCACTGTTCGACGATCGTGCCGCCGGCGCCGCGTACCGCGCGCGCCAGTTCCGCGACGTAGCGGTTCGGGCGCAGCCGCGCATCTCCCGGGAAGCGCACCACCCCCGCCACCCCCGGCAGCAATGCAGGCTCGTCGCGCACGTATGCATCGCCATCGATGACCTCGGTAGGCACGCCGATTCCGGCCAGCAACTGCAGATCCTCGTCGAACGCCTCCAGCTCCGCGGCATCGCGGAACACGTAGTCGACGCCCGAGGCCTCGAACTCACAGTCGAGCCCGTAGCGGGCGATCCAGTCCGGCAGGGCCGTGCGCGAGGCGTCGAGGATCGCCGCCCGCGCCGAAGTCGCCGCGCGCCAGTCGCGGCGATTGCAGCGCGCCGCGAAGCGCAGCATCCAGCCCCACAGCGCCGGATCGAAGCGGGGCTTGACGTAGAACGGTGCGTCCGGGGCCGCCATCCAGCGCAGCGCCCGGGCCACCGCGCCGGGCGCCGTCAGCGGCGGCGCGTGGCTGGGGGTGATGGTGCCGCAGTTGCCGTGCGAACTGCCGCAGCCCGCACTGCCCGATTCCAGCACCCGCACGCCGCGGCCGGCCCGCAGCAGCGCCAGCGCGCTGGCCAGGCCGATCACCCCGGCGCCGACGATCAGCACATCGTCCCGTGTCTCCATGCGCCGAGTCTACGCGGACGACCCCGCCGGCTGCCGCAGCGGCGGGCGCGCCCCGTAGGTCGCCCAGCGCCACAGCCACTCCGCGGGGCCGAAACGGAACCGGGCCAACCACCAGCGGCTCGCCGCCACCTGCAGCGCGAACACCGCCAGCGCCAGCAGCAGCAGGCCGGCATGCCCGAGGCGCCCCCACAGCGCCAGACCATAGCCGTAGAACAGCAGGCTGCCGGCCAGCGACTGCAGCAGGTAGTTGGTGAGCGCCATTCGCCCTGCCGGTGCGAGCGGGGCCAGCAGGCGGGCGCCCGCAGCGGAACTCCATGCCAGGGCGAGCGCGGACAGGTAGGCGAGCGCCAGGGGCAGCGCGCCGATCGACATCACCGTGCTCGCCAGCAGCCAGCGCGCCTCGCCCCCGGCGTCCGCCACCCCGGTGCCGAGCGCCGCGCTCCACAGCGCCAGGGCCAGCCCGGCCGGCCCGCCCAGCAGCAGCAGACGCAGGAAAAAACCCCTGTTCGCGGCGACGTCGCGGATCCGCCCGCTCTGCACCAGCCAGCTGCCGACCAGGAAGATCGCCACCACCATCGGCACCAGGAACAGGTTGTAGCCGACGAATCCGGCGAAGTCGCCGGCGCGCTGGGCGGTGATCTCGGCGAATCCGCCGCTCGAGTAGACCCGCGCGGCGGCCGCGGCGGCCAGCATCGTGGCGCGTTCCAGGTCGGGATCGGCGAGCATGTCCGCCGGCGCCAGGTTCATCAACGCGTAGGTCGCCAGCAGCAGCGCGCACAGAGCGTAGTACGCGCTCAGGCCGGCGATCAGCCGGGTTCGCGGCCGCATCCCACGCAGCGCCAGCAGCAGCAGCGCCGCCAGCGCATAGGTATGCAGGATGTCGCCCACCCACTGCAGCAGCGCATGCGCCAGACCGAGCGCCAGCAGCACCAGGCTGCGGCGCAGATAGGGATCGCGGAACGGCCGTGCGGCGGCAGCGGCGCGTTCGGCCATCACCGCGAAGCCCATGCCGAAAAGCAGCGAGAACAGGATCCAGAACTTGCCGGCGACGAACACGTGGACCACCCACGCCGAGACCATGTCGATGCCCGCCTGGCCCGGGGCGATACCGCGGCCGAATTCTTCCCAGGGCCGGTTGAACCACTCGATGTTGACCAGGAAGATCCCGAGCAGCGCGACCGCGCGCAGCGCATCCATGAACCCGATCCGGTCCGGCGCGTCGATCGGCGCGAACCCGCCGCGTTCATCCATCCCCGTGCCCCTCGTGTCCCGTGCCGCGACTTCGCGCCTGCCCCGCGCGCGCGACCGCCGCCGGCTGCGATCAGTGCTGGTGGCCGCCCTCGCCGTGCACGTGGCCATGCTCCAGTTCCTCGGCGGTGGCTTCGCGCACCTCGACGATCTCGATCTCGAACTCCAGGTCCTTGCCGGCCATGGGGTGATTGAGGTCGACATCCACCACGCTCATGCCGACCTTCTGGATGGTCACCGCGCGCGGCCCGAAGTTGGTGTTCAATACCACCTGCATGCCGGGCGCCAGGCGCTGGCCGCCGAAGTGCTTCTTCGGCACGCGCTGGCTCAGCCCTTCGCGGCGCTCGCCGTAGGCGTCGGCGGCTGCGATCTCGGCACTGAAGCTGTCGCCGGCCTCGTGTCCCTCCATCGCCCGCTCCAGCCCGGGAATGACGTTGCCGTGCCCGGCCAGGATCGCCAGCGGCTCGCGCTCCTTCGAACTCTCGCTCGGCGGCTGCCCGCGCTCGGCCACGGTGTAGTGGAAGCGGACGACGCGATCCTTCTCGATCTTCATTGACGATCACCTTGCTGGAGCGGCGCCTGCGGCCGCTTGTGCGGAATGGAGGGATTGGCCAAGATGCGGCCGTGACGAACGCGCATTATCCGGGCTCCACCCGCTCCAGGCCAATCTTCCGTGCCATCGGCCCGGCGGCCGTGGCGTTGCTGCTGGCGGCGTGCGGCCACGACAACGTCCGCCCGGGGCCACCCGGCGACCCGCATGCGGGCCGGCACTGGCCGGTGGTGGCACCGGCGGACCCCGCCGTGGCCAATGCCGTGGTGATCCGCGCGCTCAGCCTGGTCGGCACGCCCTACCGCTACGGCGGCAACACCCCGGAAGGCGGCTTCGACTGCAGCGGGCTGGTCAACTACGTCTATCACGACATGCTCGAGCTGCGCCTGCCGCGCACCTCGCGGCAGCTGTCCGAGTACCAGGGTCCGCGCATCGCCCCCGAGCGCCTGGCGGCCTCGGACCTGGTGTTCTTCGGCAGCGGCGGCAACGTCACCCACGTCGGCATCTACGTCGGCGAGGGGCGCTTCGTGCATGCCCCCAGCAGCGGCGGCACCGTGCGCCTGGACCGCTTGGACGGGCACTACTGGCGAGACCACTATTCAGGTTCGCGAAGAATCCTCCGCTGAAATATCCCGGCAATTCAGCGACTTGTGTCGCATTCATTTACCGAGATTTAACATTTGCATCACGCTGGTCGGGCACCATCACGCCACCGCAACAAACTTGAATCCGCGTGACGACAGACGACCCGCAGCACGGCCGCCCCGCCGCCACACCTCTGCCCCGCGCCGATCGCGCCGGCAAGACCCTCCCATTCCTGCTCGCCGCGGCGCTTTCCGGCCTCGCGATGCCTGCATTGGGTGCCGGGCTGGCGGGGGATTCCGCCGACCAGCTGCCGCAGGTCGCGCACGTCAGCCAGAGCCTCACCCAGCCGCTGCCGGCTGCGATGGGGCGGGAGCTGCTGTTCGCCGCCGACGTCAACCAGCTGATCGCGGCCGGCGCCGGTGCCGCTGGGCCCGAGCCCGAACGGGCCGGCCGGCAGAACCTGCTGCAGCGCGGCCTGGCCCTGCTGGGCACCCCGTACCGATGGGGCGGCACCTCGCCCGAGGGCGGCTTCGACTGCAGCGGCCTGGTCAGCTATCTGTTCCGCACCGCGCTGGGCATCGAGCTGCCGCGGGTGTCGCACGACATGGCGTCCGCCGGCGAGCAGGTGGAACGCACCCAGCTGGATGCCGGCGACCTGGTGTTCTTCGCGCGCCGTGCCGGGCGCATCGACCACGTCGGGATCTATCTGGGCAACGGTCGCTTCCTGCACGCGCCGCGCACCGGCCGCGACGTCACCGTCTCCAGCCTGGACACCGGCTACTGGAGCCGCAAGTTCACCCAGGCGCGGCGCATCGGCGGGGTGTGACCGCCCAACGTTCGAACCGCTCCGCTCCCAGAAGGCCGCCCCGCGCGGCCTTCGTCGTTTCCGGCCCTGGCCGATCGTGCGCTGCGGCTTGCAGCAAGCGGGGCGCACGGGCGATGCTCGTGGCGGTCCGGTCGACGCCAGGGGAACACTGACGATGCTGCGTACCTTCGGGGCGATCCTGCTGGGGCTGGCGGCCGCGGTGGCGATCATGCTGGCGCTGGAGTACGCGGCAATGGCGGTGTTCCCGCCGCCCGCAGGGCTCGACCTGCAGAGCGAGGAGGACCTGGCACGGCTGGTGGAATCGGCCGGCACCGGCAAGCTGCTGTCGGTGCTGCTGGGCTGGTGCGCGGCCAACTTCGGCGGCGCCTGGCTGGCGGCGCGCGTGGCGCACGGGCATCGGGCGGTCGCGGCCTACGCGGTCGGCGCGTTGATGGTGGCCGGCGTCGCCATCAACGTGGCCATGCTTCCGCATCCGCTCTGGACCACGGTGGCCGGGCTGGCGCTGCCGCTGCCGCTGGCGTGGCTGGCGCTGCGGCTCGTCGCGCGCCCGCGCCCGCGCCCGCGGCCAGATTGACCCCTCACCCACCTCACCTTCCAGGAGCCGCCCGTGCAATCCACGCTGCTGACCAGCCTGCTGCTGCCGCTCGCCCTCGGCGTGATCATGCTGGGGCTGGGGCTGGGCCTGGGCATCGAGGACTTCCGCCGCGTCGCCCGCTATCCGCGCGCGGTACTCACCGGGCTGGTGCTGCAGACCGGCGTGCTGCCCTGGGTGGCGCTGGGCCTGGCGCTGCTGCTGCGGCTGCCGCCGGAGTTGGCGGTCGGGCTGATGCTGCTGGCGGCCTCGCCGGGCGGCGCCACCGCCAACATCTACAGCCACCTGGCGCGCGGCGACGTCGCGCTCAACATCACCCTGACCGCCGTCAACAGCGTGCTGTGCCTGCTGACGCTGCCGCTGATCCTCAATCTGTCGCTTGAGTTCTTTCTCGGCGCCGGGCAGTACGTCCCGCCGCCGGTGCGCAAGATCGTCGAAGTGGCGGTGATCATCGTGCTGCCGGTGGCCATCGGCATGGGCATCCGCGCCCTCGCGCCGGGCTTCGCCGCGCGCATGGAGAAGCCGATCCGGCTGCTTTCGGTGCTGGTGCTGGCGCTGCTGATCGCCGGGGCGGTGGTGCAGGAATGGAACACCCTGCTGACCCACTTCGCCGCGGTCGGGCTGGCCTGCCTGCTGTTCAACCTGGCCAGCATGGGCGCCGGCTATGCCGCGCCGCTGGCGCTGAAGCTGCCGCGGCGCCAGGCGATCGCCATCGCCATGGAGATCGGCATCCACAACGGCACCCTGGCGATCTTCGTCGCGCTCAACGTGCTCGGCAACGCCGCGGTCTCGGTGCCGGCGGCGATCTACAGCCTGATGATGTTCTTCACCGCGGCCGGGTTCGCGTTCTGGGTCAACCGCGGCCGCGAGCCGGCGCCGGCTTGACTCGTTGCGGCCACGTGGCAGGCCGGAGCGCTGCCGCCGGGCGCACGGCCGCTCCTCTCGCGACGTTGGCCGACGAGCATCACCGCGCATGGACTACCGCCGTTCGTGGGCCGTAAGTCGCGCAAGATAGGTCTCGGCTACCGAACGCGCATGCAGGTTGTTGGGCTCGCTGTGGCGCAACCCCGCGTCGCCCGAGCGAATGAGGCGAGCCGCCTGGAGTCCCTGCCCCGTCGCCAGCAGGCACCCTCCGAGCACGATTTCGGCATAGGCGTGCTGACCGTCGCCCTTCTTGCGCAGGATCGCGATCGCGCGACGCGCACTCGCGCAATCGGGTTCCGGCCGATTGCGTTCGACCTGCAGGCGCGCGAGTTCGAGCAACGGACCGGGCAGGCGCGTCGACTCCACGCCATGAACGCGTTCGAAGATGGCGATGGCGCGTCGCAGATCCGATTCCGCCTTCTCCAGCTCGCCGAGCCCGAGCTGCGCCCGGCCCAGCCCGTCGGCGACGATGCCCGCCACCATGTCCTCCCGGCCGTAGTGGCGGAACACGAGCCGCTGCGCCTCCTGGTAATGCGCCCTCGCTTCACGATAGCGCCCGAGCTTCGTCTCCACGCGGGCGAGATTGTTCAGCGGGGAGGCGATGTCCTTGTGCCCATCCCCGAGCTGCTTGCGCCGGAGCGCGACGACCCGGGTCAGGACCTCGATCGCCTGCTCCGGCTTGTCCGCGGCATCGAGCACCGTGCCCAGGCCATTCAACGTCACCAGCGTCTGCTGATGTTCCTCGCCGAACACCTGTCGTTTGAGTTCCAGCGCTTCCCGATACAGCGGTTCGGCTTCGGCATGGCGTCCCTGGGCCTGCAGGTCCTGAGCGAGACTGGCCAGGAGCGAGGCGATGGCCGGATCGTTGGCCGGCAGCCGCTCCCGGGCGAGCGCCAGGGCCGCTCTCGTGAAACGCTCCCCTTCCCTGGCGCGCTCGGTCACCCGCAGCAGGGTGACGAAATTGATGACCGTCTGCGGCTTGTAGTGGCCGTACAGGCTTCTTTCGCGCGACAGGGCGCGGCGGTAGAGCGCTTCGGATTCGGCGTGCTCCGACAGGTTGTACAGCTGCGTGGCCTGGCGATACTCCACTTCGGCCAGCAGCGCGGCGTTCGCGGCGACGTCGGGCAGCAGCGCGGCGGCTTCGCGCATCAGGGCGAGGTCCTCGCGCATGCGTCCGGCTTCGGCCAGGGCGCGTCCGTAGTCGAACAAGGCCCGCACCAGGGCGTCGCGCTCGCCCCCGGCGCGGCGCAGCCGCAGGTTCTCGGCCAGCAGCGGTTCGGCCTCGTCGAACAGGCCGAGACCGAGATAGGCGTTGCCCAGTGCGCCCAGCAGGGCCGCGCGCGCATCCGGCGCGTCCTTCAGCTCGGTGTCGATCTGGCGCTTGCCTTGCGCCAGCAGCTCGCGTGCGGTGACGTTCGCGCCGAGGTTGCGGTGAGGGTCGGCCAGGTCGAACAGGCCGGTCAGGAAGCGCAGCGTCTGCTCCGATTTGCGCATCTCGTAGCGCGCGACGTCGCGCTGCACCCGCGCCTCGTGCGCCTGCCAGAGCGCAAGCCCCAGTCCGATGGCGAGGCCACAGACCGCGGTGGCCGCGGCGGCAATCGCCAACGCATGCCGCCGCAGGAAGCGCGCCGCACCGTAGCGCCAACCGCCGCGCCTGGCCGCCACCGGGCGGTGCTGCAGCCAGGCGCGCAGGTCCGCGGCGAGGTCCTGCACCGAGCCGTAGCGCTGCGCCGGCTCCTTGCGCAGCGCCTTGAGCATGATCGCGTCGAGGTCGCCGCGCAGTTCGCGCTTCAGCCGCTGCGGCGTCAGGCGGCGCTGCGCGGACAGCGCCGCGGCGGCTCCCTCGGCGCCGTCCCGGGTGACGGCATGGCTGGGCCGCGTCGGCGCCTGTTCGAGCACGGCCCGCTCGTAGGCGGCCGGCGTGGCGTTCTCGGGCCGGTAGGGATGGCGACCGGTCAGTAGCTCGTAAAGCAGCAGGCCGAGCGCGTAGACGTCGACCGCCGTGGTCACCGGTTCGCCGCGGACCTGCTCGGGCGCGGCGTATTCCGGGGTGAACACGCGCGTCGTACTGGCCTGGGGAAACTGCGCGTCGACCAGTTTGGCGATGCCGAAATCGAGCAGCTTCACCGAGCCATCGCCACTCACCAGGATGTTGGAAGGCTTCAGGTCGCGGTGGACGACCAGGCGCGCATGCGCATGGGCCACGGCTTCGCATACGGAGAGGAACAACTGCAGGCGCTGTTTCAGGTCCAGCCGGTGGCGCTCGCTATAGCGGCCCAGGTCGATGCCGTCGACGTATTCCAGCGCCAGCCAGGGTTTCCCGTCCGGGGTCACGCCGCCATCGATCAGATGGGCGATCCGCGGATGCTGCAGGCCCGCCAGGATCTGTCGTTCGGCGCGAAAGCGGGCTTCGGCTTCGGCTTCGTCCCAAACGCTACGGATCAGCTTGATCGCGACCTTCTGCGCGAACTCGCCGTCCGCCCGCTCGGCCAGCCACACCGCACCCATGCCACCATGGCCGATCGGGTGCAGGAGCCGGAATGGGCCGAGCCGAGTGCCGGCCAGGCGCTCCAGCTCCGCCGCTTCGTCGCGCCACACCAGATCGGCGAGCAGGGCGATGCCTTCGGCGGCGAGGCGTGGCGGCTCGGCCCGGATGCCGGCGTCGGCCGCGAGCAGCGCCAGGACTTCCTGCTCGAGCGCCGCGTCGCCGGCGCACGTGTCGGCCAGGCGCCGCTGCCACTGCTCCCGCGGCAGCTCGACCAGGCGATCGAACAGCGCCCGCACCCGTTTCCAGCGCTCAGCGTCCATGACCCGCTCCCCGACCCGCCTGCGCCGAGTCTACGCGCGACGGCGCGGCCTGGGACGCCGACGCCGGGAGCGGCCGAAGCCGCCGCCGCGGCCGGTTCGGCCGCCGTCCAGGACGGCGCTCAGCGCGGTGCGGCGGACTCCTCTTCCGGGCCTTCCATCCCGACGTTGCTCGATGCCGCGTCGTACACCTCACGATCCAGCAGCCCGGTCTCCTTGGCTACCAGCACCGGCACCAGCATCTGCCCGGTCACGTTGGTCATGGTGCGCATCATGTCGAGGATGCGGTCGATCGCCAGCAGGATGCCCAGCACCTCCAGCGGCAGCCCGGCCGCGCTCAGCACCACGGTGGCCATGACCACGGCAGTGCCCGGCACCCCGGCGGTGCCGAAGCTGCCCAGCACGGATGCCAACAGGATCACGAGGTACTGGGCGAAGCTGAGTTCGATGCCGTAGTACTGCGCGGCGAACACCGCCGCCAGCGACGGATAGATCGCGCCGCAGCCGTCCATCTTGATGCTCGCGCCCAAAGGCACCGCGAAGGCGGCGTAGTCGCGGTTAACGCCCAGGTTGTGGGTGACGCTGCGCAGCGCCGCCGGTAGCGCGGCGAAGCTCGACGAACTGACGAACGCCACCTGCATCCCCGGGGCCGCGCCGCGGAAGAACTTGAGCGGGCTGAGCCCGTGCGCCAGCAGCAGGCCGCCGTAGACGAACACGATGTGCAGCGCGCAGCCCAGGTACAGCGCGACCACGAAATTGCCCAGCGGCAGCAGCCTGCCGAAGCCGTAGGCGCCGACCAGCCCGGCGATCAGGCCGAAGGTGCCGATCGGGGTGACCTCGAGCACGAACCGGGTCACCTGGATCATCGCCTCGCTGGCCTGCCCGACCAGCCCGCGCAGGCCGGCGGTGCGCTCGCCCAGCTTCACCAGCGCGAAGCCCAGCAGCCCGGCGAAGAAGATCACCTGCAGGATCTTGCCCTCGGCCAGCGCCGCGAACGGGTTGGTCGGCACCACGTCCAGCAACACCTGCACCGGGGTCGGCACCACGCGCGGCGCGTAGTCCGGGGGCGGCGCCAGCTCGACGCCGACCCCGGGGTCGAACAGGAACGCCATCGCCAGACCGACGCCGACCGCCAGCACCGCGGTGATCGCGAACCAGCCGAAGGTGCGCCCGCCCAACGCCGCCACCGAGCGCTGGCCGTGCAGCGCGGAGACCGCGTTGACCACGGCGAAGAACACCAGCGGCACCGCGATCATCCGGATCAGGTTCACGTACAGCGTGCCGAGCGGCTGCAGCCAGATCTCGGCGGCCGGCCCCATCAGCCAGCCGGCCAGCGCGCCGAGCACGAACCCGCCAGCGACGCGCTTCCAGAACGGAATGCGGAACCACCATGTCAGCATCGGGTCAGGGTCCGGCGGGCTCGAACCCGGAACGATACCCGAGTCCCGCCGGTCCGGCAGTCATGCCGGTGCAACACTGCGGCGCACACGCGCCGGCATAATGCGCGCTTTCGTCCGCGGTGCCGTCCGTATGCGCTTCGCCATGTTCTGCCTCCCGGTCATTCTGTGCGGCTGCGCCGTCGCGCCCGCGGCCCCGGGCCCGGCGGCGCCCCCTGCCGCGATCGAAGTGCCGGCCATCGCCAGGCCGGGCGGCGAGACCGCGCAGTGGTGGTTCCGCAGCGGCGCCGCCGCTGCCGCCGAGCGTGGGGCGATGGCCGGCCGCGCCCGCAACGTGATCCTGTTCGTCGGCGACGGGATGAGCCTGACCACGGTGGCCGCTGCCCGCATCCTCGCCGGCCAGCGCGCCGGCGGCGCCGGCGAGGAGTACCGGCTGGGCTGGGAGGACTTCCCCCACACCGCGCTGGCGCGCACCTACAACACCAATCTGCAGACGCCGGATTCGGCAGGCACCATGACCGCGATGGCCAGCGGCGTGAAGACCCGCGCCGGCGTGATCGGCCTCGGCCAGGCACGGCCGCGCGGCGACTGCAGCGCGATCGACGACAACGCCCTGCTCTCGATCCTGGAGCTGGCCGGCAGTGCCGGCATGGCGACCGGCATCGTCACCACCACCCGGATCACCCACGCCACCCCCGCGGCGACCTACGCGCGCTCGCCCGAGCGCGACTGGGAGAGCGACGCGAAGCTGCCGGCCGCGGCCCGCGCGGCGGGGTGCACCGACATCGCCAGCCAGCTGCTCGAGCCGCGCTTCGGCCGCGGACCCGACGTGGTGTTCGGCGGCGGCCGCAAGCATTTCCTGCCGGTGGATCGGGCCGACCCCGAACACCCGGGGCGGAACGGCGTGCGCCGCGACGGTCGCGACCTCCTGGCCGAATGGCAGGCGCGCCATCCCGGCGGCGCGTTCGTATGGAACCGCGAACAGCTCGCCGCGGCGGCGGGCAGCAGCCCGGTGCTGGGCCTGTTCGAGTACGACCACCTGCACTTCGAGCACGATCGCCCCGGCGACCCCGGCGAACCGTCGCTTGCGGAGCTGACCCGGGAGGCGATCGGCCGCCTGCGCGCGGCGGGCGGCGAGGATGGCTTCGTGCTGCTGGTCGAGGGGGGCCGCATCGACCATGCCCACCACTTCGGCAACGCCCACCGCGCGCTCACCGACACCATCGCCCTGGCCGAGGCGGTCGATGCCGCGGCGGAGCTGACCTCCACGGAAGACACCCTGATCCTGGTCACCGCCGACCACGCCCACACCCTGACCTTCGCCGGCTATCCCGCACGCGGCAACCCGATCCTCGGCAAGGTGCGCGGCAGCCTCGACGATGCCGACGGCGACACCTGGGCACGCGACCTGACGGGCCTGCCCTACACCACCCTGGGCTACGCCAACGGGCCGGGCTACACCGGCGCCAGCAACAGCCAGCCCGGCGGCAGCAAGCGTTTCCTCCACAAGGCGGACTCCTACCAGGCCGCGCATGGACGGCCGGATCTCGCCGCGGTCGACACCGGCGGTCCGGACTACCTGCAGGAGTCGGTGCTGCCGCTGGTCGACGAGACCCACGGCGGCGACGATGTCGGCATCTGGGCACGCGGCCCGGGCGCCGCCGCGGTGCGCGGCAACGTGGAGCAGCACGTGGTGTTCCACTTCATGGTCCAGGCCACGCCGAAACTGCGCCAGCGGCTGTGCGAGGCCGGCCTGTGCAACGCCGACGGCGTGCCGGTGGATCTGCCCCGGCCGCAACAGTTCAGGCAGGCGCGCTGAGACGACCGGCGCGGGTTGTCCGCGACGCATCGGGGCCGGGCGCGGCGCTCGTCCCGGGCGCCGACGCGCACCGCTGCCCTCGACGGCTCGCAGCCGGCCGACCCGCCGGTCATGCACCTTGGTACGACGGACCGGCGCGCTACCAGCGGCTATGCTGCCCGCTGCGATCCGGCCAACGATGGAGCAGAAGTACCATGAACCGACTCGACGGCAAGGTCTGCGTGGTCACCGGCGCAGCCAGCGGCATCGGCAGGCGCATCGCCGAGGTCTACGCGCGGGCCGGCGGCCGCGTCGCCATCGCCGACCTCCAGCTGGAGGCGGCCGAGGCCGCGGCGCGGCAGATCCGCGACGACGGCGGCGACGCGCTGGCGGTGGCGATGGACGTCGCCGACGAGGCGCAGGTGGTGGACGGCATCGCCGCGGTGGTCGCGCACTACGGCCGGATCGACGTGCTGGTGTCCAACGCCGGCATCCAGATCGTCAACCGGCTGGTGGACTTCAGCCTGGCGGACTGGCGCAGGATGCTGGCGATCCACCTCGACGGCGCGTTCCTGACCACCCGCGAGTGCCTGCGCGACATGGAGCGGCGCGGGTCGGGCGGCGCGATCATCTACATGGGTTCGGTGCACTCGCACCTGGCGTCGCCGCTCAAGGCGCCGTACGTGACCGCCAAGCACGGCCTGCTCGGGCTGGCGCGCACGGTGGCCAAGGAAGGCGCGCGCCATGGGGTGCGGGCCAACGTGATCTGCCCGGGATTCGTGCGCACCCCGCTGGTCGACAAGCAGATCCCGGAACAGGCGAAGGAATTCGGGATCAGCGAGGAGGAGGTGGTGCGCAACATCATGCTCAAGGACACGGTGGACGGCGAGTTCACCACCGTCGACGACGTCGCCAACGTCGCCCTCGCCCTGGCCGCGTTCGAGACCAACGCCCTGACCGGCCAGAGCCTGGTGGTCAGCCACGGCTGGTTCATGCAGTAGCGCTTAGGTCGACTTCGGTCGTTCACCGCAGGAGCGTGCCATGCACGCGAAGACCGGCTTGGTCGGCGATGCCGGGAATCACCGCCGACCCGGCCAGAGCCTCCCGCGGCCTTCGCCGCCATGGGCCGCTCCTGCGAGAGCCGCTCCGGCGAAGCGGCCGTTCAGAACGGCTTGGCGAGCGCCAGGTACACGATCGCGACCAGCAGCAGCACCGGCGGCTCGTTGAACCAGCGCAGCGCCTTCGACGAGGGCAGCGGGCGGCCGAGATCGACGCCCTTCAGCCAGCGCCCCGCCAGGATCGAGTGGGCGAACACCAGCGCCACCAGCGCCAGCTTGGCATGCAGCCAGCCGCCGGCGATGCCGAAGTGGAACCACAGCGCCAGGCCGAACCCGAGGGTCAGGCCGAACATGATGTGGCCGAAGCGGTACAGGCGCCGCCCCATCAGCACCAGCCGCGCACGCACCGCCGGCTCGTCGCCGGCCTCGGCGAGGTTGACCAGGATGCGCGGCAGGTAGAACACGCTCGCCATCCACGCCACCATGAACACCAGGTGCGCGGTCTTGACCCAGAAATACGGCTGCATCGATACCTCCTCGGCAGCACCCAGGATCGCACACCCGCCGCCCGCGCCGCACGCTTCCCGCCTCCCCAATCACCACTATCCTGCCCCGATGACCAAACGCTACGATCGCGACTACTTCGACCGCTGGTACCGCGGCGGCGGCATCGGCGGACGCCAGCGCCTCGCGCGCAAGGTCGCGCTGGCGGTGGCCAATGCGGAATACCACCTGGAACGTCCGCTGCGGACCGTGCTCGACATCGGCTGCGGCGAGGGCGCCTGGCGCGCGCCGCTGCTGCGGCTGCGGCCGAACGCGCGCTATCTGGGCTTCGACGCCAGCGACTACGCGGTCGCCCGCCATGGCGCGCGGCGCAACCTGCGCCTGGCGCGCTTCGCCGACTTCGAGCGGCTGCGCCCCTGTCCCCCGGCCGACCTCCTGGTCTGCAGCGACGTGCTGCACTACCTGCCGGCGCGCGAGCTCGACCGCGGCCTGCCCGGACTGGCCGAGCTGTGCGGCGGCGTGGCGTTCCTGGAGACCTTCGGCCGCGAGGACCACGCCGAGGGCGACGACGATGGCTTCTTCAGGCGCCCCGCGGCGTTCTACCGGCGCCGCATCGAGGCCGCCGGCTTTCGCCAGGTCGGCTCGCACTGCTGGCTGTCCCCGGCCCTGGCGGGCGGCGCGACCGCGCTCGAAACGACGTAGCGCCGGGATCCGCGGCACTGGCCCGGTTCACCCGGGGCCCCCGCGGATCGGCTATGCTGCGTTGCAACAACAGCTCCGGACCAGCGATGTTTCTCTACCAGCTCCATGAAGCCGGCCGCTCCTGGATGGCGCCGCTGACCTACTGGGCCGAGGCCAACGCCAAGGCGTTCTCCGCCGCGGGCAGCTGGCTGTCCGCCCTGCCCGGCGCCGAGCGGGTGTCGGCGGCCAACGAACTGCTCTATCGCATCGGCAAGGACTACGAGAAGCCCGCCTTCGACATCCATTCGGTGGAGATCGAAGGCAACGCCTATCCCGTGGTCGAGAAGCTGGTGCTGGACAAGCCGTTCTGCCGGCTGTTGCGCTTCAAGCGCTATACCGACGACGCCGAGAGCATCACCGAACTGAAGGGCCAGCAGCCGGTGCTGGTGGTGGCGCCGCTGTCCGGGCACCACGCCACCCTGCTGCGCGACACGGTGCGCACCTTGCTGCGCGACCACAAGGTCTACATCACCGACTGGGTCGACGCGCGAATGGTGCCCAGTGAGCGGGGCGATTTCTCGCTGGACGACTATGTCGCCTACGTCGAGGAGTTCATCCGCACGATCGGGGCCGAGGACCTGCACGTCATCAGCGTCTGCCAGCCCACCGTGCCGGTGCTGGCGGCGGTGGCGCTGATGGCCGCGCGCGGCGAGCCGACACCGCGTTCGCTGGTACTGATGGGCGGACCGATCGACACGCGCGAGTCGCCGACCGCGGTCAACAACCTGGCCACCCAGAAACCGCTGTGGTGGTTCGAGCACAACGTGATCCACCAGGTGCCCGCCAACTACCCCGGCAGCGGCCGCCGGGTCTACCCCGGCTTTCTCCAGCACACCGGTTTCATGTCGATGAATCCCGAGCGGCATTTCCAGTCGCATTGGGATTTCTACCAGGACCTGGTGAAGGGGGACATGGAGGACGCCGAGTCGCACCGCCGCTTCTACGACGAATACAACGCCGTGCTCGACATGCCGGCCGAGTACTACCTGGACACGATCCGCGTGGTGTTCCAGGAGTTCCTGCTGCCGCGCGGCCTGTGGGACGTGGCCGGCGAGCGGGTGCGGCTGGAAGCGATCACCGGTACCGCCATCCTGACCGTCGAGGGCGAACTGGACGACATTTCCGGCCAGGGCCAGACCCGCGCCGCGCACAAGCTGTGCACCGGCGTAGCCGCCGCCGACCAGGCCCATCTCACCGTCGAGGGCGCCGGGCACTACGGCATCTTCAGCGGGCGCCGCTGGCGCACCCTGGTGTACCCCCAGGTCCGCGACTTCATCGCCCGCTACGCGGCAAAGCCGGCCAGCGGAGCGCCGCGGAAACGGCGCAGGCCGGCGGCGGGCAAGCCCCGCCGCTGAGCGCCGAGGCCGGCCGCCCGGGGAGAGCGACCGGCCCTAGCCGTGCTGGGCCGTCTTCACCAGCAGGTGCTTAGCCAGCAGCCCGTGCAGCCGGCCGATGCCGCGCGCCAGGTGCAGGGTCGCGAACAGCAGCAGCACGCCGGCGACGAACAGCAACGGCAGCGCCCAAGCCGGCGCCCCGGTGCCGATGGTGTCCGCGTCGATGTACAGCAGCTGCCAGCCCTGCATGGCGATGCCGGTGTCGGCGATGCCCAGCGCCGCCAGCACCGGCGCCGCGACCAACGCGGCCGCGGTCGCGAGCAGCGTCACCGCCACGGTGAAGTACGCGATGCCCAGCGGCAGCATCAGCAGCATGTAGAGCAGCGTGGTCCAGCTGCGCGGGTCGGTGAACATGTCGCCGATGCGCTGCATCAGGCTGCGCCCGCGGGCGCTGTACAGCGGGCGCCTGGGCATCCGCTCGCCCAGCATCACCTCGACGATGCGTCCTTCCACCAGCGACAGCACCCGCACCGAGCCGAAGAACAGGATCACGAAGGGGATGCCGATGATCAGGATCGCCAGCCCCGCCGACAGCGACAGCCCGGTGACCACCCAGGTGAAGTAGAAGATGCCGGTGGCCAGCGCCAGCACCATGTAGAACAACCCCGCGTAGGCGCGCGGATCGGCGGCCACGCCGAAGAAGCGCCCGGCCAGCGACTTGCGCCGCGGCTGCGGCGGCGGTCGCAGCGCGGTCTGCACCTTGGTCTCGGTGTCGCGGTAGATGTCGGCGACCTCCTCGGGGGCGCCGTAGCTCGACGCCACCGCGGCGATCACCTCGGCCTCTGAGCGGCCGGGGTGCTCGGCCAGTTCCGAGCGCAGGTATTCCTCGGCGTCGTACAGCGCGTCCTGGACCAGCGCCGGGTCGGCGCCGGCCAGCGAGCGCCGCAGCTGTTCCAGGTACTGGGGAATCGTGCTCGGCGTGGGTCTGGTGTTCATGGCTGGACTCCCCTCAGGACGTTATCGACTGAATCGCGGGTCGCAGACCACGCGGCGCTCCACTGCGCCAGCGCGTCGCGGCCGGCGGCGGTGATGCGGTAGTAGCGGCGCGGCGGCCCCGCCACGGACGGCTCGACGTGGCTGTCGAGCAACCCGGCGGCGCCGAGATTGCGCAGCACCGGGTACAGCGCGCTCTGCTTGCCCGCCAGCACCCCGTCGCCGAGGCGCTCGAGGCGCTTGGCGATCTGGTAGCCGTACATCGGCTCGGGCGCCGCCGCCAGCACCGCCAGCAGCACCAGCGACACCGTGCCCGCGCTGAGCTCCTTCTGGAACTTGCGCAGCTGCGGTTCGGGCTGGATCGCGGCGTCCGGCATCGCCCACCTCCACTAGGTCTGAGTCGATGCTACTGCTGACTTCGACATAGTGGATGTGCCGGACGTCATCCGCCCGATTGGCCAGAGGCGCGCGGCCGGGCGAGAATCGCGGCTTCCCCGCCATCGGTTCCCGCCATGCGCCCAAGCCCCGCCCGCGCAAGTTGCCTTCCGCTCCTCGTCCTGGTGCTCGCCGCCTGCAGCGGCGGCGCACCCGGCCCGGGCGAGGGCGGCACCGAACCCGCGCCAGCCGGGCCCGCACCGACCGCGGCGGCGCCGGCCCGGTCCATGGACGAACTGCTGGAGGCGTCCGGGCCCGAGCACTGGCGCACTCCCGCCCCCGAGGACCTGCTCTACATGAAGCTCGATGCGGGCCGGGTGGTGATCGAACTGGCGCCCGGCTTCGCGCCGGAGCACGCGGACAACCTGCGCACCCTGGCGCGCGAGGGCTACTGGGACGGGCTGAGCATCTACCGCTCCCACGACAACTTCGTGGTGCAGTGGGGCGACCCGACCGAGGCGCAGGACGCCCGCAAGCCCATCGGCGGCGCGCGCGCGCAACTGCCGGCGGAATTCGCTCGCGGCGGCGGGGAGCTCGCCTTCCATCCCCTCGCCGACGCCGATGGCTGGGCGGCCGAAGTCGGCTTCGTCGGCGGTTTCCCGGCGGCGCGAGACCCCGCCACCGGCGAAGCCTGGCTGGCCCACTGCTACGGCATGGTCGGCGCCGGGCGGGACATGGCGGCCGACTCCAGCAACGGCACCGAGCTGTACGCGGTGATCGGCCAGTCGCCCCGCCAGCTCGATCGCAACATCACCCTGGTCGGCCGGGTGCTGCAGGGCATGGAACTGCTGAGCGCGCTGCCGCGCGGCAGCGGACCGCTCGGGTTCTACGAGGACCCCGCGCGGCGCACCCCCATCCGCTCGGTGCGGCTGGCGGCGGAACTGCCGGCCGCCGAGCGGATCCCGCTGCAGGTGCTGCGCACCGACACCGCGCTGTTCGACGAACTGGTGGAATCGCGCCGCAACCGTGGCGACGAGTGGTACAAGCGTCCGGCCGGCCACATCGACCTGTGCAACGTGCCGCTACCGGTGCGGGAAGCGGACCACCCGCCCGCTCCCGAAGACGCGGGCGATCGGGCAAGCGGCAGCGGCGGTCCCGAGGACGACACCGTCGAGGCCCAGCGGGGCTGATCCGGCCTCCGGCTGGCGAGTGCCGCGCGCTACCGTTTCGACCGATGAGGCGACCGCTCCGCGGACCGCGACCGCATTCGAGACGCGATCCCCAGCCCAGGCTTCGCCAGCCCGGTCCGAAGCGCCCGCGCGACACCCTGGGCCGGTGCGGCGCGCCGGTGCGGGACCATCGACGCCATGGATGGCGTCGATGAGCCTCCAAGGACGGATTCACGGCGTGTCCCGCACCGGGGGTGCCGCGCCGGCCGGCCCGCGAACACGCCCTACGAATCGGGCACGTCGACGCATGCATGTCGCGGAGCCGCGAATATCCTGGCGCTCCAACGGCAACGATGATGCGCTGCGCTCGCACCAGAAAAGTCGACGGTACCGCCGCCATCACGCAGGCTTAGCCGCCGGCTGCCTAGCCTGCGGCATCCCCGAACGAGGACCGGCAATGGCCCTGCTCCGCATCCGCATCACCGGCGAAGACGACGCCGTCCGTGGCGTCATGAACCTGCTGCAGAGTCTCGACGGCATCGAGCACGTCGAGGAGGTCGACGACCTGATGCCCCACCTGGACGACGACGACTCCAGCTCCGCCGGGCTGAGCGACACCAGCGGACCGAACACCCACGAGATCGAGATCGACGCGCCCAACCCGTCCACCGCGCGCAAGGTGCGCGAAGCGGTGGAGGCGCTGGCCTTCGATCTGGACGCAATGGTCGAGTTCGAGGAAGACGAGGGCTGAGGCGGGGCGACGCTACCCGTGATGCGCCCCGGAAGCCTGGTGCATCCGGCGCGCACCGCGCCGCCGCCACCGGCGGACGGCCAGCACCACCACGACCAGCAGCGCCGCGAGCGGGATCAGGAACGCCAGCGCCCGGATGGTCCAGGCGGTGCCCATCGACAGCGTGGCGCCGAAGTCGCGTAGCGCCTGGCCGATCTCGCTGCGGCCGGCCTGCCCGTCGGGCGGGCGGAAATCCAGGCTGAGCAGTTGCGTGTCGATCCGCCTGCGGTGCTGCGCGGCCTCGCGTTCGGCGGCCTCCAACTGCGCCTGGGTCGCGGCCATGCGCTCGGACAGCGCGATCATGTCGGCCACCGCCAGGTCGGGCCGCTGCTGGAATTCCTCCAGCCGGCGCAGCTCCCGCTGCAGCCGGTCCCGGGCCAGGGCGTTGTCGCGCACCACCACCGCCAGGTCCTCGGCGCGGGTGCTGCGCTCGCCGAGCTCGGCGCCCTCGCCCGCGAGCGCGATCATCGGCTCCACGCCTTCGGGCACGATCCGCACGGTGATGCTGGCCGACGGGTAGTCGCCGCCCTGCTGGTGCATGGCCAGCACCACGCATTCGCCGAACTTGCGCGCGCGGCAGGCATCCTGCACCGCGCGCTGCCGCGGCGCGATCGCCGCGGCCGGCAGCCGCACCCCGGCGCTGTGCTCGTAGGCCAGCATCGACCCGGCCGCGGCGTCGGCATCGCCATCCTCGGCTGCGCGTACCGCGTCGTCCAGCTTGGCCGCCGCGGGCGCCGCGTAGGACAGGCGCCGCTCCGGCGCACCATCGCCGCAACCGGCCAGCGCGGCCGGCAGCAGCAGCGCGGCGAACAGCGCCGCGACGCGCGCCGCGGGCGTCACAGGCTGGCGCCGTCGATCTGCACCACCTTCAGCGCCGCCAGATCGACGCCTTCCAGGCAGCGAACGTTGACCGCGGCGGTCGGTGCGCCGGTGCGCGGGTCCGCAGCCTCGCTGTACGGCGCGATCCCGCAGTCCGGGCAGAAGCGGTGCGCGATGTGGTGCTTGTTGAACCGGTAGGTGCCGGCCGCCTCCTCAGGCGTGCGCAGGGTCAACGCCTCGCGCGGAACGAACGCGAGCAGGCCGCCGCGCCGGCGGCACATCGAGCAGTTGCAGTCGTAGACCTCGGCGATCTCGGCGTCCAGATCGAACGCGACGCGCCCGCAGTGGCAGCTTCCGCTGAGGTTCATGGCTGGTTTCTCCCGGCAGTTGTCGGCGTCTAGCCTAGCGCGGCGCGCGCCGGCGTGGATGTACCCGGCGCTGCATGCCGGCGGCCCGCAGGGACGCGTTCCAGCCACCACAGCAGCGCGACCGCGCCCAGCCAGCCCAGCAGCCACGGCCAGGAGCGGCCGCGCCGCGGCTGCCCGGTCACCGCCGCACCGGCCGGGCGCATGCCGCCGCCCACCAGCGCCAGGGTGCCCTCGCGCAGCGCCGCCGCGGCCAGCCCCGGCGCCGCCTCCGCCGCCAGCACGTGGAACGGCCAGGTCCGCTCGCCCTGTCGCACCAGGTGCCAGCCGGAGGCGCGCGGCCAGTAGCCGGCGCAACGGTCGGTTCCGGCAGCGGAATCCGGAAGCAGTGTCGCCTCTTCGCCGTCCGGCGCCAGCACCTGCGCGCCGTCGGCGACGCCGCATATCGCGACACGTTCGCCCGCGCGCGGATGCGGCCCGACCCGCGGCGCGGCCGCGGCGTCGGGTCGCGCCACCACGGCGAACGCCTCGCTCCACAGCGCGGCGTGCAGCGCCTCCTGCCCCGCCAGCACCAGGCGCCAGCTGTCGACCAGGGTGGCGAGTGCGACCCGGCCGCGGCCGTACGCGCGCCAGCGCAGCCAGTCCGCGCTGGCCGGTCCGGCCTGCGCCGCGTCGGCGGCGCCGAAATCGAGGTCGCGGCGCAGCAGGGTCGGCACGGCTTCGCCCGCCGGCACCGGCGCGTCCTCGGCGGCGCCGGGATCCGGCCGTTCATCGGCGCCGCCCGCGTTCGCGCCTGCCAGGGCGAGCTCGGCCGTGGTGGCGCCGGCAGAGGGCTCGAAACCCAGCGTCCCCAGCTGCCGGCGCGTCGACTCCTGCAGCGGCCCGGTGACCCGCAGCAGCAACCCCAGCCCCTCGCGCACCGCCTCGGCGAGCCGGGCGCGCCGCGCCTGGCCGAGCCCGGCCCAGGCGCGCTCGTCCAGCACCACCAGGTCGAACTCGCGCAGCTGCGCCGGGTCCAGCGCCAGCGGCGCGTCGCCCAGCGCCACGCCGCCGCCGACCTCGATGCGCACGTGCGCGGGCAGGCCGGCATCGGCGGTCCAGCGCCGCAGGAACTTGAACTCCGGATTCGGTGCGCCGGCCAGCATCAGCACCCGCGGCGGAGATTGCGGCTCCACCCACAACGGCACCGCGAATTCTTCGAGCGTGGCGCGGTCCGCATCGCGCACGCGCAATGCGAAAGGCGCGGTGCCGGCCGCTCGCGCCGTGCCGGAAACCACGAACCGGCCGTACTCCTCCGGCCGGGCCAGGCCGATGCGGCGCCCGGCCGGATCCAGCAGTTCCACCGCACCGCCGGCGGCACCGTCGACGCGCCCGGCGATGCGGAAACTCGCGCCGGGCGCGATCCGCGCCGGGGCCCACAGCTCCGCCACCCCGGGCCTGGCAGGCGGCGGCTCGAACGTCAGCGCCAGCGTGCCCACCGCTTGCCGGTCGCGTGCCGGCAACCCCGCACCGACCACCTGCAGGCGCGCGGTGCCGGGGTGCAGGCGCAGCGCGGTGCCCAGGTCCGGCACGCGGCTCGCGTCCGCGAGCTGCGGAGCCTCCGGCAGCGCCACCAGCACCTCGCCGCGTGGCGCGGAATCGAGCTGGGCGCGGGTGGCGCCGGCGGTGAGGACAGTCATGGTGCCGGCGCGGGTCGGCAGTTCCGGCGGCAGCAGGGTGCGATACAGCAGCCACGCCGCCACCGGCTGCAGCGCCAGCAGCAGCGCCAGCCGCCAGGCGCGCGCGCGCGCCGCCGGCGCCGCGCGCCACTGCCGCAGCAGCAGCCGCGCGCATGCCAGCACCACCGCCAGCGCCAGGATCCCGGGAACGAGCGCCTGCAGGTTCATCGTGCCCGCTCCCGGTCGAGCGCGCCCGGGCCGAGCGCGTCGAGGTAGCGCCGCGCCTGCGCGTCGCCGGCCTCGCGCCGCGGTACCGCGGCCGGCGGCGGCGCCAGCGCCGTCCACAGCAGCGCGCGCAGCGCACGGCGGCAGTCGTCGCAGCCCGGCGCGTTGCGGAGCGCGTCGATCGCCGCCACCAGTGCCAGCGGATCCTCGAGGCTGGGTTCGTTGTCGCGCAGCCAGGCCTCCAACGCGGCGAGGTCGGCCGTTTCGGCAGCCGCGTCGGCATCTTCGCCAAGCGCCCGCCACAGGCGCGCCGGCACGTCGGCGTCGCGCTCGGCGGCGGCGGCCGGCAGCGCGCGGCGGGCAATGCCCTCGCGCTCGCCGCCGAGGCGGCGCGACGGGTCGATCGGCGGGAGTTCCGGCCCGACCCGGGCCAGGTAGATGCGATCGGCCTGCTGCACCTGCTTGATCAGCTCCAGCGCCCGGTACGCGTACGGCAGCGCCTCGGCCGGAGCGCCCTGGCGCAGGTGCAGTTCGGACTGCCACATCTCGCGCAGCGCGCCGCGTAGCGTTTCGCGGGTCTGCGGATCGAGCAGCGTGGCCGCCTCCGGAATATCGTGGGTATGGCCGAACTCGGCGAGCACGTCCTGCGCGCGGCCGAAGACCATGCCGCCGGGCTCCGCGCCCGCGCCGGCATGATCGTGGTCATCGCCGGGCCCCGCGGCCGCGGACGAACCGGCCGCTTCCTCGACCCCCTGGTGGATCTCCCCGCCATCGGCGTGATCGTGGCCATCCTCGCCATGGCCGGCATCGCCATCGCTTTCCCCGGCCCGCGGCTCCTGGCCGAAGTCGTCGATCGGCAGAACCGGCCCGGTGCTCGCGGCATCCTCGTGCGCATGGTCGTCGGCGTCGGCGGTCGGCAGCGGCCGCGGCCCGCCCTCGGACTCCTCGCCCAGGAACTGGCCGTAGCGCAGCCGCAGCAGCCGCTGGTCCACGCCGATCCGGTCCGAACGCGCCAGGAACGCCTCGCCGTCCAGCCGTGCCCGCTGCGCCAGCAGCGCCTCGGCATCGATGATGATCTGGCGCTGGCTGCGGAAGTACGCCGGCAGCACCTTGCGCGCCAGCCCCTCGAGGCCCGCAACGTCGGCCACCGGCTCGGCCGGCCGGCGCAGGATCAGGCTGGGGCTGCGCGCGGACTGCGGTCGCGGCGCGCGGTTGTCGCGCACCTCGAGCTGCACCACCAGGTCCTCGCCCGGCGCCAGCGCCAGCTCCGCCAGGTCCAGGCGCGCCTCGAAGCGCCGCTCGGTCCGCTCGCCGGCGCCACGCAGGGTGCGGCCGCGCTCCTCGAAGCTGATGTTCTCGCCGGTGCCGCGGGCCAGGGTGACGCGCAGCCGCGCCTCGGTCGCCACCCCGTAGTCGTCGCTTGCCTGGAACGCCAGCGCCCAGCTGCGCTGGCCGGGCTGCATCTGGGTCAGGGTGCGCTCCGGGGCCAGCACCCGGACCCGCGGCGCCCGGTCCACGATGGCGTCCAGCCGCTGCAGCGGCGGCGGCGGGCGCGCCGGCGCGCCCTCCGCCACCACCCGGTACAGGGTCGCGCGCTCGAGCACGTGGCTGGCCCGCCAGGTGTCGCCGTCGCGCGCCAGCTCCAGGCGCGCGCCGTCGTGGAAGACAAGCGCGGCCGCCGCCGGCCGCGGCGAGAAGCGCAGCGCCCAGCGCAGCCGGGAACCCGTCGGCGCCTTCGCTTCCAGGCCGTCGACTTGGCGCGCGGGCAGCGCGGTGTAGGCGGGCGGCTCGATGCGCAAGGTATGCGCGACCAACCGCGGCGCCGCGGCGCCGGCGCCGCCCGCCGCCGCGGTCTCCCGCACGGCCGCGCGCTCGCGCTCCGGCACCGGCCACAGCAGCACGCCCGCCGCCAGCGGCAGCGCCAGCAGCCAGGCCAGGAGGTTGCGGCGTCGCGACCAGGGCAGCCGCAGGTCCGGTGCGGGCGCCTCGCCCAGGCGCTGGCGCAGACGCTCGCGCTGCAGCCGCTGCAGCGGCCCGAGCGACGGTTCGCCGGCCAGCAGCAGCCCGGCGCTGTCCTCGAACTGGCGCTGTCGCGCATCCAGCCGGCGCAGCAACCGCGGCAGGTCCTCGCGCCGCAGGCGCCAGACCAGCACCGCGCCGGTCGCCAGCAGCGCCAGCGTGGTCGCGATCGCGGCAGCCGGGCCGCCGCCCGCGCGCCAGCCGACGGCCGCGGCCAGGCCGGCCAGCGGCAGCGCGCACAGCGCGACGTCGAGCGCGCTGCGCCAGCGAGCGGCGCGCAGCGCTTCGGAAAGGCGCCGGTCGGCCGCGTTCACGGCGCGCCCCCGCGGCGGCGCGAGGTCGCCAGCCAGCGTTCGGCCAGCACCAGCAACGCCACCAGCAGCGCCCACCAGGGCCGCAGCTCGCGCGGCGGTTGCGGCCATGCCGCGGCCCCGCCGAGCGGCGCGTGCTCGGCGGCGAGGGCGCGCGCAGGCGGCGGCGGGGGCGGCTCCAGCACTGCGCGCAGGCGGTGCGGGAACTCCGGTTCCAGCAATTGCGGCATCGCCGCCGGCCGCAGCGGCCGGGTCAGCCGCAACAGCCGCCCGCGTCCGGAGGCAGCGCCCTCCGCCAGCGGCATGCCGAGATCGTCGCGCCAGAGCGGCTGCAGGCGCGGCGCATCCTCGATCGTCGCCGCGGCATCGAGCAGCGCGGTGCCGCCGGCCTCGATCCAGCGCCGCACCCGCTCGGGGAGCGGGCCGGGCACCAGCCACACCAGCACCTGGCCGGCCGCCGGCAGCGCGGCGTCCGCAGCGCCGGCAGCCAGCCGCGGCTGCGCGCCGTCATCGCCGTGCCACGCCTGCGCGGCCGCGCGCAGGTAGCGCAGCGCGGGAGCGCGCTCCGCCGCATGGCGCACCACCAGCACCGGTGGCCGCCGCGGCGCCACCGCCGGCGCCGGCATCGTGCCCGGCAGCACCCGCCAGTCCACCGCGCGCGAAAGCCGCGGCCGTTCGGCATCGACGCCGGACAGGCGCTCGGGCACGAGCACGGTGAGCGCGGCCTCGGCGGGCAGTTCGGCGTCGAGCTGGCGCAGCAGGCTGGACAGCGCCACGGACCCGCGCGGCTCGGGCTCCGCCAGCGGCGGAAACCCCGGCGCCAGCCAGCGCCGGGAGATCTCGTCGCCGCCATCCGCGGCGACCGCCCCGGCCAGCGCCGCCGGCTCGACGCCGGGGGCGGCGACGATCCAGCGCGTCGCCGCCGGCGCGCCGTACAGCACCGGACGCGCCAGCCATAGCGCCAGCATCGCCAGCAGCAGCAAGCGCAACAGCAGCAGCGGCCATTCGTCGAATCGCACGCGATGCCGCGGCTTCGGCCGCTGGCGCAGCCAGCGCAGCGCCGCGAATACCGTCGGCCGCTGCTCGCTGCGGCGCGCCAGGTGGATCGCCAGCGGCAGCAGCAGCGCCGCCAGGGCGGACAGTGCCGCGGGCAGCAGCAACCCGAAGCTCATGCGCCCCCCGGTTCCCGGCGCGCGCCGAACAAGCGCCGCAGCGGTTCGTCGAGCGGCCGATCGAGCACGTACCCCGCGTGACGGATCCCGGCGGCGTCGAAGCGCGCTTGCAACGCGCGCTGCGCCGCGCCGAAGCGCTGCAGGAACTCGTCGCGCAGCGCGGCACCGTCCCCCAGCAGCTCCTCGCCGGTCTCCGGATCGATGAAGCGGCGGCCCTCGCGGAACGGGAAGTCGCGCTCCTCCGCGGTCAGCACCTGCACCGCCAGCACCTCGCGCCGCGCCGCGGCCAGGCGCTCGGCCAGCGCCACGCAGTCCCCGTCGAAGCAGTCGGACAGCAGCACCACCATATCGTCGGGCGCCACCCGCTCCCAGACCGGCGCCAGGCGCTCGGGGTCGGGAAATCCGCCGTCCGCGGTCACGCTCCGCAGCGCCAGCAGCAGCCGGTCGCGCTGGCGCGGACCGGTGCCCGGCGGGACCAGCTGCGGGCCGGCCGCGCGCAACGCCACCAGCCCGCAGGCGTCGCCCTGGGCCATCGCCACCTCGGCGATGCAGGCGGCCAGCGCCCTGGCGGCGTCGAGCCGCGTCCATTCGGGACGGCCGGCGTCGGCCTGGCCCATCGACGCGCTGGCATCCACCAGCACCCACACCGTCAACGGGCTCTCGCGTTCGGCCTCGCGCACGAAGAACCGGTCGCTGCGCGCGTACAGCTTCCAGTCGATCTGGCGCGGCTCGTCGCCCGGGTCGTAGGCGCGGTACTGGGCGAACTCCAGCCCCGCGCCGCGGCTGCGGCTGTGGTGCGCGCCGATGCCCCGCCCGCCGGCCGCGCGCCGCGGCCGGATCCGCAGCGCGCGCAGCCGCGGGCGGACCTCGGGCGGGATCGGGTCGTACACGCGGTCGCCGCTCAGGCGTCGGGGAACGGCACGTCGCGCAGCAGCCCGGCGATCACCGCGTCGGCGTCGACCTGCTCCGCCTCGGCGGCGAACGACAGCAGCAGGCGGTGGCGCATCACCGGCGCGGCCAGCGCCTGCACGTCCTCGCGGGTGGCGGCGAGGCGCCCGCGCAGCAGCGCGCGCGCCTTGGCCGCCAGCACCAGCGACTGGCCGGCGCGCGGGCCCGCGCCCCAGCGCACGAAACCGCGCACCGCCTCCGTCGCGCCCTCGCCGGGGCGGCTGGCGCGCACCAGCCGGGTGATCCAGGTCAGCAGCTCCTCGCCGACGTGCACCTCGCGCACCAGCGCCTGCAGCGCCAGCACCTCCTCGCCGCGCATCACCTGCGGCACCTGCGCGGCCGCCGCGCCGGTGGTCTGCGCCAGGATCGCGCGCTCTTCGGCTTCGTCGGGATAGGCGACCCGGATCTGCAGCAGGAACCGGTCCAGCTGCGCCTCGGGCAGCGGATAGGTGCCGGCCTGCTCGATCGGGTTCTGCGTGGCCAGCACGAAGAACGGCGACGGCAGGGCGTGGGTGACCCCGGCATAGCTGACGGTCCGCTCCTGCATCGCCTCCAGCAGCGCCGCCTGGGTCTTGGGCGGGGTGCGGTTGAGCTCGTCGGCCAGCAGCAGGTTGGTGAACACCGGCCCCTGCTGGAAGCGGAAATGGCGATGACCGGTGCCGTGGTCCTCCTCCAGCAGTTCGGTGCCGAGGATGTCGCTCGGCATCAGGTCCGGGGTGAACTGCACGCGATGGAAGTCCAGCGCCAGCGCCTGCCCGAGGGTGCGCACCAGCAGCGTCTTGCCCAGGCCGGGCACCCCCTCGAGCAGGCAGTGGCCTCCGGCGAACAGGCCGATCAGCAATTGCTCGACCACGTCGGCCTGGCCGACCACGGCCTGCGCGATCGCCTCGCGCAGATCGCCGAGGCGGGCGAGATGGGTCTGAACGTCGGTTTCGGAAACGATGTCGGTCATGCGGGGTCCGGGCTGAGTGGTGCGTTTCCCGCCCCGGGCGAGAGATCGCCGACGGGCGCGTGAGGCGGCAGTGCCGCCACTTCGGTCGCTCCCACGGCCGGCACCGGGGTCGCCGGCGCGCAATGCCGGGTCACGAGGTCAGGGCGTACATGACGATGTTGACGGCGAACTTGGTGTTGTCCTCGGCCAGGAAGCGCTTGTTGCGCCAGTCGTAGTCCCATTCGCAGCCGTAGTCCTTGTTGCTGTAGAGCACGCCCAGGCGCCGGTCGGTCTCGATGCCCTGCAGGTAGTCGTGGATCAGGTCGTCGCCCCAGCCGTTGAGCTCGTAGCTGGTCGCCGGCGGGCCGTCCGGAAAACGGAAGAAGCTGCGGTACAGGGCGTGGTCGTTGGGCAGCCTGCGCAGCGCCCGCGGGCCGAAGATCGCCGCCATCTGCGCCGCGAACGACTTGGCGAACAGACCGTCGATATCGTGGTTGCAGTCGTCGGCGAAGACGAAGCCGCCGCTGCGCACGTAGCGCTCGAAGTTGCGGCGCTCGGCCGGGTTGAACTCGACCAGCTTGTGCCCGGCCAGATAGCAGAACGGCGCCTGCAGCATCGCCGGGTCGGCCAGGTCCACCACCCGCTCCTCCGGATCCACGCGCAGGTTGGTGTAGTCGATCAGCGCGGTGATGACGTTGGAGGGCATGCGCGCGTCGACGTCCCAGTCTCCGGAGTCGTAGCGCAGCCGGGTGAACCAGAAGTCGTACGCGGCGGCGGCGCGCAGCGGCGCGGGCAGCGCGGCGAAGGCGGCCCCACCCAGCGCCAGCCGCAGGAATTGGCCGCGCGTCATGGGTGCCCCGTCCCGCCGCTTCCCGCGACCCGCGGAAGACGGCGGGAGCCTAGGACCGGCACTGAGCCGCGCGGCGCATCGCTACACCGCGTCCGACAGCGAGGTGAAGGTGAAATCGCGCAGCTTCATCGGCGGCAGCATCATCACGAAGCTGGACTCGTCGCCGGCGACCCGCACCGGGCGGCCGAGCTCGTCGATGTTGTTGAGCATGATCACCGGCGACTCGTTGAAGCGGAAGTTCTTCACCGGGTACTTGAGCTCGCCGTTCTCGATGTAGAAGGTGCCGTCGCGGGTCAGCCCGGTCAGCAGCACCGTCTGCGGATCGACCATG
This sequence comes from Luteimonas endophytica, assembly GCF_029887875.1. GTDB lineage: Bacteria > Pseudomonadota > Gammaproteobacteria > Xanthomonadales > Xanthomonadaceae > Luteimonas > Luteimonas endophytica. The sequence continues at coordinate 145,164 of NZ_JARXRM010000044.1, forward strand.
CGGATGTACCAGGTGCGGGTCACCAGGATGCCGCGGTCGGTGCCGGCGATCAGCTCCGCGGTGGACTTGTCGCCGCCCGCCATCAGCAGGTTGCCGGGCCGGCCGACAGCGCGCTTGCCCTGTTCCTTGGCCCAGAAGCGCGAATAGTCGAGCGCCGCCACCTTGCCGTCCTCGATGATGGCCATGCGCTCGCGCGGCAGGCCCTCGCCGTCCCAGGGCAGGACCGGTGCGTCGGCGTGCCACGGGTCGGAGACGATGTTGACCCGCGGATCGTAGACCTGCTCGCCGAGCTTGTTGCCGCCGCCCTTCTTCGACAGGAAGCTGCGGCCCTCGTCGGCGGTACGGGCGTCGAAGAACCGCATCATGAACGAGACCAGGCCCGCGGCCGCGGCCGGTTCCAGGATGACCGTGTACTTGCCCGGCTCCAGCGCGCGGGCCTCGGCCGATTCGCTGGCCTTGCGCATGGCCACGCGGATGTCGCGCGAGGCCTGGAAATCGCTGGCGTCCTTCAGGTTGCGCCCGACCCAGCCCGAGCCGCGGCCGTCCTCGGTGCGCACGGTGCAGGTGTAGTTGAAGTTGGTGGTCTTCTGGTAGCCGAAGTTGCCGTTGCTGTTGGCGAACGCCTGGAAGCCCTGGCCGTCGTCGAGGAACCCGGCGGCCACCAGGTTTTCCTCGCGGCACGGGGCGATCGAGTCGGCCGCCACCTGGGCGCGGAACTCCGGGGTGATGCCCGCGGTGGACTCGCTGAAGGTGGGACTGGGGCGGTACTCCTGCTTGCCGATCGCCGGCATGAACTCCGGGTTCTCCGGCGCCAGCCGCGCCAGGTCCTCGGCGCGGCGCACCACGCGCTCGAGCGCGGCGTCGTCGAACTCGTTGACCGTGGCGGTGCCGACGCGCCGGCCGAACGCCACCTGCACGCCGAGCTCGGCGTTGGTGACCAGGCCGCTGGTGGAGACATTGTTGAGCGCGAAACGGATATTGCCGTCGATCGAGCCCGCCAGCGTCGCGGTGCATTCGTCGGCGGTCGACAGGGCGATGACCTTGTCGAGGATGGCCTTGGCTTGCTCTTCGGTGAAGATGGTCATGTGCTTGGAATCTCCTGGGCGCCGGTCAGCCGAGCGAGCGGGCGGTGTTGATCACGTTGATGCCGTTGAAGCGCGCGGTGGCCGAGCCGTGCGAGACCGCCGAAACCTGGCTGGGCTGGCCCTTGCCGTCGAAGAACGAGCCGCCGAGGCGGTAGTCGCTCTCGTCGCAGATCGCGGCGCAGGCGTTCCAGAACTCCGGGGTGCGGATCTGGTAGGCGACGTCCTCGACCATGCCGGCGATCTCCCCGTCCTTGATCTCGTAGAACAGCTGCCCGCCGAACTGGGCGTTGTAGCGCTGCTGGTCGATCGAGAACGAACCGTCGCCGATGATGTAGATGCCGTTCTCGACGTCCTTGATCATGTCCGCCACGCTCAGCTCGTCCTTGCCGGCGGCCAGCGACACGTTGGGCATGCGCTGGAACTGCACGCTGGACCAGGAATCGGCATAGCAGCAGCCGTCGGACTCGGTCTTGCCGAGGATGTGCGCCTGGTCGCGGATGGTCTGGTAGTCGACCAGCTTGCCGTCGGCGATCAGGTTCCAGCGCTTGGTCTTGACGCCCTCGTCGTCGTAACCCACCGCGCCGAGGCTGCCGGGCTGCACCTTGTCGGCGAACACGGTGACGATGTCGCTGCCGTACTGGAAGCGCTGCTCGCGCTTGTCGAGGGTGGCGAAGCTGGTGCCGGCGTAGTTGGCCTCGTAGCCGAGCACCCGGTCCAGCTCGAGCGGGTGGCCGATGGATTCGTGGATGGTCAGCCAGGTGTGCGAGGGATCGAGGACTAGGTCGTACTGGCCGGGCTTGACCGAGGGCGCCTTCAGCTTCTCCTGCGCCTGTTTGGCGGCGGCCACCGCGTCCTCGCGCATGTCGTAGGACATGCCGTACACGACCACGCCGTTGGGCAGCGTGGTCTTGCCGGAGGCGGCGCCGTCCAGGTATTCGAAGCCCATGCCCATCGGCGATGACAGGCCGTCGCGAGTGCGGAACTTGCCGCTCTCCTTGTCGATCGCGGTCACCGTCATCGGCGCCCAGATCCGGTGCACGTCCTGGTCGATGTAGGAGCCGTCGGTGCTGGCGAAGTACTTCTGCTCGTTGACCAGGAACAGCATCGAGTTGACGAAGCTGGCGCCGGCCTCCAGCGCCGCGGCATTGACCCCGAGCAGCAGGTCCACCTTGTCCGCGACCGGCACTTCCATCGCGTTGCGGCGGATCGGCGTGCGCCACGACACCTCGCCCACGCCCTGCACCGGCGCCAGCCGCACCGGCTCGGTCTGGATCTTCGCGTTGGCCTTGGCGATCGCGGTGGCCTGCCGGGCCGCCTCCGCCACGCCCGCCTCGGTCAGCGTGTTGGTGGCCGCGAAGCCCCAGGCGCCGCCGGCGATCACCCGCACCCCGACGCCGGTGGACTCGGTGCTGACCACGTTCTGGACCTTGTCCTCGCGGGTCATCACGAACTGGCGCAGGTAGCGGCCGATGCGCACGTCGCAGTAGCTGGCGCCGTCGCCGCTGGCCGCGTTCAGCGCGGCATCGGCCAGGCGCTTCTTGAGCGCGGGATCGAAGGTCGACAGCAGCTCCTCGGCGGCGATCGCGCGGCCGAAGTACGAGGGCAGGACCAGCCCGCCCAGTCCGAGGCCGCCGAGGGCCAGGAAGTCACGTCGTTGCAAGGCAGCTCTCCCGTGATGGCGCCGCGGCGCGCAGGCGGCCGGGCTGAATGGGTTGCGGAGGCACGCGCGACGTCCGTCGCCATGACCATTCGATTCTTGCCGCCAGCCGCAGGGGCGTCAAATGACTTTTGGCATAGACGCGAGCGCAAGCGCGCGGCCGGCCCGCCCTACCCCAGGTTGCGCGCGGTGTTGATGACGTTGACGCCGTCGAAGCGGGTCGTCGCCGTGCCGTGCGAGACCGCCGAGACCTGGCTGGGCTGGCCCTTGCCGTCGAAGAACGAACCGCCGAGGCGGAAATCGCGCTCGTCGCAGATCGCCGCGCAGGCGCCCCAGAACTCCGGGGTGCGGATCTGGTAGGCGACGTCCTCGACCATGCCGGCGATCTCGCCGTCCTTGATCCGGTAGAACAACTGCCCGCCGAACTGGGCGTTGTAACGCTGCTGGTCGATCGAGTACGAGCCGCGACCGAGGATGTAGATGCCGTTCTCCACCCCCGCGATCATTGCCGCCGGATCCAGCGGCTCGCGTCCCGGCGCCAGCGACACGTTGGGCATGCGCTGGAACTGCACGCTGGACCAGGAATCGGCGTAGCTGCAGCCGTGCGAGCGCTCGTGACCGAGGATGTGGGCCTGGTCGCGGGTCGCCTGATAGTCGACCAGCACGCCGTCGCGCACCAGGTCCCAGCGCCTGGCCTTGACGCCCTCGTCGTCGTAGCCCACCGCCCCCAGGCTGCCCGGCTGCACGCGATCGGCGAAGAAGTTCACCCGCTCGCTGCCGTAGCGGTAGCCCTGCTCGCGCTTGTCGAGGGTGGCGAAGCTGGTGCCGGCGTAGTTGGCCTCGTAGCCGAGCACCCGGTCCAGTTCCAGCGGGTGGCCGACGTTCTCGTGGATGGTCAGGAACAGGTTGGTGGGATCGAGCACCAGGTCGTACCTGCCGGGCTCGACCGAGGGCGCCTTCAGCTTCTCCTGCGCCTGCCTGGCGGCGGCCACCGCGTCCTCGCGCATGTCGTAGGATCCGGCGTACGCGACCACCCCGCCGGGCAGCTGCACCCGGCCGGCCGCATCGCCGTCCAGGTACTCGTAACCCAGCCCCATCGGCGAGGCCAGGCCGTCGCGGGTGCGGAACCGGCCGCTCCGCTTGTCGATGGCGGTGACGGTGAACGGCGCCCAGATCCGGTGCACGTCCTGGTCGATGTAGGAGCCGTCGGTGCTGGCGAAGTACTTCTGCTCGTTGACCAGGAACATCCGCGAGGCGATGAAGTCGGCGCCGGCCGCGAGCGCCGCGGCGTTGACCCCGAGCAGCAGGTCGATCTTCTCCGCGACCGGCACTTCCATCGCGTTGCGGCGGATCGGCGTGCGCCACGACACCTCGCCCACGCCCTGCACCGGCGCCAGCCGCACCGGCTCGGTCTGGATCCTCGCGTTGGCCTTGGCGATCGCGGTGGCCTGCCGGGCCGCCTCCGCCACGCCCGCCTCGGTCAGCGTGTTGGTGGCCGCGAAGCCCCAGGCACCGCCGGCGATCACCCGCACCCCGACGCCGGTGGACTCGGTGCTGACCACGTTCTCGACCTTGTCCTCGCGGGTCGTCAGCGCCTGCCGCAGATAGCGGCCGATGCGCACGTCGCAGTAGCCGGCGCCGTCGCCGCTGGCCGCGTTCAGCGCGGCATCGGCCAGGCGCTTCTTGAAGGCGACGTCGAACCGCTCCGGCAATGCCTCGGCGGCGATCGCGCGACCCATGAACGGCGGCAGGACCAGGCCGCCCACGCCGAGGCCGCCGAGGGCGCCGAGGGCGAGGAAATCACGTCGTTGCAATGGGCGTCTCCAGGAAGTGCGCCGGGCGCGGCGCCGGCAACCGGGCCGGTCGCGTCGGCCCGCATTCTTGCCCCGCCCCCTCCGACCGTCAAACCACGGCTTGCGGCACATGCGCCGGGCCCCGCCCGCCCCTATGCTGCCCGGCTGACCGCCCCGGAGCCCACCCATGCGTCATCGCCTCCTCGCCCTCGCCCTGCTCGCCGCGCTGTCGGCCTGCCAGCGCAGCGAAGCGCCCCCTGCCGGTTCCACGGCGCCCGCTCCCACCGAGGCCGACGCTGCGGTCGACGCGGTCGCCGACGCGCGCTTCGCCCAGCTCTCGCAGCGCGCCCTGGACGGCTGGTTCGCGGTTTCGCCGGTCTCGGCCACCCAGATCGGCGACCATCGCTACGACGGCGAACTCGACGACCTGAGCGCCGAGGGCCGCGCCCGCGCGCTGGAACTGGCGCGCGAGCTGCTGGCCGAACTGGACGCGATCGATGCCGCGCGCCTGTCGCGCGAGAACCAGGTGGACGCGGCGATCCTGCGCAACCAACTGGAAGGCGAGATCTGGACCGCCGAGACGCTGCAGTCGTGGGCCTGGGATCCGCTGCTCTACAACAGCCTGGCCGGCGGCGCGATCTACGGCCTGATGGCGCGCGAGTTCGCGCCGCTGCCCGAGCGCCTGCAGTCCGCCACCGCGCGCATGGAGAAACTGCCGGCGCTGTTCGCGCAGGCGCGCGAGAACCTGGACCCGGCGCGGGTGCCCAAGATCCACGCCGAGACCGTGGCGCAGCAGAACCGGGGCATCCTCGCCCTGGTCGACGAGTTCATTACCCCCAACCTCGACCAGCTGGACGGCGCGCAGCGCGAGCGCCTCGATGCGGCCGTCGCGGGCCTGCGCGCGGCGGTCGCCGAGCACCAGACCTGGCTGGAGGAGACCCTGGTACCGAACGCGGCCGGCGACTTCCGCATCGGTGCCGGGCTGTACGACCAGAAGCTGCGCTTCGCGCTCAATTCCGAGCTCACGCGCCAGGACATCCGCCAGCGCGCCGAGGCCGACATCGCCCGCGTCCGCGACGAGATGTACTCGATCGCCCGGACCGTGCTGAAGGACGCGCCCGGCGCGCCGGCGCTGCCGGAGCGGCCCGACGACGACCAGCGCCAGGCCGCGATCGAGGCAGCGCTGGAGCTGGCCTATGCAGAGAAGCCGGGGCGCGAGGAGGTCGTCGACTTCGCCAGGCAGACCCTGGAGCAGGCCACCGCCTTCACCCGCGAGCACGACCTGGTGACGGTGCCGGACGATCCGGTCCAGATCATCCTGATGCCCGAATTCCAGCGCGGCGTGGCGGTGGCCTACTGCGATTCGCCCGGCCCGCTCGACAAGGGCCTGGACACCTACTACGCGATCTCGCCGATCCCCGACGACTGGAGCGACGAGCAGACCGATTCGTTCCTGCGCGAATACAACGACCGCATGATCCATCTGCTCTCGATCCACGAGGCGATGCCGGGCCACTACCTGGAGGGTGCGCATTCGGTGAAGCACCCCTCCACCCTGCGCGCGGTGCTGCGCTCGGGTCCGTTCGCGGAAGGCTGGGCGGTCTACACCGAGGACATGATGGCCGACGCAGGCTATCTCGGCGGCGACCCGCTGTTCCGCCTGGTGCAGCTGAAGTTCTACCTGCGCGCGGTGGCCAACGCGATCCTCGACCAGGGCGTGCACGTGGACGGCTGGGACCGCGAGCGGGCGATGGAGCTGATGGTCCGGACCACCTTCCAGCAGGAGCGCGAGGCGGCCGGCAAATGGGTGCGCGCCCAGCTCACCTCCGCGCAACTGCCCACCTATTTCGCCGGCGCGCAGGAGCATTTCGACATGCGCCGCGCGGTCGAGCAGGCGCGCGGCGAGGCGTTCGACCTGAAGGCCTACCACGACGAGGTCCTGGCCACGGGCGCGCCGCCGGTGCGCTTCGTGCGCCAGCTGATCCTGGACGAACCGATCCGCTGACCCCGGCGAGCTGCGTTCGCCCCGGGGCGGGACGGTCGGCGGGGTTGCGATGTCGCGAGTTCCATCGCTCCCATCGGGCGCTTCGCGCCTGCACTTCGCGGGGGTGGCGGCCGCATCCGTCCGGGCGCCGCCTTCGCAGCGCAGGGACGCGGCGTGCGTTAAGGTCGGCGGGCCGCGACCGGGCAACCGGCGCGCGGCCGACGCGGCATCCGCCGCTGGCCGCCGCCGCCATGCCGCCATGACCCTGCCCAAGCGCCCCGCCGTACCGATCGCAGCCGTGCCGGGCAGCGTGCTGCGCACCGTGGAGCGTTGGCACGGGTCCGGCCGGCTGCGCCACGGCGACCACGTCGCCGAGGAGGTGCCGGTGGCGCTGGTCTGCAACGGGGCGCCATTCGCGGTGATGATGGCGACGCCCGCGGACCTGGAGGACTTCGCCATCGGCTTCGCGCTCAGCGAGGGGATCGTCGCGGCTGCCGCCGACGCGGCGATCGAGGGCGTCGAAGAGCGCGTCGAAGGCATGGAAGTGCGCCTGTCGATCCCGGCGGCGCGCGCCGAGGCGCTGCTGCAACGGCGCCGCACCCTGCCCGGGCGCAGCGGCTGCGGGATCTGCGGCAGCGAGCTGCTGGAAACCGCGCTGCGCCAGCCGCCGCCGGTGGCCGCGGGGCTCCGGGTCGAAGCCGCGGCGGTGCGGCGGGCGCTGCGCGAACTGGCCGCGGCGCAGGCGCTCAATGCCTTGACCGGCGCCACCCACGGCGCCGGATGGGCCGATGCCGAAGGAGGCCTGAAACTCGCGCGGGAGGACATCGGCCGCCATAACGCGCTGGACAAGCTCATCGGTGCGATGCACCGGGGCGGCGAGCGCCCCGACCGCGGCTTCCTGGTGGTCACCAGCCGCGCCAGCTACGAGATGGCGATGAAGGCCGCCAGCGCCGGCATCGGCCTGATGGCGGCGATGTCGGCGCCCACCGCGCTGGCGATCGCGGTGGCCGAACGGGCCCGGCTCACGCTGCTGGGCTTCGCCAGGGACGACGGCCATGCCGTGTATGCGCACGGTTGGCGCCTGCTCGACTCAGGCGGCTGAGGCCGCCACCGCCACCGTTTCCGTGGCCGGGGCCGGCCGGCCGATCAGGTACCCCTGGGCGTGGTCGCAGCCGAGTTCGCGCAGCAGCGTGAGCGTGGCCGCGTCCTCCACGCCTTCGGCCACCACCTCCAGCCCGAGATGGTGGGACAGGTCGATCATCGAGCCGACCAGGCGCCGCGAACGGCGGTCCTCGGTCATGTCGGCGACGAAGCTGCGGTCGATCTTCAGCTCCCCCGCGGGCAGCTGCCGCAGGTAGGCCATCGACGAGTAACCGGTGCCGAAGTCGTCGATCGAGATGCCGACCCCGGCGTCGCGCAGCGCCGCCAGCAGCGCCTGGCAGCGGGCGACGTCGCGCATCAGCGCGCTCTCGGTGACTTCCAGCACCAGGCCTTCCGGCGGCACCTCCCAGAAGCGCAGCAGGTCCAGTACCTGCGGCACGAATCCGGGCAGCTGCAGCGCGGCGGCCGACAGGTTGACGTTGACCCGCACCGGGCGGCCGGCGCGACGCATCTGCGCGACCTGGCGCAGGGCGACATTGAGGCTCCAGCGGGTCAGCTCGCCGATCAGGCCGGTGCGTTCGGCGGCACCGACGAAGTCCGGCGGCGCCACCGGGCCGATGCGCGGGTGCGCCCAGCGCGCCAGCGCTTCGTAGCCGACGACGCGCTCGGCACGCAGGTCCAGGATCGGCTGCAGGTACAGCTCCAGGCGGTTGCCGGCGAGCGCGTCGCGCAGCTCTTCGTGGGTGAACTGCGCGGCGATCGCGGGCCGCTGCCAGAACGCGAACCCCTCGCCGCCCGCGAGCGCGTCGTCGCAGGCGCGGTCCGCGCGCCGGCACAGCTGCTCGGGATCGTCGCCGTGGTCCGGGCACAGCGCCGCGCCCACCGCGATCGAAGGCTGCACCTGCCAGCCGTCCAGCGACACCGGCTGCTGCAGGGTCCGCACCAGCTTGGCTCCGGCCAGCGCAGCATGCTGCCGGCTGCGCAGCGCGGGCAGCAGCAGCAGGAAGTCGTATTCGCCGATGCGCAGCACCGCGTCGTGCGGGCGCAGCGCCGCGACCAGCGCGGCCTCCATCGCCGCCGCCACCCGCTCGCCGACGGCGTAGCCGAGCGCCAGCTCGGTCTCGCGCATGCGCTGGCTGCGCACCACCAGGACTCCGAGCGCGCCGGGGCCGGGGCGGCCCGAATCGATGGCCGCGGCCACCGCCCGCAGCACGGCGGCGCGGTTCAGCATGGGCGCGCCGCCTTCGCCCCGGGCGCCCGCATGCTCACAGGAACAGCTCGACCGGGTCGAGCCCGTAGGCGCCCGGCGGCAGCGGCGCCGCGATCCGGACCGCGACGTCGCGGTCGCCCTGCATCATCAGGTCGAGCGTGCCGAAGTCGCGCAGCGGCTGCTTGTCGGGGGCCGTCAGCAGCATCACCCTGGGCATCAGCCGCCGCGCCGCGTTCTGCGCCATCACGATGGCCACCTCGCCGCTGCTCAGTTCCACCAGCGAGCCGACCGGGTACACGCTCATGCACTGCATGAACTGCTCCACCACCTCGGCCGAGTACAGACGATCGCGGCCGCGGTAGAGTTCCTGCAGCGCCACGTGCTGACCGGCCGCCTTGCGGTGCGGGCGGTCGCTGGTCATGGCATCGTAGGAGTCGATCACCGCGGCGATGCGCCCCAGCAGCGGGATCCGCTCGCCCTCCAGTCCGCCCGGGTAGCCGCTGCCGTCGATGCGCTCGTGGTGGGTGCGGATCATCTCGCGCACGTGGGCCGGGACCGCGGCGCTGTCGTCCAGCACTTCGAGCGCCCTTTCAACGTGGGCCCGCACCGCGCCCATCTCGGCAGCGTCGAGCGGCCCGGGCCGCGCCAGCAGTTCCGGGGCCACCTGCAGCTTGCCGATGTCGAGCAGCAGCGCGCCGCTGGCCATGTCGACCAGCAGCGGTTCCGGGAAGCCGACGTGGCGGCCGAACGCCGCCGCCAGCGCGCTGCAGTTGAGCGCATGGCCGTACTCGTAGGCGCCGCGCGTGCGCAGGCGGTCGATCCACAGGAAGGCGTCGACGTTGCGCACCATGCTCCGCACCATCGGCTCGACCGCGCCGCGCACGTCCTCGGGCGAGATCCTGCGCCCCTCGCGCACATCGTCCAGGATCCGGCCGGCCAGCCGCGCCGCCTGCGCCTGCGCGTCCCGCGCCTGCGGCAGCTCGGCGTCGAAGCTGGCCAGTTCGGGATAGACGCGGCTGTGCTGCAGTGCCTCGATCTCGTGGGCGGCGTAGGCGCGCCCCGGGGCGCCGCCCACGGCCCGGGCGGCCGGCGCCACCCCGAGCAGGACGTCGACGTAGACCCAGCTGCAGTGCCGCGCCAGGGCATCGATGTCGGCCTGCGAGCGGATCGCCACGCCCTGCAGCGGGAACGGCGTGCCCTCCCACTGCCGGTCGAGGCGGCAGACGTACATGCCCTCGGTGAGATCGGCCACCGCGACCCGGCACTCTTCGACTTTCAATCCGAACTCCCGGTTGATGCCCACGGCCGGCCCGCCGCAGCGGCGGTGGCGTGCCCCGCCCGGTGCCGGCGCATGCGCTGCGCCGCCCAGACCGGCGTCCCGCGCTACCGCCACGGTATCGACCGCCGCTGCCAGGCCTTGAGCACGCCGTATTGCGTTCTTCCGGCCCCGCACTAGGATGAAACACCGCCCCGCCGAGGAACCGCGATGACCTCCCGCCGCGACTTTCTGAGCTCCGCCTCGCTCGCAGCCACCGGCCTGGCGCTGGCACCGCTGGCCGCCTGCGGTCGCGAGGCGGCGCCGGCGCCGGCGCCGGCGCGGGCCCGGGCCGCGCCCGCCGCCGCTGCGGCACCGGCCGCCGCGGCCGCGACCGACGCCGGTCCGCTGATCGCCCGCCTCGTTCCCGCCACCGGCGAGGCGCTGCCGGTGATCGGCGCCGGCACCTCGGGCAGTTACGAGGTGCCGCTGGATTCCCCGGAGTTCGAGACCCTGAAGGAGACCGTCCGGGTGTTCTTCGAGGGCGGCGGCAGCGTCTTCGACACTTCGCCCAACTACTCCAACGCCGAGGAGGTGCTCGGCGCCCTGCTCGACGAGGGCGGCTGGCGCGACCGCTGTTTCCTCGCCACCAAGATCGCCGCCGACGACCGCGCCGCGATGGAGGCGCAGTGGGCCGGGTCGCTGCGCCGGCTGCGCACCGACCGCGTCGAGCTGCTGCAGGTGCACAACCTGCGCGCCTGGGAAATCGCCCTGCCCTACGCGCGCGAACTCAAGGAGCAGGGGCTGACGAAGTACGTCGGCCTGACCCACTACCTGGAGAGCGGGCACGCCGAGCTGGAACGCATCATGCGCGCCGAGCGGCCGGACTTCATCCAGATCAACTATTCGGTCAGCGCGCCGCAGGCCGCCGAGTCGCTGCTGCCGGCGGCGCAGGAACTGGGCGTGGCGGTGCTGATCAACCGCGCCTTCGACGATGGCAAGCTGTTCGCGCAGGTCGAGAACAGGCCACTGCCGGACTGGGCGGCCGCGGTGGGGGTCGGCTCCTGGGCGCAGATGTTCCTGAAGTTCGCGCTCAGCCACCCCGCGGTGACCGCGGTGATCCCCGCCACCGGCAAGCCGCATCGCCAGCGGGACAATCTGCGGGCCGGCGTCGGCCCCCTGCTCGAGCGCGAACAGCAGGACGAACTGCTCGCGCTGTTCGCCTGATCCGCGTGGAGAATGCGCGCCCGGACCGCCGCGGCGCCTGTCTGTCGCGGAGGCGAACCAGCCAGCCGTTGACGGGCTTCGGGTCCGGGAATTCCCCGCACGCCGGGCCCGCTCGAACGAGACGGCAGGCGCGCGGGCAGCCGGCGCATGGCATCCTCACGCCACGCACGCCGCGGCGAAGGAATAACGCATGGGGAAGGCAGGAATGGCGATGCTGCCGCAAAGCCTCCAGGATCACCGCGTTCGCGCAGCGGACGGGCGCAGCGTGCTGGACGGCACCGTGCACTGGGAACCCGTCCGCTCGCTCTGGCTGACCGCGATGGCGGTCGGCGCGGTGGCCGGAGGCGCACTGACCTTCCGCTGGAGTGCGTTCGCGCTGTTCGTCGCCTCCACCGCTGCGATGCTCCTGCTGGGGCACTCGCTCGGCATGCACCGCAAGCTGATTCACGACAGTTTCCAGTGCCCAAGATGGCTGGAGTACTTCCTCGTCTACTGCGGCGTGCTTGTCGGACTGGCGGGCCCGCTCGGGCTGCTGCGCACGCACGATCTGCGCGATTACGCGCAACGCCTGCCGCACTGCCACGACTATCTCGGGCACGGGCGTTCCCTGTTCCTGGACGGGTGGTGGCAGCTGCACTGCGAGCTGCGGCTGACGCGGCCGCCGCGCATCGAGCTCGAATCGCGCGTCGCCGGCGATCCGGTCTACCGCTTCCTGCAGCGCACGTGGATGCTGCAGCAGCTGCCTTGGGCGCTGCTGCTGTGGTGGTGGGGCGGCTGGGCGTTCGTGTTCTGGGGCGTGTGCGCCCGGGTGACGGTGGGGGTCTGCGGGCACTGGCTGGTGGGCTGGTTCGCACACAATCACGGCCCGATGCCCCAGCAGGTCCGCGGGGCCTGCGTGCAGGGCCGCAACGTGCGCTTCGCGTCGCTGCTGACGATGGGCGAATGCTGGCACAACAACCATCACGCGTTTCCCGGTTCGGCCAGGCTCGGGCTCCACCCCGGCGAATGGGATCCCGGCTGGTGGGCGCTGATGGCGCTGCAGCGGATGGGCCTGGCCTGGGACATCCGCCTGCCAGACGATCTGCCGCATCGGTCCGAGCTGGTTGGAACGGCGCCGGCGCGCGGCCGTGCGCCGGCTGGCGCCACCGCCGACGCACAGGCCTGCAGGAGCCTTCACCGATGAGCGAAGACGAGACGCCCGGCCACCGACAGCCTGGAGCGCCCCCGGGCGAACCGGCAGCCCCCGTCCGGCTGCGCGACTCCCTGCCGTTCCGGCTGCCGTGGCCGATCCTGGCCGGCGCCGGCGTCGGCTTGGTGCTGCGGCTGTTCTTCAGCGCATCGCCGGGACAGGCGTACTCGGCGATGGCCGGCAGCTTCATCCTCCTGACCCCCATCGTGGTCGGGGCGGTGACCGTCTACGCCGCGGAACGGCAGCGGCGCCGGAGCTGGCGCTATTATTTCTTCGCGCCGTTCCTGGCGAACGTGCTGTTCGTCGTCGGCACCCTGCTCATCCTGATCGAAGGCTGGATCTGCGCGATCCTCATCGTTCCCCTGTTCGCCACGCTCGGCGGGCTCGGCGGGCTGGCGATGGGCGCGATCTGCCGCTGGACACGCTGGCCGCGGCACGCGACCTACAGCATCGCCGTGCTGCCGCTGCTGCTTGGCGCGTTCGAGCCGGGCACCGGCCTGCCGCGGCGGCTCGACGGCGTGGAACGCACCGTCGTCATCGCCGCCCCGCCGGCGGAGGTCTGGAAGCAGATCCACCACGCCGATGCGATTCGCCCCGAGGAGGTCGACCGCGGCTGGATGTATCGCATCGGCGTGCCATTGCCGGTCTCGGGCATCACCGGGGAAACCGCCGAGGGCCGGGTCCGCCGCATCCGCATGGGCAAGGGGATCCGCTTCGAGCAGGTGGTCACCGAATGGATTCCGGAGCGCCGGGTCCGGTTCCGCTACCGCTTCGACGCGGACTCCATCCCGCCGCGCGCGCTCGACGACCACGTCCGCATCGGCGGCGACTATTTCGATCTCGGCGATACCATCTACACGCTGGAACCGACCGGCGACGCCACCAGGCTGACCCTGCGAATGGACTACCGCGTCAGCACCCGCTTCAACTGGTACGCCGAGCCGCTGGCGAAGCTGCTGATCGGCAATTTCGAGGACACCGCACTCGAGTTCTACCGCCAGCGCAGCGAAGCCGCGGTCGGGGCCGCGGGATCCGTCGCGCCGACGCCGGAAGCACCGCATCCCGCCGGATAGCCGGCATTCCCGCGCGCTGTCGCCAGGCAGCGCTCCCGAACCGCGATGGAGGCCTGTATGCGCGAGCGGATCGCTGGACTGTTCAACCTCCGCCGCGAGGAGATCGCGCCGGTGCTCGTGGCCGCGGTGTTCTTCTTCTGCATCCTGACCGCGCTGATGATGCTGCGCCCGGCGCGCGATGCGCTGGGCATGGAACGCGGCATCGAGAGCGTGCGCTGGCTGTTCATCGGCACCGCCCTGGCGACCCTGCTGGTCAACCCGGTGTTCGGCTGGCTGGTCGCCCGCTTCCGTCGCCTGCACTTCATCTCCGCGACCTACGGCTTCTTCGTGCTGAGCCTGGTCGGCTTCTGGGCGCTGTTGCAGTTCGCACCCGGCGCCGTGGGCGAGCGCAGCGGGCAGGTGTTCTACGTCTGGTTCAGCGTGTTCAACCTGTTCGTGACGATGGTGTTCTGGGCGCTGCTCGCCGACCGTTTCTCCAGCGAACAGGCCAAGCGCTTCTTCGCCCTGATCGCGGTCGGCGGGACGCTCGGCGCGATCTTCGGGCCCTGGCTGGCCTCGCGGCTGGCCGGCCCGCTGGGAACGCCGAACCTGCTGCTGGTGGCGGGGCTGTTCCTGACGCTGGCGATCGCCCTGGCCTGGCTGCTGGTGCGGATGCGGCCGGATCGCGGGCAGGCCACCGGCCCGGCGACCGCCCTGGCCGAGGAAGCGGTGCGGATCGGCGGCAGCGCCTGGGCCGGGGCCCGCGCGGTGTTCTCCTCGCCGTACCTGCTGGGGATCGCCGGCTACGTCGTCATCATGACCATCGTGGCGACCTTCATCTATTTCACCCGGCTGCAGATGGTGGCGGCCGCCGAGACCGATCTCGATGCCCGCGCCGGCTTGCTCGGGAGCATCGACATGTGGACCCAGGTGGCGGTCCTGGCGCTGCAGCTCACGCTCACCGGCCGCATCATCAGGCGGCTGGGCCTGGCGTTCGCGCTGGCGCTGCTGCCGATCGCGATGGCGATCGGCTTCGTGGGGCTGGCGATCTACGGCTCCTTCGCGGTGCTGATCCTGCTCGAGGCCACCAACCGCGCGGTACAGCGCGGCCTGACCCGGCCCGCGCGCGAGACCCTGTTCACCGTGGTCGGCCGCGAAGACAAGTACAAGGCGAAGGCCTTCATCGACACCTTCGTGTACCGCGCCGGCGACGTGATGGGGGCGCAGACCGAGGGCCTGCTCGGGCGCCTGGGGCTGGCCCTGGGCGGTCTGGTCGGCGTGGTGGTTCCGCTGGCCGTGGTCTGGGCCGCGCTCGGCCTCTGGCTGGGGCGGGCGCAGGGGCGGCGCGCCGACGCGCCGGCCGCGGCGCCCGGCACGCACGCCTAGGGGACGGCCGGCCCGGGCCGGGGAATTCGCCCGTCCCGGCCCGGAGGGCCGCGCCGGAACGGCCGGGTCGTCCTGGGTTCGACGGTGTCATCCCGGTGGTCGTTGTAGGTGAGGAACTTGCGGTGCAGCCTGGCGACGGTCTCGCGGTAGGCGGGCAGACCGGACAGGTCGTGCTCCTGGGCCGGATCGGCGGCCAGGTCGTACAGTTCCCTCGCGCCCGCCTTGTCGTCGACCACCAGCACCAGGCTACCCTCGCGGATCGCGCCTTCGTAGGCGTCTCCGCCCTGGTACAGGGCGAACTCGCGCAGCGGCTCGTCCTCCGGCTGGCGCCCGGTGAGGACCGGCAGCAGCGACACGCTGTCCAGCGCCTGGTCCTCCTGCATGTCCTGGCCGGTCAGCTGGTACATGGTGGCCACCCAGTCCTGGCCCATGATCAGCTGGTCGGACACGGTCCCGGGCGGGACGACCGAGCCGCCGGCGGTGCCGTCGCCCCACCTGGCGATGAACGGCACGCGGTGGCCGCCCTCGTAGACGGAGGCCTTGTAGTCCCGGAACGGGCCGTTGTTGTCGTGCGCCGGATCGCCGTAGTGGGCGACGTGCGGCCACAGTGCGCCGTTGTCGCTGGTGAAGAAGATCAGGGTCCGATCGGCGATGCCCTCCTCCTCCAGCTTGGCGACGATCCTGCCGACCTGCAGATCGAGTTCGTACAGCACGTCGGAGGTCATCGCGCCGGTCCGGCCGTACACCTGCTCGTCGATGGTGGACGGATCCCCGTCGAAATCGAACGGCGGCGAATGCGGCACGTGGATCGCCTGCGAGGCGAAATACAGCAGGAACGGCCGCTCGCGCCCGCGCTCCCGGTTCTCCTCCACGTGCCGGTCGATGAAGTCCACCGCGGCGTCGGTGAGCCGGATCCCGGCCTGGCTCGAATCGTAGTCGACATCGCCGCGCGCCGGGACCTTCGCCGCCTCGACGATTTCCGACAGGCCGTTGCCGCTCACCAGGTAGAAGCCGTCCTCGAGCAGGCGGGTGCTGGAATTGTCGGCGGGCCTGGCGGGATCGACCGGCGCGAAACGCCCGTTCTCGAAATAGGCGTAGGGCTCGTGCTGGATGCCGCTGGGCAGCCCGAGCCAGTAGTCGAAGCCGTGGCGGTCGGGACCGTCGCCGATCCCGCGGCTGAAATCCATGGTGTTGAGCGCGTTCTTGTCGCGGATCACCCGCCCTTCGCTGTCGTAGACGTCGCCGCCCAGGTGCATCTTGCCGAAGAAGGCGGTGCGGTAGCCGGCGGCGCGCATCACCTCGCCGACGGTGATGTGGCGGCCCGCGCGAGTGCGCGCGCCGTTATGGCTGAAGCCGGAACTGTTGTTGATGTCCCAGCTGCCGCCGGGGCGGCCGTTGCGGTAGGGATGGCTGCCGGTCATCAGGCTGAAGCGCGAGGGCGCGCACAGGGCGGCCGGCGAATGCGCATCGGTGAAGCGCATGCCCTGGCGGGCGAGGCGGTCGAGATTGGGCGTAGGGACCTTGCCGCCGTAGGCGCCCAGGTCCCCGTAACCGACGTCGTCGGCGAGGATGAAAACGACGTTGGGCGCGCCGCTCCCGGGCGGCGGTTCGTCCCCGGCGGTGCCAGCCTGGGCGCCCGCCATCAGCAGCGCCGCCAGCGACATCGCCGCGCCGATGCCGGCGCCGGCGTTCGCCAGCCCGCGGCGATTTACCGGATCCGTCGCCCGGCTCGGTGGTACTCGGCTGCGCACCCTGCCCTTCCGGAATGAAAACGTTTTCAGCCCAGGGTAGGCAGCCTCGCCCGCACCAGTCAACCGGCCGCGGTCCATAGCCGCGCCGTCACCACGCGCGTGCGGCCGTGACGTGACGGGACCGCCACCGTCTCGCGGCCACCGTCACGGCGCGGCAACCGCCACCGCGCGCGAAGTCCGGGCCGCCGCGCCGCTAGCCGCGCCCGCCCAGGGTCGCGATCGCGCGCACCGGGAAGGTGCCGACCCCGGCGAAGCGCGGCGGCAGCGCGGTGAACCGGAAGCCGTCCTCGGGCAGCGCCGCCAGGTTGCACAGGTGTTCGACGATGGGAATCTCCGCGCCGAGCAGGCCCGTGTGCACCGGGCGCTCGCGGCCGCGGGTGTCGTCGATGTTCATCGAGTCGATGCCGACCAGGCGCACCCCGCACTCGCGCAGGTAGTCCGCCGCGTCCGCGGTCAGATGGGGATGGTCGAGCGCATACGACGGCCGGGTCCAGTGTTCGTCCCAGCCGGTGTGCACCAGCACCGCCCGGCCGCGCAGCTCGCGGTCGCGGAAATACCCGGCATCGATCGCGCGAACCCGACGGTGGTCGGCGCGCACCACGACCGCCTCGAGGTCGGCGAAGGCCTCGGCCGGCATCTGCGCCAGGTCCCTGCCGTCCGGGTAGCGGTGGAACGGACAGTCGACGTAGGTGCCGGTGTTGGCGACCATCTCGATGGCCGCGATCTGGAACTCGGTCCCCGGCGCGTAGTGCTCGCGCGAGCGCTCGCGGCTGAGGAAGTCGCAGATCCGCGGCGCCGGCAGGCCCGGGTAGGTGACCGTGCCGTCGGCGATCACGTGGCTGAGTTCGACGATCGCCCGCGGCTGCGGGTCGACCGCCCGATTGCGCTTGTGCGGCTCGATGATGATGCGCTTGCGGAGGATCCGCGCCGGCCCCACCATCAGCAGCCGCAGGTCGCGCACCACGTAGTCGATCAGCGCCGCGTCGTCGATCTCGTCGCCGTCGAGGTCGAGGCGGAAGCCCTGGCCCTGGATGCCCCCGCCGTTGGTGAATTCGATCGCGAAGTCGAATTCCACCCGCCTGTCGCTCATCGCGGCGCGCCGCGCTGGCTCAGCGCCACGCTGCCCAGGATCAGCGCGCCGGCCGCGGCCATCGACCAGGTCAGCGGTTCGCCCAGCAACATCCACGCCCAGGTGACGCCGAACAGTGGCACCAGGTAGGTGACGCCGGCCGCGCGGGCGCTGCCGACGCGGCGGATCAGCCGGTAGAACAGCACGAAGGCCACCCCTGTGCAGAGCACTCCCAGCGCCGCCGCGGACAACCAGGACGCCGCCGGGATCGGCTGCTGCGGCCAGCGCGAGAGCGCCAGCGGCAGCACCAGCAGCGCCGCGCAGGACAACGTGGCCGCCGCCACCGCGGCCGGCGGCAGCCCGGTCAGCTGCCGCCGCACCAGGTTGGCGCCGATGCCGTAGAGGAACGCCGCCGCGGTGCCCGCAGCCACCGCCCAGCCGGTGCTCGCGCCGGCGGTCTTGCCGCCCGCCAGCACCAGCACGCCGGCGAAGCCCGCCACCAGCGCGACCGCGCTGCGTCGGCCGATCCGCTCGCCGAAGAACAGGAAGCCGACCAGCGCGGTGAACAGCACCGCCATGCTGTTGGTGATCGCGCCGATGCCCGCCGGCGCATGCCGCGCGGCCCAGGCGAACAGCACGAACGGCACCGCCGAGTTGATCGCGCCGATCAGGGCCAGCCGCGGCCACAGCGTTGCCGGGAACGCGGCGCGCGCGCGCCACAGGAACGGCAGCAGCACCAGCGCGCCCAGCGCGAGCCGGACCTCCACCAGGGCCACCGCGCCGAAGTCCGGCGCGGCCACGCGCATGAACAGGAAAGACGCGCCCCAGATCGCGCCCAGCAGCGACAGTTCGAGCGGCGTCAGCCAGTCGCCGGCGAGGCGACCGCGCGGTGCGGCCGCGGCGCCGGCGGCCAGGGTGCTACAGGAGTCGGGCCGCATACGAGATTCCTTCGGGGCTGGACGGGCGCGGATCGATCA
The DNA here is from genome assembly GCF_029887875.1 of Luteimonas endophytica. GTDB lineage: Bacteria > Pseudomonadota > Gammaproteobacteria > Xanthomonadales > Xanthomonadaceae > Luteimonas > Luteimonas endophytica. The sequence continues at coordinate 163,900 of NZ_JARXRM010000044.1, forward strand.
CGAGCAGGGTGCCGTGGCTGCCGGTGGCGACGCCATGCACGGTGCCCGCCGGGACCATGACGAGCTCGCCTGCCTCGACGGCGACCGGGCGACCTTCGACCTCGAGCAGCATCCGGCCATCGAGCACCAGCAGGGCCTCGTCGTGCGGGTGCGATTCGGGGGGGTAGGCCCGGGCATCCATCCGCAGCACCTTGAGCCGTGCGCCGCCGACGGTGGCGAGGGCGGTGGAGGCCCAGGTCCGCGCCAGGCCGGCCGCGACGGCGGACAGCGCGACCGGGTTCGGGGCCGTTCCCGGCCGGGGGTGGGTGATCATCGAGGGCTCCGGCAGTCGTCTGGCTTGCATTGTCGGCTTTGCCAATGGCCGCGCAAGCGCGTACTTTCAGCGCCAGACTCAAACGACGCTTTTGGCTCGATGAAGACACGGACCGATTGGCTGCCGGCACTGGCGGCGTTCGAGTCGGCGGCCCGGCACCAGAATTTCGCCCACGCCGCCGAGGAGCTGCACCTGACCGCGAGCGCGGTCAGCCATCATGTTCGCAAGCTCGAGGGGCGCCTGGGCGTGGCGCTGTTCCAGCGCCACGCGCGCGGAGTCTCGCTGACCGCAGAAGGCCGGCAGCTGGCCGATGCCGCCGGCAGTGCGCTTACCGACATCGACAGCGTGGTGTACGACCTGCACAGCGGCCGCGACGACCGCCGCGTGGTGCGCCTGACCACCCTGCACTCGTTCACCAACAGCTGGTTGACGCCGCGGCTGCCGGCCTTCGCCGCCGCGCACCCGGACATCCGCCTGCATATCGACACCGAGATCGCGCTGACCCGTTTCGACGAGGGCGGCCCCGACCTCGGCATCCGCCACGGCCCCGGGCACTGGCAGGGTCTGTCGGCGATGCGGCTGATGGACGAGACGATGTTCCCGGTCGCCGCGGCCGGATTGCCGGGCGCCGAGCGGATCGAATCGGCCGCCGACATCGCAGCGCTGCCACTGATCGCCGACAACACGCGCCAGGGCTGGCACGACTGGTTCCGGCATGCGGGATTCCACGGCGTGCAGGTCGACCCGCGCTACGTCTTCAGCGACAGCACCGCGGTGCTCGAGGCCGCGGCGCACGGCTTGGGCGTGGGGCTGGCGCGGCAACGCATCGTGGCCCCCTGGCTGGCGAACGGGCGGCTCGTGCGGCTGCCGGGGCCGCAGATGATGGGGCGCTTCGCCTACTACATCGTCCATCCCTCGCACCGCCGCTTGCGCCCCGGGGCGCAGGCGCTGGTCGACTGGCTGCTGGCGCAGCCGCCCGATTGACCGCTGGCGGGGATTCGCCCGGGAGGAGCGAGCGGTCCGGGTGCATCGCATGCCGGCCGATCCGGATGCGAGGCTCGAAGCGGTGAGTGCCCGGGCTTCGGAACCGGCGGCGCCCGGGCCGCGGAGGTTCGCCGGCGGAATCGGGCGATCCAGGGCGAGCACCGGGCGTGGCGCGTGCCCACGCGGCCAACCAGTGCTCGATCGAGAAGCCGGTGCGTGGGCTTCGGAGCCGGTGCGTGGGCTTCGGAGCCGGTGCGTGGGCTTCGGAGCCGGTGCGTGGGCTTCGGAGCCGGTGCGTGGCTTCGGAGCCGGTGCGTGGGCTTCGGAGCCGGCGGCGCCCGGGCCGGGGGAGGCTCCCCGGCGGAGTCGGGCCATCCATGGCCCGATCCGCCGCCGCAGGCCGTCCATGGCCTGCTGTCCGCCTCCCCCGGCCCGGGCGCCGCGGTGGTGATTCGCTTTCGGACGCTCGGTAGCCAATCCATCCGAAGCCCACCAATGCCGACAGCGGGAGACGTGCCGGGGGGGTTGCGGAGAGCTGCACGTGGATGTGCAGCGGCCCTGACTCCGGCCATGGATGGCCGGACGGAAGGGCGGAGCAATGCCCCCGGCGCGGCTCACGCCCCGCACAGCAGGCCGAAGGCGCTCTTGAAGAACCCATCCCAGGAGCGGCGATTCGCTGTCGCTGCCCCGTGGCGACGGTGATGGATCCCTCCATCGGACAGGACTGCCTGGCGCGGCCGGACGGAAGGGCGGAGCAATACCCCCGGCGCGGCTCACGCCCCGCACAGCAGGCCGAAGGCGCTGGAGAGGAACCCAAACCGATGAGCGCCCAGTCGCGGCCGAACGGTGCGAACCCGGTTCGCGACCGTTGTGACATATTCGCCGGCCGCGCGAATCATCTCCCCGACGCGGCCGAGCGCCGCCCGGGATCCGATGCCGACGATGGAGATCGCCACCGCAATGGCCGCCGACGACCGCACCCGCTTCGAGACGCTGCTGGGGCGGCATCGAGGGATCGTGCTCAAGATCGCCGCCAGCTACGCATGGCATGCCGAGGATCGCGCCGATCTGGCGCAGGAAATCGCGACCCAGCTGTGGCGCGCGTTCGCCGGCTACGATCCGGCGCGGCCTTTTTCAACCTGGATGTACCGGATCGCGCTGAACGTCGCGATCGGGCACGTGCGCCGCCATGCGCCGCACGCCCGCCGGACCGTCCCGTTCGACGAGACGCTGCACGACACCGCGCATCAGGACACCAGCACCCGCGACGGCCTGGACCGGATGCGCCTGTTGCAGCGCTTCATCGCCGACCAGCGACCACTCGATCGCGCCCTGCTGCTGCTCTACCTCGAGGAACGCACCATCCGCGAAATGAGCGACGTGCTCGGCATCGGCGAAAGTAACGTCACCACCAAGATCAACCGGCTCAAGCAGCGCCTGCGCGACTACGCCAGCGCCGCCGGCCACGACTGAGATGGAGCACACCATGGAACTCGACGAACTCAAGTCCGCCTGGCACGCGCTCGGGGACCGGCTCGAACGCCAGGACGCGATCCAGTTGCAGTTGCTGCGCGACAGCCGCCTGGACCGCGCCAGGCGCAGCCTGCGGCCGCTGATGCTCGGCCAGACCCTGCAGTTCCTGCTCGGCGTCGCACTGATCCTGCTGGGCGTCGCCTGCTGGACGCGCAATCCCGACGTCCCCGGCCTGCTGGCCGCAGGAATCCTGGTGCATGCCTTCGGAGTGGCCAACGCCGCCCTGGCGGGAATCACCATGGCGCTGATCGCCGCCGTCGACTACTCGGCGCCGGTGCTGCGGATCCAGAAACAGCTGGCCACCTTGCGGCGCTTCCACGTCTTCAACGCGAATGTCAGCGCCCTGCCCTGGTGGATCATGTGGCTGCCGGTGGTGGTCGCCTTCGCGGGACTGGGCGACGTGCCCCCGGGATCGGCGACTCCGGCGTGGGTCTGGGCCAGCCTCGGCATCGGCCTGGCCGGGCTGGCCGGGACCTGGCTGTATGCGTGGAGCGGCTGGCGCGGGGCGCGCCGCGCGGATGGCGGCCGCGCCGACGGCGCCGACGGCATCCGCAGGAGCGAGCGCATCGTCGACGAGCTGGCGCGCTTCGGGCGCGACTAGCCCGCCACACGGCAGGGCGGCGGCGGTTGCGCTAGTCTCGTGCGCCAGTCTCCGCTTCCGGTCCGCCATGCAGCGCATCGATTTCCAGCTCGACCGCAGCCACGTCGAACTCAACCAGTTGCTCAAGCTCGCCGGCCTGTGCGACAGCGGCGGCGCGGGCAAGGCGCTGGTGGCGGCCGGCCAGGTGCGCGTGGACGGCGCCGTCGAGCGCCGCAGGACCTGCAAGATCCGCGCAGGCCAGGTGGTGGCGCTGGGCGATGCCGAGATCCGCGTGCTGGCGGAGCAGGCACCGTGAGCGTGGCCGCGGTGGCCGCCGCGGTGTTGGCCGCGCTGGCGGGCTGGGCGGTGCTCGTCTACAACCGCCTGGTGCGGCTGCGCAACCAGGTGCGCACCGCGTGGGCCGATATCGACGTGCAGCTGCAGCGTCGCCACGATCTGGTCCCGCAGCTGGTCGCGGCGGTCCGGGCCTACGCCGGCCACGAGGCCGCGGTTCTCGAGGCGGTGACCGAACTGCGCGCCCAGGCGCTCGCCCAGCGCGACCCGGCGAAGCTCGGCGAACTGGAGTCGGCGCTGGAACTGGGGATCGGCCGGCTGCTGGTCCTGCAGGAGGCCTACCCCGACCTCAAGGCGAGCGAGAACTTCGCCCAGCTGCAGCGCGACCTGGTGGACGTGGAGGAGCACCTGCAGTACGCCCGCCGCTTCTACAACGGCGCGGTGCGGGACTACAACGACGCCACCCAGCGGTTCCCCGACCTGATCGTCGCGCGCGGACTCGGCTTTCGCCATGCCGGGTTCTTCCAGACGCGCGAGGACGAACGCGCCGCGCCGGCGGTGGAGCTGGCACGATGAGCGCGGCGCTCCACCGGGTGGCCGGTCGGCGCGCCGCCGAGGTGCCGGTGCCGCCGGAGCGCCGCATCCGCGGCCGGCTGCCGGCGCTGCCGCCCGCGGTGGCGCTGGTGCTGGGCTTCGTCATGGCCCTGGCCGCGTCCGCCGGAGCCAAGGGGGCCGAGCGCATCCTCGCCTACGATTCGGTGGTCGAGATCCGCGCCGACGCCACCCTCGAGATCACCGAGCGGATCCGGGTGCGCGCCGAGGGCGACCAGATCCGCCGCGGCATCTACCGCGACTTCCCCACCCGCTACCACGACCGCTACGGCAACCGGGTCACGGTCGGCTTCGAGGTGATCGAGGTGCTGCGCGACGGCGAGCCCGAGCCATGGTTCACCGAACGCCGCGACAACGGCGTACGGGTGAACACCGGCAACGACGATTTCCTGCCCGTCCCGGCCGTCTACACCTACACCCTGCGCTACCGGACCGACCGCCAGCTCGGCTTCTACGAACACCACGACGAGCTGTACTGGAACGCGATCGGCCACGGCTGGGCCTTCGCCATCGACGGCGGCAGCGTGGAGGCGAGGCTGCCGCAGCCGGTGCCGCCGGCCGAGATGACCGCCTCGGGCTACACCGGCGCCCAGGGCTCGCGCGGGAGCGACTTCCGCAGCACCCTGCCGGCACCTGGGCGGGCGCGCTGGGAGCTGACCGGGCCGCTGGCTCCGCGCGAGGGTTTCACCATCGTGCTGGAATTCCCCAAGGGCGTGGTCGCCGAGCCCGCGCGTGCGCAACGCCTGCTGTGGCTGCTCGACGACAACCGCGGCCTGCTGGTGGGGCTGGCCGGGTTGCTGGTCCTGTTGGCGTACTGCGCGATGCGCTGGCGCAAGGTCGGCCGGGACCCAGCCTCCGGCACCGTGGTCGTGCGCTACGAGCCGCCGCGGGGCTATTCCCCCGGAGCGCTGCGCTACATGCGACGCATGGGCCACGACAGCCGCGCGGTCACCGCCGACCTGCTCGCCTGCGCCGTGCACGGCGCGGTGCGCATCCATCGCGACAAGGGCCTGTTGAAGGACAGCTGGCGCATCGAGCGCACCGGCGACCTGGGCGACGCCACCGCCGAACCGCAGGCGCTGCTGCAGCGGCTGCTGCCGCGGGTGGGCAGCACCCTGGAGATGAAGAACAGCAATGCCAGCACCTTCCAGGCGGCGACCGGCGCGCACCAGGCGCTGCTCAAGAAACGCTTCCAGCCGGCCATGTTCAAGCGCAATGCCGGGAGCATCTTCATTGCCGCCGGGATCGCGGCCGGCTCGCTGGTGCTGGCCTTCGCACTGGCGGCGGGCTCGGGTTCCGGGGTGTTGCTGCTGCTGCCGGTGGCCGTGCTGATGGCGGTCACGGTGGTGGCGTTCGCGGTGCTGGTGGCGGCGCCAACGCCGGCCGGACGCCGGCTGCTCGACGAGATCGAAGGCTTCCGGCGCTACCTCGACGTCGCCGAGCAGCAGGACCTGGAGCGCCTGCAGGGTCCGGGCGATGCCGAGCCGACACTCGATGCCGGGCGCTTCGAACGGTTGCTCCCCTACGCCGTGGCGCTCGACGTCGAGGACGCCTGGACCCGCAGGTTCACCCTCGCCGTGGGCGCGGCCGCGGCGGCCGCCACCAGCGCCTCGATCGGCTGGTACAGCGGCGGCGGCGTCGGCGACCTCGGCAGCCTGACCCGGGCGGTCGGCAGCAGCCTGAGTTCGCAGATCTCCTCCTCCTCGACTCCGCCCGGCAGCTCTTCTGGCGGGGGCGGCGGCGGTTCCTCGGGCGGCGGCGGCGGCGGCGGTGGCGGCGGCGGCCGCTGAGGTCCGCATTGGAGCCGCAGCCTCACCCGGTCGCCCCGTTTCGGGCGCGGTCCGCGCAAGGTACCGCGGGACGCGGCACACGGCGCGAAGGCCGCGGGAGATTCCCGGCGGATTCGCGGTGATTCCGGGTGTTGCCGCCGCGCCGGCTTCGCGTGCATGGCACGCTCCTACGGCATGCCGCCCGATCCGGCTTCGGCGGCGCACCAGGCACGTCGGCAGGAGCGGCCCATGGCCGCGAAGGCCGCGGTTTTCCATGGTCGGGTGGGCGGGGATTCCGGGGACGGCCAACCGCGTCGGCTTGCCCGGGCATGGCGCGCTCCTGCGCGGCCCAGGCCGATCCGCGCTCCCGCCCTCGTTGGCCGGCTGAAGATCAGGCCGGCAGCGCGCGCTCGATCGGCAGGTCGAATTCCGTGCCGGCCGGCAACGTGCCGAGCGCGCGGCCGCAGCCGGACTGCAGGCGGCTGCGGCAGAACGGCTCCGCCACCGGGCTGCCGGCGCGCAGCAGCACCGCCGCCTGCAGCGCCAGCGCCAGCCGCTCCACCAGCAGGCGCGCGCCGGCCTCCTCGACCGCGCCGCCGGCGAGCGCGTCGCCGAGCGCCGTGGCGGCGGCATCGAACGCCTGGTCGCGTCCGCGCGCCGATTCCAGCTCGGCGCGCAGCGCGGCACCGGTGGCCGGCTCGCGCGACAGCGCCCGCAACACATCCAGGCATTGGATGTTGCCGCTGCCCTCCCAGATCGAGTTCAGCGGCGCCTGCCGGTACAGCCGCGGCAGGATCGATTCCTCGACGTAGCCGTTGCCGCCCAGGCATTCCTGCGCTTCGTTGACGCAGGCCGGAGCGCGCCTGCAGATCCAGTACTTGCCGACCGCGGTGGCGACGCGCGCGAACGCCGCTTCGCCGGTGTCGCGCGGCGCGGCATCCACCGCACGCGCCACCCGCAGCGCCAGCGCGGTGGCGGCCTCGGACTCGAGCGCCAGGTCGGCCAGCACGTTGCGCATCAGCGCGTGCTCGACCAGGCGCTTGCCGAACGCGGCACGATGGCGCGCGTGGTGGATCGCCTGCGCCAGCGCCATCCGCATTTCCGCGGCCGAGCCGAGCATGCAGTCCAGCCGGGTGAGCATCACCATCTCGATGATGGTGGCGACCCCGCGCCCCTCGTCGCCGATACGGAAGGCCCAGGCGTCGTCGAACTCGACCTCGCCGGAGGCGTTCGACCAGTCGCCGAGCTTGTCCTTCAGCCGCATCAGCCGGAACGCGTTGCGGCTGCCGTCGGGGCGCCAGCGCGGCAGCAGGAAGCAGCCCAGCCCGCCCGGCGCCTGCGCCAGCACCAGGAAGCCGTCCGACATCGGCGCCGAGAAGAACCATTTGTGCCCGGTCAGCAGGTATTCGCCATCGGCCACCAGCGGGGTGGCGCGGGTGAGGTTGGCGCGCACGTCGCTACCGCCCTGTTTCTCGGTCATGCCCATGCCGATGGTGGCGCCACGCTTGCCGGCGAGCGGCGCGTCAGCCGGGTCGTAGCGGCGCGCCAGGACCTTGCCCATCCATTCGGCCAGCCCCGGCGCGCGGCGCAGCACCGGCACCGCGGCATGGGTCATGGTGAGCGGGCAGCTGGTGCCGGCGTCGGCCTGGTGGTGCAGATAGCTCAGCGCGGCGCGCGCCACGTGCGCGCCGGGGCGCGGGTCCGCCCAGGAAAGCGCCGCCACCCCCGCCTCGATCGCCGCCTCCATCAGCCGGTGGTAGTCGGGATGGAACTCGACCCGGTCGATGCGCTGGCCGAATCGGTCGTGGGTGCGCAGGCGCGGACGGTCGCGGTTGGCGTCGAAGCCGCAGGCATGGAGCTCGCCACCGGCCAGCCGCCCGTAGGCCGCGAGCTGCGCGGCGAACCCGCCGCCGCCCTCGCGCTCCACCGCCTCGCGCAGCACGGCGTCCGCCTGCCACAGGTCGCAGGGCGCGAACTCCGGCGGCTGGTTCAGGGCGACGCGGGTGGCCTGCAGGTCGGCTGCGCTCATGGGATCGCTCCGGGCGGGGACGGCCCGATTCTACGGCCAGCCCATGCGGCGCCGGCCGGGCCGCCCGTTCCGCTCAGGGTGTCGCCCGCTCCGCCGCCTCCGGCGCTCGCGCGGATCGACCCGCCGCGCGCGCTTCCGCCAGCACCGCGAGTTGGCGCAGGAAGCCGGCGGACAGCGGCTGGCGGCCGAACCAGCCGCGGCGGGTGCCGGTCAGCACCCGCAGCGACTGGCCGCGCAGGCCGGGCACGCGGGTGAGCGGATGCATGGCGAGGTCGCGCAACGCGGCCACGCCGTCGCGGTCGGACTGGAACACCGGAGTCAGCAGGCGGCTCCAGACGTGATAGATGCCCACGTGCGCCCGCCGCTCGCGCTGGAACGCCGGCAGCGCCGCGGCGGGATCGCGGTGCGAGCGCAGCGCATCGCGCAGCGCGCGCGCGTCCAGCAGCGCCATGTTGACCCCCTGCCCGAGCTGCGGGCTCATCGCGTGGGCGGCGTCGCCGATCAGCACCGCGCGTCCTTCGAACCAGCGCCGGTGCACCGCGTCGCGGTAGCGCGCCTGCGCCAGGCCGTCCGGAACCGGCGTCGCGCGCAGCCACGCGGCCGCCTGCGGCCAGACCGCGGCGAGATCGCGGCGCCAGCTGTCCTCCCCCGTCCAGGCCGCCGGTTCCATGGCCGCGGCGGGCAGACTCCAGAAGAAGCTCATCCGCGGCACCGGATCGTCGGGGCGCGTGCCGACCGGCAGCATTCCCGCCATTCGCCTTGCGCGCACGTAGCGCTGCCGCAGCTCGTCCGGCCAGGGCCAGTCGCCGGCCGGCACCAGGCACCACTGCGCGCCCCAGGGATAGGCGCGGTCCAGCCGCGCCGGCTGGACCATGCCGCGCAGCCGCGAGGCCGCACCGTCGGCCACCACCAGCAGGTCGAAGCGGCCGTGCCGGGCGCCGTCGGCCGCGACCAGGGTGCCGCCCGCTGCGTCGATCGAGACGATCTCGCAACCGGTGTGCAGCGTCCGCTCGCCGTCCCACGCACGGTCCAGCAGCGAGAACAGCGCGGCGCGCTGCATGCCGAGCCCGAACAGCAACGGCTGCAGTTCGCGGTAGCGCATGTCCATGACCGCGCGGCCCGCGCCGGTCTCGCCGTGGAGGCGCTCGATCCGTGCGCCGTGGCGCATGGCGGCGTCCAGCAGGCCGAGTTCCCACAGCACTTCCAGCCCCACCGGCTGCAGCAGGAACCCCGCCCCCACCGGCCGCGGCGCCGGCACCCGTTCGAAGACTTCGACCCGGTGGCCGTCGCGCGCCAGCATCAGCGCGGCCGCCTGGCCGGCGCTGCCGTAGCCGACGATCCCGACGTGCAGGGTCATCGCTCTCCCACGCGAAAAGGCCCCGCGCGATGCGCGGGGCCGGAAGATCCGATCCGCAATGTCCCGGTCAGGCGACCGGGCTGACGCCGGACGCCTGCGCGCCCTTGGGCCCCTGGGTGACCTCGTAGCTGACCCGCTGGCCTTCCTGCAGGCTCTTGAAGCCCTGCGACTCGATCGCCGAATAGTGGACGAACACGTCCGCACCGCCATCCTCCGGAGCGATGAAGCCGAACCCCTTGGCGTCGTTGAACCACTTCACTGTGCCGTATTGCATGACCCTTCCACCTTGTCTGGATAAGAACGCGCGCGCCGCCCCGAGTCCCCGAACCGGCCGCGCGGCCCGAGTATGCAAAGCAACCGCCGGCGGTTGCAATCGTTTCATGCCCGGGCGAGCAGGGCCTCGAGCAGCCCCGGCAGCGCGGTGGACGCGGCGGCGACGTTGTCCAGCACCTGCTGGAATGTGATCTCCTCCGCATCTCCGCAGCCGGCGGCCCAGTTGGCGACGATCGCGACGCAGGCGTAGTCCAGGCCCAGTTCGCGCGCCAGCGCCGCCTCCGGCATCCCGGTCATCCCGACCAGGTCGCAGCCGTCGCGGCGCAACCGGGCGATCTCGGCGCGGGTCTCCAGGCGCGGGCCCTGGGTGGCGCCGTAGCAGCCGCCGTCGACCATCGCCACCCCGGCGGCGGCGGCCGCGGCGAGGATCTCCGCGCGCAGCGCGGGGGTGTACGGATCGCCGAAATCGACGTGCAGCACCTCGCTGCCGGCTTCCTCGCAGAAGGTGGAGACCCGGCCCCAGGTGTAGTCGATGATCTGGTCCGGACAGGCCAGCACCCGCGGGCCGTAGCGCTCGCCGATCCCGCCGACGGTATTGAGCGCGAGCACCCGCCGCGCGCCGAGTGCGTGCAGCGCGGCCAGGTTGGCGCGGTAGTTGATCAGATGCGGCGGCACCGAATGCCCCTCGCCGTGGCGCGCCAGGAACGCCACCCGCCGCCCCGCCAGCGTGCCGATCCGCACCGGGCCGGACAGGGCGCCGTACTTGGTCGGCGGCTGGTGGGGCGCCTCCGCCTCCAGCCCGGCGAGCCGGTAGAGGCCGGTGCCGCCGATGACGGCCAGGTCGATCCGCTCGGTGTCCATCGCGTGCTCCGTAGTGCCGTCGCGCTACTCGGCCAGCGCGTAGATCGCCGGCAGGTTGCGGCCCTGTTCGTGATAGTCCATGCCGTAGCCGAACACGTAGCGGTCCGGCACCTCCACGCCCACCCAGTCGGCCTCGACCCCTTCCAAGCAGCGGTCGTGCAGCTTCACGGCGAGCACGGCGACCCGCACGTCGGCGGCGTTCTGGTCCTCGCACCACTGGGTGACGGCGTGCAGGGTGTGTCCTTCGTCGAGGATGTCGTCGACCAGCAGCACGCGCCGCCCGCGCATCGGCGTGGCCGGACGGTGCAGCCACGCCAGCCCCGAACCGGTGGTCTGGCCGCGGTAGCGGGTGGCATGCAGGTAGTCGAACTCCACGTCCAGGCCGAGTTCGCCGAGCGCGAACGCGAGCTGCGCGGCGAACGGCAGGCCGCCGTGCATCACGGTGAGGAACAGCGGCGGCATCGCGTCGTCGCGGTACTCGGCGTGGATCTGGCCGGCCATCCTCGCGATCGCGGCCTCCAGCGTGGGGCGGCCGTGAATCAGCTCGGCCCCGCGCAGGGCGTCGGCCAGGCGCGGGGTCACGCCACGCCCTCCCCGCCCAGGCCGACGCGCGCGCGGCCGTGGCGTCCGTCGGCGAGCAGGCCGTCCCAGCCCAGCGCACCGCGGCCGATCAAGCCGGTCAGTGCCATGGTATTGAGGGGGCGCCCGGCCACCGCGTCCAGCGATTCGTCGACCAGCTCCGGATGGCAGACCAGCACCACGTCGCAGCCGGCATCCAGGTGGGCGTGGATGCGCGCGCCGACCCCGCCGGCCGAGTGCGCCGCGGCCATGCCGATGTCGTCGGAGAACACCACGCCGCGGAACCCCATCTCCCCGCGCAGGATCTCCCCGATCCAGCGGCTGGAGTAACCGGCCGGTTCCGGCGCCACCTGGGGATAGACCACGTGCGCCAGCATCACCGCGTCGGCGCCCGCTTCGATGCCGGCGGCGAAGGGCACCAGATCGAGGCTGCGCAGCGCGTCGAGCGAGCGGTCGTCGACGGCCGTATCGACATGGGTATCCTCGCGCACCGAGCCGTGCCCGGGGAAGTGCTTGAGCGTCGCCGCCATTCCCGCCGAGTGCATGCCCTCGACGTAGGCGCGGGTGAACTCGGCGACGACGTCCGGATCGGCGGAGAAGGCGCGATCGCCGATCGCCAGGTTGCCACGGCCGAGGTCGACCACCGGGGCGAAGCTGAGGTCGACGCCGCTGGCGAGCACTTCGCTGGCCATCAGCCAGGCGTGCTCGCGCGCGGCCGCCAGCGCACCGCGCGGATCCTGGGCGTAGTGGCGGCCGAACACGTCCAGCGGCGGCAGCGCGCTGTAGCCCTCGCGGAAGCGCTGGACGCGCCCGCCCTCCTGGTCGACGCAGATCAGCTGCGGGCGCGGCGCGGTCTCGCGGATCGCGGTGGACAGCTCGGCGATCTGCGCGCGCGAGGCGAAGTTGCGGGTGAACAGGATCACGCCGGCGCAGGCGTCGTGCCGCAGCCAGTCGCGTTCGCGGGCGTCGAGTTCGTGTCCGGCGATGCCGATGACGAGCATGCGGGGGGTTCCTTCACGGTCGGTCGATGATTGTACGGGGCGGTCGCGGAATGGCGTGAATGTCGGGAGACGCCGGGCAATCCATCCGTCGAGGGGATTCCGCACCGTCGCCACGGGGCGGCGACCTTGAAGAGCCGCTTCGGAAGCATTGTGGGGCGTGAGCCGCGCCGGGGGTATTGCTTCGCCCTTCCGTTGGGCCATCCATGGCCGGAGTCAGAGCCGCTGCACATCCATGTGCAGCTCTCCGCAACACCCCCGGCACGTCTCCCGCTTCCTAGCGCTGGTGGGTTTTGGTGGGACTGGCTGGCGAGCATCCGAAAGCGAATCACCGACGCGGCGCCCGGGCCGGGGGAGGCGGACAGCAGACCAGGGACGGTCTGCGGCGGCGGATCGGGCCATGGATGGCCCGACTCCGCCGGGGAGCCTTCCCCGGTCCGGGCGCCGCTGGCTCCGAAGCCCACGTCGTCAGGCCCGCAAGACCATGCCGGGCGCCACAAAAACCTGAAAATCAGGGCTCGAACATCGCGATCGATTCGACGTGCGCGGTGTGCGGGAACATGTCCATCACTCCGGCGCTGCGCAGCTTCCAGCCGCGCTCGTTGACCAGATAGCCGGCATCGCGCGCCAGCGAACCGGGGTGGCAGCTGACGTAGACGATGCGCTCGAGACCCTTCAGCGGCAGCTGCCGCAACACGCCCTCGGCGCCCGAGCGCGGCGGATCGAGCAGCAGCCGGTCGAAGCCCTGCCGCATCCAGGGATGGCCGGCGAGGTCCTGCGCCAGGTCGGCGGCGAAGAAACGCGCGTTGTCCAGGCCATTGAGCGCGGCGTTCCCGCGCGCCCGCGCAACCAGCCCGGCGTCGCCCTCCACGCCCACCACCTCGCCGCCGCCGCGCGCCAGCGGCAGGGTGAAGTTGCCGAGCCCGCAGAACAGGTCGAGCACGCGCTCGCCGGCGCCCACCTGCAGCAGTTCCAGAGCCCGGGCGATCATCTTCTCGTTGAGGCCGGCGTTGACCTGGATGAAATCGAGCGGCCGGAACCGCAGCTCCACGTCCCACGGCACCAGCCGGAACGACAGCGGCGGCGCTTCGGCGGGCCAGAGCGGATGCACCGAATCGATGCCGCCCGGCTGCAGGAACACCGCGGCCCCGTGCTCGCGCGCGAACCCGGTCAGCGCTTCCCGGTCGGCTTCGGCCAGCGGCTGCAGGTGGCGGAACACCAGCGCCACGGTCTGGTCGCCGGCGATGAACTCGATCTGCGGAATCTCCCGGCGCGCCTGCAGGCCGTCCACCAGCCGAGACAGCGCCGCGACCCGCGCCCCGACCTCGGCGATCGCGGTGTGGCAGATCGAGAGATCCGCGACGAAGCGCGGGTCCAGCTCGCGGAACCCGACCAGGGTGCGGTCCTTCTTCTCGACCCGGCGCACCGAGAACCGCCCCTTGCGGCGGTAGCCCCAGGACACGTCGGTCAGCGGCGGCAGCACCACGCCCGGGGCCACATGGCCGATGCGGTCGAAGTTCTCGAGCAGCACCCGCTGCTTGGCCTCGATCTGCCTGGCCTCGTCCAGATGCTGCAGCACGCAGCCGCCGCAGGTGCCGAAATGCGGGCAGCGCGGCTGCACCCGGTCCGGCGATGCGCGCAGCACCTCCAGCGTGGCCGCCTCGTCGAAGCTGCGCGAGCGCCGGGTCTGCCGGGCCAGCACCCGCTCGCCGGGCAGCGCCCCGGCGACGAACACGGTCTTGCCACCGTCGCGGCGGGCGACGCCGCGGCCATCGTGGCTTAGATCGAGGATGTCGAGTTCGAACGGAGTCTGGTCGATGCGTGCCACGTGGCTTCAGGCTGCGGGCGGAAGCCGGCCATTGTCGCAGATCTGCCTACTTCTGCTTCCAGCTGCCGCCACGGTCCTGCACCCACCAGCCGCTGCGCGCGCTGTCGGCCCACTGCTTGGCGAACACCTCGCGGATCTGGCCCTCCCACTCCGGATGGCCATTGGCGATCGCGATCTCGCGGTACACCGCCCGGGCGTCCCGGTTCTGGTCGGCCACCGCCTGATTCACCTTCACCCGGTCCGACAGCGGGATCTTGCCGGCATCGCGCACCGACACCGTGCCGTCGTTGCCGAAGCCCAGCGCGCCGGACTCGAAATGCGGCCGCAGCGCGCTGCTGAAGCGGTCGCGCATGCGCGCGCGGATGGCTTCGATCGCCGGGGTCTTGATGGTGATGTCCGGAGTCCCGCCCTGTGCGTGCGCCGGGGAAATGCCCACCAGCATCAGCGGATGGAACGAGGCCGGCGCCGGCGCGCGGGCCATGCCGCCCGGCTCCTCCGGGAACAGGCCGTCGTCCTCGACCGCCTCGCCGTTCTCGCCGATTACGTTGTCGACGAATTCGCGGGCCGCCTCGCGCGCCTCGGCGGCGGGAAAGTAGACGTTGATGGTGACGCAGGCGCTGAGCACCAGCGCGGCGGCGATCGGCATTCCGAACCAGCGGTTCATGGGCGACTCCTGTGGTCCTGTGGGCGGCGTACCGCGATTGTTCGAGCTGCGAAGGATAGCGCTCTGGAGCTCCGGCGACCCGTCCCCGGCTACTCCACCACCGGCGCGACGTCCCCGCCCGCCACCGCGGCGAGGCGTTCGACCAGGGTGGGCCAGTCGACGTTGCGGTTGTGGCCCACCACGTGCAGGCGCGGCAGGCCGGCGCCTTCGACGATAGTAAAGGCGTTGCCGGCTGAACGCAGCCCGCCCATCCGGCAGACCTCGTTGGCCAGCTGGCAGGAGATGCCGATGCGGGCATAGCGAAAATCGTCGAACAGGCCGATCAGGCGGTCCTGCAGGCTGCCGACGAACGAAGCGTCGCCGACGCTGGAGATGTTCTGCACCGCGCGCTGGCTGATCCGCTGGCGCACGCCGCGCCGGCGTTCGGTGTGCAGCTCCGCGTCGAACGAGGAGAGCTGCCAGTCCACCAGGCGCAGGCGGTCGACACGCCCGAACAGCCGGCCGCTGATGCTGCCGAACTCGAATACGCGGGTAATGGTGAGCAGGTCCAGGTCGCGCAGCTCGAGGTCGGCGGAGAGCGTGGGCGCCACCCCGAACGGCCGCTCCATCGACAGCGCCGAGACCGCGACCGAGCCCCCGAAGACCCGGACCGCCAGGCCGCCGTCGAAGTCCAGGCGCTGGTCGGCGTAGCGGACCCGGGGAATTTCCCCGCTGAGGGTGCCGCCGAAGGCCGGCCAGCCCATCGACTCGGCAAGCCGCGCCACGTCCAGCGTCTCCACCGCAAGTCCGAACTGCAGCCGCATGCCCTCGTTCGTGTCGGGCGGACGCAGCGCGAAGCCGTCGAAACGCAACCGGCCGCCAAGCACGTCCACCTCGAACGGCGCACGCATGCGCAGCTCCCCCGCGGCGGCGCGGAACGGCAGCCGCGCCGGGCCGAAGCGGATGTCGCGCAGGTGTCCCGCGCGCCAGCGCAGTTCGCTGTCGACGGTGGCGTCGCCGGCGAAACGCAGGTCGCCGTCGAGACCCTCGAAGCCGAAACGTCCCGCGCCGTCGCCCACGCGCAGGCCGTGCAGCCGCGCATGCAGCGATTGCAGGCGCGCCTCCGCCATGCCCACGTCCAGCGCCAGGCCGCCGGCGAGTTCCAGCCCGGCGAGGCCGCTCAGCGCCAGCCAACCCGAGAGGTAGCGCGCGGGCAACTGCGAGGCGTCGTCGCTGTGCAGCTCGATGTCGAGCGCCCGCACCCCCAGGTCGGGGGCGAAGGCGACCGAGCCACTGGCCTGCAGGGTCGGGCCGTCGCGCCACTCGAAGCGCGGCACTCGCCAGCCGGCCCCCGCGCCCTCGCGGATCGCCTCCAGGCGCACGGGCAGCGGCGCGTCGGGCAGTACTACGTAGGCGTTGCCCACCAGCAGCTCTCCGCCGCGAAGCGCGCCGTCGAGCGCGACCAGGTCGGTGTCACCGAGCTTTCGGTAGTCGATGCCGATCCGCGCCCCCAGCCCTTCGGCGGCGACGCTGGCATCGGCGCTGTCGAGCGCGGCGCCCGCCACCTGCAGCTCCCCGCCGATCCGCAGCGGTCCTCGCTCCGGGACCTCGATGGCGAGCGCGCCGTCGAGCGTCCCCGCGGCGAGGCGCCCGCCCGCCCACGCCTGGGCCACCAGCGCCTGCGCCCAGGCCAGTGGCACCCGGGCGAGATCGAGCGAGGTGAGGTCCGGCGCGGCGGCGCTGCGCGACAGCGCGATCCGCGCCCGTCCCCGGCTGAGTACCGCGTCGGTGTTCGCGGGCCCGAGGTCGACGGCCAACCGCAGCGGACCGCCGCCGCGGCCGTGCAGTTCGCCGTCGCAGCGCCACTGCCCGTCCCCGGTGCGCGCCAGCGGGCACTCCCAGGCGAGCTCGCGGAAGTCGTATCCCAGGTCCGGGGCGCGCACCCGGCCGGCCTCGATCCGCAGCGTCCCGGCCTCGGCGTCCGCCGGCCAGGCCAGCCGCACCCGCACCTGCTCGAGTACCGCGACCGCCGCGTCGATGCGCTCGATCCGCGCGTTCATGGTGCGCGCCTGTGCCGCCTGGACGCAGGACGCCAGCAGCAGCGCGGCCAGGAGTAGGATGCGGGGGATCGCCATGCCGGAAGCATACCCACGCCACGGAGGAGCGCGATGAAGCCCAGGCTGCTGCTGCTCGAGGACGACCCCGCCAGTCGCCACTTCCTGTGCCTGGCGGCCGAGGCGCTGCCGGCCGCGGTGGACCACGCCGGTACCGTGGCCGAGGCGCGGTCCCTGGCCCTGGCCACCGACCATGCACTGTGGCTGTTCGACGTCAACCTGCCGGACGGCAGCGGCGGCGCCCTGTTGGCGGCGCTGCGCACCCATGGCCTGCACACGCCGGCATTGGCGCACACCGCGGCCCACGACGAGGCCGAGCGGCAGCGGCTGCTCGGCGAGGGTTTCGCCGCGGTGGTCACCAAGCCGCTGTCGGCGGCCGCCTGGCAGGCGGCGATCCGCGAGGCGCTGGCCGGGCGCGACGCCGCCGCGCCGCAGCCACCGCAAGCCCGCGATGCGTCCACGGCCGCGCTGTGGGACGATGCCGGCGCCGCCGCCGCGCTGGGCGGCAGCACCGCGAACATCGCCGCGCTGCGCCAGTTGTTCCTTGCCGAACTGCCAGCGACGCGCGCCGCCGTGACCGCGGCGGCGGCCGCCGGCGACGGGGAAGCGATGCGCGCGGAACTGCATCGGCTGCGCGCCGGCTGCGGTTTCGTCGGCGCCGCCGGGCTGCGGGCCGCGGCCACGCGCCTCCACGACGCGCCCGGCAGCGAAGCGGCATTGCAGGAATTCGTCGGCATCCTGGAGCGCACCGCAGCGAGTGCCGCCAGCGACTGAGCCCACCGTTCCGCCACCGGCGGGCCTGCAGGCATCGCGCTCCGCGCTCTCGTAGGAGCTTGCGATGCACGCGAAAGCGGTGCGCCTGCCGAAGCCGGGCATCACCGCCCACCCGAACGGATCCACTCGCGGCTTTCGCGGCGCTCCTACGCGCATCGCGCCGCCGATGGATTCCGGCCGACGCTCGTCAGCGCTCGGCGCCGATCCGGCCCAGTTCGCCGATCAACTCCCAGGACTTGAGCCCGCGCCCGCCCAGGTAGTGCAGCAGCAGCCCGCGCAGCCCGCGGCGCAACCCGGCCAGATCCTCGGCCACCGGCATCCGGTCGGCGGCCAGCGCCAGCAGCGCGCGCCCGGTGGCGGCGCGCCCGCGCTCGCCGCCGTCGCGCACGCCCAGTTGCCGCCGCGGGCCGTGCTCCGGATCGAGCAGGTAGCGCGCCGCCGGATCGATCGGCGCTCCGTCGCCGTCGATGTCGAACGCGAAGCCGAAGCCCAGCGTGTCCAGCAGATCGCGCTCGAAGCGGCGCAACGACCAGGCCAGCGGCTCGCCGGCGCGCAGGCGCTCGCGAACCTGACCGAACAGCGCGTACAGCGCCGGGTGCGGATCCTGGCGCGGGGCCAGGCGCAACACCAGCTCGCTGACGTAGAACCCGGCCAGTCCGGCCTCGCCGGCCAGCCGTGGCGCCTGGTCGATGGCCTCCGCCGAGTTCAGCCAGGCCAGCTCGCCGCGCTGGGTCGCCTCGATGCGGATGTGCTGCAGCGGCTGCAGCGCCGCGCGCAGCGTCTGCCGCTTCGGCCCTTGCACTCCGCGCGCGACCAGCCCAAGGCGTCCGTGCTCGCGGCTCAGCACCTCCACCAGCAGGCTGGTCTCGCGCCAGCGGCGCGCGTGCAGGACGAAGGCGGGTTCCTGGGTGTAGCGCATGAAGACGGTGATTGGTGATGGGGGATGGGTGATTCGCGGAAGCGGACGGGGCGGCGCACGTTCCGGAGCGGCCGCTTCCGGCGAGATCCCGTTTGGGCCTCATGACGACATCGAAAAACGGCGGCTGCAGCTCCTGCCGCTGCGAATCACCCAACACCAATCACGGTTCTTGCCCAATCACGGCTCCTCATACCCGAACGCCCGCAGCGCCGCCTCGTCGTCGGACCAGCCTTCGCGCACGCGCACCCAGGTCTCGAGGAAGACCTTGCGGTCGAACAGGCGCTCCATCTGCTGCCGGGCCTTGGTGCCGATCTCGCGCAGGCGCGCGCCGCCCTTGCCGATGACGATGGCCTTCTGCCCCTCGCGCTCGACCCAGATCACCGCGCCGATGCGCGAAAGCGCCCCCTCCTCCTCGAAACGCTCGATCTCCACCGTGGTCGCGTACGGGAGCTCGGCGCCGAGCTGGCGCATCAGCTGTTCGCGCAGCAGTTCGGCGGCCAGGAAGCGCTGGCTGCGATCGGTGATCTCGTCCTCGCCGTAGGGCGCCGGCTGCTCCGGCAGCAACGGCAGCAGCGCGCCGACCAGCGCCTCGAGCCCGGTGCGCTTGAGCGCCGAAACCGGGTGCACGCTGGCGAACTCGCGCCCATCGGCGGCCGCTGCGAGGAACGGCAGCAGCGCGGCCTTGTCCTTCATGCGGTCCACCTGGTTGACCACCAGCACCACCGGCACCCCGGCCTCGTGCAGCAGCTGCCAGGCGGCGCTGTCCTCTTCGTCCCAGCGGCCGGCCTGAACCACCAGCAGCGCCGCGTCCACGCCCTCCAGCGCGCCGCGCGCGGCGCGGTTCATCCAGCGATGCATGGCCGATGCACTGGACCTGCCCTGGTCGCGGTGCAGGCCCGGGGTGTCGACCAGGACCAGCTGGCCCTCGGGAAAGGTGGCGATCCCGAGCAGCCGGTGGCGGGTGGTCTGCGGCCGGTTGGAAACGATGCTGACCTTCGCGCCCACCAGGGCGTTGACCAGGGTGGACTTGCCGACATTGGGGCGGCCGATGACCGCGACGTGGCCGGCGCGGTGGGGCGTGGATGGGATCATGCCGGCATTCTACGCGCGCGAGGTGCGGCCGATATCGGCCCGCCCCGCCCACGCCCCTGCCCGGGGCCGGATTCCTTGGGGACGCCAGGCAGTCCCACCC
Organism: Luteimonas endophytica; assembly: GCF_029887875.1. GTDB lineage: Bacteria > Pseudomonadota > Gammaproteobacteria > Xanthomonadales > Xanthomonadaceae > Luteimonas > Luteimonas endophytica. The sequence goes on from NZ_JARXRM010000044.1 coordinate 183,552, forward strand.
GATGGAGGGGTCCATCGCCGTCGCCACGGGCCAGGGATAGCGAATAGCCTTCCCTGAGGTTGGGTGCTTCAAAAGCGCCTTCGGCCTGCTGTGCGGGGCGTGACCCGTGCCGGGGGCATCGCTCCGCCCTTCCGTCCGGCCATCCATGGCCGGAGTCCGGGCCGCTGCACCGTGCCGCTGCGCGGTCCGGTCCGGCCCGGCGCAGCGCGCCGGGCGTTCGCCGGGACTGCGCGGCAGTGCCGCGCAAGCAGTCCCGACTCACCCATGTGCAGCTCTCCGCAACACCCCCTGCACGTGTCCCGCTCTCGCGTTGATGGGCTTCGGAGGAACCGGCTACCAAGCATTCGAAAGTGAATCACCGACGCGGCGCCCGGGCCGGCGGAGGCGGACAGCAGGCCATGG
>NZ_JARXRM010000045.1 GCF_029887875.1 Luteimonas endophytica
CTAACGCTTGAGTTAAGCCGCGCCGCGAAGCGGCGTCGGCTTGAATGAATTGTTAGGCATGTGCCCCGGAATCTGTGGGAGCAAATGCCTCTGGTGATGCAAGTAGCTTGACACGGAAAGCATGAGCCAGCGTCTCGTCGCTTGGCACAGCAACCCAGTACAGCTGGTTTAGGCGCTCCTCAGTCTCATCAGTATCGTCCGGCGGCTGCTGAAAAACACGGGCTGCCTCAGCCAAGCCAAAGTAGTTGAAGCCAGCCACTGCCGAATCGACCTCAGGCTGACTCAAGCACTCCAGGGCGTGGACCACGCCACCATTCATTGCGAGGCCGTGCGCGAGCAGAAGTGATGCAAGAGCTTTGTTTCCGGCGGCTGGCGACGGCCCGCCAGACTCAAGGCAAGCACGGTTCCATATTTGGTCCTGCCGAGAGAGTTTCACCACATGCCTAACGCCTGAATTAAGCCGACCCGCGAAGCGGGTTCGGCTTGAATGAATTGTTAGGCGCGTGCTCGGCCAAGCTGGCCCGCAGCTCACTAGCGGAAAAGTTCGCTATCACGAGACCGATCACTCCCACGAAAAGTATGACCATCCAGAACCCAATTGGATTCTTAGATCGCTCGAATTGCACGTTGCGGACGCCAGCGTGGCCAGTGTGAATAGACCATGGCACTGTCAGGAGGAACGATAAACCTATGCCAAGACTGATCAGCGCCTTTAGCGTATTGGCAGGTTGGTTGCTTGCCGCAGCACATACTAGAACTAGCACTCCGACAAGGCACGCCACTCCAAGGAAGAGGAGCAAGGACCTTACAGTAGATTTGACGCCGCTAGATTGGTCCATAGACGCGCCTAACGCCTGAAATAAGCCGCGCCGCGAAGCGGCGTCGGCTTGATTGAACTGTTATACGCCAGCTGCATTGCCGGAGCCAACTAGCGCTGAAGCCTCGGCGACGACCGTGAGCCGGGAGACACCACCCGCCAGCCGGCGACAATTGGTGGTGACGACAACTCCGAGGCCGAAGCCCGCGGGGCCGCCCATCCGATAGCCTGCAGCCCGTCCGTCAGCCCGGCGGCGCGCCTCCCAGGATCCGAAGCCCTGCCGAACGAAGCGAGAGTCGCGATGCGCCGATACAACAACCGAAGCCAACTGCGGTGGCAGCCCGCAAAGCAGAGTGACGATGATCTCCCCGAAGCGACCAACTCGATGCCGCCAGACCACGTATAACTACTATTAGACCCCACAGTGGGGCATAGCCCCGACTCTGCGCCACTCGTTGCGCGTGGTCAATCCGAAATGGTTCGAAGGATCAAGCGCTTGCCTCGTATCGGTGACGGGTGCGGGAGATCGATCGCCCCTGTTATCCGGCAAGGTCGCCGACCTATCCGATAGACCGGCAGCCATGCCGGACTATCCACCGGCGGGCGGCGGCCCTGTCTGCAGTGGCGATTGATCGAGGTTCCCGAGCCGATCGGAGATGATCATGAGCAATGCAGCGGTGCGGTAGCTGGCCTGGGCGGGGTGGCCGGATATCCGACGCGACAGCAGGCGTTATCCGGCGAAGCACGATGGACGGTGGGAAGCGGCCCGCACGCGCCTCAACGCATGGCCATCCAGTCCTCGATCCACGCCACCGCCTGCTCCACCCCGTGCTCGGCCCGCAACTGTCCCCCGGTGGCCGCCGCAGCCGCTGAGATCCCGGCATCGCCGGTCGCAGCCCCGATCGCATCCGCCAAACGCTCCGCGCTCAACCGCCGTTGTGGGATCGGCGCCGGCCCGGCGCCCAGGGCTTGCACCCGCCTGCCCCAGAACGGCTGGTCGCCGAAGAACGGGCAGACCACGGTGGGGCGTCCGGCGTGCAGGCCGGCGTGGGTGCTGCCGGCGCCGCCGTGGTGCACCACCGCGGCCACCCGGGGGAACAGCCAGTCGTGGGGCACGTGGCCGATGGCCAGCACGTCCTTCGGCAGGTCGTGTGCGGCCAGGCCGCCCCAGCCGCTGGCGAGCAGGCCGCGCCGCCCGCTGCGCTGCAGCGCCTCCAGCACGATCGCGGCCACGCGCGCGGGGTTGCGCCCGGCCATGCTGCCGAAGCCCACGTACACCGGCGGCGGGCCGGCGGCCAGGAACGCGGCCAGCGCCGGCGGCGGCGCCCAGCCCGCGGCATGCGGCAGGGTCCATGCGCCGGCCACCTTGGCATGCTCCGGCCAGTCCGGCGGCGGCGGGCTGAGCGTGGGGCTGTAGCCGTGCAGCACCGGGATCGGCCGGCCGCGCGCATCGGTGAACAGTCCCAGCGCCGGGGGTCGGGGCCCCAGGCCGTTGTCGCGGCGCCAGGTGCGCAGCGGGCCGCGGCCCACGCGGTTGCCGATGGCGTGCACCAGCCGGTAGCTTGCGCGGTTGTAGCGTGCGCCCAGCGGCAGCGCCGGCAGACCCACGGCGGGGAACTCCGCGGTCGGCACGTACTGCGGGAACAGCGGCGCCATGATCGCGGTCGCGCCCAGCGCATCGGCGATGTCCACGGCGCCGGCCATCTTGGGGTGGAACAGGATCAGCTCGGGCCGAAGATCCTGTGCCGCCCGCCAGGCATCCTGCTGCACGCGCACCTGCAGCGGGCCCACCTTCGGCACCAGTGTCGCCATGGTCTTCAGCGCGCCGAAGAAGCTGCCCATGCCTTCCAGCGCGGCGCGGCCTTCCAGCGATGCCATCAGCTCGACGAAGCCGTTGTCCATGTGGCGGTAGTCCAGCCCGTGCTCCGCCACGAAGCCGGCGAAGTGCGCGCTGGTGCACAGGCTCACGGCGTGCCCGGCGGCCTGCAGGCCGCGCCCCAGCGCGACATAGGGCTGCACATCGCCATGCGAGCCGAGCGTCAGGATCAGGATCTGCATGCGTGCCGCTCCTTGCCGGTCGCTCGTGCGGCGTGGCGAAGTGGGTGACAAATGTCGCAGATGCGGAATTCCATGGCGGGCGAAGGGGGTGGCCCTACATGAAGGAGTCCGCCAGCCGCGCCACGCCTTCCAGGCTGCGGCGCCAGGTCGGCCGCGCGCGCCAGGCGTCGAGCGAGAGTTGCTCGGCATCGCGCAGGTAGTCGGCCTCGATCTCGCGCATCCGCGCCACCACGCCGCGGTCGTAGCAGAACAGGCCGATCTCGGCGTTGAGCGCGAAGGAGCGGATGTCCAGGTTGATCGAGCCGATCAGGGCGATGCCGTCGTCCACGCTCAGGTGCTTGGCGTGCAGGAAGCGCGGCCGGTACAGGGCGATGCGCACGCCGCAGGCCAGCAGCCCGTCGTAGTAGGAGTGCTGGGCCCACTCGGTCAGGCGCTGGTTGTTGGGGGCGGACAGGATCAGCTGCACCTCCACGCCCGAGAGCGCGGCGATGCGCAGCGCCGCCAGCAGCGCGTCGTCGGGCACGAAGTAGGGGGTGGTCAGCACCAGCCGCCGCTGGGCCAGGTGGATCAGCGCGTTCACGCTGTCGCGGGCGTTGTCGAACGGGTAGGCCGGGCCGCTGGCCAGCAGCTGGGTGGCCACGCGCTCGGGCTGGCTGGGGCGGGTGGGCGAGACGTCCAGCACTTCGCCGGTTTCCAGGTACCAGTCGCTGGCGAACACCGCCTCCAGGTGCGCCACCACCGGGCCGCGCACCCGCGCCACCAGCTCGCGGTTGGGGTGGCCGCGCACGAACTCCGCGGCGGCCAGGTTCTGCGAGCCGACGTGGGCGATGTCGTCGTCGATCACCGCCAGCTTGCGGTGGTTGCGCAGGTCCATGCGGCCGCTGCGGCGCCAGCGCAGCGCGGCCTGCGGGGCCTGGCCCACGCGGATCGCCTGCGAGGCCTGGGCCTGGCGCAGGATGCGCTGGCGCGACAGCCACGGGTGGCCGAACAGCAGGTACAGCGGCAGGCCCAGCAGCGGCACGAAAAACACCAGCAGCAGCCAACTGCGCGCGGCCGGCGGCGTGGTGCGGTGGGGGATCCACGCCAGCGCGGCCAGGCGGATGGCCCAGTCCAGGGCCAGCAGCCAGGCGCCGGGGGAGAGGTCCCAGGTCATGGGCCGGGTGGGGGTGGGGCTGCCATCCGGATGGATTCTGGGGTGGAGACGCCACGGGTGCAAAGAAGCGCAAAGAAAAAGCCCGCCTTGCGGCGGGCTTTCTGGACTGCGGCGCGTGGCCGTCACGTCACTTGATCTTGCCTTCCTTGTACGGCACGTGCTTGCGCACCACCGGGTCGTACTTCTTGATTTCCATCTTGCCGGGGGTGTTCTTCTTGTTCTTGTCGGTCGTGTAGAAGTGACCGGTGCCGGCCGAGGAGATCAGGCGGATCTTGTCGCGCTTGGAAGCCATGGGTCGGTACTCCTCAGATCTTTTCGCCGCGTGCGCGGAGGTCGGCGAGCACGGAGTCGATCCCGTTCTTGTCGATGGTGCGCAGGGCCTTGGTGGAAACGCGCAGCTTCACCCAGCGGTTCTCGCTGGCAACCCAGAACCGGCGCTCGTGCAGGTTCGGGAGGAAACGGCGGCGGGTCTTGTTCATGGCATGCGAGACGTTGTTGCCGGTCGTCGTTCGCTTGCCGGTCACTTGGCATACTCGGGACATACGCACCTCGAGAAATCGGTTGTGCCTCCCTTGGCCAGGGAAACGTCGGCCCCCGGGGTGTCGCCACCGCGGCGCGATACGGGCATGGAACCGCCGTGCGGGCCGGCCGGAGATCGCGCTTCCGGGCGGTTGCCGGGCCCCGCAACGGGCGGGCCGGACACAGCGAGCCGGGCATTGTGCCGGCAATTCCCTTGTGCCGCAAGCAGTTGGGCCGGCCGGGGTGGAATCTCCAGCCGACCCGCCGGAACCTCCCGCGGCCTTCGCGGCCATGGGCCGTTCCTACACACGAGGGCCGCGGACGGTTCCCGTAGGAGCGTGCCATGCACGCGAAGGCCGGTGCGGTCGGACCTGCCCCGGATCACCGCCAACCGGGCCGCGCCGGGAACGGGCGGCCGTGTCTGGAATCACCGCCGACCCGGGCCGCCCCACCCGCGGCCTTCGCGGTCACGGGCCGCTCCTACAGGCCATGGGCCGCGCCTGCGGGGGGCGGCCGGCGCGCCTGGTCAGGGGGCCTGCTGCCGCTCGGTCGCCGGGCCGGCTTCGGCTTCGGTCGCGGCGGCCTTGCTTTCGGCGATGAAGGCGCGGATCTGCGATTCGAGCACCGGAATCGGCACCGCGCCCTGCGCCAGCACCGCGTCGTGGAAGGCCTTGATGTCGAACTTCGCGCCCAGTTCGCGCTCGGCCTCCTCGCGCAGCCCGACGATGGCGATCTCGCCGAGCTTGTAGGAGAGCGCCTGCGCCGGCCAGGAGATGTAGCGGTCGACCTCGGTGGTCACTTCGTGCTCGGACAGCGCGGTGTTGTCGCGCAGGAACGCCAGCGCCTGGTCGCGGCTCCAGCCCTTGTGGTGCACGCCGGTGTCGATCACCAGGCGCGCGGCGCGCCACATTTCGTAGGTCAGGCGGCCGAACTCCTCGTAGGGGGTCTCGTAGATGCCCATCTCCTGGCCGAGCTTCTCGGTGTACAGCGCCCAGCCCTCGCCGTAGGCGGAGATGTACTCGCCGCGGAAGCCGGGCCATTCGTCCTCGCGCTCGGCCACCAGCGCGCCCTGCAGCGCGTGCCCGGGTTCGGCCTCGTGCAGGGTCAGCGCCGGCAGGTTGTACAGCGGCCGCGAGGGCAGGTCGTAGGTGTTCAGCCAGTAGGTGCCGCGGCCGCCGCGGCCGGCGGTCCAGTACGGGGCGATCTCGGGCGGCACCGGCACGATGGTGAAGCGCCCGCGCGGCAGGGTGCCGATGAACTTGCCGATCTCGCCGTCGACGCGCTTGGCGATCCAGGCGGCGCGGTGCAGCAGTTCCTCCGGGGTCCTGGCGTAGAACTGCGGGTCGGTGCGCAGGAACTCGAGGAAGGCGGCGAAGTCGCCGTCGAAGCCGGTCTCCTCGATCACCGCGTCCATCTCGGCGCGGATCCGCGCCACTTCCTCCAGGCCGATGGCGTGGATCTCCTCGGGCGAAAGATCCAGGGTGGTGTACTCGCGGATCTGCTGGCGGTAGAACGCCTCGCCGCCGGGCATCGCCTCGGCCGCCAGGGTGGTGCGCGCCTGCGGCACGTATTCCTCGCGGAAGAAGCTCAGCAGCCCGGCGAAGGCGGGCACCACCGCGTCGCGGATCGCGGCGCGGCCTTCGGCGCGCAGGGCCTCCTGCTCGGCGGCGGGGATCGAAGCCGGCATGCGCGCGTACGGGGTCCAGAAGTTCGACTGCTCGGGATCCTCCAGCTCCGCCACCGCGGCGATCGACACGTCGCGGCCCTCCAGCACCGCGCGCGGTACGCTGAAGCCGCGCGCCAGCCCGGCGCGCATGTTGGCGATGTGCTGGTCGAAGTAGCGCGGCACGTCGCGCAGGCGCGCGGCGTAGGCGCGGTAGTCGTCGGCGTCCGCGAACGGCCGGCGGGTCATGAAGCCCAGGTTGGCCCAGAACGAGCTGTCCGAGTTGAACGGCATCTCGTAGGCGCGCACCCGGATGCTGGCGGCCAGGTGCTCGATCTGCGGGCGGTAGACGGCCAGGTTGACCTGGTTCTCCGGCGACAGCGCTTCGGGGTCGATCGCGTCCAGTTCCCGCAGCACGCCTTCCCACATCCGCAGCCGCCGCGCCTGTGCCTCGGCGCCCACGTCGGTCAGGCGCCGGTCGGCGGCGGCCACGGTGTCCTCGTCGTCGTGGCTGAACTCGGCCTGGCGCCAGGCCCATTCCTTCTCGTGGATCGCCTGGAAGGCGGCGTCGGCGTCGCCGGGCTCGGCCCAGGCGGCCGGCGCGAACAGGAACAGCAGGGTCAGCAGGGCGGGCAGCAGTCGCTTCACGGGGGGGAGGCCTCGAAGTATCCAGGCCGCCATCATCGCATCCCGGCAGGGGCCGGCCGCCCGTCGGAGGTCATGCCCGCGCTTTCGGGCGGGCTGGCGTGCGGGAGGCTGCGGCCGGGCTGGCGGTGAGCGGGGATGGCCAGCCGCGCCGGTTTTCGCGTGCATGGCACGCTCCTGCGCTGGGGTGGCGGCTGGCTACCAGGGCAGGGCGCGGGCGCCCGGCACGAACAGGCCGACTGCGAACCACGCCGCGTGCAGCAGCCACAGCAGCAGGAAATACAGCCGGATTTGTTCGGCCTCCCAGAATCCGGCGTGGATCCAGTCGATGAAGGCCGCCGCCTTCCAGCCTTCCATCCATTCCGCGCCGCCCCAGCTCAGCACCCAGCGCGCGAACAGGCTGTGCCCGGCGAACAGCGCGCACCAGGCGAACAGGCTCATCGCAGGACGGTGATGCGCTTCGGATCAGCCGCGCGCGCCGCGCAGCCGTTCCAGCACGCCGTCGAGGGTGTCCAGGTCGCTGTAGTGGATCACCAGCCGGCCCTTGTTGCCGCGGCCGTGGGCGATGCTGACGCGCGCGCCCAGGGTTTCGGCCAGCTCGTTCTCGAGCGCGGCGATGTCGGCCTGCTGCGGCTTCGGCTTGCCGGCGCCGGCCTTGCCCTTGCGCGCCGGGATGCGCCCCTCGGCGAACTGCTGGGCGCGGTGTTCCACCTCGCGCACCGACCAGCCCTGTTCGGCGGCCTCGGCGGCCAGCTTGCCGGCCAGCTCGGGCGACAGGGTGAGCAGGGCGCGGGCGTGGCCCATTTCCAGCCGCCGCGCTTCCACCAGCGCGCGCACCGCGGGCGGCAGCTCCAGCAGCCGCAGCAGGTTGGAGACCGCCGCGCGCGAGCGCCCCACCGCGGCCGCGGCCTGGGCGTGGGTGAGGGTGAATTCCTCGATCAGCCGCTGCAGCGCCTGCGCCTCTTCCAGCGGGTTGAGGTCCTCGCGCTGGATGTTCTCGATCAGCGCCATCGCGATCACGGTGCGGTCGTCGACCTCGCGCACCACCACCGGCACCTCGGCCAGGCCGGCGCGCTGCGAGGCGCGCCAGCGGCGCTCGCCGGCGATGATCTCGAAGCGGCGGCCGCCCAGGTCGCGCACCACGATCGGCTGGATCACGCCCTGGGCGCGGATCGACTCGGCCAGCTCGTCCAGCTTGCCCTCGTCCATCGCCCGCCGCGGCTGGTACTTGCCCGGAGTCAGCGCGTCGATCGGCAGCGTGTGCAGCGCGTCGCCCGGCGCCGCCTCCAGCACCGGTGCGGCTTCCGAGGCCTTCGGCCCGAGCAGGGCCTCCAGGCCGCGGCCCAGGCCGCGCTTCTTGGCCGGGGCGTTCTTCTGTTTCGCAGCGGTCATGCCGCCTTCTCCTCAAGGGCATGTGGGCGTGGACCGGGGCGGGTGTGGCGTTTCCCCGCCGCCGGGACGCGCACGTCGGGCGGCATCCGGGGTTCAACGCGGACCGCGCCGCGGACCGGACGCGCGCGCGCCGCCCGCGGGCACCGAATGCGCGGTCGCGCGGTCGCCGGCATCGCTGCGCTCACTCCGCGGCCTGCGCTGCGGCGGGCGCATTGCCGGGCGCCGCGGCGCCCGCCTGCGCGGCCTGGCGCTCGCGCTGGCGCCGCACCACCTCGCCGGCGAGGCCCAGGTAGGCGATCGCGCCGCGCGAGGCGCGGTCGTAGCCGACGATGCTCTGGCCGTGGCTGGGCGCCTCGGCCAGGCGCACGTTGCGCGGCACGATGGTGCGGAACACCTTGTCGCCGAAGTGGCCCACCAGCTCGTTGGACACCGCGTTGGTGAGGTTGTTGCGCACGTCGTACATGGTGCGCAGCACGCCTTCGATCTCGAGTTCCGGATTGAGCCGGCCCTTCAATGCCTCGATGGTCTGCAGCAGCGCGGTGATGCCTTCCAGCGCGTAGTACTCGCACTGCATCGGCACCAGCACCGAGTCGGCGGCGGTGAGCGCGTTGAGGGTGAGCAGCGACAGCGCCGGCGGGCAGTCGATGATGATGAAGTCGTATTTCGGGCGCAGCGGATCGAGCGCGCGCTTGAGCCGCTGTTCGCGGCCCTGCTCGTCCATCAGCTCGATCTCGGCGGCGGTGAGGTCGGCGTTGGCGGGCAGCAGGTCGAAGCCTTCCGCGGTGCGCACGATCGCGGCGTCGGCGTGCTGCTCCTCGAGCAGCACGTCGCAGGTCGAGGCGGACAGTTCGCGCTTGTCCACGCCGCTGCCCATGGTGGCGTTGCCCTGGGCGTCGAGATCGACCAGCAGCACCCGCCGCGGCGTGGCCGCCAGCGCGGCGGCCAGGTTCACGGCGGTGGTGGTCTTGCCCACGCCGCCTTTCTGGTTGGCGATGGCGATGATGCGGGCCATGGGCTCCGGGATCTCGAAGGGGAAGGCCGGCCGCGGACGCGGGCCGGACCGGGGATTATGCCGGAGTGCCGCCGCCGGGGCAGTCTGACCTTGGTCGGCCCCCGCGGCGCGCGCCGTTCAGGCGGCCCGGCGCACCACCGCCAGGTGGCGTTCGGCGCCCAGGCCGGGCACGGTGAGCGGATGCACGGCCTCGAGCGCCCAGCCGGGCGGCAGCGCGCCGATCTCGGCCTCCGGCCGCACCCCCTTCAGCGCCAGCAGGCGCCCGCCGGGGGCCAGCAGGTGGCCGCCCGCGGCGAGGATCTCGGCCAGGCTGGCCAGCGCCCGCGCGGTGATCAGGTCGTGGGCGCCGGGCTCGTCGACCGCCTCGGCGCGCGATTCCAGCACCCGCACGTTGGCCAGGCCGAGGCTGCGTACCGCCTCGCGCAGGAACCGCGCCTTCTTGCCGTTCGATTCCACCAGCGCCACCCGCAGCTCCGGCCGCGCGATCGCCAGCGGGATCCCGGGCAGCCCCGGGCCGCTGCCCAGGTCCGCCAGGCGGCCCGCCGCCGGCACCCAGGGGTGCATGGCGAGCGAATCGAGCAGGTGGCGGGTGACCATGGCGAGCGGTTCGCGCACGGCGGTGAGGTTGTAGGCGCGGTTCCAGCGCTGCAGCAGCGCCAGGTAGCCGAGCAGCGGCGCGGCGAGCGCGGCGCCCAGGTGCAGCGCCGACAGGCCCGCCTCGAGGGTCTCGCGTGTCTGCGGGTCGGCGGTGGCGTCGGCTGCGGGCATGCCGCCATTGTAGGGAGCGCCCATCCCTGTAGGAGCGGCCCATGGCCGCGAGGGCCGCGGGAGCCTCCGGGCCTATGCCATCCGCCAGGCGAGGGTGGCCAGGTAGCCGGGTGCGGGGGCGAACGCGTGCAGGGTCCATGCCTCCGGCCGGCCCAGCGCCGGATCGCAGGCGCGCAGCACCAGGGCGCCTGCGCGCTCGGCGAACTCCAGCCGGTGCAGGCCGAAGGCGAGGCCGCGGCCGTAGGCCTTCAGCACCGCCTCCTTGGCGCACCACATCCGCACGAAACCGGTTTCGCGCCGCGGCGGGGGCAGCGCCTCCAGCCAATCGGCCTCGGCGGCAGTGAAGTAGCGCCGTGCCAGCTCCAGCGCGCGCGGCCGCGGCCGCAGCCACTCCAGGTCGCAGCCTAGCTGCACGCCCTCGCCGAGCGCCATCAGCAGGCCGTCGCCGCTGTGGCTCCAGCTGACGTCGTGGCGGCGCGGGTCGGGCCCGAACCGCGGGCGGCCGTGGGCGGTGCGTACCAGGGCCAGCGCCCCGGGCGCGATATCGAGCTGCGCCCCGAGCCAGTCGCGCACCAGCGGCTCGGCCGCGGCGCCGCGGCGGTACCGCCGCCAGGCGCAGCGGACCGGGTCGATTTCGAGCTGGCCGGCAGGCGGGAACGGCATCGGAGGCAACATGAACCGCCCCTTGGCCCGGGCGCGGGCCCGCAGCGTAAGCTATCGGCCAGGGGCGCGGCGACCGCCGCGGCAGGAATCCAGCCAGGGGCGGCCCGCACGGCGCCCGGATCTCAACCAGATGTCCGCAGTCATCGACAGCCAACCGCCGCGGCCGGCGCCCGCCAGCCGCGAGCATCCGCTCGCCAGCGGCGACCCGGCCCGCACCGTGGCCATCGTCGGCGGCCGCCCGGTCGCGCTCGGCACTTTCCTCGCCCAGGTGCGCGGCCTGGCGGCGCAGCTGCCGGCGGTTCCCTTTGCGGTGAACCTGTGCGAGGACCGCTATCGCTTCCTGGTGGCGTTCTGCGCGGTGGCGCTGCGCGGGCAGACCACCCTGCTGCCGCCGGCGCGCACCCGCATGGCGATCGACGAGGTGCGCGCGCAGCATCCGGACAGCTACTGCATCGGCGACCTGGACCCGTGCGGCTGCCAGGCGCCGCCGCTGTCGCCGCTGCCGCATTTCGTGCGCATGCCCGATCCGCTGCCCGAACTCGACGGGCCGGTGCCCGTGATCGACGACGCCCAGCTGGTGGCGATCGGCTTCACCTCGGGCAGCACCGGCGCGCCGAAGCCGAACCGCAAGCACTGGAACGCGTTGCGCATCGGCACCGCGCACAACCTGGAGGCGCTGGCGGACCTGTGGACGCCGGGCGCCGCGCCCGGCGTCGTCGCCACCGTGCCGGCGCAGCACATGTACGGCATCGAGATGTCGGTGCTGTTCCCGCTGCTGGCCGGCGCCGCCGTGCACGCCGCGCGGCCGTTCTTCCCCGGCGACGTCGCCGCGGCGCTGGGCGAGATCGATGCGCCGCGGCTGCTGGTGACCACGCCGGTGCACCTGCGCGCGCTGCTGGAATCGGAAGTCGCGGTGCCGCCGCTGGCGGGCATCGTCAGCGCCACCGCGCCGCTGCCGCAGGCGCTGGCCGCCGCCGCCGAGGCCCGCTTCGGCTGCGAGGTGCGCGAGGTGTTCGGCTCCACCGAGACCTGCATCATCGCCCGGCGCCGCACCGCGCTGGACAGCGCGTGGACGCCGCTGACCGGCGTGCGCCTGCATCCGCAGCCCGACGGCGCGCTGGTCGAACGCGACTGCATGCCGGCGCCGGTGGCGCTGGCCGACCTGGTGGAACTGCAGCCGTGCGGCGGGTTCCTGCTGTGCGGGCGCCAGGCCGACCTGCTGGAGATCGCCGGCAAGCGCGCCTCGCTGGCCGATCTCACCCGGCGCCTGCTGGCGATCCCGGGCGTCGAGGACGGGGTGATGCTGCAGCTCGACCAGGCCGATGCCGGCGGCGTGCGCCGCATCGCCGCGCTGGCGGTGGCGCCCGGGCTGGACGAGGCCGCGATCCATGCCGCGCTGCGGCGCAGCCTGGACCCGGTGTTCCTGCCGCGGCGGCTGCGGCTGGTCGCGCAGCTGCCGCGCAACGAGACCGGCAAGCTGCCGCGCGCGGCGCTGCTCGCGCTGCTGCGCGGCGATCCGTGCTGAGCGCGGGCCCCGTCGCGCACCCCTGACGCAACCGTCACGTATCGCCGGGGAGACTGGCTCCGCCCCCGACCCGGGGGGAGGCGTTTCCAAATCCCTTCAAGCGAAGCAAGGAGTCCGGAGCATGGGCATCATCATCTGGTTGATCGTGGGCGGTATCGTCGGCTGGCTCGCCAGTCTGGTCATGAAAACCGACGGGCAGCAGGGCATCATCCTCAATATCGTGGTCGGCATCGTCGGCGCCTTCATCGGCGGCTGGCTGATCGGCCCGCTGCTGGGCGCCGGATCGATCAACGACGGCATCTCGATCATGAGCGTGGTCGTGTCGCTGATCGGCGCCATCATCCTGCTGGCGATCGTCAACCTGTTCCGCCGCGGCCGCGTGCGCTGAAGTCGCACCCAAGGTTGCGCGGCACGAAGGCCCGGCATCGCCGGGCCTTCTTCATGAGGCCCTCAATACAGCACGCGCGTGCGCAGGGTGCCGGGAATGCCGGCCAGCGCGGTGCGCAGCTCCCGGGCCTGCTCGACCGTGGCGGAGATGTCGATGACCACGTAGCCGACCCGGCTGTCGGTGCGCAGGAACTGTCCGTCGATGTTGATGCCGTGCTCGCGGAACAGGTCGTTGGCGCGCGAGAGCACGCCCGGTACGTTGCGGTGGATGTGGAGGATGCGCAGGCTGCCCTCGTGGCCCGGCAGCGCGACCTCGGGGAAGTTCACCGCCGACAGGGTCGAGCCGTTGTCGCTGTAGCGCACCAGCTTGGCCGCCACCTCCACGCCGATGTTGTCCTGCGCCTCCAGCGTGCTGCCGCCGACGTGCGGGGTGAGGATCACGTTGTCCAGGCCGCGCAGCGGCGACTCGAAGGTCTCGTGCTTGCCCTTGGGCTCGACCGGGAACACGTCCACCGCGGCCCCGCCCACCCGGCCGTCGCGCAGCGCCGCGGCCAGCGCGTCGATGTCGACCACGGTGCCGCGCGAAGCGTTGATCAGGTGCGCGCCGGGCTTCATCGCCGCGATCTCGGCGGCGCCGAACATGCCCTGGGTGGCGGGCGTCTCGGGCACGTGCAGCGAGACGATGTCGCTGTGGGCGAGCAGCTCGGCCAGGTTCGCGGCGGCACGGGCGTTGCCGAGCGACAGCTTGGCCTCGATGTCGTGGAACAGCACCTGCATGCCCAGGGCCTCGGCCAGCACCCCGACCTGGGTGCCGATGTGGCCGTAGCCGACGATGCCGATGGTCTTGCCGCGGACCTCGTGGCTGCCGGTGGCGGATTTCGACCAGCCGCCGCGGTGGCATTCGGCGTTCCTGCGCGGAACCCCGCGCATCAGCAGGATCGCCTCGGCGATCACCAGCTCGGCGACGCTGCGGGTGTTGGAGTAGGGCGCGTTGAACACCGGGATGCCGGCCAGCTCCGCCGCTTCCAGATCCACCTGGTTGGTGCCGATGCAGAAGCAGCCCACCGCGATCAGCCGGCGCGCCTGCGCCAGCACGTCGGCGTCGAGCTGGGTGCGCGAGCGGATGCCCACCAGGTGGGCGTCGGCGATGGCGCGCGCCAGTTCCGCCTCGGGCAGCGACTTGTCGTGCACTTCGATGCTGGAGTAGCCGGCGGCGCGGAACGCGTCGACCGCGGTCTGGCTGATGCCCTCCAGCAGCAGCACCCGGATGTCCTGCTTGGGGAACGAGGTCGTGGGGTCGGTCATCGCGTGGTCGGGCGGCGAAGGGGGGAATGGTCCACTATGCTTGGCGCTTGGTTGCGCCGCAACATCCCTTCCAGCCCGATTCCAGCACGATTTCAGCCGAATCCCGCCAGCACCCGATGAACGATTCGCCGCTCGCCGCCCTGCGCCAGGCCATCCCCGGCCTGCACCTGAAGACCGATCCGGCCGACCTGGAACACTACGGCCGCGACTGGACCCGGCGCTGGACGCCGGCACCGCTGGCGATCGCCCTGCCCGGCGACATCGCCCAGGTGCAGGCGATCGTGCGCTGGGCCAACGCGGCCGGCGTGGCGCTGGTGCCCTCCGGCGGCCGCACCGGCCTGTCCGGCGGCGCGGTGGCCGCCCGCGGCGAGCTGGTGGTGAGCCTGGAGCGCATGAACCGCGTGCTCGGATTCGATGCCGTCGACCGGCACCTGGTGGTCCAGCCGGGCATCGCGCTGGAAGCCGTACACGAGGCCGCGGCCGCGCACGGGCTGGCCTACCCGGTGGATTTCGGCGCGCGCGGCTCCTGCAGCATCGGCGGCAACATCGCCACCAATGCCGGCGGCATCCGCGTGATCCGCTACGGCAACACCCGCGAGTGGATCGCCGGGCTGAAGCTGGTCACCGGCGCCGGCGAACTGCTCGATCTCAACCGCGGCCTGGTCAAGAATTCGAGCGGCTACGACCTGCGCCACCTGGCGATCGGTTCGGAGGGCACGCTGGGAATCGTGGTCGAGGCCACCCTGAAGCTCGCCGAGCCGCCGCCGCCGGCCCAGACCATGCTGCTGGCGCTGCCGGCGTTCGACGTGCTGATGCGGGTGTTCGCCGAGTTTCGCGCGCGGCTCGGGCTGCAGGCGTTCGAGTTCCTCACCGAGCGCGGGCTGCGCCACGTGCTCGCCCACGGCGGCAGCAACCCGTTCGATACGGTGTATCCGTACTACGTGGTGACCGAGTTCGACGCCGCCGACGAGGTGCAGCAGGCGGCGGGCCTGGCCGCGTTCGAGGCCTGCAGCGAGCAGGGCTGGATCCTCGACGGCGCCATCGCCCAGAGCCAGGCGCAGGCGCAGCAGCTGTGGCGGCTGCGCGAGGGCATCACCGAGGCGGTGGCGCGCTACCGGCCGTACAAGAACGACGTGGCGGTGCGGGTCTCGGCGATGCCGCAGTTCCTGGCCGAGGCCCAGCGGCTGCTCGGCGAGGCGTATCCGCAGTTCGAAGTGGTCTGGTTCGGCCACATCGGCGACGGCAACCTGCACATCAACGTGCTGCAGCCGGACGAGGTGGACGATGCCGAGTTCATGGCCCAGTGCGGCCACGTCACCGGCCTGCTCGCGGAGCTGCTGCAGCGCCACGGCGGCAGCATCTCCGCCGAGCACGGCATCGGCCTGGTCAAGAAGGCGCACCTCGGCAGCACCCGCGGCGACGCCGAGATCGCGGCGATGCGCGGCATCCGCCGCGCGCTGGACCCGAACGGGGTCATGAACCCCGGCAAGCTGTTCGACTGACCGGCACGCCGCTCCCCGCGCCGGCGGCGCGCGGGGAGCGGCGGGCGGCTACTGGATCACGGCCAGGGTCGAGACGCCGCGGTACGGCACGGCGCTGCTCAGGCGCAGGTACCAGGTGCCGGCCGCGGGCGCGGCGATCGTCATCGATTCGCTGTTGCCGGGGTTGCGCGAGGCCCGGTCGTGATCGGCGGAGGTCGCCATGCGGCCGTGCGCCGCGTAGAGGTCCACGTTGCCGACCCCGCCCTGGGTGCGCAGGGTCAGGCTGCGGGCGCCGGCCGGCACGGTCACCTTGAACAGCAGGTCCTCCGCCGCTTCGCCGCTGCCCCCGGTCGCGGCCACCCGGTTCACCAGCACCACGGCCAGGTCCTCCTCGTCGAAGCCCCGCGCCGCGGCGGCGGTGGCCGCCGCGGCGTCGACGATGCCGGTGCCGATCGGCCGGTTCGAGGCCGGCGGTTGGCCGAAGGGCTTCGCGGTGCCCTTGAGCAGCGCCTTCATCTCCGCCGGAGCGAGCGGCGGATGGCCGTTCGCCACCGCGGCGCTCTGCACCATCGCCGCCACCGCGGCCACGTGCGGCGCCGCCATCGAGGTGCCGACCATCCCGATCAGGACGTCGCCCGCGGGGCTGGGTTCGGGCGACGTGCGGCCCGCATTGCCGGTGGACCAGATCCAGCCGGTGTCCTCGGGCAGCGCCCCGCCGCCGGGGGCCGACAGCGTGACGCTGGCGCCGTAGTTCGTGTAGTAGGCGCCCGCCCCCGCGACATCGGTGGCGGCCACGGCGATCACGCCCGCGCAGCTGGCCGGACTGTGGTTGGCCGCGTTCTGGCCGGCGTTGCCCGCCGCCACCACCACGCTCACGCCGCGGCCGAGCGCGTCGTCGATCGCCGCCTGGGTGGCCGGATCGAGCGAGCAGGGGTTGTTCGAACCGAGGCTGAGATTGAGCACTTCGGCGGGTGTCGGATTCGCCGGCACGCCGTCCACCGATCCGCCGGAGGCCCAGACGATGGCGTCGACGATGTCGGAGGTCAGCCCCCCGCAGTGGCCCATCACCCGCACCGGCTGCACGCGCGCGCCGTATGCGAGCCCCGCGATCCCCAGGCCGTTGTCGGCGACCGCGGCCACGGTGCCGGCGACGTGGCTGCCGTGCCAGGAGCTGTCGGCGATCGCGCCGCACCAGCCGCTCATGCTGGCGTCGGTCCAGTCGCCGGGATCGCGCGCGTCGGCGTCGCGCCCGTCGCCGTCGCCGGCGATGTCGGGATAGACCTCGCCGTCGATCTGCTGGCCGTACCAGCTGATGAAGTCGTAGCCAGGGACCAGGTTCGCGGAGAGGTCGGCGTGCTCCACGTAGCCGGTATCGATCACCGCCACCACGACCCCTTCGCCGGTGGAGGTGTCCCAGGCCGCTGGCGCGCCGACGCCACCGACCGGGTGGTGCAGGTCCCATTGCAGGTCGGGGTAGCGCGGGTCGTCGGGCTCGCCGGCTGCCGGCGTCTTGAGATAGTCGGGCTGGGCGTACGCCACCTGCGGGTCCAGGCGCAGGCGCGCCAGCAGCCGTTCGGCTTCGGCGGCATCGAGCGGCCGCGAACTGGCCACCACGTCGCTGCCCAGGGCGGTGCGCCGCAGGTGGCGCACGGCGATGCCGCCGGAACCCGCGCCGGCCAGGCCGGCCTCCACGGCTGCGGCACCGACCAGGCGGCGCACGGCGGCGGGACCGGGCCGGCCATCCGCGCTCGCGCGGTAGTGGACGATGAACCTGTCGAACCGCACCGGTGGTGCGAGCGTACGCGCGGGCGCCGGCGCGGTGCGGAGCGCGGGCAGGGCGGCGGCAGCGGCGGGGCCGGGGGGCTGGGCGACGGCGCCGGTGGCGGCCGCGGCGGCGGCGGCGCCGAGCGCGAGTGCGGAAACGGTACGAAGAAGGGCGTGCATGGAGATCCTCGATGGAATGGCGACGCCGGCCGGCCGGCGTCGCGGGGGACGATGGAAGCGGCGGAGCCGCTAGAGATCGAAACCGAAGCCGACGCCGGCGGAACTCTCGCCGTCGGTGAAGGCGCCGCCGAAGCTGATGGACGCCCGGCCGATCGATTTGGCGTAGCCGAGCGACAGCGCGCTCTGGCCGCCCTGCCAGCCCGCGCCCACGGCGATGCGGCCGCGTTCGCTGCGGCCGTTGGCGGCGTTGATCGACATGCTCATCATCGCCGTGCTCATGGCGCCGAGCCGGTCGATGCGCCGGTCCTGCTGATCCAGCCGGCTGCCGACCTGCTCCTCCAGGCGCAGGAAATCGTCGTTGAGCGCCTGGAAGCGCTGGTCGGTGTAGGCCTTCGCCGAGGACAGGGTGCGGGCCGCACCCGCGTCGGCGTACTCGCGCGCCGAAGTCAGGGTGGCGGCGTCGCCGGCGTCCATCTGCCGCCGGTTGACGGCATCGGTCGCGGCGGTGCCGTCGGCGACGTTGCGCACGCGGGTGCCCGCTTCGCCTTCCAGGGTGAGCGTGGATTTCCCGTCGTCGTCGTAGGCGATGCCGTCGCTGCCCGGCGCGGGCGGTCCGGGCGGCCCCGGGGGGCCGGGTGGTCCGGGCACGGGTTCGACGCCGTCGATGGCGGCCTGCAGGCTGCTCAGGCGGCCGTCGATCGCGCCGAAGGTCGCGCCGATGTCGGAATAGGCCCGGCCCTGGATGGTGTAGCTCGGCAGGGTGAGCACGCCGTCCGCCAGCGTCGCGCCGCCGCCGAGCACCGGCGCGAACTGGCCGAGCTGGGCCACGTTCACCGCGTCGTGCTGTTCGGTGCCCGCGGCCACGTTGATGATCTGGCGCTGGATCGGGTCCCGCCACAGGCCATCGTCGCCATTGCCGTACCACCGGCTGGACGCGCCCACCGAGACCACGTTGTCGCGATCGGCGTGCGAGCCGGACCCCAGCGCCACGCTGTTCTCGGCCGAGACCAGGGTGAACGAACCCAGCGCGATGCTGTCGTCCGTGTAGGCCTGCGAGAACCGGCCGATGGCGATCGCCCGGTGCGCCTCGGCCGGCGCCAGGTCGTCGCCGCTGCCGCCGGCGCCTTCGGGCGGGCAGATCCAGCAGGGCGGCTCGCCGTCGTCCGGCGGCTCCGGCGGCGCGGGCAGGTACCCGCCGGTGATCGCGTACTCGCCGATGGCCACGCTCGCGGTCCCCCGCGCCACCGAATGGAACCCGTTCGCCAGGGCGAAGTCGCTGTAGGCCTGCGATG
The DNA here is from genome assembly GCF_029887875.1 of Luteimonas endophytica. Classification (GTDB taxonomy): domain Bacteria; phylum Pseudomonadota; class Gammaproteobacteria; order Xanthomonadales; family Xanthomonadaceae; genus Luteimonas; species Luteimonas endophytica. The sequence continues at coordinate 18,625 of NZ_JARXRM010000045.1, forward strand.
CGCTGCCGAGCGCGATCGCATGCAGGCCGTAGCTGCTGGCGCCGGGGCCCACCGCGGTCGAGACCAGGCCCTCGGCCCGCGCGGCCGGGCCGGCCGCGAGGCTGCTCTGGTTGGCGTAGGCCGCGGTGCCGAACGCGGACGCGTCCTGTCCGTCGGCGAACGATCCCGCGCCGACCGCGGTGGCGTCCCTGCCGAGCGCCTGGGACGCGACGCCGACGGTGGTCGCGCCCAGCCCTTCGGCCAGGCTCCAGCCGCCCAGGGCGATCGAGAAATCGCCGGCCGCCTGCGCCCGCAGGCCGATCGCGGTGGAGATCCCGCCGGTGGCCTCGGCGCCCGCGCCCAGCGCCAGCGACGCCAGCCCGTCGGCGATCGCCCCGGGCCCCACCGCGGTGGCGTTCTCGCCGTTGGCCGAGGTCACCATCTCCAGCATCGGCGGGGGCGGCAGCCCGGGCTGGGGGTTGTACTCGGGCAGCACCGTGTAGCCGCCGAGGGCGACCGACGAGGTGCCGTTGCTGCTGGTGCCGTAGCCGATGGCGGTGCTGAAATCGCCGAGCGCGGCCGACAGATGCCCGAGCGCCAGGGCGTGCTGGCCCAGGGCGAGGCTGCTGGCGCCGATCGCGACGGCGTAGTCGCCGAGGGCGAGCGCGTCGTCGCCCCCGTCGGCGTCGCCGTTGGCCTGGAAATAGCGCTCCGCGGCCTCGATGCTCTCGGGGTCGGCTTCGGGCGCGGCGGCCGCTTCAGCGGCCGGCTCGGCTTCCGTGGCCGAGGCGCTCGACGCGGCGGGCTCCTGCGGGGCGGTCGCGGGGGCGTCGCCGGTGGGCACGGCCCAGGCGGGGCCGGCGAATGCGAGGGGCAGGCCCACCGCCAGGGCGACGGACAAGGGGCGGCGCGCGCGGCGCACGACCGCGGCGCGGCCGAGCGGCGTGGCGGATGCGGCGACCGTCGCCGGGGCCGGGAAATTCGACTTCATGGTGCGTACGTCTCCGGTTCGAAGGACCGTGACGGTGGAACCCCGCCGCGGACGCACGGCGGGGGCCGGGCGCGAGCGCATCCATCGCACGCGGCCGCCGGGGCTCGCATTCCAGTTCGGTGATTACTTCGTTACCCCGGGCGAGATCCCCTGCGGATCAATCCCTTGGGCCCGCGGGCCGGGTGGCGGCGAGAGCAGCTGCGGCGGGATCCGCCGCTCCCCGGCCAGCGCCAGGGCGTGCTCCAGGGCGCTGCGCCACGCGTGCGGATCGCCCAGGGCGTGCTGCACGTGCAGCTGCAGCACGGCCGCATCGAAATCCTGCTGCGCCCACGGCGCGACCCGCCCGGCCAGCGCGAGCGCCTCGTCCAGGCGCCCACGCTCGATCGCCCAGGGGACCTGGTCCATCGCCACCTCGACCAGATCGCGGGGCACGCCGCCGCGGTCGGCCAGCGCCAGGGCTTCGCGGTAGGCCGCCTCGGCGCCGGCCGCTTCCCCCTGGCGACGCAGGCGGACCGCGCGGGTCAGCCACCCGGCGACGGAGTCCGCGGCCGGGCCATCGCCAGCGTCCGGCAGGCTGGGCAGCTCGGCGGCCAGCGCCGCCTGTTCGCGCCGCAGCGCCAGCCAGTCCTGCACCGACGGGCCTTCCGCCGGGCGTTCGCGCCGCGCGGCATCGGCCAGCCGCGTCGCCGCGGCGTGGCGGCCGGCCTGCATCGCCAGCTCCACCTGCAGCAGCTTCGCCAGGTCGCCCAGGGAGTCGTCGGGCCGGCTGTCCGGCGCCGGCGCCGCGAGCAGCCGCGCGGCCTCGCCCAGCCGGCCCACGCGCAGCAGTGCGCGGGCCCGGTCGAGGTCGACCATGGCCAACTGGACCACATCCGCCAGCCGCGGGCGCAGCGCGACGGCGTGGGCGCTGGCGCGCTCGGCAAGCCGGTTCTGCAGCAGGCCGAGGTGCCCGTCCACCACCATCGAGCGCATGCTCATCAGGTCGTTCACCGAGCCCAGCGACTCGAACTCCGCGGCGGCGCGCAGGAAGTGCTCCAGCGCCTGGTGGGGCCGGTCGCGGCGCCGCTCGAGATGGCCCAGGTTCGCATCGGCGCGCGCGGCGCCGACCACGTCGCCGGCGTTCACCAGCAGGATCCGCGACCGGCCCAGGTCGGCGGCGGCGCCTTCGAAGTCGGCCAGGACCAGCCGGGTGATGCCGCGGCCGTTGAGCGCCTTGCCGAGTTCGGGCGGATCTGGCGACGTTTCCAGCAGCGCGATGGCGCGGTCGAACTCGCGCCGCGCCTCGCGGTGGCGGTTGAGGCGGATCAGGTTGGCGCCGCGGGCGTTGTGGAGGCGGGTCCTGAGCGGGCCGTCGAGGCCGGGAAGCGCCAGCAACCGGTCCAGCTCCGTCAGTGCGTGGACGTAGCGGCCGGCGTGGAAATCCACCTGGGCCAACCGATAGCGCAGCTGCGGAGCCTGGCGCTGCAGCTCCGGTGCCGCGCGCAGGATCTCGCGCGCCGTGTCGAGGCGATTGGCCAGCGTCGCGGCCTGGGCCCGCAGCAGTCGCTCTTCCAGCTCCGGCGGGGATTCATCCGCACCACCGGGTGGGGCCCGCCCCAGTGCCGCCAGCAGGCGGTCGGCGGCGGTGCGCGCGGCGGGGATGGGGCCGGGGCCGTCCCCGCGCGCGCGCTGGACCACGCCATCGGCTGCCGCCGCCGCCAGGTCCACCCGCCAGCCGCCCCGGGTGGGGCGAACCCGGCTTTCCAGCAGCAGCCCGGCGCCCGACCGGCGCAACAGCGCCGCGCTGTCGAGATTGCCGGCGGCGGCGGCGTTGCGGGCAGCGGCATCGGTCCGCTCCGACACCCGCACGCCGGTCTCGGAGGGGGCCACCGCCAGCCCGGCCCGCCGCAGGCGGTCGGCCAGGTAGTCCATCAGGCCCAGCCGCATCCACCGTGCCTCTTCCCCGGCGTCGAGCCGTGCGGGCAGCACCAGCACCAGCACCAGATCGGCAGCGGCTGCCGGCCCCGAAACCGGGCGCGGTGCGGCCACCGGATGCCGGCGTGCAGGCGGGTTCCAGGCCAGCGTGGCCACCCAGCCCGCCACCAATACCGCCCCCGCCACCAGCAGGACCGGCGCCAGGCGCGGCCGGCGCGTTGCGGCGGCCGGGGCCGGCGCGGCCGGCGCCGGTTCGGGGCGGGGCGCCGAGGCCGCTGCCGGTGCCACCGCGGTCTCGGGCACGCGGGTCTCGGCCACCCAGCGGAATCCGCGCCTGGGCACGGTTCTGATGAACCGTTGCGCCCCGCCGTCGTCGCCCACCGCGCGCCGCGCCAGCAGCACGATCTGGCCCAGCTGGACATCGGACACATCCGGGCGCCGGAACACCACGGCCACCAGCTCGTCGCGCCCGACGTCGCGACCGCGGTGCTGCACCAGATGGGACAGGCAGTCGAAGGCCCGCCGCGACACCGCGACCGGTCTGCCGTCGCGCAGCAGTTCCCGCCTGGCGGTATCGAGCACGCAGGGTCCGAATGCGAACCGGCTCATGGCCGCCGGGGCCGCGACGCTCCGGGCAGGCGGCACGCTCCCGGTCTCCGGGTCGCCGACGTGTCGGGAGCGAACCGGCGAAGCATGGCGCGGCGGCTATCCCCCCAGCTGCACCCACGCCGGTGCGTGGTCGCTGGGCCGTTCCCAGGTGCGCGGCTCGCGGTCGATGCCGGTCGCGACCGCCAGCGGCTTGAGCGCCTCGGACACCAGGGTGAGGTCGATGCGCAGGCCCATGCCGCGGCGGAACGCGGCCTGGCGGTAGTCCCACCAGCTGAAGATCCCGGCCTCCTCGCTGTGCAGGCGGAACGCGTCGTGCAGCCCCAGCGCCAGCAGCCGCTGCAGCGCCGCGCGCTCGGCGCTGGAGGTGAGGATATGGTCGTCGTTCCAGACCGTCGGGTCGTGCACGTCGCGCGCGTCCGGCGCGATGTTGAAATCCCCCAGCACCACCAGCTTCGGATGGGCGGCCAGCTCGCGCGCCACCCAGTCGTGCACCGCGTCCAGCCAGCGCAGCTTGTAGGCGTACTTGGGGGTGCCGACGTCCTGGCCGTTGACCACGTACAGGTTGACGATGCGCACGCCGTCGACGGTCGCGGCGATCGCCCGCTTCTGGTCGTCCTCGAAGCCGGGGATGCCCATCTGCACGTCCTCGATCGCCCGCTCGCGCGCCAGGATCGCCACTCCGTTGTAGGTCTTCTGGCCGTGGAACACGCTGCGGTAGCCGAGCCCGGCCAGCACCGCGTCGGGGAACTTCGGATCCTCGAGCTTGGTTTCCTGCAGCCCGACCACGTCGGGCGCCGCATCGCGCAGCCACTGTTCCAGGTGCGGCAGGCGCACGTTGAGCGAATTGACGTTCCAGCTGGCGATTTTCATAGACCACTTAACCTATTGAACTTGCTTGTTTTTAATCTCAGGAGTTGCCGCGATACTCCACACGTACCCCCAATCTTCTACGGTCATGCCAGTTCAGCGGGGACCCGGACCGAATCCAGGGTCGACAGCGCCGAACTGATTGTCGAGCACGGTACCGGGCGCATGGATGTGCGGGTCCCATCGGTGCCATTCCGAACCCCGGATCGCAACGCGTAGCGCGCCAGCAGCTGGTCCAGCGGCCGCTGCGTCTCGCGCGCGTACCGATGCCGCGATGTTGGTCGGGGGCCTAGCCATCGGAAGTCAGCGTGGTCAGGTAGGGCTGCATGGTCTTCCAGACGCCCGCCTGCTTGGCGAATCCGGCGATGTCGGCCGGGGTGGCCTTGCGCTGGCGCAGCGTTGCCCGGAGTGCCTCGATCACCACGGCCTCGCCGACCGTGCGGCGATAGCGGAACAGGTCGGCGACGGTCTTGGCGACGCCGAAGATCGACACCGGGATGTCTTCGATGAGGTGGCGCTCGACGCCGGCCGCCAGCTGTTCGGCAGGGAAGCGGACGATCCGGACCGGAGGGTAGGCAATGCGGGGGCGCCAGTCCTTCCTGTCCAGCGCCACCCACACCCGGGCGGGCAGCTGGTCGGTCAGGCCGTGGAAGGCCAGCGCCGAGGTCAGGCAGACGACTCCCCTCGGGATCAGCTTGGCCACTTCCGCCAGCGTGTGCTGCTGGTCGAGATCCGCGTCGGCAAGCTGGTACAGGCCTCGTGCCAGTCGCACGATGGCGCCGTCCCGCTCAAGGCGCGAAACGGTCGTGGCCGTCACCCCGGCTTCGCCGAACTCGCGCAGGCGCATCATCCCGCGGCGTTGCAGCAGCGAGAGGGCCTGTTCGCGTTGGGTACTGGCCGGAGCGGCGGGCATTGATACAAAACCTTGGCCGAAACCAATATCTGCCGAGGTTTTATACCACATTCCCGCGCCGGCGGATCGGTGCGGCCATCTCGCTAGGGAGAGGTCAGCCAAATCCGAACTTCGGGCTGCCCTGGGGCGTGGTCTCGGGCCCGCAAAGCGCCACGACCCGCGCCAGGCATTGCCAGAATTCCTCGTAGTCGCGGTTGTGCATCCGATCGTCGGTCACCCAGAGGAACGGGACCGGGCGGTTCGCGCCGCCATGGGTATTGGCCACGACGATCGACCACGCTCGTCCCCAGCCCGCAGGCGGCGGCGATGACCGCGGCCACGACGTCGCGCTGCCGCGACCGCGACCTCAGCGCACCAGCCTGCGGATCAGCCGGTCGATGCGGGCGTAGGGCGGCTTGAGCAGATCGCTGGCGGCCAGGCGGCGCTGCCAGAGGATCGGCAGGGCCTTGCTCATCGCGTCGAAGCCGGCGCGGCCGTGGTAGGCGCCCATGCCGCTGGCGCCGATGCCGCCGAACGGCAACGCGCCCGCGCCGAAGTGCAGCAGGGTGTCGTTGACGGTGACGCCCCCGGCCAGGATCCCGTCGAGGATGCGCTCGACGCTGTCCCGGTCGCGGCTGAAGGGGTACAGCGCCAGCGGACGGTCGCGGGCGGCGACGAAGGCGATCGCCTCGTCCAGGGTCGCGTAGCCGCGCACCGGCAGGATCGGGCCGAAGATCTCCTCCTGCATCAGCGGCGCGTCGTCGGGCGGATCGAGCACCACGGTCGGCGCCAGCGCGCGTTCGCCGTCGATCTCCGCCAGGGTCACGGTGGCCAGCCCGCGCCGCGCCGCATCGTCGAGATACCCCTGCAGCCGGTCGGCGTGCGCCGGGCTGACGATGCGGGTGTAGTCGGCGGCCGCGCCCGCGCCGGCATAGCGCGCGCGCGCCTCGCGCCGCAGCGCCTCGACCAGGGCATCGCGCCGCGCCGCGTCCACCAGCACGTAGTCCGGGGCGATGCAGGTCTGGCCGCCGTTGAACCACTTGCCGGTGGCCAGCCGCGCCGCGGCCTGCTCCAGCGGGAAGTCCGCGCAGACGATCGCCGGGGATTTGCCGCCGAGTTCGAGGGTGAGCGGGGTGAGGTTGGCGGCGGCCGCCGCCATCACCTTGCGCCCGACCGCGGTGGAACCGGTGAACACCAGGTGGTCGAAGGGCAGCGCCGCGAACGCGGCGCCGGTGTCGCTGCCGCCCTGCGCCACCGCCACGCGGTCGGGCGGGAACGCCTCGGCCAGCAGCTCGCGCAGCAAGCCGGTGGTGCGCGGGGTCAGTTCCGAGGGCTTGAGGTAGACGTGGTTGCCGGCGGCGATCGCGGTGGCCAGCGGGATCAGCGCCAGGTTCACCGGGTAGTTCCACGGCGAGATCACGCCGACCACGCCCACCGGCTCCATCCGCACTTCGGCCCGCGCCGGCCACAGCCGCCAGCCCGCGCCGACCCGGCGCGGCTTCATCCAGCGCCCCAGGTGGCCGCGCAGGCGGTCGATCTCGGACAGCACCGTCAGGCCGTCGGCGATCAGCGATTCGTGGGTCGAGCGGTGGCCGAAATCCGCCGAGATCGCGGCGGCCATCGCGTCGAGGCGGTCCTTGAGCGCGGTGCGCAGCCGCGCCAGGTCGTCGCCGCGCTGGGTCCGGTCCGGCTTGCGCGCGCGCCACGCCGCGCGCAGCCGCGCCAGGGTGGGCTGGAGTTCCTCGACCGGCGTGTCCGGGTGGGTCGGCATGGCGGCAGTGTAGCCGCGGCGCAGCCGGTGGCGCAGGCGTGGAACGGCCGCCCCCGTAGGCGCGTGCCATGCACGCGAAAGCCTGCGGGTCGTACCGGGCGTCACCGCCCACCCGGCCGGAGATGCCGGCGGTCTTCGGGGAACCGCGCGGCGGCGGTGTGCCGGGGGCGGGCCGGGGATGCCGGTCCGGTAAGCTGGGGCGGTCCCGCAGCGTGCATGCCCATATGAACCTCCGCCCCTACCGCGACAGGCGCCCGGAACTCGGCGAACGGGTCTACGTCGATCCCGCCGCCACCGTGATCGGCGAGGTCGCGCTCGGCGACGACGTCTCGGTGTGGCCGCTCACGGTGATCCGCGGCGACGTCAACTTCGTGCGGATCGGCGCGCGCAGCAATGTCCAGGACGGCTGCGTGATCCACGTCAGCCACGACGGCCCGCACGCCAGGCTGGGCGGTTTCGCCACGGTGATCGGCGAGGACGTCACCATCGGCCACAAGGCGGTGATCCACGCCTGCCGGATCGGCGATGCGGCGCTGATCGGGATGGGCGCGATCGTGCTCGACGGCGCGGTGGTGGAGCGGCACGGCTTCGTCGGCGCCGGGGCGCTGGTGCCGCCCGGCAAGACCGTCGGCGAGGGCGAACTGTGGGTGGGCAATCCGGCGCGCCGGCTGCGCACGCTCAGCGACGCCGAAATCGAGGGCCTGCACTACAGCGCGGCCCACTACGTGCGGCTCAAGGACGAGTACCTGGCCGGCTTCGCCGGCGCCTGACCACCCGGACCGGTCGGCATCCAGGCGTGCGCAGGAGCCGGCACAGGCGGTTCCGGCCGGGTCGGTCGCCAGGGCCGGGAGAGGCTCCGGCCGGGTCGGCCGCGCAGGCCGGGGGGAGGCTTCTGTCGGGTTGGCGGTGATGCCGGGGGTCGGCCACCGCGCCGGCTTTCGCGTGCATGGCACGCTCCTGCGGGGGGGTGAGAGCGCCCGCGCGCGCTTCGGGTCGGGCCTGTGGCCGATCCTGCGCGATCGGTCAGGGAAGCGTGGCCGCCTCCAGCTCCGCCAGCATCGCCAATGCCTCGCCGCGGCTGCCGCCGCACATCGGCTGCGACGGGCGCAGCGAGGCGCAGAACGCCGGCCGTTCCGGGCGGCCGAACAGCCGGCAGCGGTAGCCGTCGTCCAGCTGCACGCAGGGGATGCCCGCCGGCTTGCCGTGCGGCATGCCGGGGATCGGCGAGGTGATCGACGGCGCGATGCAGCAGGCGCCGCAGCCGGCGCGGCAGTCCATCGGCCGGCTCAGTCCGCGGTGACCAGCGCCGCGTAGCGCTCGCGCAGGGCGGCGTAGACCTCGTCGGTGGATGGGCGGCGGCCGTGCCAGAGGCGGAAGCTCTCCGCCGCCTGTTCCACCAGCATGCCCAGCCCGTCGATGGCGTCGCGCACGCCGGCGGCGCGGGCCCAGGCCAGGAACGGGATCGCCACCTCGCCGTAGTTGAGGTCCACCGCGGCGGCGCGGGTGCCGACCAGCGACATCGGCAGCGCCGGCAGCCCGGCGTCGCGGGGTGCCGAGGTGGCGTGGACGATCAGGTCGAACTCGCCGAGGGTGCCGAGGTCGGCGAAGTAGCGCGGGTGTACGCGTCCCGGCTCGCCCAGCGCATCGGCCAGGGCGTCGGCGCGCTCGGGGGTGCGGTTGACCACGAACAGCTCGCCGATGCCGGCCTCGAGCAGCGCCGGCGCCACGCCGCGCGCGGCGCCGCCGGCGCCGATCATCAGGGTGCGGCGCTCGCGCAGGTCGAGCCCGTGGCGCCCGGTGAGGTCGCGCACCAGCCCGCGGCCGTCGGTGTTCTCGCCGTGCCAGCCGCCGTTGCTGCGCACCAGGGTGTTGACCGCGCCGCTGCGGCGCGCGCCGTCGCCGAGGCTGCCGCACAGCGCCGCGGCCTGCTGCTTCAGCGGCAGGGTGACGTTGGCGCCGGCGCCGCCGGCGGCGGCGAAACGCGCGAGCGCGTCGGGAAAGGTTTCGGCGGTCGCGTCGATCGCGGTGTACTCGAGTGCGATCGACTGCTCGCGCGCGAACGCGGCGTGGATCCGCGGCGACAGCGAATGCGCGACCGGGTGGCCGAAGACGGCGAACCGGAGGGGAGTAGCGGGATCGTTCTGGTTCATCGGACTGCTCGTCGCTCGGGCTGCGGCCAGTCTAACCCGCACCGGGAGCAACGAGCCGGCGGCGCCGCTAGGCCAGCTCGCGCAGCCAGCGCGCCGCGTCGGGCGCGTGGTAGGTCAGCACGCCGTCGGCGCCGGCGCGCTTGAACGCCAGCAACGTCTCCAGGGCGCAGCTGCGCTCGTCCAGCCAGCCCTGCTGCGCGGCGGCCTTGAGCATCGCGTACTCGCCGCTGACCTGGTAGGCGAAGGTGGGCACGCCGAAGGCGTCCTTCACCCGGCGCACGACGTCCAGGTACGGCAGGCCGGGCTTGACCATCACCATGTCGGCGCCCTCGGCGAGGTCGAGTTCCACCTCGCGCAGGGCCTCGTCGGCATTGGCCGGATCCATCTGGTAGCTGGCCTTGTCGGCCTTGCCGAGGGCCGCGGCCGAGCCGACCGCGTCGCGGAACGGGCCGTAGAACGCCGAGGCGTACTTGGCGGCGTAGGCGAGGATGCGGGTGTGGACCAGGCCTTCGCGCTCCAGCGCGTCGCGGATCGCGCCGATGCGCCCGTCCATCATGTCGCTGGGCGCGACCACGTCGGCGCCGGCGGCGGCGTGCGAGAGCGCCTGCTTCACCAGCGCGTCGACGGTGGCGTCGTTGACCACGTAGCCGCTGTCGTCGGTGAGCCCGTCCTGGCCGTGGGCGGTGTACGGATCGAGCGCCACGTCGGTGATCACGCCCAGCTCCGGGAAGCGCTCCTTGAGCGCGCGCACCGCCCGCTGCACCAGGCCGTCCTCGGCCCAGGCCGCGGCCGCGTCCAGGGTCTTGGCCTCCGGCGCGGTCACCGGGAACAGCGCCAGCGCCGGGATGCGCAGCGCGCAGGCCTGCTCGCCCAGGCGCAGCAGCTCGTCGACCGAGACCCGCTCGACCCCCGGCATCGACGGCACCGCGGCGCTGCCCTCGCGCTCGTGCACGAACACCGGCCAGATCAGGTCGTCGCAGGTCAAGGTGTGCTCGCGCATCAGCCGCCGCGAGAAATCGTCGCGGCGCATGCGCCTGGGGCGGATCGGCAGTCGGCTCATCGCGCCATTGTAAGGCCGCCCCGCCGTCCCCGGCCGGCCGCCGCCGGCGCGCGTCGGCGTTCAGTCCTGCGGAGCTGGCGCGGACGCCTGCTGCGCCCGTCGCGCCCTGCGGCGCTCGCCGATCGCCTGCCAGTCCTGCGGGGCCCACTGCCTGAGGGTGTAGGTCATCACGCCACGCTCGATCACCGGATCGGCATCGAGCATCGCCCGGGCCTGGCGCTCGTCCGCGGCATGGATCACCGCGGCGCCGCCGTCGGCGTCGGCGAAGCCCCCGGCTTCCCGCAGCACCCCCTGCTCGTACAGGTCCAGCATGTAGCTCCCGTGTTCCTGCAGGGGCTGCTCGCGGGTCGGCTTGCCGGGCTCCCACGCCGGGCCCGGTCCGTAGATCACCAGAAACAGCAGGCTTGCCATGCCGATCGTCGACATCATGGGAGGGCTCTCCTTTGGGGAAACGAGCGCAGGAAACGGCCGCCGCTGCAGGCGCCGCGCCGGCGCAAGACCGGCCGGCAGGGCGCCGGCGAAGTGGCGATGAGCCGTTGCCGCCCGGGCACGCTAGGCTCGCGCGCATTCCTGCGCAACGTGCGCCGTCCGTTCGCCCCGCGACCGGCGACGTTCGTCCCGCGGAAATGGCCCGGCGGCCACGACCGGCGGAGCCGCGTCACTGCACCGGGGCGACGACGGCGCATGCGGGGTCCCAGGCGTACTCCATGTAGGCGGCCGTGCGCTGCGCCACCGGTTCCCCCAGCAGCCGCGAGACCACGTGGAGCGCTCCATCGATCCCGGCGCTGATCCCGCCGGTGGTGACGATCCTGCCGGCATCGACGACGCGTGCGTCGCGGCGCAGGAGAGCGGCGGGTGCGATCGCCTGCAGCTCGTCGAAGGCCTGGCGGTGGGTGGTGGCCTGGCGACCGTCGAGCAGGCCCAGCGCGCCGACGATGCGCGCGCCTCCGCAGACCGACAGCACCACCTCGGCCGCGGCGGCCGCCTGCGCGACCCAGGCGCGCAGCGGCGCATGTGCCATCGCCTGGCGCGATCCCCGGCCGCCGACGACCACCAGCACGTCCGGCGCCGGCATGTCCTCCCAGGTCCAGTTCGCAACCACGGTCATGCCGTTCATCGCGCGCACCGGCGAGCGGTGCTCGGCGACCAGCCCGACGTCGAAGCCGCGGCCGGCGTTCAACTGCGAGCTGACCGCGAACACTTCGAACGGACCGGCGAAGTCCAGGACCTCGGCGTCCTCGAACACCAGGATCGCGACGTTCCGCTTCACGCGGCGTTCCCGACGGCTGACTCGATGGCGGCGGGCGCGGGCATCGCACCGAGCCTGTCGCCGCCCGCGCGGCGGATCAGATGATCCCGCCGCCCAGCACCAGCCGGAACACGCCGACCACGATCACGATACCGTTCAGTAGCAGGCCGGTCTTGGCGCGTCCGCGGTTCTGCGGCGAGGTCAGGGCGATGCCGATCGCGGCGATGATCGCGCCGATCGCGGCGAACGGGATCAGGAACCAGTTGCCCCATCCCAACAGCGGGAACAGCGCGACGATCATCCACAGCATCGCCACGATGCCCCAGAGCAGACTGATCAGACCCATGGTGTCTCTCCCGCGTTTGCGTAGACGGCCAGGATAATCCAGAGCGGGGCCGCGGGGCGTGGAGAACCCGCAGCGGGCGCCTCAGCTGTGCACGCCGTCGATCTCCACCGCCAGCTCGCGGCGGCAGATCGCGGCGTGGAGCAGGACCCGGGGCACGCTGCCGCCGAAGCGCTCGTCGAGCGCGCGCTGCACCAGCGGCAGGTCCTCGCGGTCGCGCACGTAGACCTTGAGCCGGGTGCCGGCGCCGAAGCGCGCCGGCAGCGACGGGCGCGCCGCGCGCGCCGCGCCCAGCAGCGCGTCGAAATTGGCGAAGGTCTCGTCCAGTTGCGCCTGCAGTTCGCCGGCATGCTGGGACACGTGGCCGACGATGCTGGCGGTGCCCGACAGCAGCAGCGGCATCGCATGGCCGTCGGCCGGCAGCATCGCGCGGGCGAAACTGGGCGACTGCGGCCCGTACTGGCGTGGATAGCGGTAGGCGCTGAGCTGGCGCGGATTCTCCAGCGGCGTGCCCGGCGCCCGCGCCGAGAGCCAGTAGATCTGGACCACGCGGGCATCGTCGCAGCGGCCGATCGCGGTGGCGGCCGGCAGCCGTCCGGTGTCGAACGAGCCCAGGCCGGTGGCGCGGCCCAGGCAGAACTGGCGGTAGCGCTCGGCATCGCCCTCGCCCTGGGTGATCGCGTCCAGGTAGTTCCAGATCCGCAGCAGGTGCGGGGTGTCGCCCGCCGAGACGAAGCGGGTCAGCGCGGCGTAGCCGCGGCGTGCCGCCTCGGCGATCCCGCCGGGGCCTTCCTCGACCTCGATCGCGCCGAAACCCAGGTGGCCGTCGCTGGCCCAGGCGATCCCGCCCTCGCGGCCGCTGCGCACCGGCGCATTGGCGCGCCAGACCTCCAGCGGGGCGCCGCCGTGCGGCTGCAGCGGCACGCGCAGGTAGCGGGGGTCGTCGCCGGCAGGCGCCGCGCGGCCGAACCCGAGCACCGCCAGCACCTCGTCGCCGAGCAAGGGGTCGGGGCTGTCCGCATCGACGTAGTCGACCTGCAGGCGCGCCGGTTCCTCGCCGGGCACCGAGAACGGACGGCTCACGGATTGCCCTCGTGCAGGGTCTCGCCGGAAAAGGCCGCGGCGCTGGCCCGCCGCCGCCGCCACCAGCCGCGCAGCGCCTGCGGCGCGATGGCGATGGTGTTGAGCGCGTAGACCAGCCGGAAGGCGCGCAACCGCCACAGCACCGCGCGGTTGTCGAAGACGTCGCCGGCCAGCATCGAGATCACCGCCTGCTCCAGCTGCCAGTCGTTGCGGGGCGCCGAGAAGATCCGCTGCATCACCGGCGTGGTGAAGCGGTAGATGAACCACGAGAAGCGGCGCAGGCCGCGGTTCAGGCGCTTCTCCATGGCGCGCTGCAGCGCACGTTCGCGGCGGCCGTCGCGCAGGGCGCCGTCGACCAGCTCCGCCGCATGCTCGGCGCTGTGCATGCCCAGGTACACGCCGGCCGAGAACACCGGGTCGACGAACGCGTAGGCGTCGCCCGCCATCACCCAGCCCGGACCGGACATGCGGGTGCATGCGTACGAGTAGTTGCCGGTGGCGTGCACCGGCGCGATGCGCTCGGCGCCCTGCATCCGCTTCCAGACCGAGGGCCGCGCCGCCAGCGTCTGCATCAGGAACGATTCGTTGTCGCCGCGGCGCTGCTTGAGGTATTCCGGGGAACACACCGCGCCGACGCTCATCTCGTCGCCGGGCAGCGGGATCAGCCAGTACCAGCCGTGCTCGAAGCGGTCCACGGTGACGTTGCCGGCATCCTCGCCGGGGCGGCGCTCGACGCCGCGGAAATGGCTGAAGATCGCCGCCGACTGGTGCCTGCGGTTGCGGCGCTTGAGCTTGAGCTTGTTGCCCAGGAAAGTGTCGCGGCCGCTGGCGTCCACCAGGTAGCGCGGCCGAAAGGCGAGCGCGGCGCCGTCGGCGGCGCGGGCATGCACGGTCGCCGGCCGGCCGTCCGCGCCGAACTCCACCCGCTCGACCCGCACCCGCTCGCGCGCATCCACGCCGCACTCGCGCGCATGCGCGAACAGCAGCTGGTCGAACTGCGCGCGCCGCACCTGGAAGGCATGGTCGTACTGCGGCGACAGCGCCCGCGAGAAGCGGAACACGTGGGTGCGCTCGCCGCCGGCCAGCGGGAAGTCGGCCCCGGCCTTGTGCACGCCGATCGCGCGCACCTGCTCCAGCACGCCCAGGCGCTCGAGGATCGGCAGGTTCATCGGCAGCAGCGATTCGCCGATATGGAAACGCGGGTGGGCATCCTTCTCCAGCAGCACGACGCGCCAGCCGCGGCGGGCCAGCAGCGCCGCGGCGGTGCTGCCCGCCGGGCCGCCGCCGATCACCACCACGTCGACCCCGCCGGTGCCGGTGCCGGCGCCAGCGGCGGTGCCGTCGGGAAGGTTCGCGTTCGCCATCTCGCCGTGACCGCCGGCCCATGCCATGATTCGGGGCGCGCATCATAGCGCGGGCCCGGCGAACGCCGGAGCGGCCCGCCGCGCCGCCATTCACCCAGACGGAACCGAGCATGCCCACCCAAACGCCCGCCGAACGCGAACTGGCCGAACTCCTGGTCGAAAGCCTGAACCTGGAGGACGTCGAGGCCTCGCAGATCGATCCGGAGGCGGCGCTGTTCAACACCGGGCTGGGGCTGGACTCGATCGACGCGCTGGAGCTGGCGCTGGCGATCAGCAAGCGCTACGGCTTCCAGCTGCGCTCGGACAACGAGGAGAACCTGCGGATCTTCGCCTCGCTGCGCGCGCTCTCCGCGCACGTCGAGCAGCAACGGACGACGTGAGCCGCATGCCCCGCGGCCGGCGCGGCCCGGGCGGAACCGGTGCTGCAGCCACTCCGCCGCGCTCGCCGGGTGCCGCGACGCCGGGGGACCGCGGATGCTGCTGATCCTCGAGATCGTCCTGGCCCTGGGCTACGCGTTGCTCGCCCACCTGGCCAGCGCGTTCGACAGCGAGCCGCTGGCGCTGGGCGCGCTGGTGGTGCTGGTGCTGCTGGTGCTGGCGGCGCCGCTGGCGGCGCGGCGCATCGGCGCGTGGCTGGCGCTGCCGCTGCTGCTGGCCGGGGCGTGGGCGCTGTTCCGCGCTGGCCACGCGCCACTGCCGCTGCTGCTGGTGCCGGTGGCCTTCATCGGCCTGATCGCCTGGGTGTTCGGCCGCACCCTGCGGCCGGGGCGTGCGCCGCTGATCGCGCGGATCGTCGCGGCGCTGGACCGGGTCGAGCCGGCGCAGCTGCCGGCCGACCTGCGCGCCTACACGCGCGGCCTGACCGCGGCCTGGGCGCTGCTGCTCTGCGCGCTGGCGCTGGTCAACCTGGGCCTGGCGATGATCGCCACGCCGGACGGGCTGCTGGCGGGCCTCGGCGTGCAGCCGCCCTGGACCATCACCCGCACCCAGTGGTCGTGGTTCGCCAACCTGTTCAACTACGGCATCGTCGGCGGCTTCTTCTTCGGCGAGTACCTGCTGCGCAAGCGGCGTTTTCCGGGCCGCTACCGCAGCTTCGTCCAGTTCCTGCGCCATCTGGGCGGCCTCGGCGCCGGCTTCTGGCGCGACCTGATGCGCTGAATGCGGGCCGGGCAACCGCCGCGGCGCGCTATGCTTGCGCGGTGAGCGAACGGATCGAATCCCTGCAGATCGCCCCGCCGGCATGGCGGCGCTGGCCGTGGCTGGCGCTCAACGGCGTGCAGCTCGGTTTCACCCTGTTCTGGACCGCGGGCTGGATCTGCCTGGCGCTGCTGTTGCACGCGCTCTCCGGCGGGGCGCGGCGGCTGCCGCTGCGGATGGCGTCGCGCTGCTGGGCGCCGGGGCTGCTCGGCGGCGCCGGCGCGCGGCTGGAAGTGGAGGGCCTGGAGCGGGTCGACTGGACCCGCCGCTACGTGCTGGTGGCCAACCACGAGTCGGTGATCGACATCTGCGCGCTGTTCCGCGCGGTGCCGGTGCCGCTGCATTTCCTGCTCAAGCAGGAGATGGCCCAGGTGCCCTTCGTGGGCTGGTACGCGCGGGCGATGGGCATGGTGTTCATCCCCCGCGACAACCGCCGCGCCGCGACCGCGAGCCTGCGCCGGGCCGCCGATCTGGTCCGCGGCGGCGCGATCCTGTGCGTCTTTCCCGAGGGCACCCGCAGCCGCGACGGCGGCGTGGCACCGTTCAAGCCGGGCGCGTTCCAGGCCGCCATCGATGCCGGCGCGGAGGTGCTGCCGGTGGCCCTGGAGGGCGCCGGCGCGGTGCTGCCGCCGGAAGGGGCGTTCCGGGTCCGGCCGGGCACGATCAGGGTGCGCTTCGGCGCGCCGCTGCCGCTGGCCGGTGCTTCCGGGCCGTACGACCGCCAGGCACTGGCCGAACGCGCGCGCGCGGCGGTCCTGGCGCTGCTGCGGGGCGCCTGACGGCGCGGGCGGGTCGCTCCGGCCGCACCGCGAGCCCGCGTTTGTCCCGATGGCGGCACGATCGGCATCGTGCTCCGGTATCCTTCAGCGCCTCAGCGTGCCGGTTGTCCCGATGCAGTTCAGCATTCCGCCCGACCATCCCAGCCTCGCCGGGCACTTTCCCGGCCGGCCGGTGGTGCCCGGCGTGCTGCTGCTGGAGCGGGTGCTGGCGGCGATCGAGGCCGAACACGGCGCGACCGGCGCGCTGCGGCTGCCGCAGGTCAAGTTCCTGCGGCCGTTGCTGCCGGGGCAGGTGGCGCGGATCGAACTCGATCGCCCGGGCGCCGCGCGCTGGAGATTCCGGGTGCTCGGCGAGGACGGCACGGCGCTGGCCAGCGGCGAAGTGGCCGCGGCATGAGCGCGCAGTGGAAGCGCCGCCGCGAGGGCGGCGGGTGGCTGGCGCTCGCCGCGATCCGCAGCGTGGCGCGCAGCGGAGGCCGCGCCTTCGCGCGGCTGCTGCTGTATCCGATCGCGCTGTACTTCCTGCTGCGGCGGCCGGCCGAGCGCCGCGATTCGCGCGCCTACCTCGCGCGGGTGCTGGGGCGCCCGGCGGGCTGGCGCGAGGTGGTCCGCCACATCCACACCTTCGCCGCGACCATCCTCGATCGCGTGTTCATGCTCAGCGAGGACCTGCGCCGCTTCGACATCCGCATCGACGGCCTGGACGCGCTGCACGCCCAGCTCGACCGCGGCCGTGGCGTGCTGGTGTTCGGATCGCACCTGGGCAGCTTCGAGGTGCTGCGGGTGCTCTCGCGCCAGCGCCCCGAGCAGAAGGTGCGGGTGGTGCTGGACAAGGGCCACGGCGCCGCGCTGATGCAGGTGCTCGACGCGCTCAACCCCGCCATCGCCGCGACCGTGATCGATGCCGGCCAGCCGGGGCCGGCGATCATGCTGGAGATCCAGCAGGCCGCCGCGGAGGGCGCGCTGGTCGCCCTGCTGGTGGACCGCACCCAGCCGGGCGAAAAGGCGGTGGGGGTGCCGTTCCTGGGCGCCACGGCCGGCTTTCCGCTGGCGCCGTGGCAGATCGCCGCGGTGCTGAAGATCCCGGTGGTGCTGGCGTTCGGGCTCTACCGCGGCGGCAACCGCTACGATCTGCGGTTCGAGGATTTCAGCGACGGCATCGACCTGCCGCGCCGGGAGCGCGCCGCTGCGCTGCCTGCGCTCATCCGCCGTTACGCCGCGCGCCTTGAACATCACGTCCGCGATGCACCGTACAACTGGTTCAACTTCTACGATTTCTGGGGACACGACGATGACAGCGACGGGGCCGAGGGCGAAAGGACGGCAGCGGAGCGCCCGGGCGGGCGCGCTGGCGGCGCTGCTGTGCGCGCTGGTCCCGTGCTGGGCGATGGCGCAGGCGGCGGCTGACGGGTTCGACGGCGCCTGGATCCTGGAGAAGCTCGCGCGCCCCGCGCCGGCCCGCACCTCGTTCGTCGAGGTGCGCACTTCGGCGATGCTCAAGGAGCCGCTGCGGGTGACCGGGGAATACCTGCGCCCCGACGCGCGCACCCTGGTCCGCGAGGTGCGCTCGCCCTACGTCGAGACCACCACCGTCCGCGACGGCCGCGCCACCATCGAGCGCGCCGGGCGATCGCCGCGCAGCTTCTCGCTTTCGCGGGCCCCGGAACTGGCCGCGCTGCAGGCGAGCTTCGGCGCGCTGCTGGCGGGCGACGTGGCCGAACTGGAACGGCATTACGCGATTCGGACCCGCGGCGTGCGCGAACGCTGGACCATGACGCTGACGCCGAAGGATCCGGAGCTGGCCGCGAACGTGCGCAGGATCGACCTGTACGGGCGCGGCGCCGAGCTGCGCTGCATCGAGACGCTGCCGGGCGAGGGCGCACTGCAGCGCACGCTGCTGGCCGGCGCGGCGCGCAGCGCCGACCCGCAGGCCGATGCCGCGGCGCTCGAAGCGCTCTGCCGCGGCGGCTGACGCCCTTGGCCGGCCGCCCCGTTCCTGGATCGCCGGGCCTGCGCGGCCGCGCGGGCTCCGGAGCCCGCGGCCGCCGCCGCAGCATGGACGGCCCTGCAGGCGGCAACCGGGCCTGCCATGCGGATTAGGCTCGCCCTGGCGTTCGCGTGGCTGGCGCTGCTGGCGCTGGCCGGCGCGTGGGCGGCGCAGCGGCTGCAGCTGTCGGGCGACCTGCGTGCCTTCATGCCCGAGCCGCGCACCGCCGAGCAGCGGCTGTTGATCGACGAACTCGGCGACGGCCCGGGCTCGCGGCTGCTGCTGCTGGCGCTGTCCGGCGCCGAGCCCGCCGAGCTGGCGCGGCAGTCGCAGGCGCTGGGCGAGGCGTTGCGGCAGGACCCGCGCCTCGACCTGCTCGCCAACGGTGCCGAGGCCGGCCGCGCGCTGGAGGCGATTCCCGCGCGCCTGCTCCCCTATCGCTACCTGCTGTCCCCGACCCTGGACCGCCAGGCGCTCGATGCCCCATTCCTGCGCGATCAGCTCGAGGCGCGGCTCCAGGACCTCGGCTCGCCGGCGGCAGGCCTGGTCGAACCGCTGCTGCCGTCCGACCCGACCCTGGAAACCCTGGCGCTGGCCGAGTCCTGGGAGCCGGCCGCGGCGCCGCAGCGCCTGCACGGGGTCTGGTTCGACAGCAGCGGGCGCGAGGCGCTGCTGCTGGCGCGCAGCGGCGCGGCCGGCTTCGACCCGGCCGCGCAGGCCGCGGTGGTGGAGGCGATCCGCACGGCCCATGCCGAGATCGCCGGCGCGACCGGCGCCACCCTGACCCTGACCGGCCCGGGCGCGTTCTCGGTCGAAATCGGCAGCCGTACCGCCGGCGAGGCGGCGCGCATCGGTGCGATCGGCTCGCTCGGGCTGGTCCTGCTGTTCTGGTTCGCGTATCGAAGCGGCCGCCTGCTGCTGCTCGGGGTGCTGCCGCTGGCGACCGCGGCGCTGGCCGGCGTGGCCGCGGTGGCGCTGCTGTTCGGCGGCATGCACGGCATCACCCTGGCGTTCGGCTTCACCCTGATCGGAGTGGCCCAGGACTATCCCGTGCATTTGTTCAGCCACCTGCGCGGCGGTCGCGCGCCGGCGGCGGTGGCGCGCGCGATCTGGCCGACCCTGCTGACCGGCGTGGTCTCGACCTGCATCGCCTACCTGTCGTTCTTCGTCGCCGGCGTCGACGGTCTGCGCCAGCTGGCGGTGTTCACGGTCGCCGGGCTGCTGGCGGCGGCACTGGCGACGCGCGTGCTGCTGCCGCCGCTGCTGGAACCGCGCAGCGCCGACGTCGCCGATGCGCCGTGGTTGCGGCGCCTGGCCGCGCGCATCGACGCGCTGCCGCGGCCGCGCGCTGCCGGCGCGCTGCTGGCGTCGCTGGCGCTCGTCTGCGCGGCGGTCGCGGCGTTCGCTCCCGGCGATTTCTGGCAGAACGACCTGTCGCGGCTGACCCCGGTGCCGGAGGCCGCGCTGGCCGAGGACGGCCGGCTGCGCACCGAGCTGGGCGCCGCCGACGTCCGCTACCTGCTGGCGCTGGAGGCCGCGGACGCCGAGGCCGCGCTACAGGCGCTGGAGCGGTTGCAGCCGGCACTCGATGCGCTGGTGGACGAAGGCGCCATCGCCGGCTGGGATTCGGCCGCACGCTATCTGCCGAGCGCCGACACCCAGCGCGCGCGCCAGGCGCGCCTGCCCGCGCCGGCCGCCCTGCGCGAGGCGCTCGACGGGGCGCTGGCGGGCAGCCCGTTCCGCGCCGATGCCTTCGAGCCGTTCCTGGCCGATATCGAGACCGCCCGGACCGCGGCGCCGCTGCGGCCCGCGGACCTGGGCGGCACTCCGCTGCACGCGGCGGTCTCCGGCCTGCTGCTGGACACCCCGGCGGGCGCCACCGCGCTGGTCACCCTGGGCGGGCTGCAGGACCCGGGCGCGGTGGCGGCGATGGCCGCCGCGGGTGGCGCGCGGCTGCTGGACTTCAAGGAGACCTCCGAGGCGCTGGTGGCGGCCTGGCGCGGTCAGGTGCTGGGTGCGCTGGCGCTGGCCGCGGTGCTGCTGGCGCTCACGGTGTGGGTGGCGCTGCGCTCGCCGCGCCGGGTCGGCCGGGTGCTGCTGCCGATGGCCCTGACCCTGCTGCTGAGCCTGGCGCTGCTGCGCGGCTTCGGGGTCGAACTCAACCTGTTCCATCTGGTCTCGCTGGTGCTGGCCGCCGGCCTCGGGCTGGACTACGCACTGTTCTTCGAGCGCGCCGGCGGCGTGCCGCGGGAGCGGCTGCGGACTCTGCACGCGGTGCTGGTCTGTGCGGCCATGACCGCGCTGGTGTTCGGCCTGCTGGCGCTGTCGTCGATCCCGGTGCTGCGCGCGATCGGCACCACCGTCGGGATCGGCGTGGTCGCCAACTTCGTGCTGGCGCTGCTGGTGGCGCGCCCGCCCCCCGATCCGGCCGTGGAGCCGCGCGGATGATCGGCCGCAGCGAGATCCTCGCGCTGATCCCGCACCAGGGCGCGATGTGCCTCTGGGACGAAGTGCTGGACTGGGACGCGGCGTGCATCCGCCTGCGCACCGCCGGCCATCGCGCGCCGGACCATCCGCTGCGCGGCGACGCCGGCCGGTTGCGCGCGGTGCACCTGTGCGAATACGGCGCGCAGGCGATGGCGGTGCACGGCGGCCTGCGCGCGCGCGACCGCGGCGGCGCGGCGCCGCCCGGAATGCTGGTGGCGTTGCGCGAGGTGCGCCTGCATCTGGGCCGGATCGACGACCTGCCGGGCCCGCTCGAATGCGAGGCCGAGGCGCTGGCCGAAACCGCCGCCAGCCAGCAGTACGCGTTCCGGGTCGTGCACCAGGGCGCGACCCTCGCCGAGGGCCGCGCCGCCGTGGTGCTCTCGTTGCCGCAATAGCGCGTCGCGTTTTCGCTGTGATCGCCGGCGCGTTACGCGCATGCGGTGGCCGACACGCGCACTGCTGCACAGAACGGCCGGTGCGCTCGCCCTAAGGTCTGGTGCGGGAAGCCCGCGTGCCGCCGCCGTGTGCGCCGCTTCCCGCGGCCGCACCGCGCCTGGTGCGGCGATCCCCCGCAACCAGGAGTCCAGCATGAAACTCGATGGCCAGAAGTGCCTCGTCGCCTATTCGGGCGTTCTGACGCTCGGCGTGATCGCAGCCCTGCTCACCGGCTTCACCGGATCGGACGGCAGTCCGCGATTCGACACGATCACCGTCCAGCGCATCAACATCGTCGAACCCGACGGCACCTTGCGCATGGTGCTCAGCAATACCCGGCATTTCCCCGGCATCATCATCAAGGGCCACGAGTATCCCGACTTCACCGACCGCAAGGCCTCCGACACCGCGGGCGCGTTGTTCTTCGACGCCGAGGGCACCGAGAGCGGCGGCCTGACCTTCGGCGGACGCAAGGACGCCGAGGGCAACATCTCGCGCTGGGGTCACCTGGCCTTCGACGGCTACGACCAGGACCAGATGTTCGCGATCGACGCGATCGACTACGGCAGCGTCAAGGGCTCGACCATCAAGACCTGGGATCCGCCGGACTGGCCGATCCAGGATTACCTGGACCTGCTGACCGAGATCGAAGGACTGCCCGAGCCGGAGCGGCAGCGGCGGATCGCCGAGTTCAACGCCGACCATCCGCCAGGGGTCGCCCGCATGACCGTGGGGAACGTGCGCTTCCCCGACGATCGGTCGCAGGACCAGACCCTGCTGCAGTTCAACGACGCCCGTGGCAAGCGGCGCCTGGGCGCGACCGTGGAGGGCGCGGCCGGCGCGCCGGCAATGCGCTTCTATGCGGCCGACGGCACGGTGATCGACGAACTGCCGGACTGACGCGATGCTGCCGGCGCGCGCCGCGGCGGGTTAGCATCGCGGCATGACGGCCAACCCCCCAAGGCGCGCGCTGGTGACCGGCGGCAGCGGCGACATCGGCGGTGCGATCTGCCGCCGGCTCGCCGCCGACGGCCTCCACGTGATCGTCCACGCCAACGCCAACCGCGCCCGCGCCGAGGCGGTGGTGGCGCAGATCCACGCGTCCGGCGGCAGCGCCGAGGCGGTCGCGTTCGACGTGGCCGACGGCGACGCGGCCGATGCGGCGTTGCAGGCCCTGCTGGAGCACGGCCCGGTGCAGGTGCTGGTCAACAACGCCGGCGTCCACGACGACGCGCCGATGGCGGGGATGAGCCAGGCGCAGTGGCACCGGGTGATCGACGTGTCGCTGCACGGCTTCTTCCACGTCACCCGGCCGCTGCTGCTGCCGATGGCGCGGACCCGCTGGGGCCGGATCGTCAGCGTGTCCAGCGTCGCCGCGGTGCTGGGCAACCGCGGCCAGGCGAACTACGCCGCGGCGAAATCGGCCCTGCACGGCGCGTCCCGCTCGCTGGCGCGGGAAATGGCCTCGCGCGGGATCAGCGTGAACGTGGTGGCGCCGGGGGTGATCGCCGGGGCGATGGCGGCCGGTGCGTTCCCGCCCGAGCAGGTGAAGCAGCTGGTGCCGGCCGCCCGCGTCGGCACCCCGGAAGAGGTCGCCGCCCTGGTCGCCTTCCTCTGCTCCGACCCCGCCGGGTACATCAACGGCCAGGTGATCGGGATCAACGGCGGGATGGGCTGAGCCGGCGGCGCCTGCACGCTGGCTTCAGCTGGCCGGGGCGATGATCGCAGGTGCCCTACCGCGAGGATCCGACATGCGCGCCATCCGTCTTCCGTTCCTCCTGCTGCTGGCGCTGGCGGCCGCCGGCTGCGCCAGTTCCCACGTCCTCACCGGCACCCCACGGCCGCCGATCGACCCGGCCCAGGTGCGGATCTACCACGGCCCGCCGCCCGGGGGCTACGAGGAGATCGCCGTCCTGGAGACCAGCAGCGGCGCATTCACCTACGGCGAGCAGAACAAGACCGACTCGATCCTGCGCAAGCTGCGCGAGGAGGCCGCCAGCCTCGGCGCCAACGGGGTGCTGTTCCAGGGCACCGCCGACGGCTACGGCGGCAGCGGCGTCAGCGTCGGTGCCGGCGGCGGCCGGGTCGGCGGCAGCAGCTTCACCGGCGCGGGGGTCGGGGTGAACATCAGCCCCAGGCAGAAGTACGCCAGCGGCATCGCGATCCACGTGCCGAATCCGCCGCCCGAGACCGCGCCGGCCACGCCGCCGCAGGAGTGAGCCGGCCGCCGCGGCGCTACGGCGCGGTGGTGCCGGGTCGGGCAGCTCCGGCTGGCGCCGTGAGCTGCCCACGAACAGGGTCAGCAGCGGTCCGGTCCCCGTCGCACTGCGCCGCTCAGGCCGCGTCGGCGTACCACGGCGGCGTGAGCGACGGCGGGCTCCGGGGCCCGTCGCCGAGCAGCGCATCCAGCCCGTGGCCGTCGAGGCCCGGGTGGTCGCGGCGGACCCGCGCCAGGATCTCCGCCGCCAGCCAGCGCATGCGCGCGACGTTGCCGGCGACGCGCGCGGCGAAGGCGTCGTCTTCGAGGCGGTCGCCGAGGGCGCGGTTCATCTCGTGGAACCAGTCGATGTGGAACTGGTCGAGCAGCCGCGCCGCGGGCGGCGCGGCGCCGTCGTTGCGTGCCCCCCAGTCGCGCAGCAGCGCCTGCATGGCCAGGTTGAGCGCGCTGGCGGTGGCGAGATCGCCGCGCAGCCGCCCGAGCATCGCCAGATCGGTCAGCCGGCCGGCGAAGAACAGCGGCGCCAGCAGCGCCCAGTAGAAGGTGTAGTCCCAGATCACCTTGACCGGCATCACCTGCTCGTCGCCGAACAGCGGGTACTGGTCCTGATACAGGGTCATGGTGTTCTCGTAGAACGAGAAGTACAGCTGCTGGTAGATCGCGGCGTGCGGCGCGAACTCCTGGCCGGCGCGGTCCCTGGCGATCAGGTCGCAGATGTAGGTGTTGGCGATGGCGATGAAGTCGCTGCCCGGCGAGTAGAACGGATCCAGGAACAGGCCGGCTTCGCCGGTCAGGGCCCAGCGGTCCGCGGAGAACACCTGCCTGCAGCCGTAGGAGAAACGGCGCAGGAACAGGAAATCCTGCAGCGTGTGCGCCTCCAGCGCGGCGGCCACGCGCGGCTGGCGCTCGCGCAGCCACGCCGTGGCCCGCTCGTGCGTGTTCATGCGCTCGAGCGGATGCATCTTCGCATCGCAGACGATGCCCAGCGAATGCGAGCCCGAAGACAGCGGGATCAGCCAGAACCAGTAGCCCGGGCCGCACATGTGGTTGGTGGAGCGCCAGCGGTCGGGCGGCGTGCAGCGCCCCAGCCAGTCCGGATCGGTGGACCAGGCGTTGGGGTCGACATGGCCTTCCACCCGCCACCACACCGCGTTGGCGTCGTGGCCGTTGGATTCGGCCAGGCCGAGCTTGCGCTTGAGCAGCCCGGCGCGGCCGCTGGCGTCGACCACCCAGCGCGCGGCGAGTTCGGCCTCGACCCCGGCATGGACGAAGCCGACCCGGTGCGGGGCTTCGCTGCCCGGTTCGGCCATGTCGATGGCCCGCACCACCGCGCCGTCGCGGAAGTCGGCGCCGAGCGCGCGCGCGCGCTCGGCCAGGAAGTTCTCGAAGCGGCCGCGGTCGATCTGCCACGAAGGCGTCGGCAGCAGCCGGCTGACGCCGAGCTCGGTGCAGGCGTCGACGTCCCCGCGGCCGTCGGAGAAGAAGAAGCGGAAGCCGAACTTGCGGATCTGCTCGTCGTCCAGGTGCGCCCGCAGGCCCAGCACCTCGGCGAAGTAGTGGGCGCCGATCTCGACCGTGGACTCGCCGACCTTGTGGGCGGCCTCGCGCACCGGGTGGGGGCGGCGCTCGAGCACCGCCACCCGCAGCTCCGGGTCGTTTCGCAGCAGCTGGATCGCCAGGGTCAGTCCCGCCAGCCCGCCACCCAGGATCAGCACGTCCGCATCGGTGGCGCTGCGCTGCATCGGTCAACCTGCCTGGTGCGGGTCCTGGGAGAGGCGCTCTGCGGCGAGATCGCCATCGGGGTCGTCGATCACCGGCGGCCGGGCCCGCGTGCGCCTCCAGGTGCGCAACAGGTCGCCGCGGCCCAGGACTTGTACCACGACGTGGGACGTGATGCCGTAGAGGTCGCGCCAGAGCCGGAAGTGGCTCTTGCGGAACTGCACCGGGGAGCCGGCGGTGGCGTAGCGCGACTCCACCGGCAGCGAGACGATCCCCGCGCCGGCGTCGCGCGCGGCCGAGATCAGCATCTGGGCCTCGAACACGAAACCCTCGCCCGGGACGTTTTCCAGCGCGCAGACCCGCGCCGGGTACAGCCGCTGGCCGCTCTGCGAGTCGACCAGGCGGAAGCCGCAGCCCAGCGCGATGCCCCAGTCGCCGAAATCGTTGCCCAGGCGCCGGTACCAGGGCTGGCAATCGCGTTTGCGCAGGCGCGCGCCGATCACCAGGCAGCCCGGATGGCGGTTGCCGCAGTCGATCAGCCGCGGGATGTCTTCGGCGGAGTGCTGGCCGTCGCCGTCCATGGTCAGCACCGCGCGCGCACCCTGGCGCAGCGCCTCGCGGAAGCCGTCGCGCAGCGAGGCACCCTTGCCCATCCGCCGCGGATGGCGCAGCAGCGTCACCGGCAGGTCGGCGATGCGGTCGCTGGTGCCGTCGTCGGAGCCGTCGTCGACCACGATCACCCGGTCGCAGCGGGCCAGCGCGCCCTCCACCACCTCGCGGATGCGCAGCGATTCGTTGAGCGCCGGGATCACCACCGCGACATTGCCGCGGTGCAGGCGGGGAGGCAGCTCAGCCATATGCGATCTCCACGCGCAGCGCGCGGCCGGGGCCGGCATCGAGCAGCGCCAGGTCGCCCCCGCCGGCCAGCGCATCGAACAGGGGCAGCATCGGTGCCATCGCGTTGTCGTGGCGCAGCGCCGCCAGCGCGCCGGTGCCCTTGGGAGCTTCGGCGTCGGTGAGGGTGGCGCGCAGCCGGGTGCCCGGGCCCTCGCGCAGCAGCAGCAGGGCGCCACCCAGCAGGCCGCGGCTGGCGGTCATCGCGGCGAGCGGACCGACCGCGGTGGTGTCGTAGGCGACCAGCAGCACCGCCGGGGTGCCGTCGGCCAGCTGCGCCAGCGCCTCGATCAGGCCCTCGGCGAAGGTGCCGGGCCCGGCGCTGATGGCAGTGGTGGTGGCCATGCAGCCGGTGCCGATGGTCCAGTAGCCCGCGGCGGCGTTGTGCACCGAGTTGTGGAAGCGGGTCGGCGACACCGCCCGCGGGTCTTCCGCCAGGGTGCTGCACATGTAGTCGGTGATGGCGAAGTCGCCGTGCCCCGAGGCGAACACCGACGGCAGCGTGGCCGGATCCTGCGCCGCCGCCTCGCATGCCGCCAGCGCCACCTCCAGCGCCACCGCCACCGATTCGGGCGCGCGGCGGCGTTCGTTCGGGGCCAGCAATCGGGGTGCGGGCCGGCGGGGCGCGTCTCCGACCAGCGCTCCGCCGGCCACGTAGCCCCGCGCCGCCTGCCACGAGGGCAGGCCCTCGCTCCAGAAGCCGATGCCCGCGATGTGCGCGCCGATGCCGTTCATGCGGCACCGAACAGCAGCGAACAGTTGTTGCCGCCGAAGCCAAAGGAATTGTTCATCGCGTAGCGGATCTTCGCCCGGGCGTTGTCGAGACGGATCTGCGGCCCGCAGGCCGGATCGCGCGCGCTGCTGTTGAGCGTACCGGGGAGCAGCCCGTCGGCGAGCGCGATCAGCGCGAACACCGATTCGACGATGCCGGCGGCGCCGAGGGTGTGCCCCGTCCAGCCCTTGGTCGAGCTTGCGTGCAGCCGCTCGCCGAACATGGCATCGACCGCGCGCGCCTCGACCGCATCGTTGGCCGGGGTGGCGGTGCCGTGCAGGTTGAGATAGCCGACCGCTCCCGCATCGACGCCGGCGCGCTGCAGCGCATCGCGCATCGCCAGGCGCGCGCCCAGGCCCTCCGGGTGCGGCGCGGACATGTGGTGGGCGTCGCTGGACTCGCCGTAGCCGCGCAGCAGCAGTGCGGCATCGTCGCCGCGCTCGAGCACCGCGAAGCCGCCGGCCTCGCCGAGCGACAGCCCGTCGCGGGCCGGGTCGAACGGGCGGGCCGGCGCGGCGGAGACCAGGCCCAGCGAGTTGAAGCCGTACAGCACGCTGCCGCACAGGGTGTCCACCCCGCCGACCAGGGCCGCGTCGACGATGCCGGCGCGGATCAGTCGCGCCGCCTGCGCGAACACCTTGGCGCTGGAGGAGCAGGCGGTGGCCACGGTGACGCAGGGGCCGCGCAGGCCGGTGGCGCGGCGGACGAAGTCGCCGAGCGAATGCGGCTGGTGCACGATCGGCCGCGCCAGGTCCGCCGGGAAGCGGCCGTCATCGAGGCGCGCGTAGGCCTCCTCGGTGGCGCCGATGCTGGAGGTGGAGGTGCCGATCACCACGGCCACCCGGGCCGGGCCGTGACGTTCCCTGGACGCGGCCACCGCCTCCAGCAGCCCGTCCTGCTGCAGCGCCAGCCAGGCGAGGCGGTTGTTGCGGCAGTCCCAGGCGCCCGCGGCGGCGGGTAGCGGCGCCTGCTCCAGCCCCTCGACGCGGCCGATCCAGGTCTCGAGCGGGTCGCCGCCGAAATCGTTGCGGCGCAATCCGCCGCGACGCTGCTCCAGGGCTTCGGCCTGGGCCGCCCGGCCGCGCCCCAGCGCGGTGGTGGCGGTGTAGGCGCGGATCGCCAGCGCCGGGATCGGAGACAACGACATCGACTGGGCGGGGCTCCGCGCCGGAATGGCCCGGCAGTATACGAGCCGCGGCGGGCTGGACTGTGAACCGTCCAGCCCGGGAAGCGCGCGTGGCCAGCCGCTTCGCCCACCGTGTCTAACTGTTCATCGACCGCGACGCCCTGCACGCACTGGTGGTGGCGGCATCGGCATGCTGGGCCCGGCCGATCGGCCACCGGCGAATGCAGGCGCGGCTCGGCTGAGGCCGGCTTCGCCGGGGCGCCGCGCTCCGGGCTGGCGCAGCCGAGCCGGTTCCGCGCTACGGTCGCAGGCAGCGCTCCAGGAAGGCGGCGCTGGTGCGGTAGCGGTGCAGCGCGTCGCTGCCGCGCAGGCCGTGCTTGGCGCCGGGATAGGTCATCAGCTGGAACGGCACGCCGGCCTGCTGCAGCGTGCCCATCAGCCTGGTGGAGTTGGTGAACAGCACGTTGTCGTCGGCCATGCCGTGGATCAGCAGCAGGCTGCCGGGGCGGATGTCGTCGGCGTGGGTGAACACGCTGGCCTCGCGGTAGCCGTCGACGTTGGCGGCCGGCATGTGCATGTAGCGCTCGGTGTAGTGGGTGTCGTACAGCGCCCAGTCGGTGACCGGCGCGCCGGCGATGCCGCAGGCGTAGGCATCGGGCGCCTTGCCGAGCAGCATCAGGGTCATGTAGCCGCCGTTGGACCAGCCGTGCACGCCGATCCGCGCGCCGTCCACCCACGGCTGCGCGCGCAGCCATTCCACGCCGGCCAGCTGGTCCTCGACCTCCACCGTGCCCTGCCTGCGGTACAGCGATCCGCCGAACTTCGCGCCGCGCCGCGGAGTGCCGCGGTTGTCCAGCGAGAACACGGCGTAGCCCTGCTGGGCCAGGTACTGGTTGAAGAACGCGTCGGCGCGCCCCGGCCAGCTCTCCAGCACGGTCTGCGCGGCCGGGCCGCCGTAGACGAACACCACCACCGGGTAGGCCCGCGCGGGGTCGAAGCCGGCCGGGCGGATCAGGCTGTAGTGCAGCGGGGTGCTGCCGTCGGCAGCGGGCAGGGTGCCGAATTCGGTCGGCAGGTGCGCGGCGCGATAGGGCGCGTAGGGATGCTCGGGGTCGGCGAGGTCGTTCTCGACCAGCGCGGCGATGCGGGTCCCGTCGGCGCGGAAAAGCTCCAGCTGCGGCGGGGTGCGGGTGTTCGACCAGCGGTCCACGTAGACGCTGGCGTTGTCGGCGAAGCTGGCGTCGTGCAGCCCCGGCGTTCGCGACAGGCGCCGCGGCTCTCCGCCGTCCAGCGCGACCACATAGACATGGCGTTCGGTCGGCGATTCGCGGCCGGCGCTGAAGTACACCCGGCCGGCGGGCTCGTCCACCGCGAGCAGTTCGTCGACCGGCCAGCCGCCCGAGGTCAGCGGGGTCATCCGGCTGCCGTCCTCGCTGGCGAGGTACAGGTGTTCGAAGCCGCTGCGTTCGGAGCTCCACAGGAAGCGCCCGTCGTCGAGGAAGCGCAGGCTGTCGTGCAGCGGCACCCAGGTGTCCGAGGTCTCGGTGACGAGCACCCGCTGCGCGCCGGTGGCGAGG
Source organism: Luteimonas endophytica (assembly GCF_029887875.1). Taxonomy (GTDB): domain Bacteria; phylum Pseudomonadota; class Gammaproteobacteria; order Xanthomonadales; family Xanthomonadaceae; genus Luteimonas; species Luteimonas endophytica. The sequence continues at coordinate 48,088 of NZ_JARXRM010000045.1, forward strand.
GTGGTCTCGATCAGCTCCAGGCGGCGCTGGTCGCGCGACTGGCGCTGGAAGGTGAGCCGCTGCGGATCGCGCCAGTCCACCCTGGCCAGGTAGATGTCGCGATTCTCGCCGAGATCGATGCGCAGCGGTGCCGCCGCACCCATGCGTGTCTGCAGCCGCACCTGGCGCGGCCCCTCGCCGGTCTCGATGGTGCCCTCGCGGGTCGGCGGCGGCCCGGCATCGGCCAGCCTGGCGACTCGCAGTTCGACCAGCACGTTGGGGTCGCCCGCGGCGGGGTAGCGCTGTTCCACCACCTCGGTGCGGTCGGCGTAGAGTTCATGGCGCTTCTGCACCGGCACCGGCGACTCGTCGATGCGGGCGTAGGCGATCGCCGAGTCGTCGGGCGCCCACCAGTAGCCGGTGTGGCGGCCCATCTCCTCGTCGGCGACGAACTCGGCCACGCCGTTGCCGATGGTGTCCGAGCCGTCGTCGGTCAGGCGGATCTCGCGGCCGCTGTCGAGATCGATCACCCACAGGTCGCGGGCGCGGATGAAGCTGACGTAGCCGCCACGGGGGGAGATCTTGGGGTCGGTGGCGAAGCCGCCGCCCGAGGTGAGCCTGCGGACCGCATCGGCACCGCTGCGGTCCAGGTCGTAGAGGTAGAGTTCGCCGCCGAGCGGAAACAGCAGCCGCTGCGCGTCCGGCGCCCAGTGGTAGTCGACGATGCCGGAGAGGCCGGCGATGCGCTGGCGTTCGCGGCGTGCCTTCTCCTCGTCGCTCAGGATCTCCTCGCCGGGCAGGACCACCCGCGAATCGACCAGCATGCGGGTCCGGCCGCTGCCGACGTGGTACTCCCAGAGGTCTAGGCGGTTGCGGTCCTCGTCCTTGCCGCGCAGGAAGGTGACGCGGGAGCCGTCCGGGGCGATCTTCGGCCGGGTCAGCGTGGGCCCCGACAGGGCGGCGTCGCCGGTGATGGCCTCGAGGGTGAGCTTGCCGGTCTCGGCGGTGGCGGCGGTGCTGGCGAGCATGAGGACGGCAGTGGCGAGCAGTGGGCGCATGTTGGCTCCCGGCGGGCGGAAGCGCCAAGTCTAGCCGGGGCGCCAGGCAGTGCCATCCGATGGCGGGCTCCATCCCCGTCGCCACGGGTCAGCGACAGTGGATAACCCTTCCTGAGGTTGGATTTCTCAAGAGCGCCTTCGGTCTGGCGTGCGGGGCGTGAGCCGCGCCGGGGGTATTGCTCCGCCCTTCCGTCCGGCCATCCATGGCCGGAGTCAGGGCCGCTGCACATCCATGTGCAGCTCTCCGCAACACCCCCGCCACGTCACCCGCTTCGGCGTTGGTGGGTTTCGGATGGATTGGTCGCCGAGCATCCGAAAGTGAATCGACGATGCGGCGCCCGGGCCGGGGGAGGCGGACAGCAGGCCATGGACGGCCTGCGGCGGCGGATCGGGCCATGGATGGCCCGACTCCGCCGGGGAGCCTCCCCCGGCCCGGGCGCCGCTGGGTCCGGAGCCCGCGCACCGGCGCCATGGATGGCCGACTCCGCCGGGGAGCTTCCCCGGCCCGGGCGCCGCTGGCTCCGAAGCTCACGGCCCCCGGCCCTGGCAGGAGCGGGACGCGCAGAGCAACCTGGAGCCGCTCAGCCCCGCGTCGGCCCCTTGCCGAACAGCAGCCGGCGCTCCTCTTCCCCGAGCGGCTTGCCTGCGTCGGGATTGACCTGGGCGGTCAGCGCATAGGCGCGCTGCGTCGCCGGGCGTGCGGCGATCGCGGCGTGCCAGCGCCGCACCTCGGGATAGGGCCCGAGGTCGAGCGGCGCCTTGTCGTAGGGATTGATCCACGGGTAGCTGGCCATGTCGGCGATCGTGTAGTCCTCGCCGGTGATGAACGCCCGGCCCGCCAGGCGCCGGTCGAGCACCGCGAGCAGCCGCTGCGCCTCGTTGGTGTAGCGCTCGATCGCGTAGGGGACCGGTTCGGGCGCGTACACGGTGAAGTGACCGTACTGCCCGGTCATGGGTCCCAGGCCGCCCATCTGCCACATCAGCCACTGGTTGACCTCGACCTTGCGGCGCACGTCCCCGCCGAAGAAGCGGCCGGTCTTGTTGGCCAGATAGAGCAGGATCGCGCCGGATTCGAACACGCTGACCGGCTCGCCGCCGTCGGCGGGCGCATGGTCGATGATCGCCGGCATCTTGTTGTTCGGGGAGAACGCGAGGAAGCCGGGATCGAACTGGTCGCCCTTGCCGATGTTGACCGGCTTGATGCGGTATTCGAGCCCCGCCTCCTCGAGGAACAGGGTGATCTTGTGGCCGTTGGGCGTGGGCCAGTAGTAGAGGTCGATCATGGTCGGCGTTCCTCGCGCGGGGGAGCACGATTCTATGCGGGGAACTGCGGGGCTGGCCGCCCCGCGCGTGGTCCGCTGCGTTGCAGGATCGGGTCCGCGGGCGCCGGCCTCCCGGTCGGGCCGGCGGCGATTCCCGGGCTCGTCTGGCGCACGGGTTTTCGCATGCATGCACGCGCCTACGAGGGCGTGCAGCGTAGCGCCGCTGTCGTAGGCGTGGCCTGTGGCCGAAGGCCGCGGGGTTCTCCGGGCGACGCGCCCCGATCGTCGCGTGCCGTCGGCCGCGGAGGCGGCCCGGCAAAGGCCGGTCGGAAAGCCGGCGCGGTGGCCGGCGCGTCCCGGTGGAGGCAACCGCTACTGCGTCGCGCAGTCGACCTTGTGCTCGAAGTCGGTGCTCGGGGCGATCCGGCTCAGCGCGATCCGCGCGCCCGCGCCGGTGCGCAGCGCGAACGGCATGTCGAGGCGGGCGACATCGGCGCCGGCGGCGCGCAGGCATTTCAGCTGCACCCCCAGGCGCGTCCACTCGCCCTGCGGCAGCTGCGCCAGCGCATCGCCGATTGGCAATTCCGCGCTGCAGTCCTCGCCGCAGCCGACGATCAGCGCAGCCTCGCCGTCGGTCGGCAGCGCGTCCACGCGCAGCGTGGCGACCACGAACACGTCGCCGTTGGTTTCCCGCTCGAGATCCAGCGGGCTGTTGCTGCGCAGCTGCACGGCGCCGCCGCCGGACCAGGCGAACGCGCGCGCGCCCTCCTGGACCTCGGTGTTGATCGCGGTCATCTCCAGGCTGCCGTCGGCGGTCTTCGCGGCCGGGTGCACCACGTCCATGGCGTCGCCATCGCCGCCGACCAGGCGCAAGGTCAGTCCGGTGGTCGCCACGCCGCGCTCGAACCAGCTGTTGCTGCGGGTACTCTGGGGATCGACACCCGGTTCTTCGGACAGCGGAGCGAGGTCGCCGTCGTCGCCGTAGGTCAGGCCGTAGCCGAACGCGAACAGCGGGTCGTAGTTCTCCTGGCCGTGGTTGTTCGCGAACTGGTCGGCGCGGCGCGGCCAGGAAAAGCTGAGCTTGCCCTTGAAATCGTGCTGGACATCGCCTTCGGCGTCGCGCAGCAGCACGTCGGCCACGCCGCCGCCCTCCGAGCCCGGCAGCCACGCGGCGACGAAGGCGTCGGCGGCGTTGATCTCGCGGTTGAGCCACAGCGGCCGGCCGCTGAGGAACACCGCCACCACCGGGATGCCGTCGTCCTTGAGTTTTCGGATCAGCTCGAGGTCGCCGGACCGGCCGCCCTCGAACATCAGGTCCGGCAGGTCGCCCTGGAATTCGGCGTAGGGCTCCTCGCCGAATACCACGACGGCCACGTCGGGGCGGGTGCGGTAGCCGCCGTCGACCGCCAGTTCGGCACTGCCGCCGGCCGCCTCCACCTGCTCCCTGAGGCCGTCCCAGATCGAGTCCGCGTTGGGGAAATCCTCGCGGGTGGTGCCGTCGCCCTGCCAGGTCAGGGTCCAGCCGCCGGCCTGCTTGCCGAGGTTGTCGGCGCCGTCGCCGGCGACCAGCAACTTGGTGTCCGGCGACAGCGGCAGGATGCCGCCCTGGTTCTTCAGCAGCACCAGCGACTCGCGCACCGCCCGGCGCGCGACGGCGCGGTGCTCGGCAGCGCCGAGCAGCTCGAAGCGACCGCCGAGCGCGCGCGCGGAGGGCTTGGGCTTCTCGAACAGGCCCATCCGCAACTTGACCCGCAGGATCCGTCGCACCGCGTCGTCGAGCCGCTCCATCGGGAGGGTGCCTGCGCGGACATGCGCCAGGGTCGATTCGTACATCCCCTTCCAGCTGTCGGGCGCCATCGCCATGTCGAGCCCGGCGTTGAAGGTCTGGGCGCAGTCGGTGTTGCTGCAGCCGCGTACCTGGCCGTGGCCGTTCCAGTCGCCGACGACGAAGCCGCCGAAGTTCATCCGCTCCTTGAGCACATCGGTCAGCAGCGGGCCGTGGCCGTGCATCTTCCGGCCGTGGAAGCTGTTGTAGGAGGCCATCACCGCCTGGGCGCCGGCCGCGATCGCGGGCACGTAGCCGGCGGCGTGCACGTCGCGCAGCACCGCCTCGCTCACTTCGGTATCGCCCTGGTCCTTGCCGCCGCTGGTGCCGCCGTCGCCGAGGAAGTGCTTGACCGAGCTCATGACGTGCCGATCGTCGAGGAATTCGTCCGAACCGGGCTTGCCCTGCAGGCCCTCCACGAACACGCCGGCGAAGCTGGCCACCAGCCCGGGATCCTCGGAATAACCTTCGTAGGTGCGGCCCCAGCGGTCGTCCTGGGGCACCGCGACGGTCGGCGCGAAGGTCCACTCCATGCCGGTGGTGCGGGTCTCGATCGCGGTGATGCGCGCGATCTCGTGCAGCAGGTCGGGGTTGCGGGTGGCGCCCAGGCCGATGTTGTGCGGGAACAGGGTGGCGCCGACGATGTTGCTCTGGCCGTGCATGGCGTCGATGCCCCAGATCAACGGGATCGCCTTGCCGCCGCCGCTGGTGTCCATCGAGGCTTCCCAGAACGCGTCGGCGAGCGCGAGCCATTCCTCGGGCGCGGCGTTGTACCTGCCGCCCGGATCGGAGCCGCCGCCGGCGAGGACCGAGCCCAGCCGGTACTTGCGCACGTCCTCGGGGGTGATGCTGGCGATGTCGCCCTGCACGATCTGGCCGACCTTCTCCTCCACCGTCATCGAGGCGAGCAGCTCGTCGACGCGGCGCTCGGCCTCGGCATCGGTGGGGAAGGGCCATTGCACCTCGGGCCAGGTGGCCGGGTCGATGGCGCCGCTCGCGCCGGGCACGCGTTCGGCCGGTTGCTCGGCGGCCGCGTCCGCGGCCGCGCCGGCGCCGGCCGGCGCCCGCTCGCAGGCGGCGAGCGCCAGCGCTGCTGCGAGCATTGCCCCGGTGCGTCGAAGGTCCCCGATCCTCATTGCCATTCCTCCCGATCTGGCCGCAGCATCGGCGGCGATGCTGACAGCGTTGTCACCGCGGCCGAGAATACCCTCTTGCGCGCCGACGCGCCTGCTGCGCCGCGGCAAACCGGCAGCGGTGCATGGAACCCGACTTCGCGCCATCATGCCGGAGTTTCGGCGCCGGCACGGCCGGGCCTGAGGATGGAGAAGGAACCCATGCGCGTACGCATCGAGGATGTGGCCGAGGCCGCCGGCGTGTCGATGAAGACGGTCTCGCGGGTGCTCAACCACGAACCGAACGTCGCCGCCGCCACCCGCGCCCGGGTGGAGGCGGCGGTGGAGAAGCTCCAGTACCGCCCGCATCCCTCCGCGCGGGTGCTGGCCGGGCGCCGCTCGTACCTGATCGCGATGCTGTACGACAATCCGTCCAGCAACTACCTGATGGAAGTCCAGCTCGGCCTGCTGCAGGCCTGCCAGGAGCGGCACTACAACCTCACCCTCGCGCCGCTGACCTACGACGCACGCGACATCGTCGCCAAGGTCGAGAACCTGGTGGCGCAATCGCGCCTGGACGGCCTGGTGCTGACCCCGCCGATCACCGACGACGCGGCGCTGCTGGAGCGGCTGAACGAGCTGGGGGTGCCCTTCGCCGGCGTCTCGGCGCGCGAACCCAACCGCGGCATCGGGGTGTTCGTCGACGAGCCGAGCGCGGCGCGCGAGATGATCGAGCACCTGGTGGCGCTCGGCCATCGCCGCATCGCCCACATCGTCGGCCACCATGCGCACGGCGCGGCGGAATGGCGCCTGGCCGGATACCGCGAGGGCCTGCACCGCGCCGGGCTGCCCTACGATCCGGCGCTGGTGGTCGAGGGCGAGTTCTCCCACGCGTCCGGCCATGCCGCGGCCGAGCAACTGCTGCGGCTGGCGCAGCCGCCGACCGCGATCTTCGCCGCCAACGACGACATGGCGGCCGGCGTGATCTGTGCCGTCTGCGAGCACGGGCTGGCGGTGCCGGGCGACGTCTCGGTCTGCGGGTTCGACGACACCCCGATCGCGCAGCACATCCACCCGGCGTTGACCACGATCCGCCAGCCGACCCGGGAAATGGGGCGCGTGGCCGGTGCCGAACTGCTGCGGGAACTGCGCGAGCCGGGCAGCGGCGGGCTGGTGCAGCTGCCCTACGCGCTGCAGCTGCGCCGCTCCACCGGCCCGGCCCCGAAGGCCTGACCGCGCCGGTCGCCGGCCGGCAGATCCGCAGCGAAGCGCGGAAATGGCGTCCCCGGCCGCCGCGAGCGGGCGCCTCAGCCCTCCATCTGTTCCAGTTCCCGGCCGCGGGTCTCGTGCACGAAGCGCAGCACGAAGAAGATCGAGACGAACGCCGCCAGCGCGTAGAAGCCGTAGGTGGCGGCCAGCCCGATCCCCGCCAGCATCACCGGGAAGGTCATGGTGATCGCGAAGTTGGAGCCCCACTGGAACAGGCCCGCCACCGCCAGGCCGGAGCCGCGGATCTGGTTGGGGAACATCTCGCCCAGCATCACCCACATCACCGGGCCCCAGGACATGTTGAAGAAGATCACGTAGACGTTCGCCGCGACCAGCGCCAGCACCCCCATCGAGTCCGAGAGCACCAGCCGGCCGTCGGCGTCGAGCGTGCCGGTGGCGAAGGCGACCGTCACCAGCGACAGCGAGATCGCCATGCCCAGCGATCCGGTCCACAGCAGCGGCTTGCGGCCGATCCGGTCGATCAGCAGCACGGTGACCAGGCAGGCGCCGATGCTCAGCGCGCCGGACAGCACGTTGATCAGCAGCGCGTCGTTCTCGGAGAAGCCGACCGCCTGCCACAGCACCGCACCGTAGTAGAACACCACGTTGATGCCGACCAGCTGCTGGAAGGTGGCCAGGCCGATGCCCACCCACACGATGGGGCGGACCTTGCCGGTGGCCTTGGCGATCAGGTCGGACAGCCGCGGCCGGTGGTGGTCGGCGGCCAGCGAGCCCTCGATCTCGGCCAGCTTGGCCGGCCCGGCGTTGGGGCCGTACAGCCGCGTCAGCACCGCCAGCGCGCGCTCGCGCCGGCCGCTGGCGGCCAGGAACCGCGGGCTCTCGGGGATGAACATCAGCAGCACCAGGAACACCGCGGCCGGCAGCATCTCGACCCAGAACATCCAGCGCCAGGCCTCGAAGCCCAGCCAGAGCGGCTGGATCGAGGCCCCGGCGAAGCGCGCCAGCAGATAGTTGCTCAGGAACGCCGCGAACAGCCCGCAGATGATCGCGATCTGCTGCACCGTGGCCAGGCGCCCGCGGTAGTGCGCCGCCGAGACCTCGGCGATGTAGGCGGGCGCCATCACGCTGGCCGCGCCCACCGCCAGGCCGCCGAGCACGCGGTAGAACACGAACTCCGCCGAACCCCCGGCCACGCCCGAGCCCCAGGCGGAGACCAGGAAGAACACCGCGGACACGATCAGCAACATCCGGCGGCCGAAACGGTCGGCCAGGCGCCCGGCGAAGAACGCGCCGACCGCGCAGCCCAGCAGCATCGAGGCGACGTTGAAGCCGGTGCCCATCGAGTCGGAGCCGAACGCCAGGCGCAGGCCGTCGACGGTGCCGTTGATCACGCCGCTGTCGAAACCGAAGAGGAAGCCGCCGAGCGTGGCGACCAGGCTGATCAGCAGGATGAAGCGGGTATTCGGGGCGTCGGCGGCCACGCCCGCGCCGGGGACTGCAGTGCTGCTCATGACGGCTCCTGTGGGGTGGGAAAAACGCGCACCGCCGGCTTCCGGCGACCGCGCAGGGGTTGAAAGGTAACGCACCGGGCGCTCATGCGCGCCCTGGCGCCGTGTCGCGCGGTGGCGGTCCGGGCGGCTCCGGTTTCGGCGCCGGGCAGTAGCTCCCGAGGTAGGCGCCGTGCCCGGGCAGCTGGCCGAGTACCCGCTCCACTCTCGTGCGAATCTCGCCGAGGAAGCGCGACAGCTCCTCGTCGCCCATCAGGTCGGCGGCCGGATGGTGCTGCCGCGGCATCACGCCCTGGCCGAGCATCACCTGGATCCAGGAGTTCTCGGCGAACAGCTCGCCCGGCACGTGGAACACCTTGCCGGTCTCGCGGAACAGCTCGATCCGCTGGCGCAGCGAGGCCGGGATCTCCATCAGCCGGCATGCGTTCCAGTACGCGCTGTCGCGGCGCTCGGTGAGGTGGAAATGCATCACCACGAAATCGCGCACGTGTTCGACCTCCGCGTCGATCTGGCGGTTGTATGCATCGATGTCCTGCTGCGCGATCACCGCTGGAAAGCAGCGCAGCAGGTGCATGATGCCGCGCTGGATCAGATGGATGGTGGTCGATTCCAGCGGCTCGATGAAGCTGCCCGCCAGGCCCAGCGCGACGCAGTTGCGGTGCCAGCACCGGATCCGCCGGCCCGGCCGGAAGCGCAAGTGCCAGGGCCGAGCGACCAGTTCACCCTCCAGGCTCGAGGTGAACGCCTCAAGCGCCTGCGCCTGCTCAATGTACTGGCTCGAGTAGACGATGCCGTTGCCGACCCGATGCTGCAGCGGGATGCGCCACTGCCAGCCGGCCTCGCCGGCGATCGCACGGGTGTAGGGGACCGGGTCGCGCACCGCGGTGGTCTGCGCCGCATAGGCGCTGTCGTTGAACAGCCAGTGCGACCAGTCCTCGAAGCCGACCCGCAGCGCCTGGCCGATCAGCAGCGCGCGGAAGCCGGTACAGTCGAGGAACAGGTCGCCTGCGAGCTCGCTGCCGTCCTCGAGCACCAGGCTGGCGATGTCGCCGGAATCGGGGTCGGTGCGGACCTCGGCGATCTTCCCTTCGATGCGCCTGACCCCGTGGCCCTCGGCGAAGCCGCGCAGAAAGCGCGCGTAGCCGGCGGCATCCATGTGATAGGCGTAGTTGAGGCCATTGTGCGGCAGGTGCGCGAAGCGCTCCCGTTCGGCCGCGCGCGACTCCAGACAGTAGGCCTCGTAGCCCTCCGCCAGGCCGCGCTCGCGACCGCGCAGCCAGAAGTGCTGGAAACCGGCGCTCCAGTGGTCCTGCCCGGTGGTGCCGAAGGAGTGGATGTAGCGATGCTCGCGCTGGCGCCAGCCCTCGAACGAGATCCCCAGCTTGATCGTGCCCTGCGCCGCGGTCATGAATTCCTGCTCGGGGATCCCGAGCAGGCGGTGGAAGGTGACCAGGGTGGGGATGGTGGCCTCGCCGACGCCGACGGTGCCGATCTGCTCGGACTCGACCAGGCGGATGTCCAGGCCCTTGCCGAGAATGCGCGAAAGCGCCGCCGCTGCCATCCAGCCGGCGGTGCCGCCGCCGGCGATGAGCACCCGCCTGACCGGGCCGCGCCCGGTTTGTGGATCCGATCGTTCCAAGGCGTCCCCCTAGCGGTTGAGTCGCTGCAGCAGGCGCGCGCGCAGTTCGCGCGCGCGGCTGTCGTCCAAAGGCGCCAGCACCCGGCGCGCGGCCTCGGGAATGTGTCCGTCGGTGGCCTCGCCCGGTTCGAAGACATAGTGGCGGAAGACCTCCTGCCAGGTCGCGCGCTCCGCAGGCGGCAGGTCGCGCACGCTCATGATCGCCAGCATCAGCGCGTTCATCGGCGTGTCCATCCACGCCGGCGAGCGCCGCCACCAATAGTTGACCAGGACGTTGAAGCTCTCCAGCGCCTCCATGTGGTGCCACCACATCGACGGGATCAGTACCGCATCGCCCGGGCCGAGTTCGGCCGTGCGCGCATGCCGCAGCGCTTCGGCGAAGCGGGGGAACCGTGCGAGGTCGGGCCTGGCGAAATCGACCAGGCTCACCGGCTGGCCGGCCAGGGTGAAGTCCAGTGGCCCGACGTACAGGTTGCGCAGCTGGTCCGGCGGGAACAGGGTGACCCGGCGCCGGCCTGCGGCCACGCAGGCGAGGTTGTCCGGCAGGTCCTGGTGGGCGGCGATGCGGGTGCGGTTGCCGATCCAGATGCTGGCCAGCGGTCCGCGGTCACCGAGGTCGATGTCGTTTTCGCCGCGCAGGCCGGGCAGCCAGGTATCGACGGTGGTCGAGGCCACGTAGATCGCCGGCGGCGCCGGGTCCGGCAGGTACTTGAGCAGGGTCGCCAGCACCGTGCCAAGCGGCATCTTCTCGCGACGGAAATTGAAGCCCTGCAGGTCGTCGGTGTAGAAGAAACGACCCTCGATCTCGGGCGGGCCCACCGTCGCCACCACCGGCGGGGCCGGCTGGCGCTGGAAGCGGCCCAGATAGTCCACGGCCTGGTGCGGTGAATCCTTCGCGGCGCGCACAAGCGGCCAATGGCCGGCGATGCCGCGCAGCACCGCCGGTTCGAACCCGCGCAGAACGTCCTCCGGCGGCGCCTGCGCTCCGCGGCAGTCGAACTCCGCGATCGCGCGCTCAACCGCGGCCATGGCGGCGGTTCAGCCGGTCGATCAGATCGCGGAAGCGGGACACGGAGGCCACCGCCATGTAGACCGCCTCCAGGTGGCCGCGGGCGTGCAACTCGCCCAGCGCCGCGGGGCCCAGCCCGCGCAGCCGATCCTCGTCGACGGCGTGGAACCCCGCCAGCCGCCCCTGCGAGCCGTCGTCCAGGCGCACGTCCAGCACGAACGGCTCGAGCAGCCGGTGGCGCTGCAGCGCTTCCACGAAGGCCGGCACCGCGCCCAGCCCTTCGCGCAGCGCCAGCAGCACGGAGCGGATGCGCTCGAGCAGTTCGGTGTGACCGCCGTGCTCGCGGAACAGCGGCTCTCCCCGGCCGCTGCGCACCCGCGGATGGTCGAGGTCGACATGGACCATGGGCCCGTCCGCCGTCTCCCCGATCCGGAACGGACCGCGCTCGACCGCCAGCGGGAGGTAGGCCGCGTCCCAGCGCGCGCCCTCCAGGAACAGGTTCCGGCCCGGTTCCAGCCCGAACAGCGCCACCGGCTGGAACGTGCCGTCCCCGCTCCCCTGGAACACCACCGGGTAGTGCGCCTGCAGCTGGCGGAACTCCGCAGGGAAGGTCGGCGCGGACATCACGGCATCGCCGAGGTCCGCGCCGCGCCGGGTATCGACCCGCAGGCCGGCGTGGTCGATGTTGTTCAGCAGGACGCTGTGGGTCATGGCCGGCGCCGCGCCTCCGTCGGGTCTCCTCAGAACTTGTACCGCATTCCGAGCATGTAGCGGGGACCGGTCTGGGTGGCGTAGCGCAGCTGGTTGGTGTGGCGGGCGTGGATGCGCTGGGTCTCGTCGGTGAGGTTGATGGCCTCGGCGTGCAGCGACAGCCTGTCGTTGACCTGGTAGCTCACGTTGAGGTCCAGCTGGCCGTAGGACTCGGTGTAGTTCGGGTTCGGGCCCTGGCCGCCGATGCCGGACAGGAACTCGTCGCGCCAGTTGTAGGCCGCCCGCACTTGCCAGTCGTACTTGTCGAAGAACAGCACCAGGTTGGCCGAATCGCTCAGGCCGAGCATCGGATACTGCACCCCGAGGCTGGTGTCGTCGAAGGTCAATCCGGAATCGACGATGGTGTAGTTGGCCATCAGCCCGAAGCCGCTCGCGCCGAACATGTGCTGCAGATTGAGCTCCCAGCCGTCCAGCGAGTCGGAGCGCTGGTTGACCGGCGTGCTGATGTCGAACGAGGCGATCGGGTCGCCAGGCTGGCCGACGATGCTTCCAGTCAGCTGGCCGGCCTCGTTGGTGCCGGTGACGGTGACGCCCGGGTCGCCGGCATGGTTGGTGAAGATGTAGTCTCGGATGCACACCATGTCGGTGGCCGGGCAGCCGCTCGCCAGCGCGTTGTTCCAGTAGGTGCCGCCGACCGGCGTATTCAGCACGAACGGCGTGTCCTCCACGATCGTGTCGCTGATGAAGTTGCTGATGTTCTTGCGGAAGTAGCCCACCGAGAGATAGCTGGCCTCGCCGTAGTACCACTCGAACGACACGTCGAAGTTGTTCGACTTGAGCGGTTCGAGCGCGGGGTTGCCCTGCGATCCGTCGCCACCGTCGACGCGGACCACGTTGGCGAGGGTCAACCCGCCCTGGATCTGCTGCCAGCCGGGGCGGCCGATGGTCTGGCCGTAGCTGCCGCGCAGCAGCATGTCTTCGGTCAATTCGACGCTGAGGTCGAGGCTGGGAAGGAAGTAGTCGTACTCGCCCTCGCCGCCGACGAAGTCGCGCTCGTCGTCGTAGATCACGTAGAGCTCGTTGGCGGCGTCCCAGGAGATGCCGGTGCCCACACGCACCAGCGCCGACGATTCCACCTCGGTCTCCTCGTAGCGGACGCCGGCAGCCACGTGGACCGGGCGCGCCCAGTCGAAGGTGTTGGTCCACTGCAGGTAGGCGGCCTTCGACTTCTCGGTGGTGCGAAGATCGTCGGTGAACTCCGACGGGGCGCGGTAGAACGCATCGTTGCCGGCGACCTCGGCGGCCCGCTGCCGCAGCCGCTCGAAATCGAAGACCAGGAAGCGGTCGGTGAACCGGGGATCGTCGTGGCCGGCGAAGGCCCCGAAGTAGCGCCCCATGTTGTCGGCATGCCAGATGTCGTCGTCGTAGTCGGCGGTGGAGCCGACGCCGCCCCAGGTGTCGCGCTGCATCACCGCGGAGGCGGTGCGGTTCTGGACCTCGGTGGCCGAGACGCCGAAGTCGAGGCCGGAGTAGTTGGCGAACTCGAACCGGCCGCTGGCCTGGAACTGCTCGACGTCCGAACGGCTGTAGCTGTTCTGGAAGACCGATCCGGTGACGACGGCGTGCTCCGGGCCGACCTCGGTGATGCCGGGCGGCAGTTCGACGGTCAGGATCGGCAGCTCGCCGCTGTAGTCGACCGTGGTGGTGCCGCGGATGAAGGCGGCCACGCCCAGCACCCCTGCCGAACCATAGGGGCCGTCGGGACTCGATTCCGAGCTGGAGTCGTGGTAGTCGAACGCCATGCTGAGGGCATCGTTGACCTCCCACTCGACGTTGAAGCCGAGCGACTTCAGTTCGTTCCGGGTCGCCAGCTCCATGCCGCCCATGGACAGGTCCGCGTTGGCGGCCGGAATGTCCTCGGAGTACTCGATCGGGGCGGAGACGGGGCCGTCGGTCCAGGAGCTGGTACCTGGCGCGTAGTTGAACCAGACCGACAGTTCGTTGCGCTGCTGCTGAACCTTGTTCTCGGCGTAGGTGTAGTCCAGCGTGGCGGTGACGTTCTCGGTCGGCGCCCACTGCAGGGCCAGCTGGCCGTTGGTGCGCTGCCGCTGCACGCCGTTGACGCTGTAGCCGGTGTTCTGCGGCCGCGCGTAGATCGTGTCCGGGCCGGGGCGGTTGGTGATCCGGTCGTAGCCCGGCTCGCCTTCCATCGGCAGACGGTTCCAGCTGTTGCTGTCGTCGCCCTCGAACATCGCCCAGCCGTCGGCCACCGCGGCCTGGCTGTAGCCGGAGTCGCGCTCCTGGTAGCTGCCGGTCAGCGCGACGCCGAAGCGGCCGTCGGCGTAGGTGTTGCTGAAGATGCCGGAGACTTCCGGAGTGACCGAACTGCCCGGATAGCTGTCGGGCAGGTTGTCGGCCGAGCTGTCGTGCACGCCCTTGATGCCGATGCTGGCCTGCAGCCCGGGGTTGTCCAGCGGGCGCGCGGTGAGGATGTCGATGGTGGCGCCGATGCCGCCGGTCGGATTGTCCGCCCGGCTGGTCTTGTGGACCTGGATTTCCGACACCGCTTCCGATGCCAGGTTGGCGAAGTCGAAGGCGCGCGAGTTGGAGGTGCCGGCCCCGCCGGGGCCGAGGTTGGAGGCCGGCATCTGGCGGCCGTTGAGCAGCACCAGGTTGAAGTCGGGTCCGACGCCGCGGACGGTGACGCGCTGGCCCTCGCCGCTGGAGGTGCGGTCGATCGACACGCCGCTGATCCGCTGCAGGGACTCGGCCAGGTTGGTGTCCGGGAACTTGCCGATGTCCTCGGCGACGATGCCGTCGACCACGCCCTGGGCGTCGCGCTTGAGGTTCATCGACGAGATCAGGCTGCCGCGAATGCCGGTCACGGTCACGGTGTCGAGCGTGGTGGCATCGTCGGCGGCGGTGGCGGCCGGGTCGGTGCGTTCCTCGTCGACGGTCTGTGCGGCGAGCGGCGGCGCCAGCGCCAGCAGCATTGCGGAAACGAGCAGGCGGCGCTTCGGCGCCGCGGTTGGCTGTTTCATGATTCTCCCTCCCCAGGGCCTCACGAATCGGATGGGTGTTCGGTGCTGGCCCGGTGGGCCGCCCGTCACGCATTGGAGAGGAAACTGACAGCGTTGTCATGCTGCGGTGCAACGAAATTTCGCCTGCGCGCCCCCGTGCGGGTGGAGGATCCCGAACGCCGCGCCTCCATCGCCGGGCCGAAGCGGCGGCGGGCACGGCTGTGCCCCCGGGAGCCGCCGGTACAATGACGGCAATGGATGTCTCCCACCTGCTCGACGGCCTCAACGCGGCCCAGCGCGAGGCCGTATCGGCACCGGCCGGGCACTACCTGGTCCTGGCCGGCGCCGGTTCCGGCAAGACCCGCGTGCTCACCCACCGCATCGCCTGGCTGCACGAGGTGCACGGTGTGCCGGTGCACGGCATTTTCGCGGTCACTTTCACCAACAAGGCCGCCGGCGAGATGCGCCAGCGCGCCGGGGCGCTGCTGCGTCAGGGCGGGCGCGGCCTGTGGATCGGCACGTTCCACGGCCTGGCCCACCGGCTGCTGCGTCTGCACTGGCAGGACGCGAAGCTGCCGGAGGGCTTCCAGATCCTCGATTCGGACGACCAGCTGCGCCTGGTCAAGCGCGTGGCCCAGCAGCTCGAGCTGGAGGAAGCGCGCTTCCCGCCGCGCCAGATCGCCTGGTGGATCAACGCGCAGAAGGACGAGGGCCGCCGCCCACAACACATTCAGTCCGGCGAGGACGAATGGGCCGACGTGATGCGGCGCAGCTACGCGCTGTACCAGGAGCGCTGCGACCGCGCCGGGCTGGTCGACTTCGCCGAGCTGCTGCTGCGCGCGCACGAGCTGCTGCGTGACAATCCACCGCTGCTGGCGCACTACCGGCAGCGCTTCGGCCAGCTGCTGGTCGACGAGTTCCAGGACACCAACGCCATCCAGTACGCCTTCGTGCGGGTGCTGGCCGGCGACACCGGCCAGGTGTTCGTGGTCGGCGACGACGACCAGGCGATCTACGGCTGGCGCGGGGCGAAGGTCGAGAACGTGCAGCAGTTCCTGCGCGACTTCCCCGGCGCCCGGACCATCCGGCTGGAGCAGAACTACCGCTCCTCAGCCAACATCCTCGATGCCGCCAACGCGGTGATCGCGCACAACCCAGACCGGCTCGGCAAGCGGCTGTGGACCGACAGCGGCGAGGGCGATCCGGTGGACCTGTACGCCGCCTACAGCGAGGTCGACGAGGCCCGCTTCGTGGTCGAGCGGGTCGCGCAGTGGGTCCAGGGCGGCGGCAGCTACGGCGACTGCGCGGTGCTCTACCGCAGCAACGCCCAGTCGCGCGCGCTGGAGGAGCAGCTGGTGGCCGAGCAGATCCCCTATCGGGTCTACGGCGGGGTGCGCTTCTTCGAGCGCGCCGAGATCAAGGACACCCTGGCCTACCTGCGCCTGGTCGCCAACCGCGGCGACGACGCCGCCTTCGAGCGCGCGGTCAACACCCCGCCGCGCGGCATCGGCGACCGCACCCTCGACGAGGTGCGCCGCAGTGCGCGCGCGGAGCGCCTGTCGCTGTGGGACGCCTCGCGCCGGGTCACGCAGGGCGCCGCGGCCACCGCGCGCGCGCGCAGCGCGGTGGCCGGTTTCCACGGCCTGATCGATGCGCTGGCCGGCGAGGTGGACGCGCTGCCGCTGCAGGACAAGATCGACCACGTGCTGGCCCGCTCGGGGTTGCGCGAGCACTGGTCCAAGGAGAGCCGGGCGGGGCTGGACTCGGAGTCGCGCACCGAGAACCTCGACGAGCTGGTCTCGGTGGCCTCGCGCTTCGTCCACGGCGACGACGAGGAGGCCGCGGCGCTGACCGAACTGGTCGCGTTCCTGGCCTACGCCGCGCTCGAGGCCGGCGAGGGCCAGGCCCAGGCCGGCGAGGACGGCGTGCAGCTGATGACCCTGCACAGCGCCAAGGGCCTGGAATTTCCGCTGGTGTTCCTGGCCGGCATGGAGGAGGGGCTGTTCCCCAACCAGCGCTCGGCCGACGAGCCGGGGCGGATGGAGGAGGAGCGCCGCCTGGCCTATGTCGGCATCACCCGCGCGCGGCAGAAGCTGGTGCTGAGCTATGCCGAGTCGCGGCGCCTGCACGGCCAGGACATGTACGGCGTGCCGTCGCGGTTCCTGCGCGAGATCCCGGCGCCGCTGCTGCACGAAGTGCGTCCGCGGGTGCAGGTCTCACGGCCCGCGTTCTCGGCACCGCGGCGCAACTACGGACACGCGGTGGTCGAAGACGGGCCGGGGCTGCGGCTGGGCCAGAACGTCGCCCACGCGAAGTTCGGCAGCGGCGTGGTCACCGACATCGAGGGCAGCGGCGCGCACGCGCGCGTGCAGGTCAATTTCGACGAGGCCGGCAGCAAGTGGCTGGTGCTGGCCTACGCCAACCTGCAGCCGGCCTAAGCAGCGCCGGCTTTCGCGTCCTGCAGGTGGAGGGCGGCATCGAGCGGTGTCCGTAGCAGCGGCCCACGGCCGCGATGGCCGCGGGAGGTTCCGGGCGGATCGGCGGCGATGCCGGGCGTTGCCGAGCACGCCGGCTTTCGCGTGCATGGCACGCTCCTACGGGGCGCGGCGGCGAGTGGTGCCTGTAGGAGCGGCCCATGGCCGCGAACGCCGCGGCGGGCTGGGTCGGCGCGAAGATCGATGCGGGTGTCAGCGCCGCAGTTGGAAGTCCGGCGCCTCGTCGAGCGATCCGTCGGCTTCCAGTACCACCCAGCGCTCGCCGCCCTGGTCGAACAGCACCGGCACCGGGTCCCTGAACAGCGGCCGGCGCACGAAGCGCAGGGTCCAGCCGAATCGCTCCAGGGTCGGCAGCGCCGCCTGCTGGGCCGGCGTGAGGCCGGCGCGCAGTTCCGGCGTCCCGGGCACGTCTCTGGGGGCGCGTCGTTCACGACCGGGCATGGCGGGTCTCCGCGTGCGATGGCTCCCATTGTCCCGCGCCGCCGGTAGCGCGAAGTGAACGGGACTTCAGGCCGATTCGCCCAGCCAGTCGCGCGGGCGCAGATAGTCGGCGAGGCGTGCCTCGGCGCTTCCGGGTGCCACCGTATGCCCATACTCCCAGCGCGCCAGCGGCGGCAGGCTCATCAGGATCGACTCGGTGCGTCCGCCGGACTGCAGCCCGAACAGCGTGCCGCGGTCCCAGACCAGGTTGAATTCGACGTAGCGTCCTCTCCGGTACAGCTGGAACGCGCGCTCGCGTTCGCCGTACGGGGCGTCGCGGCGGCGCTCGACGATCGGCAGCCAGGCGTCCAGGAAACCGTCGCCGACCGCGCGCAGGTAGCCGAAGTCCCGTTCGAAGTCGTCGTGCAGGTCGTCGAAGAACAGCCCGCCCACGCCGCGGGTCTCGCCGCGGTGCCGGAGGAAGAAATACTCGTCGCACCAGCGCTTGTGCGCCTCGTACCGCGCCTGCCCGCCGAACGGTTCGCACAGGGCGCGGGCGGTGCGGTGCCAGTGCAGCACATCCTCGTCGAATGGGTAGAACGGGGTCAGGTCGAAGCCGCCGCCGAACCACCACGCCACCGTCTCGCCGTCGCGCAGGGCGCGGAAATGGCGGACGTTGGCGTGGGTGGTCGGCAAGTAGGGATTGCGCGGGTGGAACACCAGCGAGAGCCCGACCGCGCGCCAGGAAGCGCCCGCCAGCTGCGGACGCGCGGCGGTGGCCGAAGGCGGCAGGGCGCTGCCGGAAACGTCGGAGAAGCCGATGCCGGCCTGCTCGAACACCGCGCCCTCGCGCAGCACCCGGGTGCGGCCGCCGCCGCCGGCCTGCGGGTTGTCACCGGCGTCGGCGCCGTCGGCGTCCCGGACCCAGACGTCCTCCGCGAAGCGGGCGCCGCCGTCGGCGGCCTCGATGGCGGCGCAGATGCGGTCCTGCAACCCGGTCAGGTAGCCGCGTACCGTGGCGATGTCGTTCATGGACGCATTGTAGGGGCGGACGTTGTCGCGCGAGGCCGGCCGCCGCGGAGGCGTCGATCGACACGGTGGCCCCGGTGGCGAGCCCGCGCTGTGCGAGATACGCGGCATCGGTGCAGCCTTGGTAGGAGCGGCCCATGGCCGCGAAGGCCGCGGTAGGCTCCGGCCCGGCTGGCGGTGATTCCGGGCATGGCCGGCCGCACCGGGTTTCGCGTGCATGGCACGCTCCTACGGGATGCACGGCGCCGCATCGGCGTCGCGCTCCTGGCTACTCCTTCAGCGCGCGCTCGAACAGTTCGAAGATGCGCCGGTACTCGTCGTACCAGCTGTCCGAATGCTGGAAGGCGTGCCGCTCGAGGGGATAGGCCGCCAGTTCCCAGTTGTCCTTGCGCAGCTCGATCAGGCGCTGCGCCAGCAGCACCGAGTCGCGGTAGAAGACGTTGTCGTCGATCATGCCGTGGGCGATCAGCAGGTGGTCCTGCAGGCCTTCGGCGTACTCGATCGGCGACGAGACCCTGTACGCCTCGGGATCGAGCTCCGGGGTGTTGAGGATATTGGCGGTATAGGCGTGGTTGTACTGGGTCCAGTCGGTGACCGGGCGCAGCGCCGCGCCGGCCTTGAAGGTGCCGGGCTCACGGAACAGCGCCATGAATGTCATGAAGCCGCCGTAGCTGCCGCCGTAGATGCCGACCCGGTCGCGGTCGGCCTGCTTCTCGGCCACCAGCCACTCGACGCCGTCGAGGTAGTCCTCCAGCTCCGGATGGCCCATGCGCCGGTAGATCGCGGTGCGCCAGTCGCGGCCGTAGCCTTCCGAGGCGCGGAAGTCCAGGTCCAGCACGATGTAGCCGTTCTGTACCAGCAGGTTGTGGAACATCTGCTCGCGGAAGTAGTTGGGATAGCGTTCGCTGACGTTCTGCAGGTAGCCGGCGCCGTGCACGAACAGGACCACCGGATACTCGCGTCCCGGTTCGAGCGTGGCGGGGCCGTAGTACTTGCCCCAGATGGTGCCGGCGCCGTGCCGCGAGGGGACCTGCACGGTCTGCGGCTGCAGCCAGTCGTAGCCGCGGAATTCCTCGCTGCGGGTGTCGGTGAGCGTGCGCAGGCCGCTGCCGTCGGTGCCGATCACCGCCAGTTGCGGCGGCAGGTAGGCCTCCGAATGGCGCACCAGCAACCGGCCGCCGTCGGGCGACTGGGTGAAGTCCTCGACCCCGTCGAGCGCTGTGAGCTCGCGCACCTGGCCGCCGCCGGCCGGGACCGCGCAGACCTCGTAGTCGCCGGGCCGCGCGCGGTTGCAGACGAACAGGAACCCGCCGCCGTCGGCCGCCAGCGCCGGCGCCGAGACCTCCCACTCGCCGGAGGTCAGGGCGCGGGTGCGCCCACCGGCATCCAGGTACAGGTGCGAGTAGCCGGTGTGCTCGGACAGGAACCAGAGCGTGCGGTTGTCCGGCATCCAGCCGAACTCGTTGAAGCCCCAGTTGATCCAGGCCTCGTCGGTGAGCCGGTGGCGGGTGCGCAGCGCGCCGTCCGCCGGATCCAGCGTCACCAGCCAGCGGTCCTTGTTGTCGACCGCGTGCAGCATCAGCGCGGCCCCGCGGCTGTCGCCGCTCCATTGCATCGCCGCCGGTCCGTCGGCCTCGATCCGCACCGGGCGCGCGCCCTTCAGCGGCTCCTTGCCGGCGGTGCGGCGCAGCTCGGCGAGCGGATCGCGGTCGATGCCCGGCAGTGCGTCGAGGTCGAGCCGCCGCGGCTCGCCGCTGTTCATGTCGACCAGCCAGAACGCCTGCGGCAGCGGATCGTTGCGGCCCACCCGGGTGCGCACGTCCTCGAACTCCTCGTAGCCCGATTCGGTGATGTACTTCGGCATCCGGCCCTCGGTGCCCTTGTCCGCCCCCTTCGCCTCGGTGGCGACCAGCAGCCAGCGCCCGTCGGGCGACAGTGCGCTGGCGGCGATCTCCACGTCCTTGCCCAGGTACACCGGGGCCGGCGCGCGGGTGGGATCGGCGCGGCGCCAGTCGCGTTCCTGCAGGCGCTGGGCCTCGCGCCGCTCGCGTTCGGTGCGCAGGGTCTCCACCAGCCGCAGCTGGCGCTCGCGCAGGGCATCGGCGGCGGGCGCCTCGCCAGGATCGTCCTCGGCCTTGAGCACCGCCGCGGCGGTCACGCCCTCGCGGGGCGTCCAGCGGAACCAGCGGTCGTTGCCGACCCGCCAGACCAGGGCGCCGTCGCTGCCCCAAAGCGGCGAGGCGGCGCGCTCGTCGTCGCGGCTGAGCTGGGTCAGCGCGCCGCTGCGCAGGTCGCGCACGAACACGTTGCCGTCGCGCACGAACGCCGCGCGCGCGCGGCTGGCGTCGTACACCGGCTGCAGGCCGTCGAGATCGGCGCGCGCGGCGCCGTCGATGCGGCTGGCGTCACCGCCGTCGAGATCCTGGGCCCAGGTGTCGCGGACGCTGCTGCCCTCGCGCTTGAGCGAATAGTAGGCGCGCTGGCCGTTCCAGGCCCACCACGCCTGCTCCACCGGCGGGCCGATCCAGTCCGGGTCGGCCATGATCCGGTCCATGGTCAGCGTTTGCGCCGGCTGGGCGGCAACGGAGGCTGCGAACAGCAGCAGGGACAGCGGCAGCAGACGGATCATGGCGCCCTCGTGGCGTGAACAAACCGCCGCAGGGTAGCAGCCGGCCGCTGCGCCCGGCTGGGCCACAGGTCATGCGCGCCAACGAAACAGGGGCGCAGAGCGCCCCTGTGTACCTCCCTGTCCCCGGTGCTTCCGGATCGTCCCTGTGCGAGCGACGCTAACACCGGGGCGCGGGGGGATCCGCGATGGCCTTCTCGTTTCGGCGCATTGCGCCAGGCCCGCCGCGCCGGCGGCTGCCGAAGAGGGCATTCATCCTTAACGGGGGCAGGCGCATAATCGCGCCCGGACTTCCCCCGGAGCGAGGCTTGGACGCGCTGCTGCTGTCGCGGATCCAGTTCGGATTCGTGATTTCCTTCCATGTGCTGTTTCCGGCGTTCACGATCGGCCTGTCGAGCTGGCTGGCGTTCCTGGAGTGGCGCTGGCTGCGCACCCGCGATCCGGTCTGGCGCGATCTCTACTTCTTCTGGCTGCGGATCTTCGCGGTCTCGTTCGGCATGGGCGTGGTGTCGGGCATCGTGATGAGCTTCCAGTTCGGCACCAACTGGTCGGTCCTCTCCGAGCGCGCCGGCAATATCCTCGGCCCGCTACTGTCGTACGAGGTGCTGACCGCGTTCTTCCTCGAGGCCACATTTCTCGGGGTGATGCTGTTCGGCTGGCGCAAGGTCCCGGAAAAGCTGCACTTCCTCGCCACCTGCATGGTCGCCGTCGGCACCCTGATCTCCACCTTCTGGATCATTTCCGCCAACAGCTGGCTGCACACCCCGGCCGGCTACGAGCTGGTCGGCGACGTGTTCCATCCCTCCGACTGGTGGGCGGCGATCTTCAACCCCTCGTTTCCCTACCGGCTGGCGCACATGGTGCTGGCGGCCTTCATCACCACCTGTTTCGTGATCGGCGGGGTCGGCGCCGGCTACCTGCGCCGCGGTGCGCACGCCGATGCCGGGAGGCGGATGCTGCGGGCCGCGGTGGTGTTCGCGGCGCTGACGGTGCCGCTGCAGGTCGTGGTCGGCGACGTGCACGGCCTGAAGACCCGCGAGTTCCAGCCGACCAAGGTCGCGGCGATGGAAGGCCACTGGGAGCGCGGGCCCGCGGGTGCCGGCGTGCCGCTGGTGCTGTTCGCGGTGCCGGACCAGGAAGCCGAACGCAACCGCTACGAGCTGGCCGTTCCGCGGCTGGGCAGCCTGATCCTGACCCACAGCTGGGACGGCGAGATCCAGCCGCTGACCGCGGTGCCGCGCGACGAGCGACCGCCGGTCGCGCCGGTGTTCTACGGCTTCCGGATCATGGTCGGCCTCGGCATGGCCATGCTGCTGCTCACGCTCGGGTCGCTGTGGGCGCTGTGGCGCGGGCGGCTGTTCGGGTCGCGCTGGCTGCTGGACGGCTGGCGCCTGATGACGTTCAGCGGCTTCGTCGCGGTGATCAGCGGCTGGTTCGTGGCCGAGATCGGGCGCCAGCCCTGGGTGATCCAGGGCCTGCTGCGCACCGCCGACGCGGTGAGCGCGGTCGGGCGCGGCAGCGTGGTGGCCTCGCTGACGGTCTTCGTCCTGGCCTATGCGGTGGTGTTCGGCGCCGGTGCCGCCTACATCGTCAGGATGGTGCGCGCCGGGCCGCAGCATTTCGAGGACGCACCCGACACCGACGACGGCGAGCGCACGCCGATGCGGCCGATCTCGGCCGCCGATGAACCCGCCGAGAACGCCCCGCCCGGCGCGGCGCGGCCCCCGACGGGAGAGGCGTGATGGAAATGGAAACCGTGCTGCCGGTGCTGTGGTTCGGGGTGATCGGCTTCGGCGTGCTGATGTACGTGCTGCTCGACGGGTTCGTGCTGGGGCTGGGGATCCTGGCGCCGTTCGCGGAGGACGGCAAGCAGCTCGACCACATGATGAACACCGCGGCGCCGATCTGGGACGGCAACGAGACCTGGCTGGTGCTCGGTGGCGCCGGCCTGCTGGCGGCCTTCCCCCGTGCGTACGCGGTGGTGCTGTCGGCGCTGTATCTGCCGGTGCTGCTGATGCTGATCGCGCTGGTGTTCAGGGGGGTGGCCTTCGAGTTCCGCTTCAAGGCGCGGCGCGCCCGGCCGTTCTGGGGCGCCGCGTTCGCGCTCGGTTCGATGTTCACCGCCTTCGCCCAGGGCGTGATCCTCGGCGCGCTGGTCGAGGGCATGCCGCTGCAGGAAGGCCGCTACGTGGGCGGGGCGTTCGCCTGGTTCAGCCCGTTCTCGATGCTGACCGGGGTGGCGGTGATGTTCGGCTATGCGCTGCTCGGCAGCACCTGGCTGATCCTCAAGACCGGCGGCCGCATGCAGCAGATCGCCCGCACCCTGACCCGGCCGCTGGTGATGGTGGTGGCGGCGTTCATGGGCCTGGTGAGCGCATGGCTGCCGTTCCTCGATTCCCGGATCATGGCGCGCTGGTTCGAGGACGGCAATTTCTGGTGGCTTTCGCCGGTGCCCCTGCTGGCGCTGGCCAATGCGATCTGGTTGTGGCGCGCGGCGATGCGCGAGGGCCGTGACGCCACGCCGTTCCTGCTCACGCTGAGCTTCTTCGGGCTGGGGTTCGCCGGGCTGGTGCTGGGCATCTGGCCGAACATCGTGCCGCCCGACCTGAGCATCTGGGAGGCGGCCTCGCCGCCTTCCTCGCAGGGCTTCGTGCTGGTCGGTCTGGTGGTGCTGCTGCCGATGATCCTCGGCTATACGGCTTGGTCGTACCGGGTGTTCCGCGGCAAGGTCGATGCGGATGCGGGATACCACTAGGGCGGCCCATTCCCCATTCCCGGCTTTTCCCGCACAATCGCCTGGATCCAGCTGTTTTCCGGGCCATGCACGCCTACGTCTACAAGAGCCAGCGCAAGGCCGATACCTACGTCTACCTGGCGACCCGCGACGATTTCACGCTGCTGCCCGAGGCGCTGCGCGCGCAGCTGGGCGCGCTGCATTTCGTGCTCGACGTCGCGCTGACCCCGGGCCGGCGGCTGGCGCGCGAGGACGTCGACGCGGTCCGCGGCAATCTGGCCGTGCGCGGGTTCCACCTGCAGCTTCCGCCGTCGGCCGCGGGCGACCCGATGCGCGACGACTGGGGCACCGATGCCTGACCCGCAGCGCCCGCGCCGGCGCGCCGCCCTCGCGTTCGTTTCCGGAGCCGTTCTCAGCCTGATCGCCGGTTTTGGCGGCGCCGCCGCCGCGCTCGGCCTGGGCCTGGCGCAGCCTGCGTTCGCGCTGGCCGTGCGCTGGTGGCGCGGCGGCGATGCGCCGGCCGACGCGGGCGCGCTGCGGCGCGACCTGTCCGCCTTGCTTGCGCTCTGGAGCGGCGCGCTGGCGCTGTCCGCGGTGCTGGTGGCGTGGCCCCTGTCGGCGCTGCGCCAGTCCGGCAGTCTCGGCGCCGCGGTGGGGCTGAGCGCGATGACCGGGATCTGCGTAGTGGCGCTGTGGCGGCTGTGGCCGTTCTGGCACGCGCTCGAGCGCGACGGCGGCGGCCTGGCCGCGCAATGGCGGCGGCTGGCCGATCACGACCCGGCCGCGGGGCGTGGTGCGGTCCTGGCGCTGTGCGTGGCGGCGGTGCTGGCGGCGGCCATCGCCATGGCCTGGCCGGGGCTGCTCGTGGCGCCGGTGCGCTGGTCGCTGGCGGTCGCCGGGCTGCTGCTGTGGCCGCTCGCGCACTGGCTGTTGCAGCGGTTGCCGGCGCCCGCGGCGCTGCCGATGCCGGTGGTGGAGATGCCGGGCGTGGCGGCCGAACCCGGTCCGGTGCCGCCACCGGGCGATCCGGAGGGCGAACTCTACCTCGCCGCGCGCGGCGGGCGCGTCGACCGCGCCCTCGAGCTGCTCGACCTGGGCGCCGATCCGCATGCGCTGCCGGCGCCGGGTGAGCGCGACCAGCGGAGTCTGGCGGTGCTCGCAGCGGTGCTGCCCGACTTGCGCCTGCTGCGTGCGCTGATCGCCCGCGGCGCCGACCTGAACGCGGCGCATGCCGGCCTGACCCCGCTGCTGGCGGCGACCCGCGACAGCTGGCACGGGCGGCCCGAGGCGGTGATGACCCTGCTCGCCAACGGCGCCGATCCCCGCGCTTGCGACGCCGAGGGCAATACCCCGCTGCATCATGCCGCGCGCAGCTCGGATCCCGGCGTCGCCGCGCTGCTGCGCGATGCCGCCGCCGAGCTCGATGCGGTCAACGGCGACGGCCTGACCCCGCTGGGGACGGCCTGCGCGGTCGGCAACTGGCGGCTGGCGCGGTTCCTGCTCGAGCGCGGCGCGCGCGCCGAGGTGGACGGCGCGACCCCGGCGCTGCTCGCCGCCGCCGGCGGCGAGGAGGACGACACCGCCGGCGTGCAGTTGCTGCTCAGGCACAAGGCGAAGCCCAGCTCCTGCGACCGCGGCGGCCGCAGCGCCCTGCACGCCGCTGCCTTCGCCGGCCACGCCGAGATCGTGGCGGCGCTGATCGCCGCCGGCGCCGATGTGCAGGCGCGCGACCACCAGGGCCGCACCCCGCTGCTCGAGGCCGCACGCGGCGCGCGCCTGGCGACGCTGGAAGCGCTGGCCGCGGCGCGGGCAGAGACCGGCGCGGTCGATGCTGCCGGCCGCAGCGCGCTGGTGCTGGCGTGTCAGGGCGACACGCCCTCGGCGCCGCTGGTGCAGCGGCTGCTGGAGCTGGGAGTCGATCCGCAGCTGGCCGACGCCGAAGGCCGGCTGGCGGTCGAACACGCTGCGGCCGCCGGCCGCTGGTCGCTGGTGGCGCTGCTCGATCCCGGTTACGCGCTGCCCGCCAGCATCCTTCCCGAGGGCGGCGGCGACGCTCCGGTTCCGGACCGTGCGCCGCTCTCGCTGCTGCGCGACGGGCTGCGGGAAGGGCGCCTCGAGGGCCTGGCGCCATTGCTGCCGCTGCTGGGCCCGCGCGAACTGGGTGGATTGCTGCTCGACGAACAGGCCCCGCTGTCGGTCGAGCGGATCGACTGGCTGCTGGCGCACGGCGCCGACCCCGAGGTGCGCGACGGTCTGGGCGACAGCGCGATCTTCCGGCTCCTTGCCAAGGGCCCGGACGCGATCGACGCGCTGCAGGCGATGCTGCGCCGGAACGTCTCGCCGGCCGGTGCCGGCGGACTGGCGCGGTTCCTGGCCGCCTGCGCCCGCAGCGAGCAGGCCGGGCGGGGCCTGGAGCAGCTGGCCCTGGAACTGCTCGAGCGCGGCGCCGATCCGTTCGCTCCCAGCACCGAAGGCGATCCGCCGCTGGCGCTCGCGGTCCGGCTGGGCTGGGGCCGGCTGCTGGAGCGCCTGGTGGCGGTCGGCGTCGATCTGGACGCGCGCGACAGCCGCGGCATGACCGCGCTGCACCTGTGCGCCGCGCTCGGCCGCGAGGCGGCGCTGAAGACCCTGGTCCGCCACGGCGCCGCGCCGGACGTGCGCGCCGCCGACGGCCAGACCCCGCTGGGCGTGGCGCTCTCGGGCGGCCGCCGCGACCTGGCCGACTGGCTGGACTGGCGCGGCTGGACCCTGCCGCGGCGCGCGCTGCGCGCCGACGACCTGCCCGCGGCGGCGATCGTCGGCGACGCCGATGCGGTGCGCCGGCTGCTGGACCTGGGTTTTCGGGTGGACACGCCCGACGCCCAGGGCTGCACCGCGCTGCTGCGCGCCGCCGGCGGCGGGCACCGCGCCACGGTCGACCTGCTGCTGGCGCGGGGCGCCGACCCGCAGCTGGCGGCGCATACCGGGGCCACGGCGCTGTCGGCCGCGGTGAGCATGCGCCAGGGCGAGATCGTCGACCGCCTGCTCGATGCCGGCGCGGGACTCGAGCAGCGGCTGCCCGGCGAGGTCACGGTGCTGATGCTGGCCGCCGCGCTCGGACTGCCCGATCTTTGCGCGCGGCTGCTCACCGCCGGCGCCAACGTCCACGCCACCGACGCGCAGGGGCTGGGCCCGCTGCACTGCGCGGCGCTGTACGGATTCACCTGTCGCGACCGCCCACGGCTGCTGGCGCTGTTCGACACCCTGCTGCTGGCCGGGGCCGATGTCGACGCCGCGGCCGCCGGCGGGGTCACCCCGCTGCTGTTGCTGCTCGGCGCGCGCGCAGAACCCGGCACCGCCTGCGACGAGGAGGTGGTGCTCGGCGTACTCGACTACCTGCTCGACGAGGAGGTCTCGCTGGAGGCGCAGGATCCGCGCGGGTTCGGCCCGCTGCACCTGGCGGCGCTGCACGGCCTGCTGCAGCTGACCCGCCGGCTGCTGCGCGCCGGTGCCGATCCGGACCTGCGCGACGCGCTCAACCGCACCCCCCGCGAGATCGCGGTGATGCGGGGTTTCGTCGACGTGGCCGCCGAGTTCGCCCCGGCGCAGTCGCAGCCGGGCGTGTCGATGGCCAGGTTCCTGCGCGAGCCGCGCTGAGGCGGCCCCGCGCCCGCCGTCCCGAGACTCCCGGCGCCCGTCCACCGGGCCTGCGCAACCGCAACTCCGGCCCCCCCTGCTGCCACGCGGTATGAATCGGTTCGCGCAGATCGGATGCTGCAGTGCGGTTTCCGCCGATCTTGAACGGCGGTCAACCCTTGCGAACGCAGCCCCTCCTCGCGGCCGCTTGGTGTGCTGGGCCCCAGTGTGCTACCTCATCCCTTCCACACCGACGTGGAGCGTTCAGCGCAGTCTGGACGCGGAGCAGTTGTCGTAATCGAGGATCGAATTCAAACAACCGCTTGGAGGATTCCATGAAACACCTGATGCGTCTCGCAGTCCTGGCGTGTGTGCTCGTCGTGGCGTCGCACGCGTATTCCATTCCTTCCCAGTATCCCTCTGCGGCCGAACCGAACGCTGCCGGGCCGTCTGCGGCACCGGTGCTGGTGTTCGACGCGGTCGACTCCCAACCGTTGCTCTGGGAGGGCCCGCGCGTTGCGCAGGGCTACTACCCGGAATGCGCCACCATCGAGGGAACGGCCTGTTCCACGCCCGGCGCCCGGGCGCGCTGCTACCGTTACCAGTATCAGGAGCCCGGGGTGTGCGTTTGCCAGCCGGACAATGTGTTCGCCTGCTTCTGACCCGCAGCCGACCGGTACGCCAAAACGCCCCGCGATGCGGGGCGTTTCCACGATGGCGCGGGCGTGGCTGCTCGAGCCGGCCGCGGTTGCCGGATCCCGCCCCCCTTCGTCGCGAGATCATGGATGTCGGATGCAGTGGTCCAGCCGACCGGAGGTATCCCGCCATACGGGCGCTTCGAACCGGCGAGCGCATCGCCGGGCGAATATCCCCCCGGCAGTGATGGCGGCCGATCGGGTGCCTCAGGTGGTTCGGCATGCGCGCTGATGCCGCTTCAGCCGCCGGGAAACGAGGCTCAGTCCGCACCGCCGCGGGCGCCGGTGCCGCGGTCGGGGCCTGGATCCGGTTCCGGCTGCGCCTGGTCGGCCTCGAACAGGTGCTCGAGTTCGGCACGGCCCTCGCGCAATGCCTGCAGCAGGGCCGGCGCGTCGGTGTAGATGCGGTGGTGGCTGGCGAGGAGGCGTTCGTCATGCTCTCGGAAGCGCCGGGTACGATCCGTCGCCACTTCGCGCGGCACGTCCAGCGCCACCAGCACCTCGCGGCCCATTTCCAGCGCCGAGGCGAAGGTTTCGCGGAAGGCCTCCACCTGCAGGTCCATCAGCTGCCAGGCATGGCGGCGGTCGTGGGCGCGCGCGAACACGCGCAGATGCGGGTACAGGTGCCGCAGCAGATGCGTGGTGCGCAGGCTGGCCTCGCGGTCGTCGATGGCGTTGATGAACAGCCGCGCATGCGCGGCGCCGCTGGCGCGCAGCAGTTCTGGGCGGGTGGGGTCGCCGAAGTACACCACGTTGCCGGAGCGCCGCAGTGCGTCCACGGTGGCGGGGTCGGCATCGAGCGCGACGAACGGGATCTTCTGCGCCACCAGCAGGCGCGCGACGATCTGCCCGAACCGGCCGAGACCGGCGATGATCACCTGCGGATGGCCGTGGTCGTGGATCGGATCGAAGTCGCGGGCCGCCGCCTCGGCAACCTCGTGGCCGCCGAGCAGCCGGGCCAGCGCGATCACCAGCAGCGGCGTCAGCGCCATCGACAGGCCCACCACCGCGAGCAGACGGTTGTGCATCGCCGCTTCCAGCAGCCCCGCGCCGGCCGCTTCGGCGAAGATCACGAACGCGAATTCCCCGCCAAGCGACAGCACCCCGCCCAGGCGCAGCGCCTCGCGCGGGCGCAGACCGCCCGGGTAGCGGCCGAGCCAGAACAGGATCGCGAACTTGACCGCCATCAGCAGCAGCGTCGCCAGCAGCACGAGGACCGGTTCCGCCGCCACCTGCGCCAGGTCGATGCTCATGCCCACCGCCATGAAGAACAGCCCCAGCAGCAGTCCCTTGAACGGTTCGATCTGCGATTCGATCTCGTGGCGGAACTCGGATTCGGCGAGCAGCACGCCGGCCAGGAACGCGCCCAGGCCCATGCTCAGTCCGGCCAGCTGCACCACCCAGGCGGCGCCGAGGACCGCCAGC
Organism: Luteimonas endophytica; assembly: GCF_029887875.1. Lineage (GTDB taxonomy): Bacteria > Pseudomonadota > Gammaproteobacteria > Xanthomonadales > Xanthomonadaceae > Luteimonas > Luteimonas endophytica. Next base: position 77,480 of record NZ_JARXRM010000045.1, read on the forward strand.
AGCGCGCTCGCGGTCTGCATTTCCGGCACGCCGATGCGCACCGCGGTACGGAACAGCCGGCGCAGCAGGTAGCGGCCGCCGAAGAACACCGCGGCCAGCGCCGCGATCGCCTTGAGCAATGCCCAGCCCGGGTGTCCGGCGTCCGGTGCGGCCGCGTGCGCGAGCAGCGGGATCGCGGCGATCAGCGGCACCGCCGCCAGGTCCTGGAACAACAGGATCGCGAACGCCAGCCGCCCATGCCCGCTGTGCAGCGCCTTGCGCTCGGCCAGCAACTGCAGCCCGAACGCGGTGGAGGAGAGCGCCAGGCCCAGGCCCACGACGATCGCCACCTTCCAGCCCAGCCCGATCAACGCCACCATCGCGGCGAGCGCCGCGCCGGAGATCGCGACCTGCAACCCGCCGGTCAGGAACACCGGCCGGCGCATCAGCTTCAGCCGCGCCAGCGACAGTTCCAGGCCGATGACGAACAGCATCATCACCACGCCGATCTCGCTGGCCGCCAGCACCGGCTCGGCATCCCGCACCACGCCTACGCCGTCCGGCCCGAGGGCCACGCCGGCGGCAAGGTAGCCCAGTACCGCGCCCAGCCCGAATCGCTTGAACAGCGGTACCGCGATCACCGCGGCGAGCAGGAACACCAATGCCAATTGCAGACCGCTGCCGTGCATGCGCACCTCCGTGGCGGAAGTATGCACGGCAGCGCCGCCGGATCGGCGGCGGGCAGCCGGTCCCCGCGGTTCAGCCGGCCGCGGCGCTCGTCCCGGCGAGCTCGCGCAGCCGCCGCGCGCCGCGCTCGGCGATCGCGTACAGCGCGTGTTCGTGCGCCAGCGCGTAGTGGTCCGCCTCCGGATGCTCGCTGTCGAGCACCCCGAACAGGGTGTCGCCGAGGCAGATCGGCACCGCGAGCTCGGACAGGTTGAACTGGTCGTCGACCACGTAGCGGCAGTCCAGGCGCGCATCGGCGGTGCGCTGCGGCAGCCGCAGCTGCGCGCACCTGCCGACGATGCCCTGGCCGAGCCCGAGCTGGATGCGCGATTCCAATACCCGGTCGGCGGCGCGCTTGGGCCCCCAGGCGGCGCGCTGGGTCAGGGTGCGGCCGTCGCTGTCGAGCAGGTAGGTCACGCAGTCGACCAGCCCCAGGGCGGGGCCGGCGAACTCGCACAGGGTCCAGGCGACGTCGACGGCGCGCGCGCAGCGGCCGAGTTCCTCGACCAGCGCGGCCAGCCGGGGGCCGGCCTGCCGGAGGAAGTGGTCCGCGGTGCTGCTCGGCATCTGGGTCCCCGGGGCGGCGGCGCGGCGGCCGTCCAAGACCGGGCCATGCTAGCGCCGCAGCGCCACGCGGTCACGACCCGGGAGATGCCGGCGGCGAAACGAAGACGCCCCGCGTCGCGGGGCGTCTTCATCGTTTCCGGGTCGATCAGCGCCGCATCGAGGCGAAGAACTCGTCATTGGACTTGGTCTGCTTCATCTTGTCGAGCAGGAACTCCATGGCGGCGATCTCGTCCATCGGGTGCAGCAGCTTGCGCAGGATCCAGATCTTCTGCAGCAGCTCCGGCTCGATCAGGTAGTCCTCGCGGCGGGTGCCGGACTGGTTGACGTTGATCGCCGGGTACACGCGCTTCTCGGTGATGCGGCGGTCCAGATGGATCTCGGAGTTGCCGGTGCCCTTGAATTCTTCGTAGATCACCTTGTCCATCGCGCTGCCGGTGTCGACCAGCGCGGTGGCGATGATCGTCAGAGAGCCGCCTTCCTCGACGTTGCGCGCGGCGCCGAAGAAGCGCTTCGGGCGGTGCAGTGCGTTGGCGTCGACACCGCCGGTGAGCACCTTGCCGGAGCTGGGCACCACGTTGTTGTAGGCACGCGCGAGGCGGGTGATCGAATCCAGCAGGATCACCACGTCCTTCTTGTGCTCGACCAGTCGCTTGGCGCGCTCGATCACCATCTCGGCGACCTGCACGTGGCGCGCGGCGGGCTCGTCGAAGGTGGAGGACACCACCTCGCCACGCACGGTGCGCTGCATCTCGGTCACTTCCTCGGGCCGCTCGTCCACCAGCAGCACGATCATGTGCACGTCGGGGTGGTTGGTGGTGATCGCGGTGGCGATCTGCTGCATCATCATGGTCTTGCCGGCCTTGGGCGGCGAGACGATCAGCGCGCGCTGGCCCTTGCCCTGCGGGGCCATCAGGTCGAGGATGCGGCCGGCGATGTCCTCGCTGGAGCCGTCGCCGCGCTCGAGCTTGAAGCGCTTGCGCGGGAACAGCGGGGTGAGGTTCTCGAACAGCACCTTGCCCTTGCTGGCCTCCGGCGGCTCGGCATTGATGGTGTCGACCACCGACAACGCGAAGTAGCGCTCGCCGTCCTTGGGCCAGCGGATCCGGCCGGAGAGGTGGTCGCCGGTGCGCAGGTTGAAGCGGCGGATCTGGCTCGGGGAGATGTAGACGTCGTCGGGGCCGGCCAGGTAGGAGGCCTCTGCCGCGCGCAGGAAGCCGAAACCGTCGGGCAGGATCTCCAGCACGCCGTCGGCGACGACGCCCTCGCCGTGGCGGGTCAGCACCTTGAGCAGGTTGAAGATCACGTCCTGCTTGCGGGCGCGGGCCACGCCGTCGTGGATGTTGAGCTGCTCGGCGATGTCCATCAGCTTCTGCGCGGGCATCCGCTTCAGGTCGCTGAGGGTGTACTGCGGGAAGTCCTCGGGGATGTTCGGCGGCGGCAGGCGCTGGCCCTGGTCGCCGCCGTCCTGCGGCAGGCCGTCGTCGCGACCACCGCCACCGCCACCGCCACCGCCGCCTCCACCGCCACGGTTGCGGTCGCGGCGGTTGCGGAAGCGATCGCGGCGATTGCCCGGCCGGCCGTCGCGCTCGCGCTGTTCGCGCTGTTCACGCGCCTCGCGCGATTCGTTGCCGCCGCCGCCGCCGTCGCCTTCCGCGGCAGGCGCCGGGGCGCTTGCGGGGGGGCGGCTCGGGGGAGGCTGGGGAGAGGACGCTTCGGCCGGCGATGCCGGCTTCGGAGCCGGCGCGGGGGCCGGGGCCGGTGTTTCGCTGCTGGCGGCGGCCGGCGCCGCCGGAGCCTCCGGCGTTGCGGTCTTGGCGACCCGGGCGGTCTTGCTGACGCGCGGCTTGCGCACGCGCTTCTCGGCGGAATCGCCGGAATCGGAGGTGTTGTCGGACAAGTGCGAATTCCTCGCTAGCTGCGAGCGCCCGCGGAGGCGGGCGGAGGGTTGGAAGGGTGGGCCTTCAGACGGGGTGCGGCGCGGGATCCCGCACCGGATGGAACAACGCTAGCACCGCCCCGCGTCCACGGCAAGCGATCCGGCTGCGGGACCGGGCGGTCCGCGGCGGCGCGCCGCCCGCCTGGGGTATCCCGCGCTGGTGCCCCGCGCTCGCGGAGGCGGGGCAGGCGCTCAGAGCGCCTTGTCGATCATCTGCGACAGCTGGCCCTTGCCCACCGCGCCGATCTGGGTGGACTGAACCTGGCCGCCCTTGAACAGCAGCAGCATCGGAATGGAGCGTACGTGGTACTTCATGGCGACCCCCTGGTTCTGGTCGATGTCGACCTTCACCACCTTGGCGCGCCCGGCGTAGCTCTCCGCCAGCTCGTCCAGCGCCGGGGCGATCATCTTGCACGGACCGCACCAGGGCGCCCAGAAATCGACCAGCACCGGCTCGTCGGACTGCAGCACGGTGGAATCGAAATCGGCGTCGCCGGCGTGGATGACCTTGTTGCTCACGGGGTTCTCCTGGGGTCGGGCCGCGTGCCGGGCGGGCGGGGCGGCTTGGGTGCTGTTAAACTGGGGCGTTTTCGGGCCGGATCAAGGGTTTCCCCAGGTCCGCACAGCCTTCCATTCACGGTTCGGCAGTCTGCGACGCGGTCGCCCCCTGCGCAACCGCGCCCCGCCGCACAGACCATTCCAGGCATGACAGACAAACCACTGACCGATATCCCCTTCTCGGAGTTCGAGCTGCACCCGCAGTTGCTCGCGGGTCTCGAGGCCGCCGGGTTCCTCCGCTGCACCCCGATCCAGGCGCTGACCCTGCCGATCGCCCTGCCCGGCCGCGACGTCGCCGGCCAGGCCCAGACCGGTACCGGCAAGACGCTGGCGTTCCTGGTGGCGGTGATCAACCGGCTGCTGTCGCGTCCGGCGCTCGCCGACCGCAAGCCGGAGGATCCGCGCGCGCTGATCCTGGCGCCGACCCGCGAACTGGCCATCCAGATCCACAAGGATGCGGTGAAGTTCGCCTCCGACCTGGGCCTCAAGTTCGCGCTGGTCTACGGCGGAGTCGACTACGACAAGCAGCGGCAGCTGCTCCAGGACGGCGCCGACGTGATCATCGCCACCCCGGGGCGGCTGATCGACTACGTCAAGCAGCACAAGGTCGTGTCGCTGCACGCCTGCGAGATGTGCGTGCTGGACGAGGCCGACCGCATGTTCGACCTCGGCTTCATCAAGGACATCCGCTTCCTGCTCCGGCGCATGCCGGCGCGCACCGAGCGGCAGACCCTGCTGTTCTCTGCCACCCTCAGCCATCGCGTGCTCGAGCTCGCCTACGAGCACATGAACGAGCCGGAGAAGGTGGTCGTCGAGACCGAATTCATCACCAACGCCAAGGTCCGGCAGAAGGTGTTCTTCCCCTCCAACGAGGAAAAGCTGCCGCTGCTGCTCGGCCTGCTCTCGCGCAGCGAAGGCGCGCGCACCATGGTGTTCGTCAACACCAAGGCCTGGGTGGAACGGGTGGCGCGCGCGCTGGAGCGCGGCGGCTACCGCGTCGGCGTCCTGTCCGGCGACGTGCCGCAGAAGAAGCGCGAGTCGCTGCTGAAGAAGTTCCAGGCCGGCCAGCTCGAGCTGCTGGTGGCCACGGACGTGGCCGCGCGCGGCCTGCACATCGACGGCGTCAGCCACGTCTACAACTACGACCTGCCGTTCGACGCCGAGGACTACGTGCACCGCATCGGGCGCACCGCGCGGCTCGGCGCGGAGGGCGACGCGATCAGCTTCGCCTGCGAGATCTACGCGCAGAGCCTGCCGGACATCGAAACCTTCATCGAACAGAAGATCCCCGTCGAGGCGGTGACCCCGGAGCTGCTGGTGGCGCTGCCGCGCAAGCCGCGCGTGGGCGTCGAGGCCCAGCCCGACGACGGCGAAAGCATCGGCGAGATCTTCCGCGAGGCCCGCGAGCAGCGCGCCGCCGACGACGCCAGGCGCGGCACCGGCCCCGGTGCGCGGCGGTCCGGCAGCGGCGGCCGCCGCGAGGGCGGCGGGGCCGCCAGGGGCGAGCGCGAGCGGCCGCGCCGGGCGCGGCCGGAGCGCGACCCGGCCGCAACGCCGGCCGCGCAGCCGGTCGCCGAGGCGCCGGCGCAGGAGCCGCCAACGGCCGCCCCCGCGCCATCCGGCGAATCCCCCGCGGGCGGGGAAGGCGTCAAGCCGCCGCGCAAGCGCCGCCGCCGCCGCGGCGGACGCCGGATCGAGGGCGAGACCGGTGCCGCGCCGGCCCAGGAACGTCCGGCGGCCAGGGCCCGCGGGACCGGCGAGGCGCCGGCCTCGGCGCGCAAGCCCGCCGCGGAAGCGCGGCCGGCCCAGCGCCAGCCCCAGGGATCGCCGCCGTCCGGGCGGGAACCCTCGCTGCTGTCGCGGCTCGGCCGCGGTCTGAAGAAGCTGGTCACCCGCGCCCCCGACAACCGTCATTGACGCCGCGGCGGGCGCGTCGCCGGTGCGCGGTGCCGCGCCGCCGGCCGCGTCGGGCCGGCGCGGACGCCCGCCGGGCGAAGTTCGCTAAGCTTGCCGGGTCCCCCGTGCAGTCCCCCGAATGAGCGTTCTCCGCTTCGACAGCGTCAGCAAGCAGTATCCGGGCGGGCACGTCGCGCTGTCCGAGGTCAGCTTCGACGTGGCCGCCGGGGAGATGCTGTTCGTGACCGGCCATTCCGGCGCCGGCAAGAGCACCCTGCTCCGGTTGGTGCACCTGTCCGAGCGCCCGAGCCGCGGCGCGGTGCTGTTCGCCGAGCGCAATCTGCTGCGGGTCCGTGGCCGCCGCGTGGCCATGCACCGGCGCGATGTCGGCGTGGTGTTCCAGGACCACCGCCTGCTGACCGACCGCAGCGTGTACGAGAACATCGCCCTGCCGCTGATCCTGCGCGGGATGCGCCGCGGCGAGATCGCCAGGCGGGTGCGCGGCGCGCTCGAGCGTCTCGGGCTGGGCGCGCGCGAGCGCGCGCTGCCAGGCCAGCTCTCGGCGGGAGAGCAGCAGCGCGTCGGCATCGCCCGGGCGATCGTCGGCGAGCCCATGCTGCTGGTGGCCGACGAGCCCACCGGCAACCTCGATCCCACCCTGTCGGCGGAGATCATGGCGCTGTTCGCGGAACTGCCGGGCCGGGGCACCAGCGTGCTGGTGGCCAGCCACGACCTGGCACTGGTGCGGCGGATGCGCAAGCGCGTGCTGGTGCTCGACCACGGCACCCTGGTCGACGACATCGCCCCGGAGGACCTGGCCGATGGCTGAGCCGCGCGCGAACCTGCCCGGGCGCAGCACCCACTCGCGGCTGGGCACCTGGATCGACCATCATCTGTACAGCTTCGTCTCCAGCCTCGGCCGGGTCTTCCGCAGGCCGTGGGCCACGGCGCTCACGATCGGGGTGATGGCGGTCGCGCTGGCGCTGCCCCTGGGCCTGTGGCTGGTGCTGGACAACGTGGCGCGGCTGTCCGGCGGGGTGCAGCAGTCGCGCGAAATCGCGGTGTTCCTGGACCTGGAGGTCACGCCGCGGCGCGCGCGGGCATTGGCCGAGGAGCTGCGCGGCCGGGCCGACGTCGCCGCCGTGGAGCTGCGCACCCCGGAGCAGGGGCTGGAGGAATTGCGCCAGCGTGGCGGCCTCGGCGAGGCCATCGACGCGGTCGGGGAGAATCCCCTGCCGGCGGTGCTGGTGGTGGTGCCGGCCGGCGACGAGACCCTGCTGGCCGGCTCGCTCGGGCAGCTGCCGGAGGCCGAGCTGGTGCAGCACGACGCGCAGTGGCGGCAGCGTCTCGACGGCTGGCTGCGTTTCGGCGGACGTGCGGTCTGGGTGCTGGCGGTCCTGCTGGGGCTGGGCGCACTGCTGGTGGTCGGCAACACCGTCCGGCTCGACATCCAGTCGCGCCGCGAGGAGATCGGCGTGCTGCAGTTGCTGGGGGCGACCGACGGCTTCATCCGCCGGCCGTTCCTGTATCTGGGCACCTGGTACGGGCTGGCCGCAGGCGCGCTGGCGCTGGGCCTGCTGGGCGCCGCCGGGCTGGCCCTGAACGATGCCGTGGCGGGCCTTGCGGCGAGCTATGGCAGCGGCTTCGCGCTGGCGGGCTTCGCGCCGGCGCAGCTGCTGGCGATCGTGCTCGGCGCCGGGGCGCTGGGCTGGCTGGGCGCCAGCCTGGTGACCGGCCATTTCCTGCGCCAGACCCGCCCCACCGAGACCTGACAGGGAGCGCCATGACCAGCTCGAAGACCGACGGACACGACCTCCGGCACCTGGTAAGCGAATCGCCGCGGATCATGGTGGTCGACGGCTCGAAGCTGGTGCGCAAACTGATCGGCGACGTGCTGCGCAAGGAACTGCCGGCGGTGGAGGTGGTGGCTTGTGCCGGCCTGGCCGAAGCGCGCGCGGCGCTGGAGCAGGCGCCCGTCGACCTGGTCACGACCGCGCTGGTGCTGCCGGACGGCGACGGCCTGCAGCTGGCGCGCGTGGTGCGCCGCGCCGCGGTGCAGCGCTACGTCCCGGTGATCGTGGTGTCCGGCGACGCCCAGGGGCACCTCGAGTCGCGGCGTTTCACCGAGGACGTGACCGACTATTTCGACAAGGCCAACGGCCACCAGGCGCTGGCGACCTTCATCCGCGGCTACGTGATGCCCGAGCCGATCCCCGGCGCACACGTGCTCTATGTCGAGGACAGCCGCACGGTGGCGCTGGCCACCCGGCGCATGCTGCAGTCGCACGGAATGGAGGTGACCCACGTGATCAGCGCCGAGGATGCGCTGGACTGGCTGCGCGAATGGCGCGGCAGCGACGTCGCCCCCGGTGCCGACCTGCTGCTGACCGATGTCTACCTCAAGGGCGAACTCAGCGGCCGCGACCTGCTGCAGGCGGTGCGCCAGGAGTTCGGCTACGGCAAGCGGCGGCTGCCGGTGCTGGTGATGACCGGCGACGACAACCGCGTCAACCAGATGGGCCTGCTGCGAGACGGCGCCAACGACCTGGTGCTCAAGCCGATCGAGGAGCGCCTGCTGGTGACCAAGGCGCTGTTCCAGCTGCGGTTGGCGAGGATCGGCCGCACCGCCGAGAACGCCGGCGCGGCGCCGGGCGGAACAACCGGCCAGACCTGAGCGGACCGGCAGCGCGGCCGCTCCGCCTCGGCCGCGAACGCCGCGGCGCGGTCGCGCAGGCCGTCGCGATCGATCGCCGCCGCCCCCTCCCCAATCCCGATCACGAACCACCAACCACGGCCCATGCCCGATACCGACCGGATCCAACTCGAGCCGTCCTGGAAGGCGCGCCTCGGCGACTATCTGCTGCGGCCGCAGATGCGCGAGCTATCCGCTTTCCTGCGCCAGCGCAAGGCGGCGGGAGCGAGGATCTACCCCCCCGGCTCGCAGATCTTCGCCGCGTTCGATGCGACGCCGTTCGATGCCGTCAGGGTGGTGATCCTCGGCCAGGACCCCTACCACGGCCCCGGCCAGGCCCACGGGCTGTGCTTTTCCGTGCTGCCCGGCGTGCCGGTGCCGCCGTCGCTGCAGAACATGTTCAAGGAGATCCAGCGCGACCTGGGCATCGCACCGCCCGACCACGGCTGCCTGTTGCCGTGGGCGCGGCGCGGGGTGCTGCTGCTCAACGCCGTGCTGACGGTGGAACAGGGCAGCGCCGGCGCCCACCAGGGCCGCGGCTGGGAAGGGTTCACGGACCACGTAGTGGAAACCCTGGGCCGGGAACGCGAAAACCTGGTGTTCATGCTCTGGGGCAGCTACGCGCAGAAGAAGGGCGCGGTGATCGATCCGCGGCGCCATCGGGTGCTCAGGACCACCCATCCCTCGCCGCTGTCGGCGCACCGCGGTTTCCTCGGCTGCGGGCATTTCTCCGCCGCCAACGCGTCCCTGGTTCGCAATGGCGCGGCGCCGGTCGACTGGTCGCTGCCGCCGCGCGCCGAACTGGAGATCTGAGACCGCGCCCCGCCGGATCCGCCGGCGGCGGGCGCGACCGTGCCGGAGCCACACCACCCCTTCACCAGCGCGGGCGCACCATGGCGCCCTGGCCAGGCCCCGGCCGGTCCGCGATCCCGGTATCCCGGCACAGGGCAGGCTCGGATGGCCTTTCAATGAAATCAATTGCTTATGAAGGAGTGCGTTCCAGCTAGGGAACGCTGGGAACTCCTTGCACCTGTATCTGTCAGATCTGCACACTGATAAAATGGCCGCCATGACCCAGATGACCTCCACCACCGCCCTGGTCGCCAACAACCTGCCGGTCCCGAGCTCGCTCGGCTCGCTGGACGCGTACATCAACGCCGTCCATCAGATCCCGGTCCTCTCCGTCGAGGACGAGCAGGCGCTGGCCCACCGCTACCGCGACCAGGAAGACCTCGACGCGGCGCGTGAGCTGGTGCATTCGCACCTGCGCTTCGTGGTTCACGTCGCGCGCGGCTACAACGGCTACGGCCTGCCGCTCGGCGACCTGATCCAGGAAGGCAACATCGGCCTGATGAAGGCGGTGAAGCGTTTCGATCCGGGCGTGGGCGTCCGCCTGGTGTCGTTCGCCGTGCACTGGATCCGCGCGGAGATGCACGAATACATCCTGCGCAACTGGCGCATCGTCAAGGTGGCCACCACCAAGGCGCAGCGCAAGCTGTTCTTCAACCTGCGCAAGAGCAAGAAGCGCCTGGGCTGGCTCAACGCCGAGGAAGTGCGTGCGGTGGCCGCCGATCTGAACGTCTCCGAGCGCGAGGTGATGGAGATGGAGTCGCGGCTGTCCGGGCGCGATGTCGGCTTCGACGCTTCCGCCGACGAGGACGACGACCACGCCCCGCCCGCGCCCTCCGGCTATCTGATGTCCCAGGAGGAGGACCCGGCGCAGCTCTACGAGCGCGAGGACAGCGAGGACGATCAGCTGGCGCTGCTGCGCGAAGGGCTGGCCGAGCTGGACCCGCGCTCGCGCGACATCATCCGCCGCCGCTGGCTGGACGACGACAGCAGGATCACCCTGCAGGAGCTGGCCGACGAGTACGGTGTCTCGGCCGAGCGGATCCGCCAGGTCGAGGCCAATGCGCTCAAGAAGATGAAGGCGCTGTTCGCGGCCTGACACGTCGGGCTTTTTTGCTGCGGCTGCATCCAGGGCCCGGTCGTTTGCCACCCGTCTTCGTCACCCGAAGACCCCCCACTGGCCGCGCTCACCGACGAGCGGCAACGGAGCGCTTTCGGACTGCCTACGGGGTCACGGTCGCAGGTTCGCCGATGTTGCCAAATTCCCCGGCCGGCACAGGGTGCCGGCGCAACCTCAGCAACCATGGGAGAAGAGCATGGAAAGGAAATCGATGTCCGTCCTGATGGCTTTCGCCTTGGCCGCGTCCTCGGGGTTCGCCCCTCAACAGGCTGTCGCAGGCGACCTGACGAATGCCGTCCTGGAATGCTACGTGGACACCTATGCGTTCGATCAACCCACCGCCAACTACTGTATCTCCACCTGGACACCGTGGACCGCGGACAACCCGTCCGTCGCGCACTTCGAGGTGGTCCAGCTGCCAGCCGGGAACTACTCGTTCGCCTGGAAGGATCGGGACACCGGCGCGCCTCCACCTGGCTGCGGCAATACGCAATTCTGCTCGACCGGGATCGCGACCGACGTCTCGGGCGATGGACTGGTGAGGATGGAGGTGAGGATCACCGACCATGCAACGGGCAGCAGCAGAACGATCACCGCCGACGCCCACTACTTCGACGGCTGGCACTGAGCAGCATGGCCGCAGGCGGGGGCGCCCCCACCTGCGGTCGTACCCGCACCGCAAGTGTCACCATTTGAACAGCATCAGGCTGATCGCCAGCGCGCCCATGCCGGTGACCAGCCCGTAGACGGTTTCGTGGCCCTTGGCGTAGCGCTTGGCCGCCGGCAGCAGTTCGTCCAGGGCCAGGAACACCATGACCCCGGCGATGATTCCGAACAGCGCGCCGAACATCCCCTCCGACAGATACGGCGCCAGCACCGCGTAGCCGATGATCGCGCCGACGGGCTCGGCCAGGCCCGAGACCATGCAGGCGACGAAGGCGTAGCGCTTGTTGCCGGTGGCGTAGTACACCGGCACCGCGATGGCGATGCCCTCGGGGATGTTGTGGATGGCGATGGCGAACGCCAGCGGCAGGCCCACCCGCGGGTCCTCCAGGGTGGCGAAGAAGGTCGCCAGCCCCTCCGGGAAGTTGTGCGCGGTGATCGCTACCGCGGTCAGCAGCCCGACGCGCTTGATGTACTCGCGATTGTGGTCGCGGAAGAACGGGTCGTCCGCCTCCAGGCGCTCGTGCGGGTTGGGGATCATCCGGTCGATCAGCACGATCAGCATCACCCCGGACAGGAACGCCAGGGTGCCGTACGAGAAGCCCTGCGCTTCGCCGTACGCGCTGGTGAACGAGGCGATGGACTTGTTGAGAATCTCCGAGAGGGAGACGTAGACCATCGCGCCCCCGGCGAAAGCCAGGCCGAACGCGAGCATGCGGGCGTTCGGGGTCTTGGTGGTGAACACCAGCAGCCCGCCCAGGCCGGTGGCCAGGCCGGCCGCGGTGGTGACGGCGAGCGCCACCAGAACGTTGTGCGCGGTGATGTCTGCAAGCATGCGGCGTGGTCCGGCAGGCCGGGCGAGATGCCGCCGGCAAACGGCCCGCGCGCGGCGGCGCGCGGAGGGCCATCGTAGCGAAACACGGCGCGCCTTTGCGATGGGCGGCGCGGGTGGCCGCAACGCCGCGCGGCGCCTGGATCAGGCGCGGTAGATGCCGCCCAGGATGCGGGGGCCGGCGGCGCCGGTGACGCTGGGCAGGTTGCCGGGCCGCTGCAGCAGGGTCTGCCGCGCCAACCAGGCGAAGCCCATCGCCTCGACCGCGTCCGGGTCGAGACCGTGCGCGGCGCTCGAATCGAGGGCGCAGTCGCCGAGCGCGGCCGCGAGCGAGGCCATCAGCGGCGGGTTCAGGACCCCGCCGCCGCAGGCGATCACCCGGGCGGTCTTCGGCTGCGCCGCGCGCAGCGCCGCGACGGTGGTGCGCACGCTGAGCGCCAGCAGGGTGGCCTGGACGTCCTGCGCCGCCTCGTCGCCGCGCAGCCGCTCCTGGAGCCAGCCGAGGTGAAAATGGTCGCGGCCGGTCGACTTGGGCGGCGCCAGCGCGAACCACGGATCTTCGAGCAGGCGCTCCAGCAGCGCCGTGTCGACCCGGCCCGCGGCCGCCAGCGCGCCACCGGCGTCGAACGCCGCCCCGGTCTGGCGCCGGCACCAGGCATCCATCAGGCCGTTGGCCGGGCCGCAGTCGAAGCCGCGCACCTCGCCGCCGGGCGGCAGCAGGGTCAGGTTGGCGATCCCTCCCAGGTTGAGCACCGCGCGCGCCTCCCCGGGCGCGGCCAGCAGTGCCGCGTGCAGCGCCGGCAGCAGCGGTGCGCCGTGGCCGCCCGCAGCCAGGTCGCGGCGGCGGAAGTCGGCCACCACCGTCACCCCGGTGCGCTCGGCGATCAGCGATGGATCGCCGAGCTGCATGGTGAACGGCAAACGCCCGTCGCCGGCACGGCCGTGGGGCCGGTGGCGCAGGGTCTGGCCGTGCGAGCCGATCGCCGCCACCGCCGCCGCCGGGATCTTGCTGTCGGCCAACGCCCGCAGCGCGACCGTTGCGAACGCCTGGCCGATACGCACGTCGAGTTCGCCGACCTCGTCCAGCAGCAGCGGCGTGTGCTCCTGCCCCAATGCGACCAGCCGCTCGCGCAGCGCGGGGTCCCAGGCGTAGGTGCGGGCGAACAGCAGCTTCGGCCGCTCGCCGTCGAACTCGACCAGCGCGGCGTCGATGCCGTCGGCGCTGGTGCCCGAGATCAGGCCCAGGTAAAGCGATGGCGGGGGAATTGCGGACATCGGCGGGTCTTCATCGCCGCGGTGTGCCGCGGCGTCGGCGGAGTATGCGGCGAAACGCTCGCGGCCCACGGCACGGCCGGTGCCGGGCTCGATACGCCCGCCGCGCGGCGGGCGCCCTCGGGTCAGCCGCGCTTGCCGGTCGCCGCCGGGCGTGCGCTGGCGACCTCGCGGCCGCCCTCGGGCCCCGGCAGTTGCGCGTAGCGCAGCGTTTCCACCTGCTGGATCCGCGCCAGCGCCGGCGCGGCCTGCGCCTTGAACTGCGCCAGCGCCGCGCCCTTGAGCGGTTCCGGCGGCGGCATCGTCTGCGACAGCGGATTGCGGTGCACGCCGTTGACCCGGAACTCGTAGTGCAGATGCGGTCCGGTCGCCAGGCCGGTGGCGCCGACGTAGCCGATCACCTCGCCCTGCGCGACCCGCTGCCCCTGGCGTACGTTGGAAAAACGGGACATGTGCGCGTACAGGGTGGTGTAGCCGCGGCCGTGGTCGAGAATGACCACGTTGCCGTAGCCGCGCTGGGTGCCGCGGAACTGCACCCGGGCGTCGCCGGCGGCCTTGATCGGCGTGCCGGTGCCGGCGGCGTAGTCCACGCCCTTGTGCATGCGCATCCTGCCCAGCACCGGGTGGCGGCGCGCGCCGAAGCGCGAGCTCAGCCGCGCGAATTCCACCGGCATGCGCAGGAAGCTCTTCTTCAGCGGGCGGCCGTCGGCGGTGAAGTACTCGGCCTTGCCGTCGCGCTCGAAGCGGAACCCGGAAAAGGTCTTGCCGCCGGTGCTGAAGGTCGCGGCCAGCACCTCGCCGTTGCCGATCTTCTCGCCTTCGCGCCACAGCTCCTCGATCACCACGCTGTAGCGGTCGCCAGGCTGGATCTCGCGGGAGAAATCGATGTCGTACTGGAAGATGCTGTCGGTCAGGGTGTGGATGACCCTGGGGGAGAGCCCGGCCTGGCTCGCCGAGCCGTACAGCGAGCTGCGGATCTCGCCGGTGACCACCGTGGTGTGGACCTCGACCGGCCGCTCGATGATCCGCTCGCGGATGTCGTTTCCGGCCAGGCTGAGCTGGACCCGCTCGGTGTCGCCGCGGTCGAAGCGGAACCCGCGCAGCCGCCCATCGGGGGCGAGGTCGAAGCCGAACTCGGTCCCGGGCCGGATCCGCGCCAGCGCCTCCGCGGCCGAGGGATGCTCGAGGATCCGCTGCAGGGTGGCCGCGGGAACGTCGAAGCCGGCGAAGATCTCGCCCAGGGTCTGCCCGGACTGCACGGTGACCAGCTGCCAGCTGGGAGCTTCGGCGACGCCGGCCTTGCGCGCCGGCAGCGGCGGCAGCGCCAGCGCCATCGTGGTCAGTGCGGGCTGGCCGGAGGCGGGCTGCATCGCGCTGGAGAACCCGGGCACCAGCGTCACCACCAGCGCGCCCAGGGTGGCGAACAGGCTGGCCTGGGCCCAGTGGCGGCGCGTCCAGCGGCCGTTGAAACCCTTGCGTTCGAGGAATTCGGGAACCTGCTGCGAGATATCGGCGGCGCGTTGGGCGACCGCGCTCAGGTTGGCGAGGCGGATATCGCGATTGCGGTCCGCTTCCGGAGCAGGTGTCGGCATTGGGCGTTCCCGGTGGCGTGAAGGGCGCGTCAGCGAGGTAACATAATGACGCGAACAGGGCGCGTCAAATGCTTGAGCCGACAGGCGTTTTACGTGATCGGCCAACGTTAGCGCAGCTTAACGCCCGTTTTCACAACCCGATCACATTTCGACACATCCGTGATCCGAACATCCGAGGTTTCCGTGCCACATGCCCCTGCCGCCCGCGACGCCCTGGACCTGATCGCCCGTGGCGCAGACGAGATCCTCAAGCGCGAGGAGCTCGAGGCACGCCTGGCCCTGGGCCGGCCCCTGCGGGTCAAGGCTGGGTTCGACCCGACCGCCCCCGACCTGCACATCGGCCATACCGTGCTGCTCAACAAGATGCGGCAGTTCCAGGAGCTCGGCCATACGGTGATCTTCCTGATCGGCGACTTCACCGGGATGATCGGCGATCCGACCGGCAAGAACGCCACCCGCAAACCGCTCACCCGGGAGGACGTGGACGCCAATGCGCGCACCTACGCCGAGCAGGTGTTCAAGGTGCTCGACCGCGAGCAGACCGAGCTGCGCTTCAACAGCGAGTGGTTCGGCAGGATGGATGCAGCGGACATGATCCGCCTGGCCGCCCGCCACACCGTCGCGCGCATGCTCGAGCGCGACGACTTCGCCAAGCGCTACGCGGCGCAGCAGCCGATCGCGATCCACGAGTTCCTGTATCCGCTGGTCCAGGGCTACGACTCGGTGGCGCTGGAGGCCGACGTCGAGCTCGGCGGCACCGACCAGAAGTTCAACCTGCTGATGGGGCGCGGCCTGCAGGAGCACTACGGCCAGAAGCCGCAGGTGGTGCTGACCATGCCGCTGCTCGAGGGCCTGGACGGCGTGCAGAAGATGTCCAAGTCGCTGGGCAACTACATCGGCATCGACGAGCCGGCGATCGACATCGTCAACAAGACGATGAAGATCGGGGACGCGCTGATGTGGAAGTGGATCGAGCTGCTGAGCTTCGAGATCGGCGCCGACGAGGCGCGGCGGCTGCGCGCCGGGATGGCGGCCGGGCTCAATCCACGCGACGTCAAGCTGCGCCTGGCGCGCGAGCTGGCGGCGCGCTTCCACGATGCCGCGGCCGCCGAGACCGCGATCGCCGGCTGGCACGCGGCGGTGCGTGGAGAGGGCGATACCGCGCTCCTGCCGCTGCAGGAGGTGCGCGTTCCCGCCGAGGGGCTGCGCCTTGCCGCCCTGCTGACCGCGGCCGGGCTGACCCCGAGCAACTCCGAGGCGAACCGCAAGCTCAGGGAGCGTGCGGTCAGGGTGGACGGGGCGGTGGCCGAGGACCCGGGCAGGGTCCTTGCGCCGGGCTTCGAAGGGGTGCTGGCGGTCGGCAAGCGCAACTTCGCACGGGTGCGGCTGATCACCGCGCCATGACGGCGGCGGCGCGAAGCTTCGCGCCATGAACGACATGCTGAATGGGCAGTTAGGGGTGGTGCTCGGCATGGCCTACGCCATGCTGCTCGGCGGCGCGATCGGCTTCGAGCGCGAACTCAAGCGCCGGCCTGCCGGGTTCCGCACTCACATGCTGGTCGCCGGGGCGGCGGCACTGCTGATCGGGATCGGCCAGCTGTCGGTGCTCGAGCGGATGGCCGGCCAGGGGGCGGAGATCATGCGGATCGACCCCCTCCGGCTGGTGGAGGCGGTGATCGCCGGGGTGTCCTTCATCGGCGCCGGGACGATCTTCAGCGAGGGACGGCGCGGCGGCGAGACCATCGCCGGCATCACCACCGCCGCATCGCTGCTCACGGTGGCGGCGATCGGCGTGGCGGCGGGGCTGAACTATCACCTGCTGGCGCTGATGGCCACCGTGCTGGCACTGCTGGTGCTGGTCGGCCTGTCGGCCTGGGAACGCTCGCGCGAGCGGCGCGCCGGGCTCCCGCCGGAAGCCGGGCACGGCACCCCCCACGGCAGGCCGGGCCGGGCAGCGTCCGACGACCCGGCCGGCCACGCGGATCGCACCCGGCAGCGTCCAGAGCGCTCCGGGCGCGACTGAGTGGCCGGGGTGGACACGGAAACGGCGCCCGTGGGCGCCGTTTCCGGAGGCCGCGCTGCGCCGGACTAGGTGCCGTCCGCTCCCGCCATCATTTCGTCGCGGGCCGCCTTGAACGGATTGCCCTCGTACCAGTTCGGCCAGCGGTCCGGGTCGTCGACCAGGACGCGGCCGACCCGGTACAGCGCCTCCAGGTCCTGGATCACCCCGCCGAGGTTCCACTCCTCGCGGTAGACGTCGCCGGGCTGGTGGTAGCGCGATGCGTAGTCCTCGGTCGCGGCCTTGCCGGCCTCGGTGCCGCCCTCGACCAGATCGCTGCCGCCCTTGGCGTAGAGCGCCGGCACCCCGGCCTTGGCGAAATTGAAGTGGTCGGAGCGGAAGTAGAACCCGCCGGCGGGATTGCCTTCCTCCACCAGCGTGCGCTGCTGTTCGCCGGCGATGGTCTCGAGGATGTCCTCGAGCTCGGAACTGCCCTTGCCGGTGACCACGAAGTCGCGAGAGGGCCCGGCCACGCTCATCGCATCCAGGTTGATCACCGCGGCGATCTTCTCCATGGGGAATGTCGGCTGGGCGACGTAGTACTTGGATCCGAGCAGGCCCGATTCCTCCAGCGTGACCGCCAGGAACACCAGCGAGCGCTGCGGCGCCGGCTCCTCGCTGGCGAAACGTTCGGCGATCTCGATGATGCCGGCGATGCCGGTGGCGTTGTCGACCGCGCCGTTGTAGATGTCGCGCCCGCCGTCGTCGCGCTCGTGGGCGCCCAGGTGGTCCCAGTGGCCCATGTAGATCACCGCCTCGTCGGGGCTGGTGCTGCCAGGCAGCACGCCGATGACGTTGCGGGAGGACTTCTCCGCGACCGTGCTTTCCAGGTCAACCGACATGCTGGCCTGCAGCGGCACCGCCTCGAAGCCGCGACGGTTGGCGGCCGCGTACATCTCGTCGAGGTCGTGCCCGGAGTCGGCGAACAGCTGGCGCGCGACCTCGGTGCTGATCCAGCCCTGCGCCGGCAGGCGCGGCTCCGGATCGTCCTCGGCGCGCAGGTCGAACTGCGCGCCCGACCAGGAGTTGCGCACCACGTCCCAGCCGTAGGACGCGCCCTCGGTGTCGTGGACGATCAGCGCGGCGGCCGCGCCCTTGCGCGCGGCCTCCTCGTACTTGTAGGTCCAGCGCCCGTAGTAGGTCATCCGGTTGCCTTCGAACAGGCTCTCGTCGCCGGCGTGGAAGCCCGGGTCGTTGACCAGGATCACCACGGTCTTGCCCTCGACGTCGACGCCGGCGTAGTCGTTCCAGTCCTGCTCCGGCGCATCGACGCCGTAGCCGACGAACACCAGCTCGCTGTCGTCTATCTCCACCCGGGGCTGGCCGGTGCGCGTGCCGATCACCATATCGGTGCCGAACTCGAGCTCGCGTTGCTGGCCGTTGCTGTCCAGCCGCAGCACCGTCGACTCGTCGGCGGTGGTCTCGACCATGGGCACGGTCTGGTACCAGCCGCCATCCTCGCCGCCGGGCTGCAGGCCGATGCGTTCGTACTGGGCGCGGATGTATTCCACGGTCTTCTCTTCGCCCGGCGAGCCCGGAGCGCGGCCCTCGAATTCGTCGGAGGCGAGGGTGCGCACCAGTTCGCGGAAATCGTCCTCGGCGATCTCGGGCGAGAACGCGTGCGTCTCGGCCCCGGCGGCGGGGGCGGCGTCGGCCTGGGCCGTGGGCGCGGCGGCATCGTCCTGGCGGTCGCCGCCGCAGGCGGCCAGCGCCAGGGCGGCGGCCAGGCTGATCAGCAGGGGTCGTTGCATCTGGGGTCTCCGGCACGGGAAACCCCGATTCTAGCCGCTGGCGCCGTGGCGCACCCGTGCCGTGGGGGCGCGCTCAGTCGGCGGGCGCGCGCCTGCCGGAATACGGCTTGGCCTCGGCGCCGCTGATGCGGCCGGTGCGGGCGCTCTCGTGCACGTAGAGCGCCACCTCGCGCTCGAACACCAGCTCCCCCTCGATCACCGCGCCGGGGCCGACGATGATGCGCGGCGTGCGCTTGTTGACGTTGACCAGGAACCAGTTGGAGTTCGGCTTGCGGACGTGCAGGCCGCCGCGCACGTGCGAGCCCACGCCGACGGTGACGTCGCCGTTGGTGGTCTCGATGCCGCCGCCGACGTCGGTGTCGACCAGGCCGATGCCCCCGCTGACGGTGCCCACGTTGCCGCCGATGTTGCCGCCGCGGTCGATGAAGATGCTGCCGCTCACGGTTTCGACGGCGCCGGCGATGTCCGCGTTGCGGCCGGTACGAATCATGCCGTTGACGGTGGTGATGCTGCGCGCGGTGACGCCCTCGCCCAGGGTGATGCCGCCGTTGACGGTTTCCAGATTGCGCAGTTCGGCGCCGTCGCCTACGTTGATGCCGCCGTTGACGGTCTCCGCGTCCTCGGCGCGGACCCGCTCGCCGATGCGAACGCTGCCGTTGACCGTGCTCAGGTCGCCGTACGCCTGGCCGGCCTCCGCGGTCACCGAGCCGTTCACCTTGCTGATGTCTTCCTGGGCCATGACCGGACCGGCGAGCGCGATGGCGAGCGCAAGCGCTGTTGCGGGCAGGCTCGAGCGGGAGCGGGAAGGGAACTTCATGCGTCTCTCCTTGCAGCGTTTGCCGGTGGCCGGCCGGTGGCCGTGCCTTGCGTTACGGTCAGCATGCCCGGGCTTGGCTACAATCGCACCTGTCCGAAGTCACGGGGTCGAACGTCGTGCCAGATTCCCAGAACCGCCCGAAACCGGTCGTGCTGCTGATCCTGGACGGCTGGGGCCATCGCGAGGATCCCCGCGACAACGCCCTGGCCGCCGCCGACATCCCCAACTGGCGGCGCCTGTACGCGGCGCATCCGCATGCGCTGGTCCACACCGAGGGCCGCCACGTCGGGCTGCCGGACGGGCAGATGGGCAACTCCGAGGTCGGCCACATGAACCTCGGCGCCGGCCGCATCGTCTACCAGGAGCTGACCCGTATCGACGCCGCGATCGAGGACGGCAGCTTCTTCGACAACGCCGAACTCGACGCCGCATGCGAGGCGGCGATCGCCTCGGGCGGCACCTTGCACCTCATGGGCCTGCTCTCGCCCGGCGGCGTGCACAGCCACGAACGGCACCTGTTCGCGATGCTGGAGCTGGCCGCCCGCCGCGGCGTGCCGCGGGTGGCGGTGCACGCCTTCCTGGACGGGCGCGACATGCCGCCGCGCTCGGCCGGTCCGAGCCTGGAAGCGCTGCAGGCCGAATGCGACCGCCACGGCAACGCGCGCATCGCCAGCGTCGGCGGGCGCTACTACGCGATGGATCGCGACAAGCGTTGGGAACGGGTGCACAAGGGCTGGGATGCGATCGTCGAGGCCTCCGGCGAGCGCGCGGCCGATGCGGCCGCGGCGCTGGAGGCGGCCTACGGCCGCGGCGAGAACGACGAATTCGTGCTGCCGACGGCGCTCGAGGGCGCGGCGCCGATGGCCGACGGCGACGCCGTCGTGTTCATGAACTTCCGCGCCGATCGCGCGCGGCAGCTCAGCGCTGCCTTCGTCGCCCCGGGCTTCGACGGCTTCCAGGCGCGGCGCCCCAAGCTGTCGCGCTACGTCTGCCTGACCGAATACGACGCCACGCTCCCGGCACCGGTGGCGTTCGCCCCGGACAACCTGCGCAACACCCTGGGCGAGGTGCTGGCCGCCAACGGCCTGACCCAGCTGCGCATCGCCGAAACCGAGAAATACGCGCACGTGACCTTCTTCTTCAGCGGCGGCCGCGAGGCGCCGTACCCCGGCGAGGAACGCATCCTGGTGCCGAGCCCGAAGGTCGCCACCTACGACCTGCAGCCGGAGATGAGCTGCGCCGAGGTCACCGAGAGGCTGGTCGAGGCGATCGAGTCGGGGCGTTTCGACGTGGTGGTGTGCAACTACGCCAATCCCGACATGGTCGGCCACAGCGGCGACCTGCAGGCCGCGGTGAAGGCGGTGGAGGCGGTCGACCAGGCGGTCGGCGCGGTGGTCGAGGCGACCCGGGCGCGCGGCGGCGAACTGCTGGTCACCGCCGACCACGGCAACGTCGAGATGATGCGGGATCCGGAAACCGGGCAGCCGCACACCTCGCATACGGTCGGGCCGGTCGACCTGATCTACGTCGGAGAGCGCGATGCCGGGTTGCACGACGGAGGCTCGCTGCGCGACATCGCGCCGACCATCCTCGACCTGCTCGGCATCGACCCGCCGCAGGAGATGACCGGCCGCTCGCTGCTGCTGCGGCGCTGAGCCGGGCCATGGCGGCCCTCCGCACCGCCCTGGCCGCGGCCGTGCTGGCCGCCGGCATGGCCCTGGCAGCGCCGGCGGCCGGCCAGGAGCAGCGCGATGCCGAACGGCGCCTGCAGGAGGTTCGCCGCGAGTTGCGGGACGTGGCCGCCGAGCGGCGCCGGCTCGAAGGCCGCCGCGGCGCCGCCGCGCGCGCGTTGCGCGACGCCGACGAGCGGGTCGCCGCGAGCGCCGGCGCCCTGCGCCGGACCGAATCGGAACTCGAGCAGGGCGAACTGGCCCTGGCCGAACTCGGCGCCCGCCGCGGCGAGCTGCAGCAGCGGCTGGCGGCGCAGCGCCGCGAACTGGGGCAGCTGCTGCGCGCCGCGCACGCCATCGGCAACCACGCCGCGCTCAAGCTGCTGCTGGCGCAGGACCGGGTCGGCGACGCCAACCGCGCCCTGACCTACCACCGCTACCTGCAGCGCCAGCGCGCACGCCGGATCGGCGACCTGGCCGGCGAACTGGCCGAGCTCGATGCCGTCGAGCAGGAGATCGCCGCGCGTCGCGAAGCGCTCGACCGGGCGCGCGAGCGCCAGCGCCGGCAGCTGGCCGAACTGGAGCGCGAGCGCGCCGAGCGCGCCGGCACCGTGACCGAACTGGAACGCCGCCACGCGGACCGGCGCGCCCGCGAGAGCGCGCTCGGCCGCGACGCCAGGGCCTTGGAGCGGTTGATGACGCAGCTGCGCGAGGCCGCGGCCCGCGCCGCGGCTGCCGAACGCGCCGCCGCCGCACGCGCCGGGGCAGGCCGCGACGACGGGCGCCGGGCCCCGGCGCAGGTGGCGCGCGGAGCGCCGATCCGGGTGGGCGGACTGGGCTGGCCGGTCTCCGGGACGCTGCTGGCCGGCTTCGGCGGGCGCATGCCCGATGGCCGCGCCAGCTCCGGGGTGCTGATCGGTGCCGCTGCCGGCACCCCGGTCCAGGCGGTGGCGGACGGCACCGTGGTGTTCTCGGAGTGGATGACGGGCTACGGGCTGATCGCGATCGTCGACCACGGCAATGGCCACATGAGCCTGTACGCCCACAACGACGCGCTGCTGCGCCAGGTCGGCGACCGGGTGAAGCGCGGCGATGCGGTCGGCAGCGTGGGCAGTTCCGGCGGGCAGGGCCAGCCGGCGCTGTACTTCGAGCTGCGCCGCGACGGCAAGCCGGTGGATCCGGCGACCTGGCTGCAGAAACGCTGAACGGCGCCCTTCGCGCCCGCGGCGCTGCGTGCATAATCGGTCGAACCCGGGTCGCATCGCGCGGTCTGACACTGCTCATTCCCGGAGCCGCTGCATGCGCCATCTCCTGCTCTTGCTGATCCTCGCCGCGCTGTCGCCGGTCCCCCTGCCGGCGCAGGAGCGCGCCGCCGAACCGCAGGCCGGGCCGGCCGTCGAAGGCGCGGCCGGGGCCGGCCAGGCCCCGATGGGGGAGGTTCCGGCCGCTCCCGATGCCGCCCCCGCCGCGTCGGAGCCGGCGCCGGCCGCGGGCGAGCCGGAGGCCGGGGAGCCGACCGACCCGGGTGCCGCGGTTGCGCCCGCGGCGCAGCCGCAGGAGGACACGCCGCAGGAGGGCGGGGCGGAGCCGGCCGGCACCGAGCGCCCGGCAGCGGAGCCGGCTCCGCCGGCGGGGTCCCCGGCGACGCCGGAACCTGCGGCCGAGCCGGATCCAGGCGAGGCCCGCGTCGTCGGCCCCAGCGACGATCCCGACGCCGCCGAAGGCAGTTCGACGCGCGTGCCGCTGGCGGAGATCCGCCGCTATGTGGCGGTCTTCAACGCGATCCGCGAAGCCTACGTCGAGCCGGTCGACGATCGCGAGTTGATGCAGTCGGCCATCCGCGGCCTGCTGCTCGACCTCGATCCGCACAGCGCCTACCTGGAGGGCGACGCCGCCGAGGCCTTCGACGAGAGCACCTCCGGCGCCTACGCCGGCATCGGCGTGGAGGTGCTGCAGCTGCCCGAGGGCAGCCTGCGCGTGGTGGCGCCGATCGACGATACGCCGGCCGAGCGTGCCGGCATCCGCAGCGGCGACACCATCGTCGCCGCCGATGGCGTGACCTTCACCCCGTCCAGCCACGACGGCGCCGGCCCGCTGCGCGGCGAACCGGGCACCTCGGTGGTGCTCACCGTGCTGCGCGAAGGCGCCGCCGAGCCGCTGGAGATCCCGGTCGAGCGCCAGATCATCCGCGTGGCCAGCGTACGCGGGCGCATGCTCGAGCCCGGCTATGCCTACATCCGCATCGCCGCCTTCCAGGTCGACACCGCTGCGGAGTTCCAGCGCACCCTGCGAGAGCTCCAGGCGGACGGACCGCTGCGTGGACTGGTGATGGACCTGCGCAGCAATCCTGGCGGCCTGCTCACCTCGGCGGTGCAGATCGCCGACGACCTGCTCGACGCCGGCGCGATCGTCAGTACCCGCGGCCGGATCAGCATCAGCGATGCCGAGTTCTCGGCCACCCCCGGCGACCTGCTCGACGGCGCCCCGGTGGTGGTGATCGTCGACGCCGGCTCGGCCAGCGCCTCGGAGGTGCTGGCCGGGGCGCTGCACGACAACGGCCGCGCGCGGATCGTCGGCAGCCGCACCTTCGGCAAGGGCTCGGTGCAGACCGTGCTGCCGCTCGACAACGGCGACTCGGTCAAGCTCACCACCGCGCGCTACTACACCCCCAGCGGGCGTTCGATCCAGGCGCGCGGCATCGACCCGGACGTGGTGCTGGAAGCGGAGGACCGCCCGGCGCGGCTTGCCGGCGAGTACTCCGAAGCGGCCCTGCCAGGGCACCTGCGCGGCGATGAGGAAGCCCTGCCGGGCGACAACGCCGGCGAGGTGCTCGATGGCGACGGCCCGATCGACGCGGCGCTGGCGGAACTGAAACATCCGACGCCGGGGCCGCAGCCGAAGGCCGCCCCCAGCGTTGCGAACGCCAGCCGCTGAAGCAGGCAGGCACGAGTCCGGGGGATCGACCCTCCCCGCGGAACCGCCCTCGCCGCCGCTGTAGGAGCGCGCCATGCGCGCGAGGGCCGGTGCTGACGGAAGCGCCGGAGATCGCCGCCGACCCGGCCGAAGCTCCCGCGGCCTTCGCGGCCATGGGCCGCTCCTACAGAGGCGTGGCGCAGTTGCGGGGTTTTTGGTGGCCGGCTATTCGGCGATCAGCTTGCACTCGATGTGCACGCCGGAGCGGACCGCCACCGCCAGCGCGTCCTGGAAGGTGCCGCAGTCGAGCAGATTGTCCTCGGACGAGCGGCGCCCGGAATACACGTTGATCAGCAACTGGGGCTGGCCCCGTTCGATCAGCTGCAGCTGCCCGGCATCGAAATTCACCGGCGCGAACGCGACCCTGCCGGCGCCTTCCAGTTCCAGTTTCCGCTCGTGCAGGCTCAGCCAGCCGTCGCCGGTGCCTGGAAGCTCGCGCTGTTGCGCCGCCACCGTCGGGTAGCCGAAATAGTCGGCGGAGACCACCACGCTTTCGCCGCCGGCCGCCAGCGCGCGCGCTGCCGCTTCGGACAGGGTCACCTCCACCTCGAAGCCGTTGTCGGCCCTGGCCGGTGCGGCCGCGCCGGCCGGCGCCCCGGCCTCGCCCGCGGGGGTGGGCGTGCGCTCGCAGCCGGTGGAGGCGGCGGCGGCGAGGGCAAGCATCAGCGTGGTGCGGGCGGAAGGCTTCATTGCGCGTCTCTGCCCGGCCCGGTCAGCGCGGCTTGGCGGGCAGCGGGAAGGGCGTGACCACCTTTTCGCCGGAGCCCGCGTCGCGGATCGCCGACTGGCCTTTCTTCTCGACCTCCTCGATGCGCAGGATGCACTGCATCGGCAGGTGCAGCACCCGGGTGCCGGCGAACTCGTCGCGCAGGCGCTCCTCGGTGGGATCCACCACCACGCCGTCGTGGACGTCGAACACCAGGTCCGCGACCTCGGTGAAGCCCCACAGGCTGCCGCTGTGCACGCGCCGCGCGTACAGCTCGTAGACCTTGCCGAGGTTGAGGAAGCTGACCTTGTAGAGCGGCTTGAGCATGGCGGCAGTATATTGCCTTCAGTACCCCTGGCGCCGCCGCAGCCGCCGCGCGATCGCGCCGCGCGAGGCCAGGGCGAACACCGCGCCGAACAGGAACCCGCCGACGTGCGCGGCCCAGGCGACCATGCCGAAGGCCGGGCCGATGTAGGCGAACACCACCTGCAGCAGCGCCCAGATCCCGATCAGCAGCGAGGCCGGGGCGCGCACGAACTCCAGGAACAGCCCCAGCGGCAGCACCACCCCCAGGCGCGCGCGCGGGAACAGCGCCAGGTAGGCGCCGATCAGCGCCGAGACCGCGCCGCTGGCGCCGATGATCAGCCGGTCCGGCGCGCCGATCGCCAGCGCCGCGACGAAGTTGGCGAACGCGCCGCCGAGCAGGAACAGGCCGAGGAAGCGCCAGGGCCCCATCGCCCGCTCGGCCGGCAGCCCGAAGATCAGCAGGAACACCAGGTTGCCGAGCAGGTGGGCCCAGTCGGCGTGCAGGAACAGCGCGCTCAGCAGGCGCAGCCAGCGCTCGGCCTCGGACCACGAGCGCAGCAGGTCGGTCGGCGCCAGGCCGCCGCTCAGCGCGCCCCATTCCAGCAGCAGGTCGTGCTGCATGCTGTCCGGGCGCATGCTCGCCCACAGGTAGGCCAGCCAGAGCAGGGCGCACAGCAGCGGGGTGGCCCAGCGGAAGCCCGGACGGGCGTGGGTGGGAATCGAGACGAACATGCCGGCGGCGCCTGCGGGAAGCCGCCACGATACCTGTTCAGCCTGGGCGGCGGCGGAATCGTGGCGCATGTCCCGTGACCACACGCCCGGGTACGGTTATAGTGCGCCCGGCGCCGCGGTCGGGAGGGCTTCCGATGCAGGGCACAGGGCCGGGACAAGGCCCTGGCATGTTGCGGCGCGTCAACCACGAAGTCATCGGAGACCACCCAGCAATGCAGACTCTTCCCCGCACCCTCTCCCTTTCCGTCCTGGCGCTCGGCGTGGCCGGCGCGCTGGCCTGCGCCGGCCAGGCGCACGCTTCCGCGTTCGAGCTGCGCGAGAACAGCGTCAAGGCCCAGGGCCGCGCCATGGCCGGCTCCGCCTCCGCCTGGGGCGACGCCTCGGTGGTGGTCAACAACCCGGCGATGATGTCGAGCTTCGAGCAGACCACCGTGCAGGGCGACGTCACCGCGATCGACCTGTCGTTCGAGTTCGAGGGCGGCGGCAGCGCCGCCGCGGGCAGCCCGCTGCAGCAGCCGCTGAGCGGCGGCGACGGCGGCGATGCCGGCGGCGTGACCCCGGTCCCGGCGATGTCCTTCATCCTGCCGCTCAGCGACCGCTTCGAGTACCTGACCCTGGGCGCGATGGTCAGCGCCCCGTTCGGCCTGAAGACCGAGTACGACTCCGACTGGGTCGGCCGCTACCACGCGGTCGAGTCCGACGTACGCATCGTCGACCTCACCCTGTCGGCCGCGGTCGAACTGAGCGACAACTTCTCGGTCGGCTTCGGTGCGGTGATCGAGCGCGCCGACGTCACCCTGTCCAACGCCATCGATTTCGGCAGCTCGCTGTGCGCCAACCCGGCCACCCAGCCGCTGTGCTTCCAGCCCGATCCGGTCACCGGCCCGTACGGCCCGCAGAAGAACGACGGCTTCGTCTCGATCGAGGGCGACGACACCAACATCGGCTGGGTCGGCGGCCTGAGCTTCCGCCCGGGCGAGCGCGTCTCGCTGGGTTACGCCTACCGCTCCGAGATCAAGCACGAGATCGACGGCCACGCCGACTTCACCGTGCCCTCGAACGTCGCGCCGATCCTGGCCGGCACCGGCCAGTTCGTCGACACCGGCGGCGGCGCGCGCCTGGTGCTGCCGAGCACCCACACCTTCAGCGGCAGCTGGCGGGTCAACGACCAGCTCACCCTGATGGCCGAGAC
This sequence comes from Luteimonas endophytica, assembly GCF_029887875.1. Taxonomy (GTDB): domain Bacteria; phylum Pseudomonadota; class Gammaproteobacteria; order Xanthomonadales; family Xanthomonadaceae; genus Luteimonas; species Luteimonas endophytica. Next base: position 104,368 of record NZ_JARXRM010000045.1, read on the forward strand.
CGCGCTGACCGGCTGGAGCTCGATGGAGGAAGTGCGCATCCAGTTCGAGAATCCCGCCCAGCCCGATTCGGTCGAGGACTACAACTGGCACGACAGCTGGTTCTACACCGTCGGCGCCGAGTACGCGCTCAACGACCGTTTCACCCTGCGCGGCGGCATCGGCCGCGACGAGTCGCCGATCGCGTTCCAGCACCGCACCCCGCGCATGCCCGACCAGGACCGCAACTGGTACGCGGTCGGCCTGAGCTGGGCGGCTTCCGACCAGATGGAGATCTCCGCGGCCTACACCCGCATCCAGATGGCCGACGATCCGGAAGTGGACCTGGTCTCGAGCAGCGGCTCGCGCCTGACCGGCACCTACGACGGCGGCGCCAACCTGTTCGGCGTCTCGGCGCAGTACCGGTTCTGATCCGCGCCACGACGCGTCGCAAAAAGGGCCCCGCTTCGGCGGGGCCTTTTTTTATCGCCGTGCCACCCGGGACTAGTCGCTCATGATGAAATGCGAGACTTCGACCGCCGCCGAAGCCCGCACCACCAGATCGAGGCCCATGTCGCTGGACCAGTACTCGCCCCTTTCGTCGATGGGCGGGTGGCACTCCATCGCAACTGCGGCCGACTCCGTCGGATACGTATCGACGAGGCGCAGATGGCCCTCCCGCTCGGTCGCCAGCACGTCCACGTCCGTAGCTCGGCCGCCATACCGGCGTTTCCGGGCTTCGATCACGAGAGGGCCCTCTCGGCGTACGACCGTGACGCTGCCCCGCACCAGCTCGATCCGGACCGAGTCGATGCCGGATTCCGCGTAGGTGGCCGACCATTGGACGGGGGCCGGGTGATCGAAGTCCGGTTCCGCATCCGATCCGTCGACCGAACCGGGAAAAAGCAGCGACAACGCGATAACGAGCGCGAGTAGTCTCATGCTGGCGGCCTCGCTACCGCCCCGGACCCGGTCACGACAGCTCTCCCGAAGCGTGTGGATCGATCGAGTAGGGAAAGACTTGGCCGAGGAACCGCGGCTGCGACCGGATGCGCCCCACCCAGGCGATTAAAGCCGGATAGCGCGACAGCTCGATCCCGGCCTCATCGGCGAGATGCGCGTAGGCGAACACCGCGATATCGGCGACCGAATACGCCCCATCCACCAGAAACGGCGTGGCGGCCAGGTGGGCGTCGAGCACGTCCAGCGCACGCCGGGCTCCCGCGCGCTTCATGGCAACGAGTTCCGCGGGGCGTTGCTCGAGCTTTCCGGTCAGGGCCCAGTACCTGAGCGAGCCGATCGTGTTCTGAACGTAGTCGATCTCGAACGACATCCACTGCGCCACCTTGGCACGCAGAAACCTGTCTTCGGGCAGGTATGCCGTGCCCTCGGCCAGGTAGGCGAGGATCGCGTTCGACTCGGAAAGCACCCGTCCATCGTCGAGCCGGACCGCGGGCACCGCGCCGGTGGGGTTGATCGCGCGATACTCTGGCGCTCGCCCCGCGCCTTCGAAGATGCTGACCAGCCGGGTCCGGTGCGGTATCTGCGCCTGCGAAAGCAGCAGGCGCACCTTGTAGCCGTTCTGCGACGGCAGATAGTCGTACAGGGTCAGCATGGCGATCCTCGCGCGTAAAAGCGGCGATCTTCCGGTCCTCCCTGGCTTGTGCATATCCGGATCTTGCGCTGCAATCCCGGTGGAGGATTGCCGAGCAAGGATCGGGGAGCGTGCCGGAAGGCTCGGGGCTAAGGTGGATGCAGGTTGATCGGGAGATACCGCATGCCATCCGGACATCTTGACCTGCCCGCCTGCTGGGCGGCCCTGAAACGGCGCGATTCGAGTGCTGACGGCACGTTCGTCTACTCGGTTCGCACGACCGGCGTCTACTGCCGCCCATCGTGCTCTGCGCGCGCTGCGCGACCGGAGAACATCGCGTTCCACGCCAGCTGCGAGGCCGCCGAGCGCGCCGGTTTCAGGCCGTGCCGGCGCTGCGTGCCGAACGGTCCTTCGCGGAGCGAGAAGAATGCGCAGGCGGCGGTCGCTGCGTGCCGGCTGATCGAGCAGAGCGAATCGCCCCTTCCGCTGGCGCAACTCGCGGATTCGGTGGGGATGAGCCCCTACCACTTTCACCGGGTCTTCAAGGCCGTCACCGGAGTGACGCCGCGGGCATATGCGGCGGCCCAGCGCTCGCGGCGCATGCGCCAGGCGCTGCCCACCGCCCCGAGCGTGACCGCTGCGGCGTACGACGCGGGTTTCGGTTCAAGTGGCCGCTTCTACGAGGCCGCGCCCGCGGTGCTGGGCATGTCGCCTGGACGGTTCAGGGCCGGCGGCGCGGGGGCGCGCATCCGCTTCGCCGTGGGGGAATGCTCGCTCGGCTCGATCATCGTGGCCGCAACCGACATCGGCGTCTGCGCGATCTTTCTCGGCGACGATCCGCAGGCGCTGGTGGAGGATCTCCAGAAGCGCTTTCCCAGAGCCGAACTCGTCGGTGCGGACGCGGATTTCGAGCAGACCACGGCAGCAGCGATAGCGCTCGTGGAATCGCCCGGTTCCAGGTTCGACCTGCCGCTGGACATCCAGGGGACGGCGTTCCAGCAGCGCGTATGGCAGGCGTTGCGCACGGTCGGCGCAGGCAGGACCGCAAGCTATGCGGAGATCGCCGCTGCGATCGGCCAGCCGAAGGCGGTGCGCGCGGTCGCGCAGGCCTGCGGAGCCAATCCGATCGCGGTGGCGATTCCCTGTCATCGGGTCGTGCGTCGGGATGGTGCGCTCTCGGGGTATCGCTGGGGCGTCGATCGCAAGCACGCTCTGCTCGAACGCGAGGGCACGCCGCGTGAGCAGTGACGCGTTGGCAGGGTACGACTGGAGCAGCGTGGAGGCGGATCTCGAGTCCGAGGGATGGGCGCAGCTGCCTGGGCTGCTGGGCCCGCCGGCGTGCCGGGACATCGCCTCCCGGTACGGCGACGAGGAAGGCTTCCGCTCGCGGGTGGTGATGCACCGGCACGGGTTCGGCCGCGGCGAGTACCGCTACTTCGCCTATCCGCTGCCGGAACAGGTCGAGGCGTTGCGGGCCCGGCTGTACGGATTGCTGCGGCCGCTGGCGAACGGCTGGAACGAGCGCCTAGGATCGGGCGTTCGATATCCGCAGAAGCACGCGGAGTTCCTCGCGCGGTGCCATGCAGCGGGGCAGGCCCGGCCCACGCCACTGCTCCTGCGATACGGGCCGGGAGACTACAACCGCCTCCATCAGGACCTCTACGGCGAGCACGTGTTCCCGATCCAGGTGGCGGTGCTGCTGTCGGAGCCCGGAAGCGGCTTCACCGGCGGCGAATTCGTGCTGACCGAGCAGCGCCCGCGCATGCAGTCGCGTGCGACCGTGGTGCCCTTGCGGCAAGGCGATGCGGTGGCGTTCGCCGTGAACGAGCGGCCGGTGCCAGGGGCGCGGGGCGACTACCGCGTGAAGATGCGACACGGTGTGAGCGCCGTCGTCAGTGGAACCCGGTATGCAATGGGCATCATCCTGCACGACGCCGCCTGATGCAAAGGCGAGCGCGTGGGAATCGATCCGCTGTAGCACGGGGCGGCGAGGGCGCCGCGCGGGCGGCGAGTCCGTCCAGCAGGCGGGTCACCCCGAGAGGGCGTCGAGCAGCGCCGCCCACAGCGGCAGCGTCGCCAGCGACAGCAGGATGCCGTAGGCGACCAGCGCCGCGGCCAGGCGCGGAGCGAGGCCGTGGGAGATCGCAAGCGCGGCGGCGGTGATCATGGTCGGCATCGCCGACTCGAGCACGTTGGCCTGCAGCATTTTCCCTTGCATGCCGAACAACAGCGACAGCGGCAGCGCCAGCGCCGGCATCGCCAGCAGTTTCAGCGCCAGGCCGGTGGCGAGCGGCTTCAGTTCATCGCGCGGGATCTTCAGCCGGATCGACAGGCCCACGGCCAGCATCACCAGCGGCAGCATCGCGTCGGCCAGGCGCTGCAGGCCCTGGGCGATCCAGGCCGGCGGCTGTTCCGGCATCAGGGTCAGGCCGAACGCCAGCGCCCACAGCGGCGGGAAGCGCACGATGCGCAGGCCGATCTCGCGCCCCGATGGCGGCGCGTCGCCGCTGAAGCGGGCGATCACGTACAGGCCGAAAGTCGACAGCAGCACGAAGGTGCCGAACTGGTCGTAGACCACCGCGTAGGGCAGCGCGTCGTCGCCGAGCAGGGCGCGGATCATCGGATAGCCGATGAAGCTGCTGTTGCCCAGCGCCACGCACAGCAGCACCACGCCCAGCTCGTCGCGGCGAAACTCCAGCCAGCGGGCCAGTGGCAGCACAAGCGCGACCGTGGCGACCGCCAGCAGCCAGGGCGTGGCGGCCAGGCCGAGCAGCGCCGGCTCGAAGTCCAGCCGCGGCACGTACAGCAGCACCGCCGCCGGCAGACAGACGTACAGCACCACCAGGTTGAGCGACTCCGCGGCCGCATCGGGGAACAGCCGCAGGCGTGCGAACAGCATGCCCAGCGCGAGCATGGCGAGGATCAGTGCGAAGGCGTCGAAGGCCATGCGGAAAACGGTCGCGAAATGGCCTTCATCTTAGAGCGGCGGCCCGGCGACCGTCCGCATCGACAACTGATCTGCGACGCGCTGCCGCCTCCGCGGGTTCGCGACCACGGGTGCGGCTGGCACCAGTGATCGTGACCTCCGTCGCTCCCGCCCGGCGCCCGGGTCGAGGTGAAAACGGCGCCGCTGCGCCCAGCGCAGCGCGGCTCAGTCCTCCAGCGTCAGCAGCGAGGCGTTGCCGCCGGCCGCCGTGGTGTTGATGGTCACCGCCTTCTCGGTGGCGAAGCGCGGCAGGTAGTGCGGGCCGCCGGCCTTGGGGCCGGTGCCGGACAGGCCCTGGCCGCCGAACGGCTGCACTCCCACCACCGCGCCGATCTGGTTGCGATTGACGTAGACGTTGCCCACCCGCACCTGCGAGGCGATCCGCTCGACCGTCTCGTCGATGCGCGAGTGGATGCCCAGGGTCAGGCCGTAGCCGGTGGAATTGATCGCCGCGATCACCTTGTCCAGCTCGCTGGCCTTCCAGCGGATCACGTGCAGCGCCGGGCCGAACTTCTCGTCCTCCAGCTGATCGAGGGATTTCAGCTCCCAGGCGCGCGGCAGGAAGAAGGTGCCGTGGGCGAGGTGCTCGCCGCCCGGGGCCTCGGCGATCAGCCGCGCCTCGGTGGCCATGCGCGCGGCATGTTCGTCGAGCATCTTCACCGCATCGGTGTCGATCACCGGGCCGACGTCGGTCGACAGCAGCGCCGGGTCGCCGACTTGCAGCTCGGCCATGGCGCCGGCCAGCATCTCGATCACCCGCTCGGCCACGTCGTCCTGGACGAACAGGATCCGCGCCGCCGAGCAGCGCTGCCCCGCCGAGGTGAACGCCGAGCCCAGCACGTCCTTGACCAGCTGCTCGGGCAGCGCCGAGGAGTCGGCGATCAGCGCGTTCTGGCCGCCGGTCTCGGCGATCAGCACGCCGATCGGCGCGTCGCGCTGGGCCATCGCGCGGTTGATCGCGCGCGCGGTGAAGGTGGAGCCGGTGAAGGCGATGCCCGCCACCCGCGGATCCTTGGTGAGCGCGGCGCCCACGGTGGCGCCGTCGCCGGGCAGGAACTGCAGCACCTCGCGCGGAATGCCGGCCTCGTGCAGCAGTTGCACCGCGTAGTAGCCCACCAGGCTGGTCTGCTCGGCGGGCTTGGCGATCACGCTGTTGCCGGCCGCCAGTGCCGCGGCCACCTGGCCGGCGAAGATCGCCAGCGGGAAGTTCCACGGGCTGATGCAGACGAACACGCCGCGGCCGGCATGCTGCAGGGTGTTGGTCTCGCCGGTGGGGCCGGGCAGCGGTTCGGGCACGAACAGCTTGCGCGCCTGGCCGGCGTAGTAGCGCAGGAAGTCGACCGCCTCGCGCACTTCGGCCACGCCGTCGGGAATGGTCTTGCCCGCCTCCCTGGTGCACAAGGCGATGAACTGCGCCATGCGCGATTCCAGCAGCTCGGCGGCGTGTTCCAGGATCGCCGCGCGCGAGCTGGCCGGGGTGGCGNGCCGGGCTGGGACGCCACCGCGTTGACCAGCGCGCGTTCCACCGTGGCCTCGTCGGCCGCCCGCCATCGGCCCACGCGCTGGCGCCGGTCGGCCGGGTTGGTGACCTCGATCTCCGGGCCGGACGGCCGGGCGCCCGGCACCAGCGGCGCCGCGCGCCAGCCCTCCTCGGCAGCCCCGGCCACTGCCGCGTCCACCTGCTCGGCCAGCCGCCGCAGCCGGTCGTCGTTGGCGAGGTTGAGGCCCATGGAATTGCTCCTGTGGTGGCCCTGGCTGCGGAACAGGTCGATCGGCAGCGGAATCCGGGGGTGGGGAAGGCAGTCGTATGCGGCGACGGTCTCGAGCGGGTCGCGGATGAGGTCCTCGACCGGCACGTCCTCGTCGCTGATGCGGTTGACGAAGCTGGAGTTGGCGCCGTTCTCGAGCAGCCTGCGGACCAGGTAGGGCAGCAGATCCTCGTGGCTGCCGACCGGGGCGTAGACCCGGCATGGCACGCCCATGCGCTCGGGCGGGATCACCTCGGCGTAGAGGTCGTCGCCCATGCCGTGCAGCTTCTGGAACTCGTACGGCGCCGGCTGTGCGCGCAACGCACCGGGCAGGTACAGCCGCGCCATCCGCTGCACCGCGCAGATGGTGTGGGCATTGTGGGTTGCGAACATCGGGTAGACCGCGTCGGCGGCCTCCAGCATGCGCCGCGCGCAGGCGAGGTAGGACACGTCGGTGCTGGGCTTGCGGGTGAACACCGGGTAGCCCTCGTGGCCTTCCACCTGGGCGCGCTTGATCTCGCTGTCCCAGTAGGCGCCCTTGACCAGGCGCAGCGGAATCCGCCGGCCGTGGCGCCGGGCCAGGTCGACGACGAAATCGATCACCGCCGGAGCGCGCTTCTGATAGGCCTGTACCGCCAGACCATAGCCTTCCCAGCCGTCCAACGACGGATCGGCATAGGCGGCGGCGATCACGTCCAGCGACAGCTCCAGGCGCTCGGATTCCTCGGCGTCGACGGTGAAGCCGATGCCCTGGGCGCGGGCGCGCTGCGCCAGTTCCAGGACCCGTGGCGCCAGCTCGTCGAGCACCCTGCGGCGCTTGGCGTGCTCGTAGCGCGGGTGCAGCGCCGAGAGCTTCACCGAGATCGACGGCGCCGCGAACGGATCGCCGCCGGCGTAGCTGCCGCCCGGGCCGCCGCGGCCGATGGCGTCGATGGCGCCGTGGTAGGCGCGCAGATAGCGCTGCGCGTCCTTCTCGGTCAGCGCGGCCTCGCCGAGCATGTCGAACGAATAGCGGTACGCGGCGTTGCGGCCCTTGCGGCCGCGCGCCAGCGCCTCGTCGATGGTGCGGCCCATCACGAACTGGTGGCCCATGATCCGCATCGCCTGGCGCACCGCCAGGCGGATCACCGGCTCGCCGACCCGGCCCACCACGCGCTTGAAGGCGTTGTGCACGTCGCGCCTGGTCTCGTCGGCCAGGTCCACCAGGTGCCCGGTCAGCATCAGCCCCCAGGTGGAAGCGTTCACCAGCACCGATTCGGAGCGGCCCATGTGCCGCTTCCAGTCGGCCTCGCCGAGCTTGTCGCGGATCAGCTTGTCGGTGGTCTCCTGGTCGGGGATGCGCAGCAGCGCCTCGGCCACGCACATCAGCAGCACCCCTTCCTCGCTGCCGAGGTCGTACTGCTGCATGAACGCCTCGATCGCGCCCTGGTCGCGCGCCCGGGCCCGCACCCGCCGCACCAGGTCGGCGGCCGCGGCCTGCACCTCGGCAGCGTCCTCCCCCGGCAGCCGCGCCCGCGCGAGCAGCTCGCGCAGGTGCGCGGTCTCGTCCGGCGACCAGCTGGCGGTGATCGCGGCCCGCGCCGGCGGCGGCGGGTCGGGCAGTTCCGGAGAAAGGATGGTGGGCACGGGGCACCGGGGTCGGGCGAAGCCCGCGATTCTAGGGCCTGCCGCTCCGCCGGGACAGGGTGCCCGGGGGCGGCGCTGAAGCCATTCAGTCGGGAACGGCGCGGTCCCGCGACTTGCCCGCAAATGCCTGCCGCAGCTACCATTTGCGGGTTAACCGCAGCCCGCCACCGCGCCATGCTGCCCCAGGGTCCCCCGGGGCGAGGGCCCGGTTCGCGCTCCCGCCAGCCAACAGCAGACGCCAACGAGGCATTCGGGGTTCCAAAGTGATGCAAGCCGGTCGTTTCAAGCAATGGGCCCTGGGTCTCGCCGCGATGGCGCTGTCCACGGGAGCGCTCGCGCAATCCGCCGATCCCCAGCGGTGGCAGCTGAACATGGGGCGCGGCGTGACCGCCACCTCGCAGAACGCCTACGAGGCGCACATGTTCGTGCTCTGGGTCTGCGTGGTCATCGGCGTCATCGTGTTCGGCGCGATGGCGGTGGCGATGTTCAGGTTCCGCAAGTCCAAGGGCGCGGTCGCGGCGCAGTTCAGCCACAACACCACCGCCGAGGTGATCTGGACCATCGTGCCGATCGTCATCCTGGTGGTGATGGCGGTGCCCGCCACCAGCAAGCTGATCGCCATGTACGACGTGCGCGACTCGGAGATGACCGTCAAGGTCACCGGCTACCAGTGGATGTGGGCCTACGAGTACCTCGGCGAGGACGTGGCCTTCACCAGCCGCATGGACCGCGACAGCGACCGCCTGCGCCAGAACCGCGCCACCACCCGCGCCGAGCTCGACGCCCACCCGGCGTACCTGCTCGAGGTCGACAACGAGCTGGTGCTGCCGGTCGACACCAAGGTGCGCTTCGTGGTGACCGCCGACGACGTGATCCACTCCTGGTGGGTGCCGGCGCTGGGCTGGAAACAGGACGCGATCCCGGGCCTGGTCAACGAGGCCTGGACAGAGATCCGCGAGCCGGGCGTCTACCGCGGCCAGTGCGCCGAGCTGTGCGGCAAGGACCATGCGTTCATGCCGATCGTGGTGCGTGCGGTGCCGCGCGACGAGTTCGACGCCTGGCTGGCCGCGCGCAAGGCCGACTCGGCGCCGCAGGAGCCCTCGGTGATCGACGAGGAAGGCAGCGGTACCGCGCCGCGCGGCGTCGACCCCGACATGATCGAGGACGCGGCCGAGGGCGAGGAGCCCGCGCTGCAGACCGGCATCGCCCCCGCCGCCGCGACCCCCGCGGCCTGATCGACCCTACCGCAAGCTTTCCAGGCAGACGCCATGTCCACGCATACCGCAACCGCAGGCCACCACCAGACGACCGACGAACACGGCCACAAGCAGGGCTTCGTCGAACGCTGGCTGTTCTCGACCAACCACAAGGACATCGGCACGCTGTACCTGCTGTTCTCCTTCATGATGTTCGTCATCGGGGCGGCGATGAGCGTGATCATCCGCACCGAGCTGGCGGTGCCCGGGCTGCAGCACGTCGATCCGGAATTCTTCAACCAGATGACCACCATGCACGCGCTGGTGATGATCTTCGGCGGCGTCATGCCGGCCTTCGTCGGCCTGGCCAACTGGATGATCCCGCTGCAGATCGGCGCGCCGGACATGGCGCTGCCGCGCATGAACAACTGGTCGTTCTGGATCCTGCCGTTCGCGTTCACCATGCTGCTGCTGACCCTGTTCCTGCCCGGCGGCGGCCCGGCCAGCGGCTGGACCCTGTACCCGCCGCTCAGCCTGCAGGGCGGCAACAGCGTGGCCTTCACCATCTTCGCCATCCACATGATGGGCATCAGCTCGATCATGGGCGCGATCAACGTCATCGCCACGATCCTCAACATGCGCGCGCCGGGCATCGACCTGCTGAAGATGCCGATCTTCTGCTGGGCCTGGCTGATCACCGCGTTCCTGCTGATCGCGGTGATGCCGGTGCTGGCCGGCGCGGTGACGATGCTGCTCACCGACAAGTTCTTCGGCACCAGCTTCTTCTTCGCCGCCGGCGGCGGCGACCCGGTGATGTACCAGCACATCTTCTGGTTCTTCGGCCATCCCGAGGTCTACATCATGATCCTGCCGGCGTTCGGGATCGTCTCGGAGATCCTGCCGACCTTCAGCCGCAAGCCGCTGTTCGGCTACCAGGCGATGGTCTACGCCACCGCGGCGATCGCGTTCCTGTCGTTCATCGTCTGGGCGCACCACATGTTCACGGTAGGCATGCCGCTGGGCGGCGAGATCTACTTCATGTTCGCCACCATGCTGATCGCCATTCCCACCGGGGTGAAGGTGTTCAACTGGGTCAGCACCATGTGGCGGGGCTCGCTGAGCTTCGAATCGCCGATGCTTTGGTCGATCGCCTTCGTGATCCTGTTCACCATCGGCGGCTTTTCGGGGCTGATGCTGGCGATCGTGCCGGCTGACTTCCAGTACCACGACACATACTTCGTGGTCGCGCACTTCCACTACGTGCTGGTCACCGGCGCGCTGTTCGCGATCATCGCCGCGGTCTACTACTGGTGGCCGAAGTGGACGGGGCGGATGTACAACGAGACCTGGGCGAAGGTCCATTTCTGGTGGTCGATGGTGTTCGTGAACCTGCTGTTCTTCCCGCAGCACTTCCTCGGCCTGGCGGGCATGCCGCGCCGCATTCCCGACTACAACGTGGTGTTCGCCGACTGGAACCTGATCAGCTCGATCGGCGCCTTCGGCATGTTCGTCACCCCGTTCATGATGTTCGCGATCCTGTTCCATTCGCTCAAGCGCGGCGCCCCGGCGGCGGCACGGGCGTGGGAGGCCGCGCGCGGCCTGGAGTGGACGGTGCCGTCGCCCGCGCCGCACCACACCTTCGGCGTGCCGCCGGTGATCCGCGACGGCGACCTGGCGCACGGCGATTTCGAGCACCTCGACTACGACGAGACCAGCGCGCATCTCGACACCGCGGGCCGCAGCAATGACCGGGAAGCCTGACGCCCGGCCACCGGCGAACGATCCGGTCGTGGCCGGGCGGCGCCGGGCGCGCCGTACCGCGCTGGCGGTCGGCGCGATCGCGGTGGCGATCTACGTCGTGTTCATCCTGTCCGGAGCGCTGGGGCGATGAAGGCGCAGCGCGACGTGATCAAGCTGGTGGCGATCTCGGTGGCGGCGTTCGCATTCACCTTCTCGCTGGTGCCGGTCTACCGGATCGCCTGCGAGAAGGTGTTCGGCATTCGCCTCGACGGCTCCGCTGCGGCCGCGGAGCCTGCCGGCGCCGCACAGCCGGTGCCCGGCCGCGTGGTGACGGTGGAATTCGACGCCAGCGTCAATTCCAAGCTGCCGTGGTCGTTCCGGCCCAACCAGGCGCGCATGCAGGTGCGGGTGGGCGAGATCCACGAAGCCACCTATTACGCCCACAACGACGGCGGGCGCGCGATCGTCGGCAGCGCCACGCCGTCGGTGGCCCCGGCGCGCGCGTCCGGGTACTTCCAGAAGACCGAGTGCTTCTGCTTCACCGCGCAGACCCTGGAAGCCGGCGAGACCCGCGACATGCCGGTGCGCTTCATCATCGATCCCGCGCTCCCGCCGGACGTCTCCACCGTCACGCTTTCCTACACCTTCTTCAAGAACGACGTCGCCACAGAGCGCCTGGCGCGCTCCCGGGGCGACGCCGCGCCCGTGCTGGCGGCGCGCTGAACCCCATCAACCGCATCACCGACCGGACCACGACCATGGCACAAGCACACGCCCACCCCACCGACGCGAACGTCTACTTCGTGCCGCACGGCAGCCGCTGGCCGGTCTTCGCCTCGGTGTTCCTGTTCGTGGCCATGTTCGGATTGGCGAGCTGGTTCAACGACGCGGGCTGGGGATCGACGGTGTTCTACGTGGGCCTGGCCGGGCTGGCGGCGATCCTGTTCAAGTGGTTCGCCGACGTGATCCTCGAGTCGGTGTCGGGCTATTACAACAAGCAGGTCGACACCTCGTTCCGGATGGGGATGATGTGGTTCATCTTCTCCGAGGTGATGTTCTTCGCGGCGTTCTTCGGCGCGCTGTTCTACGCGCGTACGCTGGCGTTGCCGTGGCTGGGCGGCGAGGGCGTCAAGGGCGTGGCGACCAACACCTACCTGTGGGAAGGCTTCAGTTCCGCGTGGCCGACCAGCGGGCCGGGCCAGGTGGGCGGAGACTTCCAGACCATTCCGGCCTGGGGTCTGCCGCTGCTCAATACCCTGATCCTGCTGACCTCGGGGATCACCGTCACGATCGCCCATCACGCCCTCAAGGCGGGCCAGCGCACCCGGCTGCTGGTGTTCCTGGGGCTGACCGTGCTGCTCGGCGCGCTGTTCCTGTTCTTCCAGGCGGAGGAGTACATCCACGCCTACCGGGACCTCAACCTGACCCTCGGCTCCGGCATCTACGGCTCGACTTTCTTCATGCTCACCGGCTTCCACGGCGCCCACGTCACCCTGGGCACCATCATGTTGCTGGTGATCTGGTTCCGCTGCCTCAAGGGCCACTTCACCAAGGAGAACCATTTCGCCTTCGAAGCGGTCGCCTGGTACTGGCATTTCGTCGACGTGGTGTGGCTGGGGCTGTTCCTGTTCGTGTACGTGCTATGAGGGCGGTGATCCGGGATTCGTGATGGGTGATTCGCAAAAGCGGCAACACCCGATCGGATCCTCGCGCCGGCCGACGCAGCGCCCGCGCGCTCGGCTCCTTCGAATCAAGAATCGCGAATGACCGATCGCGGCCCCTTCAGCCGCCGACGCCGTGCGGCGTGATCCAGCCCATCCAGATCGCCAGCATCACCAGCAGGATCAGGGCCACCGACAGGCCGATACGCTTGGTCAGCGCATTCACGGTGCGCTTGGTCTCGCCCTTGTCGACCATCATGTAGTACAGGCCCGCGCCGAGGTTCCAGAGGATGAGTATCAGGAAGGCGACGACCAGCAGGGTTTTCAGCGAATCGCTCACGGTGGTCTCCGACGGGGCACGGCGCAGAGCGTCATTATCGCAGCTGGTGGGCCGCCCGGCGTGAGCCGTCGCCGCACCCTGCTGGCGGGATGGACCCTGGCGCTGCTGGCGATGGCGCTGTTCGCGACGCTCGGCACCTGGCAGCTCGGGCGCCAGGAGCAGAAACAGCGGCGGCTCGACGAGGCCGCGCTGACGCTGCAGCGGCGCGAGCCGCAGCCGCTGGCCGCGGCCGCGGACCAGGCCGCCGCCCGCGCGCTGGGCTGGGCCGCTGGCACCGGCCGCTATCTCGACCTGCCCGCGGTGCTGCTGGACAACCAGCAGCGCGGCGGCCGCCCCGGCGTGCGCGTCCACCGCGCCTTCTCGCCGGAACCGGGGGGCGTGCCGCTGCTGGTCGACCTCGGCTGGCTGCCGCTGCCGGCCGACCGGCGCATGCCGCCGCTGCCGCCGCCTCCGGCCGCCCGCCACGTCGCCGGCCTGCTGGCGCCGCCGCCTTCGGCGGGGCTCGCCCGCGCGGCATTGCAGCCGCAGGCCGACGGCACGCTGCTGGCGACCGCGCTCGAGCCCAAGTCCGTCGCCGCGGCGCTGGGACTGCCGGCGCTGGCGCCGCGGGTGTTGCGGCTGGATCCGGAGCTTGCGGGCGGCCACGCCCGCGACCTGGAGGTGCTGCCCAATACCCTGCCGCCGGAACGCCACCTCGGCTATGCCGTGCAGTGGTACGGCCTGGCGCTCGCGGTGTTGGTCACGGCACTGGTTCTCACGTTCCGCCGCCGCGCGCGGCGCCCGTCCGACAAACCGCAGGTCCGCCCATGAACGCCCCCGTCTCCCGCCGCCAGCGCGACCGCAACCGCGGCTTGCTCGTGCTCATCGTGGCGCTGTTCCTGGGCAGCGCGCTGGTGGCCGGCGCGCTCCGCTTCTCGGGATGGCGCCCGGAAGGCATGCGCAACCACGGCGAGCTGCTGCAGCCACCGGGCGACCTGCGCGAACTCACGCCGCGGCTGCGCGACGGGGGCGACTATTCCTGGAATCCCGGGGCACGCCAGTGGCGGATCGCGCTGGCGCCGCCGGCCGGCTGCGCCGAACCCTGCGTGGCGCTGTCCGCCCAGCTCGACACCGTCTGGCAGCTGTTCGGTCGCCAGGCCGACCGCGTGCACATCCTCTGGATCGGCGAACTGCCCGAGGGCGCCACCCGCGACGCGGCCCTGCGCGAGGTGTTGCCCGATCCGGCGCTGCGCGCCGCGCTGCCACGGGTCGACGACCCGGCCGGCGTTCCGGTCTACGTGATCGATCCCAATGGCTTCGTGATTCTGCGCTACGCTCCCGGCTTCGACCCGGCCCACCTGCGGCAGGACATGTCGCGCCTGCTCAAGCTGCGATAGCCCGGGCCGCAGCGCCCCGGCCGGTGTTCGCCGGCATCGCGCGGCCCCCGAACCGCAACCCAGTCCCGCTCCTGCCGATGCCCAGCCTGTCCCCCAACGTCCATCGCCATTTCCATCGCATCGCCTGGTTCGCCGTGGCGCTGACCCTGTGCGTGGTGGTGTTCGGTGCGTTCGTCCGGCTGTCCGATGCCGGCCTGAGCTGCCCCGACTGGCCGACCTGCTACGGCCGCGCGGCCTGGCCGCAGGCGCCCGCGGAGGCGGAGGCCCACGCCGCCAGCAGCATCCGCCCGTTCGAGACCCACAAGGCCTGGCGCGAGCAGGTGCATCGCCACATCGCCGCCGCGCTGGGGGTGCTGGTGCTGGTGCTCGCGCTGCTGGCGGCGCGCCGGCGCCGGCTCGGCGTCGCCCAGATCCTCGGTGCATCGCTGCTGGTGGCGGCGGCGATCCCCGCCTACATGGGCGGGCACACCGGCGCCGCCCTGGCGCTGGCGGGGCTGGGCGAGGCGATCCTGCTGTTCGCCGCGCTGCGCTGGTCCAATGTCGACCTGGCCCGTGCCGCCGCCCTGACCCTCGCGGTGATCGTGTTCCAGGCGCTGCTGGGCAAGTGGACGGTCACGCTGCTGCTCAAGCCGGTGATCGTGATGGGCCACCTGCTCGGCGGCCTGCTCACCTTCTCGCTGCTGGCGTGGATGGCCTGGCGCGCCACCGACGTGCCGATCCGGCTCGCCGGCGCCGCGGCTCTGCGCCGCCTGTTGGCGATCGGCCTGGGGTTGCTGGCGCTGCAGATCGCGCTCGGCGGCTGGGTCAGCGCCAACTACGCCGCACTCGCCTGCGGTGGCGGCGGCTGGACCACCGCCGACGGCCACGGGTTCGACTTCCCGCAATGCGTCGGCCGCTGGTGGCCGCCGGCGGATTTCCGCGAGGGCTTCGTGCTGTGGCGGGGGCTCGGGCCGGACTACGAGGGCGGGGTGCTCGGCGGCGAGGCGCGGATCGCGATCCAGATGGTGCACCGGCTCATGGCGGTGGTGGTGCTCGGCGCGCTGCTGTGGATCGCCGCCCGCCTGCTGCGGACCCCGGGCCTGCGCGGCTGGGGCGGTACGCTCGGCGCGCTGGCGCTGGCCCAGGTGACCCTGGGCATCCTCAACGTCAAGCTGTCGCTGCCGCTGGCGGTGGCGGTGCTGCACAACGCCGGGGCCGCGCTGCTGCTGTTCGTGCTGGTCTCGCTGCTGGCGCGGCTGGAGGAGCCGCGGTGACGGCGGCCGCGAGGCCCGGGGGGCGGCACTAGCGATGGCGAACCTGGCCCACGAATACTGGACCCTGACCAAGCCGCGGGTGGTGGCGCTGATCGTGTTCACCGCCCTGGTCGGCATGTTCCTGGCGGTGCCCGGCCTGCCGCCGCTGCGGCAGACGGTGTTCGGCCTGCTCGGCATCTGGCTGGCAGCCGCCTCGGCGGCGGCGATCAACCATCTGATCGACCAGCGCATCGACAAGCTGATGGCGCGCACCGCACACCGGCCGCTGGCGACCGGCGCGCTGCGGCCGGCGCAGGTGCTGGCGTTCGCTGTGCTGCTCGGCACCGCGTCGATGGCGATCCTGATCGCGCTGGTCAACCCGCTGACCGCCGCGCTGACCTTCGCCTCGCTGATCGGCTACGCGATCGTCTACACGGGCTACCTCAAGCGCGCCACCCCGCAGAACATCGTGATCGGCGGGATCGCCGGCGCGGCGCCGCCGGCGCTGGGCTGGGCCGCGATCACCGGCACCCTGGACCCGCATGCGCTGCTGCTGGTGCTGATCGTCTTCGTCTGGACACCGCCGCATTTCTGGGCGCTGGCGATCTTCCGCCGCGAGGACTATGCCCGCGCCCTGATCCCGATGCTGCCGGTCACCCACGGGGTGGTCTACACCCGCTGGCAGATCCTGTTCTACACCGTGCTGCTGGTGCTGGTCACGCTGCTCCCATGGGTGACCGGGATGAGCGGGCTTTTCTACCTCGGCGGCGCCGCGGTGCTGGGCGCGGTGTTCCTGTGGTACGCGTGGAAGCTGCTGGATCCGCCGGACGAGTTCTTCGCGATGCGGGTGTTCAACTATTCGGTGGTCTACCTGATGGCGCTGTTCGCGTTCCTGCTGGTCGACCATTGGCTGCTGCCCTGGCTGCAGCCGCCGCCGCTGATGGAGTTCCAGCGGGTGAGGTGAGCCGCCGACGCGGGGCTACGATATCCCCGCAGGAGGGCCCATGGCCGCGAAGGCCGCGAAGGCCGCGGGCGGCTCCGGCGGGCGCGGCGGCGGTTGCGGGCGTGGCCCGCCGCGCCGGCCTTCGCCTGCATGGCACGCGCCTACGGTCTTGCGGATCCCGGCGGCTCGGGGCGGAACACCTGCTTCATTCCCCGTGGTCGTCCCCTTCGCCGAGCAGGAAGCGCTGCCAGAACAGCATTGCGGCGGCGCCGAAGTAGTCGCTGTTGGACTTCTTGGCGAAGCCGTGGCCTTCGTCGTCGAACATCAGGAACCAGACCGGCTGGCCGGTGCCGCGCACCGCCTCGACGATCTGCTCGGCTTCGGTGTAGGGCACGCGCGGATCGTTGCGGCCCTGGGCCACGAACAGCGGCGTGGCGATGCGGCCGGCGTTGGTGAGCGGGGAGATGCGATCGAAGTACGCGGCGATCTCCGGGTCACGCTCGTCGCCGTACTCGGCGCGGCGCAGGTCGCGGCGGTAGTCCTCGGTGTTCTTCAGGAACGTACCGAAATGCGAGATGCCGACCACGTCGATGCCGGCGCGGATCCGGTCGCTGTAGTGCATCAGCGAGGCCAGCACCATGTAGCCGCCGTAGCTGCCGCCCATCACCCCGATGCGTTCGCTGTCCAGCTCCGGCTGCCTACCGATCCAGTCCAGCAGCGCGCCGATGTCCTTGACCGAGTCCTCGCGCAGGGTCGCGTTGTCGAGCAAGAGGTAGCTCTTGCCGTAGCCGGAGGAGCCGCGCACGTTCGGCACCAGAACGGCGATGCCGAGCTCGTTGGCGAGGAACTGGAAGCTCGGGTTGAAGGTCGGTAGCGCCTGGCCCTCCGGGCCGCCGTGGATGCTGACCACCACCGGGTAGCCGCCGGGCGGGGCCGGCGACTGCGGCCGGTAGTAGAAGACCGGGATCGTGCGCGCCGCGCCGTCGACCCGGTCGAAGGTGGGATAGCGCACCAGGGCCGGCTCGACGAAGCCGTCGACCGGCAGGCCGCCGACCTCGCTGCGGGTCCAGCGCTCGAGCGAACCGGCTTGGATATCCACCACGTAGACGTCGCTGGGGGAGGTGGCGGTGTTGAGCGAGAGCGCGAGCCTGCTGCCGTCCGGCGAGAAGCTGGCGCCGCCGAAGACGCCCACCGGCAGTTCCGGCAGCGGGACCGGCTCGAGCCCCGGCAGCCGCAGCAGGTGCAGCCTGGCGATGCCGTCCTCGTTGGTGACGTAGGCCAGGTGGCGGCCGTCGTCGGAGATCTCGAAGCCGCGCACGTCCCAGGGAATGTGGCCGCTGACGATCCGCGGCGCGCTGCCCGGCACGTGGTGACGGAGGGTGCGAAACTCCTGCGCCTGGCCGTCGACCGGCTCGTCGGACACGTAGAACACGCCTTCGCCGTCGGGCGCGTAGCGGAACCCGCCGAAGCCGGCCTTGCCGCCCTCCACCGGGAACATCCGCAGCGCGCCGCTGGCCAGGTCCACTTCGCCCGGGTAGGACTCGTTGATCGAGACGTAGCGGGTCACCAGCATCCGGCTGCCGTCGGGCGAGAAGTCCTCCGCGCTCCAGTTGCCGCCCTCGGTCACCACCGGGCGCGCCTCGCGCGTGGCGAAGTCCATCACCCAGACATCGGTATCGGTGCCGTTGCGCGCGGTGCTGCTGTAGGCCAGACGGCTGCCGTCGGGCGAGAACAGCGCACCCTGGTTGCGGCTGCGTTCGCCGTCGGTGAGCAGGCTGGACTCGCGGGTGCCGAGGTCGTACCAGAACAGCTGCCAGAACTCGTCGCCGCCGAGGTCGCGACTGTAGACGAAGCCGTCCAGGCCGGATCCGGCAGGGGCGATGTCGCCCAGGCCGATCCGCTCCGGTTCGAAGGTCAGCTGCTCGCGCATGCCCAGCGGCTCGCAGACCCGGTGCGCCTGGGTGGTCTCGGCGAAGCGCGTGCCGATCAGCAGGCAGCCGTCGGCGGTCCAGCCGGCGAGGCCGGCGCCGCGGGTGTTCTGGTAGCGGTTGAGCCGGGCGAGCAGCTCGGCCGGGATCTCCGGAATGTTCTCGACGACGCGGTTGCCCACGTGCTGGCGTTCGACCTGCGCGGCATCCTGCGCCGTGGCGGGCAAGCAGGCGAGCAGGAGAACGGCAGGCAATACCGCCAGGGCGGACGGGAAACGAGTGCTGCGCATCGATGGCCTCCGGAGACTCGAGCCCCCAGCTTAACCGAAGGCGCGCGGCGGCTCCCCGAGGCGCGTCGGTCGCGGTTCCGCCATTTTGGCGTCAGCGGCGCTCGCTCAGCGCCTGCTGCAGCATGCGCAGCTCGGACTTCTCGTGCTCGCCGAGCGCGGCGAAGCCGCCCGCGCCCAGCTGCGCCTGCAGTTCGTCGACCCGCTGCTGCAGGGTCTGCCGGTCGAGCAGGGACATCGCGCCCAGGAACTCCTCGCGCCAGCTGGCTTCGTCTCCCGGTAGCGACACCGCGGCCAGCTTCTGCAGCGCTTCGGCCTCCTCGCGGCCCTCGAAGTGTTCGAGCACGGCGCCGGTGGCGATCCCCGGGCGCGCATGCACCAGCTCGACCAGCTCCGCCAGCAGGGCGACGCCGGGCTGGCGCAGCGCGGCGAAACGCTGCTCGCCGCCGAGCTCGAGCGCCAGCGCCGGCCGTTGCAGGAGCAGGGTGATCGCGGTGCGCACCAGGCTGCGCTTCGGCGCGGGAACGCCGCGGCCAGGACGGACCCGGTGGGTCGGCACGTGGGTTTGCGGCGCGCTGGCGCGTGCGCCCACGCCGGTCAGTTCGGTCAGCCGCTGCCGCATCAGGTCGGCGAAGGCGCCGTCCGGAATCTGCTCGAGCATCGGCCGGGCGCGCTCGGCCAGGCGCGCCTTGCCGTCCAGGGTTGCTAGATTGACGTCGGCCCCCAGGGTGTCGAACAGGAACCGGGACAGCGGTACCGCCTCGCGCAGGCGCGCATCGAAGCCTGCCGCGCCTTCCGCGCGCACCAGCGAGTCGGGGTCTTCGCCCTCGGGCAGGAACAGGAAGAACGCCTGGCGGCCGTCGCGCATCCGCGGCAGCACCGTCTCCATCGCCCGCACCGCGGCGCGGCGGCCCGCCGCGTCGCCGTCGAAGCAGAAGAACACGTCGGGGGCGTTGCGGAACAGCAGCTCGGCATGGTCCGGCGTGGTGGCGGTGCCGAGCGTCGCCACCGCCTGCGCGATGCCGTGCTGGAACAGCGCCACCACGTCCATGTAGCCCTCGACCACGATCAGCCGCGCGATCTTCTGGTTGGCCTGGCGCACCTGCCACAGGCCGTACAGTTCCCGGCCCTTGTGGAACAGGGCGGTCTCGGGCGAGTTGAGGTACTTGGGGCCGTCCTCCTTGTCCAGCACCCGGCCGCCGAAGGCGATGGTGCGGCCGCGGCGGTCGGCGATCGGAAACATCACCCGGTCGCGGAACTTGTCGTAGCTGTGGCCGCGGTCGTTCTTCGAGAGCAGGCCGGCGCGCTCGAGCAGCCCGAGGCGGCGCTGGTCGCTGCCCAGCGCGTCCTTCAGCGCGGAGAATCCGTCCGGGGCGTAGCCGATGCCGAACTGCGCGCGGATCGCCTCGTCGACGCCACGGCGGTCCAGGTAGGCGCGCGCCCTGTCGCTGCCGGCCAGCTGGCGGCGGAAGAAGCGGTCGGCGGCGTCCAGCGCGGCGTACAGTTCCCGGGTCTCGCCGTCCTGATTGCGCTGCACGGTCTCGCGCGGGATCTCCATGTTGGCCCGCCGCGCCAGCTCCTCGACCGCATCGAGGAACTCCATCCGGTCGTAGTTCATCAGGAAGCTGATCGCGCTGCCGTGCGCGCCGCAGCCGAAGCAGTGGTAGAACTGCTTGACCGGCGAGACCGTGAACGAGGGCGAGCGCTCGTCGTGGAACGGGCAGCAGGCAGCGTATTCCTTGCCCTGGCGCTTCAGCGGCACCCGCGCGCCGACCACCTCGACGATGTCGGTGCGGGCGAGCAGGTCGTCGATGAACGCGTCGGGGATGCGGGCCATGGCCGCGCTAGGATGCCACGCAACCCGTGCGCAGCACGCATGCCGGCGGCGGCGTGGACCGCGCCCGCCACCGGCACCCGCCCGCCCGGCGCCACCCGCGGCCTTGGCGGCCATGGGCCGCTCCTACCCAGGCGGCCGCCGCGGCGGGGGTTCGGCCTCGACCGCGAGGTCGGGCGGCAATGATGCTTCGTCTTCCGGCGTGCCGCGGCGCTCGCGCCAGCGCTCGTCGATGACCGCGGTGATCAGCGCACCGACGAAGAACACCATCGCCGCGTAGTACATCCAGACCAGCAGCACCACCAGCGTGCCCATCGAGCCGTAGGCGCTGCCGGGGGCGGCCTGGCGGATGTACAGCCCGATCCCCCACCGGCCCAGCACGAACAACGCGGCGGTGAGCACCCCGCCGAGCAACGCCTGGTGCCAGCGGACCCGACGGTCCGGCAGGTAGTGGTAGAGCAGGCCGAAGGCGAATGCGTACAGCGCGAACGCGCTGGCGTTGCCGATCGCCGGCAGCAGCGAGGGCACCCCCGAGAACACCAGCTCCAGCACCGTCGACAGCAGCGTCGAGACCAGCAGCAGGAAGCCCAGCGCCAGCACCACCCCGAACGAGAACACCCGCTTGCGCAGCCAGGCCCATAGCGCCAGGCGGCGGGCGTCGGTGTGGAAGATCAGATTCAGGGTCTGCTGCAGCCGCGCGAACACCACCGTCGCGCCGAGCAGCAGCAGCAGCGTGCTCCACAGCCCGGCCAGCGAGCCCAGGTCTGGCCGCTGCCGCGCGTTGTCGATGACCGTTCCGGCCACCTCCTCGGCGCTGGCCCCGGCAAGGTCGCCGACCTGGTCGATCAGCGCCGCCTGCGCCGATGGGTAGAGCAGCGAGGTCAACCACAGCAGCAGCACCAGCAGCGGAGCCAGCGAGATCAGGGTGAAGAACGACAGCGAGGCGGCGTGGGTGAGCAGATCGATCTCGATGAAGCGCCGCACCACCGCCGCCGGCAGGCTGTCCTGCACGGTCCGCAGCAGGCGGGTTCTGAGGTCGGTGGCGGGCAGCGGCATCTGTTCCGGAGGTCGCGGGCGAGCGTCGAGCCGGCAGCATGCCAGAGCCACGTGGCTGGAGCGTGAGAGCCACGCCGCCGGCGGTGGCTGGGCGACCGCAGGCAGCGCACCGGCCGGTCGGACGCGAATCCGCCGGCGGCGGACGGGGAGCCGCTGGGAACGGCAGGTCGACGGCGCAGGAGCGCGGCAAAGCGCCGCGGCGCGGCGCCGGTGGCAGGACTAGCCGTGGGCGCCAGCGTCCGGGTCCGCAGCGGCAAGCCGCCGCAGCGCGTCGCCATCGAGGCGCTGCACCGTCCAGCCGTCCATGCCGACCGCGCCGATGCCGCGGTAGAACGCGATCGCCGGGGCGTTCCAGTCCAGCACCGACCATTCGAAGCGGCCGCAGCCGCGTTCCACCGCCAGTCCTGCCAGGTGCGTCATGAGCCGGCGCCCGACGCCCAGGCCGCGGAATTCCGTGCGCACGTACAGGTCCTCCAGATACAGGCCCGGCCGGCCGAGGAAGGTCGAAAAACTGTGGAAGAACAGGGCGAAGCCCGCCGCGCGGCCGTCGACCTCGGCGATCACCACCTCCGCGCCCGGGCGCGCGCCGAACAGGCTGTCGGCCAGGGTGGCCTCGTCGGCGACCACCTCGTGCGCGAGGCGCTCGTACTCGCCGAGCTCGCGGATGAAGGCGAGGATCTGCGGCACGTCCTCGCGCCGCGCCGGCCGCAGCGCGATGTGCCCCCGCCCGGGAGCGCCCGCCGCCATCAGCCGCCCGCGAGCTTCTTCTTCACCAGCGCCGAGACCTGGCCCATGTCGGCCTGGCCGGCCAGTTGCGGCTTGAGCACGCCCATGAGCCTGCCCATGTCGGCCGGGCCGCTTGCGCCGGTGGCGGCGATCGCCGCGTCGACCGCCCGCGCGATCGCCGCCTCGTCGAGCTTGGCCGGCAGGTAGCGCTCGATCACTGCGATCTCGTCGCGCTCCACCGCGGCCAAGTCCTCGCGGGCCGCGGCCTCGTACTGCGAGACCGAGTCCCGGCGCTGCTTGACCATCTTCTCCATCACCGCGATCACCGCGGCATCGTCGAGCTCGACGCGTTCGTCGACTTCTCTTTGCTTGATCGCGGCATTGATCAGCCGGATCACCCCGAGCGAGGCCTTGTCGCCGGATTTCATCGCCGCCTTCATGTCGTCGGTGAGGGTCTGCTTGAGGGTCATGGTCGGAGCCGTGATGGTGATTGGGGATGTGTGATTCGAGGAGCCTTGTCGAAGGAATTCACGGGGGCCGAAAGCTCCGGTTCGCGCGATTCGCTTGATCCAATCCCGCATCACCCATGCCGAATCACGGCGCTTCGACGAATCCCGGCCTCCAACACAAGAAGCCGGCGACGCTCGCGCGTGCCGGCTTCTCGCAGGAGTACGGGTCGCTCCGCGCCGAAGGCGCGGGGGCGGCACTCAGTACAGGCGCTGGCGCTTGGTGACGTCGCGCGAGGCGCGGCGGGCCTGGCGCTTCACCGCGGCCGCGGCCTTGCGCTTGCGCTCCTGGGTCGGCTTCTCGTAGTACTCGCGCTTGCGCGTCTCGGCCAGCACTCCGGCCTTCTCGCAGGTGCGCTTGAAGCGGCGGAGGGCAAACTCGAACGGCTCGTTTTCGCGGACTTTGACGCTTGGCATGGACTCTCCGGGACGGTAGCTTCGCCGGGCTGGGCACGGCGAGCCGCGTATGATAACGGCACCGGCACGCCCCCCGCAAGCCATCTCCCCGCCCGCCGGCGTGGTGTTCCGCCCTTCCCGCCCCCATCTGGCAGCCCATGCGCGTCCTCGGCATCGAAACCTCCTGCGACGAGACCGGCGTGGCGGTCTACGACACCGCCCTGCCGGGCGCCGCCGGCCTGCGCGCCCAGGCGGTCTACAGCCAGGTCGCCCTGCACGCCGAATACGGCGGCGTGGTGCCGGAACTGGCCAGCCGCGACCACGTGCGCAAGCTGCTGCCACTGCTGCGCCGGACCCTCGCCGAGGCCGGCCTCGGGGTCCGGGAGCTCGACGGGGTGGCCTACACCGCCGGCCCGGGGCTGGTCGGTGCGCTGCTGGTCGGGGCCGGGGTGGCGCGGGCCCTGGCCTGGGCCCTGGACGTGCCAGCGCTGGGCGTCCACCACATGGAGGGCCACCTGCTGGCACCGCTGATGGAGGACGATCCGCCGGAGCCGCCGTTCGTCGCTCTGCTGGTCTCGGGCGGCCACACCCAACTGGTGGCGGTGGACGCCATCGGCGTCTACCGCCTGCTCGGCGAGACCCTGGACGATGCCGCCGGCGAGGCCTTCGACAAGACCGCCAAGCTGATGGGGCTGCCCTATCCCGGCGGGCCGCAACTGGCGGCGCTCGCCGCGGAGGGCGCCCCAGGCGCGCATCGCTTCTCCCGGCCGATGACCGACCGGCCCGGCCTCGACTTCAGCTTCAGCGGGCTGAAGACCCAGGTGCTGCTGGCCTGGCGCGGCAGCGATCAGTCCGCGCAGACCCGCGCCGACATCGCCCGCGGCTTCGAGGACGCGGTGGTCGAGACCCTGGCCATCAAGTGCGGCCGCGCGCTGGACGCGGCCGGCAGCGGGGTGCTGGTGGTCGCCGGCGGAGTCGGCGCCAACCGCCGCCTGCGCGAGCGCCTGCACGCCATGGCCGCCGACCGTGGCGGCCGGGTCTGCTTTCCGCGCCCGGAGCTGTGCACCGACAACGGGGCGATGATCGCCTTCGCCGGCGCCCTTCGGCTCGCCGCCGGCCAGCACGATACCGCCGCGGTCCGCGCGCTGCCGCGCTGGGACATGGCGTCGCTGCCGCCGTTGGCGGCGCCGGCGCCGTGATTGGTGATTGGTGATTCGCAAGTGCGGGATGCGTCGGCGCGTTAACCTGTGCCTGCGACCCGCTTCGGCTCTCGCGAATCGCCAATCCCGAATCGCCAACCACGAATCCCGATTCACGGCTCTTATGGACAAAGTCTTCATAGAAGGTCTCGAGATCGAGACCACCATCGGCATCTACGACTGGGAGCGGCGGATCCGCCAGCCGCTGGTGATCGACCTGGAGATGGCGTTCGACAACCGCGTGCCCGCGGCCAGCGACGCCATCGGCGACACCCTGGACTACAAGGCGGTCAGCAAGCGGCTGATCGAATATGTGTCGCAGTCGGAATTCGGCCTGGTCGAGACCCTGGCCGAGCGCTGCGCGGAGATCGTGCTGTCCGAGTTCGGGGTGACCTGGCTCCGGCTGAAACTCGGCAAGCCCGGTGCGGTGCGCGGCGCGCGCGCGGTGGGCGTGGTGATCGAGCGCACCCGCGGCGCATGACGCGACCGCCGGCGGCCGCCTGTTAACCTGTCCGCATGCAGCGATTCAGCGACTCCATTCCCGCCCTGGCCAGCGTGCCGCACGCCGACCCCCTGCTTTCCCTGTTGCTCCTGGTCGTCGTCGCCGCGCTCGCCAGCTGGCTGACCCAGCGGGTGCTGCTGCGCATCGTGCGGGGGTTGGTGCGCGCCTCTCCGATGCATTGGGACGACGCGTTGCTGGCGCGCGGAGTGCTGTCGCGGCTGGCGCACGTGGTGCCGGCGCTGGTGATCTCGTTCGGCATCGCCGCGGTGCCGGACCTGCCCGAGGCGGTGGTGCTGGTGGTGCGCAACGTCGCCCGCGCCTACGTGATCCTCACCGTGGCGCTGTCGCTGGGCAACCTGTTCAATGCCCTGGGCGACCTGTACGCGCGCAACGCCGAGCGCGCCCGCACCCGGCCGATCAAGGGCTACCTGCAGGTCGCCAAGCTGGTGGTGTTCCTGCTCGCGGCGGTGCTGGCGATCGCCGCGCTGATCGACCGCTCGCCGCTGATCCTGCTGTCCGGCCTCGGCGCGATGACCGCGGTGCTGCTGCTGGTCTTCAAGGACACCATCCTCTCGCTGGTGGCCAGCGTGCAGCTGGCCAGCAACGACATGCTCCGGGTCGGCGACTGGATCGAGATGCCGGAGCTCGGCGCCGACGGCGACGTGATCGATATCGCCCTGAACACGGTCAAGGTGCAGAACTGGGACAAGACCGTCACCACCATTCCGACCTATCGCCTGATCAGCGATTCGTTCAAGAACTGGCGCGGCATGAGCGAGGCCGGCGGGCGCCGGATCAAGCGGCCGCTGCTGATCGACCAGAGCTCGGTGCGCTTCCTCGAGCCGGGCGAGCGCGACGCGCTGCGCCGGATCGCCCTGATCGACGAGTACCTCGATGCCAAGCGCCGCGAACTGGAGGAGTGGAACGCGAAGCTGGAGGCGGCCGGCAAGGATCCGGTCAATACCCGCCGGGTCACCAACCTGGGCACCTTCCGCGCCTACGTCGCCGCCTACCTGCGCGCGCACCCGCAGATCCGCCAGGACATGACCCTGATGGTCCGCCAGCTCCAGCCGGATGCGCACGGCATCCCGCTGGAGGTGTACTGCTTCACCGCCACCACCGCCTGGGCGGAATACGAAGGCATCCAGGCGGACATCTTCGACCACCTGCTGGCGGTGCTGCCCGAGTTCGGGCTGCGCCTGTTCCAGTCGCCCTCGGGCGCCGACGTCGCGGGCGGGCTGGCCCGGCTGGAGCGCAGGCCAGATGCCGCGGAGGCGGCGCCCTGACGTGGCCAGCGCCTGCCTGAGCCTGGGCAGCAACATCGAGCCGGGCCGGCACCTGGCCGCCGCGATCGCGGCGATCGCGGCACGCTTTCCGGGCGCCAGATTCTCCCCGGCCTATCGGACCGCGGCGGTCGGCTTCGACGGCCCGGACTTCGTCAACGCCGCAGCGGTGATCGACAGCGACCTCGATCCACCCGCACTCGATGCCTGGCTGCATGCGCTGGAGGACGCACACGGGCGCGACCGTTCCGGCCCGCGCTACGGCGACCGCACCCTGGACATCGACATCGTGCTGTTCGGCGACCTGGTGCTCGACGCCCCGGCCGGGGCCGGACAGGGTCCGGGCCGGCCGCTGCGGCTGCCGCGGCCGGAGTTGCGCCACGCCTTCGTGCTGCGGCCGCTGGCCGAGGTCGCGCCGGAGCTGGTCGAGCCGGTGAGCGGCCGCACCCTGGCCGAGCTGTGGGCCGCCTCGCCCGAGCGCGCGGTGCCGATGGCGCCGGTACCGCTGCCCGGCGCCTCGCCATTCGAGCTCCCGTAGCAGCGGCCCATGGCCGCGAAGGGCGCGGGTGGCTCCGGACGGGTCGGCGGTGATTCCGGGTGTGGTCCACCGCGCCGGCCTTCGCGTGCACGGCACGCTCCCGCGGGGCGAGCCGGACTTGTCGCGGGCCGCGTCTGCCGGCAGGATGAATGGGATCATCACAGGGGGCAGGACAATGTTCGAGAAATTTTCCCGCAGCTGGGCGCTGGTGAAGGCCAGCGCTGCGGTGTTGCGCTCCGACAAGGAGCTGATGTTGTTCCCGGTGATCTCAGGGGCCGCCACCCTGGTGGTGCTGGCGACGTTCCTGCTGCCGATGTCGCTGCTGGGCGTCTTCGCCGAGGGCTGGGGCGCCGGCGCCTTCGTGTTCGGGTTCCTGTTCTATTTCTGCCAGTACAGCGTGGTGATCTTCTTCAACAGCGCGCTGGTGGCGGCGGCGATGATCCGCCTGGACGGCGGCGACCCGACCCTGGCCGACGGCTTCAATGCCGCCAAGAAGCGCATTCCCGCGATCCTCGGCTATGCCGCCATCGCCGCCACGGTCGGCGTGCTGCTGCAGTCGCTGAAGAACCACCGCAACAACTTCATCGTCCGCCTGATCGGCAGCGGCCTGGGCGCGGCCTGGACCCTGGCCACCTTCCTGGTGGTGCCGGTGCTGGTCAGCCGCGACCTCGGGCCGATCGACGCGCTGAAGGAAAGCGTGGCCCTGCTCAAGCGCACCTGGGGCGAGAACGCCATCGGCAACATCGGCATCGGCGCGGCGTTCGGGTTGATCACCTTCGGCACCGTGCTGCTCGGGATCGGCCTGACGATCCTCGCGGCGCAGGCCTGGCTGGGCCTGGCGATCCTGGTCGGCGGCCTGTTCCTGATCGCGCTGCTGCTGCTGGGGGTGTTCCAGGCAGCGCTCAGCGGGGTGTATTCGGCGGTGCTGTACCGCTACGCGGTCTCGCACCAGACCCCGGAGGCGTTCCAGGGCCTGCAGCTCGACCACGCGTTCGACAAGCGCTGACCGCGCGGCCGGGGAGATGGCCTGACCGTTGTGTTGTAGGAGTGGCCCATGGCCGCGGGGGTCGCGGGCGGTTCCGGGCGGGGGTGGGCGGCGACCCCGGACCTTGCCTGCCGCGCCGGCCTTCGCGTGCATGGCACGCTCCTACGCTGGCGGCTCCGCAGCTGCAACCGGCCCGCGCAGCCCGGCAAACCCGGCTCTGCGGGAGCGGGTGTCAGCCGCCGATCAGCCGGCCGCCGTCGACCGCGATCACCTGCCCGGTGACGTAGCCGGCATCCGCCAGCAGCCAGGCCACCGCGGCGGCCACCTCGCCGGGGGTGCCGGTGCGGCCGAGCGGGGTGCGCGCCAGCAGGCGGCGCTGGCGTGCCTCGTCGGTCTCGTCCTCGGCCCACAGGATCGCCCCCGGGGCCACCGCGTTCACCCGCACCTCCGGGGCCAGCTCCAGCGCCAGTGCACGGGTGGCCATCGCCAGCGCGGCCTTGGCCATGCAGTACGGCGCGTAGCCGGGCCGTGGGCGCTCTGCGTGGATATCGGTGAGGTTGACGATCGCGCCGCGCGCCGCGCGCAGGTGCGGTGCCGCGGCCTGCGCCAGGAAGAACGGCGCCCGGGCGTTGCTGGCGAACAACGCGTCCCACTGCGCAGGGGTGACGCTGCCCAGCGGGGTGGCGGCATAGCTCGAGGCGTTGTTGACCAGCGCGTCGAGCCGGCCGAACCGGCCGACCGTCCCGGCGACCAGCTCGGGCAGGCGGTCGAAGTCGCCGAGTTCCGCCTGCAGCCCCAGCGTGCTGCCGGGCCGCGCTGTCTCCAGCTCGGCGAGCAGCGCCGCGGCCTCGCGCGCGGAGCGGCGGTAGTGCAGGGCGATGTCGTAGCCGTCGGCATGCAGGCGCCGCGCGATCGCCGCGCCCAGGCGGCGCGCGGCGCCGGTGACGAGGGCGACTGGGCGGTGGTCTGCGGCCATGGCGGGCTTCCGGTGCGATGCGGCAGCCGCCACGATACCGGCTATCGCCACCCGCCATTCAACGCCGCTTCCGTAGACTTGGAAGCAGGACTGAATGGAGCGCCGATGTCGATTCCCCCAGCAGACGCCGACGCCCTGGCGCACAGCCGGCGCCTCGAGGCGCTGGTCCGCGAGCAGATCGCGCAGGCCGGCGGCAGTATCCCGTTCTCCCGCTTCATGGAGCTGGCGCTGTATGCGCCCGGGCTCGGCTACTACAGCGCCGGGGCGGCCAAGTTCGGCGCCGCCGGCGATTTCGTCACCGCACCCGAGCTCGGTTCGCTGTTCGCCGGCTGCGTGGCCGAGGCGCTGGCGCCGGTGTTGCGCGCCATCGGCGAGGACGCGCGGTTCGTCGAGATCGGCGGCGGCAGCGGTCGCTTCGCCGAATACGCCATCAAGCAGCTGATGCAGCTCGATGCGATGCCGGCCAGCTACGCCATCCTCGAGCCCAGCGCGGACCTGCGCCAGCGCCAGCGCGAGCACCTGCAGCGGCGCCTGACCCCGCCGGTGTTCGACCGGGTGCGCTGGCTCGAACGGCCGCTCGAGGAGCGCTGGAACGGCGTGCTGTTCGCCAACGAGGTGATCGACGCGCTGCCCACCCCGCGCTTCGTGCTTCGCGACGGCGAGGTGTTCGAGGAGCACGTCGGGATCGAGCCCGGCGGGAACTTCGCGCGCCTCGACCGGCCCGCGGATGCGCTGCTCGCCGCGGCCGTGCGCCACGTCGAGCGCCAGCTCGACGCTCCGTTCGCCGACGGCTACCGCTCCGAACTGCTGCCGCAGCTGCCGTACTGGGTGCAGGCGGTGATCGGCGGCATGGACACCGGCGCGCTGCTGTTCGTCGACTACGGCTACCCGCGCCGCGAGTACTACCTGCCGCAGCGCGACGAGGGCACCCTGCGCGCCTTCCACCGCCACCGCGTGGCCGGCAACGCATATGCCAACCTCGGCCTGCAGGACCTGACCGCGTCGGTCGATTTCACCGCGCTGGCCGAGGCCGGCACCGGCGCGGGCTTCGAGTTCTCCGGCTACTGCTCGCAGGCCAGCTTCCTGCTCGGCAACGGGCTCGACCGGCTGCTGGCCGAGCAGGAGGCGCGCGCCGCCGACGAGGCCGCCCGCTACGCACTGCGCCAGCAGGTCAAGACCCTGACCCTGCCCGGCGCGATGGGCGAGCGCTTCCAGGCGATGGGCTTCGCCCGCGACGTCCACTTCGCGCACGCCTTCCTCGCCGGCGACCTGAGCTACCGCCTGTGACCCGGCTGCGCCCCGGCCGCTCGCTCAAGCCGTTCCGCCGTCCGCTGCTGTGGAGCGGGCTGTGGTGCCTGGCGGTGGCCGCGGTGGTGGCGGCCTCGCTGGCGCCGCCGCCGCCGCTGCCGCCGGTCGCCGGCGGCGACAAGCTCGGCCACCTCGCCGCCTACTTCGTGCTCGCCGCCGGCGCGGTGCAGCTGCACTCGCGCTGGGCTTCGCTGCTCGGCGCCGGCCTCGGCCTGGTCCTGATGGGGATCGGGCTGGAGTACGCGCAGGGCGCGTTGACCGATCTGCGCCAGGCCGAGCGCGCCGACGCGCTCGCCAACACGCTCGGGGTGATCGCCGGGCTGGCGACGCGGCTCACGCCCTGGCGCGATGCGTTGCTCGCGGTCGATCGACGGATCCCGCCCTCCGGCCGCGACGTCGATCCGTAGCGCGGAACACGCTCCACTGCTTCGTGTGCGACCGCGGCTTGCGAATTCGCCCTTCGGGGGCCGGGCGCGGCGGAGCAGACTCCGCTTTACGGCCGGGGCCGGCCGGGGAGCAGGCGGACGCGGTCCAGCACCCACATCGTCGGCCGGGTATCGCCGGTGAAGGTGAGGCACAGGTCGGTCCTGTCGGCAGTCGGAGTGAGCGGGGCACGCAGGGTGATGAAGCCGTCGGCATCGGGCTTCGCCGGAAGCGGCAGCGTGGCCACACGCGGTCCCTGGCAACCGCCCGACTGCACCACCAGTTCACCGTGGGCCGTGCTCGCCGGCAGGAACTTGCGGTTCGGCTCGTCGTGGGCGAGCTGGAAGTAATAGGGGATGCGTCCTGCGCGAACCTCCAGTGCGGCGATGCCTTCCAGATCGGCCTCGGGCCACAGCCAGCACGGGTAGAAGATCGTGACATTGAAGATCGCGCGCTCGCCGTGCAGGGGGCCATCGTCCTCCAGCCTCAGGAGCAGGCGGCCGGTATCGGGACAGGTCCCGAGCTGCTCGTCGGTGCGGACCAGCAGCGAGGCGTCGTCGAAAACGTGGGTCGCGGCGGGCGCCAGCGCCACGCCGCCGTGGAATGCCGCCGCCCGGACGGTGGCGGGCAGCGCGAGATCGAGCGGTGCGCGGTAGATGGCCGAACCGGGCCCCGGCTCGCTGCCATCGAGGGTGTAGCGCACCGGATAGCCCAGTGGATTGCGCAGCGCGACGGTGACGCTGCCGCGGTTGCGGGTGGCGTCCGCAAGCACTTCGAACGGGGTCGTCGCAGGCTCGATCCCCATTGCGCGATAGCGCTGCATCTGCGCCGGCAGGCGCCGCAGGAAGCCGTCGTATTCGCGCCGATCCGCCGGCGTCCAGGCGGTCTCTGCGAGCGCGGCCAGGCGCGGGAAGACGTGGTGCTGCACGCGCTCGAACGTGCGCGCATGCTCGGTCCACAGGTTGGCCTGCACTCCCAGCACGTGCATCCGGCGTTCCGCCTCCAGTCCCGGGGGCACCGGCTCGAAACGGTAGACCTGCTCCAGCGTCACCATCGCCGGGCGGCCCGGGGGTTCGTTCGGCGAATCGGTCTGCAGGTAGTCGAGATAGAGTTCGGAAGAAGGCGTCATCACCACGTCGTGGCCCTGCCTGGCCGCTTCGATGCCGCCCTCGATGCCGCGCCAGGACATCACCGTGGCCTCCGGCGGCAGGCCGCCTTCGAGGATCTCGTCCCAACCGATCAGGCGGCGGCCGCGGGCCACCAGGAAGCGCTCCATGCGCTTGATGAAGTGGCTCTGCAACGCTGCCTCGTCGGCCAGGCCGAGTTCGCGCATCCGCGCCTGCACCCGTTCCGAAGCCTGCCACTGGTCCTTGACCGCCTCGTCGCCGCCGACATGGATGTAGGTGCCGGGAAAGAGTTCCACGACCTCGGCCAGCACGTTCTCGAGGAACTCGAAGGTGCTCTCCTCGACGTTGAACAGGGTCTGGTTCACGCCCCATTCGTTCAGCACCTCGACCTGCTCGCCGGTCACCCCGAGCTCGGGGTAGGCCGCCACCGCCGCCTGCGCATGCCCCGGCACGTCGATCTCCGGCACCACGGTGATGTGCCGCTCGGCGGCGTAGGCGACGATGTCGCGGATCTGCGCCTGGGTGTAGTAGCCGCAGTACGGCACCGGCGCCCCCGTGCCGGGATCGACGCCTCCGTCTCCGGCGGGGATGCGGCAACCGCCGACTTCGGCCAGGCGGGGGTAGCGCCGGATCTCGATACGCCAGCCCTGGTCGTCGGTCAGGTGCCAATGGAAGACGTTGAGCTTGTGGCGCGCCATCGCGTCGAGCAGCTGCTTGATCTCCTCGACGCTCTGAAAATGCCGCGCCGAGTCCAGCATGAAGCCGCGCCAGCCGAAGCGCGGGGCGTCCTGGATCCGTACCGCCGGGAGCGCGACTCCGCCGGTACGGTCCGCATCGCCCTGGAGCAGCTGCCACAGGGTCACCGCGCCATAGAACAGCCCGCGCGGATCGGCCGCGCTCACGCGCACCGTTTCCGGCGCGACCTCGATCGCATAGGCCTCGGGCCCGCCGAAGTCCGCGCCAGCGTCGATGTCGAAACGAATGCCGCCGGCCCTGCCTTGCCCGCTGCCGACCTCCAGCGCCAGCCCGTGGCTGCGCGCTGCGTACGCAGCGAAATGGCGTGCGGCCGCGGCCGCGTCCGCGCCCTCGGCGTGCACTGGCGTGGCCGCGGACAGCGCGAACCGGCCGTCACCGGCGCGCAGCGATACCGGCGCCGGAACCAGGGCCGCGGCCGGATCGGGCACCGCGGTCTCTTCCGCCCCCGCGGAGGCCGCGTCGAGCGGGCCGCAGGCGGCGGCCAGCAGGACGGCCAGGCCGATGAGTAGCGTGCGAAGAAGGGGGCTGCAAGCGCGGATCATCGCCTCGTCCTCTATCCAGTGTCCGAAGAATGCGGGCCCGGCGCACCCGGCCCGCGCAGGTCGCCTCAACGGCAGGGGCATGCGCCGACGGTTTCAGAAGTTCACCCGCAACATCGCGGTATAGCGCCGGCCGCTGCGGTACACGCCGCGGGTCAGCCGCTCGTCGGTGGCATAGCTGTGATAGGCCTCGTCGAGCAGGTTCATCGCATTGAGAGTCAGGCTGTAGTTGTCGTTGAAGCGGTAGCCCAGCGAGGCGTCCACCGATTCGTACGGCCGCACCCACAGCTCGTCACCGCGGTCGACGTTGGTGAAGTACTTCGAGCGCCAGGAATAGGTGACGCGCGCGCTCCAGGCGCCGGCCTCGAAGAACGGGCTGAGATTGACCTGGTTCTCGGAGTTGTACGGCATCGGTTCCCCGGTGCTCGACTCGCCGTCGGAGTAGGTGTAGTTGGCCAGGACGCCCAGGCCGTTGTCGAAGCTCTGCTGGAAGGCGATCGCCACGCCCTGGATCTTGGCGGTGCCGGCGTTGTCCGGGCGCGAGACCTGGTAGACCGTCTCCTCGCCCTGCGCCTGGTTGAAATGTGTTTCCGGGCGCGTGGTGGTGAGAATGTAGTTGTCGATGTCCTTGTAGTACACGGTGCCGGACAGGATCGAGTTTTCAGCGAAGTACCATTCGGCCGACGCGTCGAAGTTGTTGGCCTCGTAGGGTTCCAGATCCGGGTTGCCGCCGCCGCCGGTGAGGGTCTGGTCGCCCAGCCACAAGTAGCTGGACATGTCGGCGTAGTTGGGCCGGGCGATGACGCTCGCGGCGGAGAAACGCAGCAGCAGGTCGTCGGTGGCCTCGTACACCAGGTTGAGGTTCGGCAACACGTTGTTGTATTGCTTGTTCACACTCACCGGCGCATAGCCGTCGGCCGGGCAGGGCGGCGGCACGTCGGTGGCGACGCAGGCCCAGCCGGCGCTCTCGGACTCGGTGCGCACGTAGCGCAGCCCGACGTTGCCGCGCACGCGCGCGAAGCTGAAGTCCGCCTGCACGTAGGCCGCGTCGACATCCTCGGTGATCTTGAAGGTGTTGGCCGCGAAAGATGGATCGTTGAAAGTGCTCGGCACCGGCATCGATTGCCACGGGGCAAGCCAGTCGCCGCCGAGGATGTAGTCGGCGAGCGCCCATCCGTCGATGTAGAAGCGATTCTCCATCTCGTCGGTGACGCCGTCGAACCCGTCGAGGTAGTTGTCGGGCACCTGTCTCGGATCGAACAGCGAGGCGGGCGCATCGCCGTAGCCGGCCACCGATGCCAGCGAGACGCCGCCCATCAGCTGCTCGGTCTCGTGTTCGCGGCGCTTGGCGCCGAAGCGCAGCAGGTAGACCGGCGAATCCAGGCGGACGCCGAAGTCCAGCTGGCCGTAGCGCTCGCGGTCGCTGGTGGGCTTGAACACCACGTTGCCGCCCCACCCGGGGTTCCAGGCCGCCGGGTCGTCGGGGTCGGTGCCCCAGCCGCCGTCGAACCGGAACGCCGAGGGGTCGCTGAACGGATTCGATCCCGGGTAGGAGACGCTGCCGGGGCGTCCCGGCGCGCCGCTGATGTCGTAGCTGTAGTCGGCCCAGTTGAGAAACTCGCCGAACACCTGCTGGCTGGTGCCGCCGGTGGCCTTGGTGGTGCCGACGTGGGCGGAGGCGAACCAGCGTTCGTCGTCCCAGCCGGCCTTGAAGTCGTACGACTCGGTATCGATCTCCGCGAGCCGGTTCTGCACGTCGAGCACCGACAGCGCGTTGGCGAATGTGCCCCGGGTGATGATGCCGTCCTCGATGGTGACGTCGGTCATCTTCATCAACCCGTTCCAGGCGTTGCCCATGAAGGCGAACATGGACTGGTTGAGGTTGTCGTAGCTGGCATCCACCCGCAGGGCGTTGAACTCGAGATCGAGCCTGTCCACCGGCCTGGCCTGCAGCGACAGGGTGAAGCTGTTGCGCTTTCGCTCCTGCTCGAAGAACGAGGCGCTGAGCGAGTTGGGCCCGCGCGCGTCGAGGTTATTCTCCAGGGTCTCGGCGCACGTGCCGGTGCAGCTGGCTGGCAGGGTCGGCTGCGAGCCGTCCGGATTCGGCGCCTGCGACCAGTCCGGCGGCAGGTTGTTGACCGAGCCGCCGCCGCCCTGGCCGTCGCGATAGTCGCGCGCCGACACCGAGCCATAGGATTCGACGCCGTCGCGGCGCAGGTTCTCCGTGGAGGTCTGGAACGAGACGGCGACGCCGAAGGTGCCGGCCGGATTCTTCCAGCTGTACATCAGCGAACCCTGCGGATCCGCCTCTTCGGAGCGGTCGTTGTAGAGATAGCCGATCGAGCCGGCGAAGGTATTGGCGTCAAGGTCGAGCGGACGGCGGGTGGTGACGATGACCGTGCCGCCGATCGAGCCTTCGTCGATGCGCGCCTCGGGCGACTTGTACACCTCCACCTTGCCGACGATCTCGGGCGCCAGCAGCGCGTAGTTGAAGGTGCGGCCGGGCTGGTCGACGATGAACCAGTCGGCCGAAGCGACCGTCTGGCCATTGAGCAGCGTGCGGTTGAGCGCAGGGTCGGTGCCGAGGATGCTCACCTTCTCGCCCTGGCCGAACAGGCGGTCGATGGTCACGCCGGGGATGACCGTCATCGCCTCGGCGACGTTGGTGGACGGGAACTTGCCCACGTCTTCGGCGGTGATCGCGTCGACGAAGGCGTCGGCATTGCGCTTGGTGTCCAGGGCCTGCTGCAGGCTGCCGCGGATGCCGGTCACCACCACGCGGTCGAGTTCGGCGGCCTCCGCCACCGGCTGCTGCGCGGGAGCCTGTTGTGCCTGCGCCTGTGCGCTCACACCCAGGCAGGCCAGGATCGCCGCGGACAATACGGATTTACGGTGATTCATCATGTGTCTCCTCGTCGCTGTCTGAGTTGCGGCGGCGGCCGTGCGGCCGGTGCCGTGCCCTGCGTATCCGTACCGCGCGTCGCTGCCCGCCCGCGCGCTTGCTGCCCTTGGCGCCGGCTCCCGCCTCAGCGCCCGTCCGCCCTCGTGCCCAGGTACCAGGTGGCGGCGCCGATCACGCCCAGCTGGCCGTGCTCGACCAGCTTCACCGGGATGCGCTCGAGCGCCTCGCGCATCGGCCCCTTGTTGAGGAACCGCGGCACGAAGCTGCTCTGGAGCAGGAATTCGCGGATCTGCGGCAGGATCCCGCCCGCCAGGTAGATCCCCCCGTGGACCCCGTACAGCAGCGCCATGTCGCCGACCGTGCTCCCCAGCAGGCCGCAGAACACCTCCAGGCTCTCGCGCGCGAGCGGGTCGCTGCCCTCGAGCGCCGCGGCGGTGATCTCTCCGGGCGTGGCGTAGGCCCGACCCCCGCCCCGCAGCTTCGCCAGCGCCGCGTGGAGGTTCATCAGCCCGGGGCCGGAAAGCGCATGCTCGTTGGGCACGTGGTCGCGCTCACGCAGCAGTTCGCGCAGCAACGCGGCTTCCAGATCGTTGCCGGTGGTCAGCGCCGCCTGTCCCGCCTCGGTGGCCAGGACCACCGGTCCCTTGGCGGTCGGGATCCATACCGCCGCGCCCAGGCCGGTGCCGGGGCCGACGACCAGGGTCGGACCGGGGGGTGCGGTCTCCGGGCCCGCCAACTGCAGCACCTCGCTGGCGTCGACATACGCGGCGGCATGGGCGACGGCTTCGAAGTCGTTGACCAGGTGGAACTCCCGGAAGCCGAGGCGCTCGCGGATCTCGTTGAGCGAGATGCCCCAGGGCAGGTTCACGGTGATCACCGAACCGTCCTCGAGCGCGTAACCGGCGCTGGCGATCGCGCCCTCCTCGACGCCGACGGCACCGAGCCGGGCCAGGAAGTCCTCGACGATGTCCGCCAGCCCCGGCCATGCGGCGCAGACGTACTTGCGGTACTGAAGCACCGAGATCGGATGAGAGGGGTCGTCGCTGCGCCGTACCAGCCCGATGCGCACATGGGTGCCGCCGACGTCTGCGGCGATGAACGGTTTCGCGCTGCTGTTCATGGCGTCGATCCGTAGCGGGCTTGCGATCGCTGGCACGTCGTCCCCGGTGCTGGTGTGGGTGCTTGCGGCGAGATGCACCGCGGAAGTCGTGACCGAGTGTGAAAATAGTTTGACAACGATGTCAACATGGTTTGTGGATTTCCTTGCCGGCTCGGCGCAATTAGATCTATTCATGGGTATTCATGTGAACCAAGAGCTAATTTAGCGCCACGGATGTAGATAATAACGGTTGTCTTAAGCAGGACATCGACAGAATTGGCAGGACAAATGTTGCATGACAGCACGTTCTTCGACGCAAATCTCGTCGATTTCGTGGCAGTCCGGCAAGTTTTATGACAACGTTGGACTCATATGGCTTGAAGAAGACACCGGCGCCCGCGTGGTTCGCGCAGGCCGGGGCCGAATCACAGGAGACGCCAGGATGACCGCAGTTGCCGCCGTGAGCGCCCGCTCGCCACTCCCCATGGCCATCGCGATCATGGGGCTGCTCTACTTCATCATCGGTTTCTTCACCTGGATCAACGGGCCGCTGATCACTTTCGTGCAGCTCGCCTTCGAACTCGACGAGGTGAACGCCTTCCTGGTGCTGATGGTGTTCTACCTGTCCTACTTCTTCCTGGCGCTGCCCGCGGCCTGGGTGCTGAAACGGACCGGCATGAAGAAGGGCCTGGCCCTGAGCCTGGCGGTGATGGCGGGCGGGGCGATGCTGTTCGGCGAGTTCTCCACCCAGCGCTGGTACCCGGGTGCGCTGTCGGGACTGTTCGTGATCGGCGGCGGTCTCGCGCTGCTGCAGACCGCGGTCAATCCATACGTCAGCATCCTCGGGCCCATCGACAGCGCGGCGCAGCGGATCGCGCTGATGGGGATCTGCAACAAGGTCGCGGGGATCCTCGCGCCGCTGGTGCTGGGAACGCTGGTGCTGCACGGCATCGGTGATCTTGCCGGCGAGGTCGCCGCCGCGGATCCCGCCGGGCGGGCGCAGCTGCTCGACGCCTTCGCCGCAAAGATCCACGCACCGTACATGGCGATGGCCGGCGTGTTGATGCTGGTGGCGGCCGGCGTGCTGCTCTCGCCGCTGCCCGAGCTCCGGCCGGCGGAGGCGAATGCGGACGCGGGCGGGGCGGGCGCCGGACGCGGAATCTTCAGCTTCCCGCACCTGTGGCTGGGCGTGCTGTGCCTGTTCACCTACGTCGGCGTGGAGGTCATGGCGGGAGACGCCATCGGCACCTACGGCCAGGCGCTGGCGCTGCCGCTGGATCACACCAAGTTCTTCACCTCGTTCACCCTGTTCGCGATGCTGCTGGGCTACCTGGCGGGGTTGGTGCTGATCCCGCGCTTCGTTTCGCAGGAACGGTATCTCAGCGTTTCGGCGCTGTTGGGCATCGCGTTCACCACCGCCGCGTACCTGACCGGCGGCTACCTGTCGGTGGGCTTCGTCGCCGCGCTCGGCTTCGCCAATGCGATGATGTGGCCGGCGATCTTCCCCATGGCGATCCGCGGCCTGGGGCGCTCCACCGAGACCGGCTCCGCGCTGCTGGTGATGGGGATCGCCGGGGGCGCGATCATCCCGCAGGCGTTCGCGGTCTTCAAACAGCACTTCGACTTCCAGCTGGTGTTCCTGCTGCTGATGCTGCCCTGCTACCTGTACATCCTCTACTACGCCCGGCGCGGCCATCGCCTGGGCCTGGCCGGTGCGCGGCGACCGGACGCATCATGAGCTTCACCGGCCGGGATAGACGAACATGAGAAAGCCGACCATCCGCGACGTCGCCGAGCGCGCGAAGGTGTCCCTGAAGACGGTTTCGCGGGTGATCAACAACGAGCCGTCGGTCATGCAGGCGACCCGGGCGCGGGTCCTGCACGCCATCGCCGAGCTCGACTACGAGCCGGATCCATCGGCGCGCAACCTGCGCAGCGCCACCGCGTTCGTGATCGGGGTGGCTTACGACAACCCCAACCCCTACTACATCATCAGCGTGCAGAACGGCGTCCTTTCCGCCTGCCGCGAGACCGGTTTCGACCTTCAGATCCACCCTTGCGACGCCAGCTCGCCGCTGCTGGTGAACGAACTGTGCGACTGGATGCGGCGCTCGCGCCTGGCCGGGCTGGTGCTCGCGCCACCGATGTCCGAGCGCATGGAACTGGTGGAGGCGCTGGCGTCGCGCGGAGTGAAGCTGGTACGCATCATCGCCGCCGCCGAAGACCCCCAGGACGGCCACCCCTGCGTGTTCGTCGACGACCGCGACGCCGCCTACGAGATCACCGAGCACCTGGTGCAGCTGGGCCACCAGCGGATCGGCTTCCTCTGGGGCGGGCAGGAGCATCGTTCCAGCTCGGAGCGCTATCTCGGCTACGAGAAGGCGCTGCAGGACTACGGGATCACCCTCGACAAACACCTGGTGGTGCCGGGCGACTACACCTTCGACGACGGCTTCCGCGGCGCGCGCCGGCTGCTGGCGCTGAGGGACCCGCCGACCGCGATCTTCGGCTCCAACGACGAGATCGCCGCCGGGGTGCTGGCCGCGGCCAAGTCGGTCGGGATGAACGTCCCGTACGATCTGTCGATCGCCGGGTTCGAGGACAGTCCGTTCTCCAAGCAGTCGTGGCCGCCGCTGACCACCGCCAAGCAGGCCACCGAGGAGATCGCCCGCCACGCCGCGCGGCTGCTGATCGCGCAGTTGCGTCTCGACGCGCCGGAGGCGCCCGTCGCCGCGGTGCACAACCACGGCTTCGTGCCGCAGCTGGTGGTGCGTGGTTCCACTGCCCCGATGCGTCCGCGCCCGCCCCCCGCCCAGGACGCCTGACATGCACGCTCATGCCGATACCGCCGCCGCTCCGACCGGCCCGAGCTGGATGTTCGACGAGGCCGCGCAGGCGGCCGAGGTCGTCGCCCTGCAGCTCTCGCGCAACGCCCAAGCGGTCGCCGAGCTGGGCCGTGCGCTGCGCCGCGATCCGCCGCCGTTCGTGGTCACCTGCGCCCGCGGCAGTTCCGATCACGCCGCCACCTACGGCAAGTATCTGTTCGAGACGCAGCTGGGCAGGGCCACGGCTTCGGCCTCGCCATCGGTGGGCTCGGTCTACGCCGCCAGCCAGCACCTGCGCGGCGCGCTCTACCTGGTGATCTCGCAGTCCGGGCGCAGCCCCGACCTGCTGCGCAACGCCGAAGGCGCGAAGGCGGCAGGGGCCCGGGTGGTGGCGCTGGTCAATGCCGAGGATTCTCCGCTCGCCGCCCTGGCCGACACGGTGATCGCCCTGCATGCGGGTCCCGAGCGCAGCGTCGCGGCCACCAAGAGCTATATCGCCTCGCTGGCCGCGCTGCTGCAGCTGGCCGCGTGCTGGAAGGACGATCCGCGGTTGCAGCAGGCGCTCGCAGCGCTGCCGGATGCGCTGCGCACCGCCTGGAACCAGGACTGGACGGCGCTGGTCGACGGGCTCGCCGGAACCGCCAACCTGTTCGTGCTCGGGCGCGGCCTGGGCCTGGGCGTGGCCCAGGAGGCGGCGTTGAAGTTCAAGGAGACCTGCGGCCTCCACGCCGAAGCGTACAGTTCGGCCGAGGTGAAGCATGGTCCGATGGCGCTGGTGGGTCCGGGCTTCCCGGTGCTGGTGCTCGCGCAGCCCGACGAGACCGAGCGCGGCACGCTGGCGATGGCGCACGAGTTCCGCGCCCGTGGCGCCGCCACGTGGACGGCCTCGCGCCACGGCAATCTGCCGGTCGCGGAGGCGCCGCACCCCGCCGCCGCGCCGTTGCTGACGGTGCAGAGCTTCTACCGGGCGGTCGAGGCGCTCTCGCGCACGCGCGGCTTCGCGCCGGACGCGCCGCCGCATCTGGCCAAGGTGACGGAGACGGTGTGATGGCAACGGCGCTGCTCAATGGCCGGGTGTTGGTGGACCAGGGCTTTCGCGACGATGTCGCGGTGCTGCTGGAGGGTGCGCGCATCGGGGCCGTGGCCGCGCCGGACGATCCGCGGCTGCGCAACGCGGACAGGGTCGACCTGGGCGGCGCGACGCTGCTGCCGGGCTTCGTCGACCTGCAGGTCAACGGTGGCGGTGGCGTGCTGTTCAACAACCTGCCGACCGTCGAGGGCGTACGCGCGATCGCCCGCGCGCACCGCCGCTTCGGCACCACCGCGCTGCTGCCGACGCTCATCAGCGACACGCCCCAGACGATGCGCACGGCGATCGCCGCGGTGCGCGAGGCGATCGCGCAGGGCGTGCCCGGCGTGCTCGGCATCCATCTCGAGGGACCCTACCTCGCGCCAGCCCGCAAGGGGACCCACGATGCCGCCATGTTCCACGTGCCCGGCCCCGCCGAGATCGCGCTGGCCGGGTCGCTGGACAACGGCCCGACGCTGCTCACGCTCGCACCCGAGCGCGTTCCGGCCGCCACCATCCGCGCGCTCGCCGAGTCGGGCGTGGTCGTTTTCGCCGGCCACACCGACGGCAGCTACGACGAGCTGCGCGCGGGCCTGGCCGCTGGCGTGCGCGGCTTCACCCACCTGTTCAACGCGATGACGCCATTGCAGGGGCGAGAGCCGGGTGCGGTCGGCGCCGCGCTGGAGGACCGCGACAGCTGGTGCGGCGTCATCGTCGACGGCGTGCACGCCCACCCGGCGAGCCTGCGGGTGGCGCTGGCGGCCAAGCCGCGCGGCAAGCTGTTCCTGGTCACCGATGCGATGCCGCCGGTCGGCGCCGACGATCCCGCCTACACGCTGTACGGCGAGACCATCACCGCGGTAGACGGCATCTGCCGCAATGCAGCCGGAGCATTGGCCGGGTCCGCGCTGGACATGGCCACGGCGGTGCGCAACTGCGTGCGCCTGCTGGGGCTGCCGCTGGAGGAGGCGGCACGGATGGCGTCGGCCTATCCGGCCGAATGCCTCGGCCTGGGCGACCGCTACGGACGCATCGCACCCGGGTACCGCGCCGACCTGGTGCTGCTCGACGCCGATCTGCGGGTGCGCCGGACCTGGATCGGCGGTGAGCCCGAGTAGCCAGGGGCGCTTCGCCCACGGCCCGGGCCTGGGTACCGCCGCCGGGCTGTGCCTGCCGGCGCCTCGGCTTGCCCCAAGTCCGGGTCTGCCCCGCTTCGCCTCGGTGGATGCGCTGCGGGGCCTGACCGTGGCGGCGATGCTGCTGGTGAACAATCCGGGCGACTGGGGGCACGTCTATCGGCCGCTGCTGCACGCGGCCTGGCATGGCTGCACGGCCGCCGACCTGGTGTTCCCGCTGTTCCTGTTCCTGGTGGGGGTCTCGATCGCGCTGGGGATATCGGCGCGCGCCGAGGCCGGCGCCGAGCGCCCGGCGCTGCAGCGCGCGGTGCTGGCGCGCGCACTGCGCATCGTCGCGCTGGGCCTGCTGCTGCACCTGCTGGCATGGTGGGTGCTGGACGCGCCGCACCTGCGCCTGTGGGGGGTCCTGCAGCGGATCAGCGTCTGCTTCCTGGTGGTCGGGTCGCTGGCGTTGTGGACCGGGCCACGGGCGCAATGGTGGCTGCTGGGCGGGGCCCTGGCCGGGTATGCCGCGCTGCTCGCGTACGCCGGTGGCGTCGAGCCGTGGAGCAATCCCGCCAGCCGCATCGACACCAGACTGTTCGGGCCGCTGCTGTACCGCTTCGATGCGGCCACCGGCCGGGGCCACGATCCGGAAGGCCTGCTTTCCACCCTGGGCGCACTCGCCACCACGCTGATCGGGCTGCGCGCCGGGGCGTGGCTCAGGACGGGGCGGCTCACGCGGCTGTGGGCGGCCGGCGCGGCGGCGCTGGCGCTTGGGGCGCTAGGGGCGCAGGCGCTGCCGCTGAACAAGAATCTCTGGACTCCCTCGTATGTGCTGTGGACCGCGGGCTGGGCGCTGTTGGCGCTGGCGGCGGCGCACGTGCTGGTGGACCGCCGCGGCTGGCCGCCGCTGGGGCGCCGTTTCGGGAGCAACGCGATCGTCGCCTACGCCGGATCCGCGGCCATGGTCTACCTGCTGATCGCGGCCGGGTGGCTGGAGCCGCTGTACCGGATCGGGTTTGGCTGGCTGGCGCCGCTTTTCGGCCCATTCCTGCCTTCGCTGGCCTTCGCCGTGGCCTTTGTCGCGGTGTGGTGGGCGGTGGTGTACGCGATGGACCGCCGGGGCTGGTATCCCAGAATCTGATCCGCGCGCATCGCGCGCTCTTATGGGCCGCCCGTGCGCTTGCTACCCTGCGCGAATGGACGCCATCCAGATCGCAGCGCTCGCTCCGGCCGCCGCCCGTGTCGCCGCGCGCCTGCACTGGGCGCGCGAGGTGGTCGGGGACAGCGCGCTCGCACTCGAGCCGGCCTCGGCCGATGCCGGCTTCCGCAGCTACTGGCGCGCGAGGACGGCCGCCGGCAGCCGCATCGTCATGGATTCGCCGCCGGCGCTGGAAGACGTGCGCCCATGGCTGCGCATCCACGCGCTACTGGACGGGGCCGGGGTGCGCGTGCCCGAAATCCTGGCGGCGGACGTCGATGCCGGGTTCCTGCTGCTGGAGGACCTGGGCACCGAGACCTGTCTGCAGGCGATCGGCCCACTGGATGCCGACGCGATGTTCGAGGCCGCGTTCGACCAGCTGCTGGTGCTGCAGGCGATCGCGTGTCCACCGGACCTTCCGGGGTACGACCGGCCGATGCTGCAGCGGGAAATCGACCTGTTCGCGGAGTGGTTCCTGGGCCGCCACCTGGGCGTGGCGCTCGACGGGCAGGAGCGCGACGCCCTGCAGCGGGTGGCCGACCACCTGATCGGGAACATGCTGGCCCAGCCGCAGGGGTTCGTGCACCGCGACTTCATGC
The DNA here is from genome assembly GCF_029887875.1 of Luteimonas endophytica. Taxonomy (GTDB): domain Bacteria; phylum Pseudomonadota; class Gammaproteobacteria; order Xanthomonadales; family Xanthomonadaceae; genus Luteimonas; species Luteimonas endophytica. The sequence continues at coordinate 147,969 of NZ_JARXRM010000045.1, forward strand.
CGCGCAACCTGATGCCGGTACCCGGCGGCGTAGCGGTGATCGATTTCCAGGGCGCCGTGCGCGGGCCGCTCGCCTACGACCCCGTCAGCCTGTTCCGCGACGCCTTCCACTCCTGGCCGGCGGCGAGGGTGGACGCCTGGCTCGGCCGCTACCATGCACGCGCCCTCGCAGCCGGGCTGCCGGTGCCCGCGCCCGACGCATTCCGGCGTGACGCCGACTGCGCGGGCATGCAGCGCCACCTCAAGATCCTCGGTCTGTTCGCCCGGCTGCACTACCGCGATGGCAAGCCTAAATACCTGGCCGACGCGCCCCGCTTCGTTGCCTACCTGGACCAGGTGCTGCCGCGATATCCTGAGCTCGCGCCGCTGTCCGCCATCCTCGATCGCCACGTGCGTCGCTCCGGCGTGTAGCGCCCGGCCTGTCCGGCTGCATGCCCCCGAAGTTCCCGTGGAGCCGAGTTTGCCCGGCTGCGCGGGTTCCCGGAGCCGGGATCGGCGGAGCAAGCTCCGCTCTATGCAAAGCGACTTCGCACCACCTGCATCCAAGGAAAAGCGCATGAGCACCGACCTGTTCGCCGACGCGCCGGTACCGATCCACGGCATCCGCACCGGCATCGGCGGCTGGACCTTCAAGCCGTGGCGCGACAACTTCTATCCGGCCGGGCTGGTGCAGAAGCGCGAGCTGGAATACGCCAGCCGGCACCTGACCGCGATCGAGATCAACGGCACCTTCTACGGCGCCCAGAAGCCGGCCACCTACGCACGCTGGCGGTCGGAGACGCCGGAGGGCTTCGTGTTCTCGCTCAAGGCGCCGCGCTACTGCACCGACGCCAAGCGCCTGGCCGGCGCTGGCAAGTCGATCGAGGGCTTCGTCTTCGGCGGGCTGGCCGAGCTGGGCGATCGGCTTGGGCCGATCCTCTGGCAGTTCGACCCGCGCCGCGCGTTCGACCGCGACGACTTCGCCGCGTTCCTCGAGCTGCTGCCGCGCGAACTCGACGGTGCGCCGCTGCGCCACGTGCTGGAGGTGCGGCATCCATCGTTCGCCTGCCCGGAGTACCTGGCGCTGGCGCGCCAGCACCGCCTGCCGACGGTGTTCACCGATTCGCCCGACTACCCGTCCTTCGCCGACCTCACCGGCGACTTCGTCTATGCGCGGCTGATGCGCAGCCGCGAGCGGGTCGCCAGCGGCTACCCCGACGACGAACTCGACGCCTGGGCGCGCCGCGCGCGCGCCTGGGCCGCCGGCGGCGCGCCGGAGGACCTGCCGACCATCGGCGCGGAGCGGCCGCCGGCGCGGCCGCGCGAGGTATTCGTCTATTTCATCGGCGCCGCCAAGGCGCGCAACCCGGCCGCGGCGATGGCGCTGCAGGCGCGGCTGCAGGACGCGTGACGGGCCAGTTTGCCGGACCGCGGCCGGTCGCGGCCGACGTTCCGGGGCGGCGCCCGCGGGTGTGGGCGCACCGCCTGCCCGGCTGTTGCGCCGCGCCGGTCAGCCGAGCGCCGCCGCCGCGGCGCGCGCGACCGCCGCATGCACCGCGTTCATCGCGTCGACGTCCGGCGGCGCACCGGTGAGATAGCAGGCCACCAGGACCGGCTGGCGCCCGGGCGGCCAGAGCACGGCGATGTCGTTGGCGGTGCCCTGGTCTTCGGCGTTGATGCTGGTGCCGGTCTTGTCGCCAGCGCGCCAGCCCGCCGGCAGGCCCGCGCGCAGGCGCGCATCGCCGGTGCGGTTGTCGACCAGCCAGCCGGTCAGCAGGGCGCGCGAGGCGGGGTGCAGGGCCTCGCCCAGCAGCAGGCGCCGCAGGTTCCCGGCCATCGCCGCGGGCGTGGTGGTGTCGCGCGGATCGCCGGGGGTGGCGCTGTTGAGCGCGGTCTCCCAGCGGTCCAGCCGGGTGTGCGGGTCGCCGAGCGCGCGCGCGAAGCGGGTCAGCCCGCCCGGTCCGCCGATGGTCCGCAACAACAGGTTGGCGGCGGCGTTGTCGCTCCAGATCATGCTGGCCCGGCACAGGTCGTCCACGCGCATGCCTTCCCCGACCCGCCGCCCGGTGCGCGGCGAATGCGGGACCAGGTCGGAGGCGGCGATGGACACGTTCCGGTCCAGCCGCTCGCTGCCCTGGTCGACCCGCCGCAGCACGGCTGCGGCCAGCAGGAGCTTGAAGGTGCTGCACATCGGGAAGCGTTCGTCCGCGCGCCGGCCGAAACGGCGCCCGGAGCCGCTGTCGAGGATGGCCACGCCCAGCCGCCCGCCGCTGTCGCGTTCCAGCCCGTCGAGGGCCTGCGCCAGTCCGGGAAGCCAGGGCGGGCCCTGTGCCGCGAGCGCGCCGTGCAGCCCGGCGAGGGCGATCGCGCCACCGGTGGCGCGCAGGAATCCGCGTCTGTCGATCATGCCGGGCTCCGTGGCTGGAACGGTTGGACAACGAGGTCGCGGGCGGGGTCCATGTCGTGGTGCGCAGCCGCCGCGATCGGGAGGCGTCAGCGCCCTGCGCCGTCGCGCTCGGCGGCCAGTTGCGCCTCCAGCCTGGTCTCGGCCCGGTCGGCGTACGCGCGGCAGTCCACCGGCGAAGGCTGGGTCGCCGCGCCGGCATCGAAGCGCCAGCCGCTGGCGTCGGGGTGCGGCGTCAGCAGCAAGTCGCAGGGCAGGGCGCGCAGCGTGGCGAAGGCCGCGCGGTAGTCGTCGACGATGCGCGGGTAGCGGGGATTGTCCAGCAGGCGGTAGTCGGGCGCGCTCAGGCTGTCGGCATAGACGATGCGCAGTGCCCGGCCTTCGCGGCGATCCTCCCAGCTCCAGCTCATGCTGCCGGGCGTGTGCCCCGGGGTGAAATGCACCAGCAGCGCCAGGTCCCCGAGCACCACGCGTTCGCCGTCCTGCAGCACCCGGTCCACGTGCACCGGCGGGTACAGCAGGCCGTCGCCGAAGTGGATGTCGTCGGCGCCGCCCTGCGCCAGCAGCCGCGCCGACTCGGCATTGCTGAGCACGCGCGCGCCGGTGGCCCGGCGCAGCGCGGCGAGCGGGCCGACGTGGTCGGCATGCGCGTGGCTGTGCAGGATCAGCTTCAGGTCCGCCGGGGCGAGGCCCAGCGCCTGCAGGTTGGCGAGCAGGTGATCGGCGGCCTGCGGCATGCCGCCGTCGATGAGGACCGCGCCCTCGCTGCCCTGCAGCAGGATCGCGCTCAGCCCGGCGGTGCCGATCTGCCAGGTGCGCTCGGCGATGCGCAGCGGCGCCACCGGCTGCCGCCACGCCGCCGGAACCTCGTACGCGCGCAGCTGCGGCAGCGGCGCGGTGTCCTGCGCGGCCGCCGCGCCGGCGCCCGCCAGCCACATCGCCGCGAATGCGGCCCCGGCTCCCATGCCCATCGTTTTCGCTCCGGTCTCGGTCCTGGCGGTGCGCCAGCCGCAGCGATTCTGGAAAGCTTGACCGCGGGCGACAAGCGACGTTATCTCATCGAAGTCATTAGCCGGGTTCATGGCTCCATGGATCGCCCCAACCTTCCGCTCAACGGGCTGCGCGCCTTCGAGGCCGCCGCCCGGCACCTGAACTTCACCCGCGCGGCGCTGGAGCTGTGCGTCACCCAGGCCGCGCTCAGCCACCGGATCAAGGGGCTGGAGGCGCGGCTCGGGTTCGCCCTGTTCCGGCGGCTGCCGCGCGGGGTCGCGCTGACCGACGAGGGCGCGGCGCTGTTCCCGGTGATCGGCGACGCCTTCGACCGCATCGGCGCCGCGCTCGGCCGGTTCGAGGGCGGGCGCCTGCTGGAGGCGCTCACCGTCAGCGCGGTGGCCACGTTCGCCACCGGCTGGCTGCTGCCGCGGCTGGGCGGCTTCGCGCTCGCGCACCCGGGCGTGGACCTGCGCCTGCTGACCCACAACAACCGCGTCGACCAGGCGGGCGAGGGGCTGGACCTGGCGATCCGCTTCGGCGAAGGCGCGTGGCAGGGCCTGGACGCCGTGCGGCTGTGCGGTGCGCCGTTCGCGCCGGTGTGCGCGCCGGCGCTGGCGCGGCGGATCCGCGAGCCGCGCGACCTGGCCGCGCTGCCGCTGCTGCGTTCCTACCGCCCCGACGAATGGTCGCGCTGGTTCCGCGCGGCCAGGCTGCCGGAGCCGACGCCGCGGGGGCCGGTATTCGATTCGTCGCTGGCCATCGCCAGCGCGGCCGCCGCCGGCGCCGGGGTGGCGCTGCTGCCGCTGCGCATGTTCGGGGCGGAGCTGGCCGCCGAACGGCTGGTGCGCCTTTTCGACATCGAGGTGGACGTGGGCGCGTACTGGCTGACGCGGTTGCGCACGCGGCCGGAAACGGGTGCGATGCAGGCATTCCGGGAGTGGATCCTGGCACAGGCGCCGGCCGAGGAGGAATGAGCCCGCGCGCCGCAGTCCACGGCTACGCGTCGCCCGGCAGGCGCGCGCGCGCGATGGCGGCGATGCGGGCCTTGCGCAGCGCCTCGCCGACCGCCGGGCCGCTGAGCCCGTCGATCGCCAGGTCGCGGGTGCTCACCGCGGCGGCGGCGGCGTGCAGCCGCACGAGCTCGCGGCCCTGCGGATAGTCGTCTTCCGTGCGGCCGAGGCGGCCGCGCTTGTCGGCCTCGCAGACCAGCGCCAGCAGCGCGATCCGGGCGGGCTTGCGGAACCCGTCGCAGCGCGCCAGCAGGTCGTGCACGGTGGCGTCGCGCAGCTCGCCGATGCGGTGCACGTTGAGGTGCTCGCGGCACGCCATCGCCGCCAGCTCGCGGTGCGCGGTGGGCACCTTCAACCGTTCGCACAGCGCCGCCAGCGGCTTCAGGCCGCGCCGCTCGTGGGCGATGTGCTTCGGCCATTCCTCCGGCGGGGTACGCGCCTTGCCCAGGTCGTGGGCGAGCGCGGCGAAGCCGACCAGCGCATCGCCAGGCGCCAGCCGCGCGGCCATGTCGCAGACCAGCTCGACGTGCACGCCGGTGTCGACTTCGGGGTGGTACTCGGCGCGCTGCGGCACGCCGTACAGCGCGTCGACCTCGGGCAGCACCACCGCCAGTGCGCCGGCCGCGCGCAGGGTGGCGAGGAACGCCGAGGGGGTCGGCATCGCCAGCGCCCGCGACAGCTCCTGCCAGACCCGTTCGGGCACCAGCTCCGCCAGCTCGCCGCCGGCGGCCATCTCGCGCATCAGCGCCATCGTTTCGGGGGCCACGCCGAAGCCGAGCCCGGCGAAGCGCGCCATGAAACGCGCCGCGCGCAGCACCCGCAGCGGGTCCTCGACGAACGCCGGGCCGACGTGGCGCAGCACCCGCGCCTCGATGTCGCGGGTGCCGCCGAACGGATCGACCAGCGCGCCGTCGGCGGCCTCGGCGATCGCGTTGATGGTGAAGTCGCGCCGCTCCAGGTCCTGCTCCAGGGTGACCGAGGGATCGGCGTGGACCACGAAGCCGCGATGGCCGCGCGCCGACTTGCGCTCGGTCCGGGCCAGCGCGTACTCCTCGGCGGTGTCCGGATGCAGAAACACCGGGAAGTCGCGCCCGACCGGGCGGAACCCGGCCGCGATCATCGCCTCCGGCGCCGCCCCCACCACCACGTGGTCGCGGTCCCCCGGCGGCAACCCGAGCAGGCGGTCGCGCACCGCGCCGCCGACGAGGTAGGTGTTCATGGCGGCATGATGCCCGATTGCTTCAGGCCTCGCGTCCGGTTGCCGGGCTTCGGGTCGAGGCGCCCTTCGGCGCGCGGCGTCGCGACCGCCGCGAGCGCGGACCACCGATCCATCGGCGCCGCGTCAGCCCGGCGCGGACGCGGCGGCCGGGGCGGGGCAGTGGAACTCGCGCCGGGGCGTGCCGAGGCGGCCGTGCATGCGATCGGTCACCGGCACCGCGGCGCCGTGCAGGCGCCAGTCGTAGATCACGCTGAAGGCCAGCACCCGCGCCACGTACTCGCGGGTTTCCTTGTAGCTGATGGTCTCGATCCAGAAATCGGCGTCCATGCCCGGGCGCTGCGACTGCCAGCGCGCGGTCGGCGCCGGGCCGGCGTTGTAGGCGGCGATGGCCACGTACGGCCGGCCGTACTTTTCCTTCATCTCGCGAAGGTACGCGGTACCGACGCGGATGTTGGTGGCCGGGTCGTAGAGGCTGGCGGCGCCGCCCCAGGCCAGACCGAGGCGCCGCGCCACCGCCGCGCCGGTGGTGGGCAGCACCTGCATCAGCCCGCGCGCGTCCGCCTGCGAGCGCGCACGCGGGTTGAACACGCTCTCGGCGCGGATCTCGGCGGCGATCCAGGCCGGGTCGAGCGCCTGGCGCTGCGCCTCGGCGCGGATCAGGCCGTCGTGGGAGAGCGGGAAGCGCAGCGCGTACAGGCGGGTCTCTTCGGGCTGGCGGCCGAGCCCGAACAGGGCGCGGTCGTTCCAGCCGTTGTCCTGCGCCACCTGTACCGCGATGCGCCGCTGGGTGTCGTCGAAGCGTTCGAGCGCGCTGCTCCATTCGCGCGTGGCCCAGCCGGGGCGGTCGGCGCGATACAGCGCCATCGCCCGCACCATCGCCGGGTCGTTGGCCACCCGTGCGCGGGCGGAGGCATCGCCGGGGACCTCGATCGGGCACAGTGCGTAGGGCCGCTGCAGGCGGTCGGCGGCGAGAAAGCCATGGAAGTTGGGTTCGCGCGCGGCCCGTTCGTACAACGCCTGCGCGCGCGGCGCGTCGCCGAGCAGCGCGTGCAGGCGCGCGGCGAAATAGGTCCAGCGCGCGTCGTTGCGCTGCTCGTCGCCCATCGCCTCGATGGCTGCCAGCGCTGCGCGCCAGTCCGAGCGTGCCAGCGCCTCGCGCGCGCGCCACTCGTGCAGGCGCTCGTCGTAGGACGCCGCCGGCACCCGCGCCAGCCGCCGCGCCGAATCCGGTTCGTAGGAGGCCACCGTCCACAGCGCCGCCTGGTACAGCACCCGCCCGCGGTCCTGCTCGGTGAAGCCCAGCGCCTCGGCGTAGCGCGGCAGTTGCGCCTCGCCGGCCGCGGGCGCCTCCTTGGCCAGCTTCGCCAGGCCGTGCGAGGCGACCAGCCGGCTGCGCGGGGTCTTCGGCCAGCGCAGCGCGCGCTCGTGCGGGGCCTGCAGGAAGGCCGCATAGTCGTCGGCAAGGGCGCGCTCGGCCGCGGGCAGGCCGCGCGCGGCGCTGCGCATCACCGCGACGTTCCACTCCGCGGCGGCCATCTCGATGCGTTCCCAGCGCAGCTCCGGCGCGAGCCCGCCGCGCGCGTCGAGCGCCGCGAACGGCGCATCGCATTCGTCCGGCAGCGAATTGCCGCTGCTGCGCCAGATCTCCTGCACCTCCGCAGTCCAGCGCGCATCGGCCGCGCCGGTGCGCTGGCGCGCGTCCAGCTCGATGCAGCGCAGCGCGGTGTTGCGGATCGAAGGCGACCAGGCGGCGCGGATGCCAGCCCAGTCCTGGCGCCGGTACAGCGCGCGCAGCCATTCCTCGCGGAAGGCGCCGGCCACCGCCTGCTCCGCGTACCGGGCCAGGAACGCCTGCGCCTGCGCCGCCGGCAGGCTGTCCAGGTTGCGGCGCAGCCCGGCGTACTCGATCCAGCCGTAGGCGGGGTGCGAGGCCAGGTGCGCGGGCACCGGCTGGCCGCGGGCCGCGGCATCGAGCGCGGCGCGCAGTTGCTGGTCGTTGGTCTGGGCGCGCGCGGCGGGGAGAACGGCGGCCAGCGCGAGCGCCGCGGCGAACAGGAGCTTCATCGGCGGACGATGTCGATGGGGGCGCCCGACTATAGCGGAGCGCGCATGAAGCGCCCGCCGCCGCGCCAGCGCGGCGCGCCACCGGCGGTCCTGGCGATGCCGCGGGCGGGAAGCGCGCCCGGCCCCGCGCGCGCAGGTCCGGCATGATGGCGCGACCTCCCGCAGACCCTGGCCCGCGCATGCTGCTGCTCACCTTCCTCCTGCTCGGCGCGATCGCCGGGGTGCTGGCCGGCTTGCTCGGCATCGGTGGCGGCCTGGTGCTGGTGGCGGCGCTGGCATGGCTGCTGCCGCTGCATGGGGTGCCGAAGGAGGCGGCGATGCATGCCGCGCTGGCCAGTTCGATGGCGAGCATCGTGCTCACCGCGGCCTCTTCGGCGCGCGCCCACCACCGCCGCGGCAGCGTGCTGTGGCCGACCGTGGCCTGGATGGTGCCCGGGGTGCTGCTGGGCGGCTGGCTGGGCAGCCGCTTCGCGATCGCGCTGGACGGCGACGTCCTCAAATGGTGCGTGGCGATCTACTGCTTCGTGGTCGGTGCGCAGATGGCGCTGTCGCGCCCGCGCCAGGCGGACGGCGCCGCGGTGGTGCCGCGCGGGGTCGGCATCGCCGCCGCCGGCGGCGGCATCGGCGCGATTTCGGCGGTCGTCGGCATCGGCGGCGGCAGCATGACGGTCCCGCTGCTGGTGTGGCTGGGGGTGGCGCCGGTGCGTGCGGTGGGCACCTCGTCGGCCTGCGGCATCTTCATCGGCATCGCCGCCGCCGCCGGCTATGCGCTGCAGGCTCCGCCCGGCGCGCTGCCGGAACATGCGATCGGCTACGTGTACCTGCCGGCGGCGATCGGCGTGGCCCTGGCCTCGGTGCTGGCCGCGCCGCTAGGCACGCGGCTGGCGCACGCGATCAGCGGGGCAGCGCTGCGGCGGGTGTTCGCGGTGTTCATGGTGCTGGTCGGCGCCAGCCTGCTGCTGTGGTGAGCGATGCGGCGGCAGTGGCCGCGCCGGCCGCCGGCCGCGGCCGCGCGCTGGCGCTGATGGCGCTGGCGCTGGTGCTGGCGATGTCGCCATGGTTCTCGGCCAGCGCGGTGGTAGTGCAGCTGCGCGCGCAGTGGGGTTTCGGCGCGTCACTGGCGGCCTGGATCACGATCGCGGTGCAGCTGGGGTTCGTGCTGGGGGCGCTGGGCTCGGCGCTGCTCGGGCTGGCCGACCGCGTGTCGGCACCGCGGCTGATCGCCATCGCGGCCTGCGGCGCCGCGACCGCCAATGCCCTGGTGCTGCTGGCGCAATCGCCGCTCCAGCTGCTGCTGGCGCGGGTCGCCACCGGTGCCTGCCTGGCGGCGGTCTACCCGCCGGCGATGAAGCTCATGGCGACCTGGTTCGTGCGCGGCCGCGGGCTGGCGCTGGGGGTGCTGATCGGCGCGATCACGGTGGGCTCGGCGCTGCCGCACCTGGTCAACGCGCTCGGCGGCGCGCGCTGGCAGGGGGTGATCGGCTGGACCACGGCGCTGACCCTGGCCGGAGCGGCAGTGGTCGCCTTCGGCGTGCGCGAAGGTCCGTACCCGTTCCCGCGGGCGCCGTTCCGGCTCGGCGAGGTGACGGCGATCTTGCGCAATCGCGGGGTGGTGCTGGCCTCGCTCGGCTACCTCGGTCATATGTGGGAGCTGTATGCGATGTGGGCCTGGTTCTCGACGTTCGCGCTGACCGCCACCGCGGTGGCGGGCGACCCGGGCCGCGCCTCGCTGCTGGCGTTCGCCGCGATCGCCGCGGGCCTGCCCGGCTGCGTGCTCGCCGGCGCGGCCGCCGACCGCTTCGGGCGCGCCCGCACCGCGGCCGCGGCGATGGCGGTGTCCGGGGCCTGCTGCATCGCCGCCGGCTGGGCCCACGCCGGCCCCGGCTGGCTGCTGGTTGCGGTGGCGCTGGTCTGGGGAATCAGCGTGATCGCCGATTCGGCGCAGTTCTCGGCGCTGGTCACCGAGCACGGCGACCAGCGCAGCATCGGCACCGCGCTCACGCTGCAGCTGGCGCTGGGCTTCGCCCTCACCGTGGCCACGATCTGGATCGTGCCGCTGCTGGCCGCCGCGCTGGGCAGCTGGCGCTGGGTGTTCCTGGTGCTGGTGCCGGGGCCGCTGCTGGGGATCGCGGCGATGCTGGCGCTGCAGCGCAGCGGGCGCCTGGCCGCGGCGCCTGGCTCGGCGGGATGATCCGGACGCCCGCCGATGTGCGAGATTGGCGATGAAACTTGGCCCGGTCTCGCGATTTAAGTGATGGTCGTCGCAGTCTGACTTTTACAGATTGTTTACAACGGGGGCATTGTCGCGTGGACAGGGGCACGCGGCGGCCGTTCACACCAAGGAGAGATCGATGACGTCGCCCACCCCTTGCCGGCTGGCCCTCGCGGTCCAACTGTCCCTGCTGCTCGCCGTTCCCGCCACCGCCGCCGCCCAGGACGCCGCCGAGGAGCGCACCCGCACCCTCGATGCCGTGCAGGTCACCGGCACCCGGATCAAGCGCGCGGAGATCGAGGGCCAGGTGCCGGTGCATACGGTGACCCGCGAGGACATCGACCGCAGCGGCCTGACCTCGATCGGCGACGTGATCCAGCAGCTGAGCGGCTCGGGTTCGGCGCTCAACACCAAGTTCAATTCCTCGGGCAACTTCGGCTTTCCGCCCGACGGCGGCGGCGTCGGCGCCGGCTCGGCGCAGGTGGACCTGCGCCACCTCGGCTCCAAGCGCGTGCTGGTGCTGGTCGACGGCATCCGCTGGGTCAACGAGGCCTCGGCCTCGGGCGTCGGCGCCTCGACCGACCTCAACACCATTCCGCTGGCGATCGTCGAGCGCATCGAGGTGCTCGAGGACGGCGCCTCCTCGCTGTACGGCTCGGACGCCATCGCCGGCGTGGTCAACATCATCACCCGCCAGGATTTCGACGGCGGCCAGGTCACCCTCAACTACGGCGAGTACGGCGAGGGCGACGGCGCGGTCAAGGGCTTCGATTTCGCCTGGGGGCGCACCACCGAGCGCAGCAACCTGTTCCTGGGGCTGAGCCACGTCGACCAGGGCGTGGTGTACTCGCGCACCCGCGAGCAGTCGCGGTTCCCGGTGCCGGGAACCGGGGTAGCGTTCGGCAGTTCCGGGACGCCGAACGGGCGTTTCCGCTTCCTGGATCCGAGCTGCCCGCTGGTCGATCACGACAACGATCCGGCTACCCCGCCGATTAATCTGTGCGACATCACCACGCCCAACGGGACCAGTTTTCCGGATGGCGTGGATTATCCCGAGGACTTCATCGCGTTTGGCCCGGAGAACCTGTTCAACTTCTCCGAGTACAACCTGTTGATGACGCCGTCTGAGCGTACGGGCGTATTCGGACAGTTTCGCTTCGACATCAATCCAGGGCTGCAGTGGTACGCCAAGGCGCTGTACAACCGTCGCGAGTCGACCAATCAGGCTGCGCCCGAGCCCATTTTCCTGGGTCCCAGCGCCGGCACGGGCAACCCGCTGGCCGACGAGATCACCATTTCTGCACTCAATCCCTACAACCCGTTCGGGTTCGATCTGGTGTCGGGTGAGAACCTGCTCCTGCTCACCCGCCGACCGGTGGAAGGTGGCCCGCGCGTGTTCGAGCAGGAAGTCGACACCACATACTTCAATACCGGCCTGGTCGGCAGCTTCGACGTCCGCGACACCATCTGGTTCTGGGACGTCAACGCGGCCTACAGCAAGAACAAGGCCCAACAGACCAACTACGGCAGCTACAACATCTTCAACATTGCGCTGGCGCTGGGCGATCCGGCCGACTGCGCGGCGGTCACCGGCTGCGTACCGATGAACATCTTCGGCGGTCCGGGCACTCTCACGCCGGAAATGCTGGCGTGGATCCAGCCGGTGGTACGCGACGAAAGCGAGAACGAGCTGACGCTGGTCTCCGCCAACCTGTCGGGCGATCTGTTCAGGATGCCCGGCGAGGCGGGTTACGTAGCTTTCGCCGCAGGCTACGAGTACCGCAAGTACGAAGGTCGGTACCAGCCCGATCCGATCACGGTGCGCGGGCACTACAACGGCGTGCCCTCGCTGCCGACCTCCGGCGAATACGACGTGAACGAGGTATTCGCGGAACTCAATGTGCCGATCTTCGCAGACTCGCCATTGGGCAAGCGGCTGGACCTCAATCTCGCCGGCCGCTACTCCGACTACTCCACCTTCGGCGGCGAGTTCACCCCCAAGTACGGCCTGCGCTGGCAGGTCACCGACGACTTCCTGATGCGCGCCACGTATGCCGAGGGCTTCCGCGCGCCGTCGATCGGCGAGCTGTTCGGCTCCGACAGCCGCTTCGATGCGCAGCTGGACGACCCGTGCTCAGAACCATTGCCGGATCCGTCGCTGGAGGCCAACTGTCGCGCACTGGGCGTACCGGGGGGCTACTCGCAGCCCAACCCGCAGATTTCGATAACCACCGGCGGCAACAGCGAGCTCGACCCCGAGCGCGCACGCAGCTTCACCACCGGCTTCGTCTGGAGTCCTTGGTTCGCCAGCGGTGCCGGCTGGTCGGAGCGGCTGGACTTCGAGGTCACCTTCTACCGCCATTCCATCGAGGGGCCGATCCAGGCACTCAGCGCCCAGGCGCAACTGGACGAATGCGTAGAAACGTTGGATCCGCTGTACTGCGACGGCATCGGCCGCGCCGTGACCGGCGACATCAATGCATTCAACAACCGTCTGACCAACCTGGGTTCGATCAAGACCGACGGCTGGGACGTGGACCTCTACTGGACGCTGCCGGCCGGGGATGCCGGGCAGTTCAAGCTCGCCTGGCAGAACAGTTTCGTCGGCCGCTACGAAGCGGTCGGCGGCGCCGGCCAGCGGCAGCCGCGCGAGCCCGGCGTCGAGGTGGAGGACAGCGCCATTCCGGAATGGACCTCGACCGCGAGCCTGGACTGGACCCTGGACGCCTGGCGCGCCGCCTGGACGGTACGCCATATCTCCGAGCTGACCGAGGCCTGCGGCCGCGCGGCGGCGTTCCCGGTCTGCAGCGACCAGGCCACCGGCACCAACACCCTGGACGCCACCACCTACCACGACGTCCAGCTGGGCTACCGTTTCGACTGGATGCGCGGGCTGGAGCTGACCGCGGGGGTCAACAACGTCTTCGACAAGGATCCGCCGATCTGCCTGTCGTGCTCGCTCAACGGCTACGACGCATCGACCTACGACATCCCTGGCGGCCGGTTCTGGTACCTGCGCGCCGACCTGCGGTTCTGATCGGCCCGGTGCTCCCGCCGGCAAGGCGGGAGCGCGGCCACGGCTGGAGGAGGTTTACGGCTTGGGGGCCAGCGATGTTCCCCTGCGGGCGCTGCGTCGCGTCGCGACTGCCGTCGCTCCCACATGCGATCGACCATCCTGCTCGGCTCGGCTCGGCTCGGCTCGGCTCGAGTTCGGCTCGAGTTCGGCTCGGCCTGGTCATGATCGGTTCGCCAGGTGGGCCCGCGGCGCTGCTGGGTCTGCGCGGCATTGCCCAATGGCGCGGCACGGCCGCGGCGGGCTCAGCCTTCGGTGCGCAGCGCGTTTTCCGGGATCACCAGCTCGACCGACAGCGCCAGGTGATCGGACAGGGCCGCCGGCATCGCCCGCATGTTGTCGCAGGACAGGTTGCTGGTCACCAGCACGTGGTCGATCGCCCGCTGCGGGCGCCAGCTGGGGAAGGTGTGGACCTGGCAGGACGGCGGCTGCAGCGAGGTGCCGCGGTACAGGATCTCCATCTCCGGCCGGTCGGAGGTGCAGTTGAAGTCGCCCATCAGCACCGCGTTGGGATACTGCTTGAGCAGTTCCGCGATGTAGCTCAGCTGCGCGCGCCGCGACTGCGCGCCCAGCGACAGGTGCGCCACCGCGATGGTCAGGCCGGCGTCACCCTCGCCGAAGCGGGCCAGCAGCAGCCCGCGGCCGCGCACCCGGCCGGGCAGCGGATGGTCGTGCACCTCGATCGGCTCGTAGCGGCTGAGCAAGCCGTTGGCGCTGGAGGCGACGTTGGCGACGCGGCGGTTCGGCTGGTGGGTCCAGTAGTCGAAACCGCCGCGCTCGGCCAGGTAGTGGGTCTGGTTGGTGAACCCCGAGCGCCAGCTGCCCGGGTCGCTCTCTTGCAGGCCGACGATGTCGTGGCCGCCGGCCAGTTCGGCGATCTGGTCGAGCGCGCGCAGCTTGTTGCCTGCCGGCAGCACGTGCGACCAGCTGCGCATCGCGTAGTCGCTGTAGCTGCGCGTGCTGGAGCCGGCCTGGATGTTGGCGCTTAGCAGCCGCAGCCGCTGTGGCTGCGGCTCCAGGGAGTCCGGTTCTGTCGCCATCGGGAGGGTCGGGCAGGCGCCGCCGTCAGGGCTGCATCGCGGCGCGTTCGCGCGCCACCAGGTGGTCGACGATGCGCAGCACCTCGTCGAACGGCTTCGGGCCGAGCACGCGGTACTTGCCGTTGACCACCATGGTCGGGGTCGAGTCGACGCCGGCGCGGTTGATGAACGCCTCCGCGCGCTTGAGCTTGCCGGCGACCGCGAAGCTCTCCATGGTGCTGGCGAACTGTCCGGCATCGGCGCCGTAGCCGGCGTAGAACTCGCCGATGGCCTGCGGCGTGGCGTTCTGCACCGGCAGCGTGCGCTGCAGATGGATGGCCTCGAACACCGCCTGGTGGGTCTGATCGACCAGACCCATCGACTCGGCGGCGTAGTACGCCCTGGCGTAGGGCATCCAGTAGCCGCCGAACGGCGCCGCGACCGGGGTCACCCGCACGTCGGCCGGCTGGCGCCGCTTCCAGGCCGCCATCTGCGGCTCGAACTGCGCGCAGGCCGGGCAGGTGTAGCCGAACACTTCCACCACCTCGATCTTGCCGTCGAGCGGCTGGTAGGGCTGGCCGTTGGGGATCTCCGCGTAGTCGGTGCCCGGCTGCGGGGCCGGACCCTCCGGCGGCTGCGGCGCGGGACGGGCGGTCTCGGTGGTGGCTTCGGCGCTCGCCGCGGCGGCGTCTTCATCCGCGCTGGCGGCAGCGGCCTCGGCGTCCGCCCCGGGCGCGGGGTCGGCGGCGGGCGCGGGCTCCGCGCTGGCGGCGGCGGGGGCCGGGGTGGCCGGGGTGGCGTCCGCCGCCGGCGCGGCGTCCTCGCCGGAGCAGGCGGCAAGCATCACGGTGAGCAACAGCGGGAGAAAGCCCAGGCGCTTGGTCATGGCGGGGTTGGCCTCGTGGTGGTCGGCAAGGTGCCGGTTCGGGAACGTTCGGCGCGCACCATGGCGATCAGCTGGTCGGTGATCCGCAGCAGATCGCGCAGGCTGCGCGCCTGGACGCGATAGCGTCCGTCGATGATGAAGGTAGGCGTCCCCTCCGCGCCACTGCGCAGGAGGAATTCGCGGGCCGCATTCAGCTTCTGGCCGGTCGCCGCGTCGGCCATCGCCCGTTCGAGCGCGCCGCGGTCGACGCCCTGTTGCGCGTAGAACCAGGCCAGCTCGGCGGTGCTGGCGTTGCGCGCGAGATCGCCGCCGCGGTGGACCGCATCGAAGGTCGCGCCGTGCACCCGCGGCAGCTGCCGCAGCGCCTGCGCCGCGAAGAACGCGGTCGCGAACGCGTCCTGCCGGCGGTAGACCACCGGCAGGTATTCGAAGCGGACATCGTCGGCGAGGCGACCGCGCCAGGCCTCCACCATCGGATGGAGCTCGTCGCAGATGTGGCAGGCGTAGGAGAAGATCTCCACCACCTCGATGCGCCCGTCCGCGGCCCATGGTGCGCCGTCGGCGATCGTCACGTAGTCCTGGCCCTCGACCGGTGCCGGCTGGGCCTGCGCGGCGCCAGCCCACAGCATCAGGACCGCGAGGGCGGCCAGCGGCCAACGTCGGATCGGTGTCATCGGCGGGGCCTCCCGGACAAAAAAACGCCGGCCGATGTGCCTCGGCCGGCGGATCGTTTCAAGGGCTGTGGGCGGTTGGACCGGCCGCGGCCGTGGAAGTTCACTGCTGCGAGGGGTCGCCGGTTCGGTCGCCTTCGGTCCCGGCTTCGGCCTCGCCCTCGGCCTGCTCCGAGCCGGTGCGGGGACCGGCCGGATCCGAGGCGTCCGGCGCGGCCACGGCGCCGGCGGCGTCCTGGCCCTCCTCGATGACGACGGTGCCGCCGTCCTGGGTCTGGATGTCGGCCTCGCCCTGGCCGGCGGCGGGCGCAGGCGCCGCGCCGGTGTCGAGCTGGGCCATCATCTCGCGCATCCGCGCGTCGGGGCGCGTATGCAGGCCTTCCATGTAGCTGGCCAGTGCCTGGATCTCCTCGTCGGTCAGGTCCTGCGCCACCTCGTGCATGATGTCGAACAGGCGGGTGTCGCTCTCGCCGGTGGTGCCCTCGCGGAACTCCTGCAGGCGCCGCGCCGAGTACCAGCTGCTCTGGCCGCCCACATGCGGGTAGGGCGGGCCCGGATTGCCGGCGCCGGTGGGGCCATGGCAGGCCATGCATGCGGGGATCTGGCGCTCCGCATCGCCGCTGCGGAACAGCTGCTGGCCGATCTCGAAGAATTTCATGCCCTCGTAGGGGCCGGACGCGACCACGGTGTCGTCGGCGACGCCGGCGCCCGCCTCCTGCATGGCGTAGTGCGCGCCGAGGTCGCGCATCTGCTGCGCGCTCAGCGGCGCGGCGAACGGCTGCATGATCGGGCTGACCCGCTCGCCGCTCTTGAACAGCGCGAGCTGGCGGGCGATGTAGCGCTCGCTCTGGCCGGCGATGCTCGGGTAGACCTCGCGCACGGTAGCCTTGCCGTCGAGCCCGTGGCAGGCCGCGCAGGTGCCGGCCAGGGTGGCGCCGTTCTGGGGGTCGCCCCAGTCGGCCTCCGCCAGGTCGGCCACCGCCGTCTCGCCCAGCGGCGAGGCCTCGACCGGTGCCTCCTCGGGCAGGGGCACGGTCGTGGACTGGGCGAAAGCGACCGCAGCCACCACCCCGAGGGCGGTGAGGCCGGCGATACCGTAGGCGCGGGCGTGGCGCATTGCTGGGCTCCGAAACGCGGGATTCGGGCGCGACCTGCGCCCGGCATGACCCGGAATTATCGTCGGCGGCCGCAAGCGCGGTCAAACCACGCCATGGCGCCGCGGCGCGGGCGCCCCGCCGTGCGATGCTAGCGCCATGTCCGAACCCCTCGCACGCGCGCAATACCGGCTGGCCGCGCACACCCCCGCGCAGCTGCCCCCCGATCTCGGCCACGAGGTCGCCTTCGCCGGCCGCTCCAACGCCGGCAAGTCCAGCGCGCTCAATGCCCTGTGCCGCCAGAACGCGCTGGCGCGGGTGTCCAAGACCCCCGGCCGCACCCAGCAGCTGGTGTTCTTCCAGATCGCCCCGCACGAAGACCGGCACCTGGTCGACCTGCCCGGCTACGGCTACGCCAAGGTGCCGCGCGAGCTGCAGGCGCACTGGCAGGCGTTCGTGGCCGGCTATTTCGAGCGCCGCCAGGCGCTGCGCGGGTTGGTGGTGGTGATGGACATCCGCCACCCGCTCAAGGACTACGACCGGCAGATGCTCGGCTACGCGGTGCGGCGCGCGCTGCCGGCGCACGTGCTGCTGACCAAGGCCGACAAGCTCAGCCGCGGCGGCGCCGCCAACGCGCTGCAGGCGGTCCGCCGCGAGCTGAAGGCCGAATTCGGCGAAGGGGTCGGGGTGCAGACGTTCTCGGCACTGGCCAAGCAGGGCCTGGACGAGGCGCGCGCCGTGGTCGAGGGCTGGCTGCAGCTCTGAGGCGCAGCCGCGCCCGTCGCCAGGACAAGATCCGGCCGCGAGTCGCGGTGCCCGCCGCGTATTTCCGCTGTGGTGGGAGCGACGGCAGTCCGGACACCCGCCGGCGCGGCTTCGCTGCCCGCCCGGGCCAAGCGAAGGCTCCGGGAGCGCGCCAGTGCGGAGCGCTGCCAGGGATGATGCCGGCCGCGTGGTCTCCTGGAGTGGCCGTGGCACCCGCGGCCGCCGGACTGCGTGTGTCTCCTTACGAGCCGGCGCCCCGCCGGCGCGATCGGAGAGATGCAGATGAAGATCCCGACCCCGACCCTGGCTTTGGTCCTGGCGGCGGCGCTGCCGGCCGCGGGCGATGCCTCCGCGGTGGAGCCCGAACTCGGCGCCGAGCAGGTCAATATCGATACCACCGGGCTGCTCGCCCTCGGCGGCTCGGTCCACCAGCGCCTGGCGCAGGCCTTCGAACTGCACGAGCCCGGTCTGCTCAGCCACCTGATGCTGCCGCTGTCGTGCCAGCCCAAGGCCACCGTGTACGTCACCATCGAGAAGACCAGCGCCGGCGTGCCCAACGGCTCGGTCCTGGCCGAGGAAAAGGTGCCGGGCTACGTGTTCACCTCGATCCCGACCCCGGCGGTGGGCATGCGCATGGTCGAGTTCACCAAACCGGCCAAGCTCGATCCGGGCCTGTACGCCTTCACGCTCACCGCCTACGACGGCGACTGCGGCGCGTACGTGGGACCGCCGGGGAACAGCTACCCTGCCGGGCGCGGCTACTTCATCGCCGACGGCAACGGCCCGGCCTGGATCGAGCTGTTCGATGCCGCCGGCGTTCGCGACATGGCGTTCCAGGTCCATCACCGGCCGCTGTGACGGCCACTGCCGCATGAAGCCTCCTTCCCCGTAGGAGTGGCCTGGGCGTGGCGGCGTCGCCGATGAAGGCCGTGGGGGCTCAAGGGGAGATGGTGCGATGGCCGGTGCGGCCCGCCGCGCCGGCCCGCGCGTGCGTGATACGTGCCGCGGCCCGCCGGCTCGCCGACGCGGGGCGGCACCACACGCCGGCGGAACACTGACGCGCCGTGCGCGGCGCTTAACCGGGGCAGCGCAACGGATATAGTGGGCCCCGCGACGCCCGCCACGTGCCGGCGTCGCTTCCGTTTCCCGAGCGAGCGCGCCATTGTCCAGCCCCAGCCAAGCCGGCGACGCGCCGGTCGAGCACCGCCAGCAGCTGGTCGACTACATCGCCGCCGGCGAGAAGCCGCCCGCCGACTGGCGCATCGGCACCGAACACGAGAAGTTCGGCTTCCGGCTCGACGACCTGCGCCCGCCCGCGTTCGACGGCGACCGCGGCATCGAGGCGCTGCTGCGCGGCATGGCGCGCTTCGGCTGGGAAGAGGTGCGCGAGCACGGGCGCACCATCGCCCTGGTCCGCGACGGCGCCTCGGTCACCCTCGAGCCGGCCGGGCAGCTGGAGCTCTCCGGCGCGCCGCTCGAGTCGATCCACCAGACCTGCAGCGAGGTCGGCGCGCACCTGCTCGAGGTCAAGACCGTGGCCGACGACCTGCGCCTGGGGTTCCTGGGCATGGGTTTCCAGCCCAAATGGCGGCGCGACGAGATGCCGTGGATGCCCAAGGGCCGCTACGGGATCATGCGCGCCTACATGCCCAAGGTCGGGGGCCTCGGCCTGGACATGATGACCCGCACCTGCACCGTGCAGGTCAACCTCGACTACGCCAGCGAGGCCGACATGGTGCGCAAGTTCCGCGTGTCGCTGGCGCTGCAGCCGGTCGCCACCGCACTGTTCGCCGATTCGCCGTTCACCGAAGGGCGGCCCAACGGCTATCTCAGCTACCGCTCGCACATCTGGACCGACACCGACCCGGGCCGCACAGGCATGCTCGACTTCGTGTTCGACGAGGGCTTCGGCTACGAGCGCTACGTCGACTACATCCTCGACGTGCCGATGTACTTCGTGTACCGCGATGGAGGCTACGCCGACGCCAGCGGGCAGAGCTTCCGCGACTTCCTCGCCGGCCGCCTGCCGGCCGCGCCCGGCACGCTGCCGACCCTGCGCGACTGGTCCGACCACATGACCACCGCCTTCCCGGAAGTGCGGCTGAAGAAGTACCTGGAGATGCGCGGTGCCGACGGCGGCCCGTGGAACCGGCTGTGCGCGCTGCCCGCGTTCTGGACCGGGCTGCTCTACGACGACACCGCGCTGGACGCCGCCTGGGACCTGGTCAAGGACTTCAACCTGGCCGAGCGCCACGCGCTGCGCGACGGGGTGCCGAAGCGGGCGCTCGGGCTGCCGTTCCGCGGCGCCAGCGTGCGCGAGCTGGCGATCGAGGCGCTGAAGATCTCGGTGGCGGGGCTGCGCCGCCGCGACCGCCGCAACCCGTCCGGCGCCGACGAGACCCACTTCCTCGATCCGCTGATCGAGTTCGCCGAGTCCGGGGAAACGCCGGCCGAGCGCAAGCTCGCGCTGTACCACGGCGAATGGGGCGGCGACATCGACCGGGTGTTCCGCGAATTCGCCTACTAGCCCGCGCGAAAGCCGGCGCCCGCGGGCGCCGGCGGGCGATCACTCCGCCTCGAGCCTGCGCACCTCGACGATCTTGCCGTCGGCGACCAGCCCGGCGAGCTCGTTGCGGTACAGCGGGATCACTTCCTGCTCGTCCCAGGTGATCTCGGAAAGATCGCCGCGCAGCTCGTTGACGGCCCCGCGCGCCTTCGGCCACGCGCCCATCTCGGTGATGACCATCACCTGGTCCGGCGTCACCTCCTGCACCTTCATCAGGCCGTAGGCCCTGCGGTCCTCGTCGTTGCCGAACGAGACCCCGGAGAAGTGCGTGACCTCGGCGGCGTACAGGTCGCCGGGCCTGGGATCGGCCAGGATCGGGTCGAGCTCGGCCTGCGTGGTGGTGGCATCGGCATCGGCGTCGGCGCCGGTCGGGCCGGAGCATGCGGTCGCGGCGGTGGCGAGCACCAGCGCCAGCAGCAGGCGCGATGACAGCGGGCGAAGGAAATCAGGCATCGGATGACGTCCCTGTGGGAGGTGTGGGTCGGAGGGTGAATGCGCGTGCGCCGCGGCAGTCTGATTCAAGTGCCGGTGCCGTTCAAGCGCACCGGCCCGGGCCGGGCGCGAACCGCGCCCACGAACGGGCAACGCGATCCTGCGTTAGTCTCGGGTCATGGCCACGACATCACCGAACGACCGCGACGAACCCCTCCGCGAACCCGAGTTCGCAGCCACGGACGAGCTGCTGCGCGACGACGTGCGCCGCCTGGGCGCACTGGTCGGGGACGTGCTCGCCGAGCAGGGCTCGCCGGCGCTGCTCGACGAGGTCGAGGGCGTGCGGCGCGCGGCGATCGCGCGGCGGGAGGCCGGCGAGCCGGTCGACGCGCTCGCCGAGCAGCTCTCGCGCGTGCCGCTGGCCGACGCCGAGGCCCTGGTGCGCGCCTTCGCCGCCTACTTCGGCGCGATCAACCTGGCCGAGCGCGTGCACCGGATCCGCCGCCGCCGCGACTACCAGCGTACCGGCGACGGCCCGCAGCCGGGCGGGCTGGAGGCGGTGCTGGCGCAGCTGCGCGACGACGGCGTGCCGCTCGACGAGGTGCGCGCGCTGCTGGGGCGCATGCGCATCGAGCCGGTGTTCACCGCGCATCCCACCGAGGCGATCCGCCGCACCCTGCTGGAGAAGGAGCGCGACATCGTCCGCCGCCTGGTCGCCGACATCGACCGCGGCCGCACTCCCGACGAGCGCGCCACCGATCTGGAGCGCATCCGCCAGGCGCTGACCGCCGCGTGGCAGACCTCGGAGGCGCCGCCGACCCGGCCCACGGTGATCGACGAGATGGAGCACGTCGGCTTCTACCTGGGCGACGTGCTGTACCGGGTGCTGCCCGCGTACTACCGCACCTTCGCCGAGGCGCTGGAGAAGGTCTACGGCGCGCCGGCCGAGCTGCCGGTGCTGCTGCAGTTCGGCACCTGGGTGGGCGGCGACATGGACGGCAACCCCAACGTCGGCGCCGACACCATCCTGGCCACGCTGGCGGCGCAGCGGGCGCAGGTGCTCGGCTGCTATCGCCACGACCTGCGCAGGCTGATGACCATCCTCACCCAGACCGAGGACCGCGTCGCGATCGATCCGGCCGTTCCCGCGCGTATCGCGCACTACCGCGAGCTGTTGCCCGACGCCGGGCGCCGGCTCAAGCCGCGCCAGGCGGACATGGTCTACCGCCAGCTGCTGGAGATGATGGCGGCGCGGCTGTCGGCGACCGGGCGCGGCCATGCCTCGGGCTACGCCGACGCCCGCGGCTTCATCGCCGACCTGGAGCTGATCGACGCCAGCCTGGCGCGCGGTCGCGGCGAGCACGCCGGCCGCTACGCGCTGCAGCGGGTGCTGCTGCGGGCGCGCAGTTTCGGTTTCCACCTGGCCGCGCTCGATCTGCGCCAGGATTCGGCGGTGCACGACGCGGCCGTGGCGGCGCTGCGCGGCGAGCCGGACTGGCCGGAGCGCGCGGTGGAGGCGCGCACCGCCGACCTGCACGGCTGGATCGGCGGGACCGCCCCGGCTGCGCCCGAGGCGGCCGGGGCGGCGGCCACGCTGGCCGTGTTCCGCGCGGTGCGCGACGCGCGCCAGCGCTACGGCGAGCACGCCTTCGGGCCGTACATCATCAGCATGAGCCGCAATGCCGCCGACGCGCTGGCGGTGCTGGCGCTGGCGCGGGTGGCCGGCTGCGTCGAGGACGGCGAGGTGCCGCTGGACGTGGCGCCGCTGTTCGAGACCGTCGACGACCTCGACGCCGCCCCGGCGGTGATGCGCGCGCTGTTCGACGATCCGGTCTATCGCGGGCACCTGGCCGCGCGCGGCGGCCGCCAGACCGTGATGCTGGGCTACTCGGACAGCGCCAAGGACGGCGGCCTGCTGGCCTCGCGCTGGGCGCTGCAGCGGACCCAGGTGGAGCTGACCGCGCTGGCGCGCGAGGCCGGCGTGCGCATCGTGTTCTTCCACGGCCGCGGCGGCTCGGTCAGCCGCGGCGGCGGCAAGACCGGCAAGGCGATCATCGCCGCGCCGCGCGGCTCGGTCGACGGCAGCCTGCGCGTCACCGAGCAGGGCGAGGTGATCCACCGCAAGTACGGCATCCGCGCGCTGGCGCTGCGCAATCTCGAGCAGGCCACCGGCGCGGTGCTGCGCGCCAGCCTGCGCCCGCGGCCGCCGGAGCCGCGCGAGGGGCGCTGGCGCGAGCTCATGTCCGGGCTGGCGGCGCGCTCGCGCGCGCACTACCGCGCGCTGGTGCACGAGCGCGACGGCTTCGTCGACTATTTCCGTGCCGCCACCCCGATCGACGTGATCGAGCGGTTGCAGATCGGCTCCCGGCCGTCGCGGCGGCGCGACGGCGGGGTCGGCAACCTGCGCGCGATCCCGTGGGTGTTCGCCTGGTCGCAGAACCGCTCCGGCCTGACCGGCTGGTACGGCGTGGGCACCGCGCTGGCGGAGGGCATCGAGCGCAACGGCCTGGACGAAATGGTGGCCCTGGCGCGCGACTGGCCGTTCTTCGCCTCGGCCATCGACGACGTGGAGATGCTGCTGGCCAAGTCCGACCTGGCGATCTTCGAGCGCTACTCGCTGCTCGCCGGCGAGGCGCACGCGGCGTTCTTCGCCGACATCGCCGGCGAGTTCGCGCGCACCCGCGACGCGATCCTGGCGATCAAGCGGCGCGACCAGATCCTCGCCGACGACTACCGCCTGCGCCTGTCGATCCGGCTGCGCAACCCCTACGTCGACCCGATCAGCCTGCTGCAGGTGGAGCTGCTGCGGCGCTGGCGCGCCGGCGGCAGTGCCGACGACCCCACCCTGCGCGCGCTGATCGCCACGGTCAACGGGATCGCCGCGGGGATCCAGAACACCGGGTGATCGGCGTTCGCGCATGGCGCGCACCTGCGCGGGGCGCCCGGAGTGTATACTCCCCTCCAGTATTCGACACCCGCCACGATGCCGCATTCCCCAGCCGAAAAGAAGCGCGTCCTCACCCGCCTGCGCCGCATTCGCGGCCAGGCCGACGCCCTCGAGCGTGCGCTCGAGGCGGGGGCGGAGTGCGGCGCGGTACTGCAGCAGATCGCCGCCATCCGCGGCGCGGTCAACGGGCTGATGTCGGAAGTGCTGCAGAGCCACCTGCGCGAGGAGCTCGGCCAGCTCGCCGCGCCGTCGCCGCGCAGCCAGGCCAGCATCGACGACGCCGTCGCGCTGGTGCGCTCCTATCTCAAATGATCCGGATCCTGGAGGACACCCCATGAAGTCAAGAGCCGCCGTCGCGTTCGAAGCCGGCAAGCCGCTGCAGATCGTCGAGCTCGACGTCGCGCCGCCCCGGAAGGGCGAGGTGCTGGTCAGGATCACCCACACCGCGCTGTGTCACACCGACGCGTTCACGCTCTCGGGCGAGGACCCGGAGGGCGTGTTCCCGGCGGTGCTCGGCCACGAGGGCGCCGGCGTCGTGGTCGAGGTCGGCGAGGGCGTGACCAGCGTCGCGCCTGGCGACCACGTGATCCCGCTGTACACCGCCGAATGCGGCGAGTGCCTGTTCTGCAGGAGCGGCAAGACCAATTTGTGCGTGGCGGTGCGCGCCACCCAGGGCAAGGGCGTGATGCCCGACGGCACCACCCGTTTCAGCTACGAGGGCCGGCCCGTCCACCACTACATGGGCTGCTCGACCTTCAGCGAGTACACGGTGGTGGCCGAGGTCTCGCTGGCCAAGGTGAACCCCGAGTCCAACCCGGAGCACGTGTGCCTGCTCGGCTGCGGCGTCACCACCGGCATCGGCGCGGTGCACAACACCGCCAGAGTGCAGGCGGGCGACAGCGTGGCCGTGTTCGGCCTGGGCGCGATCGGCCTGGCGGTGATCCAGGGCGCCGTGCAGGCCAGGGCCGGCCGGATCATCGCCATCGACACCAACCCGTCCAAGTTCGCGCTGGCCACGCGGATGGGCGCCACCGACTGCGTGAACCCGAAGGACCACGACAGGCCCATCCAGCAGGTGATCGTGGAGATGACGGAGTGGGGCGTGGACCACAGCTTCGAGTGCATCGGCAACGTCCAGGTGATGCGCGCAGCGCTGGAATGCGCCCATCGCGGCTGGGGCCAGAGCGTGATCATCGGCGTGGCCGGCGCCGGGCAGGAAATCAGCACCCGGCCGTTCCAGCTGGTCACCGGCCGCAGGTGGATGGGCACCGCCTTCGGCGGGGTGAAGGGCCGCAGCCAGCTGCCGGGCATGGTGGAGGATGCGATGCGCGGCGACATCGACCTGGCACCCTTCGTCACCCACACCCTGCCGCTGGAGCGGATCAACGAGGCCTTCGACCTGATGCACGAGGGCAAGTCGATCCGGGCGGTGATTCACTATTGAGGAGCCGGAATCGGTGATTCGCGATTGGCGATCGATCGAAGCCAGGCACGAATCTCCGGGGCCGAGACACGCCGCTGCGCTCTTGCCAATCGCCATCACCAATCGCCAATCACTTCCCCCCATGACCGATCACGATTCCACCGAACGCCTCGAACGCCACGCCTGCTTCGGCGGCTGGCAGGACGTCTACCGGCATCGCTCCGAGGTGCTGGATTGCCAGATGACGGTGGGGGTGTACTTCCCGCCGCAGGCCGATCCCTCGCATCCGCGGCATGCGCCCTGCCCGGTGCTGTACTGGCTGTCGGGGCTGACCTGCACCGAGCAGAACTTCATCGGCAAGGCCGGCGCGCAGCGCTATGCCGCCGAGCAAGGGATCATCCTGGTGGCGCCGGACACCAGCCCGCGCGGCGAAGGCGTGGCCGACGCCGAGGGCTACGACCTCGGCCAGGGAGCGGGGTTCTACGTCAACGCCACCCGCGAGCCGTGGTCGCGCCACTACCGGATGTACGACTACGTGGTCGAAGAACTGCCCGCCTGGGTGGAGAGCGACCCGGCCGCCAGCGATGCGCGCGCGATCAGCGGCCATTCGATGGGCGGCCACGGCGCGCTGATCATCGCGCTGAAGAACCCCGGGCGCTATCGCAGCGTGTCGGCGTTCGCGCCGATCGTGGCGCCGTCGCGGGTGGGGTGGGGCGAGAAGGCCTTCGGCGCCTACCTCGGCGGCGACCGCGAGGCCTGGAAGGCGTACGACGCCGTGGAGCTGGTCGGGTCCGTCAGGGAGCGGCTGCCGCTGCTGGTCGACCAGGGCGGCGGCGACGAGTTCCTCGACGCGCAATTGCGCCCGCAGCTGCTGCAGGCCGCCTGCGAGCGGGCCGGGCACCCGCTGCAGCTGCGCATGCGCGCCGGCTACGATCACAGCTACTACTTCATCTCCAGCTTCATCGGCGAGCACATCGCGTACCATGCGGCGGCGCTGAGGGCCTGAGCGCCCTCTCCCCGACCCATGGAGGCGAAGTGTCCGATCGCGATCTCGTGTTCTACGTCAAATGCCGGGTCAAGCCGGAACGCGCCGAGGACTGGCTGCGGGCGGTCCACGGCATCATCGAGCGCATGTCGCAGGAAGAGGCGTTCGTGTCCTGCCAGCTGCACCGCGATCTGCAGGATCCGACGCTGTTCACCCTCTACGAGCGCTGGGCCGAACCCTCGGTCGAGGCGTTCCTGAAGCACCAGGACACGCCGTACCGGCGCGAATACGAGGCGCTGCTGCCCGAGCTGCTGCAGGGCCCGCGCGAGCCGCAGGTGCTCGAGCCGCTGGGCGCCTGGCACCGCTCCGCACAGCACGACTGAGCACGCCGCGCGTCCTCTTTCCCGCGCCCCACCAGATACCGACGCGGCTCCCGTAAGAACGTGCCATGCACGCGAAAGCCGAGGCAGGCGCCGGCGCCCGGAATCACCGCCACGCGACCGGAACTTTGCGGCGTTCGCGGCCATGGACCGCTCCTACAGGGGCCAGCCGTGGCCCGGACTCGCGCTCACCCCGGCGCCAGGAAGTCGGTATAGGCGAAACGCCCGTCGCGCAGCACCGTCTCGCCGCGGCGCAGCGCCAGCGCGCGCGAGAACATCGGCCCGGCCTCGACGCAGCTGTGGAACTCGCCGTTCTCCCCGCACGGGTCCACGCCCGCCGGCAGCGCATCGAGCAGCGACGCGTCGAACGCGTGCCCGGCGAACCCGGCGTCGAGCTGCCGCGTATCCACGCAGCACAGGTGCGTGCGCAGCCCGGCGGCGATCATCGCCCGCGCCAGCGTCGCGGTGTCTGCGCCGAACAGCGGGAACAGCGCGGTCCAGCCCAGGCGCGCGCACAGCGCCTCGCGCCAGGCGCGGATGTCGGCCAGGAACAGGTCGCCGAACGCGATCCGCTCCAGTCCGGGCCAGCGCGCACGCGCCCGTTCCAGGGCCGCGGCGAAGACGGCTTGGTAGGCGGTGTTGTCGCACTCCTTCGGGATCTCGGCTTCGAGCAGCGGCAGGCCGGCGGCCTCGGCCTGCGCCCGCAGCACTTCCACGCGTACGCCCTGCATCGACGCGCGCCCGTAGCCCTCGGTGATGGTGGTCAGCAGCCCGGTCACTTCCAGGTCGTCGCGCCGGCGCAGCTGCTGCAGCGTCCAGGCCGAGTCCTTGCCGCCGCTCCACGACAGCAGCACTCCAGGGCGCGCACCGTCCCGTGGAGCGATCTCAGCCACCCCTGACGTCGCGCAGCTGCCAGGTGCCGCCGGCCAGCAGGCGCAGCCGGTGCTTGAGCACGTTGCCCGGGATCGAGGTGTTGGCGACCAGGTCGATGTGCAGGTCGTTCTGCTCGCCGTCGACCTTCGCCTGCGGATCGGTGACCCCGAGCGCCGGGTCGACCCCGTCCGGGTCCTCCTGCGCGTCGCGCCAGCGCGCGAACAGCGCGTCGCCGCGCAGCGCCTCCTGCAGCTCCTCGGCGAACCCGGCGGCACCCTGCGAGCGGAATGCGTATTCGCCACTGGCGCGGGTGGTTTCGGGCGACGGCAGGCGGATGAAGTAGCGTGTGCTCATGTCGATGCTCGTGGTGTGCTGGTCGCGGCCAGCGTGCGGCCTGCGGCGTGAGTCCGCCGTCATCGCCTTCGCTGCTTCGGGCCGGGCCGCGTGTCGTCTGCAAGCCGGGCGGCAAGTCCGGGCGTCACCCGCAGCGTCGGCTTTCGCGTGCATGGCACGCCGCTACCAGAGCGGTGCGGGCATCGGCCGCTCAGCCGCGCCGGATCCCGACCGGCAGCCGCGCCAGCCGCCGCATTTCCGGGTCGTCCAGCAGCTCCGGGTCCTGCAGCGCGGCCATCGCGAAGTCGTGAGCGTCGTCGCCCCAGAACAGGTTTTCGCCCAGCGCCAGCGTCGGCACGCCGAAGACCCCGGCGGCGATCGCCGCGTCCGTGTTCGCGCGCAGCGCGGTCTTGACCTCCGGCGCCGCCAGCGCGGCAGGCGTCAGCTCGAGCCGTTCCAGGACCGGCGTCAACGCCTCGACGCCGTCGCCGGGGTTGCCCTGCGCCCAGATCCAGTCGAACACCGCGTCGATCGCCGCGCGGGTCGTGCCCGCGGCGATCGCCAGCCGCAGCGCCGCCAGCGGGTTGAACGGATGCGCCGGCGGGAACCGCAGCGGCACGTGCGCGCGGCGGGCGCGCCACAGGACGTGGCGGTAGGCGAACTCGCGCTTGCCCGGGATCTCCGCCGGCCCGCGGATCCCCAGCTCGCCCAGGATCGCGGCGAACAGGATCGGGACCGGCTCGATGCCGTATTCCTCCAGCCCGTCGCGCAGCCGCCGCCACTGCAGGTAGGAATAGGGCGAGATGAAGTCGAAATACCAGCGCGGGGTCATGGTCGGCTCCGATTGCACCGAATCATTATCGCCCGTCGCCGAGGCTTGGCGGCAATGCCGGGATTGCAGGCCGCGCGGCTTTCCGCGGGCATGGCACCCTCTTGCGGGGTGGGCGGGCATCCTTCGGTAGGGCCGGCCCATGGCCGCGAAGACCGTGGGTCGCTCCGGTCGGGTCGGCGGCGATCGCGGATGTGTCCAACCGCGCCGGCTTTCGCGTGCACGGCACGCCCCTACGAGGGTGGCACGCGGCTGCGGCCGGTCAATCGCGGCCGAGGATGATCCGCGCCGCGCGCTGGTAGGTCCAGTACGCCCAGGTCCAGTTGAGCAGCACCACCAGGCGGTTGCGGAAGCCGATCAGGAAGAACACGTGCGCGAGCAGCCAGAACCACCAGGCCAGCACGCCCGAGAGTTTGAGCCGCCCCAGGTGCACCACCGCGGCCATGCGCCCGATGGTGGCCAGGTTGCCGTAGTCGCGGTAGCGGAACGGCGCGACCGCCGTTCCGGCCAGGCGCGCGCGGATCGCCTGCGCCACGTGCCGGCCCATCTGCTTGGCGGCCGGCGCGATGCCGGGCACCGGCTTGCCGTCCTGCCGGAGCGCGGCCAGGTCGCCGGCCACGAAGATCTCCGGGTGCCCCGGCACCTGCAGGTCCGGCTGTACCGGCACGCGGCCGGCGCGATCCAGCGGGACGCCCAGGGTGGCGGCCAGCGGCGACGCGGCGACGCCGGCGGCCCAGACCACGGTACGCGCCGGCACGAAGGTGTCGCCGAGGCGATAGCCCGCGGCGTCGATGGCGGTGACCGGCTGGCCGGTCGAAACCTCGACGCCGAGCCGCTGCAGCTGGCGGCGCGCCTGCTCCGACAGCGACTCCGGAAAGCCCGCCAGGACCCGCGGCCCGGCCTCGACCAGCCGCACCCGCGCGGCGGCCGGGTCGATGTTGCGGAACTCGCGCTTCAGGGTGTGGCGCGCGATCTCGGCCAGCGTGCCGGCCAGCTCCACCCCGGTCGGTCCGCCACCGACGATCGCGAAGCTGAGCCAGGCGGCGCGGCGTTCGGGATCCGGCTCGGCCTCGGCCCGCTCGAACGCCAGCAGCAGGCGCCGGCGCAGCTGCAGCGCGTCGTCCAGGGTCTTGAGCCCGGGCGCGTGCTCGGCCCAGTGGTCGTTGCCGAAGTAGGCGTGGGTCGCGCCGGCGGCCAGGACCAGCTGGTCGTAGACCAGCTCGGCGCCGTCGTCGAGCAGCACCCGGCGGTGCGCCGGGTCGATCGCGCGCACCGCGGCCATGCGCACCTCGACGTTGCCCTGGTCGCGCAAGATGTGCCGCAGCGGCGCGGCGATGTCCGGCGCCGACAGCCCGGCGGTGGCGACCTGGTAGAGCAGCGGCTGGAACAGGTGGTGGTTGCCGCGGTCGACCAGGGTGATGCGCACCGCGGCACGGGCCAGGCCGCGCACCGTCCACAGGCCCGCGAACCCGCCGCCGACCACCACGACATGGGGAAGGCGGGCCGGCGAAGAGGGGTCGTGGGCGGTCATCGCCGCCCATGATGCCCGAACCGCGCGCCGTTCCCGCCGGCGCAGCGCCGCGTCCCGCGCCTACGGAAGGCGCCGCCCCTGTAGGATCGCGCCATGCGCGCGAAAACCGGCGCGGGTGGCCACGCCGGCGATAACCGCCACCCCGGCCGGCGCCGCCCGCGGCCTTCGCGGCCATGGGCCGCGCCTCCCGGGGGCACCCGAGGCCGGTCAGGGATAGGCGCGCGGCAGCCCGCCTTCGGCCGCAGGCGCCGGCGTGCGCAGGTAGCGGTCGCGCAGCTCGGTCTGGCGCGAGCGCATCGGGATCGCGCGGCCGTCGAACCAGACCTGGTCGGCGACGCTGGCCACGTCCAGCGGATCGCCGCTCCACAGCACCAGATCGGCGCGCATTCCCGGAGCGATGCTGCCGATGCGGTCGGCCACGCCGAAGGTCTCGGCCGGAACCCGGGTCAGCCCGGCCAGGCCGGCTTCCCAGGGCAGGCCGTTGGCGACCGCGTTGCCGGCCAGCTGCCGTACCTTGCGGGCGTTGTGCGAGGCGTCGCCGGACTGGGTGAAGCCCACCGTCGCGCCGGCGGCACGCAGCCTGGCGGCGTTCTCCAGGGTGGCGCCGATCTGGTCGAAGCCCGAGGGCAGGTTGACCAGCGGATCGACGAACACCGGCACGTCCGCCGCCGACAGCTGCGGCGCCAGCTTCCAGGCCTCGGCGCCGCCGCTGATGGCGATCCGCACGCCGTGGCGCGCCGACCAGCGCAGCAGCTGGCGGATGTCGGCGGCGCGGTCGACGTTCACCACGATCCGGCCGTTGCCGTCCAGGTAGCGCGCCAGCACGCTGCGCCCCGCGGGAGTGAGCAGGGCCGCGTGCGAGTCGGCGCCGATCCGGCCGCGCGCCTCGTCGACCAGCTGGTCGAGCAGCATCCACTGCGCCGCGCGCGAGCTACCGGTGAGGCTGGCACCGCGCGAGCCGAGCTGCAGGAACAGCAGCTTCGGCCCGGCCGGTTCCGGGTCGCCGTCCAGGCGCATCACCGCGCCCTGGCCGCCGACGATCGAGCCGCCGGCGCCGCTGCCGGCGCTGAGCAGGGTGAAGCCGATGCCCTCCACCGCCGCCACCGGGATCAGCATCGAGTCCGGGTTGTAGGCCAGGGTGACGTCGAACTCCGGGCGCACCACCATGTGCTTGGCATCCGCGCCCAGGGCCAGCTCGCCGTCGGTGGTGCTGTCCTCGCCGGAGACTTCCTCGATGCCGATCCCGGTGATGCCGCCGAACAGCGCCGGGGTGAGCGGCCGGCCGCCGGCGTCCACCACCTGCGCGCCGGCCGCGGCCAGGCCGCTGCCGACTTCGGCGATGCGGCCGCCGCGCACCAGCACGTCGGCGTTCGGCAGGGTGCCGCGCGCACCGGCGGTATGGACCTTGGCGTTGCGGATCAGCAGCGCCTGGCCGGCGGCCGGCGCCGGCTGCTGGGCGAAGGCGGGCAGGGCCAGGCCGAGCGCCAGCGCGGCCGCGAACAGCGCTGCGGAGCGGCGGGTCATCGCGCACCTCCGTGCACCGCGCCCTGGCCGAGCATGAAGTCCGAGACCGGCTGTCGCGAGCGATCGCCGCGATCGTAGAGCCGGGCGCCGTCGATCCAGACCTGCTCGGCGTGCGCGTACACGCTGAAGGGATTGCCGTTCCACAGCACCACGTCGGCCATCTTGCCCGGCTCCAGGGTGCCGGTCTGCTCGAGGATGCCCATCGACTGGGCCGGGTTGCGGGTGAGCCAGCGGATCGCGCGCTCCGGCGCGATCTCCATGCCGGCGCGGCCCGCGTTCGCCATCACCTTGGCGGCCTCCTGGTTGAGCCGCTGAATGCCTTCGCTGGAATCGGAATGCACGATCGCGCAGCCGTTGGCGGGCCGGTCGACCAGGGCGATGTTCTCCTGGATGCCGTCCAGCGCCTCCATCTTGAAGCCCCACCAGTCGGCCCACAGCGCCCCGCAGATGCCCGCTTCGGCCAGCTGGTCGGACAGCTTGTAGGCCTCCACGCCGTGGTGGAAGGCGGCGATCCGGAAATCGAACTCCTCGGCCAGGTCCATCATCACCGCCATTTCGTCGGCGCGGTAGCAGTGGATGTGCACCAGGATGTCGCCGTTGATCGCGCCGGCCAGGGTGTCGAGCTTGAGATCGCGCTTGCCGCCGTTGTCGTCCTCGCCCTCGTCGGCGGCGCGGCGCCCCCAGCGGCTGCGCGGCGCCTCGTCGGGCGTGTGCTTGGCCAGGTACTCGGTGGCCTCGATGAAGGCCGCCCGGTAGCCGGCGACGTTGCCCATGCGCGTGGCCGGCCCGCCCTTCTCGCCGTACACCCGCTTCGGGTTCTCGCCGCAGGCCATCTTCAACCCGTGCGGGGCGCCGGGGAACTTCATCCCCTGCACGGTGGTGGCGGCGACGTTCTTCAGGGTCACGCCGCGGCCGCCGACCAGGTTGGCCGAGCCGGGCAGGATCTGCAGCGAGGTGATGCCGCCGGCCAGCGCCGCGCCGAAGCCCGGGTCCTGCGGCCAGACCGAGTGCTCGGCCCAGACCTGGGCGGTGACCGGGGCGGTCATCTCGTTGCCGTCGCTGTGCGCGCCCACCCCGGGGCTCGGGTAGACGCCCAGGTGCGAATGCACGTCGATCAGCCCGGGCGTGACCCACTTGCCGGTGCCGTCGACGCGGGTGGCGCCCTCCGGCGCCTCCAGGCCGGGGCCGACCGCGACGATGCGGCCATCGGCGAACAGCACGTCGGCGCCGTCGAGGCGTTCGCCGGTCCCGGTGAGGACCGTGGCCCCGGTGATCACCACCGGCGGCGCGGCGATCGGCACGTAGGTGCTGGCGTACGGGTCCTCGGCGAAACGCGAGGGGCGCGGGTCCTGCGCGTACGCAGGGGCGAACAGCAGCACCGCGGCCAGCGCGGTGGTCAAGGGTCGAAGCATCGAGGGTCCCCGGCAGCGTGCCAAACCCCGAACCTAGCCTGCGCGCGCGTCGCTGCCAACCCGACGGAAGTCATGGGGGAACCGGCGCCCGCCGGCGCTCTTGGTCCGGATCGGCCGCGGCCTCGGTTAACATCCGGGGCCATGAAGGAAAAAGACCAGATCGTCGGCAACTGGCTGCCGCGCTACACCGGCCTCCCCCTGGACGCGTTCGGCGAGCACATCCTGCTGACCAATTTCGGCGGCTACCTCGGCCATTTCAGCAAGCTCACCGGCGCCGAGGTGGTCGGCATCGACCGGCCGATGCCCAGCGCCACCGCCGACGGCATCACCATGATCAACTTCGGCATGGGCAGCCCCAATGCCGCGACGATGATGGACCTGCTCTCGGCCATCCACCCCAAGGCGGTGCTGTTCCTGGGCAAGTGCGGCGGACTGAAGCGCAAGAACCGGCTCGGCGATCTGATCCTGCCGATCGC
Organism: Luteimonas endophytica; assembly: GCF_029887875.1. Taxonomy (GTDB): domain Bacteria; phylum Pseudomonadota; class Gammaproteobacteria; order Xanthomonadales; family Xanthomonadaceae; genus Luteimonas; species Luteimonas endophytica. The sequence goes on from NZ_JARXRM010000045.1 coordinate 181,068, forward strand.
GGCGATCCGCGGCGACGGCACCAGCAACGACTACCTGCCGCCGGAGGTGCCGGCGCTGCCGGCGTTCGCGCTGCAGCGCGCGGTCTCGACGATGATCCGCGATCTCGGCCACGACTACTGGACCGGTACCGTGTTCACCACCAACCGCCGGGTCTGGGAGCACGACGAGACCTTCAAGCGCTACCTGCGCAGGCTGCGCTGCATGGCGATCGACATGGAGACGGCGACGATCTTCGCCGCCGGGTTCGCCAACCGGATCCCCAGCGGTGCGCTGCTGCTGGTCTCTGACCAGCCGATGATTCCCGAAGGAGTGAAGACCGAGGCCAGCGACGCGCGGGTGAGCTCGGAGTTCGTCGAGAGCCACATCCAGGTCGGCATCGAGGCGCTGCGCCTGATCCGCCGCCACGGCAAGTCGGTGCGCCACCTGCGGTTCTGAACAGCGCAGGCGCGTGCGCCCGGGGAGGCCGCAGCTACGCTTCGAGGCGGCCTGGAAACCCGTTCTCGGCGATCCCGCGCACCGGCTATCCTGACCGCCAATCCGACTGGATGTCCGCAATGACGACTCCGAACGACGTCACCAGTTTCTGGCGCGAGGCCGGCTACCGCAAATGGTTCATGGGCGGCGAGGCATTCGACCGCGAGTGCGAGGCGCGTTTCCTCGGCGCGCACCTGGCCGCGGCGCGCGGCGAATACGAGCACTGGCTGGAGGACGCGGAAGGCGCCCTGGCGCTGCTGATCCTGCTCGACCAGATCCCGCGCAACGTGTTCCGCGGCAGCGGCCATGCCTTCGCCACCGACGGCCTGGCGCTGCATTGCGCGCGGCGGGCGGTCGATGCTGGCCTCGACCGGGCGATCGAGCCGCAGCTGCGCGCGTTCGTCTACCTGCCGTTCGAGCATTCCGAATCGCTCGAGGACCAGCGCCGATCGGTGGAACTGTTCCGCGGCATCGGCGACGCCGACTACGACCGCTACGCCGTGGCCCACCTGGAAGTCATCGAGCGCTTCGGCCGCTTCCCGCACCGCAACCGCGCGCTGGGGCGCGAGAGCACGCCCGAGGAGCAGGCCTGGCTCGATGCCGGCGGCGGGTTCTAGCGGCCGCGGATGTCCCCGAGCGGCACGCCTGTCATCCGTAGGAGCGTCCCATGGACGCGAAGGCCGCGCGAGGCCCCATTGGGAGTGGCGGCGATTCCGGGTCTGGGCGACCGCGCCGGCTTTCGCGGGCATGGGACGCTCCTACGAGGGCGCGGTGCGGCTGCGGACCGCGTCGCGATCAATACCTTGGAATGCTCCCGTCGACCTCGGTCGACCAGGCGTCGATGCCGCCCTCGACGTTGTAGACCTCGGTGAAGCCCAGGCCGCGGAAATGCTCCGCCGCCTGGCGGCTGCGCTGGCCGCTGTGGCACAGGAACGCCAATGCGGTGCCCTTCGGCAGGGCCTCGAGGGTGCGCCGCGCGTCGCCGTCCAGCACCTCGAACGGAACCGTCACCGAGGCCGCCGCGCGCTCGTCCGGCGGGCGCACGTCGACCAGGGTCAGCGCGCCGTCGCGCACGCGCGCGGCGGCCTCGGCGGGGCTCAGCGCACCGACCGCCTTCGGCGCGTTGGGGTTGTCGATGGCCAGGCCCTTGCCGCGCAGGTCGTCCACCCAGTCGATGGTGATGCCGTCGGCGCGGCGCGCGCTGGCCGGGTCGAACTGGATGCGCAGGCCCTCGCACTCCACCGCGATGGCCTTGGGGTCGGCGGCGGCGATCTGGAAGCGCGGCTGGAAGCGCACATCGATCGCCAGCGCCAGCGCGGCGTCGGCGCCGGCATCGGCCAAGGCGCCGCGCAGCATCTCCGCCGCGGCCGGGGTGACGGTGACGTCGCGCGGCGGGGTGCGGTCGACGGGGGGAAGCCCCAGCGCCTGGTTCAGCTCGCCGGAATTGGCCATCTCGTCGATGATGTCGCTGCCGCCCACCAGTTCGCCGCCGATGTACAGCTGCGGGATCGTCGGCCAGTTGCCGTAGGCCTTGATGCCCTCGCGGATCTCCGGGTCGGCCAGCACGTTCACGTGCGCGTACTCCACCCCCAGGCCGCCGAGCAGGCCCGCGGCCTTGGCCGAGAAGCCGCACTGCGGCATGTCCGGGCTGCCCTTCATGAACAGGACCACGCGATGGTCGGCGAGCAGCGTTTCGATGCGTTGGCGCAGGGCTGGATCGAGGGTCATGGCGGTGCCGGGTGCGATTGAACCGGGCATTTTACCCGCGTGGCATCATGCGCGGATGAGCCACGGCCGAACACTGCATCGCGTTCCGCGCCATCCGCACGCGTGGCTGGGCTGGCTGCTGGCCTCGCAGGCGCTGGTGGCGGCGCTGTGGTGGTGGGCCGGCTGGCGGGTCGGGCTGCCGGCGATGCTGCTCAGCCATGCGCCGTTCGTGCTCTCGGCGCTGCTGCCGCGCGCGGCGCTGTACGCGCCGGTGCTGTCGCGCCTGCCCACCGGCGAGCGCGTGGCCTGGCTGACGATCGACGACGGCCCCTCCGACGACACCACCGCGCTGCTCGACCTGCTGGACCGCCACCGCGCGCGCGCCACCTTCTTCCTGGTCGGCGAGCGCGCGGCCGCGCGGCCGCAGCTGGTGCGCGAGATCCTGCGCCGCGGCCACGGCATCGGCAACCACAGCCATGGCCACCCGCAGGCCTGGTTCTGGGCGCTGGGGCCGCGACGCATGGCGCGCGAGATCGGCCAGGCCCAGGCGACGCTGGCCGCGCTCGCGGGGGCGCCGCCGCGCTGGTTCCGCTCGGTGGTGGGAATGACCAACCCGTTCGTCGCCGCGCCGTTGCGCCGCCACGGCCTGGCGCGGGTGGCGTGGAGCGCGCGCGGCTTCGATGCGGTGCGCGCGGACCCGGACGCGGTGGCGGCGCGGATCGCGCGCGATCTGGCGCCCGGCGCGATCGTGCTGCTGCACGAAGGCGCGCCGCACGGCCGCAGCGTCGAGATCGTCGCCCGGGTGCTGGAACGCCTGCAGGCGGCCGGCTACCGCACCGTGCTTCCCGAGGATCCGGCCGCCGCCGACACGACCTCGTCGCCGGCAGCGGCCACGTTCCCGTAGGAGCGCGCCATGCGCGCGAAAGCCGACGCGCTCGGCCACGCCGGTGTCACCGCAAACTTCGCCGGAGCCGCCCGCGGCTTCGCGGCCGTGGGCCGCTCCTACGGGGGGAGCACCTCGCTGCGCCCCTGTAGGCGCGTGCCAAGCAAGCGAAAGCCGGCGTGGTGGCCACTCCCCGGATCGCCGCCAATCGATCGAAACCGCCCCTCAAGTCCTGACCTTGAGGGCGATGATCGCCAGCGCCGCCAGCAGCGCCAGGGCCAGCACCAGCACCCCGCCCCAGCCGCGATCGATGCCGCCGCGCTTGCGGAAACCGAGCCTGAGCAGGGCGATCGCCACCGTCGGCAGCACCAGCAGCACCAGCACCAGCACCCACAGCGCGCGCTCGCCGCCCATGGTCATCCCGGAGCCCCGCCACAGAGGCCGGCGGCGGCCCGTGCGGCGATCCATTCCTCGTTGGTCGGTTCCACCGCCGCCACGATCCTGCTCCCCGGCGCGCTGATCACCGCGGCGTGCGCCGCGTTCGCGGCCCCGTCCAGCGCCAGCCCCAGCCATTCGAGCCCGGCGCAGATGCGCCGGCGCAGTTCGGCGTTGTGCTCGCCGATGCCGGCGGTGAACACCAGCAGGTCGAGGCCGCCGAGCACCGCCGCCAGCGCGCCGATCTCGCGCACGATCCGGCGCACGTACAGCGCCAGCGCCGCGGCCACCCGCGGGTCGTCGGCCTCGCGCGGCAGCAGCTCGCGCGGGTCCGGCGAGACTCCGGACACGCCGAGCAATCCCGACCCGTGGTAAAGCACCCGCGCCACGTCCTCCACGGACAGCTTCTCCACCTCCATCAGGTACAGCAGCGCGCCCGGATCGAGCGCGCCGCAGCGGGTGCCCATCATCAGCCCGTCGAGCGCGGAGAACCCCATCGTTGTGGCCTCGCTGCGCAGCCCGCGCATCGCGCACAGGCTGGCACCGCTGCCGAGATGGGCGGCCACCACGCGACCGCGCGCCAGTTCGCCATGGCGCTCCGGCAGCGTCACCGACAGGTATTCGTAGGACAAGCCGTGGAACCCGTAGCGGCGCAGGCCGCGTTCCCAGGCGTCCCAGGACAGCGGCAGCATCCGCTCCACCTCGGGCAGGGTGTGGTGGAAGGCGGTGTCGAAGCAGGCCACCTGCGGCAGCTCCGGGGCGGCGTGCAGCAACGTCTCGATCGCCTCCAGCGCGAACGGCTGGTGCAGCGGCGCCAGCGGAATGTAGCCCTTCAGGTCGGCGAGCACGCCGGCGTCGATCCGCACCGGCGCGAGGTAGCAGCTGCCGCCGTGCACCACCCGGTGCGCCACGGCGACGATATGGCGCTCGCCCAGCCGCGCCCGCACGCGCTCGCGGATCAGCGCCAGCGCCGCCGGATAGGGCCGTGCGGGGTCCAGCGCCACGGCCTCGGGCTCGCCGCCCTCGTCGAAGCGCGGGTTGCCGCCGCCGATCCCCTGCACCTTGCCGCGCCACGCCGGCTGCCGCGGCAGCGGCCGGCTGGCGGCGTCGAAGAGGGCGACCTTGATGCTCGACGAGCCGCAGTTGAGCACCAGCACCAGCGCCTGGCTCATGGCGGCGCGTTGCGGTAGCGATGCGCCAGCAGCACGGCCAGCGCGCAGGCGGCCATCCGCGCCTCGTGCGGATCGGCGCGGCTGGTCAGCACGATCGGCACCCGGGCGCCGAGGACGATGCCGGCGCTGATCGCATCGCCCATGAATTCGAGCTGCTTGGCCAGCATGTTGCCGCTCTCCAGGTCCGGCACCACCAGGATGTCGGCGCGGCCGGCGACCGCCGACTCGATGCCCTTGATACGCGCCGCCGCCGCCGAGACCGCGTTGTCGAAGGCCAGCGGGCCGTCGAGCACGCCGCCGGTGATCTGCCCGCGCTCGGCCATCTTGCACAGCGCCGCGGCGTCCAGCGTCGCCACCATGCGCGGGTTCACCGTCTCGACCGCGGCCAGGATCGCCACCCGCGGGTCGTCCACGCCGATCGCGTGCGCCAGGTCGATCGCGTTGCGCACGATGTCGGCCTTTTCCTCCAGGGTCGGGGCGATGTTGATCGCCGCGTCGGTGATGACGAACGGCCTGGGGTAGGCCGGTGTCTCGATCAGGAAGCAGTGGCTGACGCGGCGCTTGGTGCGCAGCCCCGCGGCGCTGGGCAGCACCGCGGCCAGCAGTTCGTCGGTGTGCAGGCTGCCCTTCATCAGCGCCTCGACCTCGCCGGCGGCCGCCAGTTCGGCGGCGCGCACGGCGGCGGCGTGGCTGTGCGCCACGTCCTCGATCTCGATCCCCGCCAGGTCCAGCCCGGCGTCGTCCGCCGCCGCCTCCAGGCGCGCGCGCGGCGCCACCAGCACCGGATCGATCAGCCCCGCGGCGCGCGCCTCCAGCGCCGCGCGCAGGCTCAATGCGTCGCATGGGTGCACCACCGCCATCCGTACCGGCCCCAGCGGCCGCACGTGGTCGAGCAGCCGCTGCGCGCCGTCGCTGGCGCCGTGCACGCGCACCTCCGGCAGGGTGGCGCGCGAGCGCGCGATGCGGCGCTCCGGCGCGACCACCTCGGCTTCGCCCTCGAACACCGCCGCCTGGGCCTGGTTGAGCGCGCGGCACGACAGCCGCACCCGGCGCTGGGCCGGATCGCGCGCGGTCACCGCGACCTCCACGGTCAGGGTGTCGCCCACCCGCACCGGCGCCAGGAAGCGCAGCGCCTGCGAGACGTAGCGGGTGCCCGGCCCGGGCAGCCGGGTGCCCAGCAGCGCCGCCACCAGCGACGCGGCCCACATGCCGTGGGCGATCACGCCGCCGTCGCCCTGGCCGTCGCCGCTGGGGCGTTCCGCGGTCTGCGGCTCGGCATCGCCGGACAGCACCGCGAACAGGCGGATGTCCTCCACGCCGAGCATGCGCTGCAGGGTGGCGCGGTCGCCGACCTCGAGTTCGTCGAAGGTGCGGTTGTGCGGCGGCGCGAGCGCCGCGTCGGAAGAGGGCGTCCCGGCGGGCGCTTGTTCGTGCATGGGTGCTCCGTCCTGCTGCTGTCAGTCATCGGCGCGGCCGCGCCGCGTATCCGACCATGCCCCATCGGGCACGGCGGGTCCAACCCGTCCCGGCGAGGGGCAGGTGCCGGCCGCCCGACCAGAAGCGGCTACTTCCGCGACTTCTTCGCGGCGCGCTTGCCCGCTGCCCGCTTCGCCGGCGGCTTCGTGGTCGCCTTCGCGGCCTTGCTGGCGGTCTTCTTCGCCGCTGTCTTCTTCGCGGCCTTCCGGGCAGTCTTCTTTGCCGTCTTTGCCGTCTTTGCCGTCTTTGCCGTCTTTGCCCGCCCGGCCGGCGAGGACTCCCTGGCCCCGGCGGCGCGCTTGCGTGCCCGGGCGGCGCGGCCGGAATCGCCGGAGCCGGCCCCGCCCGCTGCCGCCTTCGCCGCCGGCCTGGCGCTGCCGCTGCGCGCCGCGACCGCTCCGGGTGCGCCGCCTGCAACGCCGGCCGCGCCTGGCGCGAGCGCCGAGAGCGCCTGCAGGGTGCGCTCCAGCAGATCACCGGCCGGCGGCCCGTTGGCGGCGCCGCCGATCGCGCCGGCGGTGGCTTCCTGCCACTCGGCCAGTGCGTGCTGGAAGCCGTTGGCGAAGGTCACCTGGTTGCCCACGGCGGTCTGCACCAGCGCCTGCAGGTCGCCCATTTGCTGCTCGGCGATCCGCCACAGCGCACTGCCGGGCAGCACCGAGAGCGATTGCCAACCCTCGGCCTGCTGGGCCTGTGCGGTCTCGGTGCGTACCTCGAGCATGCCGTCGCGCACCTCGCGCGCCAGCAGCTGCATCCACTGTTCGCGGCTGTCCTGCAGCAGTTCGCCGAGGCGCAGCCAGAGGTCGAGGTTGGCCTTGTACAGGGCCAGCGGCAGGTCGGAGTCGGTCATCGGGGGATCCTCGGGGAGCGGGGGAAGGCCGGAACGAAGGGGGCGAAGTGGAGCGGGCGCTGCGGCGGGAGCGGCGGCAGCCGGCGTGCGGACGGCGGGGCCGTGGGCCGACGCTGCGCACGGATGCATCATCGCGTCCGCAGCCTCGCGCGGCTGCGCCGGCCGGGCATTGATCTGGATCACACCTCGACCTCGATACCACCCGTAGTCTGCAGGTCCCGCGTTAACGGAGTGCAACGCCAGCAAGCGGCGGGAACGAAGGCGGTCGCGCCGCGTGCAGGACGGGCGGTCGACAGGCCCGCCGACCAGCACGGTGCGCGCGTGTCGGATCCTTCGACAGGGCGGGCAGCGGCGGCGTCGCGATTGCCGTCGCGGCCGCGGTCGGCCAGCGCGGCCAGTCCCCCCGGCTTCGCATGGCGCACTCTCCTCCGGACAGGACCCAGCATGCCTCCCCAGTTTCCCTCCGCCACCCCGGTGCCCGACGTCCCCTGGCATGCCTGCACCGCCGCGGACGCGCTGGCGCGGCTGCAGGCCGATCGCGGGGGGCTGCAGGCCGAGGAAGCGGCGCGCAGACTGGCACTGCACGGGGCCAACCAGCTGCCGGCGACCGCGGGGCGGCCGGCCTGGCTGCGATTCCTGTCGCAGTTCAACAACGCGCTGATCTATTTCCTGATCGCCGCCGCCTGCGCCGCGGCATTGCTCGGCCATGCGGTCGACGCGGCGGTGATCGCCGCGGTGGTGGTGGTCAACGCCGTCGTCGGCTACGTGCAGGAGGGCAAGGCCGAACGCGCGCTGGACGCGATCCGGCGGATGGTCTCGCCGCAGGCCACGGTGCTGCGGTGCGGCCAGCGCCAGACCGTCGCGGTGGCCGCGCTGGTGCCGGGCGACGTGGTCCTGCTCGATCCGGGCGACCGCGTGCCGGCCGACCTGCGCCTGCTCGGTGCGCGTTCGCTGTTGATCGACGAGGCGGTGCTCACCGGCGAATCGGTCGCGGCGGACAAGCGCGAGGCCCCGGTGGACGCGGCGGCGGCGCTCGGCGATCGCGCCTGCATGGCCTGGTCCGGCACCCTGGTCGCCGCCGGCCAGGGCGTGGGCGTGGTCGTGGCCACCGGTCGCGACACCGAGATCGGCAGGATCAGCACCCTGATCGGCGGGGTACAGGCGCTCACCACGCCGCTGCTTCGGCAGATCGACGATTTCGGCCGCCGCTTCACCTGGGTGGCGCTGGCCGGCGCCGCGGCGCTGTTCGGGTTCGCGGTGCTGGTGCGCGGGTTCCGCTGGGACGAGGCGCTGATGGCGGTGGTGGCGCTGGCGGTGGGGTGTGATCCCGGAAGGGCTGCCGGCGGTGATCACCATCACCCTGGCGATCGGGGTGCAGCGCATGGCCGCGCGCAACGCGGTGATCCGCAGGCTGCCTGCGGTGGAGACGCTCGGCGCCACCTCGCGCTGGCGATGAAGGCGGGGTTGGCGCCGGAGACGCTGCGCGCGCAGTGGCCGCGCGTCGACGCGATCCCGTTCGACGCCCAGCACCGCTTCATGGCGACCCTGCACCGGACCGCCGAGGGCCGCCGCGTGGTGTTCGTGAAGGGCGCGCCGGAGCGGCTGCTGGAGATGTGTGCCGTGCAGCGTGAGGCGTCCGCTACCTGCGCCAGGCATCGTTCACCTGGCGCGGCGCGATGGGCACACCGGTGGTGCTGGGGGCGGTGGGCGCGGTGGTGCTCGCGCAGCTCGCCTTCACCTACCTGCCGGTGATGCAGGCGCTGTTCGCCACCCGCCCGGTGGGCGCGCTGGAGGGGCTGGTGGTGGTGGCGATCGGCGCGGCGCTGATGCTGGTGCTGGAGGTCGAGAAACTGGTGCTGCGGCGGCTGGGCGTGGCCGAGGCGGCCGGCGCCTGAGCGGGTTCAGCGCTCTCGCGCCGCCACCACCAGCCAGTTGTTGAACGGGGTGTTGCCGTACAGCGGCGCGAACCGCGGTTCCAGCCCGGCCGCTTCCAGGGCCGCGCGCAGGCCGGCGGCGGTGGGGTAGCAGCGCGGCCGCTCCTGCATCCAGCCGATCAGGTTGGCGAGCCGGTCGGTGACGCGGGTGGTGCGGCCGCGGGGGCTGTCGTCGCCCAGGCCGGTGCGGATCACCAGCCGCGCGCCGGGGGTGAGCATCGCCGCCATGGTCGAAAGCAGCTCGTGCTGCGCCTGGTGCGAGAGGTACTGCAGCACGTCGAGGATCGCCACGCTGCCGCGGTGCGCCGGCGTGGTCCGCGCCAGGTCGACCACTTCGAAATGGGTCTCTGCCAGCCCGCTGCGCGCGGCCACCCGCTGCGCGCGCGCGATCTTGGCGGCATCGATGTCGACCCCGCGGTAGGGCAGCGCCTGCCCGTCCCGGCGCAGCGCGTGCGCCAGCAGGCCGAGCCCGCAGCCCAGGTCCAGCAGCGGCGCCCGGCTGCCGCGCAGCGCCGCCAGCACGCCCGGGTACAGCGGATCGCTGCGCAGCTTGAACAGGGTGTAGTAGTAGTCGTGGCGGTTGCCGAGCGGGTGCGCGGGCAGGAACGCGCGGGCGACGCTCCGGGCGTGGGCGCGGTCGAACGGGCGGCCCGCGGTGGGGCTGTCGGCCTCGGCGGATTCCATCATGGTCGGGTCGTGCATGCGGTTGGGCGGGCGAGGCGGCCGGGGAGGCCGAACGCTAGCACGGGCCGGCGGCTAGCGCGGATCCGCGCCGGGCGGCGCGGCAAGCCGCCGCCGCGCCACCGGCAGCGCCAGCGCGGTCCACTCGGCGTACATCGCCGTTGAGGGATGCAGCCCATCGTCGGCCAGCATCCCCGGTTCGGCGCCGCGCGCGCGGCTCACCGGGGCGATGTCGACGAAGGCCACGCCGCGCGCGCCGCAGATGGTCGCGGCCGCGGCGTTGTAGGCGTCGAGCTCCGCCGCGATCGCCGCGACGTCCCGGCCAGCGGCGGCGGCGAACGGGGTCACCCCCCAGTCCGGGATCGACAGCACCATCACCCGCTCCGGCCGGCCGCCCGCGAAGTCGATGGCGCGCTCCAGCAGCGCGGCGAACTGGGTGCGGTACTCGTCAAGCGGGCGACCGCGGTACTGGTTGTTGACGCCGATCAGCAGGCTGACGAAGCCGTGATCGGTCGGCGGCGCGGCGGCATCGATCGCCGCGTCCAGCTCGTCGGTGGTCCAGCCGGTGGTGGCGACGATGCGCGGATCCTGCAGCGGGATGCCTTCGGCGCGCAGCGCGCGTGCCAGCTGCACCGGCCAGCGGCCGTCCTCCGGCACCGATTCGCCGATGGTGTAGCTGTCGCCGAGTGCGAGATAGGCGATCGCGCCTTCGCCTTCGCTCTCGCCTGCGGCGGAGGTGGCGGCCACGCCGGCCAGCGCCACCGCCGCCAGCGCCTCAAGCCACCGCGGCACGGGCGTCGCCGCGGTTGCGCGCGGCCTCGGCGCGGCGCTGCAGTACCCGTTCGAGGCGCCGGAACACCTCGCGCAGCTGCTCGGGCTCGGGCAGCAGGGTGACGCGAAAGTGGTTGCGGTAGGGCACGTTGAAGCTGGAGCCGGGCACGATCAGCACGTCCTCGGTTTCCAGCACCTCCAGCGCAAAGGCGTGGTCGTCGAAGCCCTCGGCGGCGGCGCCGGTGACGCCGGGGAACGCATACAGCGCGCCGGCCGGCGCCATCAGTTGCAGGTGCTCGCTGGTCGCGCAGCTCTCGATCACCGCGCGCCGCGCCTCGTACAGGCGCCCGCCGGGGGCGCACAGGGGGCCGATGGTGTCGGTGCCGTCCAGCGCCGCCTGGATCGCGAACTGGCCGGGCACGTTGGCGCACAGCCGCAGCGCGCCGAGCAGGTCCATGGCGTGGTGGAAATCGCCGCAGGCGGTCGGATCGCCCGACAGCATCGCCCAGCCCACCCGCCAGCCGCAGGCGCGGTGCACCTTGGACAGGCCGCCGAACGACAGGCACGGCAGGTCGCCGGCCAGCGGCGCCAGCGGCTCGAAGCGCGCGCCGTCGTACAGCACCCCGTCGTAGATCTCGTCGACCATCAGCAGCAGCCGGTGCTTCGCCGCCACCGCGACGAGGCGTTCGAGCAGCGCGCGCGGATACACCGCGCCGGCCGGGTTGTTGGGGTTGATCAGCACCAGCGCGCGGGTCCGCGGCGACACCAGCGCCTCGATCTCGTCCGGATCCGGCAGGAACCCGTGCTCCGCCGCGCAGCGGTAGTACACCGGGCGGCCGTCGTTGAGGATCGTCGCCGCCGACCACAGCGGATAGTCGGGCGAGGGCAGCAGCACCTCGTCGCCGTGGTTGAGCAGCGCCCGCAGCGAGATGTCGATCAGCTCGCTGACGCCGTTGCCGATGAATACCCGCTCCGGCGACGCGTTCGGGGTGCCGCGGCCGCGGTGGTGCGCGGCGATCGCCTCGCGCGCCTCGGGCAGGCCCTGCTGGTGGGTGTAGGGGTCGGTGTCGTGGATGTGGTCGGCGATCGCGCGCTGCAGGTGTTCCGGGGCGCGAAAGCCGAACGCGCCGGGGTTGCCGATGTTGAGCTTGATCAGCTCGCGCCCCTGCGCCTCCAGCTCGCGGGCGCGCCGGGCCAGCTCCCCGCGGATCTCGTAGCGCACTTCGGACAGGCGTTCGCGGGTCTTGAGGGTGGGCATGGCGGCGCGGGGCTGGCGGAATTCCGCCCAGCCTACCCAAAGTCCGGCGCGGAAACAGCCTCTTCGCGCTCCAGCCGCGGGCTAGAATCGGCCCATGACGCCCACCGGCCCGCGCGCTTGAACTCCGCTCCCCCCGACGGCGGCGCCGCGCTGCGCGCGATCGGCTGGCCGTTCCCCGGCGTGCCAGAAGAGGCCGGCGACCCGGCCTGGGCCGCGGCCATGGCGGCGCATCCGCAAGCGCGCCCGGCACGGGTCATGGCCCAGCACCGCTCCGGTTACCTGGTGGCCGAGGGCCCGGTGGAGGGGGGGGCGGTGGAGTCGCTGCCGGAGTGGCAGCGGCCGAAGTTCCCGCCCGAGCAGCGCCCCGCGGTCGGCGACTGGGTGCTGGTCGAGGAGGCGAGCATCGTCGCGCTGCTGCCGCGGCGCAGCGTGATCAAGCGCGGCGCCGCCGGCGAGCACTACCGCCAGCAGGTGATCGCCGCCAACGTCGACGTGGTGCTGGTGGTGTGCGGCCTGGACGCCGACTTCAACCCGCGCCGGATCGAACGCTACCTGCTGCTGGTGCGTGGCGGCGGCGCGCAGCCGGTGGTGGTGCTGACCAAGGCCGACCGCGCGGACGCCGACGTGGACGCGGCGCTGGCGGCGCTGGCCGGCGTCGCCGGGGCCGACGTGCCGGTGCTGGCGGTCGACGCCCGCGACCGCGACAGCGTCGCCGTGCTGGAGACCTGGCTGCGGCCCGGGGTCAGCGCGGTGCTGGTGGGCAGCTCCGGCGCCGGCAAGTCCACCCTCACCAACAGCCTGCTCGGCAGCGAGCGGATGAAGACCGGCGAGGTACGCAGCAGCGACGAGCGCGGCCGCCATACCACCACCCACCGTGCGCTGATCCCGCTGCCGTCCGGCGCCTGCCTGATCGACACGCCGGGGATGCGCGAGCTCAAGCCCACCGGCGAGGAGGACCTGGCCGAGGGCGGCTTCGCCGAGGTCGAGGCGCTGGCCCAACAGTGTCGCTTCCGCGACTGCCGGCACGAGCAGGAACCCGGCTGCGCGGTGCGCGCGGCGATCGAATCGGGTGCGCTCGACCCCGCGCGCTATGCCAGCTACCTGAAGCTCCGCGACGAGGTCGGCGCCGCCGCCGGCAAGCTCGCCGGCCGGCGCGGCAGCAAGCGCGACGAGAAGGCGCTCGGCAAGGCGCCGAACAAGCGGCTGGACGACAGGTACGGCAAGCGCTGAGGCCGGCATCCGGCCGCGCGCGGCTGCAGGCGCGAAGCGTCGCGCGGCGTGCGGGCCGCGGCCGGGCGCGCCGCTAGCGGTCCGCCGGCGGCGGGGCTGCCCGCATCTCCTGCAGGGCGGCGCCGAGCGTCGCCACGAACTCCCCTGCCGCCCTGGACGGCGGGCGATCCTCCAGGTACACGCACTCGACCTTGAACCGGATCGGCGGATCGAACGGGCGGAACGCGGTGGAGCCGTCCACGCCGGCGCGCGCGGTGAACTCGTCCACCACCGCCATGCCCGCGCCGCAGCGGGTGAGCGCGGCGGCGATGTAGAAGGTCTGGTTCGAGACCACCTCGCGGATCGCGACCTCGTGCCGCTGCAGCTCCGCCGCGAACAGGTCGCCGACCGGGCCGCTGGTGGCCACCCCCACCATGTCCCGGCCGTCCAGCGACCGTAGCGGCACGCTCGCGCCCACGTCCGGCAGGCCCTCGCGCTGGAACAGCAGCATCAGTTCGCCGGTGCCCAGCTGGCGCCGCTGCATGCGCGGGTGCAGCGGCGGATCGTACGCCACCGCGATGTCGCAGGTGCGCTCGTAGAGGGCCTCGAACAGGTCGTCGTGGTGCAGGGTCTGTACGTCGAACGTCACCTCCGGGTGCTGGCGCCTGAAGCGGGCGATGGCCATGGGCGCCACGTGCAGGCCGAGCGAGGGCACCACCGCCAGGCGGATGTGGCCGCCGCCGAAATTCCTGATGTTGCCGACCGTCTTCTGCAACGAGGTCAGCCGCTTGAAGATCTCGGCCACCTCGATGAACAGCGCATGCGCCTCGTCGGTGGCGACCAGGCGGCCGCGGACCAGGGTGAACAGCGTCAGCCCCAGTTGCGTCTGGGTATGGCGCAGCACCTTGCTGACGGAGGGTTGCGAAACGTGCAGCGCGCGCGCCGCGGCGCTGATCGAGCCGGTGGTATAGACGGCGTGGAAGACTTCGATCTGGCGAAAGCGCATCGATCGATCTTAGGCCGCCGCCCGGGCCGCGGCCAGCATCCCATGGCACGCCTCCTGCGATGCACCACCCGCCCAACCCTCACCCCGTAGGAGCGCCCCATGGCCGCGAACGCCGTGGGCGTGTCCGGTGGGATCGGCGCGATTCCCGGCTTCGGCCGAAGGCGCCGGCCTTCGCGTGCATGGCACGCTCCTACGGTGGGCCACCGGCCTACCCTGTAGGAGCGGCCCATGGCCGCGAACGCCGCGGGAGGCTCCGGGGGTCGGCGCCGCCCCTGGGCGTGCCCGGCGCGTCCGTCGCCTCAATGCCAGAAGTTGATGAACCCGGTGATGATCAGCGCATTGGTGAAGTCGATGAAGAACGCGCCCACCAGCGGCGCCACCAGGAACGCGCGCGGCGCCATGCCGTAGCGCTCGACCAGGGTGCGCATCACCGCCATCGCGTTGGCGGTGGTGCCGAGCATGAAGCCGACGAAGCCGCCGCCCATCACCGCGGCGTCGTAATCGCGGCCCATCACGCGGAACACCACGCCGCAGAACAGCGCCACCAGCCCCACCTGCAGCACCAGGTTGACCAGCAGCGGGGTGGCCAGGCCGGCCAGCTCCCACAGCCTGAGGTTCATCAGTGCCACCGCCAGGAACAGCGCCAGGCAGATGTTGCCGATCAGCTCGATGGTCGGCACCGACAGCCCGATCCAGCCGGTGCGGTCGTCGAGGTTGCGGATCAGCGCGCCGACCAGCATCGCGCCCACGTAGGCCGGCAGGGTGAGCCCGGTCGCCGAGATGCCGGTGCTGACCCACGCGCCCAGCCACATCGCCACCAGGATCACCACGATGCTCTTGAGCGCGCCGAACTCGCGCGCGGCCTCGTCCTGGGGCGGCGCGTCGCCGCCATCCGGGCCCCCGGCCACCAGCGCCGCCGCGTCGCCGGGCGCCGCGCCCGGCGTGCGCAGGCCGAAGCGCCGGATCAGCAGCGTCGCCAGCGGCCCACCGGCCAGGCCGCCGCAGACGATGCCGGCCATCGCCGAGGCCAGCGCTACAGATTCGGCGCCGGTCACGCCCGCCTCCTCGAACAGCGGCGCGAACGCCAGCCCGGTGGCCGGCCCGCCGGTCAGCGTGGCCGAGCCGGCCAGCACGCCGAACAGCGGGTGCAGGCCGAACCCGGTCGCCACCAGGATCCCCAGCAGGTTCTGCGCCACCGCGAAGGCGCTCGCCAGCCCGAGGAACAGCAGCACCTGGCGGCCGCTGATCCGCAGCAGCGCCACACTGGCGTTGAAGCCGATGGTGGTGAAGAACGCGATCATCAGCGGCGTCTGCAGGCTGGTGTCCAGCGTGAACAGCGTGGTGCCCTGGCCGTGCGCCACCAGCACCGCCAGCGCCACCACCAGCCCGCCGACCACCGGCGCGGGCAGGTTGTAGCGCGACAGCACCGGGATCGCGCGGCACAGCGCGTAGCCGAGGAACAGGGTCAGGCCGGCGAGGGCCAGGGTCTGTATCGCGTCCAGTTCAAGCATGCGTCATGGTTCCGGGGCTCCAGGCTGGATCGAAGGGCGCGGAGCGGGTTCGCGCTGCGCCGTGCGCCCGGCCCCGCTGGCGGGCGCCTGGCCGGCGAAGCATGACAGCAGCCGGTCGGCGATGCGCTCCGTGCCCATGGTCACCGGATCCTGCACGGGCAGGCCCAGCAGGTCCTCCACTTCGCGGCAGGCCTGCCCGGCCGCCGCCGGCGACAGCCGCGCGGTGTTCAATGCCACGCCCACCGCCTGCACGCCGGGGTTGGTCAGCCGCGCCGCGGCCAGGTTGGCCGCCAGGCATTCGCGCAGGTCCGGCAGCGGGTAGTGCGGCAGCGCGCGCATATGGGCCCGGCCCGGTTCGTGGCACAGCACCAGGGCGTCGGGCTGGGCGCCATGCAGCAGGCCGAGCGAGACCCCGGCATAGGACGGGTGGTACAGCGACCCCTGGCCCTCGATCAGATCCCAGCCGTCGTCGGTCCGGGCCGGCGAGACCCACTCGATACCGCCGGAGATGAAGTCGGCCACCACCGCATCGATCGGCACGCCGCGCCCGGCGATGAAGATCCCGGTCTGGCCGGTGGCGCGGAAATCCGCGCGCATTCCGCGCCGGCGCAGTTCCCGCTCCAGCGCCAGCGCGGTGTACATCTTGCCCACCGAGCAGTCGGTGCCGACCGTCAGCAGCCGGCGGCCGGCACGGCGCGCGCCGGTGCCGACGGGCGTCCTCGGCGGCTCGCGCGCGTCGAACAGCACCCGCCCGTTGCGCTGCGCCGCCGCGGCGATCCCGGGGTGGGCGCCGAGCCGCTCGTGCAGGCCCGAGGCCACGTTCATGCCGGCGTCCAGCGCCGCCACCACGTGCGCGACCGTGCGCGGATCCATCCGGCCCCCGGCGTTCGCCACGCCGACGATCATGGTCCTGGCGCCTGCGGCGCGCGCCTGCGCGAAATCGAGATCGGCCAGCCCGAGCGTGGTGCGGCAGTCGGCATCGCGGAACTGGCCGATGCACCACTCCGGCCGCCAGAACGCCAGGCCGCGCGCGGTCTTGGCCGCGAGGTCGTCGTGGGCGTTGCCCAGGTACAGCAGGAACGGCGGCGGCCAGCCCGCCGCGGGGTCGAAATGGGCGCGGGCTTCGTCGGGTCGGGACATCGGGTCGGCATTCCTGGCAGCGGCGTGGAGGCGGCGGGGACGAGCGCCGCCAGCGCCGGCGCTCCCTCCGGTCACGATAGGCACTGCGCCGCGCGCGCACCATTGAAAAGGCGCCCGTCGCGCATAACCGCAGGTTATGCGGCGGCGCGGCGCCCCGGGCCGGGGCGCCGGCGAAAGCCGCTAGAATCGTGGCCCCCGCAACCGGTGGCGAGCCGATGTCCGAAAACAAGCCCAGCAGCACCGAATCCGCGGAGGATTTCCGCAACGCCGCGCTCGAGTACCACCGGCTCGCTCCGCACGGCAAGATCCGGGTCAACGCCACCAAGCCCATGCTCACCCAGCGCGACCTGGCGCTGGCCTATTCGCCCGGCGTGGCGCACGCCTGCGAGGAGATCGTCGCCAACCCCAACACCGCCAGCGAGCTGACCGCGCGCGGGAACCTGGTGGCGGTGATCAGCAACGGCACCGCGGTGCTCGGCCTGGGCGACATCGGCCCGCTCGCCGGCAAGCCGGTGATGGAAGGCAAGGGCGTGCTGTTCCAGAAGTTCGCCGGCATCGACGTGTTCGACATCGAGGTGGACGAGCGCGACCCGGACAGGCTGGTCGACATCATCGCCAGCCTCGAGCCCACTTTCGGCGGCATCAACCTCGAGGACATCAAGGCCCCCGAGTGCTTCATCGTCGAGCGCAAGCTGCGCGAGCGGCTCAGCATCCCGGTGTTCCACGACGACCAGCACGGCACCGCGATCATCGTCGGCGCCGCGGTGATCAACGCCCTGGAGATCGCCGGCAAGCGGATCGACCAGGTGAAACTGGCCACCTCCGGCGCCGGCGCCGCCGGCATCGCCTGCCTGGACATGCTGGTGGCGCTGGGGCTGAAGCCGGAGAACATCCTCGCCGTGGACCGCGACGGCGTGCTCTACACCGGCCGCCCCAATCTGGACCCCGACAAGCAGCGCTACGCGCGCGACACCGACAAGCGCACCCTGGCCGACATCGTCGCCGGCGCCGACGTCTTCCTCGGCCTGTCGGCGGGCGGCGTGCTCGAGCCGGAGATGGTCGCCACCATGGCCGAGCGGCCGATCATCCTGGCGCTGGCCAACCCGTACCCGGAGATCCTGCCCGAGGCGGCCAAGAAGGTGCGCCCGGACTGCATCATCGCCACCGGCCGCAGCGACTACCCGAACCAGGTCAACAACGCGCTGTGCTTCCCCTACATCTTCCGCGGCGCGCTCGACGTCGGCGCCACCGGCATCAACGAGGCGATGAAGCTGGCCTGCGTGCACGCCATCGCCGAACTGGCGAAGGTGGAGGCGACCGACCTGGGCAGCGCCTACGGCGGCGACCTGCCGAGCTTCGGCCCGGACTACATCATCCCGCGGCCGTTCGACCAGCGCCTGCTGACCATGCTGGCGCCGGCGGTGGCGGAGGCGGCGATGGCCTCGGGCATCGCCCTGCGGCCGATCGCGGACCTGGACGTCTACCGCGAGAAGCTCGGCCAGTTCCTCTACCGCACCGGGCTGGTGATGAAGCCGGTGTACGACCGCGCCCGCAGCGACCGCCAGCGCGTGGTCTATGCCGAGGGCGAGGAGGAGCAGGTGCTGCGCGCGGTGCAGACCGTGGTCGACGAGAAGCTGGCCCACCCGATCCTGATCGGCCGCCCCGACGTGATCGAGACGCGCATCGAGCGGATGGGCCTGCGGCTGCAGGCGGGGCGCGACTTCGAGCTCACCAACATCAACGACGACCCGCGCTTCAACGAATACTGGCAGCAGTACCACGCCATCACCGAGCGCCGCGGCGTGACTCCCGACTCGGCCAAGAACCTGCTGCGTTCGCGGCCCTCGCTGATCGCCGCGCTGATGGTGGAACGCGGCGAGGCCGACGCGATGATCTGCGGGCTGGTCGGGCGCTTCCACAAGAAGCTCGGCTACATCCGCAGCGTGTTCGCGCTCGATCCGGGCGTGCAGAGCACCTCGGCGATGACCGGCGTGGTCAACGACCGCGGGCTGTGGTTCTTCCTCGACACCCACGTGCAGCTGGACCCCTGCGCCGAGCAGATCGCCGAGAGCACCCTGCAGGCCAGCTACCGGCTGAAGCTGTTCGGCATCGAACCCAAGGTGGCGCTGCTGTCGCATTCCAACTTCGGCAGCCACGACAACCCCAGCG
The DNA here is from genome assembly GCF_029887875.1 of Luteimonas endophytica. Classification (GTDB taxonomy): domain Bacteria; phylum Pseudomonadota; class Gammaproteobacteria; order Xanthomonadales; family Xanthomonadaceae; genus Luteimonas; species Luteimonas endophytica. Next base: position 199,745 of record NZ_JARXRM010000045.1, read on the forward strand.
CCGCCAAGATGCGCCGGGTGCGCGAGATCCTCGCCCAGCGCAAGCCGGACCTGGAAGTGGACGGCGAGATGATGGCCGACACCGCCTGGGACGAGATCCTGCGCCGGCGCATCTTCCCCAACACCACGCTCGCCGGACGCCCCAACCTGTTCGTGCTGCCGAACCTGGACGCGGCCAACATCACCTACAACATGGTGCGGGTGATGACCGACGGCGTGGCGCTGGGCCCGATCCTGATGGGCATCAGCCGCCCGGCCCACATCATGACCTCCACCGCCACCCCGCGGCGGGTGGTCAACATGACCGCCATCGCCGCGGTCGAGGCCCAGATCCGCAAGGCCCAGCGCGCCCCGTAGGAGCGTGCCATGCACGCGAAAGCCGGCGCGGCCGGCCACGCCGGGAATCACCGCCCGCCCGGCCGGAGCCTGCCGCGGCCTTCGCGGCCATGGCCAGCTCCCAAGGGAGCGACCGCCGCGGTAGCGGAATCCCCTCTACCGCGCCAGCAGTTCTCGCAGCAGGTCCGGCAGGCGCCGCAGGTCGTCCTTGAGCAACAGCGCGTCGGCGCCCGGCGGGGCCGGGTCGGGGACGTACAGCGAGCCGGTCAGGAACACGAACGGCAGCGACGGCCGCAGTTCGCGCACCACCGCCTGGGCCTCGGTGCCGTCGAAACCGGGGATGTTGACGTCGGACAGCACCACGTCCGGCGCGAATTCCGCCAGCGCCTCGCGCAGCGCCCGCTCGGTGTAGACGCGGCGGCACTCCACCGCCAGGCCGCCGTCGCGCAGCGCCAGCTCGGCCAGCTCCGCGTCGTCCCTCGAATCGTCGACCAGCAGCACGCGCCAGGCGGAGCCAGCGGCCGGCTCCGGGCCGCCGCTCGTGCCGGCCCGGCGAGCCTCGTTCGCGCCCGCGCCCAAGACGCTACCCGCCGCGGCGGGCGCGCGCTCGGTCTCCGGGCGTCCGTTGGCGCCGGCACGGCGACCTTCCTCCCTGTTGGCGGCCAAGCGGTCAGACTCCCGTCGGCGGCTCGTTCAGCACGGCCCAGAACTTGCCCAGGGTGCGCACCGCCTCGAAGAACTGGTCCACGTCCACCGGCTTGACCACGTAGGCGTTCACGCCCAGGTCCCAGCTGCGAGCCAGGTCGCTCTCCTCGCGCGAGGAGGACAGGATCACCACCGGCAGCTTCTTGAAGCCGCCGTCGCGGCGCAGCTCGTTCAGCACTTCCAGGCCGTCCATGCGCGGCATCTTGATGTCCAGCAGCAGCACCGCCGGCATGCCTTCCTCGCGGTCGGTGTACTTGCCGCGGCGCAGCAGGTAGTCGAGCGCCTCCACGCCGTCCTCGACGTGGACGATGGGGTTGGCCAGGTGCGCCTCGCGCAGGGCGTCGATCGCCATCTCGGCGTCGTGCGGGCTGTCCTCGGCCAGCAGGATGGTGCGCAGCTCGGTCATGTGGCTTTCTCGGTGGTGGCGGGCAGGTCGCCCGCGGCAGGCAGGATGAAATGGAAGGTAGCACCGTTGCCGGGCTCGGCCTCGGCCCAGACCCGGCCGCCGTGGCGGCCGATCACCCGGCGCACGCTGGCCAGGCCGATGCCGGTACCCTGGAACTCGCTGGCCGCGTGCAGGCGCTGGAACACACCGAACAGCTTGCCCGCGTACTTCATGTCGAAGCCGGCGCCGTTGTCGGCGATCCGGAAGTGCTGGCCGCCGTCGTCGCTGGGCGAACAGCTCACCTCGATCTGCGCCGGCTCGCTGTGGCGGCTGTACTTGACCGCGTTGCCGAGCAGGTTCAGCCATACCTGGCGCAGCATGTTCTCGTCGCCCACCACCACCGGCAGGTCGCCGACCTTCCAGACGATGCGGTGCTGCGGCGTGTCGGCGGCGTTGTTGGCGTCGAGCATCGAGCGGGTCTCGGCCACCAGCGACTGCATGTCCACCAGCTGCAGGCGCAGCGCGCTGCGGCCCAGGCGCGAGTACACCAGCAGGTCGTCGATCAGCGAGGACATGCGCTTGGCCGAGTCCACGATCACGCCCAGGTAGTGGCTGCCCTTGTCGTCGATCGAATCGCCCAGGTGCCGCGCCAGCTTGTCGCCGAAACCGGCGATGTGCCGCAGCGGCGCACGCAGGTCGTGCGAGACCGAATAGCTGAACGCCTCCAGCTCGCGGTTGACGTCGGAGATCTGTTCCACCTTGCCCTGCAGCTGGCGGTTGAGCTCGCGGATCTGGCGCTCGCTGGCCTTCTGCGCGCTCACGTCGCTGGCGGTGACCAGCGCCACCATGCCCTCGCTGTCGGGCAGCGGCATGCGGCGGGCGTTGATCAGCATGGTGCGCTCGATGCCGTCCGCGGTCTTCTGCACCTGCTCGTGGTCCCACAGTTCGCGGTTGCGGGACAGCACGTCGCGCAACCGGCGCAGGGTTTCCTCGTGGCGCCAGGCGCCGCCGCCGAGCTCGGCCAGCGGCTGCCCGCGCATGTCCTCCTCGACGCCGTACAGCTCTGCGAAGGCGGCGTTGTGCATCACCACTTCCAGCCGGTTGCCCACCAGCACGATCGGCTCGCGCACCGTGTCCAGCACAGCGGCGGCGCGGCCGCTGGCGCTGCGCGCATCGCGCTCGGCGCTCAGCCGGCTGGCGATCTGGCGGCCGGCCAGGAACAGCAGTGCGCCCAGCAACACCAGCTGCGCGGCCATCGCCGCCCAGGCCGCCTGGCCGGCGCGCGCGCTGAGGCGCTCGGCGCGGGCCTGGCGCGCGTCCGCCAACGCCTGCTCCTCGGCGATCAGCTCCTCGATGGCGTCGTGGATCGGGTAGCGCGCCACCGCGATCGCCATGTCCTCGTGCACCGAGCCGGCGCCGGCGGCGAGGATCTGCTCCAGCCGCTCGGTGCGCAGGGCGATGGTCGACTGCAGTGCGCCGGCGCGCAGCTGCTGCTGCGGATTGTCTCGGGTCAGGCGCTGCAGCCGCTGCAGGCTGGCCGGGATGTTGGCACGGGCCAGGGCGATGCGTTCGTGCACCACCGGGTCGTCGATGCCGGCGGCCATCGCCAGCGCGGTGGCTTCCAGGTTGCGCACCCCCGAGGACAGCGCGTGCACGGTGGCCTCCACCTCGCGCGCGTGCATCACCCGTTCCCAGGCCGCGCGGCTGTCCTCGGCGGCAGCGCGCAGCAGCAGGAACGGCGCCACCACGATCGCCACCACGGCCAGGCCGAGCACGGCGAGCCGCCAGTGCGCGAGCGGGTTTGCGGAAAGTTCTGGATGCATCGCTGGACCGGGCTGCCTGTTCGTTCAGGGCGTTGGCGCCCTGCCGGCCCCGCTGTCCCCCTGCGGTGATCGTTGCCGGACCGCACGACCGGGTAAACCATTACCCGAGCCCGGCCCGCCGCGCCGGCAGTGCCGGTCGCGCTGCGCATGATCGGGCCCTCGCGTTAAGGCCGCGCGAAGAATACCGCGGGCCGCACCCGGCGCAGGGCATCCGCGGAAGCAACGGCCCTCGCTGCGACGGCCGGACCGCGGAGGCCGGCCCGCGACCTGACTCCCGCGCAACGAGGTTGCGCCAAGCCCCGCGATACGACTTCGCGATCACGGCTCCATTGCGATCATTGCCAACGCGTCACGCGGCGTACCGCCGCATTCCTTCCGCAACGAATCAAAGGAGGCAACGATGAACAAGCTGATGACAGCGCTCATTCTTGCCGGCTCGGCGTTCGCGGCGTCGCCGGCCTTCGCAGAGCAGGCCAGTCCCTACCGGCAGGCGGACGACACCTGGATCAGTCTCGATGGCACCATCACCTCGGTGACGGCCGATGCGTTCGTGCTGGACTACGGCCCGGCGGTGGTGACGGTGGAGATGGACGACGGCGACTTCGACGCGGACGCCTACCTGCTCAAGACCGGCGACAAGGTCCGCGTCACCGGCCTGGTCGACGACGACATGTTCGAGACCACCAAGATCGAGGCCAGCAGCGTCTACGTCGAGAACGCCGGGACCTACTTCTTCTCCAGCGCCACCGACGAGGAGGACAGGTTCGTCACCACCGTGCTTCCGGTGGTCGATGCGCAGACCTACCTGCAGGGCGTGGTCAGTGCGGTCGACCCGGCCAACAGCCACTTCGTGATCGACACCGGCGCCAACGACATCCGCGTCGAGGTCGACGACATGGCCTACGACCCGATCGACGACACCGGTCTCCAGCAGGTCGACGTGGGCGACCGGGTGAGCGTGGCCGGCGACATGGAAGTGGACTTCTTCTCCGACCAGACCCAGCTGTCCGCCGAATCCGTGGTGGTGCTTTCCGACTAACCGCCGCACGGCGCCCCAGGGCACTGCACGAACCTGCCGACCCGGTGGCACGCGCCGCCGGGTCGGCCGCATCCGCCCCAGGTGCGCGCCCAGCCCGGGGCCGCCCACCCTGTCCCGGGACACCCCCGCGCGCGGGCCCTGGCCGCGCCCCGCCTGATAGAATCGAAGCACTCATTACCCCAGACCAATCGGCGGCCGGCGGGCCGCGGCGGAGCGCTTCCCCCACATGAACTGGCTCAACGACGTCCTCCAGAACGACCCCGATCCCACCGAGACCCGCGAGTGGGTCGAATCGCTGAAGGCCGTCCTCGACGCCGACGGCCCGGAGCGCGCCCACCAGCTGCTGCAGAACATGGTGGAGCTGACCCGCCGCAGCGGCGCGCACATGCCGTTCGCGCCGACCACCGAGTACGTCAACACCATCCCGACCCACCTCGAGCCGCGCATGCCCGGCGACGCGCAGCTGGAATGGCGGATCCGCTCGATCATTCGCTGGAACGCGATGGCGATGGTGGTGCGCGCCAACCGCAAGCCCGGCGACCTGGGCGGCCACATCGCCAGCTTCGCCAGCTCCGCCACCCTGTACGACGTGGGCTTCAACCACTTCTGGCGCGCCCCGGGCAAGGATCACCCCGGCGACCTGCTGTACGTGCAGGGCCACAGCTCCCCCGGCATCTACGCGCGCTCGTTCCTGGAGGGCCGCTTCAACGAATCCCAGCTCGACCACTTCCGCATGGAGGTGGACGGCCGCGGCATCAGCAGCTACCCGCACCCCTGGCTGATGCCCGACTACTGGCAGACGCCGACGGTGAGCATGGGCCTGGGCCCGATCGCCGCGATCTACCAGGCGCGCAACTGGAAGTACCTCGAAGCGCGCGGCCTGATCCCCAAGACCGACCGCAAGGTGTGGTGCTTCCTGGGCGACGGCGAGACCGACGAGCCGGAGAGCCTGGGCGCGATCAGCGTTGCCGGCCGCGAGGGCCTGGACAACCTGGTGTTCGTGATCAACTGCAACCTGCAGCGCCTGGACGGCCCGGTGCGCGGCAACGGCAAGATCATCCAGGAGCTGGAGGGCGGCTTCCGCGGCGCCGGCTGGAACGTGATCAAGCTGGTCTGGGGCAGCTACTGGGACCCGCTGCTGGCCAAGGACAAGGACGGCATGCTGCGCAAGCTGATGATGGAGACCGTCGACGGCGAGTACCAGAACTGCAAGGCCTTCGGCGGCGCCTACACCCGTGAGAATTTCTTCGGCAAGTATCCCGAGACCGCCAACCTGGTGGCCAACCTGTCCGACGAGGACATCTGGCGCCTGAACCGCGGCGGCCACGACCCGCACAAGGTGTTCGCCGCCTACGACCGCGCCATGAACACCAAGGGCCAGCCCACGGTGATCCTGGCCAAGACGGTCAAGGGCTACGGCATGGGCAGCGCCGGCGAGGCGCTCAACCCCACCCACCAGACCAAGAAGCTGGACGACGAGGCGGTGCGCGCGTTCCGGGACCGCTTCAAGATCCCGGTCTCCGACGACCAGCTGAAGGACGGCCAGGTGCCGTTCTACCACCCGGGCGATGACTCCGACGAGGTGAACTACCTCAAGGAACGCCGCAGCAAGCTCGGCGGCTACCTGCCGCAGCGCCGCCGCAAGGCCAGCGAATCGCTCAAGGCCCCTAAGCTCGAAGCCTTCGACCGCCTGCTCAAGAGCAGCGGCGAGCGCACCATCAGCACCACCATGGCGTTCGTGCAGGCGCTGGGCATCGTGCTGCGCGACAAGCAGGTGGCGCCGCGGGTGGTGCCGATCGTGGCCGACGAGGCGCGCACGTTCGGCATGGAGGGCATGTTCCGCCAGCTCGGCATCTACGCCCCGCAGGGCCAGAAGTACAAGCCGGTCGACCGCGACCAGCTGATGTACTACCGCGAGGACGCCGCCGGGCAGGTGCTGGAGGAGGGCATCACCGAGGCCGGCGCCTTCGCCAGCTGGATGGCCGCCGCCACCAGCTACAGCACCAACGACCTGCAGATGCTGCCGTTCTACATCTACTACTCGATGTTCGGCTTCCAGCGCATCGGCGACGCCGCCTGGCAGGCGGCCGACATGCGCGCGCGCGGGTTCCTGCTGGGCGCCACCGCCGGCCGCACCACCCTCAACGGCGAGGGCCTGCAGCACGAGGACGGCCACAGCCACCTGCTGGCCGGCGCCATCCCCAACTGCCGCGCCTACGACCCCACCTTCGGCTTCGAGGTCACGGTGATCCTGCAGCACGGCATGCAGCGCATGCTGGAAGAGCAGATCGACGAGTACTACTACATCACCCTGATGAACGAGAACTACACCCACCCGGACATGCCCGAGGGCGCCGCGGAGGGGATCATCAAGGGCATGTACCTGCTCAAGGAGGCCGGCAAGCCGAAGAAGGGCGAGATGCGCGTGCAGCTGCTGGGTAGCGGCACCATCCTGCGCGAGGCGATCGCCGCGGCCGAGCTGCTGGACAAGGACTTCGGGGTGACGGCGGACATCTGGTCCTGCCCCAGCTTCACGGAGCTGCGCCGCGACGGCCTGGCCGCCAGCCGCCACAACCGCCTCAACCCCGAAGCCAAGCACAAGCGCAAGCCCTACATCGCCGGCCTGCTGGAGGGCCGCCAGGGCCCGGCCATCGCCGCGACCGACTACGTGTACGCGTTCGCCGACCAGGTCCGCGCCTTCGTGCCGATGGACTACACCGTGCTGGGCACCGACGGCTTCGGCCGCAGCGACACCCGCGCCAACCTGCGCCGCCACTTCGAGGTGGACCGCTACTACATCGCCCACGCCGCCATCGACGCGCTGGCCAAGGACGGCAAGATGACCCCCAAGGACGTCTCGCGGGCGATCAAGCTGTACAAGATCGACGTGGAGAAGCCCGACCCGGTGAACGCCTGAGGCCGGGTTCCGGGCGGTCCGTGCTCCGTTGCCGCGACGGGCCGTGCGGTCCGGACCATTCGCCACTCACCCATCGGCCGCGCGCTGCGGTTCGCTCGAGGCTTGGGACCACGACACCGGCGAAAGCCGGTGTCGTCGTTTCCAGCGGCTGGCCCACCGGGCGCGTCGCCGGCGCCAGCGGGCCATGCCGCCCGACACGGGTGGCCGGCGCGGGCCCGGCCCGTTCTTCCCATGGCGCGATCTGCCGGGGACATGTCCTTTTAGTCGTCGTCCCGACCGGTATTCTCTGGTGCCTGCCAGTCGCCCCGCCCTGCGAGCGGTCGTTCCACCGTTGCAGGATCGCGGCCGGCTGCGGCTATGCCGATACCGACGCGTTCTTCCGCGCGTTCCGGCGGCGGACCGGCCTGCGCCCATCGGAGTGGCGGGCCCGCTTCGCCGAAAGCGAACCGGCGGAGCGGACGGCCGCACCCATTCCACCGGAGCGATACGCATGATCCTGGGCAAAGCCCTCCTGCTGGCCTCCCTGGCACTTCCGCTCTCGGTGGCGGCCGCGACGCCGCTGCCCCTGCTGCCGGGCAGCCGCACGCCCGTGTACGTCTGCCCGCCGTGCCCGCACGTGGCCGACGTGCGCGATGCGCATCCCCACCACGGCCCGGGCACCTGCCCGGTCTGCGGCATGACGCTGGTCGAACGCCCGCTGCGGCCGGGGGCATCGCCCGCCGCGCTGCACGCCGGGCCGGGTACGTTCACCATCCACGCCGGCCCCAGGGGCACGCGCGAAGTGGACGTGTACTACTACCGCCCGCGCGGCCTGGGCGAACGTTCGCCGGTGCTGATCGTGCTGCCGGGGGCGGGGCGCAACGCCTGGGACTACCGCGACCACTGGATCGACGCGGCCGAGCGCTTCGGCGTGCTGGTGCTCTCGCCGCACTACCCGGAAAGCCGCTACCCGCGCTTCTGGAACTACAACCTCGCAGGCATGATCGGAGACGTGGTCATCGACCAGGAGGCGCGGGCGATGATCGATTACCGGATCGCGACCGACCGGCAGCAGTGGCTGTTCGACGACATGGACCGCATCTTCGACCAGACCTTGCGCGCGACCGGGCTGAAGACGCCGCGCTACGACCTGTTCGGGCATTCCGCCGGCGGCCAGTTCCTGCACCGGTTCGCGCTGTTCGCCGCTGGCGACACCCGCGCCGAGCGGATCCTGGCGTCCAACGCCGGCTGGTACACCGTGCCCGATGCCGAGGCGCGCTTCCCCTACGGCCTGGCCGACGCGCCGATCGAACCCCGCCAGCTCGCCGCGGCCTTCGCCCGGCGGCTGGTGGTGTTCCTGGGCGGCGCCGACGACGCCGGCGAAACCCGCGGCGACCTGGTCCGCAGCCCCGAGACCGACCGCCAGGGCCTGCACCGGCTGGCTCGCGGCAGGCACTTCTACGCCCGGGCCGCCAAGCTGGCCGCCAGCATGGAGACCGAGTTCAACTGGGCGCTGACCGTGGTGCCGGGCGTCGGCCACGACCCGAAGCGGATGAGCGAAGCCGCGGCCGCGTACCTCTATGGAACGCCGGCAGACGGCAGCAGCCCCCGCGCGGCAAGCCAGGTTCCCAGGCGCGCGACCGGCCGGCCGGCGGCGAACCCTCCAGCGCGGCCGTTCCCGTAGCAGCGACGGCAGTCGCGACTGGATGCCTCGCCCACGTGCCGGCCGAACAGCTCGACCTGGATGAGGCCGTGGGTCCTGCGCGCCTGGCCCTGTCGGCCGATGGCTATCCCAGACCTTCGGCACCGTGCTCAAGGTGATACGCGCTCGGCGTGCGGCGGACGGATTCCGGCGAGCCGCCGGCCAAGCGGCGCCCCGGCAGCCAGGCGAAGCGAACGGCAAAGCCCGAATCACCCAACTCCGCCCGGCCGGCGGGCTTGACCGGCACGACGGCCATCACACGGCACTGGATGTCGCGTCGCGGAAAGCCGATGTCGCCCTAGCGTTGCAGACGCCCCCGGCATACCGAGTTCTGGCGCGATTCCCGCGATTTGGCGTGATTCTGGCGCGATTCGCACTCCGTTGGCGCGGTAGCCGCTGTCGATCCCCCTGCCTTTCCCACCTTGTCGGAGCGACCGCAGTCGCGACCTGCTATCGGCCGAGTCCATGTTCCGGCGTGCCCGCCGGTTATCCGGCAAATTCCGGACAAGCCGGTGAAGCAAAGGCTGAACTGCCGACATCCAGGCTGACAGGAGCGTTCAATGCCGCAGATACCCCTCGGATCCGCGATTCGATTCGCCCCATCCTTGGGGCCGCAGCACCGGCGAAAGCCGGTGTTGTCACTTTCGGGCTTCAGCGCGCCTCGATTCCGCTTTCGTAGGCCGCCTGCCTGACCAGGAGGAGCAGGGCCCGAGTTCGCGTCCTGCCGGGCGATCTGCGAGCTGCCGATGTCGCACGCCATCAGCAGCAGCCGCAGCATCCAGTCGTAGAGGTCGCGCAGCACGATCTCGGTGGGCAGCGGGACGTGCAGCCCTTCGCGCGCGGTCTTCGAGCAGGCCTTCGCCGACCAGCCGATACAGCGCGGCCCTGACCGGCGTGGCGCTGGTGCGGTACTGCGTGGCGAGCCTGGCCGGATCGATGCGCTGCCCGGGCCGGTAGCGGCCGGACTACAGCTCACGCCTGAGCTGTCCGTGCACGAATGCACTCTTGGAGTGGGTCGCGTCCATGGCGGACTCCATGTCTGCTTGGCGGCCTTCCTGGGATGGATAGTACAGGGAATCCTGCGGTCCGACGCGGCAACCTGTGTGGCGTCGCCGCGGATGCCATCGAAGGGCCGAGGTTGACGTCGACCGTAGGAATTTTCCTACGGCGGAACGACGCGCCTTTCGATAAGCTTGAACCGTGGATGCCTGTTGCTGGCCGTTGGATCGCAACGATCCGCGACGTCCGTCACATCGCAGCCAAGGGCGTAGGCACAACAACAGTCAGGGGGACTCGATGATCAGACCGCTCGCCATCTTGGCGATCGTCGCGCTGTGCGGCTTGGCCATGATTCCTGCGCGGGGGCTGGCGCAGGAACAATCCTTATTGCCATACCAGGAGTATGACAAGCGCATTCGAGCCGCGGAACAAGTCGGCGCATTGGACTCGAGCCTGTTCGGCGAGCAGATCAACATGTTCGATCAGCAGACGTCGTTCGGCCAGACCGACATCGACCTTCCTGGCAACAATAGCTTGCGAGTCGAGCTGCGGCGAAGCTTCAGCGTACGGCCCAAGCACATGTATGCGAGCAATCCTCGGCCCTACGGCGGTGCTGGCGATTGGGACATTGACGTACCCCACATTAGCGGCACCTTCGACGGAGCCTATGGGTGGAACATCGGTACCTCGGGCGAACGGCCGCGCTGTTCCAGCAACTTCGGCCCACGGACCAACTCGCCTTTTCGTATCGCGGATATCTGGTCCGGAAACTCGGTGCATATCCCAGGGCGGGGCACGAATGAGATCCTGGCCTACCCCGATGCCGCTCACTATCCGCCGGATGGTAAAACGCACTTGTGGACTACGCGCGAGTTGGATTCCTTCGGTTGCACGCCGATGGCTTCCGGCTACCCAGGAGAAGGCTTCGTAATGCGGACGCGTGAAGGCGTCGAATACACCTTCGACGTGGGTACCACGCGCTTGGCTGGCTCCATGGGTCGAAGCGGCACGGCGAGCCGGCGCACCCGCGTCCAGGTGTTTCTGCTGGCCAGTCGCGTGGAAGACCGTTTCGGCAACTGGGTGACCTATTCTTATAACGGCGATGGCCACCCCACCCGGATCGAGGCAAGCGATGGCCGTCGAATAGACCTGACCTACAGCCATGGCCAGTTATCCACCGCCGCCGCCCATGGCCGCCAGTGGTCCTACCATTACTCGGGTGACCGGCTGAGCGGCGTCACCCTGCCGGATCAGTCCCAGTGGGGCTTCGCTTACCAGGGATCACTGGAGATCAACTATGGCACCTGGGATGTCCCCATGGGCCCCACCTGCGCTTCGCCGCCAGTAGACGCAGGCCAGTTCGGTTTAGCTATCATGCACCCATCCGGTGCCGTCGGGACGTTCCAGTTCGCGCACGGGCGGCGCTATCGCAGCGGAATCGCCCAGAGTACTTGTGTCGTGGACACGCCGCAAAGCGACGGGCAGCCCGCGACCTACTACATGGCGGTCCCGCGCCATTACGATGGCTTCCATCTAACTTCAAAGACGGTGTCTGGGACGGGCATTTCTCCTGCCTTGCAATGGACGTACACCGATGATGGGCAGAACTATCCTTATGGATCCACGGCGCTGAGCAAGACTGTCACTGTCACTCAGCCGGACGGCAGCGAAAGCCGTGAACACTACGGTGTCCGCTACGACCTCAACGAGGGGCGCCTCCTTGGCTCGCAGATTGTCACTGACACGGGCTCGGTGCTCGAATCCCAGCAGTTTGTGTACGTCTCGGAGGCTGAAGCCGGGAGCCAGCCCTTCCCCGACCTCTATGGCTTCATGTACGGCGGCAGCGGGCCTGCGACCAATCGCATCCGCCCACTACGCACGCGAATAATCAGCCGCCAGGGCACGGACTTCACTTGGCACGTCAACTCTTTCGACGTGTTCGGCCGTCCGGTAAACGTGAGCAAGTCGAGCACCGTAGCCAATTCCCCTAGCAAGAGCGAAGTCATCGCTTACCACGACAACCTGGCCAAATGGGTACTCGGGCAGCAGGCGCGGCTCACGGTCAATGGCGTGGTGGCCTCGGAAACGAGCTACCACAGCACCTATGCGCTCCCCACGGGCTTCAAGCAGTTCGGCAAGACCGTGCAGACCCTGACCTACAGTGCCGACGGTACCGTGGCCACCGTAAAGGACGGCAACGACAACACCACCACGCTCTCGAGTTGGAAGCGGGGCATTCCACAGGCGATCCGCTATCCAGCGACGCCCGAGGCGACGGCCGGAGCCACGCAGTCGGCGGTGGTCAACGACCACGGTTGGATCACCCAGGTCACTGATGAGGTCGGGTTCGTTACCGACTACGAGTACGACCTCATGGGCCGGCTCAGCAGGATCAAGTACCCGGCCAGCGACTCGGTGAGCTGGAACCCGACCACCTTCACCTTCACCAAGGCAGGTAGCGGCGCCTACAGCATCCCGGCCGGCCATTGGCAGCACGTGGCCGCCACCGGCAACGGCCGCAAGGTGACCTACCTGGATGCGCTGTGGCGGCCGGTGCTGGTGCATGAGTACGACACCGCCAATTTCAGCGGCACGCAACGGTTTAGCAGGCAGTCCTTCGACCACGCGGGGCGCACCACCTTCGCTTCCTATCCGAGCGCCAGCGGCACTCCGACCACCGGTACCTGGACCGAGTACGACGCCCTGGGCCGGCCTATCTCGATCACCCAGGACAGTGAGTTTGGCGCGCTCACTACGATCACAGAGTACCTGAGCGGCTTCCAGACGAGGGTAACTTCGCCGAAGAACGAGCAAACCCACTATCGCTATCTGGCGTGGGATCAGCCCACCACCGACTTCATCGAACGGATCATCCAGCCAGAAGGGGCCTATACCTACTTCGGGCGAGACGATTTCGGCAAGCCGACCTACATCACCCGCCGCAACGCGAACGGCAGCGTCTCCCTGACCCGGCGCTACGTCTACAGGCCCGACTACCAGACCCTGTGCAAGATCATCGAGCCGGAGGCGGGCGTGACCGTGCAGGACCACGACGGCGCCGGCAACCTGCTGTGGACCGCCAGCGGTCTCGATCTGACCTCGACGGCGAACTGCAGCTACGGCAGCGTGCCGGCATCGGCCAAGGTCTGGCGGACCTACGACGGCCGCAACCGCATCCAGTCGCTGACGTTCCCCGACAGCCTGGGCGACACCACCTACGGTTACACCCGCGACGGCAAGCTCGACCAGGTCTCGGTGAGCAATGGAACCGGGGCATCGGTCACCACCGCCTACAGTTACAACAAACGGCGCCTGCCGGTCGGCGAGGCGGTGGCAGTGGGCTCGCACCAGTGGGGCATCGGCTACGGCTACAACGCCAACGGCCACCTGAGCACCCATACGCTGCCCGGCGGGTTGACGGTGAACTACGCCCCCAATGCGCTCGGTCAGCCGACCCAGGCCGGCAGCTACGCTACGGGCGTGAGCTACTTTCCCAATGGGGCGATCAAGCAGTTCGCCTACGGCAACGGCATCACCCACACGCTGGGCCAGAACGCCAGGGGCCTGCCGGAGCGCAGCCGGGACGCCTACGGCAGCACGGCGTTCCACGACGACAGCATGGATTACGACCTCCACGGCAACGTCGCGGCGATCAGCGACGGGCTGCCGGGCAACCGCGGCGATCGCACGATGGAGTACGACGGGCTGGACCGGCTGACCGAGACCGTCTCGCCGATGTTCGGCACCGCCAGCTATGCCTATGACGTGCTCGACAACTTGAAAGCCGTTCGCCTGAGCGCTGGCACCAAGGCACGCGACCACACCTATGTCTACGACGCCAATCATCGACTGAACCTGGTGACCAACACCTCGGGCGGAGCGACGGTGGCAACGCTGGGCTACGACGCCAGGGGCAACCTTGCCAGCAGGAACGGACAGACCTACCAGTTCGACCAGGGCAACCGGCTGCGCGACGTCCCCGGGGTGGAAAGCTACCGCTACGATGGCCACGGGCGGCGGGTGCAGGCGACCCGCAACGGCGCCAGCATCTATTCGGTCTACGGGCAGGACGGCGTACTGCGGCACCAGCGCGACGAACGCACCGGCAAGACCACCGAGTACGTGTACCTGGGTGGCAGCCTGGTGGCGCAGCTTGATGATCCCATCCCGCTGGCGACACCCACGCTCACCGTCCCCGGGTACAGCAGCACGGGCAGCTATACCGTGGGCTGGACCCCGTCGGCCCTGGCGACCAAGTACCAGCTGGAAGAGCAGGCCAGCGGCGGAAGCTGGAGCAATATCCACAATGCTGCCGGCACCAGCAAGGCGGTCTCCAGCAAGCCGGCGGGCAGCTACGGCTACCGCATCCGCGCCTGCCATGCGAGCGCCTGTGGCAGCTGGAGCGAGGTCGCCACGGTGACCGTGCAGCTGGCACCGATCAGTGCGCCGACACTGATGGTGCCACCGAAGGGACTCAATGGCAGTTACACGATCAGTTGGAACGCTATCGCCGCAGCCGACCGCTACAAGTTGCAGGAGCGCCAGGGCGGCGGCGGCTGGGTCGCCCTGCCCGAAGTAACGGGCACCAGCAAAGCGTTCTCGGGCAAGGTCGCCGGTAACTGGAGCTACCAAGTGGCCGCTTGCAACGATGCCGGCTGCGGTTCTTACTCGCCGCAGGGAACGGTGCAGTCGATCATGAAGCCGGCCAGCGCCCCGACATTGACGGTGCCGGCCACGAACCTCACCGGCAGCTACGCGATCAGCTGGACCAGTGTCGAGACGAGCACCCGCTACGAGTTGCAGGAGCGCCTGAACAGCGGAAGCTGGAGCGCCATCCATGAAGCGGCCAGCCGGTCCATCTCGGTCACGGGAAGGACCACCGGAACCTGGGGCTACCAGGTACGCGCCTGCAACGAGGCCGGCTGTGGCGCCTACTCCCCAGTCAAGACCACAGCAGTGACCCGCCCGCCGACCTCGGCCCCGACGCTGATCGTGCCGCAGGGCACCAGCACCAGCGGCAACTATACGATCAGCTGGACCTCGGTGTCTCCGGTCACCAAGTACCAGCTGGAGGAGCGGCTGGGAAGCGGGAGCTGGAGCAGGATCCACGAGGCGGCCGCGGCCAGCAAGGCGGTCTCGGGCAGGGCGACGGGCAGCTGGAGCTATCGGGTGCAGGGCTGCAACGCGGCCGGCTGCGGGAGTTGGTCGAGCGTGAAGGCGGTGGCGGTGACACGTCCGCCGGCGGCTCCGGCGATCACCAAGTCGATCAAGGTCCAAACGTATGTGGGGTCCATGACCAAGATCCAGTGCGAGGTTGCCTGGACGGCCACGGCAACAGCCCAGACGTACGAGTTGCGGGCCTACAACGGCGTCGTGCAGTACAGCGGCCCGCTTACCAATGTGAGGGGAGCCTATAACACCGCGACCTACTGCGCGAATAGCCACGTGGTGCGAGCGTGCAACTCGGCCGGATGCTCTTCATGGTCAACACCCCCTTATCCTCAAGGACTCATCGAGGTGGGCGACCCCGGAGGGCCGGGAGTTCCGCTTGGCGAACAGGATGTCCAAGGAGAAGGCGCATGAGCCCCAGGATGTCGATGATGCGGCGTTGGGCCTTTCTGGCCTTGCTCTGCATCGGGCCCCAGGCACTCGCGCAGACGGCCATCAAGTACATTCATACCGACGCGCTCGGCAGTGTGGTAGCAGTCACCGATGCCAACCGCAACGTGATCGAACGCCGCGAGTACGAGCCCTACGGCGTGCAGCTGACGCCGGCGGCGCAGGACGGACCGGGGTATACCGGGCACGTGCAAGACGCTGCCACCGGGCTGGTGTATATGCAGCAACGCTACTACGATCCGATGCTGGGGGTGTTTCTCAGTGTTGATCCGGTAAAGGCCTACGGTAGCCTGGTCTCCCAGTTCCACCGCTACAGATATGCGAACAACAATCCCTACAGGTTCACTGATCCGAATGGACGACTCGCAAGGGACAAGGAAGAGCCGCCTTCACCTGAACCGACGCCACAAGAGGAGAAGCCTGAGCCAACTAACTTAGCTTCAGTCGTCGTAATTGGTGTTCGTCCAGCGCCAGGACCAGTTTCAACACCAACTCCATGGATAGGTGTTGCGGGCCGTCTCGGCAGTCGTCTTGTGGGCCCTGCATCACTGTTTTGGCCATCGCCGATGGGCGCTTCTCCGTGTGAAATGCCAGGCGGACCACTTTGTGGCACGATGATGTCTGGTTTGTTTCCGCCGGGATTCTGGCCTGGTGATTCTGGTGCAGCAGAGTGGGGAAGGAGAAACGGGGTAGGCGCGAAAGAAGGGAAAGACAGATTCCATAGGGGAGTGAAAGAACATACTCCTGGGGCAAGAGGCGACCATGATTTTGGCGTGAACCCGGAAACGGGCGAGGTTGTTGATCAGAATGGTGAGCCAGTTGGGAATCTTAATGATGAGTAGCGAGCCGCATCTTACGAGCGACAATTTTTGCTCTATTGCGATCTACCTGTACGGCAATTCGATCTCGCTGGAATCCGTCTCGGCGCTGCTCGGATTAACCCCTACTCGATCTCGCAATCGCGGTGATGTGCGAGTAACCTCTTCCGGATCTGAGGTAGTCCAAAAGATTGGCTTCTGGGAGTACAGAGTAAAAGTCAATGTCGATCAAGCATCGTCTTCTTTGTTCGAACTTATGGACCTTGTTAAGTGCGATAGCCTTCTTGGTCAAGCTGGCATTGAAAAGGCGGAGTTGGATATCTTTGTACCACTTGAGTCAGGGGATAGCGAGAGCGGATTCAGCATGGAGATGCCGTCTGGCTTTCTCGCGAGATTGTCTAAGCTGGGTTTTGACGTGGTGGTTACCTCACGCTAGACCAACCTATAAGAGTCCCCGGCTCTGCCGGGGAGGCAGTAGTCGTTTGACATCTCCGGCAGTCCATTCCGGAGACCCCGAATCGTGACCCGCCAAGCACACGAGACGGAGAATCCGAGATGGATGAGTACGAGAGCTTAAATCACACCCAGTGGGAGTGTCTTTACAACGCGGTGTTCATCCCGAAGTGCCGTCGTAAGACGCTGTACAGGCAGCTTCGGCAGTATCTGGGCGAAGTGTTCCGGCGCTTGGCCGAGCAGAAGCGGAGCCGGGTGGAGGAGGGGCATCTGATGCCCGACCATGTCCATATGCTATTGAAGATTCCGCCGAAGTATGCGGTGTCGCAAGTGGTGGGATACATCAAGGGCAAGAGCGCGATACATATGGCACGGGTGTACGGAGAGCGGAAGCGGAGCTTCGTGGGTCAGAGCTTCTGGGCCCGAGGCTACTTCGTCTCGACGGTAGGTCGGTACGAAGCGGTGATTCGGGCGTACATCAGGAACCAGGAGGCAGAAGACCGCCGGTTGGACCAGTTGCAGTTGTTGAGGTGACGGGGGCCGCCTTCAGGCGGCCATTCCAAGGGGAGCGCGCAGCGCCCCCGCCAGCCGCTTTGAGCAGCTCACACATCTCAAAGCCCCCGGCTTTGCCGGGGGCTACTTACTGAAACTGTTCGCGCCCTTCGTTCAGCACCGCCACGATGCATGGGACCAGCCGCTTGCGGCGCTCGTGGTAGCCGCCCAGCGCGGATCGCAGCGCGGGAATCTCCCGCGCCCCGCCAATGACGCTCCAGTTCCGCGAGCTCCTCGGCGGCGTTTTCGATCAGCCCCTGCTTGGCCCTGCGGATCGGCGCCAGCCGGTCGCTTCGCCGTCCATCCTGCCTCTCAGGCGCGCACGTACCCAATGCTTTTGATCCGTCAGCCGAGTCTCCATATCGACAGCCGTTGGACCGACACGACCACAGGAGCCCACGTCATGAGCACCCGAGAAAACCCAACGATCGCCCTGGTGACCGGCGCCAACAAGGGCATCGGCTACGAGGTGGCGCGGCAGCTCGGCCAGGCCGGCGCGGTGGTGCTGCTCGGCGCTCGGAACCCGGAGCGCGGCCAGGCCGCCGCGCATGCGCTGGCCGACGAGGGGCTCGCGGTTTCCTGGCTGCCACTGGACGTCACGGATGCGCAGGCCATCGAGCGCGCGGCGTCCCTGATCGCGAACGAGCACGGCCGGCTCGACATCCTGGTGAACAACGCCGGCATCGCCGTGGCCGAGGATGGCTCGCCCGGCAAGGCCTCGTTGGACGCGGTGCGCCAGGTGTTCGAGACCAACTTCTTCGGCGCGCTGGCGGTGACCCAGGCGATGCTGCCGCTGCTGCGCCGTTCCCGCGCCGGGCGGATCGTCAACGTGTCGAGCAGCCTGGCCTCGCTGAAGTTGAACGGTGATCCGTCCTGGGAGGCCTACGACGTGAAGCTGATCGGCTACAACGCGTCGAAGACCGCGCTGAACATGCTGACGGTGCAGCTGGCCGCGGAGCTGCGCGACAGCGGCATCGTGGTGCAGTCGATCTGCCCCGGGCTCACCGCGACGGACCTCAACGGCCATGCCGGCGATCGTTCGCCGGCCGAGGGGGCCAAGGCACCGGTGCAGGCCGCGCTGGTCGGCGACGCACGGAGCGGCCGCTTCGGTGATGCGCAGGGTGGGCTTCCCTGGTGACCACGCGGCCGGGTGATCGCGTGAGCGGCCGGACAGCCGGCGGCCGAGTGCGGCCCCCCACAGCGTTGCGGCACTGCTTCCTAGGCCACGTGGTGCCCTAGCCCGTTTCACGGCACTGCTATGGAGTCCGCGGTACTACGATGTACGGGACCAGCCGCTTGCGCCGCTCGGGTAGTTCCGTAGCGCGGACCGAGGGGCGGGATGTCCGGCGCCAGGGCGTACTCCATCGAAGCGCGAGCGCGTTCCGCCGCCCGATCGAATCGATGACCAAGCAAGGGAGAACGAGACTGTTGCCCGCGGCCAAGAGTGGGGGTATAAGACGGAAACCGCCGTGGCCAGGATCGGGGAAGAGGCCGGCGGACTGGGGAAAGGAACAGGACACTCATGGAGTGCCGCCCGCAACGGGTGGCGATGGAAGGGGCATGGATGAAAGCATTCGACTCGAAGCCGATCTGGGCGACCGGTCCTGCCGCGCGCCCGCAGGGTCGCCTCGTCACCAACTCGCGCCCGGGCTCGCTGGGGCCCTTCTGTCAGAGATTCTTTGGCCCAATAGGGGGTGGCGGAGCTACGGAGCTATGCGCCCAGTCGAGAGGAGCGAGCTGATGAGGCGTCTAGCAACTGTTGCGATGGCCATGGTCCTTGGCTTGCCCGCAAGCCTGCATGCAGAGCGAACGGTCCCCGCCAACTTCGATACCAACCTGTCGCGGGCGGCCGGTATCGAAGGTAACGCAGGCTCGGATTTCGGTGAAGCCATAAATTATTACTCAGGCGAGACCACATTCTACGTTCAGGGGCCATCGGTACCTGGAAATAACGACTTGCCTTTGATGCGGCCGCGCATGTTCCAAGGCTACGACGACGGCCGCAACTACTCGTTCAAGTGGGTATCGGCCGGGCCGTATCTGTCAGGAACATACAGCAAGGAGACCGGGTGGGTGACCGATGCGGATGGGGCCGATCGTTTCAAGAGGTGCTCCCGACCGAATGCAAGCGCGTCGGCGCCGATTGTTGAAAGTACCTCGGGAAAGGCCGGCATATGGGAGCCAGAGGAATACTGGAAAGGCATAACGCTGAATATTGACGGAAAGTCGATGCACCTCAACGCCGTATGGGATGGGGTGTCGATGCCGAGCATGCCGACGACAGGTGGTCCTTATAGGTGGTCGACGAACAACGGATGGTTCTTTTCTTGTATTACGCTGCCTTCGGGTGAGGAAGGATTTGTCGGGGTAACGCCGGAGGGCGAGCGGTATCGTTTCGACCGGGTTTCACAATCGTTTCCCTATCCGCAGCTCAAGAAGTACAACGATCTCGGCGACACGAGGCTTGATGTAGCGGAGGTCAGGATCACCGCGACCAGACACGAAGATAGGTTCGGGAACTGGGTGGAGGGAGGCGCGACTAGCGATGGAAGAGCGGTCACTTCTGAGTCAAATGGAACGCGAACTGTCTATAGCAGTGCAGGAAGGCAGTGGATCTATGACAGGGACGGGCAGAACCTGACGATCACATATCCTGATCTGAGCCAGTGGAAGCTCGAAGTCGACAACGGAATCATCAGGAATGATCATTCCTATCAAGGTTGCGACGGGGGAGTCCATCTCGGTGCGAGGTACAGCGGGTCCGCGACGGTAACAATAACCTTGCGTTCAGGGGCGAAAGGCACTTTTAGATTCGAGCCGCGCAACAGGGGTTACTCCGATACGCAGTACAGGTGCATGGATGACTTCCACAATGGTGAGCGGCTCGCGGTGCAGAACCTGATTCAGGGGATCGCGCTGGTTTCGAAGACGGTAAGCGGCCCGGGGCTGTCTACGATGACGACATTGTTCGACTACGGTGCCCCGAACGACTGCTTCGTCGGATTTTCTGTTCGTGGTAACGAGTGCACATCGAGTTCGCCCCGCACACGAACGGTCTCGGTTACACGGCCCGGATACAGTTTCGCTCGATATACGTTCGGGAACCGGGCAGAAGTGGACGATGGTCTGCTTCTGAAGCTGGAGATTGGCGCGGGGCCGGACAGCATCAGAAGGACGGAAACTTACAAGTACCAGCAGTTTGATCCGATCGGCGTACCTGTCGGCATATCTGAGCAGGCGCCGCAGCACTGGGCGAAATACCGGGTCGAGGAGAGCGAGAGAGTTGTCACCGATGCTAGCGGCGCTTCATTCGCTAGACGAGTGCTCGAGTTCGATAGTCTGGCTAGGCCTCTCCGGACGAGGCGCTGGAACTCTTCTGGCTTTGATAGAACGGAGACCGTTGCCTACCACGACAACCTGGCCAGATGGGTGCTCGGCCAACCGTCACGGCTTACCGTGAACGGGGTCGTCGTCTCCGAGACCAGCTACAGCAGCTACGCCCAGCCGCTGACGTACAGGTCGTTCGGCAAACTCCAGTGGACGCGGACCCACGATGTGACCATCGCCGGTCAGATGGGTACGGTCAAGACCGTCAAGGACGGCAACAACAACGTCACCACGCTGAGCAACTGGAAGCGTGGAGTTCCACAATCGATCGCCCATGCCGACGGGACGACGCAATCGGCGGTGGTGAACGATGCGGGATGGATTACCCGGGTCACGGACGAGAACGGCTTCGCCACCAACTACGCATACGACCCGATGGGGCGGCTGAGCAAGATTACCTATCCGGCCGGCGACAGCACGGCCTGGAATGCGACGACGTTCGTCTTCGAGCAACGGGCGGGGAGCGCCTATGGGTTGTCCGGAGGCCACTGGCGGCAGGTCATCAGCACCGGCAACGGCCGCAAGCTCACCTATTTCGACGCGTTGTGGCGGCCGGTGCTGGTGCAGGAGTACGACACCGCCGACGCGGCGGCGACCAATCGTTTCACTCGCTACGCTTACGACCACGACGGGCGGACGACCTTCACCTCGTACCCGGTGCCCTCTGTGTCGTCGCTGTCTGCCGTCACCCAGGGTGTCCACACCAGCTACGATGCGCTCGGCCGGACCACCTCGGTGCGCCAGAACTCTGAGCTGGGCGACCTTGTCTCGGCGTACAGCTATCTCAGCAACGACGACGGCTACTACACGCGGGTAACGGACCCCAAGGGCAACCAGACCCGGACCTGGTTCCAGGCGTTCGACGAGCCGAGCTACGACACCCCGATCTCCATCTGGCATCCGGAGGGGGCGTACACCCACATCACCCGCGACGTGTTCGGCAAGCCGACGAGGATCCGGCGCAGCAACAGCAGCAGTGCAACCGGCGGCACCACCGTCGTCAATCGCTCCTATAGCTACAATGCCAACCACGAACTGTGCCGCATGGTGGAACCGGAGACCGGCGCCACCCTGATGGGATACGACGGGGCAGGGAACCTGGCGTGGTCGGCAGGGGGGCTGCCGATCAGCACCGCATGCCACGCGACCGGAGATACGGCTGCGATCAGCGCCCGGCGCGCGCTCCGCAGCTACGACGAACGCAACCGGATCACGTTCCTCAGCTTCCCCGACAACCGCGGCAACACGGCGCATACCTATACGCCCGACGGCCTGCCGAGGACCATCGAAGCCAACAACGGCGGCGGCAACGTCGTGACCACGGCGTACAGCTACAACCGGCGTCGCTTGCTGACCAGCGAACGGATGGAGTGGGGCACGATCGCCTGGACGCTGGGCACCGGCTACAACGCCAACGGGCATGTCAGCTCGCACAGCTATCCGGCCGAAGGTGCCGTCAGCTACGCACCCAACGCGTTGGGTCAGCCGACGCGGGTGGGTAACGTCGTCACCGGAGTGACATACCACCCCAATGGAACACCGAAGCAGTTTGCTTATGACAACGGCATCGTCCACACCTTGACGCAGAACGATCGGGGGCTGCCAGAGACCCGTATGGATGCGTACGAAGACACCAGGTTCCTGCAGGACCAGTACGACTACGACCCCAACGGCAACGTCGCGGCCATTACCGACGGCGCCACCGGTCGCAACCAGCGCGGCAACCGCGACATGGAGTATGACGGGCTGGATCGGCTCACCCGCACCACTTCAGCGATGTTCGGCACTGCGACCTATGCCTATGACGTGCTCGACAATCTGACTCGCACCAAGTTGAGTGGCGGCAATGCCGCGCGTGACCATCACTACTGTTACGACGGCAGCTGGCGCCTGGCCAGCATCCGGAATGGAAGCTGCAGCGGCAGTACCGTGACGGCTCTCGGCTACGACGAGCAGGGCAACCTGAGCAGCCGGGGTGGCGTGAATTTTGGCTTCGATTACGGCAACCGCCTGCGCAGCACCAGCGCCGGCAATACCACCTATGTCTACGACGGCCTGGGCCGACGGGTGCGGGACATTACCGGGAGCAGCCGTTACAGCCTGTACAGCCAGGCCGGGCAGCTGATGTTCACTTCCGATCGGCGCAAGGAGCTCGATACCGTCTACCTCTATCTTGGCGACAGGCTGGTGGCCCAGGTCGACCGCTCCAGGGTGCCGCCCAGCGGCGTGCCCACCTTGAGTGTTCCGGCCACCAACAATACCAGCTCCTTCACCGCCAGCTGGACCGCGGTTGCCACCGCTGAGCGCTACGAACTGGAACAGCGCAAGGGCGGCGGCGCCTGGGGCCAGGTCTACAGCGGCCCCAGCCTGAGCACCGTGATCAGTGGCCTGAGCAATGGTAGCTACGAGCACCGCATACGTGCCTGCAATGCCGCTGGCTGCGCGGGATACTCGGACATCGAGTCGACGGCAGTCGCGCTGCTGCCCGGCGGCGCTCCCGTCGTGACTGCTCCGGTCCACGACAATGACGGTGCCTTTGCCGTCAGCTGGACGGCGGTCGCAGGGGCTGCCAGCTATCGGCTGGAACAGCGCAAGGACGGCGGCGCCTGGAGCGAGATCTACAGCGGCACGGCGCTGAGCAAAGCGATTACCGGGTTGAACAATGGTAGCTATGACTATCGCGCGCAGGCGTGCAACGAGGTCGGTTGCGCGGGCTTCTCGCCGATTGCGACGACAACGGTGACGTTTCCGCCAAGCGGAGGAGCGCCTACATTGACCGCGCCTGCGATCGATAGCGACGGAACGTTCACTGTTTCCTGGACCAGCCGCAGCGGCGCGACCGAGTATCGACTGAAGCAGAGCAAGGATGGCGGCAGCTATACCACCGTCTATACAGGCCCAGGCTTCAGCAAGATGATGCTCGGCTTGAGCGTGGGCACCTGGGACTACCAAGTCCGGGCCTGCAACGTGGGCGGGTGTACGGCGTATTCCAATATCGCAACGACGGAGGTGGTCTTCCCGCCAAGCGGAGCGCCGACCCTGACGGCGCCGGCTACGGACAACAACGGTGCATTCACCGTCAGCTGGAACAGTGTGACTACAGCGACGAGCTACATCCTGCAGCAACGCAGGAACGGTGGGTCGTGGGGCGAGATCTACAGCGGCGCAACGCGCAGCAAGGCCGTCTCGGGCCTGAACAACGGCAACTACGACTATCGGGTCCAGGCCTGCAACGCGGGCGGGTGCGGGGCATTCTCGGGGATCAAGACCACCGTGGTCACCCACCCGCCGGGGGGCGCCCCGACCGTGACCGCGCCGGCGACCGACAACAATGGGGCGTTCACGATCAGTTGGACCGGCGTGAGCGGTGCGACGAGTTACGACCTGTGGCAACGCAAGGACGGGAGCGGCGTCGAGGACCCCTGGCAACTGGTCTACAGCGGCGCCTCCTTGAGCAAGGCGATGTCGGGCCTGGCCAACGGCCGCTACGAGTACCAGGCCAAAGCCTGCAACACCGGAGGTTGCGGCAGCGGCTCGGCGATAAAGGTCACCGTGGTGACCCACCCGCCTGGCAGTGCACCTACCGTCACTGCACCGGGATCCAATAGCAACGGCGCCTTCACCGTCAGCTGGACGAGCGTTAGCACGAGCACCAGCTACCGTCTCGAACAGAGCAGGAACAGTGGTAGCTGGACGGAGATCTACAGCGGCGCCAGCCGCAGCAAGGCCGTTTCCGGGCTGGGCAACGGCAGCTACGCTTACCGGGCACGAGCCTGCAATGCCGGCGGCTGCGGCGGCTACTCCGGGATCAAGACTACGCTGGTCACGTTCCCGCCATCGGGCGTGCCCACGCTGAATGCACCTGGTCACGTCAACAGCTATCTGCAAACCAGCTACTCCGTGTCCTGGTCCACCGTCGCCACCGCCACCCGCTATGAACTGCAGCGCCATCCCGGTAGCGGGAGTTGGAGCGTTGCCTACAACGCTGGCGGGACCAGCTCCACGTTTGCCTCAGTGGTGGGCTTCTGGAGCTATCGCATCCGCGCCTGCAATGCCGGAGGATGCGGCTCCTTCTCTTCAGTGAAGACGGTTTCCGTGGAAAACATGGGCGGCTGCAGGCCGGGAGAGCCGACGTGTCAGGATCCGCTGAGCGTGCCGGAGACGGGAGAGCAGCTATGAACTGGCGGAAGCTATGGGTGATCGGCCTGCTCGCGGTGTTCTGGCAACCGGCCCATGCGCAGAAGGTGTCCTACATCCACACCGACGCGTTGGGCTCGGTCGTGGCGATCACCGACCAGGACCGGAACGTGATCGAACGGCGCGAGTACGAGCCCTACGGCGCCCAGCTGACGCCGGTGGTGCAGGACGGGCCGGGGTACACGGGGCATGTGCAGGACGCTGCCACCGGGCTGGTGTATATGCAGCAGCGCTATTACGATCCGGGGATCGGGAGGTTCCTCTCGGTTGATCCCGTTACGGCTTACGAGAAGCCGATGACGAACTTCAACCGCTACGCCTACGCTTTCAACAGCCCATACAATTTCACCGATCCTGATGGAAGAGACGGTGTCACCTTTGTTGGCGGTGTGATTACTGAAAGTTGGAACGCACTCAACGGCCGTGGATTCGACGGCGATACGGTGATCGGAGCGTTGAAGGATGGGTACGATGGTGAAGGTGATGGGTTCGCACAGGCTGCTTTTAATGATGCAACAACATTCGTTCCGGCCGGGGCGATTGCGGGTGGTGTAATCAAGCTGACGCGGATAGCAAGAGCAGCAATCCATACGGAACGACTAGCTAATTTTTCACGTCTTAGAACAGCAGCGACATCCGCGCAGCAAGCGTATAAAGGAAGCACCTTAATCGGACATGCGCTTTCCAAGCATGCTGGGAGAAATCCTGGCGTATGGGGAAGAATGTCTGGTTCCATGAGGACTTGGAATACTCAAGCAATGAGGCATTTTCGCGAGATCGTCAGGGGGCCAGGTAGGTTCCAAGAAGTTACGAACAAGGATGGCACAAAGTTCCTTGAGAAAACTTTAAGGGACGGAAGGGGGGTTCGGCTGAATATGGATGGCACTTTCAAGGGATTCATCGACAAATGAGCAATCTCGTTGAACTAGTTTTTGAGAACGTTCTAGATGCGCGATTGAACGATTTTATAGGCACACTGATTGAAGGTTCTTGCGTTTTGTCGACGGATGTGAGTGAGGCTGACAGAGATTCTTTGGATTGGGATGGTGATGTTGCAAAGATTCTGAACGCTACGCCGTCTACTTCTGCCACGATCTCCCTGAGTTTAGATAGGGTGGACTGGCCACAGATATCAATCCTAAGGCCGCTTCTTCAAATCATCAAGTACGATGGAGCGTATGACGTGGCATTGTCTTTCATCCCGGAGGATATTTCCCGTAAGGGTTGCATTGGGCCGATTGAATCGCTTCGCTTGAGCGCAGTTGAGTTTTTAGGGTTATCTGGTGGCGAGAATGTATATTGTGGGTATGAGCCAGCGCATGATGAGAAGACGAGGTTCTTCACTAATAGCAGCGCCGGCCCTATAGTCGATTTTTGGTAGCAGGCCAGCGTGACAAGAAACTAGAGAGGACAAGCCTCAAGGGGGCGGAGTGGAATGGCCTCGGTTCTTCGGCCAGTAGACCTAGGGATCATCTGAACAACGTGGCTTGACGCAGTGATTCCAGTGTTTGGGGTCAACAAGCTCTCATCGCGACGCTCGTTGCGCCGTTTTCGGCGAATTTGGGCGGGGTTCCCCGCCCGGGGGACACACCTCTCCCGTCGCCGGCAGCAAGTGCCGGCGCGCCATCCAGAGATTCGACAACGCGAACAACGTCAGCATCTGGCCGGTATTCTTCATCAAGCCGCGGTAGCGCACCTTGATGTGGCGGAACTGCTGCGATGACGTAACGTTTGTTCCGCACATTTGACGGAGGCGGTGGCCCCCGATGGAATTGGGACTGCGACGTTCCAACCAACGAGGACCACCACCATGAACGAGTCTACGCCTACCCTGGGCAAGGTGATCAAGATCGACGAGGCACGGATCCGGGTGCCGGCACCCGGTGGCGCCGCCGCCCATTTCACGGCGTTGAAAGGCGCCCTTCACCATCATGGCCGTTCGGACCGCCGACCATCCGAGGCGGTCGCCACGCATGAGGTTTTCCATGTTCGTCTGCAGCTCCGTCGCTCCTGAATCCAGGGCCATCGTGAAGGCGGCCGCAATCGCGCTGGTCGCTTTCGGCTTGCTGGCCGCGTGCGCGCCCGGCGACGACGCCGCGCAGCCGGCTGGCGAATCACCGGCGCCAGCCTCCAATGCGGCGCCGGCGCCCGCGGGCGACGCCGCCATGCAACAGGACCCCACGCCCGACGACGGCACGCAGCAAGACGCCACGCCCGCGGCCGCCACGGGCGGCACGGTGGGCGGCGATGGCTCGGAGATCCGGCTGGAGGCGCTGAGCGCGAGCGACCTGGAAGGTGCGGACCTGGGGGGCGAACTCGGCTGCAGTTTCTCCGCCGACGGGCAGCCGCTGCTGCACGCCATGGGGATCGTGGCGTCGGAGGAGCCGGCCCGGGGCATCGTGAAGGTCGCCGGCTACGTGGAGCCGGTGCGCGCGCCGGGCGGGTTCGACGGCATGACCCGCGACCCCACGTTCACCGGGCAGGGCAAGACCATCCGCATCGTCGAGACCGGCGCCGCGATCGGCGGCGGCGAGTCGCCGCCACGCCCGGCCACGCTGACCTACCAGCGCGCCGATGGCGCCAGCCGCACCTTCGAGGGCCGCTGGCAGTGCGGGCCCTGAGCCGGGCGCGCGCCCTCAGCCGTAGCGCGCCAGGAACATCTCCACCGCCGATTCGGCCACCGCGTCCTGTTGCGCATCGGTCAGCGGCGCCTGCCCCATCGCGATCTGCGGCCAGAACGCCGCGCCCTTGACCAGCGATTCGAGCTGCTGGGCGGCGAAGGCGGGGTCCTCGGTCCTGAGCCGGCCGTCGGCGGCGGCGGCGCGCACCCAGGTGGTCATGGCGTGTTCGCGCCGTCCCAGCAGTTCCATCAGCTGGCGGGCCAGCTCGGGCGAATGCAGGCTGGCCACGATGGCCACGCGCGCCAGGTCGGCGAAGTCGGGCTCGTGCAACAGGCGCAGCTTGCGCTGCACCAGTTCCAGCAGCTGCCCGCGCAGGGGCGTGCCGGCGCGGTAGGGGGTGGCGCGCTCGTCGCTGCCGCGGGCCATCAGTGCATCGACGATGTGGACGAACAGCGCTTCCTTGCTGGGGAAGTGGTTGTAGACGGTGCGCTTGGACACCCCGGCGGTGGCGGCGATGCGGTCCATGCTGGTGGTCTCGAAGCCGGCAGCGCGGAACTCGGCCACGGCGGCGTCGACGATTGCCGCGCGCTTGCGGTCGGTAAGCCGGGTCGGGGGGGCGGGGCGGGCCATGCGGGCAAGTTTACACCGGTGAGTTTACTTTCTGGGATCGGCTAACTACACTGCACCGTGTAGTTTCTGGATGCCCGCCATGACCGCACCGCCGTCCCGCCGCCGCCGCTCCTTCAGGCGGCGCCTGATCGCCCTCACCCTCGCCTTCGGAGTCATTGCCGTGAGTGCCTGCACCCTGTCCCTGGTCCGTACCAATCGCCCCCTTGCCGGCTACCCGGCCTCGCCGCAGGCCGCCGAGGGCAAGTTCCGCAACGTTGCGCCGCGCCCGCCCCAGGGCATCGGCTTCATGGCGCGGCTGCTGTGGGACTTCGCCTTCCACAAGCCCGCCACCACGGTGCCGGACGCGCCGCCGGTGGTGCTGCCGCTGACCCGCGCCGCCCTGGAGGCCGCGCCGGACCGCAGCTTGTTCCGGCTGGGGCACTCGACCCTGCTGATCAAGCTGCGCGGCGGGTTCTGGCTCACCGATCCGGTGTTCGCCGAACGCGCCTCGCCGCTGCAGTGGATGGGACCGAAGCGTTTCCATGCCCCGCCGATCGCGCTGGAGGCGTTGCCGCCGCTGCGCGGGGTGCTGCTCTCGCACGACCACTACGACCATCTGGACCGCACCGCGGTGGTGGCGCTCGCCGGCAAGGCCGAGGTGTTCCTGGCGCCGCTGGGCGTCGGCGACCGGTTGGTGGCCTGGGGGGTGCCGGCGGCGAAGGTTCGGCAGTTCGACTGGTGGCAGGAGACCGAGCTGGACGGGCTGCGTATCGTCGCCACGCCCGCGCAGCACTTCTCGGGGCGCGGCCTGTTCGATGGCGATCGCACGCTGTGGACGTCCTGGGTGATCATCGATCCGCCGGCGGGCGCGGGCGGCGATGGGCTGCGGCTGTTCTTCAGCGGCGACACCGGTTACTTCGACGGTTTCAGCGAGATCGGCCGCCGCTTCGGCCCGTTCGACGTGGCCATGCTCGAAACCGGCGCCTACGACGCGCGCTGGGCCTACGTGCACATGCTGCCGGAGCAGACCGTGCAGGCGCATGCCGACCTGCGCGGCCGGGTGCTGCTGCCGATCCACAACGGCACCTTCGATCTGGCGATGCACGCCTGGGACGACCCTTTCGTACGCGTCGCCGCACTGGCCGCCGACCGCGGCATCGCGCTGGCCACGCCGCGCATGGGCGAGCGCTTCGACCTGGCCGCGCCGGAGCCGACCGCGGCCTGGTGGCGGGAATGAGGCTGCAAGGCCGCAAGGCGCCGTACACGGGCTGACGCGGACCGGGCGAGCGCCCTCGGCTGGAGAGCAGCGCCCGCAGTGGCCGGCCCCGTTGGCGGCCATTGCGCGACGCGCGCACGCGTGCTCTTCGAAACCGTGCCTTTCGGCATTGCCGCGTGCACGGGCCCGCCGCTAACGTCCGGGTTCCGTTCCGAGGGAGTGACCGAATGCAGCGGATGATCGTTGCGGGCCTGGTGCTGGCCCTGGCAGGCGCGGCGCCCGGCATGGCGTCGGACGCGCGGATGCGCGGGTTGGCCGAACGCGCCGTGGCGCTGGCGCTGGAGCAGGATCCGACGCTGGCCTATTTCACCGGGCTGCCGCTCCAGGATCACGGCAGCTGGGCGGACCGCAGCCCGGAGGCGCGCGCGCGACAGCTCGCCGCCGAGGACGCGCTGCTGGCCGAGCTGCGCGCGCTCGATCCCGAGACCCTGGCCGACCCGGCCGCGCGGCTCGACCACGCGCTGCTGACCGAGCGCCTGGAATCCAGCGTCCAGGGGCGCGTGTGCCGCAGCGAGCTGTGGGACGTGAACCACATGGCCGGTTGGCATCTCGCGCTGCCGCCGGTGGCCAGGGAGCAACCGGTGGACACGCCGGAAGCGCGCGCGCAGGCGCTGCGGCGCTGGTCGGCGGTACCGGCCCTGGTGGACCGCGAGATCGCCAATCTGCGCCGCGGCCTGGAGGCCGGCTACACGGCGCCGCGCAGCGTGGTGCGGCGGGTGATCGACCAGGTGTCGGGGCTGGCCGCGGCCGCGCCGGGCGATTCCCCCCTGGCCGAACCGGCGCGGAACAGCGACGACGCCGCGTTCGGCGAGGCGTTCCGCGCCATCGTCGCCGGGGAGGTCAATCCCGCGCTGGCGCGTTTCGGCCGCTACCTGGAAGACGACTACCTGCCGCATGCGCGCGAGACGCTGGCGGTGTCGGCCAATCCCGACGGGGAGGCCTGCTACCGCGCCTCGCTGCGCATGTACACCACGCTCGACCGCGGCGCGCGCGAGGTCCACGATATCGGCGCCGCGGCCGTGGCCGCCAACGTGGCGGAGATCGGCGAGATGGGCGAGCGCGTCTTCGGTACGCGCGAGCTGCCGCGGATCCTGCAGCACCTGCGTGAGGCGCCGGACAACCGCTTCGAGAGCGAGGACGCGTTGATCGACTACACGCGCAGCATCGTGGCCCGCGCCCGCGAGGCCAGTGCCGCGCTGTTCCTGGCGATGCCGGAACAGGAACTGCGCGCCGAGCCGTTCCTCGACTACATGCGCGGCTCCGGCACCAGTGCCCACTACGAGCCCTCGGGCGATCCCGGTCGGCCGGCCTACTACCGCATCGACAGCGAAGGCTGGGCCGACGAAACGCGCGGCGCCGCGGAAATCACCGCCGTGCACGAGAGCTACCCGGGCCACCACATGCAGTTCGCTTTCTCCCTCACCCTGGAAAAGACCCCGCTCTCGCGAATGAGCTTCAACTCGGCCTATGCCGAAGGCTGGGGGCGCTACGCGGAGCGGCTGGCCGAGGAAGCGGGGATCTACAGCAACGACTACGCCAGGATCCAGCGCCGCACCTGGCCGGCGCGGGGCATGGTCGCCGACCCCGGCCTGCACGTGCTGGGGTGGAGCCGCCAGCAGACCATCGACTACCTGCTAGAGAGCGGCCGCTTCGGCGCCGACGAGACCGAAGCGCTGGTCGACCGCATGGCGGTGCTGCCCGGCCAGCTGACCGCCTACGATTCGGGCGGTCTGGAGATCGTCGCGCTACGGCGCGAGGCCGAGCAGGCCCTGGGCGAGCATTTCGACCTGCGCGATTTTCATCGCGTGGTGCTGGAGCAGGGCGCGATCCCCTTGCAGACGTTGCGTCGCAACGTCGAGCAGTGGATCGCGCAGGAGGCCGCCGCGCGGGAGTGAGCGCGGCGCCCGCGATGGCCGCAAGGCGACGGCGGCGCCTGGAACGAGCCCGCGCGCTGCACCGGTGGAGGCGGGGTGCAGCGCGATGCGCAATGCCCCGAGCTTGCCGTGCCTCAGCCGGCGAGCGCCTGAAGGGGGGTCGAACCCCAGTCCGCAGGCCGCGCGGCGGAGCGACGGGCAATCCGGGTGGGATCGGTTCGCCCACACGTCGTGCGAGCAAGAAAGCGACCGTCGTGGCGCTATGATGGTGCCGCGCACCTGGCGGGGTGGGGGGGAAGCCGCTCGCGTGCGCAACAGGAGCCTAGTCGGCATCGACAACGGGACGTCGTTCAGGGGGACACATGCTCAAGAAACTACTGGCGATACTGGCGTTGGCGGTCGTGGCGCTGGTGGCGCACGACCAGGGCAGGCGCATCTCCGAGGCGGACGTCCGCGCCCACTACCGGGAGCAGATGGACGCGCTGCAGACGTTCGACAGCGAAGCGATCTGCGCGGCGATGGCCGCGGACTTCCGGCTCGAGGATGTCCAGCATGCGGCCGGGGAGGTCCATCCATCCACCCTGGACCGCGCCGCCGCCTGCCGCCAGATGGAAGACGCGATCGCGCTATTGCGGACGCTGTCCGAGCAGACCGGCGGTCTGCTCGTGATCGAGTTCGGTTACCAGATCACCGGGATCGAGATATCGCCGGACGGGCGCCGGGCGCTGGTGGACGCGACTAGCACCGCCAAGGTCGGCGGGCGGCTCTTGTCGCGCAGCCGGTCGAAGGATTCGCTGTCGCGGTCGCTGTGGCGCGTCCGCAGTCACGGCGGCCAGGCGCAGACCTGGAACTACGGTGGCTGAGGGCGCGCGGAGCGGAACCGCTGTCACCATGCGGCGATGGCTCTGCGTGGCGTTGTGCTGCTTCGCCGGTGCCGCGGTCGCGGAACCGGCACCGGACCCGCAGCCGAAGGCGGGCGCCAGGGCCTGCCTGGTGGAAGGCAGCTTCATGCACGACGGCGAGGTGCAGCCGCTGGTGGACTGCCTGCAGGGCAACGGCGAGTCGCACGCGCGCCTGGCCGGCGCCTGCGAAGGCCCGGTGCGGATGGCGGAGGCGGTCGGCGCGCCGCCGCCCCGGGTGACCTGGCTGGTCGCGTGCCCGGCCCCGGCGCAGGCGCGATGCGAGGGCATCGGCGGCACCCGCATCGTCGTCCACCACTACCGGCGCACGCCGGCCCAGCTGGCGCAATCGCGGCCCGGCTGCGAGGGCGCGGGCGGCGCGTGGGTGGAGGGCGACGGCAAGGACTGATGCGCCGGCGCGGTTGCGCGCCGGGTTCAGGCCTCGCCGAAGCCCCGGCTCGAATGCGACGCCGCGCGCGGCTCGGGCGGTGCGCCGCGCGCCGCGCCGGCGAGCACCGGGTCGCCGTGCGGCGGGGTGCGGTCGCCTTCGTCGTTCTGCAGGGACTGCGGCTCGGCGCCGGTCTGGCGCCGCTGCCATGCGCGGTACGCGAAATAGCCGATCGCGCCCAAGGCGAACGTTCTGAGTACACCCATCTGGGATCTCCTTCTGTGTCTGGACCGGGGGTGCAGGATGAAAGGCCCATGGTGATCCTGCCGTGACCCCCGGCGTACCGGGCCGGTCGCCGGTAGGCGCGGCCCATGGCCGCGAAAACCGCGGGAGGCGCCGGCCGGATTGGCGGTGATTCGGGATGAACGCCGCGGGGGGGGCCGGGGCGATGCCGGGTGCCCGCCACGGCGCCGGTCTTCGCGGCCATGGGCCGCTCCTACGGGGACGACCCGCTCCACCCAGGGGCTATCCGCGCGCCGCCACTTCGTCGACGTGGCGCAGCAGGTCGGCGGGGTCCTCGTAGACGCGGAACGCGCCGGAGCGTTCCAGTTCCTCCGGGCCGTAGCCGCCTGACAGCAGCCCGACCCCGAGCGCGCGGGCGCGCTGGGCCGCCAGCATGTCCCAGACGCTGTCGCCGATCACCAGCGAATGACCGATCTCCACGCCGAGCCGCTCCGCCGCGGCGATGAACAGGTCCGGGTCGGGCTTGGCGTGGCGGACCTGGTCGCGGGTGACCACCGGCACCTTGGCCGGGTCGACGCCGAGCGCGTCCAGGTTGGCGGCGGCGGTGGCCATGCGGCCGCTGGTGGCGATGGCCCAGGCGATGCCGCTGTCCTGCAGGTAGTCGAGCAGGGCGCGCGCGCCGGGCAGGGGCCGGATCGCGCCCTGTGCGGCCTGGCGGTTGTACGCATCGGCATGGCGCCGGCGCAGCCGCGCCAGCCGCTCCTCGGTGATCTCCAGCCCGGTCTCGCGCAGCAGGATGTTGGTGAACAGCCCGCCGCTCATGCCGATCTTGCGGTGGATGCGCCAGACCGAGAGCTCCACGCCCTCGGCGTCCAGCGCCTCCTTCCAGGCGAGCACGTGCTGGTAGACGCTGTCGACCAGGGTGCCGTCGAGGTCGAACAGGAAGGCGGTAGTGGAGCGGGGCGGGTGCGGCATGGGCGAAGTAAAGCACGCGCGCGCAACGAATGCCGGCGCCCGCCCGGCGCCTGCCTAGGTCCGGTTGATCGACACCCCGCCATCCACCCGCATCGCGCTGCCGGTGACGAAGCTGGAGGCATCCGAGGCGAGGAACAGCGCCGCCTCGGCGATCTCCGCCGGATCGGCGATGCGCTTGAGCGCGTGCATGCCCTCGACGAACGCCCGCGATTCGGGGTCCGCGGTGAAATCGCGCGCGCCGGGGGTGTCGGTGCCGCCTGGCAGCAGCGCGTTGACCCGCACGCCGCGCGGGCCGCCCTCGGCGGCGAGGACCTGGGTCAGGCCGATCACGCCGGCCTTGGCCGCGGCGTAGGCGGCCATGCCGGGCATGCCCACGGTGTGGCCGACGAAGCTGGAGGTGAAGACGATCGAACCGCGCCCGGCCTCGAGCATCGCCGCCAGCTGCCGCCGCGCGCCGAGGAATGCGGCGGTGAGGTTGGTGTCGAGAGTGTCGCGCCAGACCGCCAGCGTCATTTCCACGGCCGGGCCCATCGCGCCGGAGCCGCCGGCGTTGTTGAAGGCGACATCGAGGCGGCCGAAGCGCGCCAGCGCGGTATCGACCAGGGCATCGTGGTGGGCCTCCTCGCGCACGTCGCCGGCGCAGGCGATCGCCTCGCCGCCGGCGCGCTCGATCTCTCCGACCAGCTGCGCGAGCGCGTCCGTACGGCGCCCGCCGAGGATCAGCCGCGCGCCTTCGCGCGCGAACCGCAACGCCGCCGCCCTGCCGATTCCCGAGCTCGCGCCGGTGACGATCGCCGCCTTGCCGGCCAGTGCCTGTCCAGTCATGCCTGTCGCTCCTTGTATGGGGGGAGCCGGCAGTGTGGGTGCAGGGCTGGGCCGATACTGGCCGGATTCGGCCGTGGCATGCTGGTGGGGGCGGAAGTCGGGTGGGGCCATCGGCTTGAAAGCACCAACCCGATGTTGCGGACGACGCCATGCCGTCGGTGGCGGTGGCGTCGCATGCTCGGGATCGCCGTCGAGCCCAATGGTGAGGCCCGGCGCTTTCGCGTGCACGGCACGCTCCCGGGTCGGGGCGCGTCGTAGAAGCGCGCCATACGCGCGAGGGCTGGAACGATGGTCCCGGCAAACGCAGCGACGTTCGTCGTCACCGCTCGCGGGGCACGGCTGATCGCGCCGCCGCGCCCGGCCGCCGTACCGGGCCATGCGGGGGTTGGCCGCAACCGGCGGCTGAAGCCGGACCCGGTTCACGCTTTGCCGCAATGAATACGAATGCATCGCGCGCGTTCATCGCATTGTGCGGTTGCACACCGGCACAGAATGCTGGGAGCGCGGCCGCCGGGTGCCCGCTTCGGCTTTTTTCAGGAGGTGCTGCGATGCAAGTCCCGACACGCCCGTTCCGCGGCCTGGCCGCATTCTTGCTGTTCGCGTGCCTGCTGGTGGCCATCTCGATGCCGGCCGCCTGGGCCGCGATCGACGCCAATGCGCTCGGCGCCCGCTACGACGCCTCGCAGACCAACATCGCCTTCCGGGTGTACTCGGCGCGCGCCACCCGCATCGAGGTGTGGGTCTACGACACGCCCATCGGCGCGCCCGAGGCAGCGCGCTACGTGCTGACGAAGGATCCGGCCAGCGGCATCTGGTCGCGCACCGTCCCGGTCGCCGAGTTGCGCGATACCCACGGCGTGGCCGATACCGTGTACTACGGCTACCGCGCCTGGGGGCCGAACTGGCCGCACGCCGGTGGCTGGACGGCAGGCAGCACCGTCGGCTTCGTCGCCGATGTCGACGCCGCCGGCAACCGCTTCAACCCCAACAAGCTGCTGATCGATCCGTACGCGCGCGAGATCAGCCACGACCCGCTCACTCCCGCCTGCACCGACGGCACCGTCTACGCCAGCGGTGCGGCGCACCGCCACAAGGACAGCGGCCCCTGCGCCAGCAAGGGCATCGTGCTGGCGCCCGACGCCACCTCCACCGGCAGCAGGCCCACGCGTGCGCTGAAGGACGAGGTGATCTACGAGGTGCACGTGCGCGGCCTGACGATGAACGACACCGGCGTGCCGGCCGCGCTGCGCGGCACCTATGCCGGCGCCGCGCTCCAGGCCGGCTACCTGGCCGGTCTCGGGATCACCGCGGTCGAGTTCCTGCCGGTGCAGGAAACCCAGAACGGCACCAACGACGTCGATCCGTCCTCCACCGCCGGCGACAACTACTGGGGCTACATGACCCTGAACTACTTCGCGCCCGACCGCCGCTATGCCGCCGACAAGTCGCCGGGCGGCCCCACGCGCGAGTGGAAGGCGATGGTGAAGGCGTTCCACGACGCCGGCATCAAGGTCTACGTCGACGTGGTCTACAACCACACCGGCGAGGGCGGCGCCTGGGGCGGAAGCGACGGGCTGACCGTCTACAACCTGCAGTCCTGGCGCGGGCTCGACAACCCCACCTACTATTCGCTCACCGCCGATCGCCAGCACGCCTGGGACAACACCGGCGTGGGCGGCAACTACAACACCCGCAACCCGCTGGCGCAGGACCTGATCGTCGATTCGCTGGCCTACTGGCGCGACGAGCTGGGCGTGGATGGCTACCGTTTCGACCTGGCCTCGGTGCTCGGCAACACCTGCCAGCACGGCTGCTTCCATTTCGACAAGATGGACCCGGGCAACGCGCTCAACCGCATCGTCGCGGAACTGCCGCCGCGGCCGGCGGCCGGCGGCAGCGGGGTCGACCTGATCGCCGAGCCGTGGGCGATCGGCGGCAATTCCTACCAGGTCGGCGGCTTCCCGGCGGGCTGGGCGGAGTGGAACGGAATCTATCGCGACACGCTGCGCAAGAAGCAGAACCAGCTCGGTGTAGCGGCGGTGCCGCCCGGCGAGCTGGCGACCCGCTTCGCCGGCTCCTCGGACCTGTACCAGGACGACGGCCGCAGGCCCTGGCATTCGATCAATTTCATGGTCGCGCACGACGGTTTCACCCTGGCCGACCTGTACGCCTACGACAGCAAGCAGAACGACCAGCCCTGGCCGTACGGTCCGTCCGACGGCGGCGACGACCACAACCACAGCTGGGACCAGGGCGGCATCGGCGCCCACCAGACCCGCGCCGCGCGCACCGGGCTGGCGTTCCTGATGCTGAGCGCCGGCGTGCCGATGATCACCGGCGGCGATGAAGCGCTGCGCACCCAGTTCGGCAACAACAACACCTACAACCTCGATTCCCCGGCCAACTGGCTGCCGTGGACCCGCGACGCCACCGAGGCGAACCACGAGACCTTCACCCGGCGCCTGATCGCGTTCCGCAAGGCGCACCCGGCGCTGCGCCCGGCCGGCTTCTATTCCGGCGCCGACCACAACGGCAACGTGATGGAACAGTTGCGCTGGTTCAAGCCCGACGGCGCCCAGGCCGACGCCGGCTATTTCGCCGATGCGAACAACCACGCCATCGCCTGGCGCATCGACGGCAGCGAGTTCGGCGATCCGGCCAGCGCGATCTATGTCGCTTACAACGGCTGGGCCGGCAATGTCGATTTCCACCTGCCCTGGCCCGGCGCCGGCAAGCAGTGGTACCGGGTGACCGACACCGCCACCTGGAACGAAGGCCCCGATGCCGTGGCGCTGCCCGGCGCGGAGGCGTCGATCGGCGGGGAGGGCACCGTCTACGGGCTGCAGGCGCGCTCGCTGCTGTTGCTGATCGCGAAGTGAGCGATCCAGAATGGGCCGGTTCATCGGGCGCCGCCCGGTGAACCCGCCCCGGTCGCTTCCCACCTTCGTTCGCCCCGCATGCTCTCACCCGCACGACATCGAGCCCTGTGCCATGCGCGGCGCCGGCTGCAGGACACCGACCCGCAGGCCGGAACCGTGGCGGAAATCGCCGCCGAAGCCGGCCTGTCGCAGTACCAGTTCATCCGTGGTTTCGCCGCCGTCTTCGGGGAAACGCCCCACCACCTGCGGCAGCGGCACCGGCTGGAGCGCGCCCGCGAAATGCTGCTGCTCGGCAGCCTCCCGGTCACCGAGATCTGCCTGGCGGTCGGCTTCTCCAGCCTGGGCAGCTTCAGCAGCCTGTTTCGCCGGCGGTTCGGCGTGTCGCCGTCGCGATTGCGGGGGCTGGCGTCCGGCGGCGATCCGGCCCGGCACCAGCCCGGCTGCCTGACCCTGATGGCGCGGGCCTGGCAGCCGCCGCAGCAATTTCGGAGAAGCGGTCCGGCGACGGCGCGGTGACAATCGGCGGCGACTTCGAAGCGAGGCACCCCGATGAGAATCAAGCTGACCAGCGTGATCGTCGACGACCAGCAGAAGGCGCTGGAGTTCTACACCCAGGTGCTGGGCTTCCTGCCCGGCCAGGACGTGCCGGTGGGGGAGTACCGCTGGATCACGGTGCGCTCTGCGG
The DNA here is from genome assembly GCF_029887875.1 of Luteimonas endophytica. Taxonomy (GTDB): domain Bacteria; phylum Pseudomonadota; class Gammaproteobacteria; order Xanthomonadales; family Xanthomonadaceae; genus Luteimonas; species Luteimonas endophytica. The sequence goes on from NZ_JARXRM010000045.1 coordinate 237,929, forward strand.
AGGGCGGGGATGCCGAGGTCACCCTGGAGCCTAACGCCAACCCCGCCGCCCGGACCTACCAGGAGGCGCTGTTCGAGCAGGGCATCCCGATCACGGCGTTCGAAGTGGACGACGTGCGCGCCGAGCACGCGCGGCTGCGCCAGCGCGGCGTGCAGTTCACCATGCCGCCCACCGAAGCCGGCCCGGTGGCGATCGCGGTGTTCGCAGATACCTGCGGCAACCTCCTCCAGATCTACCAGCCGCCGGCCGGCGAAGCCGGGTGATCGCCGCGCGGCTGGGTCCGCGCACGGGGCGATGAAACGCGCTGCCGGCAGTTTGCGCAGGCGCGTTCGGCCGCACTGCCGCTTGCCCTGATGCCGTTGGTCGCCCCGTGGGCCCGCACGGCATCGCCGGCGCTACCGTTGGTCGGCGATTGCCGCGGTACAGGCGATAAGGCGCATCATGGAAAGGATGATGCACGAGTTCCTCACAGCGAACCGGGCCGAGCTGATCGCCCGCTGCCGGGCGAAGGTCGCCCAGCGCGCGCCGCCCGGTGCGCCCGTCGCAGAGCTGGACCATGGGGTCAGCATCTTCCTCGACCAGCTGATCAAGACACTGGCGATGGAGCGGACCGGTGCGCCCCTGCAAAGCTACAAGGTGTCCGGGCCGGCCGGTGGCGGCAGGCCCGCGCTCTCCGAGATGAGCGAGTCGGCCACCCGGCACGGCAAGGAGCTGCTGGAACACGGGTTCACCGTCGAGGAGGTGGTCCACGACTACGGTGACCTGTGCCAGTCGATTTCCGACCTTGCCTCCGAGACCGGCGCGGACATCGAAACCGAGGAGTTCCGCACCCTCAACCGCTGCCTGGACAACGCCATCGCCAGCGCCGTGACCGAGTTCGGCTACCAGCGCGATTCGGTCATCGCCGGCAGGCAGGCCGTCGCGCTCAACGAGCGCCTCGGGTTCTTCGCCCATGAGCTGCGCAACCAGCTGTGCACCGCGACATTGGCGCTTTCGGTCATCAGGCAGGGCAACGTCGGTTTGAACGGTGCCACCGGCGGCGTGCTGGACCGGGCGCTGGTGGGGCTGGGCAACCTGATCGACCGTTCCCTGGCCGAGGTGCGCATGGACGCCGGGCTCGAGGTCCAGCACCAGCTGTTCTCGCTCGCCGAGTTCATCGCCGAGATCAGGTTGTCGGCGACGTTGGAGGCCCAGGTCAAGGAATGCCCGTTGACCGTGTCCGACGTCGATCCGCTGCTGGCGGTCGATGGAGATCGCGACCTGCTGTTGGCCGCGACCGGCAACCTGCTGCAGAACGCCTTCAAGTTCACCCATCCGCACAGCGAAGTGACGCTCAATGCCTACGCGCAGGCCGATCGCATTCTCATCGACGTGCAGGACCACTGCGGCGGGCTGGCGCCGAACGTGATGGAGGAGATGTTCAGTCCGTTCAAACAGGGTGCGGAAGATCGCAGCGGCCTGGGGTTGGGCCTGTCGATCTCGCGCCGCAGCGTGGAGGCCAACAACGGCGTACTCAGCGTGCGCGACGTGCCCGGTTCCGGTTGCGTGTTCACCATCGATCTTCCACGCCATTTCCTGCCGGGAGCGCAGCCCGCGGCGGAGACCGCCTGATCCAGCACGCCCGGCGGCCTGCGCGAACGGGCCGGGCCGATCCGGGGGGCATGCGGCAGGGGACCAGCTCCCGGAGCCTGTCGCGAGGCCACCGCTGGCGGGGTCGAGCCGCCACGCGGGCGAGGGAGTCAACGGGAGTCTCGAACGATGGGCGCGGAGCGGTCGGCGAGCGCCGGTTCGCCAGCGGCTGGCCGCTGCCCGGACGATGAAGCCGGCCCGGTCCCGTGGTGACGGAGCGGCCGAGTCGCATGGGCTTGACGGTCGGCGTGGGCGCGCTTCGGGCCGCCCTGGAGCGCTTCTGGAACAGTTCGCTGGCGGCATACAAGCGGATCGCGGAACAACCCGAAGAGGAGCAATCGTGAACACACAGGCAGCGGAGACACCCGTGCGGCTGCAGATAGTGGTGGAGGCGCCGATCGAGCGCGCTTTCCGCGTCTTCACGAGCAGTTCGGCAGCTTCAAGCCGCGCGAGCACAACCTGCTGAGCGTGCCGATCGCCGAGACGGTGCTCGAACGCCGGGTGGGCGGTCATCTCTGCGACCGCGGTACCGATGCCGGTCGCGTCGACGCGCGCTCAGCAGGGCCGAAGCGCCCCGCGGACTGGCATCATCGCGCCATGCCCCTCACCCTGGACCACCTGCGCCGCTACGCGGTGGCGCGCACCCTGTTCCGGCCGACCACGCTCATGCGCGCGATCGAGCGGCTGGGGTTCGTGCAGGCCGATCCGATCCGTGCGCCGGCGCGCGCGCAGGACCTCACCCTGCGCCACCGGGTCCGCGACTATCGCGCCGGCGATCTGGAACGGCGCTACCCGCGGCTGGCGCTGGAGGAGGACTTTTTCGTCAACTACGGCTTCCTGCCGCGTGCCCACCAGCGGCTGATGCACCCGCGCGCGGCGCGCCAGGCATGGGGCGCGGCGCGCTGGAAGCAGGCGCACGCGGTGCGCGAGTTCATCGCCGCGCGCGGCACTGCGCATCCGCGCGAGGTCGACGCCCATTTCCGGCACGGCAAGACGACCAACTGGTTCGGCGGCTCGTCCAACGCCAGCACCCAGCTGCTCGACGGGATGCACTATCGCGGGCTGCTGCGGGTCGCGCGTCGCGACGCCGGCACCCGGGTCTACGCGCTGCGCGATGCCGATGCAGCGCCGCCGGACGCCGCGGCCGTCGACGCGCGCATGGATGCGCTGGTGGACCTGGTGGTGCGCAAGTACGCACCGCTGCCGCTGCCCACCCTGCGGCAGCTGATGCTGCATCTGCGCAGCGCCGTGCCGCAGTGGGACCGGGCGCGCGTGCCGGCGCTGGCGCGCGCCAGGCAGCGCCTGGCGCAGGCGCGGGTGGCCGGCGTCGACTGGTTCTGGCCGGTGGGCGAGGACCCCGCCGGCCGCCGCTGGACACCCGATGCCTCGGTGCGCCTGCTCGCGCCGTTCGACCCGGTCGCCTGGGATCGGCGCCGCTTCGAGCTGTTCTGGGGCTGGCGCTATCGTTTCGAGGCCTATACGCCCGCACCCCGGCGCAGGCTGGGCTACTACGCGCTGCCGCTGCTCTGGCATGACCGGATCGTCGGCTGGGGCAACCTGGCGGTGGTCGCGGGCGCACTGGCGAGCGAGATCCGCTACGTCGACGGCAGCGCGCCGCGCGATGCCGCGTTCCGCCGCGGGCTGGAAGCCGAACTCTCGCGGATGCGCGGGTTTCTCGGGCTCGGCGACTGAGCGCGCGAAGGCCGGCGCCGTCGTTGCTTCGCCGGCCCTCGCCGCCCCCGGAAGCTGCGCTCACTGCAGCGCGGTGCCGGGGGCCCGGCTCAGGCGCGGCCGCGCAGCAGTGCGGCCGCGCGATCGCGCAGCGCCAGCACCGCGATCAGCAGGCAGGGCAGGAAGGTGAGCGTGACCACCGCCGAGGTGGCGATGCCGAACAGCACGATCGCGCCGAGGCCGCGGTAGAGCTCGGTGCCGGCGCCCGGGATCAGGACCAGCGGCGCGAGCCCGAAGATGGTGGTGCAGGTGGACATCAGGATCGGCCGCAGGCGGGTGCGCACCGCGTCGTTCACGGCCGCCACCGTCGATGTCGCGCCTTCCTCCAGCCGCTTGTAGGTCTCCAGCACGATCAGGATCGGGTTGTTGACCACGGTGCCGAGCAGCACCAGGAAGCCCAGCAGGGTGATCATGTCGAACGACTGCGTGATCCGCCCCAGGCCGAGCGCGCCGAGCAAGGCGCCCAGCCCGTTGAGCAGCGCCAGGCCGACGATGCCGCCGGCGATGCCAAGCGGCACCGTCGCCATGACGAACAGCGGCCGGCCCCAGTGGCGGAAGATCGCCACCAGCAGCAGGTACGACAGCAGCAGCGCGATCGCGAAATTGCCCGCCACCGCTTCGCGGGTGGCGTCGAGCTGGTCGCTGGCGCCGGAGATGTCGACCGAGACGTCCGCCGGGATCTCGCCGGCGGTGCGCATCGCCGCGATCAGTTCCTCGCGCACGCGCGCCACGCCGGTCTCCAGCGCGACCGAGCGCGGCGGGATGATGTTGAGGGTGACCGTGCGGCGGCCGTCGAGCCGGCGGATGCTGTCGGTGCCCGCGGATTCGCGCAGTTCAGCCAGCGCCGAGACCGGCAGTACCGCGCCGGAGGGGGTGGCGACCGGCAGGTCGCGCAGGCGGTCGAGGCGCTGTTCGCTGCCGGCGCTGCTGAACAGGAAGATGTCGACCTTGCGGTCGCCCAGGATCATCTCGTCGGCGAACGCGCCGTCGCTGAGCGCCGCCACCGAATAGCCGAACCCTTCCGCGTCCAGGCCCACCTCGGCCAGGCGCTCCCAGCGCGGCCGCAGCTCCAGCAGCGGCTGGTCCAGGCTGAGCGTGGAGGGGTCGGAGCCGATGCGGGCGCCGTCGAACAGCGCCTCGGCGCGTGCGAAGGCGCGCCCGGCGACCTGGTAGATCGCGGCGAGTTCGACACCGGAGATGTCGAGGTTGATGCTGCGGGTGCCGCCGTCGTTGCTGGAGATGATCGAGCCGCGCGAGGAGAACGCGCGCATGCCGGGGTAGGCGAGGAAGCGCGCGTCCAGCGCGTCCATCAGCGCGTCGATGTCGCCCGGCGCCTTCGGCTCGGCGATGATCCGCAGCCCCTGCGGATCCACCGAGAGGTTGAAGTAAGCCAGCGCCGGCATGTCGGTGTCGCCGCCGGCGAAGCGCTCGGGCGGGTCGTCCAGGTGCGGCAACAGGCCCTCGGTCAGCTCGCGCGCGATCGACGCCATCTCGGTGAGGTTGTAGCCGGGCGGCGCGATCATGCGCGAGAAGGTCTTCGCCTCCTCGCCTTCGGGCAGGTACTCGGCCGGCGGCGTGAGCAGCGCCAGCGCGAGTACCGCCGCCGTCACCGTGCCGCCCAGCACCAGCGCCCGGCGCCGCGGCCCGCGGCTGAGCCAGCCGATGCGGTCGCCGATGCGGCCGAACGCGTCCTCGCCGGGCGTGTGCTGGCGGCTGTCGTACGCGGGCGCCAGGCGCGCGCTCAGGGCGGGGACCACCGTCACCGCCACCGCCATCGAGGCGAGGATCGAGGCTGAGATGGCGATCGCGACGTCCGAGTACAGCTGTCCGGCTTCTTCCCGCACGAACAGGATCGGCGCGAACACCAGCACCGTGGTCAGGGTGGAGGCCAGCACGGCCGGCCACACCCGGCTCACGCCCGCCACCGCGGCCTCGAGCCGCTGCAGCCCGCGCCGGCGCGCCTGGTCGATGCTTTCCAGCACCACGATGGTGTTGTCCACGGTCATGCCGATCGCGAACGCCACCCCGGCCATCGAGATCACGTTGAGCGTGCGCCCGGCCAGCAGCAGCCCGACGAAGGCGGCGATGGTGCAGATCGGGATCGCGACCACGCCGGTCAGGGTGGTGCGCACCGAGCGCAGGAAGGCGAACATGACCAACGTCGCGAGCAGTGCGCCCAGGACGAGGTTGCGCCAGACGTTGCCGATCGATTCCTCCACATAGCGCACGTCGTCGGTGGTGAGCGTCATCTCCAGCCCGAGCGGCGCCAGCAGCTCGGCATTGATCGCCTCGATCTCGGGCAATACCGCGTACTTGATCTGGATGACGTTGGAACCCGGCTCGCGCCGCAGCGACAGGCTGAGCGCGGGCTTGCCGTTGTTGAACGACAGGTCGCGGCGCTCGAAGTGGTCGAGGCGGATCTCCGCCAGGTCGGACAGCCGCACCAGCGCGCCGTCGCGTTCGGCGACGATCAGGCCGCCGATGTCCCCGGCCTCGCGGAAGCGGCCCACCGTGCGCACCAGGAAACGCCGCTTGCCGCTGTCGAGGTCGCCGCCGGAGCTGTCGACGTTGCGCGCCCGCAGCGCATCGCGCACGTCGCGCATGGCCAGCCCGCGCTCGGCCAGGCGGTCCGGGTCCACCTCGATGCGGACCTGGCGCTGGGCGGCGCCGCCCACCTGCACCAGCGACACGCCGGTCACCCGTTCCAGCCGCGGGCGCACCTGGTCCTCGACGTAGTCGCGCATCATGTCCAGGTCGAGGTCCAGCGCGCTGTCCTCGCGGGCGCCGATCCGGAAGTACATGAACGCGTTCTCGGAGAACGAGCTGGTGGTCAGCGCCGGTTCGTCGACGTTCTCCGGGTAGTCGGAGACCTGGCTGAGCGCGTTGTTGGTGCGGATCAGCGCCTCGTTGACGTCGACGCCGAACGGGAACTCCAGTTCGATGCTGGCGCGCCCGGTGCTGGCGGTCGAGACCATCCGGCGCAGGTCGGGCAGGGTACGCAGGTACTGCTCCTGCTCGATCAGGATCTCCTTCTCGACATCCTGCGGGGTGGCGCCGGGCCAGCGCGTCTCGACGCTGATGGTGCGCACCTCCAGGTCGGGGATCATCTGCACCGGCACCCGCAGCGCGGCGGCGATGCCGAGCACGCACAGGATCAGCACCGCGACCGCGATCAGGGTCCCGTGGCGGAGGACGTGGTCGAACCCCACCGGTCAGGGCCCGGCCACGGCCACCGGCTGGCCGTCTTCCAGCGCCTCGTTGCCGCGCACCACCACCCGCTCGCCGGGCTGCAGGTCGCCGGAGACCGCGACCAGGTCGCCGCGCTCGCGCAGCACCCGCACGCTGCGCTGGCGAACCACCGGGCCGGCGGCGCCGGCATCGTCCCCGCCCGCGCCGGCTTCGACCACGAACAGGCTGTGGCCGCCGTCGGGCTGGCGCAGCAGCGCGTCGCGGCTGACCGCCAGCGCCGGCGCATCGGCCGGCAGGTCGATCTCGGCGCGCGCCGAGGCGCCCGGCAGCAGGCGCCCCCCGGGCTGCTCGACCAGCAGGCGCAGCAGGAAGGTACGCGCGGCGGGATCGGTGACCGGGACCCGCGCGCCGATCCTCGCCGGCAGCGGTTCATCGCCTAGCGTGTCGGCGTAGACCCGCACTTCGGCATCGTCGTCGAGCTGGGCGAAGCGTTCCTGCGGCACGCGCAGGTCCAGGCGGACCCGGTCGGTGGCGACCAGCGACAGCACCGGCGTACCGCGCTGGACCCACTCGCCGGCCTCGGTGAGCTTCTCGGCCACCACGCCGTCGAACGGCGCCGGCAGCACGTGTCGCTCGACCAGCTCGGCCTGTTCGCGGGCGCCGGCGCGCGCCGACTGCAGCGCCGCCCGCGCCAGGCCCAGTTCCGACTCGCGCGCATCGACCTGGCTGGCGGCGATGTACTGCCCTTCGCTCAGCCGCCGCGCCTCGGCGAACAGGCGTTCCGCCTCGCGCGCCGCGGCCTCCGCCTGCGTCACCTGCGCGCGGGCGCGTGCGAGCGCCTGCCGGCCAACGGCGGGGTCGAGTTCGACCAGGGCCTGCCCGGTCTCGACGCGGTCGCCGGCGTCCACGTGCACGCGTGCCACCAGCCCGTCGACCCGGGGGGACAGCTGCGCATGGCGCTCGGCGGTCAAGGTGCCGGTGAGGACGAATCGCTCGCCGAACCCGGCCGGCTCGACCACCGCCACCTCGACCCGGGCCGGTGCCGCGTCGTCGCCGGTCTCCTCGGGCGCGCCGCAGGCGGCCAGCAGCAGGAGCGCGGGCAGGAACAGTCGGATCGTGGCGGCCATGGCACCGGTCGGCGTGGTCACGGCGAAAACCTAGCATGACCCCGACCGGCCTTCTTCATCGCTCCCACCGGACGGGCGATGCGGTTCGGCCGGTCTCCCACCGGCGCCGGAGAGCGGAGTCGTCGGGGTGCAGGGGCATGAGGAACCTCTCGGGTGGCGAAGCGGGAACGGGCGTGCGCCGGCTCGGATCGCGGATGCCAGCTCGCGGGGCTGTCCTGCGCGGCTCACCAGTAAAGACGCTCGGGCTGCCGCGGACTTGACCGCTGCGACCCGATCCTTGCCTGATCCGACCGCTTCGCCGCGGTCTGGCCGGGCTGGCGTCTAGACTGGGCGGACAGGAGGCAACCACGTGGAAGCGCTCAAGCAGGCCGTGTTGCGCTATGCCGACGGGCACGCGGACGCCGACGGCATCGTCCGCACGCCGGTGCCGGGGCTGCGGATGATGCGGGTGCACGCGCCGACCGGACCGATGCGTTCGGTCTATCGGCCGCTGGTCTGCCTGATCCTGCAGGGGGCCAAGCAGTTGACGGTCGGCGGGGAGCGGCGGTCGGTCCGCGCCGGGCAGTCGGCCATCATCGGCGTCGATGTGCCGGTGATCGGCCAGATCGTCGAGGCCAGCCGCGATGCGCCCTACATGGCGGTGGCGATCGAGCTCGACATGGGGGTCCTGCACGAGGTGACGCTGCGCACCGAGGTCGGGACGCGCGCCAGGCCCCCGGCCAGCGCGCGCTTCTTCTCCGGCGATCTCGACGATGCCCTGCTCGGCTGCGCGATGCAGTTGATGTACGTGCTCGACCATCCCGCCGCCGGATCGGTGGTACGGCCCGCTGCGCTGCAGCAGCTGCACTGCTGGTTGCTCGCCAGCCGGCACGGCCCCGAGTTGCGCCGGCTCGCCCAGCCGACCGGGCATGCCCGGCGGATCGCCGCGGCGGTCGAGCTGGTCCGCCAGGAGTTCCGCCAGCCGCTGCGTGTCGAGCGGCTGGCCGCGGCTGCGAACATGAGCCCCTCGGCGTTCCGGCGCCATTTCAGGGCGACGACCTCGCTGGCACCGCTGCAGTTCCAGAAACAGCTGCGCCTCATCGAGGCCCGCCGGCTGATGCTGGCCGAGGGGTGGACCGCCACCCGGGTCGCGACGGAGGTGGGCTACGCGAGCGTTCCGCAGTTCACCCGCGAGTACCGGCGCATGTTCGGCGCGCCGCCCCGCCGCGACGCGAGTGCCGCGGCGCTCTGAGCCGCCTCGGCCCCGCTTCCGGCATCCCGGCGCCCGCGACGCAGCGTTTCCGCGGCGCCGTCGACATCGATGTTGCGTCGCAGCAATAATGGCGGATGCCGCTCCCGTCCGCTCCGTTACCCGCCGCCGTCCTGCGCCTGTCGTCGCGGCAGGTGGGACTGATTCTGTTCGCGCTGGCGATGGGCGGTTTCGCGATCGGCACCAGCGAGTTCGTGGTGATGGGGCTGATCATGGAGATCGCGCGCGGCCTCGGCGTCACCGAACCGCAGGTGGGCCACGTGATCAGCGCATACGCGCTGGGCGTGGTCGTGGGTGCGCCGTCGCTGGCGATCCTGGGCGCGCGCCTGCCGCGGCGCACCCTGCTGCTGGCGCTGATGGGTTTCTATGCGCTGGGCAACCTGGCAAGCGCGCTGTCGCCGGACTATCGCCTGATGCTGCTGTTCCGTTTCGTTGCCGGTCTGCCGCACGGCGCCTACTTCGGGGTGGCCGCGCTGGTCGCGGCGCACATCAGCCCGCCGGCGCAGCGCGGGCGGGCGGTGGGCCGGGTGATGCTGGGCCTTTCGGTGGCGCTGCTGGTCGGCAACCCGCTGGCCACCTGGCTGGGGCAGACGCTGGAATGGCGCCATGCCTTCGCCCTGGTCTCGGTGATCGCGCTGGCCACGGTGGCGATGACCGCCGTGGTGCTGCCGCCGGGGCTGGGCGCGCCGCGGACCGATGCGCGGCGCGAACTGCGCGATTTCAACCGTCGCCCGGTGTGGCTGGCGCTGGGAATCGGCGCGATCGGCTTCGCCGGGATGTTCTGCGTCTTCAGCTACCTCTCGCCGACGCTGGTGCAGGTAACCGGTGTGGGTGCCGGGTTCGTGCCGCTGGGGCTGGTGGCGTTCGGCGCCGGCGGCATCCTCGGCACGCTTGCCGGCGGCTGGCTGTTCGACCGCTACGGTTTTCGCGCGGTGGCGTTCGTGCTCGCCTGGTCGGCGCTGCTGCTGCTGGCGTTCCCGCTGGCGGCGCGCTCGGCGTGGAGCGTGCTGCCCGCGGTGGTAGCGGTCGGTACGATGGGCGCGCTGGCGCCCGTGCTCCAGTCGCACCTGATGGACATCGCGCGCGACGCGCAGACCCTGGCCGCCGCCTCCAACCATTCCGCCTTCAACGCTGCCAACGCGCTCGGCCCGTGGCTGGGCGGAATGGCGATCACCGCCGGTTGGGGTTGGACCTCGACCGGCTACGTGGGTGCCGCCACAGCGGTGGCGGGCCTGCTGGTGTACGCGCTGGCGCGCCGCGACCTTCGGCGTGGCGGTTCCAGCGCGCCGGGCGCCGACGGCGCGTACGGCTCCCAACCGCCCCCGGCGCGGTAGCGGCCTTCGCCGGCCAAGGCTCCAGTCCCGCCACGCGCAGCGCCTCGGTGGCCGCGGTCCGCGCGCACCCGTCCCGACAGCCGTCCTAGTAGGGTTCGCGGGCGGCCAGCGCCGCCCGCGCGGCCAGCGCGCAAGGCACGCCCACGGCGAACATGTGCACGGCGATGTTGGCCCACAGGGCCCAGGCCCAGGGCGGCGACTGGTTCGCCGGCGCCGCCGACAGCGGCACCACCACATGGACCATCGCCGCCCACGCCACGATGCCGTAGAGCGCCCCGTAGGCCACCGGTCGCCGAAGCAGTGCCGGCAGCAGCCGCGCCGCGCCTGCGTAGACGTAGGCCATCGCGATGGTGATGCCGAAGTGCGAGAGCAGCCCGAGCAGGGCGGTGGCCCAGCCTCCGGCCACCGCCGCCTCGCGCCCGACCCATCCCGAGCCGATGGCCTGCAGGATCAGCTTCGGGGTCGCGCCTGCGAACGCCCACAGGCTGCAGGCCCAGATCAGGTCGAGCAACCCCGCAACGGCACCGCCGAGCAGGAGCGGCCCGTGGCGCAGGCGGCGGAATGCGAGGGCGGGTTGCAGGGTGGCCATTGGTGCCTCCGGATGGCGGATGCAGCAGTACAGCCGACGGGCGCGACGGACGACAGGGCCACTCCGGCCGCATCGGAGGGAGCCATCCCGGCGCCCGCCTCCGGCCCCGGGGCGGGGCGGCGTCCAGCGCGCGGCGTCGCTGCCGTTAATGGCAGAAGCGGTGCGCAGGCGGCGAGCGGCGTTCGCAGCGCACCCGGGAGCGACGATGGGCGGAAGCTTCTCGATCGACCTGCAGCGTGAGCCCGGCGGCCTGCTGCGCGCCCACGTGCGTGGCGATGCCGGCTATGCCAGCACCGTCGAGTACTGGCGGGCGATCGCCGCCGAGCTGGCGCGGCGCCCGGCCGCGTGCCTGCTGCTGGTCGACGAGCTGACGGGTCCGCCGCTGGCGGCGGCGGAATGGCAGGCCTTGGTGCGCGCGATGTCGGGAACGGCACTGGAGGGCGTCCGGATCGCCCACGTGAAGCCCCATGGCCTCGAACGGGTCGAGCACTGCGAGATCTTCGCGCTCGAGGCCGGCCTGCAGGCGCGGGTTTTCGTCAGCGAACGGGCGGGGGTGCTCTGGCTGCGTTACGGCCCGGAGCCGGAGGGCGAGCCCCCCCCCTGCCGAGCGGACGCCAGGAGCGCGCTAGCGGCCCTTCGGCCGCCGTGCGGTCAGCGTGCGGCTCGGCGATGGCGCGACCCGGAGGGGTGGCGCGGGAAGGCCGGGCCCCGGAGCGCACCGGACCTAGGGCGCGAGCAGTTCGGCGATGTCCACCTCAAGCGCCAGGGCCAGGCGCTCGAGTCCGTCGATGGTGATGTTGGTGACGCACCGCTCCAGTTGCGAGACGTAGGTGCGGTGGAACGACGCCAACTCGGCGAGCTTTTCCTGGCTCAGGCCGTGCTCGGCGCGATAGCGCCTGACATTGGCGGCGATCCGGCGCCGGGCGTCGCCGGGCGCCGGATCTGCTGGCGGTGCGGACATGGCGCCAGAGTCGGACGCCACTGCTTGACAATCTACAGATTAAATATCTACTGTTTATACATCTCATGATGTTTGGCTGCGGGGAAGTCCGCCCCGCTCCCTGCGGAATCCGGGTTCGGACCGGCGCGGGGACGACAGTTCCAGGGAATGGAGGCTGGCCATGGCGATCACTTCGCACCGATCCCCGACATCGCGCCGGATTTCCACGCGTCGCGCCGACCCCGCACCCCGTGGCGTGGCGACACGGTGCTCTTTCTTTGCCGGGCGCGGGGCCATCGCGGCCGTCCAACCCGCGTGGTCAAGGACAAGACCCCTGCCGGCACCCCGCAAATGAATCCCGCAAGGAGGAAAGGACCTACTGCCCCTGGTTCCCCACGGCCATGGTGGGGTCAACCCGACAGCGAATGGAAACTAGAGGATGTCGCCATGCAACTTTGGAACCGACGCTTCACGAAAAACGGCGTTCGAGTGCTTCTTGGCCTGGGCCTGGCCGCCGCTTCCGCCTTGGCCCAGGCCGCCGCTCCGGCCCCCATCTACGAGTGTCCCGGCTGCAGCGCCAGCGGAATGCAAAACGTAGCGCGCTCGGTGGTCAGGACGAAGTATCCCAGCCCGCGCCCGGGAGATGGCGACTACGTCACCGTCTACGATCTCGGCGTCAATAAGATAGCGACCTATTGGGTCGGTTGGTACGAGTCGGTGAGCGGGGCGCCGGGCGAACCATCGCGATACAAATGGCAAGTGTCGGCGGCCACCACGCCGAGCGCCGTGGCCAGCGCGTTCTCGAAACTCCACTCCATCTACGTACAGAACGGAAGATCGCTGATCCTGAACTTCTCCGAGGGTGGTTCGGGTGCGCACGGTGCCAGGGAGTGGAGGGTCCCGGCGCCGCCGGCGGTGTCGGCTCCATCGAACGATGGTGGTGGATGCTGGGAGGTTCGCGGCACCCCAAACGCGTATGACGCGGCCGTGTCGAGCGCGGTCAGAAACGACATCCGCGACTACCTCACGGACCACATCGAAACCAATCACGTGCTCGGCCAGTATCTGTGGGAGGTACTTGCGGCGATCAGGATCTTCAAGAGTCCGTACCACGATGCCTACGACGTACCATTGGTATTCGACTACCGGTTTCTGGACGGGGGGACCATCGCCTATCGATACAACTGGAACTCGCGCAGGCTGGAGCACATCGACAAGACGATCGAGGATTGCGAAGGAAATACCGTTCCCGAGAAGAAAGAGGACATCGACGGCGCGCAATTCAGGATCAGGAGCAGCTATAGCCGGGAGATCTTTTCCGGATATATCGGCGGTTTCGGCGGCACCGTGAGCTTCAGCGGGAGCATGCCGTGGAAGTGTAGCGGCGGCACGACTTCGGATGGGCGCGTCTACGTCACCTGCAACCAGTACTAGGGGGCAAGCAAAATGACTTCCGCGATTTGGTCGTTTCTACTCGGATGGGCGGCATTGTCCTGGGGGATGGCGAGTATCTACTTGCCTGTCAGGGTGGCCGAGACCTTGAACGGACTTGAAACGGACCCATCCCGGGCGGTGGTGGCCATCGTTCCGGTCGCCGTCATGACTCTGGTGGTGGGGTGGCTCACCCGATCTGCCCTCAAGCGGGTCGAGACATCTTCTGGCTGGGAAACGGGCGTTTCTCGCGGCCTTGGTTTCAGCGGCCTGGCACTTTCCGTGATCGGCCTGTTCGTTGCGGCCCTGTTTTCACCGATTTGGGGCGGCTTCTAGCCAATGCGAATGGATCAGCGCGCGCTACGGCTGCGCGCTGGCTCCTTCCGCTGAAGGCCGTGGCAGGCAGCTTCGATTGACTGTTCTACTCGATGGAGCGACACCGGCACCGCGTCCGGAGATCGCTGATTCGGCAGATGACCGTCCGCTGGAGGCGATCCGTGGCGCTCGAGCGCGGGATAGGTCGCGAACAGCTTCAGCACCACGCCGTTGGTCCAGCCGAAGCCGTCCTGCAGCGGATATTCGCCGCCGCCGCCGCCCTCCAGGGCGCCGTCGGCATCGTATTTTTCCACCAGCTTGCGGTCGCGCTCGAAGACGGTCCGCACGTTGGCCAGGAAGCGGCCGGCGATTTCCCGGGCAAGCGCGTCCTCGCCGTGCCGGCGCAGGCCGTCGACGGCGATCCACTGCAGCGGCGCCCAGACGTTGGGGGCGTCCCACTGCTGGCCGGTGTCGACGGTGGTGGTGACCAGGCCGCCCGGCCGCAGCAGTTGTGCGCGCACCGCGGCGGCGGTGCTGCGCGCACGCTCCGGCGAGGCGACGCCGGCATGCAGCGGGAACAGCGCAGCGGCGGTGAGCGCATCGCGCGGTCGGCGCTGCCGCCAGTCGTAGTCCGCGTAGTAGCCGTCCGGGTGCCACAGGTACGCGGCGATCGCCGCCGCACGCTGCACCGCCAGCGCCCTGTAGTCGCGCGCGCAGGCATCATCGCCGGCCCGCGCGCAGGCTTCGGCGATGGTGGCTTCCAGGTGATGGAGCAGGCTGTTGAGGTCCACCGGCACGATGTCCGTGGTGCGAATGGTGTGCAGATGGGTGCCGTCGCCGAGCCAGCGGCTGGAATAATCCCAGCCGCTCTCGGCCCCGGCGCGCAGATCGCGGTACACCTGCGCCGCGGGGCGTTCCGATTCGGCGGCGGTCTCGCGATCCTGCATGAAGGACTCCGGCCGCGGTACCTGCCGGTCGTCCCAGTAGCGGTTCAGCAGGCTGCCGTCGTCCAGCCGCACCACGCGGCGCCCGGCCCGCCCGGGGGCCACGTGACCGGCACCGTCCATCCAGAATGCGTGCTCGCGCCGGAGCTGCGGCAGGTAGCGGACCAGCACCCCGGCGTCGTCGCGCGCTTCCAGCGCCACCATGTGCGAGAAGAACGGCGGTTGCGAGCGGCTGAGGTAGTAGCTGCGGTTGCCGTTGGGAACGTGCCCCCAGGTATCGATCAGGTGGGCGAAGTTGTCGAGCATCTGCCGCGAGAGCGCATCCTGGCCGCTCTCCACCAGCCCCAGCATCGTGAAGTAGGAATCCCAGTAGTACACCTCGCGGAACCGCCCGCCCGGTACGACGTACGGCTGCGGCAGCGGCAGCAGGCTGTCGTGCTCCGCCGGCTGCGGGGTGCGGCGGGTGAGCAGCGGCCACAGCGCGTCGATGTGGGCGCGCAGGCGCTCGTGCCGCGCCACCGCGGTGGCTTCCGCCGGCCGCGGCAGCGAGAAGTTCTCCTCGACGAAGCGCCGCAGCCGGAAGCCCGGCCGGGCGCGGCCCGCGAGATAGGCCGCCTCGATCTGCGCAGGTTCGCGCCGCGGCACCGCATCGGCGAACAGCTTCTGGTCGTCGAACAGCCAGGCGGACTGCACCGCTGCGAACAGCTCCGGGTAGGCGGCATCCGGCGGCACCGGTGGCGACGAGCCGGGTCCCCGCGAGTCCTGCGCGGCCGCACCCGCGGCCGGGAGCATCCCGGCCGTCTCGGATTCTGCGGCTGACCGCTGCTGCGGCGCGCACGCGCCGCACAGCAGCGCCAGCGGCAGCAGCCAGCCGGCGCAGCGGCGCGGCATGGCCGGCGGGTCTGTCAACGGACTGGTCCGGTAGCGCATCGACCGTCTCCTTCTGGCGTCCAGGCAGGCCTGCGGTTGTACCGCGTTTCGCTTGGCCGTGCAGGCGTGCGCGGCGGTCGGCCAGCGATTGTGACCACGGTCAATGTGAGGCGGCGCGAACGTCGCGTACGATCGGCGCGAACCCGGTCGCCGCTGGTTCACAAGTGCTGGTCCGACGCGTCCTTGTCTGTGCAGGCGCGCGGCCTGCGCTCTTGCCGAGGACAGGGAGAACGAAATGATCGAGGCAATCGTGGCTATCGCGAGGAACGAAGAGACCGCCCTCATCCCGGAGGGCGCGAGCGTGGTCCTCAGCGGCGGCGGCGGACAGGCCGACTGCAAGGTCTTCCTGCGCGTCGACCCGGAGCACGTGGGGCCGGCGGGCAGGACCTACCTGCACCTCCGCACCCAGGCGCCGTGGTACGCGATGGAGGAGGTCGAGACCCTGCAATGGTTCGGTTCGCGCCTGGTGCAGACGCCGGTGTTGAGCGTGGAGCGGCTTCGCTAGCAGCGGCCGGCACGGGCGCACCGCACCGTTTCCGTCGCCGCGGGTTCCCCGGCCCGCAATGCTAACGTGTTGCGCGTCATGGGCCCGGCGGGGGAGGGAACCGGTGCAGGAATTCGACGTCGTGCTGCGGGTGGCCGGGGCGACCCTGTTGCTCACCGTGGCGGCGCTGCTGGTGCGCGACGCCGGGCGGGAACGGATCGCCTGGATCTTCCTGGCGCTGGCGCTGGGGCTGTGCGGCTTCCTCGCCGGCAACACGCCGGACGCCGGCCTGAAGCTGTCCGGTGCCGCCGCGGCCGTGGCCAGCGCGTTCAGCGGCACCGCGGCGGTGCCGCTGTGGTGGTTCTGCCTGGCGGTGTTCGACGACGACTTCCGTTTTGGGCCGATCGAGGCCGGCGGCGGCGCGGCCTGGGTACTGATCGCCTTCGTCGACCGGGGCCTGCTGCTCCCGGGCCAGGCCGTGGAGGGACTGAGCTGGGTCCTGGTGACGCTGGGCGCGGGGATGGTCGCGCAGGTCGGCTTCCGCCTGTGGCGCGACCTCGAGGGCGATCTGGTCGAGCGGCGCCGGTGCGCGCGCATGCGGCTGTCTGCGGCCCTCGCCCTGCTGCTGCTGGTGGACCTGGGCGTGGACCTGCTGCTCGGCTTCGCCTGGAAGCCGCTGTGGTTCACGCTGTTGCAGAACGCCGCGATCCTGGCGCTGGCCGCCTGGCTGGCGCATCGCCTGCTGCAGGGCGATGCCGCACCGCTGGCGTTCCGCGGCGGTGCCGGGTTCACCGCCGCGCCGGTGCCGGCGGCGCCCGTGCCGTCGCGGCCGCCCGCCGACGGCCAGGCCGCTGTCGACGACCGGCTGCTGGCGCGGCTCGACGTGCTGATGGAGGTCGAGCGCGTCCACCGCGATCCCGGGCTCAGCTTCGCCGCCTTCGCGGCGCGGATGGGCGCCCCCGAGGCCGAGGTCCGGCGCCTGGTCAACCACCGTCTCGGCGCCCGCCACTTCCGCAGCTTCCTCAACCGCTGGCGCGTGGCGGAGGCGCGGAGGGCTCTGGCCGACCCGGCGCGCGCCGGCGAGAAAATGGTGGCGATCGCCTTCGATGCCGGCTTCGCCTCGCTGGCCTCGTTCAACCGCGCGTTCAAGCACGCCGAAGGGATCGCCCCGAGCGAGTATCGCGCCGCCGCCCTGGAGCGGACCGGCCGGCCGGTGCCGGACACTGCGCAGAACCGCGACGGCAGCGCCGGATCGCGCCTCGAAACCGGGTTCTGAGCAGCGATCCTGCGGCTTTTGAGCAGCCGGGCGGCGCCGCCTACGCCACAATGCGGCGATGGACGCATCTTCCGCCGGACCCGCTTTGCCCGCCGCTGCGCGATGGATGGTGGCGCTGCTCGCCATCGCCGTGTTCGTGTGGCTGGACACCTTTCATCTCGACCTGTTCCGCCAGCTGGCCGGCGCATGGCGGGGTTGGCCGCGCCTGGGTGCGCTGGCGGTGCTGGGCTACGGCCCGCAGCTGCTGGTGCCGCTCGGCCTGGCCGCGCTGCTGGCCGGCCCGGGGCGGGCGCTGGCCGCGCTCGGCCTGCACCGTTCGCCCCTGCGCGCGCTGGCGCTGGCGCTGGCGTGCACCCTGGTGCTGCCCCTCGGCTACGCGGCGATCGCCGGGTTCGCGCCGCCGGAGCGGCCCGTCCTCGAAGCGATGCGCGTCGCGCTGGTGCCTGGCATCGGGGAGGAAGTGCTGTATCGGGCCTTTCTGTTCGGCTTCCTGTTCCGGTTCGCAGGCTGGGGCTTCCTGCCGGCGGCGCTGGTCGGCGCCTTGTTCTTCGGCGCGGCGCATCTCTCCCAGGGCCACGGCTGGAGCGAAGCGGCCGCGATCGCCGCGCTGACCGGCTTCGGTGCGCTCTGGTTCGCCTGGCTGTACGTGGAATGGGACTACGACCTGTGGGTGCCGGTGGTCTTCCACGTGCTGATGAACCTGTACTGGGCGCTGTTCGGCGTCGCCGACGACGCGCTCGGGCCGCTGGCGGCGACGCTGCTGCGCCTGACGGTGGTGGCGCTTTCGGTGGCGGTCACCCTGGCGACCGCGCGCCGCCGCGGCGGCCGCGCGGTCCGCGGGCGCGACTGGCTGTGGCGTGCCGCCGAGCCCCGTCCTCGCCGCCGCCCCTCCCCCGGGTCGGAGCCCGCTTCCGTAGGTGCGGCCCGGAGTCGCGAAGAGCGCAGGCGCGCTCGCCCTAGCGGGCGGTGAGCCCCGGCATCACGGCTTTCCCGCGGATGGCCGATCGCGCGGGTTCTCGCGTGCGCGCCGCCGCTGCTATTCCTCGCCGATGTCCTCGTTCCATACCTCGGGGTTCGCGGCGATCCAGTCGCCCAGCATGCGGATGCAGGTGTCGTCGTTGAGGTCGACCACCTCGATGCCGTGCTCGCGCAGCCACTCGGCGCCGCCCTGGAAGTTCACGGATTCCCCCATCACCACGGCACCGATGCCGAACTGCCGCACCAGGCCGCTGCAGTACCAGCATGGCGCCAGGGTGGTGACCATGATCGTGTCGCGGTAGCCGCGCTGGCGGCCGGCCTTGCGGAACGCGTCGGTCTCGCCGTGCACGGAAGGGTCGCCTTCCTGGACGCGGCGGTTGTGGCCGCGGCCGAGCAGCCGGCCGTCGCGGTGGAACAGCGCCGCGCCGATCGGGATGCCGCCTTCGGCCAGGCCGATGCGGGCTTCTTCGATGGCGGTGTCGAGCATGGCGCGGTAGTCGGGTCTGGAAGGCATGGCGATCGCGTGGGCGGGGCTCGGGCAGTGTGCGGCAAAGCCCCGCAAGGGTCGAGGTCGCAGTAGGCGGCCGGGTCCTCACCAACCCAGGGACGGGGCCGGTTGCGGGTGGCCGGCCGGCCACCGCGCCGTCGGGGTGCGTGCGCCCCCACGGCACCGTGGACGGCGCGGTGCGATAATCGACGCATGAGCGCATCCGACAAGTCCGGCACTACCCATTTCGGCTACCGCGAGGTGCCGTCGATCGACAAGCAGAAGCTGGTCGGGGAGGTGTTCTCCTCGGTGGCCGGCAGCTACGACCTGATGAACGACCTGATGAGCCTGGGCATCCATCGGGTCTGGAAGCGGTATTTCGTCGCCACCGCCCAGGTCAAGCGCGGCGATCGTGTGCTCGACCTGGCCGGCGGTACCGGCGACATCGCCGCGCTGCTGCACGAGCGGGTCGGCGAGGGCGGCGAACTCGTGCTGGGCGACATCAACGGCGCCATGCTGCGCACCGGTCGCGACCGCATGACCGACCGTGGGCTGGTGCGCGGCTTCCGCTACGTGCAGTGCAACGCCGAGGGCCTGCCGTTTCCCGATGCCAGTTTCGATCTGGTCACCATCGCCTTCGGCCTGCGCAACGTCACCGACAAGGAGGCGGCGCTGCGCGAGATGCTGCGGGTGCTGAAGGTGGGCGGACAGGCGCGGGTGCTCGAATTCTCGCGGGTGCGCGCGGACTGGTTCCGGCCGCTGTACGACTTCCACTCCTTCCAGGTGCTGCCGCGGCTGGGCGCGCTGTTCGCCAGGGATGCCGACAGCTACCGCTACCTGGCCGAGTCGATCCGCAGGCATCCGCCGCAGGACGAGCTGAAGGCGATGATGGAGGCCGCCGGCTTCGCGCGCTGCGGCTACCGCAACCTCACCGGCGGCATCGTCGCGATCCACGACGGCTACAAGGTCTGAGCCGTCCGGGCTCAGCCGTCGACCACCTTCAGGCCGATCACGCCGAGCAGGATCAGCGCCAGGCAGGCCAGCCGCGCCGGCGAGGCGCTCTCGCCGAGCGCGACGATGCCCACCACCGCCACCCCCAGTGCGCCGATGCCGACCCAGATCGCGTAGGCGGTGCCGGCGGGCAGGTCCCTGAGTGCCAGGGTCAGCATGACGAAGCTGATCGCCGCGGTGGTCAGCCCGATCGTGGCGGGCCAGAGGCGGGTGAATCCTTCGCTCTGCTTGAGCGCGATCGCCCACACGATCTCCAGCAGCCCGGCGGCGATCAGCAGGGTCCAGGCGAGGGCGGTGGTCGATGGCGTGTGCATGGGCGGTCCGATCGGTCGGGGAAGGGGGTGGTCGTCGCCGAGCGCGTCGATCGCAGTGTAATGGCGCCACGTGGGCGCCATTGCTGGGCACGACGCCATTGCCGTGAATCCGGTCCGCCGAAGGCGATGCCGGGGCTGCGTCCGGACTCAGGCCGCGAACCCCCCGTCCACCGCGATCGCCGCGCCGGTGATGAAGCGCCCACCCTCGCCGGCCAGGTGCGCCACGGTGGCGGCGACGTCGTCCGCATGGCCGTAGTGGCCGAGCGGCAGCGCCTTGCGCTGCAGGTCGGCCAGCTCCGAATCGGCAGGATTCATGTCGGTGTCCACCGGGCCGGGGTGCACCACGTTCGCGGTGATGCCGCGCGGCCCGAGATCCTGCGCCAGCCCCTTGCTCAACCCCGTCAGCGCCGCCTTGCTAGCCGCGTAGACGGTCATGTTGGGGCCGCCGGTGCGTTCGGCCAGGCAGCTGCCGATGTTGATGATGCGTCCGCCGGCGTGCATGTGGCGCGCGGCCGCCTGCGCGGCGACGAAGGAGGCGCGGACGTGGATCGCCATGGTGCGGTCGAAGTCCTCCAGCGACACCTCGTCCAGCGCCTGATAGGGAAAGATGCCGGCATTGTTCACCAGGACATCGATCCGTCCGAGCACGGCCACGGTGCGCTCGACGGCCTCGGCGACCGCCCGTGGGTCGGCGCTGTCGGCGGCGATCGCCAGCCCCCTGCGCCCGGCCGCCTCGATCGCGGCCACCACGTCGCCGGCCTGCCGCGCCGAAGTGACGTAGGTGAGCGCCACGTCGGCTCCGTCGCGTGCCAGCCGCCTGGCGATCGCCGCGCCGATGCCGCGGCTGCCGCCCGTGACCAGGGCCACCTTGCCGGCCAGGTTCGTCATCGTTCCTCTCCTTTGTGTACCGAATGGTAGGTAAATGATGCCGGCTTGATCGTGCCGGTCAAGATGTTTATGTTCGAATCGGTATGAAATTGAGCGTTCCATGAGCCCGCGGGGCCGCCCCCGCGGTTTCGACCGCGACGCCGCACTGCGCGCCGCGGTGCACGTTTTCTGGGAGCGCGGCTACGAGGGCGCCTCGATCGCAGAGCTTTGCGCCGCGATGGGCATCAACCGCCCGAGCCTGTATGCGGCCTTCGGCGACAAGGAAGCGCTGTTCGCCGAAGCGGTGGCGCGGTACGAAGGGGAAGAGAACGCCACCGCACGGGCGCTGCGCGAGCAGCCGACGGCGCGCGCGGCGGTGGAGGCGATGCTGCGAGACAACGCCGACGCCTACTGCGATCCGGCCACGCCGCGCGGATGCCTGGTGGTGACCTCCGCGGTCGGCTGTGCGCCCGAGCGCGCGGCGGTGCGGGCGCGCCTGGCCGCCAGCCAGCGGGCGGTGTCCGAGGCGCTGTCGCGCCGCCTGCGGCGCGCGGTCGAGACCGGCGAGCTGCCGGCCGGGGTCGATGTCGCCGCGCTGGCCGGCTACTACGATGCCCTGCTGCAGGGCCTGTCCCTGCAGGCGCGCGCCGGCGCCTCGCGCCGGCGCCTGCAGCGGATCGTCGATCATGCGATGCACGCCTGGGACGCCGTTGCGGGCCCGTAGCCGCAGGCGGCGTGGGCGCGGCATCGCCGCGGCCGAGATGGGGCGGTTCCGCGCAGCGGCGCTTTTCCGGACCGGCACCCCGGGTTTCCCGGGGAACGTTAAACTCGCAGGCCCGATCCGCCGAGGATTTGTCCTGTCATGCGCTTTCCCCCGATCCGAGCAGGCCGCCCGACCCTCCTCATGGCGCTGCCGCTGCTGGCGTTGCTGGCGGTTGGCTGCCAGCGCGAGCCGACGCCCGAAGCGTCCACCCCGATTCCCAGCAAGGAGGCCGCCGTGGCAGCCGCCGACCGCGACGAGCATTCCTACGCCGAGCCCGACAAGGTGGTCGTCGCCGATCTGGCGCTGGATCTCGACCTCGATTTCGACAGCCGCACCCTGGCCGGTACCGCCACCTACACGCTGGAGTGGAAGGCCGAGGATGCGGGCCAGCTGGTGCTGGACACGCGCGACCTCGCGATCGAACGGGTCGAAGGCGAAACCGGCGGTGCCTGGCAGCCCCTGCAGCACACCCTCGAGCCCGCCGACGAACTGCTCGGCAGCCGCCTGGTGATCGAGACGCCGGAGCGCAACGCCCGGGTGCGCGTGACCTACCGCACCTCGCCGCAGGCCTCCGGACTGCAGTGGCTGGAGCCGTCGATGACCGAGGGCGGCGAGCTGCCCTTCATGTTCAGCCAGTCGCAGGCGATCCACGCGCGCAGCTGGGTGCCGCTGCAGGACACGCCGTCGGTGCGCTACACCTACAGCGCCACGGTGCGCTCGCGGCCCGACGTGATGGTGCTGATGAGCGCCGACAACGATCCGGCGGCGGCGCGCGACGGAGAGTACAGCTTCAGCATGCCGCAGAAGATCCCGTCCTACCTGATGGCGATCGCCGCCGGCGACCTGGTGTTCAAGCCGATCTCCGGACGCGCCGGGGTGTGGGCCGAGCCCGCCACCGTGGACGCCGCGGTGGAGGAGTTCGCCGACACCGAGGAAATGATCCGCACCACCGAGCAGCTGTACGGGCCTTACCGCTGGGAGCGCTACGACCTGCTGATCCTGCCGCCTTCGTTCCCGTTCGGCGGCATGGAGAACCCGCGGCTGTCGTTCATCACCCCCACGGTCATCGTCGGCGACAAGTCGCTGGTCTCGTTGATCGCCCACGAGCTGGCGCACAGCTGGTCGGGCAACCTGGTCACCAATGCGAGCTGGAAGGACATGTGGCTCAACGAGGGATTCACCTCGTACGTCGAGAACCGCATCGTCGAGGCGCTGTACGGCCAGGAGTTCGCCGACATGGAGTTCGTGATCGCGCGCGAGGGGCTGCAGGAGGCCCTGGCCGACACGCCCGCGGAGCTGCAGGTGCTGGCGGTGCGCCCGGGCGATGCGCGCGACCCCGACGATACCTTCGGCGCGGTGGCCTACGACAAGGGCGCCTGGTTCCTGCAGTTCCTCGAAGAGCGGTTCGGCCGCGAAACGCTCGATGCGTTCCTGCGCGGCTACTTCGACACGTTCGCGTTCCAGAGCATTTCCACCGCCACCTTCGTCGAGTATCTGAAGGCGGAGCTGCTGCCGAAGAAGCCGGATGCGGCGACCATGGCCGAGATCGAGGAATGGCTGTACGAACCCGGCATCCCGGCTTCGGCGCCGATGGTGCTCTCGCCGCGGCTGGGGCTGGTGGACTCGGCACGGCTGGCCTGGCTGGGGAGTGCGCAACTGCCGCCGGAGGCGATGACCTCGGCCTGGACCACCCAGGAGTGGATCCACTTCCTCGAGGGGATGCCCGAGACGCTGACCCAGGAGCAGATGTCGCAGCTCGATACCGCCTACGCGTTCACCGGCACCGCCAACGGCGAACTGGCGATGCGCTGGTACCCGCTGGCGGTGCGCAGCGGGTACGCGATCGCGTTCGAACCGATGAACGAGTTCCTGCGCAGGATCGGCCGGCGCAAGCTGGTCATGCCGGTGTACGAGGCGCTGGCGCAGACCGAGGAAGGGCTGGCGCTGGCGCGCAGCGCGCTGCGGGTGGCGCGGCCGGGCTACCACCCGATCACCACCGCCTCGGTGGAGAAGACCCTGGACGAGGCCAGGCCGGCCCCCGGGTCGCGGGCCACGCCCGCCGCGCCCGTGGCCGAACCCGAGGATGGCGATGCGGCCGAGTCTCCCGACGCGCGAGCGCCCGACGACGCCCCGCCGGCCGGCTGATCCGGTGCGGGTGCCGGTCGCGAGCGCCGTCGCGGGCGCCGCACTGGCCGCGGCGGGCGCCGTCGCGATCGGGATCGCGCTGTGGCGCGATCCGTGGCGGCTGGTGCGCGCCGAGTACGCGCGCCAGCGCCGCGCGCTCGGCCTGCGCCGCCGCAGCCGCGTCATCGACGGCCTGCGCTGGACCTGGGCGGAGGGCGATCCGGCGCAGGCGGGCGCGCCCACCCTGCTGATGCTGCACGGCTACACCGGCAGCAAGGAGAACTGGTACCGGCTGGCCGCGCGGCTGCGCGGCCGCTACCGGCTGCTGATCCCCGACCTGCCCGGGTGGGGCGACAGCCAGCGCCGCGCCGACGGCGACCACGGCTATGCGGCCGAGGCGGCGATGGTGGCGGGCTTCGCGCGCGCCGTGACGGCTGGGCCGGTGGTGCTGCTGGGGCATTCCATGGGCGGCGGGATCGCCGCGGTGCTGGCGGCGCGTCACCCGGAGCTGGTCGCGCGGCTGGTGCTGCTGGACGCCTCGGGCGTGGAATTCGGCGAGAACCGCTTCGGGCTGGAGGTGCTCGACGGGGGCAACCCGTTCCGGGTCGACGACGCCGCATCGCTGGAGCGCTACCTGACCCTGCTGTTCCACCAGCGTTCGGCGCGGCCGCCGATCCCGTGGCCGGCCGCCCACGCGGTGATCGCCTTCCGTCGCCGCCAGGCCGGATTCGAACAGTCGGTCCTCGACCGGATCGGCCGCGGACCCGAACGCTTCCTGCCCGGCGAGGAGGCGGCGCGGATCCGGCAGCCCACGCTGCTGGTCTGGGGCGCGCACGACCGGGTGATCGACCCGAGCGCGCTGGAGATGTTCGGCGCGCGCATCCCCCATGCCCGCCGGCTGCTGCTCGACGGCAGCGGCCACATGGCCCTGATGGAACAACCCGACGCCGTCGCCGCCGCGGTGACGGCCCTGATCGAGGAGGCACCCGCATGATTCCCCGCAACCTGGTCCTTGCCCTCATGCTGTCGACGCTGGCGCTGGGCGCCTGCGGCGATCCCGAAGCCGAGGCGCAGGCACGCGCCGCGGCCCAGGCCGCCGCCGCCGAACGGGAGGCCGGCGAGGCCGCCGCCGGTTTCGACGCGGCGGTGGCGGAGCAGAACTGGGCTCTGGCCAAGGCCCAGGCCGACGTGCTGCTGGCGCGCTGGCCCGACACCGAGGTCGCCGCCCGGGTGCGCGGCGAGTTCGGCGCGGTGAAGGCGAAGGCGGATGCGATCCGCGAGGACGCGCGCGCCGCCGCGCTGTGGCAGTACAACGTGCAGGAAGTGGAGGGCGGACAGCAGCGCTCGGCGGCGATCTACGCCCGGGAGGACGTCGACACCGACGGCAGCGGCGCCAGGCAGGTGCGGCTGATCTTCCGCGACCACCCGTCCTGGGGCCGCAGCGCCTACCTGGTGCTGCAGGCCGGGGACTTCGCCTGCGGCCGCGCCTGCCGCGTGCCGGTGAGCGTGGACGACGGCGAGCCGCGGCGGATGGCCGCCAACCGCCCCGACACCGACGAGGCGATCGCCATGTTCATCGAGGACGAGGCCGCGCTGTGGGCGATGACCGCAGGCGCGAAGACCCTGGCGATCGAGTTCCCGGTCGAGGCCGGCGGCACCCGTACCGCGGTGTTCGAGGTCGCCGGCCTGGACCGCGCGCGCATGCCCGGCTGGGATTGAGGTCGGGACGCCGTGGCCACGACCACGACGCGATCGATGTCCGAGCCGCCGCGCTGAGCCTGCCAAGGGTGCGGTAGCTCGGCGGATCGGGGGAGCAGAAGGCATCGGGCCGTCCACCCGCGACGGCCCGATCGGAAGACAGCACTCAAGCGAGGGCTGTCGCCCTTCCCTGCCGTTGCCGGAGGGCAGTCGGTGCCTTAGGGAGGAGTGCAGCCAATGCTAACCAGGCAGGCAATCCTCTCCGACTCGCATTGGCCCCAATCTCCGTTGGCCACGCATTGCTGATAATAGTAGTTGCACCAATACCGATCTTCTTCCGAGCATGCGGCATAGACTGACGAGGACAGCACGAGACCGAAAATCACGCCGGAAACGATCTTCTTCGCGTTCAGTTTCATCTTCCTTTTCCTCTCTTCAGCGCGCCTCCATCTAGAGGCGAGAAGACAGTAACGGGAAGCTGGAGGGTTGGTCTGGACGATCGTCACAGTCTGGCTGGAGCGGAGTATCCGCGCTGACGGTTGTGCGGCGCTATCAGGCATTGCTACAGCGCATAGCCGAACTGCTGGCGGAACTGGCTGGCGAAGTCGTCGTAGTCGAAGCGCTGGTTCTGGGTGCCGGGGTGCTCGACCTTCAGTGCGCCCATCAGGTTGCCGATCCGGCCGGTGGTCATCCAGTCGTAGCCGCCGGTGATGCCGAAGATCAAGCCGGCGCGAAACGCGTCGCCGCAGCCGGTGGGGTCGGTGACGCGGCGCTCGTGCGCGGGGGGGATGTCGTAGACCTTGTCGCCGGTGCGGATGATCGCGCCCTTGGGCCCGCGGGTGGCGATGTAGGCCTTCACCCGTCCGGCGATCTGTTCCTCGCTCCAGCCGGTGCGCTCCTGCAGCAGGTTGGATTCGTAGTCGTTGACGGTGACGTAGTCGGCCCTGTCGATGAAGGCCCGCAGCTCCTGGCCGTTGAACAGCGGCATCGCCTGGCCCGGGTCGAAGATGAAGGGAATGCCCGCCTCGGCGAACTCTTCCGCATTCTGCAGCATGCCCTCGCGGCCGTCGGGGCTGACGATGCCGAACTCGACGCCCTCGACCTGCTTCACGTGGTTCTCGTAGCTGCGCATCATCGCTCCCGGGTGGAAAGCGGTGATCTGGTTGTTGTCGTGGTCGGTGGTGATGAACGCCTGCGGGGTGAACAGCTCGTCGATCACCTTCACCTGGTCCAAGCGGATCTCCATCTCCTCGAACCATTCCCGGTAGGGCCCGAAATCCTGGCCGACGGTGGCCATCGGTACCGGTTCGCCCCCCAGCAGCTTGAGGTTGTAGGCGATGTTGCCCGCGCAGCCGCCGAACTCGCGGCGCATCCGCGGCACCAGGAACGACACGTTCAGGATGTGCACCTTGTCCGGGAGGATGTGGTTCTTGAACTGGTCGGGGAACACCATGATGGTGTCGTAGGCCAGGGAACCGCAGATCAGGACGGACATCGGCAAGGGCTCGGTCTGCACAAAAGACCGCTAGGGTAGCGGCCGGGGGCGGAGGAGGCCAGACGACCCTCCCGGGGCGGAACGGGGCGCTGGCCGGCAGCCGCGCCGGGGGCGGCCCGCGGAACCGCGGCGGGGCATGCGATGCGAAGCCGCTCGCGTGCTGGGAGCGGCGGAAGCCGCGACCTCCGCCGCTTCCACGGTTGCGCCTACGCCGGGTGGCGGCCCGAGCTCCCCGCGGATCCCGCCCGTCGCCGTCCCGCCCACCTGCGGCCGGGTGCCTGCCGGACCCGCCGCTTCGGCCACCACGCCCAGCCCCTTTTTGCTAGGCTTGTCGCCCCCTTTGCCCCCTGCATGGCGCGCTCCGCGCCCGCCCCCTGACGGACCCCGATCCCCGATGTTCAAGAAGTTCCGCGGCCTGTTCTCCAACGACCTGTCCATCGACCTGGGCACGGCCAACACCCTCATCTTCGTCCGCGGCCAGGGGATCGTGCTCAACGAGCCCTCGGTGGTGGCGGTACGCCAGGACCGCGCCGGCGGCCACAAGGCGGTGGCGGCGGTCGGCAGCGAGGCCAAGCAGATGCTCGGCCGGACCCCCGGCAACATCACCACCCACCGGCCGATGAAGGACGGGGTGATCGCCGACTTCACCTACACCGAGGAGATGCTCAAGCACTTCATCCGCAAGGTCCACAAGTCGCGCTTCCTCCGGCCCAGCCCGCGGGTGCTGATCTGCGTGCCATGCGGCTCGACCCAGGTGGAGAAGCGCGCGATCAAGGACTCGGCGATGGAGGCTGGCGCCCGCGACGTCTCGCTGATCGAGGAGCCGATGGCCGCGGCGATCGGCGCCGGCATGCCGGTCACCGAAGCGCGCGGCTCGATGGTGGTGGACATCGGCGGCGGCACCACCGAGGTCGCGGTGATCGCGCTCAACGGCATCGTCTACTCGCAGTCGGTGCGCATCGGCGGCGACCGCTTCGACGAGTCGATCATCAACTACGTGCGCCGCAACCACGGCATGCTGATCGGCGAGTCCACCGCGGAGCGGATCAAGCTGGAGATCGGCTGCGCCTACCCGCAGGAGCGCAACGTCGAGATGGAGGTCTCCGGCCGGCACCTGGCCGAGGGCGTTCCGAAGATGATCAAGATCGGCTCCACCGAGGTGCTGGACGCGCTGCGCGAGCCGCTGGCCGGCATCGTCGAGGCGATCAAGCAGGCGCTGGAGCAGACCCCACCGGAGCTGTGCGCCGACGTGGCCGAACGCGGCATCGTGCTGACCGGCGGCGGCGCGCTGCTGCGCGATCTGGACCGCCTGATCAGCGAAGAGACCGGCCTCCACGTGCAGGTCGCCGAGGACCCACTGACCTGCGTGGCCCGGGGCGGCGGGCGCGCGCTGGAACTGCTCGACATGCACGGCAACGAGTTCTTCACCGCCGAATAGCGGGCAACATGACGCCGGTGCGGTCGCGCAGGGGGCGGCCGCGGCGGGGAATACGGCACCACGGCGGCGGTTTGCGCCGGCGCGAACATCGGCCACACTGTGGCGTGCCGCGCGCCCATCCGACATCACTCTTCTTTCCGATCCCCTGACGTGCCCTCCTACGCCAGTCCCGCCGCGTCCCGCCCCGGCGATGTCGCCGGCACCCTGCGGCT
The DNA here is from genome assembly GCF_029887875.1 of Luteimonas endophytica. GTDB lineage: Bacteria > Pseudomonadota > Gammaproteobacteria > Xanthomonadales > Xanthomonadaceae > Luteimonas > Luteimonas endophytica. Next base: position 266,484 of record NZ_JARXRM010000045.1, read on the forward strand.
GCTGGCCTACCTGGCGATCGCCATCGCCCTGATCGTCGCCGACCACCGCGGCGACTGGCTGGACCGGGCGCGCGGCTACGCTTCGGTGGCGATGCAGCCGATCTGGTGGCTGGCCGGGCTGCCCTCGCGGCTGGGCCGCAACGTGCGCGAGGACGCGGTGACCCGCTCGCTGCTGGCCGAGGACAACCGCCGCCTGCGCAACGAGCTGTTGATCAGCCGGGCCCGCCTGGCGCGGCTGCAGGTGGCGGCCGCCGAGAACGCCCGCCTGCGCGGGCTGCTCGGATCGGCCGAGCGGGGCGGCCTCGACGTTCGCCTGGCCCCGATCCTGGACGTCGACCTCGATCCTACCCGCCAGCGCCTGATGCTCAGCGCCGGCACCCGGCAGGGCGTGGTCGCAGGGCAGTGCGTGATCGACGCCGGCGGCGTGGTGGGGCAGATCATCGAGACCACCCCTACCACCGCCACGGTGCTGCTGCTGACCGACCCGGACCACGCGATCCCGGTGGTGGTGGCGCGCACCGGGGTGCGGCTGGTTGTCTATGGCCAGGGCCGCAGCGACCGCCTGCGGGTGCCCAACGTGCCGCTGTCGAGCGACGTCGAAATCGGCGACGAGCTGGTGACCTCGGGTCTGGGCGGGCGCTTTCCCCCGGGGTTTCCGGTCGGCCGCATCGCCGCGCTCGAGCCGGACGACAGCCGCGCCTTCCTGGTCGGCGACGTCGTGCCGGCGGCGCGCCTGGACCGCGGCCGCGACGTGCTGTTGCTGCACGAGAACCTCGCGCCGGGCCTTGGCGACCGGGCGTCGATGCGGCCGCCCGACGCTGCGGAGCCCGGCGCCGGTGCGCCGCGCGCCGCGGTGGTGGAGCCGCCCCCGCCTGGCACCCCCGGCGTACCGCCGGAACCGCCCCCGGGGGAGGACAGGCCATGAGGCGCCCGGCCCGCGCCTGGCTGCTGCCGCTCAGCGTGCTGGTCGCGCTGCTGCTGGGCCTGCTGCCTCTGCCGGAGGCGCTGCAGCCGTTCCGGCCCTATTGGCTGGCGCTGGTGGTGGCGTACTGGGTGATCGAGGACAACGACCGCGCTGGACTGGGCCTGGCGTTCAGCGTCGGCCTGATCGGCGACCTCGCCTTCGGCGGGCTGCTCGGCGAGCAGGCCCTGCGGCTGACGGTGATGGCCTTCATCCTGCAGCGGTTCCGCAACCAGCTGCGTTTCTTCCCCCTGGCCCAGCAGGCGCTGGCGATCGGCGGGTTGCTGCTCAACGACCGGGTGGTGGCCGCGGCGATCCACATCGCCCTGGGCGAGCCGCAGCTGCCGTGGATGTTCTGGCTGGCGCCGGTGCTGGGGATGCTGCTGTGGGCGCCGCTGTACCTGCTGCTGGACGCGCTGTCGCGCTCGCGGCGGGCCCGCTGACGTGATCCGCTCTCCGCGCAGGTTGCGCAACCCGAAGGCCGAGGCGGCGCGGTTCCGCGCACGCGCGTTGATCGGCTTCGTGGTGGTGGTGCTCGCGCTGGGCGGGCTGGCGGCCTGGTATTTCCGCCTCCAGGTGCTCGAGTACAGCGACTATGCGCGCCAGTCCGAGGCCAACCGCGTCAAGCCGCGGCCGGTGGTGCCCGGGCGCGGGCTGATCTACGACCGCAAGGGCAGGATCCTGGCCGACAACGTGCCCGCCTACCGGCTCGAGGTCACCCCGGAGGAAGCCGGCGACACCGATGCCCTGATCGAGGGACTGTCGCGGATCGTCGCGCTCGATCCGACCGACGTGGCCAGGTTCCGCGAGGAACGGCGGGTGAACCGCGGCTTCCGGCCGATCACCCTGAAGCTGCGGGTCGAGGAGCACGAGGCGGCGCGCTTCGCGGTCGACCGCTGGCGCTTTCCCGGCGTCGAGGTGGTGCCCTACCTCAACCGCCGCTATCCCTACGGCGATCTGTTCGCGCACGTGGTCGGCTACGTCGGCCGTACCGACGAAGGCGACGTCGACCGCTACGGCCGCGATCACGTGCTGTTCCCGCACACCGGCCGCACCGGGCTGGAGCGCTCCTACGAGGACCTGCTGCGCGGCGCGATCGGCTACGAGCAGGTCGAGACCAACGTCGAGGGACGGGCGCTGGGGATTCTCGACCGCCAGCCGGCCACGGCGGGCGCCGACCTGCGCCTGAGCATCGACCTGGACCTGCAACAGGCCATGGTCCGCGCCTTCGGCGAGCTGCACGGTTCGGCGGTGGCGGTGGAGCCGGCGACCGGCCAGGTGCTGGGAATGGTGAGCCTGCCCGCGTTCGACCCCAACCTCTTCGTCAACGGCATCTCGCATGCCGATTACCGGCGGCTGATGGACGATCCGGCCAAGCCGTTGTTCAACCGCAACGTGCTCGGCGGCGGCCCCCCCGGGTCGACGATCAAGCCGTTCGTGGCGCTGGCCGGGGTCGACAGCGGCATGCGCCGGCCGGAGGACACGGTGTTCTCGACCGGCGAGTTCTTCATTCCCGGCCAAAGCCGGGGCTACCGCGACGCCGGCGGCGGCGCCGGCCGCGTGGACCTGCGCGACTCGATCTCGCGCTCGATCAACTTCTACTACTACAAGCTCGCCTACGAGATGGGGATCGCGCGCTTCGCCGAGTACATGGAGCGCTACGGCTTCGGCCAGCCGACCGGCATCGACCTGGTCGGCGAGAACGCCGGCGTGGTGCCCTCGCCGCAGTGGAAGGCAGGACGCAGCCCGGAGCCGTGGTATCCGGGAGAGACCGTGATCGCCGGGATCGGCCAGGGCTACTGGATCGCCACCGCGCTGCAGCTGGCGCGCGGCACCGCGGCGATCGCCAACGGCGGCGAGCTGCATCCGCTGCGCCTGGTCGCCGGCGTGCGCAAGGGTTACGACCAGCCCTGGAGCGCGGTCCGCTCGCCATCGCCGCCGCGGATCACCGACAACCCCGCGCACCTGGCGGCGGTGCAGGAGGGCATGGTGGCCACCATCCACGGCCGCGGCACCGCCACGGCCATGGCGCGGGATGCCGACTACACCATGGCCGGCAAGACCGGCACCGCGCAGCGGGTCGGTCGGCGCGGCAACGCCCGCGTCGACCCGCGCTCGCTGCCCTATCACCTGCGCCACCAGGCGCTGTTCATCGGCTACGCCCCGGCCGAAGCGCCGACGATCGCGGTCGCGGTCGTGGTGGAACACGGCGGCTACGGGGGCGTCGCCGCCGCACCGATCGCCCGCAAGATCTTCGATGCCTGGATCCTGGGCGAAGCGCCGGAACCCGAGCAGGAACGGGGCGACGCCGTGGCCGCGAGCGGCGGAGCTGCCCGGGCCCACGGCGCGGTGCCTGCAGGCGAGAGCCAGGGCGCCGCCGGCCGGGCCGGAAGCGTCGCGGCAGCGGTGCGGGAGGCGGGCCTTTGAACGTGATCCTGCGCTGGCTCCTGGATCTGTTCCTGCGCTTCGTCCGCACCCTGGACTGGCCGCTGCTGGCGGCCCTGCTGGCGCTGATGGGGATCGGCCTGGCGGTGCTCTACAGCGCCAGCGGCCAGAGCGCGGCGATGGTGGCGGCGCAGGCCGCGCGCTATGGCGCCGGGCTGGGGGTGATGTGGCTGCTGTCGCGGCTGCCGCCGTTGCGCCTGCGCGGCGTCACCCCCGCGGTCTACGCGGTGTCGCTGCTGCCGCTGCTGTTGGTGCTGTTCATCGGCACCGGCCGGCACGGCCAGCACTGGATCGACCTGGGGGTGTTCTATTTCCAGCCGGCCGAGCTGATGAAGCTGAGCCTGCCGATGATGGTGGCCTGGTATCTCAACCATTTCGGCACGCCGCCGCGGATCCGCGACGTGCTCGCCTGCGGCGCGCTGATCATGCTGCCGACCGGGCTGGTGATGCTGCAGCCGGACCTGGGCACGGCGATGCTGGTGGCGGCCAGCGGGGCGTTCGCGCTGTACCTGGCGGGGCTGTCGTGGTGGTGGTTCGCGGCGGCGGCCGGCGGGCTGGCGGTGGCGGCGCCGGCGGCCTGGTTCTGGCTGCTGATGCCCTACCAGAAGGACCGCCTGCTGACCTTCCTCGACCCCGAGACCGATCCGCTCGGCGCGGGCTGGAACATCATCCAGTCGAAGATCGCGATCGGCGCCGGCGGCTTCTCGGGCCAGGGCTGGGGGCAGGGGACGCAGTCGCACCTCAACTACGTGCCCGAGCACACCACCGACTTCATCTTCGCGGTGCTCAGCGAGGAATTCGGCTGGCTGGGCGTGGTGGCGACGCTGTCGCTGTACCTGTTCATCGTCGGCCGCTGCCTGTGGATCGCCAGCGAGGCGCGCGACGGGTACGCGCGGCTGCTGGCGGGCAGCCTGGGGCTGGCGATGTTCGTCTACGTGATCGTCAACGGCGGCATGATCTCCGGCCTGCTGCCGGTGGTGGGGGTGCCGATGCCGCTGCTCAGCTACGGCGGCACCGCGGCGGTCTCGCTGCTGGCCGGGATGGGCGTGGTGATGTCGGTCCATGCGCACCGGCCGGTGAAGGCCGGCGGCCTGATCTAGGGCCTGCCGGGGGCGGTCTGCTCCGGTCCACCGATGCGGCCGTCCGCGCGCGCGCCGGGCTGCGCGACAGAGCGAGCGTCGGCTGAACGCCGGCGCCGTTGCCGGGGCGCGGGCCGATTTCGCCGTGCTAACCTCCCGGCCGATGAACCGACGCGCCGTGCTTCCGCTGGCTTCGTGCCTGCTCCCGATCGCCTTCGCCGCCTGCGCGACCCAGGCTAGTCCGCCGCCCGCCCAATCCGCGGCACCGGCGCAGCCCGCTGCGGAGCGGCCGCCCGCAAGCGAAAGCGCCGCGCCGGACGCGACCGCGTCGCCGCGCCTGCTGGCGCCGGTCCCGCAGCCGCCGGAGCGCCCGGTGGCGCCGGAACCGGTGACCGATCCGGCGATCCCGCGGGCGCAGCGGATCGAGAACTTCATCGACTACGCCGCGAGCACCTACGGTGTCGACGCCGCCGCGGTGCGCGCCACCCTTGCCGGCGCGCAGGTCCGGCAGAGCATCCTCGAGGCGATGTCGCGCCCGGCCGAGAAAACCCGCACGTGGGCCGAGTACCGGCCGATCTTCGTCAACGACGCGCGCATCTCCGGCGGTCGCGCCTTCTACGCCCAGCACCGCGAGGCGCTCGAGCGGGTGAGCGAGCAGACCGGCGTGCCGGCCGAGTACATCGTCGCGATCATCGGCGTGGAGACCAGCTACGGCCGCATCACCGGCAACTATCGCGTGCTCGATGCGCTGTACACCCTGGCGTTCGATTTCCCCAGGCGGGCGCCGTTCTTCGCCGGCGAGCTGGCACAGCTGTTCGCCCTGGCGGACGAGGAACCGCAACTGGACATTCCCGCACTCAAGGGCAGCTATGCCGGTGCCATGGGCATGGGCCAGTTCATGCCGTCGAGCTACCGGCTGTGGGCCGCCGACGGCGATGGCGACGGGCGCCGCGACCTGCTCACCCACCTGCCGGACGTGTTCGCCTCGATCGCCAACTATTTCGTGGTCCACGGCTGGGAGCGCGGCGGCCCGGTGGTGGCGCGCGCGACCCGCGATCCGGCGGCCGAGGATTTCGTGCCCGACGGGTTCGATCCGGTGCATCCGCTCACCGTCCTGGCCGCGCGCGGCTATCGCCCGCAGCCCGGCGAGCCGGTGGCCGACGGCGCCACCCTGGTCTCCCTCGAGGGCGAGGCCGGTCCCGAGTACTGGCTCGGCTATCGCAATTTCTATGTGATCACCCGCTACAACCGCTCGCCGATGTACTCGCTGGCGGTGCACCAGCTGGCGCAGTCGATCCGCGCAGGGGCCGGGGCCGGGCAGTGAGGAAGGCGGCGGCGCTCGCGCTCGCGATCGTCTTCGCCGCCTGCAGCGGCGCCCCGACCAGGTCCCCGCCACCCGGCGATGCCGTCCGTGCGCCGCCCGAGCCGGCCACCGGCCCCCGCGACCAGCCGAGACGCTCGCCGTACGCGCCCGCGCAGGAGGATCCCTCCAAGCGCGGCGACTACACCGCCGGCGGCCTGTACGCACCGCACATCAGCGACAGCGCCCCCGACTACATCCCCGATGTCGACGCCATTCCCGAACCGGAAGTGGTCGACGAGCCGCGCTCGCCCTACGGCAACCGCTCGCCCTACCGGGTCCTGGGGCGGAGTTACCGGGTGCTGGATCGCCCCGACGGCTTCGTCGAGCGCGGCCGCGCCTCGTACTACGGCAACAAGTTCCACGGCCGCCGCACCTCGAATCTCGAGGTCTACGACATGTACGCCTTCACCGCCGCGCACAAGTCGCTGCCGCTGCCCAGCTTCGCCCGGGTGACCAACCTGGAGAACGGGCGATCGGTGGTGGTGCGGGTCAACGACCGCGGCCCCTTCCACGAAGGCCGGGTGGTGGACCTGAGCTGGGCGGCCGCGGTCAAGCTCGACATGCACCGGGCCGGCACCGCACAGGTGGAGGTGCGCGCGCTGAGCCCCGGCGAGAACGTCAGCCGCGGCCAGGAGGCAGTGGCCAGCAGCGCGCCCACGGCGGCGGCCGCGCCGCCCACGGCGATCGACCGGCTGGTGGAGGCGCTGCCGATCGCGGCCGCCAGCGCCGGCGATCGGCCGGCGCCTGCCCCGGCCGCCGGGGTCGAGCCGGCCCCCGCCGGCGAATGGCGCTTCGACATGATGCGCGACGGCCGGGTCATGACCGCGGACGAGTTCGATGCCTGGATGGTCGAACGCCGGGTGCGGGTGGCGACCGGCCGCCCCGGCACCCCATCGCCGGCCGTGCCCGCCGAGGCCGCGGTGGTCGATCCGGCCCGGGCCGCCGCCACCGCTGCGGCCGAGGTCCCAGCGCCGGGCCAGCGCGGTACCGGCGGGGTCACCCTGCAGGTCGCCGCCTTCGGCGCCCGTTCCAATGCCGAGCGCGCGCTGTCGATGTTGCGGGGCGCCGGCATCGCCGAGGCGCAGCTGGTCGATGGCGCCGCCGGCGGCAAGCCGCTGTGGCGGGTGCGCGTCGGTCCGGTCGATGCAGGCCGTGTCGCCGAGCTGAGCGCGCGGTTCGCCGGGCTCGGCTTCGGCCAGCCGCACGTGGTGCGCGAGTAGACTCTTCGCCCGTCCCCAAACACATGCCGCGGCCAGGGAGTGCCGCGCCAACGGAGTTCCGCTGTCGATGAAACGTTCCGCCGCCCGTCCCGTCCTCGCCGCCGTCCTCGCCTTGGCCGTCTCCATGCTCGGGCTGGCCCTCGCCCAGGCGCCGGCCCCTTCGCAGGACCCGCCGGAGGCGCTCAGCGACGCCCTGCCGACCCCGCCGCCGCCGCCGGTGGTCGGCACGGCCTGGCTATTGATGGACTACGAGACCGGGCAGATCCTGGCCGGCGAGAACGTCGACGAGCGGGTCGAGCCGGCCAGCATCACCAAGGTCATGACCAGCTACGTGGTGGCCGCGGAGATCGCCGCCGGCAAGGTCTCGCCGGACGATCAGGTGATGATGAGCGAGAACGCCTGGCGCAAGGGCGGGGCGATGACCGACGGCAGCTACAGCGGCTTTCCGGTCAACCAGACCGCCAGCCTGCTGGACATGGAGAAAGGCATGGCGGTGCAGTCGGGCAACGACGCCGCGATCGCCCTGGCCGAGCACGTCGCCGGCAGCGAGGCGTCCTTCGCCGCGCTGATGAACGCCTACGCCAAGCGCATCGGGCTGACCGGCAGCAACTTCGTCAATTCGCACGGCCTGTCCGAGGAGAACCACTATTCCACCGCGCGCGACCTGGCGTTGCTAGGCCGCGCCATGATCCGCGACTTCCCCGAGGAATACGCCCACAACAAGGTGAAGCAATTCACCGTGGGCCCGATCACCCAGCGCAACCGCAACCTGCTGCTGTGGCGCGACGACAGCGTCGACGGGATCAAGACCGGTCACCATTCCAAGGCCGGATACTGCCTGCTTTCCTCGGCCAAGCGCGGCGACCAGCGCCTGATCGCGGTGGTGATGGGCTCGACCGGCGAGGCCCAGCGAGCCACCGATTCGCTGGCGCTGCTGAACTGGGGGTTCCGCTTCTTCGAGACCCACAAGCTCTACGACGCCGGCCAGGCCATCACCACCCAGAAGCTGTGGAAGGGCCAGGCCAACGAGCTGCGCCTGGGCCTGGCCGAACCGTTGCTGGTCAGCATGCCGCGCGGCAAGTACCAGCAGCTCAGGCCGACCATGGACGTGCCGCGCACGCTGGTGGCGCCGATCGAGCAGGGCCAGCAGATCGGCACCGTGCGCGTCGCCCTCGACGGCGAGGTGATCGCCGAGCGTCCGCTGGTGGCGCTGGACGCGGTGGAGGAGGCCGGCTTCTTCAAGCGGCTCTGGCACGAGTTCCTGATGTGGTGGAATTCCGACGCGGACTGAATGCGGCCAGCCGCTGCGCACCCTGGGGCGGCGCCAGCATTCGGCCCGACCGTGCCGTGCCGGCGGCGGCTTGGGAAAGCGCCGCGGCGCGCCCATAATCGTTCCATGGTCATCCATTCCGACAACCCCGAGCACGGCTTCCAGTTCCCCGGCGAGTTCGAGATCACCGCGATGGGGCCGGCCAGCGCCGGGCTCGAGACGGAGATCCCGAGCCTGCTGGCCGCGGCCGGGATCACCGTGCTGCACGAGAGCGTCGCCACCCGCGAGTCCAGCGGCGGCCGCTACGTCTCGGTGCGGCTGAGCTTCCGCGCCGGGTCGCGCGAGGAATACGAGACCGCGCACGCGGCGCTGCGCGAACATCCGGAAGTGAAGTGGACCCTGTGAGCCCGGCTCCGCGCGGAGCGCGGGGTTGCCGGTGAGCACGCCCGCCCTGGTCCGCGACCTCGGCCGCCGGCCGTACGAGCCGGTGTGGCGGGCGATGCAGCGCTTCACCGACGCGCGCGACGCCGACACCACCGATGAACTATGGCTGGTCGAGCACGAACCGGTGTTCACCCTCGGCCAGGCCGGCAGACCGGAGCACGTGCTTCTGCCCGGGACGATCCCGGTGCTGCACGTCGACCGCGGCGGCCAGGTGACCTACCACGGCCCGGGCCAGATCGTGGCCTATCCGCTGCTGGACCTGCGCAGGCTGAAGCTCGGCGTGCGCGAGTACGTCGATCGCATCGAGCAGGCGGTCATCGACACTCTGGACGAATGGAACATCGCCGCCGAACGCCGCAGCGGCGCGCCGGGGGTGTACGTGGCCGGGGCCAAGGTCGCCGCGCTCGGCATCCGGGTGCGGCGCGGCTGCACGTTCCACGGGCTCGCCTTCAACGTGGCGATGGACCTCGAACCGTTCCGCCGCATCAACCCCTGCGGCTACGAGGGCCTGCAGGTGACCGCGGTGGCCGACCTGGGCGGCCCGTCCGGCCCGGAGCTGGTCAAGCCGGTGTTGCTGGACCGCCTGGCGCGCCAGTTCGGGCTGGACCTGCGGAGCGCCTCCGGCCCGCCCCGGGACAGTGCCGGCGCGGGGTCCTACAATGGGTCCTCACCCGCGCTCAGCGAACGGCCATGACCTCCCCCGCCGACCGATCCATTCCGTTGCAGGTGGTGCAGCCGGCCACCGCCCAGCCGGGGCGCGAGTCCCTGCAGCCGGGGGTGCGCCAGGTTGCCGGCGACAAGATCGCACGCTCGCCGGTGCAGTTCGCCGACGCCCCGGTGCTGCGCAAGCCGTCGTGGATCCGGGTGCGGATCCCCTCCAACGGCGCGGTCGCGGCGCTGAAGTCCAAGCTGCGCGCCAACCGCCTGGTCACCGTCTGCGAGGACGCCAGCTGCCCCAATATCCACGAGTGCTTCGGCCACGGCACCGCCACCTTCATGATCCTCGGCGACGTGTGCACCCGCCGCTGCAGCTTCTGCGACGTCGCCCACGGGCGCCCGAAGCCGCCCGATCCCGACGAGCCACGGCGGCTGGCCGAGACGGTGGCCGACATGGGGCTGAAGTACGTGGTGGTGACCAGCGTGGACCGCGACGACCTGCGCGACGGCGGGGCGCAGCACTTCGTCGACTGCATCGCCGCCATCCGCGCGCACGCGCCGGGCACCAGGGTCGAGATCCTCACCCCGGATTTTCGCGGCAAGGGGCGCATGGACCGCGCGCTGGAGATCCTCGCCGCCAACCCCCCGGATGTGTTCAACCACAACGTCGAGACGGTGCCGGAGCTGTACCGCAACGTGCGCCCGGGCGCCGACTACCAGTGGTCGCTGACTCTGCTGCGCAAGTTCAAGGCACAGCACCCTGGACTGCCCACCAAGTCGGGGATCATGCTGGGGCTGGGCGAGAACCTGGACCAGGTGCAGGGCACGCTGCGCGACCTGCGCGCGCACGACGTCGACATGATCACCATCGGCCAGTACCTGCAGCCCAGCCCGCACCACCATCCGGTGCTGCGCTACTGGACCCCCGACGAGTTCAAGGCGCTGGAGACCTTCGGCCTGGAACTGGGTTTCGACCACGTGGCCTCGGGGCCGCTGGTGCGCTCCTCCTATCACGCCGACCGCCAGGCGATGGAGGCCGGTGTGGCCGCCTGAGCCGGTGGTCGGCGCGTGCCGCGGCCGTTTCCCCGGCCAAGTCCCGTTCACGTCGGGGCCGCGGCGGCCGGTTAGAGTGGAAATCGCGGTCTCCGGCGCCGGAGTGCAACTTTCGGCACTGTTTGCCGTCCATACCGTGTCCACACATTGCCGGCCGGTCCCAACGGGCCGGTCCCGAGGGTCCAGCAACGCATGAAAGCCCCACGCCTGATTTCCACCGCCCTGATCGCCCTGGCCCTGTCGGTGCCCCTGGGGCTGATGGCGCGGGCCGACGGGGACGGCATCCCCACGTCCCCCGACGCCGACCAGGCGCGCACCTCGAAGCTGGTGCACGGGCTGCTGTCCGACAGCCGTTACGCCTACCGGCCGCGCAAACTCGACCCGGCGATGTCGGCGGACATCTTCGACCGCTACCTCGAGGCCCTGGACCCCACCAAGATGTTCCTGACCGCCGCCGACGTGGCGCGTTTCGAGCGTTATCGCCCGCGGATCGGCGCCGCCATCAGGGAGGGCGAACTCGAGCCCGCCCATGCGATGTTCGCCGTCTACAAGGAGCGGGTGGCCGAACGGGTGGAGCACGTGCGCTGGCTGCTGGAGCGCGACATCTTCGACTTCGAGGGCGAGGACCGCTGGGAATACGACCGCGAAGACGCGCCCTGGGCCGCGGACCAGGCCGAGCTGGACGCCCTGTGGCGCCAGCAGGTACGCAACGACTGGCTGCGCCTGAAGCTGGCCGGACGCGAGCCGGACGAGATCCGCGAGACCCTGGACCGTCGCTACGTCAACCTCGGCACCAACGTCGCCCAGCTGGACGGCGAGGATGCGTTCCAGAGCTTCCTCAACGCCTATACCGCGGCGATCGATCCGCATACCGACTACTTCAACCCCCGCAGCACCGAACTGTTTAACCAGAGCATGTCGCTGTCGCTGGAGGGCATCGGCGCGCAGTTGCAGAAGCAGGACGACGTGGTGGTGATCCGCGAGCTGATCGCCGGCGGGCCGGCCGCGATCAGCGGCAAGTTCAAGCCGGGCGACCGCATCGTCGGTGTCGGCCAGGGCCGGAACGGGCCGATCGAGGACGTGGTCGGCTGGCGCATCGACGACGTGGTCGAGAAGATCAAGGGCCCGAAGGGTACCCAGGTGCAGCTCGACGTGGTGCCCGGATCGGCCAACCTCGACAGCGAGCCGGTGCGCATCGTGCTGACCCGGGCGCGCGTGCGACTCGAGGAGCAGGCCGCCAAGTCCGAGGTCATCACCGTGCCCGACGGCGGCGGCGAAGGCGTCGACAAGCGCGTCGGCGTGATCAAGCTGCCGGCGTTCTACCAGGATTTCCAGGGCCGCCGCAATCGCGACGGCGACTACGCTTCGGCCACCCGCGACGTGGCCCGCATCCTCGGCGAATTCGCCGAGCAGGACATTGACGGCGTGGTCCTGGACCTGCGCAACAACGGCGGCGGATCGCTCAACGAGGCGGTGGAACTGACTGGGCTGTTCATCGATACCGGCCCGGTGGTGCAGGTGCGCGAATCCGGCGGCCGCGTGAGCGTCGAGGGCGACCGCACTTCCGGCGTCGCCTGGGATGGCCCGCTCGCGGTGCTGATCAACCGCGGTTCCGCCTCGGCCTCGGAGATCGTCGCCGGCGCCATCCAGGACTACGGCCGCGGCCTGGTGATCGGCGAGACCACCTTCGGCAAGGGCACGGTGCAGAACCTGGTCGACCTCGACCGCTGGCCCGGCGGCGAGGAGAAGCGCTTCGGCTCGGTCAAGCTGACGGTGGCGCAATTCTTCCTGCCCGGCGGCAGCAGCACCCAGAACCGCGGCGTGGTTCCGGACATCCGTTTCCCGGTCACCGTCGACGCCAGCGAGTTCGGCGAGAGCACCCACGACAACGCGCTGCCGTGGACCCGGATCGCCGCGGTGCCGCACACCCGCTACGGCGATTTCAAGCCGCTGCTGCCGCAGCTCGACGTGCTCCACGAGGCGCGCATCGCCGAGGACCCGGAGTTCAAGTGGTGGGTCGAGGACGTGGAGCAGTTCCGGGCCGAGCGCGACAAGAAGTACGTTTCGCTCAACGAGGCCGAGCGCCGCGCCGAGCGCGAGCGCGAGGACGCCAAGCGCCGCGAGCGCCAGGCGCAGCGACGCGAGCTGGGCCTGCCGCTCGACCCGCTGGCCGAGGACGGCAGCGACGACGGGCTGCAGGCCAACGAGCGCGACGTGGCCCTGGATACCGCGCGCGAAAAGGCCGCCGAGGAGCGCCCGGATCCGCTGCTGCAGGAGTCGGCGGCGATCCTGGCCGATGCCATGCGCCTGCTCGAGGGCAACCGGCAGCTGTCGGCGCAGGTGCTGCCGGAGTCGACCCAGCCCGGCAGCTGGGCGCGCTGAAGACGGCGGCGGCCGCCCATCGGCGGCCGCCGGCGGCACGCAGTGTCGCGTGCGGCGGGGCATGACACGGCGCACGGCGAGGGTAAGATGACGCGCCCGTAGAGCGTCACCCCGCCCCCCGCCCCCATCGGACGCTTCTCCATGAGTGCCGCGCCGTCGCTCGTGTCTCGCCCTGCTACCGCGCTGGCGGTGGCGGGTGCGCTCGCCCTGGTCTACGTGATCTGGGGTTCCACCTACCTCGGGATCCGTTTCGCCCTGGAGGGCGGTTTCCCGCCGCTGCTGATGGCGGGGTTGCGCTTCGTCGCCGCCGGGACGCTGATGTACACGGCGCTGCGGCTGCGCGGGCTGCCCGCGCCCAGCGCCGCGCAGTGGCGCAACTGCACGATCATGGGAGTGCTGCTGCTCGGTGGCGGCAACGGCCTGGTCTGCATCGCCGAGCAGACCGTGTCCTCGGGCATGGCCGCGATCGCGGTCGCCTCGGCGCCGCTGTGGATCGGCCTGTTCGTGACCCTGCGCGGGCAGCGCCCCGGCAGGCTGGAATGGACCGGTCTTGCGATCGGTTTCGTTGGGGTGCTGTGGCTCAATGCCGGCAGCTCGCTGACCGCGACGCCGGTGGGCCTGGTCGCGCTGCTGGTGGCGCCGGTGGCCTGGGCGTTCGGCTCGGTGTGGAGCCGCGGCCGCGACCTGCCTTCGCCGTTCATGACCGCGGCGGCGCAGATGCTCTGCGGCGGCGGCGCGATGCTGCTGCTCGGGCCGCTGCTGGGCGAGCGCTTCGCCGCCATGCCGACGCTGCACGGGACACTGTGGGTCCTGTACCTGATCGGATTCGGCTCGATCGTCGCCTTCACCGCGTACGTCTGGCTGCTGCACCACGTGCGTCCCACGCTCGCCGGCAGCTATGCGTACGTCAATCCGGTGATCGCGGTGGTGCTCGGCGCGTGGCTTGCAGGCGAGCGCTTCACCGCGCACGACATCGGCGCGATGGCGGTGATCCTGTGCGGGGTGGTGGCGATCACCCTGGCGCGGACGCGGCCGCCGAGGCCGGCGGCCCCCGAGCCGGACCCCGCCGCATGAGGGACGCGGCGGGCGAAACGCGCGCCGGGCTCTGGACCGCGGCCGGCGCGTTCGTGCTGTGGGGGCTGATGCCGCTGTACTGGCACCTGCTCAAGGCGGTGCCGTCGTTGCAGATCGTCGCCCACCGGATCCTCTGGAGCACGCTGTTGTTGGTCGCCTGGCTGGCCTGGAAGCGTGGCGGCGGCTGGCTGCGCGCGACCCTCGCGCAGCCGCGGCTGGCGTGGATGCTGGCCCTGAGCGCGATGCTGATCGGCTGCAACTGGGCGCTGTACATCTGGGCGGTCAACGCGGGCCACGTGATCGAGACCAGCCTGGGCTATTTCATCAACCCGCTGCTCAACGTGGTGATCGGGGTGCTGTTCCTGCGCGAGCGCCTGTCGGCGCCGCAGTGGGTCTCGGTGGCGATGGCCGCGGCGGGGGTGCTGTGGCTGACCTTCAACTACGGCAACTTCCCGTGGATCGCGCTGGGGCTCGCGCTGTCGTTCGCGATGTATGGGCTGGTGCGCAAGCTGGCGGCGGTGGAGTCGATCCCCGGGCTCGGGGTGGAAAGCCTGTACCTGCTGCTGCCGGGCCTGGCGCTGCTGCTGTGGGGCGAAACCCACGGGCAGGGCGGGTTCCTCGACGGCTGGGGTGCGGTGCTGGTCGCGCTGCTGGTGTTCGGCGGCGCGCTGACCGCGCTGCCGCTGATCGGATTCGCCTACGCGGTGCGGCGGGTCCCGCTGTCGGTGGTCGGGGTGATGCAGTACATCGCCCCGACCCTGCAGTTCCTGCTCGGGGTGTTCTTTTTCCTGGAGACGTTCGACCGCGAGCGCGCGATCGGCTTCGCCTTCATCTGGGCTGCGCTCGCGGTGTTCGCGTTCGATGGCTGGCGGCGGTCGCGGCGCCGCGCGCTGGCCCCGGTCGCCTGACCGCCGGCACGCCCCGGCCGTCCCCGCCGGGCGCTAGCCGGAGCGCGCCAGCAGCCACAGCAACGCACCGCTTCCGCCGGTGGCGACGGCGACGGTGGCGATCCACCAGCGCCTGGCGCGGCGGCGCAGGCGCGCCACCCGCTCCGCGTGCACCGCGCGGGCCTGCTCGATCAGCGGGCCGGCCCGCGCCTGCGCGCGGGCGGTCGCGGTGGCGCGGTCCATCCGGCCCGAGTCAGCCGCCAGCTCGCCGTCCTCGTAGCACTCGAACACGCGCCGGTGCAGGTCGGCGTAGAGAGCCTCGAGCTCGCGCGCCGACAGGCTCCGCAGGCGCTCGGCGGCGCCGGGGCCGGCGGGCGCGCCGGCGGTCACGCCGCCCGGAGCGCGGTGGTCACCGGCAGCCGCGCCGCGCGCACCGCCGGGAACAGGCCGCCGACGAAACCGATCGCCAGCGCCCACTTCAGGCCGTTCCACAGCAGCCCCGGGGTGACCCGGAACTCGAAGGTCAGCTGGCCCACCCCGCCGGCGAGCGTCGAGGCGGTATAGCCGTTGAACACCAGCCAGGCGATCAGGCCGCCGATCACGCCGCCCACCGCTGCCAGCAGCATGGTTTCCAGCATCACCGCCACCACCACCGGCATGCCGCGGAAACCGATCGCGCGCAGCGTGGCGATCTCGCGCGCACGCGAGGCGACGCTGGCGAACATGGTGTTGAGCGCGCCGAACACCGCGCCGATCCCCATGATCGAGCCGACCACGATGCCGATGATGCGCAGCACCTTGGTCATGCCCTCGGACTGCTTGGCGAAGTACTCGGCGGTGGTGGTGGCCTCCACCTGCAGGCGCGGATCGGCCGCCAGGGTCGCCTTGAACGCGCTGAAGGCGCCCGGATCGGTCAACTGCGCGGTGATCGAATTGCGGCTGCTGCCGCGGCGGTAGGTCGCCGCCACGATCTCGGCATCGGCCCACATTTCCGAGTCCATCGCATCGCCGGACTCGAACACCCCGGCCACGGTCCACACGTCGCTGCCCAGGCGCACCTCGCTGCCGGGGTCGAGGCCCAGGAACTGCCGGCGCGCGCCGGTACCGACCACCAGCTCGCGGCGGCCCGGTTCGAAGTCGCGGCCCTCGACGATGCGCATCGCCGGCCGCACCTTCCAGGCTTCGGGGCCGACGCCGCGCAGCTGCACGCTGCCGTCCTCACCGGATGCGCCGCCACGGATCGGCAGGTTCGCGGCGACCACGATCTCGGCCGATGCCAGCGGCCGGCCTTCGGCGTCGCGCGCGATCTCCGGCGCCTGCATCACCGCCAGCACCGCCTCGCGCTCGAGCACCGACATCACCTCGGCGGCGGAGCCGCCGCGCAACACCATCGCGGTCTCCTCGTTGCCGGTGCTGCTCAGCGTTTCGCGATAGCCCTCGGCCATCGCCAGCAGCGCCACCAGCACCGCCACCACCCCGGCGATGCCGATCACGATCACGGAGGAGGCGGCCAGGCGCTGCGGCAGGGTGCTGATGCCGACGTTGGTGACCGAGCCGGCCTGGCGGCCGCTGCGGGTCAGCAGCATCCACAGCGCCAGCGCCGCGCCGAGCGCTAGCAGGCCCGGCCACGGCAGGAACGACCAGACCGCCAGCCCCGCCAGCACCACCAGGGCCATCGCGCAGCCGAACAGGAAGGATTTGAACTTGCCCATGTGCGTGTCCTCTCAGCGGCCGGCCAGTGCGTCGACGATGTTCAGGCGCATCCCGCGCAGGGCCGGCAGCGCGCCCACCAGCAGCCCGATCGCCACCATCAGGCCGAGCCCCAGCAGCCAGCTCTGCAGGCCGATCGGCGGCAGGCTGATCACCCCGCCGCTGGCGGAGGTGACGATCGGGCTCAGCACGGCGGCCAGACCCAGGCCGAGCACGCCGCCGATCAGCACCAGCAGCACCGACTCGGCCAGCACCATCGCCAGCACGCTGGTGCTGGAAAAACCGATGGTCTTGAGCACCGCCAGTTCCGAGGTCCGTTCGCGCACCGCCTGCGCCATGGTGTTGCCGGTCAGCAGCAGCAGGGTGAAGAACACCGCGCCCATGATCGAGCCCACGATCAGGCCGATGTCCGCCATCTGCTTGAGCTGCGAGGCGAACGCCGCCTGCTCGGTCATGGTCTTGGTCTCGTCGGGCGAGTTGGCCGACAGCGCGTCGATCGCCCTGGCGGCGCGGTCGGCCTGGCGAACGTCGCCGACGCGGCTGACGTACCAGCCGACGTCGCCGTCCACGTAGGGGGTCGATTCCTCGAAATAGTCCCAGCGCAGCAGCAGCAGGCTGTCGTTGAACCCGGCGCTCTTCTCGTCGCGCGAACGCAGGATGCCGACGATGTCGAACTCCCAGTTCAGGCTGCCGTCGCTGTTGGGAAAGATGGTCGACTGCAGCGGGATGCGGTCGCCCACCTTCCAGTCGAAGCGCCGGGCCAGGTCCTGGCCGACCAGGATGCCGGTGCGGGTGTTCGCGAACGCCTGGCGCTCCTCTGCGCTCACCTCGATCTCGGGGTAGAGGTCGAGATAGTTCTCGGCGACCGCGAAGCTGAAGATCTGGTTGCGGGGATCCTGGTAGGCGCCGCCGAACCAGTTGGCGTAGGTCACCGCTTCGATGTTCTCGACCTGGGCGATGCGCGGGCCCAGCGACAGCGGCAGGGTCTCGATGAACGAGAGCCGCGAGCTGGTCTGCAAGCGCTGGGCGCCGTCGGCGTTCTGGCCGAGCTGGGCGAAGCTGGTGCGGATGCCGTCGAGCATGCCGAACAGCAGGAACGCCGCCACGATCGAGGCCAGGGTGAGGAAGGTGCGGGTCTTGCGCCGGAACAGCGCCGCCCAGACCAGGTGCAGGTATTTCATGCCGGCATCTCCGGGTCAGGCGGCCTGGGCCGGGGCCTGGACCAGGGTGCCCTTGTCCAGGTGCAGGGTGCGGGAGGCGTGTTCGGCGGCCTTTGGGTCGTGGGTGACCATGACGATGGTCTTGCCGTGCTCGCGGTTGAGGGTCTGCAGCAGGCCGAGGATCTCTTCGGCCGACTGGCGGTCGAGGTCGCCGGTTGGCTCGTCGCAGATCAGCAGGGTGGGATCGGAGACGATCGCGCGGGCGATCGCCACGCGCTGCTGCTGGCCGCCCGAAAGTTCCATCGGCTTGTGCCGGGTGCGATCGGCCAGGCCGACCAGGGTCAGGGCGATCTCGGCGTTGCGCTTGCGCTGCGCACCGCCCAGCTTGGTGAGCAGCAGCGGCAGTTCGACGTTCTTCTGCGCGGTCAGCGCCGGCATCAGATTGTAGAACTGGAACACGTAGCCGACGTTGCCGCTACGCCAGGCGGACAGCTGCCCGGCGCCCATCCGGTCGATGCGTTCGCCGGCGACCTCGATCTCGCCGGCAGTGGGCGTGTCCAGTCCCCCGATCAGGTTCAGCAGGGTGGTCTTGCCGGAGCCGGACGGGCCCATCAACGCGACGAAGTCGCCGGCCCCGATCTCCAGGTCGATGCCGTGCAGGACCTCGATCTTCTCGGGGCCGCGCTGGTAGGTCTTGGTCAGGTTGCGGATCGAAACCAGGGATGTCATTGGCATTGCCTCGTGGTCTGCGGGAGCGGCCGTCGCCCGGCCTGCAGTTGCCTGTGCATGGTTCGCGCAGGCGGTTGGAATGTCACGGCCGTGGCGCAACGCCGCGCCGCCGGCCCTACTGCGGTGCGATGCGGATCCTGTCGCCGTCGGCCAGGTCGGCGGGCGGGTCGAGCACCACCTCGTCGCCGGGCGCCAGCCCCGAGAGCACCTCGCGCTGCGCGCCGGCGCCGCCCGCGACCTGCAGCACGCGCCGCTCCACCCGGTCCTCGCCGGCCAGCGCGAACGCGACCGTGTCGCCGTCGCGCTCCACCACCGCCGCGGCCGGAACCCGCAGGGTGCGGCGCTGCGCCTCGCCCTCGGGGCGCGCCTGCTCCAGGAAGCTCACCGAGGCACCCATGTCCGGCACGATGCGCGGGTCCTTCTCCTTCAGCGCGACGCGCACCTTCACCGTCGCCTTGCCGCGGTCGGCGGTGGGGACGATGGCGATCACCTCGGCGGGGATCTTCCAGTCCGGGTAGGCGTTGAGCGTCGCTTCGACCGCCATCCCCGGCTTCACCCGGCCGATGTATGCCTCGCCCACGTCGACCTCGATCTCCAGCGAATCCATGTCCACCACGGTGCCGATGCCGGTGCGGGTGAAGCCGCCGCCGGCCGACAGCGGCGAGACGATCTCGCCCGGCTGCGCCGCCTTCGCCACCACCACGCCGTCGAACGGCGCGCGCACCACGGTGTTGTCGACCCCGATGTCGGCGATCTTCAGCTGGTCGCCGGCGACCTCGACGTTGCGTTGCGCCGACGCCAGCTGCGCGCGCAGCGAATCGCGCTGCGCCACCGCCTGCTCGTACTGCGAGCGCGACACCAGCTGCTGCTCCACCAGCGCCGCCAGCCGGCGGGCGTTGGCTTCGGCCTCGGTCAGCTGCGCCTGCACGTTGCCGACCTGGGTGCGCGCCGCGGCGAGCTGGGCCGCGGTCAGGCTGCGCTGGGCGTCGGCATCGACCGGGTCCAGGGTGGCCATCACCTGCCCCTCCTCGACCTCCATGCCTTCCTCGATCAGCACCTCGCGCACCCGTCCGGTGATCTTGGCGGAAACCGTGGCCATGCGCCGGGCCACCACGTAGCCGCTGGCATCGAGCACCGAGGTGCCCGCGCCGCCGCCGCTGGCGACCACCGGCGCGGTGCGCACCTCGACGCCGCGGTCGCGGGCGAACAGCGCCCACGCGGCCAGGGCCACCACCAGCAGCGCCACGACCGCGGCGATCGCGATCCACAGGCCACGCCGCGAAGGCGGCGGGCCGGGCTTGCGGTCGATGCGCAGTTCCTTGAGCAGATCGGCTTGGCTGTTCATGGCATTCGTGACGGAGGAGGCGGTGCGAGTGTGACTGCGGGCGATGCCGCGGTCAGCGGCCGGAAGTCATCGATTCGACGGAAGCGGCTGGCGGCACCGGCACAGGCTGACCCGAATACCGGCCGCGGTCACCTGACGGATGTCACCGGCTTTTGCTGATCCCGGCCACTGCCGGCGCCAGCCCCCGGAGCCGAGGATGGCCGCATTCGGGCACGAGGGCAAGCAACGATGACGGACCATGATCCGATGCTGGCGCAGCTGAGCGCGGCCGTGAAACGCTATGGCGGAACCTGCGCGCTCGACGGCGCCGACCTCTCGCTGCGCGCCGGGGAGGTGGTGGCACTGCTCGGCGCCAACGGCGCGGGCAAGAGCACGGCGGTCGGCCTGCTGCTGGGGCTGCTGCAGCCCGACGCCGGCGCGGCGCGCCTGTTCGGGATGCCGCCTGCAGCGCTGGCGGCACGCCGCGGCGCCGGGGTGATGCTGCAGGCGGCGGGCATTCCGGCCACGCTGCGCGTCGGCGAACTGCTGCAGCTGACCCGGAGCTACTATCCGGCACCGCGCAGCATCGCCGATTGCGTCGCCCTGGCCGGCCTGGACGGACTGCTCGGGCGCAGGTACGGCACGCTCTCCGGCGGCCAGCAGCGGCGCGTGCAGTTCGCGCTGGCGATCTGCGGGCGGCCGCGGCTGCTGTTCCTCGACGAGCCGACCACCGGGCTGGACATCCAGGCGCGCGAACGGGTCTGGCGCGCGGTGCGCGAGCTGGTAGGGGAGGGCAGCGCGGTCCTGCTGACCACCCATTATCTCGAGGAAGCCGAGGCCCTGGCCGACCGCGTGGTGATGCTCGATGCCGGCCGCGTCGCCGCGGAGGGCAGCGTGGCGCAGATTCGCGCGCGGGTGGTGCAGCAGCGGATCCGCTGCGTCACCGCGCTCGATGCGGGCGTTGTCGCACGCTGGCCCGAAGTGCGCAGCGCGGAGCGCAAGGGCGACACCCTCGAGATCGTGACCGCGGCGGCCGAGGCGGTGGTTCGGCGGCTGCTCGACGAGGACCCGCGGCTGGATGGGCTCGAGGTGCGCCGCGCCGGTCTCGCCGAGGCCTTCCTGGCACTCGGTCGCGAACCCTTGCCGGAGGCCGCCTGATGAACGCCCATGCCCGCTCCATGCGCCGGGCCGTGGCTGCGCCGCGCTGGCGCAGCTACGCCCTGGAGGCGCGCTGCGAGTTCCTGCGCCTGCTGCGCGAGCCGATGTACGTGCTGCCGACGCTGCTGTTCCCGGCGCTGTTCTATCTGCTGTTCGCGGTGCTGCTGGGTGGCGGCCGCGGCCCCGCCGGCGCACAGCTGCTCGCCAACTACGGCGCGTTCGGCGTGATCGGCGCCGGGCTGTTCGGCTTCGGGGTCACCACCGCGATCGACCGGCAGCAGGGCTTTCTCCAGCTCAAGCGCGCGCTGCCGGTGCCGCCCGGCGCCTGGCTGATAGCGAGGATGGCGATGGCGATGCTGTTCGCGGCGATGGTCTCGCTGCTGCTGATGGCGCTGGCGGCCCTGGTCGCGGGGGTGGGGTTGCCGGCCGGCGACTGGCTGCTGCTGCTGGCGGTGAACGTGGCCGGCGTGCTGCCGTTCTGCGCCCTGGGGATGTACCTCGGAGCGCTGGTCGGTGGCAACGCGGCGCCGGCGCTGATCAACCTGCTGTTCCTGCCGATGGCGTTTCTGTCCGGCCTGCTGCTGCCGCTGGCGGTGCTGCCCGCTGCGCTGGCGACGATGGCGCCGGCCTGGCCCGCCTACCACCTCGGCCAGGTGGCGCTGAAGGTCGTCGGCGGCGATGCCGGCGGCAGCCTGTGGCTGCACCTGGCGGTGCTGGCGCTGGTCGCGCTCGCGTTCTTCCTGCTCGCGCGCCGGCGCCTGGCCGTCGCGGGCTGACCCATCGCGAGGCGCTTGGCGCCATGAGGGAAACGACATGACCAACCGACTGATCGAATTCAGCGCCGTCGCCGCCCTGGTGGCGGTCATCGTCCTCGCCGTCGTGCAGGGGCACGCCGGCGGCAGTGCTGCGCCGCTGGAGCCAGGCGGCAACAGCTTCGCGGTCCGGGACGTGCGCGTGTTCGACGGCACGCGCGATCTGGGGGTCGTCACCGTGGTGGTACGCGACGGGGTGATCCGCCAGGTGGCGACCGACGCGATCGTGCCCGATGGCCTGGCCGAGATCGACGGCGGCGGCCGGACCCTGCTGCCCGGGCTGATCGACGCGCACGTGCACGCCTGGGGCGAAGCGCGGCGCGACGCCGCGCGCTACGGCGTCACGACCATGCTGGACATGCACGGCATGGCCGATCGCCTGCCGGGCCTGCGCGCCCAGCGCGAATCGCTGGGCGACGTCGGCCAGGCCGACCTGTGGGCGGCCGGCTACGCGGTCACCGCTCCGGAAGGGCACGGTACCCAGTACGGATTTCCGGTGCCCACGTTCGGTCCGCAGACCGATGCCGAGGCGTTCGTCGCCGCACGCATCGCCGAAGGCGCCGACTACATCAAGCTGATCGTCGAGGATCTCGGCGCGCACGGCGGCGAGCGCCGCCTGGACACGCTCGCGCCTGATCAGGTGGAGGCGGTGATCGCCGCCGCGCACGCGGCGAACAGGAAGGCGGTGGTGCACGTTTCCGCGCAGGAGGACGCCCGCCGCGCCATCGACGCCGGCGCCGACGGCCTGGTGCACGTGTTCATCGACGCCGTCGCCGATCCCGACTTCGTCGCCAGCGCCCGGGCACGCGGCGCCTTCGTGGCGCCGACACTGTCGGTGCTGGCGTCGTTCGCCGGCGAGGGCATCGGCGCCGGGCTGGCCGCCGATCGGGCATTGAGCCTGGGGCTGACGGCGGAACAGCGCGCCAGCCTCGACGCCGGGATTCCCCGGGCGTCCGGCGATGGCGCGCGGATCGAGCGTGCCATGGAAAGCGTGCGCAGGCTGCACGCCGCCGGCGTGCCGATCCTTGCCGGCACCGACGCACCCAACCCGGGCACTGCGCACGGCATCAGCATGCATGGCGAACTGGAGCTTCTGGTGCGCGCCGGCCTGTCGCCGCGCCAAGCGCTGGCGGCGGCCACCTCGCGGCCGGCGCACCACTTCGGACTGGGCGACCGCGGCCGGATCGCGCCGGGCATGCGTGCCGACCTGGTGCTGGTCGAGGGGAATCCGCAGGCGGAAATCACGGCGACCCGCGCAATCGTGGAGGTGTGGAAGAACGGTTACGCGATCCAGCGCGATCCCCGCGCCGCGAGCGCGCAGGGGGTTGCCGTGCCGTCGGCATCGCTGGTCAGCGACTTCGACGGCGGCGAGATCGCGGCGGCGTTCGGCGGCTGGGAGCCGACCACGGACCGGATCGCCGGAGGGGCCTCGGTAGCCGAACACAGGATCGTCGCGGGCGGGGCCGGCGATTCGCGCGGCGCGCTGGCGGTCACCGGCGAGGTTCGCCCGGGATTCGCGTTTCCCTGGGCCGGGGTGATGTTCTGGCCTGGCGGCGAGCCGATGCAGGCGGTCGACCTGTCTGGAAGGAGCGAGCTGGTATTCCGCGTCCGCGGCGATGGGCGCCACTACCGCGCGATGCTGTTCTCGGGTCCCTCGATGCAGGGGATGCCGGCGATGCTGGGGTTTCGTGCCGGCGAGGAGTGGAGCGAGGTCCGCCTGCGACTGGAGGATTTCGCCGGCGCCGATCTCTCGCTGCTGCGCGGGATCGCGTTCACCGCCGGGGATCCCGCCGGTGAATTCGGGTTCCTGCTCGACGACGTCGAGCTGCGTTGAAGCGGTGGCATGATGCCGGAATGAACCACGTCCGGCTCCCGCGATGGCTGCGTCCGGCCCCCGATTCGGCGGTCGGAGAAGCCATGCGCCTGGGCAAGTCGCCGTGGATCGACGCGGTCCACGTGCTCTGGTCGGCCTGGATCTTCATCACCCCGGCATTCGCCCCGTACGGCTACGACCTGCGCTGGCTGCTGCTGACCCTGACGTCGTACCCGATGTTCCTGCTGCTTTATGCGCGGGTCCTGCTGGCGCCGGCGCGCAGCGCGCACCGCTACGCGCTGGCGATGGTCGTCATGAGCCTGGCGTTGCTGCCCTGGTATCCGGCCAGCCTGAGCTATTTCGTGTTCGGCTGCGTGCTGCTGCAGCCGCAGCGGATGCGCGCGCTGCTGGCGTATCTCGGGATGGTGCTGGCGCTCAATGCCATCCTGATCGGCTGGGCGCTGTGGCTCGGCTACCCGTGGCGGATGCTGCTGTGGATGCCGCTGGTCACGGGGATCGTCGGCGTCATCATCCATGTCGAACGCATCGGGCAGCGCAAGGACCGCGCGCTCAAGCTGTCCCACGACGAGGTGCGGCGGCTGGCCGCCACCGCCGAGCGCGAGCGCATCGGCCGCGACCTGCACGACCTGCTGGGCCATACCCTGTCGATGGTGGCGCTGAAATCGGATCTCGCCGCCCGTCTGGTGGCCCGCGACCCGGATGCGGCGCGCGCCGAGATCGAACAGGTCGCGCGCGGCGCCCGCGACGCGCTGGCGCAGGTGCGGCGCGCGGTCAGCGGCATCCGCGCCGCCGGCATCGCCGCGGAGCTGGCGTCGGCGCGGCTGCTGCTGGAGACCGACGGGGTGGCGTTCGGCTACCGCCTCGACGGCGACGCCGGCGGTGCGACGCTGCCGCACGGAGTCGAGACGGCGCTGGCGCTGACCGTGCGCGAAGCGGTCACCAACATCCAGCGTCACGCGCGCGCCAGCCACGCCGAGGTGCGCCTGGCGCTGGAGGACGGCGAGGCGGTGCTGCACATCGTCGACGACGGCCGCGGCGGCGCCATCGTCCCGGGCAACGGCCTGGCGGGGATGCGCGAGCGGCTCGAGGCGGAGCACGGACGCCTGCGGATAGAGGCGGCGCCGGGCGGCGGCACCCGGATCGAGGCGCGCGTGCCGCTCGGCGCGCGCGCTCCCGGGACCGCTTGAACGAGGGCCGGCCGTGCCGCGCGGGTGGGCGGCGACGCGTGCCGGCTGCGCTCTGCTATGTTGCGCCGATGCGCCGCCCGTGCCCGCAACGTCCATGATTCGCGTGCTGCTCGCCGAGGACCAGGCGCTGGTGCGGGGTGCGCTGTCAGCACTGCTGGGACTGGAGCAGGACATCGAGGTGGTCGGCGCCTGCGCCGACGGCGAGAACGCCTGGCGCGAGCTGCAGCGGCTGCAGCCGGACGTGCTGGTGACCGACATCGAGATGCCGGGACTGAGCGGGCTGGAACTCGCGCAGCGCATCCACCGCCACGAGCTGCCGGTGAAGGTGGTGATCGTGACCACGTTCGCCCGGCCGGGCTTCCTGCGCCGCGCGCTCGATGCCGGGGTCCTGGGCTACCTGCTCAAGGACGCCCCGGCCGAGGAGCTGGCCGAGGCGCTGCGCAAGGTCCACCGCGGTGGTCGTGCGCTGGATCCGCAACTGGCGCTCGAAGCGTGGTCGGAAGCGGACCCGCTCAGCGATCGTGAGCGCCAGGTGCTTCGCCTGGCCGGCGAGGGGCGGTCGGCGGGCGAGATCGCCGGCCAGCTGCGGCTGTCGCAGGGCACCGTCCGCAACTACCTGTCCGAGGCGATCGGAAAACTCGGGGTGGCCAACCGCATCGAGGCCTACCGGCTGGCGCGGCAGAAGGGGTGGCTGTAGGCAGCGCCGCCGCGGCACTGGATGGCGCCGTGGACCCGGAGTAGGCTCGGCTGCGTCGCCTGCCGCACCCGGGGAGGGAGTATGGACACGACGAAACCGCCGGCCACGTTGTGGATGGTCGCCGCGGCCGCGCTGGTCTGGAACCTGATCGGCGTGGCCATGTTCTTCCTGCAGACCAACCTCGGCCCGGAAGGGATTGCGGCCCTGCCGCCGGAACAGCAGCAGGTCTACGCGGCGATGCCGGCCTGGCTGGATATCCCGTATGGGATCGCGGTGTTCGGCGGGGTGCTGGGCTCGATCGCCCTGCTGCTGCGACGGCGCTGGGCGGTGGCCATGTTCGCCGTCTCGCTGCTGGCGGTGCTGGTGCAGATGGCGGGCGTCTATGCGCTCACCCCTGCCTGGGAGGTCTCCGGTGCGGCAGGGCTGCCGATGGCGCTGCTGGTCCTGGCCCTCGCCGGCTTCCTGCTCTGGTACGCGCGCCGGGCCGCCGCGCGCGGCTGGCTACGCTGACCGCGCGCCTCGACATCACGGCCAGGGCCGGGGGGCGGTAAACTGGCGGCCTGTCCCGCCCGGTTTCCCGATCATGTCCGCAGCCGCCCCCAGCTCAGAGCAAGCCAACGCGCGCCAGCGCTACGAGGTCCGCCGCGCCGAACTGCCGCTGAGCTGCCCGCTGCCGGCGATGGCGCTGTGGAATTCGCACCCGCGCGTGTACCTGCCGATCGAGGCCGAGGGCGGCCAGTCCGATTGCCCGTATTGCGGCGCCCATTTCGTGCTGGTCGACTGACCGGGGCGCGGCGGCGCCCGCCGCCGCCGGCCGCCGTACCGGCCCGCCGATGCCGCTCGCCGCTCGCCGAATGACCGTGGTCCAGCTGCTGCCCGCGCTGGAATCCGGCGGGGTGGAACGCTCCACCCTGGAAATCGCCGCGGCCCTGGTCCGGGCCGGGCACCGGGCCGTGGTGGTCTCCGCTGGCGGGCGCCTGCTGCCGGCGCTGCAGGCGACCGGCGCCGAGCACGTGGCCCTCGACATCGGCCGCAAGTCGCCGCTCGCGCTGCGCCACGTCCGCCGGTTGCGGCGGCTGTTCGCCGAGCTCGAAGCCGACATCGTCCACGCACGCTCGCGGCTGCCGGCCTGGCTCGGCTGGCGCGCGCTGCGCGGCATGCCGGCCGGCGCGCGGCCGCGCTTCGTCACCACCGCGCACGGACTCAATTCGCCCTCGCGCTACAGCGCGATCATGGCGCGGGGCGAACGGGTGATCTGCGTCTCGGCGACGGTGCGGGCGCATCTGCTGCGGCACTATCCAGGCACCCCCGGGGAGCGGCTGCGGGTGATTCCGCGCGGCATCGATCCCGCCGCTTTCCCGCGGCGGGCGCTGCCCGACCCGCGCGCGCGCGCAGGCCTCGCCGCCTCCCATCCGCAGCTGGCGGGGGAAGGCCCGCTGTTGCTGCTGCCCGGGCGCGGCACCCGGCTGAAGGGCCATGCCGACGCCCTGGCGCTGCTGGCGCGGCTGCGCGGCGACGGGCGCGACGCGCGGCTGTGGATGCCGGGCGCGCGCGAGCCGGGCCGGGAGCGCTACCTGGCCGAGCTCGAGCGCGGCGCCGCGGCGCTCGGCATCGCGGGGGCGGTGGCGATGACCCCGCCGACCGCCGCCATCGCCGAGGCCTATGCCGCCAGCGACCTGGTGCTGCAGCTCTCGCGCAAGCCCGAGGCGTTCGGGCGCACGGTGATCGAGGCGCTGGCGGTCGGACGGCCGGTGCTCGGCTGGGACCAGGGCGGGGTGGGCGAACTGCTGCGGGAGCTGCAGCCTTCCGGTGCGGTGGCGCCGTTCGACCGGGACCGGCTGGCCGCGGCCGCGCGCAGGCTGCTCGGGCAGGCCCCGGCCCTTCCCGCTACGATGCCCTACACCCTCGCCGCCATGCAGGCCGCCACCCTCGCCGTCTATGCAGAATTCGACCGCCGCTGACCGCTCCGCATCCGCTCCCGGCTGGCGCTGGGCGCCGCACTGGGTGCTCGCCTTCGTCGCGTTGTGGCCGGCGCCCGGATATGCCGAGGCGGTGATGGTGCTCGGCGCGCTGGTGGCGATCGTACGGTTGTTGCTGGCGCGTTTTTCCAACGGCACCGCGCTGCTCAGCGTGCAGGCCTGGGCGCTGACCAGCGTGCTGTTCTGCGCCTACTGGCTGCCGGAGGTGTTGTCCTCGATCGGCGCGGTCGACGGTGGGCGGGCGCTGCGCGAGTCGGTGGTCGACCTGCGCTACCTGCCGTTCCTGTGGCTGGTGGCCTCGGCGGTGGCGACCGCGCGCGGCCGGCGCATCACCTTCGGCGGCCTGGCGGTGATCGTCGCGGTCTGGACGCTGGACGGCCTGGCCGAGGCGTTCTTCGGCAGCAGCCCGCTGTTCTTCGGCATCGATGCGGCCAAGCAGCTGATCAGCGGCCGGCCGATGTGCTCGGCCGAGGACGTGGCCGTCGTCGATCGCCTCAGCGGCGTGCTCGGGCCATGCAATCTCAAGATCGGCCTGGTGCTGGCGAGCCTGTCGCCGTTCGCGCTGTACTTCGCCGGACGCCGCTTCGGCAGCGGCGGCTGGATCCTGGCCGCGGTGGCGCTGGGGCTGGTGATCCTGCTGGCCGGCGCGCGGGCCTCGTGGCTGACCTTCACGCTGGTGCTGCTGTTCTCCGGCTGGCGCCTGCTCGGCTGGAAGCGGCTGGCCGGCGTGTTCCTGTTCGGCGTGGTCACCGTGGGGCTGCTGACCCTCGCATCGCCCCAGGTGCGCGAGCGGATCGAGCGCACCGCGCACATGGTCGCCGCCGACGAATCCGGGGTGGACATGGCCCTCTCGGGCCGCATGCGGATCTGGAGCGCGGCGCTGTGCATGGTCGGCGAGCGCCCGGTCAACGGGGTCGGCGCGCGCGGCTTCCGCGAGGCCTTCCCGGGCTGCGATCCGTACGCCGGCAAGACCGCGGCGTGGGGCGAGGGCCCGGCGCTGCACGCGCACCAGATCGTGCTGGAGGTCCTGAGCGAGACCGGGGTGCTCGGGCTGCTGCTGTGGCTGGCCGGCGCCGCCCTGGCCTGGCGCGCCTGGCGCTATGCGGACACTGCCGCCCGCGAACGCGCGCGCCCGGCGATGCTGGCCTTGGCGGTCACGGTGTTCCCGTTCAACACCCACCTGGCGTTCTACTCCACCTTCTGGGGTGGGCTCACCCTGATGCTCGCCGCGCTCTATGCCGGCAGTCTGCTGGCGCGCGATGCTGGGGAATCGGACAACGGGAACGGAGAATCGGCAGCGGAAGACCCCGGCGATCACGCTGCGGGGTAGGGCAAGTCGATTGCCTATTTCCGGCCGTCAGTACACCGAGTCCCCGTCCGGGCGCCGCTTGAAGCGCCGGTGGATCCACAGGTACTGCGCCGGCGCCGCGCGCGCCATCGACTCGATCCCGGCCATCACCCGCGCGGTGTCGGCCGCGGCATCGGACGAGGGGAAATCCGCCAGCGCGGGCAGCAGCCGCAGGGTGTAGCCGCCGTCGGCGCGGCGCTCGTGCTGGAACAGCACCACCGCCGCGCCCGACAGCCGCGCCAGCTGGTGGGTGGAAGTGAGGCTGTAGGCCGGCTGGCCGAAGAACGGCACGTAGACGGCCTCGCCACGGCTCGGGTCCTGGTCGGGCGCGTACCAGAGCAGTCCGCCGCGCTTGAGGTGGCGCACCGTGCCGCGCACGTCCTGCTTGGGGAACATGGCCGCGGCGTAGCGGGCGCGGCCGCGGCGCACCGCCCATTCCATCGCCGGCTGCGAGTGCGGCCGGTACATGCCGGCCAGCGGCGCGTGCCCGCACATCAGCCGGCCGCAGACCTCCAGGGTGGTGAAGTGGCCGGAGACCACGATCACCCCGCGGCCGCCGGCGCGCGCGGCCGCGAGGTGCTGCAGCCCCTCCACCACCAGTCCCCGGCGCAGCGGCGCCACCGATCCCCACCAGGCGCGGGCGAACTCGAACACGCCGATGCCCAGCGCGCCGAAGTGCGCGCGCAGCAGCGCCTCGCGCGCGGCGCCGTCGAGTTCCGGGAAGCACAGCGCCAGATTGCGTTCGGCCACCCGCCGGCGCGAGGCGAGCAGCACGCGCAGCGCGGCGCCGAGCCCCCGGCCCAGCCCGCGCTGCCACGGCCATGGCAGGCGCGCCAGCCCCGCCATCAGGCCGATCCCGATCCAGGCGGGCCAGTGGCGCGGAGCGAGCGGCGCGCGGCCCATGGTGTCCTTGCCGATCATGCGCGAATTGTAGGGGCAGCCTGGCACCGCCGCCGCTCACGGCGCACCCGGTATCCTTCGCCGATGCCAGAGCCCCTCGTCGAACGCCTGCTGCGCGGCCTGTACTCGGCCGTGCTGTACGTGCTGGTGCCGGTGACGGTCTACCATCTGATCTGGCGCGGCTTCCGCCAGGCCGAGTACTTCCAGCGCTGGAGCGAGCGCTACGCCTCCTACGCCGACGCGCCGCAGCCGTCGACGGTCTGGCTGCACGCGGTGTCGGTGGGCGAGGTCAACGCCGCGGCGCCGCTGATCGACACCCTGCTGCAGCAGCGGCCCGACCTGCGCCTGCTGGTGACCACGATCACCCCGACCGGTTCGGCGCGGGTGACCAAACTGTGGGGCGAGCGGGTCGAGCACGTCTATCTTCCCTACGATCTCTCCGGTGCGGTGCGCCGGTTCCTCGACCACTACCGGCCGCGCCTCGGGCTGATCGTCGAGACCGAGCTGTGGCCGAACCTGTTGTTCTGCTGCCGAGACCGCGGCGTGCCGGTCTACATCGTCAATGCGCGCCTTTCGGCGCGTTCGCTGCGCGGCTACCGGTTGCTGCGGCCGCTGGTCGGCCGTGCGCTGCGCACCGTGCGCGTGATCGCGGCGCAGTCCGCGGACGACGGCAGGCGCTTCCAGCGGCTCGGCGCTTCGAGCGGGCAGGTCGTGGTCACCGGCAATCTCAAGTACGACATCGCCGTGGATCCGCAGCTGCCGGCGTTCGCGCGCACGTTCCGCGAAGGGATCGGCCCGCGCCCGGTGTGGATCGCGGCGAGCACCCACGAACAGGAGGAAGCGGCGGTGCTGGGGATCCACCGGCGCCTGCGCCGGCGCTGGCCGGATCTGCTGCTGCTGTGGGCGCCGCGCCACCCCGAGCGCTTCCGCGCGGTGGCGCAGCAGGCCGTGGACGCCGGCTGGCGCACCGCCACGCGCCGGCTAACCCGCGCCCCGGACACCGGCGATGCGGTGTTCGTGATCGACACCCTGGGCGAGCTGATGAGCTTCTACGGCTGTGCCGACGTCGCGTTCGTCGGCGGCAGCCTGCAGGAGATCGGCGGGCACAACCTGCTCGAGCCGGCGGCGGTGGGCACGGCGATGGTGACCGGGCCGCACCTGCACAACTTCAGCGAGATCGCGCGCCGCCTGGAGCGCGCCGGCGGCCTGTGCATCGGCGCGGACGCGGACGCGGTGGGCGCGGCCCTGGCGGCGCTGCTGGGCGATCCGCAGCGCCGCGCCGGGATGGCCGCCGCCGCCGCCGCCCTGGTCGAGGAAGGCCGCGGCGCGGTGGACCGCACCATGACGGTGGTGTACGCCGACCTGCCCTGAGCGGGCGGCGGCCTACTCCTGTTGCTGCGGCGGGTTGCCCAGGCGCGAGTCGGCGTCGGCGGTCAGCAGCAGGTTGATCTGGCGCACCTGGTCGATGTCGAGGATGCCCGCGGCCTCGGCCAGCAGCAGCCGGTTCTGCAGGTAGTTGTAGCGGGCCAGGGCGTATTCCTGTTCGGCGTTGAACAGGGTCTGCTGGTTGATCAGCACGTCGACCACGGTGCGGGTGCCGACCTCCAGGCCGACCTGCGAGGCGTCGTAGGCGCTGCGCGCCGCGATCACCGCCTGGCGCCGGGCCTCGATCTCGGACACCCCGGCCACCACGGTCTGGTAGGCGTTGCGGGTGTTGCGCTCGAGCGCGCGCCGCGTCTGCTCCACCTGGTCCAGCGAGATGTCGCGCCGGGCGATCGCCTCGCGCACGCCGGACTGGGTGGCCCCGCCGCTGAAGATCGGCACGGTGAGGGTGAGGCCGATGCTGTGCCCCTCGCTTGTCGGCTGCACGCCGCCGATGTCGTCCGGATCGATGGCGCGGCTGCCCCAGGTGGCGCCATTGTCGTAGCCGGCACCCAGCGTGAGCCGAGGCAGATGGCCGGACTTGGCGGTGGTGACGTTGTGCTCGGCCGCCTGATAGGCGTACTCGGCCGCGCGCAACGACGGATTCTGCTCGATCGCCATCGCCACCCAGTCCTCGACCCCGCCCTGGGCCGGAACCTCCGGCTGGAAGTCCTCGGGCAGGCCGCGCAGGTCGCGCACCTGCTGGCCGGTGATCTCGGCCAGCGCCTGGTAGGCGTCCTCGAGCTGGTTGCGGGCAAGGATCACGTTGGCGCGGGCGCCATCGTACTGGGCGCGCGCCTCGTGCACGTCGGTGATCGGCGCCAGGCCCACCTCCAGGCGCTTGTCGGCGAAGTCGTACTGCTTCTGCAGCGCCGCCTCGGCGGCCTCTGCGGCGGCGAGGGTCTCGATCGCCACCAGCACGTTGAAGTAGGCCGCCGAGGTGCGGGTGATCAGCTCGTCGTTCGCTGCGTCGAGGTCGTAGCCGGCCGCGGTGTCGAGCTTGGACTGTGCGCGAAGATTGGAGATCTGTCCGAGGTCGAACACGGTTTGGCTGACGTCGACCCCGACGCTGCGGCGGCGCAGGTCGCCCCGGGTACCCGCGACGTAGTTGCGGCTGAGCGAGGCGCTGCCGCTGATCTGGGGCAGCAGCTCGGCGCGCGCCTGCACGCGGTCCTCGCGGGCGATGTCGCGGTTGGACTCGGCGATCGACAGCTGCGGGTCGCCGAGGCGGGCCAGCTCGTAGGTCTGCAGCAGGTCCTCGGCGAAGGCCGCGGTCGGCAGCAGGGCGAGGGTCAGGGCGAGCGCGAGGGGGCGGCGGAGCATGGGGAGTCCTTTGCGTTGCAGGCGCGCAGGCGAGACGCCTGCGGTGCCCGGGTCAGAGCTGGAATTCGGGGACCGGCGCGGCGCCGGCAAGATAGCCAAGGTCGGTCTCGAACAACGATTCGATGTGCGGCGCGTTGACTTCGCCGCCCTGGGGACGCACCAGCACCGCCTCCATCGCCGGCGCGCGGCCGTGGACGACGAACATCCTGCCACCGGGACGCAGCCAGCCGAGGAAACGTGACGGGATGCGGTCGACCGCGCCGTTGACGCAGATCGCGTCGAAGCGGCGCTCGCTGTCCCAGGCGAAGGCGTCCGCGGTCTCGACCGAGACGTTGGCGA
This sequence comes from Luteimonas endophytica, assembly GCF_029887875.1. Lineage (GTDB taxonomy): Bacteria > Pseudomonadota > Gammaproteobacteria > Xanthomonadales > Xanthomonadaceae > Luteimonas > Luteimonas endophytica. The sequence continues at coordinate 299,241 of NZ_JARXRM010000045.1, forward strand.
TGCCTTCGGCCAGCAGACGGTCGCGCGCCGCCTGGGCCAGATCGGCGTGGCGCTCGAGGCTGAGCACGTCGCGGGCCAGCCGGCCCAGGCAGGCACTCAGGTAACCGCTGCCGGTGCCGATCTCCAGCACGTCCTCGCCGGCGGCGGGCAGCAGCGACTGGAGGATGCGGCCGGCCACCACAGGCTTGAGCATGCGCTCGCCGTGGCCCAGCGGGATCTCGATGTCGGTATAGGAGAGTGCGCGGTAGGGCTCGGGCACGAAGCGCTCGCGCGGCAGCTCCGCCAGCACCGCCAGTACCCGCGGGTCCAGCACGTCCCAGGGACGGATCTGCTGTTCGACCATGGCGTCGCGGGCTTGGGCGTAGTCGGTCGTCATCTGCGGGTCTCGTGCACGGGAGGCGCAAGTTTAGCGGGCATTGCCGGCGCCGGGCCTGCTGCGGCGTCGGCGGACAGGATCGCCGCGCCGCGCCCCGGCCACTGAGTGCCATAAGTCATCGCGACCGCGGTCATGGTCAGGCCCTGCGCGCCTGCCGGGCAGGCGCGTAGGCGCGCAGGAACATGTCCACGGACGCCTGGATGTGCGCCTCCCGGTGGGCTTCGCACAGCTGCTCGTCGTCGCAGCACTGGAACACCAGCCGCGCGTGCAAGTCGCCCTTGAGCAGGGTGAAGAACTGCGCCGAAGCGCGCGGGATGTCGGCGATCTCGAGCTCGCCGGCGGCCACGCGCTGGCGCAGCAGACCCGCGAATGCGCTTTGCACCCGCATCGGGCCGCCCTCCCAGAACGCCCGCGCCAGGCCTCGCTCGACCATCTGCGGGGTGCAGAGCAGGCGGTGGCCAGCGACCGCCTCGGCCGAGAAGACCATGGCGAAGAAGGCGCGGGCGATCTCCAGCAGGCGTTCGCGCAGCGGCGTGGCCGGCGCCGGGGCGAACACCGAGGCCGGCATCTGCTGTTCGCAGTAGGCCCTGGCGGCTTCGGCGAACAGGGCGTCCTTGTCGCCGAAATGGCTGTACACGGTGAGCTTGGAGACGCCGGCCTCGGCGGCGATCTGGTCCATGCTCACGCCCTCGTAGCCGTGCTGCAGGAACATCCGCTCGGCGGCGTCGAGGATCGCCGCGCGCTTGGTCAGATCCTTGGGCCGCCCGGGGCTGGCGGCGATCCTGGGCGTGCTTTTTCGCGACATCCGTCAATACTAGACCAATGAGTTTGTTATTTATACTATACGGGCCGGTTCATTAATTTGCCGGCTCGGCACGGAGATCCGCAATGCATCGGAAGGCCATCGCCGCGATCCTCTGGGCGGCGCTGCTCCTGGCCGGCTGCGGCGGCGAAACCGTGCCCGCGGCACCCGCGCGGCCGGTCCTGGTCGAGCCGGCCGGCGCCCGGGCCGGCGCGGCCGCGATGGCGCTCGCGGGGGAGGTCCGCGCCCGCGAGGAGAGCGCGCTCTCGTTCCGCGTCGGCGGCAAGCTGGTGCGGCGCCACGTCGACGTCGGGGCCCGGGTGCGGCGCGGCGACCTGCTCGCGGAGCTCGATCCGGGCGACCAGCGGCTGCAGGCGCAGTCGGCCGGCGCGCAGGCGGCGGCGGCCGAGGCCGAACTCGAGCGCGCCCGTGCCGATCACGAGCGCTACCGGCGCCTGGCCGCCGAGCAGCTGGTCAGCCGCTCGGCCCTCGACGCCCAGACCACCGCGCTGCGCGCCGCCCAGGAGCAGGCCCGCGCCGCCCGCGCGCAGCTGGAGGTCGCCCGCAACCAGGCCGGCTACACCGAGCTGCGCGCCCCCGCCGATGGCGTGATCACCGACCGCCAGGCCGAAGCCGGGCAGGTGCTGGCGGCGGGACAGACCGTGTACACCCTGGCCGCCGACGGCGCCCGCGAGGTGCTGATCGCGCTGCCGGAATCGCGGCTCGGCGCCTTCCGGGTCGGGCAGGACGTCGCGGTCGAGCTGTGGAGCGCGCCCGAGCGGCGCTGGCCGGGCCGGATTCGCGAGATCTCGCCCGCCGCGGACCCCAGCGCGCGCACCTACGCCGCCCGGGTCGCCCTGGGCGACGCCGCCGCCGGCGCGGTGGCGCTCGGCCAGAGCGCACGGGTGTACCTGGCCGCTGACGGCGAAGCGCCGGTCGCCAGCGTGCCGCTCACGGCGGTTCAGCGCGGCGAGGACGGCAGCACCGCGGTCTGGGTGGTGGACCGGCGCACCGGCACGGCCGGGCGGGTGCCAGTGGAACTGGGCGAGTTCGGTGCCGAACGGGTGCCGGTGCTGGCCGGGCTCGCACCCGGAGCGCTGGTGGTGGCGGCCGGCGCCCACCTGCTGCGCGAGGGCCAGGCGGTGGTGCCGGTCGACCGCGACAACCGGCCATTGGCGCCGGCGGACCCGGAATCCGAATGAGCCGCTTCAACCTGTCGGAGTGGGCGCTCGGCAACCGCGGGCTGGTGCTGTACGCGATGCTGGTGGTGGCGATCGCCGGCGCCTGGTCCTATACGCGGCTGGGCCAGTCCGAGGATCCGCCCTTCACGTTCAAGGCGATGGTGGTGCGCACGCTGTGGCCGGGCGCCTCCGCCGAGGAGGTGGCCAGCCAGGTCACCGAGCGGATCGAGAAGAAGCTGATGGAGACCGGCGACTACGAGTTCATCCGCTCGTATTCGCGCCCCGGCGAGTCGCAGATCATCTTCATGGCGCGCGACTCGATGCGTTCTGGCGAGATCCCGGAGCTGTGGTACCAGGTGCGCAAGAAGGTCGGCGACGTCCGCGCGACCCTGCCCGAGGGCGTGGTGGGGCCGTTCTTCAACGACGAATTCGGCGACACCTTCGGCAACATCTATGCGCTGACCGGCGAAGGCTACGACTACGCGGTGATGAAGGACTACGCCGACCGCCTGCAGCTGCAGCTGCAGCGCCTGGACGACGTCGGCAAGGTCGAACTGGTCGGGCTGCAGGACGAGAAGATCTGGATCGAGGTCGACAACGCCCGCCTGGCCACCCTGGGCATTCCGCTGCAGGCGGTGCAGCAGGCGCTGGCCGAGCAGAACGCGGTGGTGCCCGCGGGGTTCTTCGAGACCCCCGGCGAACGCGTGCGGCTGCGGGTGGACGGCGCCTTCGACTCGGTCGAGGCGATCCGCGCGTTCCCGATCCGTGCCGGCGGCCGCACCATCCGCCTGGACGACATCGCCACCGTCAGCCGCGGCTTCGCCGATCCCGCCGCGCCGCGGATGCGCTTCATGGGCCAGGACGCGATCGGCATCGCCGTGTCGATGCACGAGGGCGGCGACATCCTGCGCCTGGGCGAGCGCCTGGAACGCGAGTTCGCACGCCTGCAGGAGACCCTGCCGGTGGGCATGGAGCTGCGCCGCGTCGCCGACCAGCCGCGCGCGGTGGAGGATTCGGTGGGCGAGTTCGTCAAGGTGCTGGCCGAGGCGGTGGCGATCGTGCTGCTGGTGAGCTTCTTCTCGCTGGGCTTCCGCACCGGGCTGGTGGTGGCGGTGTCGATCCCGCTGGTGCTGGCGATGACCTTCGCGACCATGGACTACTTCGGCATCGGCCTGCACAAGATCTCGCTGGGCGCGCTGGTGCTGGCGCTCGGCCTGCTGGTGGACGACGCGATCATCGCGGTGGAGATGATGGCGGTCAGGATGGAGCAGGGCGACAGCCGGCTCAGGGCGGCCAGCTACGCCTGGAACCACACCGCTTTCCCGATGCTCACCGGTACCCTGATCACCGCGGCCGGGTTCCTGCCGATCGCCACCGCGGCCTCCTCGACGGGCGAGTACACCCGCTCGCTGTTCCAGGTGGTGACCATCGCCCTGGTGGTGTCGTGGATCGCGGCGGTGCTGTTCATTCCCTGGCTCGGCGACCGGATGCTGCCGGACCTGGGCCACCCGCGAGCGCCGGCCCCGGGCTCACCGGCGGGGCGGCTGCGCGGCTGGCGCGAGCGCCTGGCCGGGCGCTGGCCCGCGTTCGCGTTCGCGCTGGCGCCGCGGCCCCTCGACCACCGGCCCCACGACCCGTACCAGCGGCCGTTCTACCGGCGCTTCCGCGGCTGGCTGCACTGGGCGCTGGCGCACCGCTGGCTGGTGATCGGCGCGACCGCCGCGCTGTTCGTCGGCGCGGTGCTGCTGTTCCGCTTCGTGCCGCAGCAGTTCTTCCCGGATTCGACCCGGCTCGAGCTTATGGTCGATCTGGAGCTCGCCGAAGGCAGCTCGCTGCGCGCCACCGAGCAACAGGCGTACCGCTTGGAGCGCCTGCTGGAGGACCGCGAAGGCATCGAGAACCACGTCGCCTACATCGGGACCGGTTCGCCGCGTTTCTACCTCCCGCTCGACCAGCAGCTGCCGCAGGCCAATTTCGCCCAGTTCGTGGTGATGACCCGCGACGTCGAGGCCCGCGAGCGCATCCGCCAGTGGCTGATCGACGAGGTGGCGCCCAAGTTCCCCGAGCTGCAGCTGCGCGTCACCCGCCTAGAGACCGGCCCGCCGGTCGGCTATCCGGTGCAGCTGCGGGTGTCGGGCGAGCACGTCGAACGGGTGCGCGCGATCGCCCGGCAGGTAGCCGAGCGGGTGCGGGCCGACCCGGCCACCACCAACGTCAACCTCGACTGGGACGAGCCGAGCAAGGTGGTGCGCCTGCACATCGACCAGGCCCGCGCCCGCGCCCTCGGGGTGAGTTCGCAGCACCTCGCGCAGTTCCTGTCCGGTTCGCTGTCGGGGCTGCGGGTGAGCGTGTACCGGGAGGGCGACGAACTGGTCGAGATGCTGATGCGCGGCACCGGCGACGAGCGAGCACGCCTGGACATGCTGGGCAGCCTCGCGGTGCCGACCGAAGCCGGGCAGGCGGTGCCGGTCTCGCAGATCGCGACCCTCGAGTACGCATTCGAGGACGGCATCATCTGGCACCGCGACCGCCTGCCCACCGTCACCGTGCGCGCCGACATCCGCAACGCCGACACCGCGCCCACCGTGGTCGGCCGGATCCTGCCGACTCTGGAGGACATCCGCGCAGGGCTGCCGCAGGGCTACCTGCTCGAGACCGGCGGCACGGTCGAGGATTCGGCCCGCGGCCAGCGCTCGATCGCCGCGGGCATGCCGCTGTTCCTGTTCGTGGTGGTGACCCTGCTGATGCTGCAGCTGCGCAGCCTGTCGCGCGCCGGCCTGGTGCTGCTGACCGCGCCGCTGGGGCTGATCGGGGTGACCCTGTTCCTGCTGCTGTTCCGGGTCCCGTTCGGCTTCGTGGCGATGCTCGGCACGATCGCGCTGGCCGGCATGATCATGCGCAACTCGGTGATCCTGGTGGACCAGATCGAGCAGGACGTGGCCGCGGGGGTGGACCGCTGGAATGCCATCGTCGAGGCCACGGTGCGCCGCTTCCGCCCGATCGTGCTGACCGCGGCGGCGGCGATCCTGGCGATGGTGCCGCTGTCGCGCAGCGTGTTCTTCGGGCCGATGGCGGTGGCGATCATGGGCGGGCTGACCGTGGCCACGGTGCTGACCCTGATCTTCCTGCCGGCGCTGTACGCGGCCTGGTTCCGGGTGCGGCCGGACGAGCGCGCCACGGGCCGGGCCGGCTAGCCGCCGGGCGGCGGCACCGGTTGCCATGCAGCATGCCGCGCCGCGGTTTCGGCGCTAGACTCGGGCGCGCAAGCGACGGCCGGCGCTCCCGGCCTTGCCAGCGCGGGGGTGCACGACCGTGCAACCGACCGATATCGGCCGCCCGGACGTCTTCCACAAGGTGGTGGACTGCCAGTGGGCCTGTCCGGCGCATACCCCGGTGCCCGAGTACATCCGTCTGATCGCCGCCGGCCGCTACGCCGATGCGTACATGGTCAACTGGCACAGCAACGTGTTCCCCGGGATCCTCGGCCGCACCTGCGACCGGCCCTGCGAGCCGGCCTGCCGCCGCGGCCGGGTGGAGGAGAACAACGCCGGCAAGCCGGAACCGGTGGCGATCTGCCGGCTCAAGCGCGTCGCCGCGGATCTCAAGGGCGACGTACGCGCGCGGATGCCGGAGCCTGCGGCGCGACCGAATGGCCGACGCGTGGCCTGCGTCGGCGCCGGCCCGGCCTCGCTGACCCTGGCGCGCGACCTGGCGCCGCTCGGCTACCACGTCGCCGTGTTCGACGCCGACCCCAAGGCCGGCGGCTTCATGCGCACCCAGGTGCCGCGCTTCCGCCTGCCCGAATCGGTGATCGACGAGGAGACCGGCTACATCCTCGACCTCGGCGTGGAGTTCGTCGGCGGGCGCCGGATCGACTCGATGAAGGCCCTGCTGGCCGAGGGCTACGACGCGATCTTCGTCGGCAGCGGCGCCCCCCGCGGGCGCGACCTGGACCTGCCGGGCCGGCGCGAGGCCGATGCGCAGATCCACGTCGGCCTGGACTGGCTGGCCGGCGTGCATTTCGGCCATGTCACCGCGGTCGGGCGCCGGGTGCTGGTGCTGGGCGGCGGCAACACCGCGATGGACTGCTGCCGCAGCGCGCGCCGCCTCGGCGGCGGGGACGTCAAGGTGATCGTGCGCTCGGGTTTCGAGCAGATGAAGGCCAGCCCCTGGGAGAAGGAGGATGCGATGCACGAGGGCATCCCGATCCTCGACTGCAGGGTGCCGAAGTCCTTCGTCCATGCCAGCGGCAAGCTGACCGGCATGACCTTCGCCAGGGTGCGGGTGGAATACGGCGAAGACGGCCGCCGCCGGCTGGTCCCCACCGGCGAGGCCGACGAGTTCCATCCCTGCGACGAGGTGCTGATCGCGGTGGGCCAGGAGAACGCGTTCCCGTGGATCGAACGCGACCTCGGCATCGATTTCGACGAATGGGGCATGCCGGTGGTGGACGAGGCCACCCATCAGTCGACGCTGCCGCACGTGCTGTTCGGCGGCGACGCCGCTTTCGGGCCGAAGAACATCATCTGGGCGGTGGCGCACGGCCATGCCGCGGCGATCTCGGTCGACCGCCTGCTGCGCGGCGAGGATCCGCAGCTGCGCCCGGGCCCCGATGTGGTGCTCTCGTCGCAGAAGATGGGCATCCACGAATGGAGCTACGACAACGCGGTCTCGCCGGACGAGCGCTACCCGGTGCCGTGGTCGGAGGCGGCCCGCAAGCTGGACAGCATGCACGTGGAGGTGGAGCTGGGCTTCGATGCCGCCACCGCCTGGAAGGAGACCCAGCGCTGCCTCAACTGCGACGTGCAGACGGTGTTCGTTCGCGACAAGTGCATCGAATGCGATGCCTGCGTCGACATCTGCCCGACCGACTGCATCACCTTCACCGCCAACGGCGAGGAGGACGAGCTGCGCACGCGCCTGACCGCGCCGGCGATGAACCGCGAACAGGACCTGTACGTGTCTGCGCCGCTGAAGACCGCGCGGGTCATGGTCAAGGACGAGGACGTCTGCCTGCACTGCGGGCTGTGCGCGGAGCGCTGCCCGACCGGCGCCTGGGACATGCAGAAGTTCCTGCTGCGCGAGGTCCATGCCGGCGGCGACCGGCGCGGCGCGAAGGCCGAGGCGGCGGCATGACGCCCGCCCACGCACCGCTGCAGGCGGTCAACGATTTCGTCGTCAAGTTCGCCAACGTCAACGGCTCGGGTTCCGCCTCGGCCAACGAGCTGTTCGCCAAGGCGATCCTGCGCATGGGCGTGCCGGTGAGCCCGCGCAACATCTTTCCGTCCAACATCCAGGGGCTGCCGACCTGGTACGAGGTTCGGGTCTGCGAACGCGGCTGGCTCGGGCGGCGCGGTGGGGTCGACCTGATGGTGGCGATGAACCCGCAGACCTGGGACGAGGACCTGGCCGCGACCGAGCCGGGCGGCTACCTGCTCCACGACAGCACCCGGCCGCTGCCGCGCGCGCGGATCCGCGACGATGTCACCGTGATCGGGGTGCCGCTGACGGCGATCTGCAATGCCAACTACCAGGATCCGCGCCAGCGCCAGCTGTTCAAGAACATCATGTACGTCGGCGCGCTCAGTGCGCTGCTGGAGATCGATCCGGAGGTCATCGAGACCCTGATCGGCGAGCAGTACCGGGGCAAGGAGAAGCTGCTCGGGGCCAATGTCGCGGCCCTGCACCTGGGCCGCGACTGGGTGCGAGAGCACCTGCCGTACCCGCTCGGCCTGCGGGTTCGCCGGGCCGACGCGGTGGGGGAGCGCGTCTTCGTCGAGGGCAACGCCGCCGCCGCGCTGGGCTGCGTCTACGGCGGCGCCACGGTCTGCGCCTGGTATCCGATCACCCCGTCCTCGTCGCTGGCCGAGGCGTTCCAGGGGTACTGCCGCAAGTACCGTGTCGACGCCGAAGGACGCGCGCGCCACGCGGTGATCCAGGCCGAGGACGAGATCGCCTCGATCGGCATGGTGGTGGGCGCCGGCTGGAACGGCGCGCGTGCGTTCACCGCCACCGCCGGCCCGGGCATCTCGCTGATGGCCGAGTTCATCGGCCTGGCCTATTTCGCCGAGATCCCGGTGACCATCATCGACGTGCAGCGCGGCGGCCCCTCCACCGGCATGCCCACCCGCACCCAGCAGTCGGACGTGCTGGCCTGCGCCTACGCCTCGCACGGGGATACCCGGCACGTGCTGCTGTTCCCCGAGGATCCGCACGAGTGCTTCGACTTCGCCGCGCGCGCGCTGGACCTGGCCGACTGCCTGCAGACGCCGGTGTTCGTGATGAGCGACCTGGACATCGGCATGAACCAGCGCCTGTGCGCGCCGTTCGAATGGGACGACGCCCGCGCCTACGACCGCGGCAAGGTGATGACCGCGGAGCAGCTGGAAGCCGGGAGCGAGTTCGCCCGCTACCGCGACGTCGACGGCGACGGCATCCCCTGGCGCACCTGGCCGGGGACACACCCGGACAAGGGCGCGTACTTCACCCGAGGCACCTCGCGGGATCCGTCCGCGCGTTATTCGGAGCGGGGCGAGGACTACGTCTACAACATGCAGCGGCTGCTGAGGAAGTTCGAGAGCGCCAAGGCGCTGGTGCCGCAGCCGGTTCTGGAATGCGCAGAGGTACCGGCGCGGCACGGCGCGATCTTCTACGGTTCCACCAGCCCGGCGATGGCCGAGGCGATCGATCGCCTGGGCGCGGACGGCATCGGGCTCGACACCCTCCGGGTACGCGCGTTCCCGTTCGCGGACGCGGTGCGCGACTTCATCGGCGCCCACGAACGGGTCTTCGTCGTCGAGCAGAACCGCGATGCCCAGCTCAGGCTGTTGATCATCGATGCCTTCGACATCGACCCGGCGCGGCTGGTCCCGGTCCTGCACTACGACGGCACCCCGATCACCGCGCGCTTCATCGCCGACGCGATCGCCGCCCAGCTGCGGCCGGCCGTGCAACGGCACAGCGTGGCCTGATGTCGAATCGTGCTCTCCGCTTCTACGGGAGGGCGGCGAGCGTTGCGCTGGTGTGGAGGACGGAGGGCACATGACCTACATCGCCAAGCCGAAGCTGCATCACCCGACCCTGGCCTGCAACGCCATCGGCTTCACCCGCCGCGACTACGAGGGCAAGATCAGCACCCTGTGCGCCGGCTGCGGCCACGATTCGATCTCGGCGGCGATCATCCAGGCCTGCTGGGAACTCGACATCCAGCCGCATCGCGTCGCCAAGCTGTCGGGCATCGGTTGCAGCTCCAAGACCCCGGACTATTTTCTCGGCCAGTCGCACGGCTTCAACACCGTGCACGGGCGCATGCCCTCGGTGCTCACCGGCGCCAACCTGGCGAACCGTTCGCTGATCTACCTGGGCGTGTCCGGGGACGGCGACTCGGCCTCGATCGGCATCGGCCAGTTCGTCCACGCGATCCGCCGCGGGGTGGACATGGCGTACATCGTCGAGAACAACGGCGTGTACGGCCTGACCAAGGGGCAGTTCTCGGCCACCGCAGACCAGGGCTCTGTGTCCAAGCGCGGCGTGGCCAACAGCGACAGCGCCCTGGACATGGTGACGATGGCGCTGCAGCTCGGCGCGAGCTACGTCGCGCGCGGCTTCTCCGGCGACAAGCGCCAGCTGGTGCCGCTGATCAAGGGCGCGCTGTCGCACCGCGGCGCGGCCTTCATCGACATCGTCAGCCCCTGCGTCGCCTTCAACAACCACGCCGGCAGCACCCGCAGCTACGACTACGTGCGCGCGCACAACCAGGCGGTGAACCGGCTCGACGTGATCCCGCCCCGGGCCGAGATCGTGGTCGACTACGGTCCCGGCGAGAGCATCGACGTGACCGGGCACGACGGCGCGGTGCTGCGGCTGCACAAGCTCGACGAGGCCTGGGACCCGCGCGACCGGATCGCGGCGCTGAACCTGGTCCAGCAGCGCCATGCCCGCGGCGAGATCGTCACCGGCCTGCTGTACGTCGATCCCGAGGCACGCGACCTGCATGCGCACCTGGGTACCGTCGCCGTGCCGCTCAACGCGCTCGGTTCCGATGTCCTCTCCCCCGGAGCCTCGACCCTGGAACGGATCAACGCATCGCTGCGATAAGCGCATCGGCGCGGCACCCGCGGGCGCGGCCCGGTGGCGAGGCGCCGGGCGAACACGACCGGCGGGCGGCGGGCGAGGGCCGCGGGTTGCCGTGGCGGCGCGCCGCGGCGCCCGTATCGTCCAGCGACCGCCGGCTCCACCCTGGGGCGGGGGTCAGTCCTCGTCGTGGCCTTCCAGCACCTTGCGCTGCATGGCCTCCAGGTAGGCATCCGCCTCCGCGGTGGACGAGAAGATCTCGTTCATCGGTACGGCCTTGACGAGATCGAAGACCTTCTGGATCTGCGGCTGCGGATCGACCACCAGGACCTTGCCGCCGTGCGGCGACAGCGCCTTCCGGGCCTTGAAGATGGAGCGGATGCCCGCGCTGCTGATGTAGTTCAGCCCGCCGAGCTCCAGCACCAGCACGCAACCTTTCGGCGGGGCCTGCAGCAGCGGCGCCAGCTGCGCGTCCAGCTGGGCGTAGCTCTGCGTGTCCAGGCGCCCGGCGAGGCTCACGCGCTGGCTGCCGTCGGCGGGCGGGTGCATCTGGATGTCCAGGCTCATGCTTGCTTCTCCGGTGTATTGACGCGCAGGACCACCTTCAGCAGGTTGAGGTCGCCGTTGCGGCGATAGGTGATTTCTTCCGCCAGCTGCCTGATCAGGTACAGGCCGAGTCCGCCGAGGGGGCGGGCTTCGATGTCGGCATCCAGATCGGGGGTGGAGACATCGGTCGGGTTGAACGGCGCACCGTCGTCGCGGAACTGCAGGACGAGCAGATCGTCGCGGATGGCGATGTCGACGGACAGCTCGTGCTGCCCGATGTCGGGGTCGTCGGGACCGCCGTGCTCGATGGCGTTGCAGGCCAGTTCCTCCACGATCAGGCGCACGTCGTCGCGCACCCCCTGCTCAACGCCGTGGCGGGCCAGTACCGCCTCCAGCGAGGCGTTGAGGTCCTCGACCCGCGCGTGTTCGCCCGGCACGATCAGTCTGATGAGCATTGTTCGGCTCCGGCTGGGGACCGTTCCGCGTTGTGCCCGGCCGCGTCCTCGGTCATGCGGATCGCCAGTACCGCGATGTCGTCGTGTTGCGGCGCGCCGCTGGCGAAACCGTGCACCTCGGCGATCAGCCGACGGCAGTGGTCCAGCGCGCCGTAGTCGGGGCGCACCAGGGCCAGCAGGCGGTCGCTGCCGTACGCCTCGTTGTCGGGGTTGAAGGCTTCCGTTACGCCGTCGGTATAGGCCAGCAGGCAGTCGCCGGGAGCAAGTCGACCCTCCCACAGCGAGTATTGCTCGCAGACCTCGAAGCCCAGCGGAGGGGCGTTGTCCAGCGCCAGCAGTTCGGCGCGTCCGCCGGCGCGCAGCAGCACCGGCGGATCGTGCCCCGCGCTCGCCAGCGTGCAGGCGCCGGTGCGCACGTCGATGCGCCCGCACAACACGGTAGCGAACATGCAGGTGTCGTTGCCCTGCACCAGCCGCCGCGAGCCTTCCGCCAGCACCTGTGCCGGCGAGGCGGCGGTCTGCGCGGCCACTTCCAGTATCGTCACCGTGCGTGCCATGAACAGCGCCGCCGGCACGCCTTTGTCGGAGACGTCGCCGATGACGAACCATAGCTCGCCGTCGCCGCGCTCGATGAAGTTGTAGAAGTCGCCGCCGACGGCCTTGGCGGGCTCCAGCACCGCCTGCGCATCCAGATGCGAGCGGCCGCAGTCGATCACCCGTCCCAGCGGCAGCATGGCCCGCTGGATGTCGCGGGCGATATCCAGCTCGCTTTCCAGCTTCTGCCTGGCTGCGCCCATTTCCTCGATCTCCGCCAGCTGCCGCCGGATGGAGCCGCGGGCGCTTTCAAGGGTGCGCGCCAGCTGGCCCACCTCGTCGTGCCGCGCGACGTGCTCCACCGGGGTGCCGTATTCGCCCAGGCCCAGCCGGCTGGCCGATGCCGCCAGCTGCTCCACCGGCCGGCTGATCTTCCTGGCGAACCGGCGCACCAGCAACGTGCTGACCAGGGCCAGCAGCACGCTCGCCGCCAGCAGCAGGGACAGCGCCCGGTTCAGCCGCGCGACGATCAGCGCGTAGGACTGGCCGACGAGCAACGTCCAGCCGCTGTCGCCAGCCGGTTTTACGACCGTATGGCGCTTTTCGCCGGTGAGGATGTCCTGGTGCACGTAGTGGGTTTCCTGGCGCGCTCGGACCGCCCGCGCCGCCGGCTCCAGGTCGGGGCGGGCATGGCCCGCGATGTAGCCATCCAGGGTTTGGTGCAGGGCCACGCCGGGGACCGTACTCATGGCGATGGTGCCGGCCGGGGCCACCAGGATGGCTTGCCAGCCCGGCAGGTAGGCGAGCGACTCGATCGGCGCCACCAGTTCTTCCAACGGCAGGTCCAGGCTGACCATGCCGCGCGTGGATCCGTCCTCGCGCGCGGGCAGCGCCAGGTTGTAGGTGACCATCCAGACGTGCCCGGCGGTGCGGTTGAGGTAGGGCTCGGACCACCAGCCATCGCGCGCCGACAGGCTGCGCCGGTACCAGGCCTGGGCGCGGTAGTCGTAGCCATCGGCGACGAAGTCGCGCTGCATGCCGTCGGCGCCGAAGTAGCGCGCGTGGCCGGGATCGCCGGGATGCTCGGGCTCCAGCGCGAGCAGGCCGCCACTGACCCCGGGGGTGGCGCCGATCGTCGCCTGCAGGGCGGCGCTCAGCTGCGCCGGGTCCATGTGGGCGGTGGCGACCAGCTCGGCCAGGGCGCCGGCGGCGACCGCCGTCATGCGCAATCCGCCCTCGAGCCGCTCGGCCGCTTCGTACGCGCTGGCGCGGGTGTCGAGCTGCGCGCTTTCGATGATGCGCTCGCGCACCAGCCAGGCCGTGACGATGGCGATCAGCAACAGCAGCGATACCGTCATCGTCCCGGACCACAGCGCGATGCGCGTGCGCAGGCTACGGCTCCAATGGACAGTAACGAGCGAAACCTCCGGTTCGATTGCTTCGCCGCTGCCGGACATGGCCGGTAACTCCCGAGCTTCCCCTTCGGGCGATCATAGTCGCGCCGGGTCGGGTCGAAGGATGCACCGGTCTCATTTCTCGGGGCGCGGCCGGTACCGGCGGCCGCACCTCCCCATCGGCCCCGATCCCGGGGGGGGGGCGCCCGCAGGAGCGCCTGGTGCGAGGGGGGAACCCGCATGGAGGGCGGCCTGATCGACACGCGGCGGTCCAGCGACAGCACCGGCTTCGGCGTGCAACGCTCGCGCGCGAGATCGCGGACGAGCGCCGCAGCAGCCCCCATTCGTCGAGCGCGCCTGAGCGCGGCGCAGCCGGGCCGGCTCAGTCGCGCAGTTCGGCGACGTGACTGGGCGTTTCGATGCGTTCGACGACGGCGGCGGCGACGCCGTGGGTGCCGACGGCGTCGCCGCCCGCGGCCAGGTCGGCGCTGAGCACGCCGGCCTCCAGCGCCGAGTCGACCGCCTGCTCGACACAGGCGGCCTCGTCCACGAGCCCCAGCGAATGGCGCAGCAGCAGCGCGGCGCTGAGGATCGCGCCATAGGGGTTGGCGATGCCGCGGCCGGCGATGTCGGGCGCGGAGCCGTGGATCGGCTCGTACAGGCCGGCCTTGCCGTCGCCCAGCGAGGCCGACGGCAGCAGGCCCATCGAGCCGGCCAGCATCGACGCCTCGTCGGTGAGGATGTCGCCGAACATGTTCTCGGTGACGACGACGTCGTACGCCCTCGGCCTGGACAGCAGGTGCATTGCCATGGAATCGACCAGTTGGTGCTCGAGGAGGATGTCGGGGAACTCGTCGCGGGCGATGCGCGTGGCCACGTCGCGCCATAGCCGCGAGGTCTCCAGCACGTTGGCCTTGTCGACCGAGGTGACGTGGCAGCGGCGTCCCTGCGCCAGGCGGCAGGCGCGGCGCACCACGCGTTCGATCTCGGCGACGCTGTAGCTACACAGGTCGGAGGCGGAATCGGCGGTGCGGGTCTTGTCGCCGAAGTAGATGCCGCCGGTCAGCTCGCGGACCACCAGCAGGTCCACGCCGGAGAGCAGGTGCGGCTTGATCGGCGCGGCGCCCAGGGTCGCAGGATGCGGCTGCACCGGGCGCAGGTTGGCGTACAACCCGAGCGCCCTGCGCAACGCCAGCAAGCCCTGCTCGGGGCGAACCCTGGCATTCGGGTCGGACCACTTCGGTCCGCCGACGGCGCCCAGCAGCACCGCGTCGGCGCGGTTGCATGCGTCGAGCGTCGCCGGCGGCAGCGGATCGCCGTGGCGGTCGATGGCGATGCCACCGATGTCGTGTTCGGCGAAGTTCAGGGCATGGCCGAAGCGACGGGCGACGGCCCGCAGCACCGCGACCGCGGCCGCGGTCACCTCGGGCCCGATCCCGTCGCCGGGCAGGATGACGATCTCAGCGCGCATGGAAGCGTTCCTCGTAGAGTTCGATCTCGCTGCGGCGCGAGAGCAGGTAGCCGAGCTCGTCGACGCCCTCGAGCAGGCAGGTCCGCGCAAACGCGTCCAGCGGAAAGCGGTACACGTCGTTGCCGGGCGTGCGCAGCTCGCGGGTGGCGACGTCGATCTCCAGCTCGTCGTCGGGCCGCTGCATCAGCGCCTGTACCGCCGCCTCCGGCAGCACCACCGGCAGCAGCCCGTTCTTGAGCGCGTTGCTGCGGAAGATGTCGGCGATCTGGCTGCTGACGATGGCGCGCAGGCCGAGGTCGCGCAGCGCCCAGGGCGCGTGTTCGCGCGAGGAGCCGCAGCCGAAGTTGCGGCCGGCCAGCAGGATGCTGCGGCCGGTGCTGTCGGGCCGGTTGAAGGGGAAGCCCGGATCGGCGCTGCCGTCGGCGCGCCGGCGCCAGTCGTTGAAGGCATGCTGGCCCAGGCCCTCGCGCTCCGTCGTGGACAGGAACCGCGCGGGGATGATCTGGTCGGTATCGATGTTGGTCTGCGCGAGCACCACGCTGCGCGAGACGATGCGGGTCGATGCGGTCATGGGGGCGATCCTGGTGGGGTCGTGAGTCGGGTGTCGGGGAAGGCAGCAGACGATCCGGGCGGCGCCCGCCGCAGGCGGCGGGCATGGACGGCGCGGTCGCGGCTCACGCCACCTCCCGCCGCGCCTGCGGTGCCGCGAACAGCTCGCGCGGGTCGGACACGCAGCCGTGCACCGCGGCCCAGGCGGCGGTCAGCGGCGAGGCGAGCAGGGTGCGCGAGCCGGGCCCCTGCCGGCCCTCGAAGTTGCGGTTGCTGGTGCTCACCGCGAGTTGGCCGGGCGCCACCAGGTCGCCGTTCATGGCGATGCACATCGAGCAGCCCGGCTCGCGCCACTCCGCGCCGGCCGCACGCACGATCTCGGGAATGCCTTCGGCCTCGGCCTCGCGCTTGACCTGCTCGGAGCCGGGCACCACCAGCATGCGCACGCGCGGGGCGATCCTGCGCCCGCGCAGCACCTGCGCCACCTCGCGCAGGTCGCGCAGGCGGCCGTTGGTGCAGGAGCCGACGAACACCACGTCGACCGGGGTGCCCTGCAGCGGCCGCCCCGGGGCGAGTTGCATGTAGTCCAGGCCCTTCTGCGCGGCCGCGTCGGCGGCCTCCGGGATCGCCCGATCGACGGCGATCGCGGTGCCCGGATGCGTGCCCCAGGTCAGGGTGGGGCGGATGTCGCGCGCGTCGAGCGTCACCTCGGCGTCGAACTGCGCGCCGGGGTCGCTCCGCAGCTCGCGCCAGCGCGCCCGTGCGGCGTCGAACGCCGCGCCCCTGGGGGCCCGGGGGGCCTTTGCGAGCCAGGCGAACGTGGTCTCGTCCGGTGCCACCATCCCGGCGCGGGCGCCGGCCTCGATCGACATGTTGCACAGGGTCATGCGCTCTTCCATGTCCATCGCGCGGATGGTCGAGCCGCGGTACTCGATCACGTGGCCGGTGCCGCCGTTGACGCCGATCGCGCCGATGACGTGGAGGATCACGTCCTTGGCGCCGACGCCCGGCGCCAGCTCGCCTTCCACGTTGACCGCCATCGTTTTCGGGCGGCGCTGCAGCAGGCACTGGGTGGCCAGCACGTGGCCGACCTCGCTGGTGCCGATGCCGAACGCCAACGCGCCGAAGGCGCCGTGGGTTGAGGTGTGGCTGTCGCCGCAGACGATGGTCATGCCGGGCTGGGTGAAGCCCATCTCCGGTGCGAACACGTGGACGATGCCGCGCTGGTCGGAGCCGAAATCGAACAGTTCGATGCCCGCCGCGGCGCAGTTGCGCGCCAGCATCTCGACCTGGCTCTCGGAGGCCGGGGTGTAGTAGGGCAGACGGCCGTCGGCGCCGCGCGGCAGGGTCGGCGTGGAGTGGTCCATCGTCGCCTTGGTCAGGTCGGGGCGACGCGGCGCCAGCCCGCGCGCGCGCAGCTCCGAGAACGCCTGCGGCGAGGTCACCTCGTGGATCAGGTGCAGATCGACGTACAGCACCGCGGGCGCGGCGTCGGTTTCGGGGACCACGACGTGCGCGTCCCACAGTTTGTCGAACAGGGTGGTGGCAGTCATGTCGGAAGGGTGTCCGGTCTGGTCGGGCGCCCCGTTTCCCCGTGGTCCGGGGCCGGGAAGTGGGGGCGAAGCGGTCTGGCGAGGGGCGCTCACGCGTGCGCGGCCTGGCGCTGCGGCTGCAGCTGGCGCGCCCGCAGCACCCGGTTGGCGATGTCCAGCCAGGCCAGGGCGCTGGCCTCGATGACGTCGGTGCTGGTGCCGGTGCCCTCCCAGGCGTCGTCTCCGCAGCGCACGCTGAGGTTGGCCTCGCCGCGCGCGTCGGCGCCGATGCCGACGCTGTGCACCTGGTAGCTTTCCAGCTGCAGATCGACCCCGGTCGCCGCCGCCAGGGCGGAGAACAGCGCGTCGACCGGGCCGTCGCCGAGCGCGCGCTTGCCGATGCTGCGGCCGTCGGGGTCGGACAGCTCGATCTCGGCGCTGGCGCGCTGGCCGCGATCGCTGACCGTCATCGACGCCAGCCGGAAGCCGTCGCCGCGGATGTCGCCGTGCATCAGCGCCTCCAGGTCGCGGTCCTCGACCACCCGTTGGCGCTCGCACAGCGCCTTGAACCCGGCGAAGGCCTGGTCCAGCTGTCCTTCGCCGAGGGTGTAGCCGAGCGCGCGCAGCCGGTGCGAGACCGCGGCGCGGCCGCTGTGCCGGCCCAGCACCATCTTCGAAGCGGGCCAGCCGACATCCTCGGGATTCATGATCTCGTAGGTGCCGCGGTGGCGCAGCATGCCGTGCTGGTGGATGCCGGACTCGTGGGCGAAGGCGTTGGCGCCGACCACCGCCTTGTTGCGCTGCACCGGCATCCCCACCAGCCGCGACAGCAGCTTGGAGGCGGGCACCAGCTGGCGGGTATCGATGCCGGTGTCGGCGTTGTACCAGGCGCCGCGCACCTTCAGCGCCATCACCAGCTCCTCCATGGCGCAGTTGCCGGCGCGCTCGCCGATCCCGTTGATGGTGCATTCCACCTGGCGCGCGCCGCCCTCGATCGCCGCCAGCGAGTTGGCCACCGCCATGCCCAGGTCGTCGTGGCAGTGCGCGCTGAACACCACCTCGCGGGCGCCGGGCACGGTGGCGATCAGATGCGCGAACAGCGCCCGCATCTCCTCGGGGGTGGTGTAGCCCAGGGTGTCGGGCACGTTGATGGTAGTGGCGCCGGCGGCGATCGCCGCCCCGACCACCTCCGCCAGGAACTCGCGCTCGGTACGGGTGCCGTCCTCGGTGGAGAACTCGACGTCGTCGACGAAGCCGCGGGCCTGGGCCACGCAGGCAGCGGCGGTGTCGAGCACCTGCGCCTTCGACATTCGTAGCTTGTGCTCACGGTGCAGCGCGCTGGTGGAGATGAACACGTGCAGCCGCGGCCGGGCCGCGCCGTCCAGCGCCCGCGCCGAGGCCTCGATGTCGGCCGGCAGGCAGCGCGAGAGCACCGCCAGCACCGGGGTGCGCACTTCGCGGGCGATCAGCCGCGCCGCCTCGCGGTCGGATTCCGAGCTGGCCGGGAAACCGGTCTCGATCACGTCCACGCCGAGCCCGGCGAGCGCACGTGCCATCACCACCTTCTGCCGCGGGGTCATGCTGCAGCCGGGCGACTGCTCGCCGTCGCGCAGGGTGGTGTCGAAGATCCGGACCTGGGCCGGCGTGGCCGCGTTGCCGGGCGCGGGCTTGGTGTCGTTCATGCGGGGAGTACCTCTTCGCAGCGGTGGACGGTGCGCGGCGGGGGCGGGACGGCGCCGGGGCGGCGCCCGGCGTCGAGGATTCGGGGCAGGCCGGGTGCGGGCGCGGCGACCGCTTCGCGGCGCCGCCGCCGCGGTCGCCGTGGCGGCCGCGGCCGCACCTCGGCGAGCAGCCGCGAGAGCACCGCGGCGTCGAGATTGCCGCCGGAGACCACCGCGCACTTGCGCCGGCCGGCGACGCGGCGGCCGGCCGCGAGCGCCAGCGCGCCGGCGCCCTCGGCGATCACGTGTTCCTCCAGCGCCAGCCGCACCAGGGTCTCGCGCAGCTCGGCCTCGCGCACGATCACCACGTCGTCGAGCAGCTCCGCCAGCAGCATGCGGGTGAGCCGGCCGGGCTCCCTGACCCGCACGCCATCGGCCAGCGAGGCGGCCGGCTCTGCACCGGTGGGCTCGCCGCGCAGCGCGCGCGCCATCGCGTCGACGCCTTCGACCTGCGCGCCGACGATGCGCACGCGCCGGGACGCTTGCGCCCCGGACAGACACGCAGATTTCAGCGCCAGGGCGACGCCGGCCGCCAGCCCGCCGCCGCCGATCGGGACCAGCACCACGTCCGGATTCATCGCCGCGGCGATCTCCAGGCCGACGGTCCCCTGGCCGGCGATCACGTCCGGATCGTCGAAGGCCGACAGCAGCCGGTAGCCGTTCTGCGCGGCCAGCTCGACGGCGAAGGCGCGCGCCTGATCGTAGCCGTCGCCGTGCAGGCGCACGGTGGCGCCCCAGTGCGCCACGCCCGCCACCTTGGTCTGCGGCGCGCATTTGGGCATCACCGTGATCGCCTGCACCCCGAGCCGGTACGCGGCCCAGGCCAGGCCCTGGGCGTGGTTGCCGGCGGAGGCGGCGATCACCGGGCGGTGGTCGCCGCGCTCGCGCGCCGCCAGCAGCGCGTTGAGCGCGCCGCGCACCTTGTAGGAGCCGGTGCGCTGCAGGTTCTCCAGCTTCAGCCAGCAGCCGAAGCGTTCGGCGTGGTGCAGCGGGGTGACGTCGAGATAGCGGCGCAGCCGCGCCTGTGCGGCCAGCACGTCGGCGGCGGTGACGGATCCGGTGCGGGCGACGTCGGGCTCCATGGTCGCGCTCAGACCGGCGTCAGCCAGGCGGCGGAGGCGGACTCCTGGCCGCGGATCACCCTGCCATACAACGCTGCCAGTTCGCGGCTGACCGGGTTGTCGCCGTAATCGCGGTCCTCGATGCGGGCGATCGGTGCCACCTCGGCGGCGGTGCCGCAGGCGAACACCTCGTCGGCGGCGAGCAGTTCCTCCAGGCTCAGCGGGCGAACCTCGGCGCCGGTCAGGGCGATCAGGGTGTCGCGGGTGATGCCGGGCAAGGCGTCGCGGTGCGCGACCGCGGTCACCCGCCCGCCGTCGACCACGAACAGGTTGGCGCCGGTGCACTCGACCACGTAGCCGTCGCGGTCGACGAACAGGGCTTCGTCGAAGCCGCGCGCCTTGCTCTCGCGCTTGGCCAGGATCGAGTTGACGTAGGCGCCGCACAGTTTCAGCGGCGGCAGCGAATCGGCCGGGTTGCGCCGCCAGCTGGAAACGCCCACGGTGGCGCGGGCACCGTTCAGGTGCACGCGGGTGGCGGTGGTCGACACCATCATGTGTTGCGGGTGGCCCTCCACATCGAGGCCGAAGCCGCCGGCGCCGAACCACGCCAGCGGGCGGATATAGGCGTCGCGGTGGCGGTTGGCGCGCAGCGTCGCCAGCACCGCCTCGATCGCCGCGTCGAGGTCGAAGTCCATGCCCAACAGTTCGGCGCCGCGGCGCATCCGCTCCATGTGCTCGGGCAGGCGGAACACCGCAGCGCCCTCGGCGGTGGCGTAGGCGCGGATCCCTTCGAACACGCCGCTGCCGTAGTGCATCGCGTGGGTGGTCAGGTCGGCCTGCAGGGTCTCGACGTCGGCCAGGGCGCCGTCGAACCAGAGCTGGGGTCGAGGAGCGTGGCCGGCATCGGTGATCGGCGTGACGGTGGCGGTACTGGTAGCGGACATCGGTGGGTTCCGTGGTGGCGTTCGCAGTGCGGGATGGGGCGGTCAGGATCGGCTCGCAGCAGCGAGTGCTGGCGGACGCGCGGCGGCCGGGGCCGGGCTGCGCGGATTCAGGCGCATGGCGACACCTCCACCGACAGGCAGTCGTGCAGCTTCGCCAGCTGCCCGCGCAGGGCCTCGTCGCTGCGCTCGCCCTCGACGGTCATGCGCAGGTACCAGCGGTCGCCATCCGGGCGGGTCTCGCCGTCGACCGACAGCGGGCGGAAACCGCGGCGCTCGGCGGCGCCGAGCACGCGCACCAGCGCGCCCTCGGCGCTGCGCAGGGTCAGATCAAGCCGGTAGCGCATGGGTGGGGTCCTCGGGGGCGGTGCGGGCGGGAGCGGTTGCGCCGGTCGGCAGCGACGAGACTTCGTCGGCGTCGAGCATCTGCGCGTTGTTGTGGTTGGGCGGCACCAACGGCCAGACGTTGGCGGTCGGATCGATGGCCACGTGCAGCAGCGCCGGGCCCGGCACCGCCAGCAGGCGTTGCAGCGCGGCATCGATGCCGTCGCCGCGCGACAGCGAGATCGCCTCGATGCCGAACGCCCGCGCGACCACCGCGAAGTCGGGGTTGTCGGACAGGTCGATCTCCGAGTAGCGGCGCTCGAAGAACAGCTCCTGCCACTGCCGCACCATGCCCAGCGCCTGGTTGTCGAGCACCACGATCTTCACCGGCAGGCGGTAGCGCGCCACGGTCGCCAGCTCCTGCACGTTCATCAGGAAGGAGCCGTCGCCGCTGACGCACACCACCTGCGCGGCCGGGTCCTGCAGCTGTGCGCCGATCGCCGCCGGCAGGCCGAAGCCCATCGCCCCGAGCGCGCCGCTGGTCAGGTGCCGGCGCGGATGGGCGAAACGGCAATGTTGCGCCACCCACATCTGGTGCTGGCCGACGTCGCAGCTGACGATCGCCTCCGGGGCCAGCTCAGACAGGCGCCGCAGCAGCTTCGGCGCGTACACGCCCTCGCCGGGGGCGTCGTAGCGCGCCGCGAAGCGGCGGCTGCGGCGTTCGCACAGGTCGCCCCAGGCGCGGCGCGCGTCGGCGTGGCGCCCCTCTCGCGCCTGCGCGGCGCAGGGCGCGGTGAGTCGCTCCAGCGCGGCGGCGACATCGCCGTGCACGGCGACGTCGACCGCGCGCAGCTTGCCGATCTCGCAGCCGTCGGCATCCAGGTGCAGCACCCGCGCCTCGGGGGCGAACTCGGCCAGCTTGCCGGTGGCGCGGTCGTCGAAGCGGGCGCCGACCACGATCAGCAGATCGCTCTCCTGCACCGCGTGGTTGGCGGCGCGGCCGCCGTGCATGCCCAGCATGCCGAGGTTGCACGGGTGGGCCGCGGGCAGCGCGCCCAGCGCCTTCAGGGTCAGCACGGCGGGAATGCGGGTCCGGTCGACGAACTCGCGAAACGCCTCCACCGCGCCGGCCAGGGCGATGCCGCCGCCGCCGTACAGCACCGGGCGCTGGGCCTGCGCGATCAGCGCCGCGGCGGCGTGCAGCGAGGCCTCCGCGGCGGTCTCCACCGGAGTCGCCGCCAGCGGTACGTGCGCGGGCAGGTGGGAGGCGTCGCCGATCTGCACGTCCTTGGGCAGGTCGATCAGGACCGGCCCCGGGCGCCCGGAGCGGGCGATACGGAACGCCTCGGCCAGCATCGCGGGCAGGGCGTCGACGCTGCGCGGCAGGAAGCTGTGCTTGACGATCGGCATGGTCATGCCGAAGACGTCCAGCTCCTGGAAGGCGTCGGTGCCCATCAGCGGCGTCGCCACCTGGCCGGTGATGACCACCATCGGCACCGAGTCCAGCATCGCGTCGGCGATCCCGGTGACCAGGTTGGAGGCGCCGGGGCCGGAGGTGGCCACGCACACCCCGACCCGGCCGCTGGCGCGCGCGTAGCCGTTGGCGGCGAACGCCGCGCCCTGCTCGTGGCGGACCAGCACATGGCGCAGCGCGGCGCCGTGCAGGGCGTCGTAGAACGGCATGATCGCCCCGCCGGGGTAGCCGAACAGGGTGTCCACGCCCTCCGCCGCCAGCGCCTGCACCAGCCAGCGCGCGCCGTTGACGGGCGCGGCCGCCGGAGCCGGTGCGGGCGCGGCCATGGCCGCGCCCGCCTCTTCTGCCGCGGCGCGCGCCGCCGCTGCGCGCGCGCTCATCACGCCGCCTCGGACCGGGCGGCCGGGGCCGGCGCGGCGGGTGCGGCCGCCGGCTGCGGCGCCGGCTGTTCCAGCCACTTCATCGCCCCGCGCAGGCGCTTGCCGACTTCTTCGATCGGGTGCTCGAGATCGGCCTGCTTGAGCGCCTTGTAGTTGCCGTTGCCGGCGGCGTACTCGGCGATCCACTGCCGCGCGAAGGTGCCGTCCTGGATCTCGGTCAGGATCTTCTTCATCTGCGCGCGGGCGTGATCGTCGATCACGTAGGGGCCGCGGGTGAGATCGCCGTACTGCGCGGTCTCGCTGATGAACTCGTGCATGCGGGTGATGCCGCCCTCGTACAGCAGGTCGACGATCAGCTTCAGCTCGTGCAGGCACTCGTAGTACGCCACCTCGGGCTGGTAGCCGGCCTCGACCAGGGTTTCCCAGCCGGCCTGCACCAGCTTGGTGGCGCCACCGCACAGCACCGCCTGCTCGCCGAACAGGTCGGTCTCGGTCTCCTCCTTGAAGGTGGTGCGGATCGCGTTCTGGCGCGCGCCGCCGATCCCGGCGCAGTAGGTCAGCGCGAGCTGCTCGGCGCGGCCGCTGGTGTCCTGGTGCACGGCATACACCGCGGGCACGCCGCGGCCGATCTCGTACTCGCGCCGGACCAGTGCGCCCGGGCCCTTCGGCGCCACCAGCACCACGTCGAGGTCGGCGCGCGGCTCGATCTGGCCGTAGTGCACGTTGAAGCCGTGCGCGAACAGCAGGCAGGCGCCCTCGCGCATCGCCGGGGCGATCACCTCGCGGTACAGCTGCGGCTGCACCATGTCCGGGGTCAGGACCGCGACGATGTCGGCGCCGGCCGCGGCCTCCGCGGGCGTCTGCACCGCGAAACCGTCGGCGGCCGCCTTGATCGAGGTCGGGCCGCCCGGGCGCAGGCCGACGCGCACGTCGAAGCCTGAGTCGCGCAGGTTGAGCGCGTGGGCGCGGCCCTGGCTGCCGTAGCCGAGGATGGCGATGGTGGGCTTGCTGGTGTCGCTGGTCATGGCTGGATCCGTTGCGCAGTGGAGGGAAGGTCAGTCGTCGGTGAGGGTTGCGCCGATCGGCGGGCGTGC
Organism: Luteimonas endophytica; assembly: GCF_029887875.1. GTDB lineage: Bacteria > Pseudomonadota > Gammaproteobacteria > Xanthomonadales > Xanthomonadaceae > Luteimonas > Luteimonas endophytica. Next base: position 323,149 of record NZ_JARXRM010000045.1, read on the forward strand.
CCGCGCGCCGCTGCCGGAGGGGGGCGATCCGGCAGCGGCGGCGGTCGCGACGCTTTCTCCAACGGCCGTGGGACCGGCGGAAAGCGCGGGGGCGGCAGCGGCGGCTTGCGCCCGCGGCGTGCCCGGGGCGCTCGCGCCCGAGCCTGCCTGCAGCGGCCCCGGTGCGGTGACCGCGCCGCGCGAAGCGGAGCCGACCAGCCGCGCGAACTTGGCCAGCGCGCCGGTGGTCACGCGCGGGGCGATCCGCGCCGGCTGGCGCCGGTCGAGGTCCGCATCGGTGGAGAAGGTGCGCGAGGCCACGTCGATGGTCACGGTGTCGCCCTCGCGCAGCCGCGCCAGCGGCCCCTCGCAGGCCGCTTCCGGGGCGACGTGGCCGACCATGAAGCCGCGGGTGGCGCCGGAGAAGCGGCCGTCGGTGACCAGCGCCACGTCGTCGCCCAGCCCCTGGCCGACCAGCGCCGCGGTCACCGCCAGCATCTCGCGCATGCCGGGCCCGCCGACCGGGCCCTCGAAGCGGATCACCACCACGTCGCCGACGCGGATTTCGCGCCGCTGCACCGCGGCGAAACACTCTTCCTCGGAATCGAACACCCGGGCCGGGCCGCTGTGACGGGTGCGGCCGTGCCCGGCCAGCTTGAGGATGCAGCCCTCCGGCGCGAGGTTGCCGTAGAGGATCGCGTAGCCGCCCTGCGGCTTGACCGGGTCGGCGACGCTGCGTACCACGTCCTGCGGCGCCTCCGGCATCGGCTGCGCATCCAGTTCCGCGAACAGCGTGCGACCGGCGACGGTGTCGATGTCGTCGATCAGCCCGGCGCTGCGCAGTTCGCGCGCCACCAGCGCGGTGCCGCCCATCTCGAACATCTCCCCGGCGGTGTAGCGCCCGCCGGGCTTGAGGTCGGCGATCACCGGGGTCGCGGCCGCGGCGTGGAATTCCTCCAGATCGAACGGCACCCCGGCCTCGTGCGCGATCGCCAGCAGGTGCAGCGCCGCATTGGTAGAGCCGGCGGTGGCCGACACCGCCCGCGCGGCGTTGCGCAGCGCGACCGGAGAGAGAATCTGCCGCGGGGTCGGGCCGCCGGAAAACAGCGCCTGCATCACCAGCTCGCCGCAGCGGCGCGCGGCGCCGGGCTTGCCCGGATGCACGGCCGGGATGTCGTTGAGGCCCAGCGGCGAAAGCCCGAGGAAGGTCAGCACCATCGCCATGGTGTTGGCGGTGAACTGCCCGCCGCAGGCGCCCGCGCCGGGGCAGGCGGCCTTCTCGATCTCGGCCAGGCCGGCGTCGTCCAGGCGGCCGGCGGCGTGCTGGCCGACCGCCTCGAAGACGTCCTGCACGGTGATCGAGCGGCCGTGGCAGCGGCCCTGCATGATCGTGCCGCCGTAGAGGATCACGGTGGGGATATCCAGGCGCGCCGCCGCCATCGCCGCCGCGGGGATGGTCTTGTCGCAGCCGCACAGCAGCACCATCGCGTCCAGGCAGTGGCCGCTCACCGCCAGTTCGATCGAGTCGGCGATCACCTCGCGGGAGGCCAGCGAGGCGCGCATGCCGCTGCTGCCCATGGCGATGCCGTCGGTGACCGCGATGGTGTTGAACTCCACCGGCGTACCGCCGCCGTCGCGGATGCCCTCGGCGGCATACGCGGCCAGGTCGCGCAGGCCGAGGTTGCAGGGCGAGACGTTCGACCAGGTGTGCACCACCGCCACCAGCGGCCGGGCGATCGCGGCGTCGTCCATGCCGGTGGCGCGCAGCATGGCGCGCGCCGGTGCGTGTTCGGGGCCCTGCTTGATCGCGTCGCTTCGCACTCGCCTGTTGTCCTGCCGTGGTGCGGATCCGTCCGCGTGTTCCGCGCGTCCTGCGCGGGTCGATGGAATTCCGGGGCCCGAAACGAAAAACCCCGCGCCGTTTCGGGCGCGGGGTTCAGGTTCTTTAGACCTTCGGGTTTGCTTCTAGCTACACAACCCCGATTCCCGCGCCGGTGGGCCAGGTAATAAGGACGACGACGAGAAGGAGGACCGCGGACGCGAGCGCGACCGTGCGGCCCGGGAGGGCGGCGCTGGCGGCCGGCAGGTGGCTGTTGCGATGCGTCATGGGGATCGAGATAAACACGGGGGTTTTGTGGCTGTCAACAGTTTCATTTAGAACCTTTCGGCATGAGCGCTGGCCAGCGCTTCGCGCAGCGCCGGGTATTCGTTCGCCAGCACCCGTGCTCGTGCCGGGCGCCGCAGGCACTCGGCCAGTGCCGCGGGCGGGGGCACGGCGTGGCCCACCAGCGGTTCGACGATGCTTTCGAACTTGGCCGGGTGGGCGGTGGCAACGACCGCCCACGCGCGCGCATCGCCGGCGTCGCGGATGCGCTCGAGCAGGTGCAGCGCGGTGGCGGTGTGCGGGCAGGGGACCACGCCGTGCCGCGCTGGTGCGGAGCGGATGGTCGCGGCGATGGTGGCGTCGTCGACGCCGCGCGCGGCCAGCGCGTCGCGCAGTTCGGCGTCGTCGCGGTGCCAGTGGCGCAGCCGCTCGAAGTTGCTCGGCGCGCCCACGTCCATGGCGTTGGCCAGCGTGGCCACCGCCGGCCGGGGCGCGAAGCCGCCGCCGGCGAAGTAGCGCGGCAGGGCGTCGTTGGCGTTGCAGGCCAGCACGATGTCGCCCACCGGCGCGCCCATGCGCCGCGCCAGCACCGCGGCGCTGGCGTTGCCGAGGTTGCCGGTAGGAATGACGAAGTTGAGCGCGACGCCGTGTGCGGCCCGGTGCTGCACGGCCACGTGCGCGTAGTAGGCCGCCTGCGGCAACAGCCGGCCCAGGCTGATGCTGTTGGCCGAGGTCAGCACGCGGCCGGCGCGCAACTCGCTGTCCGCCAGCGCCTGTCGCGCCAGGTGCTGGCAGTCGTCGAAATGCGCCGGGACGCGAAAGGTCCGCACGTTGTCGCTCCAGCACGCCAGTCCGTGCGCCTGGCGCGGCGAGACCCGGCCGTCGGGATACAGGATCACCACCTCGAAGCCGGGCCTCCCATCGAAAGCGGCGGCCACCGCCGCGCCGGTGTCGCCCGAGGTCGCCACCAGGATCGTCGTCGTGATCCGCGCCGCCGGATCGCGCAGCGCCGCCAGCGCCTCGGCGAGGAAACGCGCGGCGTAATCCTTGAACGCCGCGGTCGGGCCGTGGAACAGCTCCAGCATGAAGTCGGCCGGGCCGGCCAGCGGCCGCAGCGGGGCGTCGAAGTCGTAGGCGTGCGCGCACAGTTCCGGCAGGCGCGCCTGCAGAGGCGAGCCGGCGAAGTACGGCGCCAGCAGCGTGCGCGCGGTGCCCGCCAGGTTGGCCGCCGGGGTGTCGAAGCGAAGGACGGGGATCCGCTCGGGCACGTAGAGACCACCGTCCGGCGCGAGGCCGGCGGCGAGCGCGGCGTCGATCGTGCAGGCGGGTGCGCCGCCGCGGGTGCTGACGAACTTCATGGCAGCAGCTCCGCGCGCGGGCCCGCGACCGGTGAAACGTGGCTGCGGGCCTCGAATCCGGCCGCGGCGAAGCCGGCGCGCATCGGCGCTGCCGCTGCCTCGGCCTGGGCGCGCGATGCGAACCAGGCGAACACGCTGGGGCCACCGCCGGAAATGCTGGAGCCGAGTGCGCCGTGCTTCAGGGCCGCGGCCTTGACCGCGGCGAAGCCGGGGATCAGCGGGGCGCGGCGTGGCTCCACCAGCACGTCGCGCAGGCCGGCGGCGATCAGCGCCGCATCGCCGCGCGCAAGGCCGGTGAGGAACAGCGCCAGGTGCGTGTGATGGGCGACCACGACCTCGAGCGGAAACGGATCGGCCAGTGCCGCGCGCGAGCGCCGGGTCTCGAGCACCTGGTCCGGATGCACCACCACGCAGTGCAGCCATTCCGGTACCGGCAACGCGAGCAGGCGTTCCGGCGTCGCCATCGCCACGCCGCCGAGCAGCATCGGCGCGACGTTGTCGCCGTGCCGGCTGCCGCTGGCCGCGGCCTCGCCGTCCAGTGCGAACGGATACAGCGCCTCGCGCGGCAGCGGCCGCTCGAGCAGCGCGTTGGCCGCCACCAGCGCCGCCACGCAGGAGGCCGCCGAGCCGCCCAGCCCGGAGCCGAGCGGGATGCCCTTCTCCAGTTCCAGCGCGAAGCCCCACGGCAGCCCCAAGGATTCCCGCAGCGCCTGCAGGGCGCGGCCGGCGGTATTGCGCTGCGGGTCCAGGGGGATCGCATCCGTGCCCGCGACCGCGCCGCGTACCGCGTCGACGCGCACCTGCGCGGCGTCGATCCTGCGCACCCGCGCCAGGTCGCGCGGGCCGTCGATGGCGTGGCCGAGCAGGTCGAAGCCGACCCCGATGTTGCCGACGCTGGCGGGGGCGAAGGCGCAAGCGGAATTGGAATCGGGCGACAAGCGATGCTCCGGGCGGCGTGGATGGGAAAGGCCAGTGTGCGCGATGGCGGCCATCGGTGGCAGCGCTCAGCGCAGCGCCTGGGCGATCGCCAGCACGTCGGCGAACACCCCGGCGGCGGTGACCTCCGGGCCGGCCCCGGGGCCCTGCACCACCAGCGGGTTGTCCGCATAGCGCGCGCTGCGGAACTGCACCAGGTTGTCGGTCAGGCGGGTGTGGCAGCAGGCGTGCTCGGCCGGCAGCGCCACCACCCCGACGCTGGCGCGGCCGCCGTCGTCCAGCCGGGCGAGGTGGCGGAGCCTGCAGCCCCGCGCGTGCGCGGCCTCGAGCCGCGCCCGCATCGGCGCGTCCAGTTCCTCGAGGCGCCCGAGGAACTCCTCCAGCCCGACCTGCTGCAGCTCCGCCGGCACCAGGCTCTCGACCTCGACGTCGGCCAGCGACAGTCCGCGGCCGGCCTCGCGCGCCAGGATCACCAGCTTGCGCGCCACGTCGAGGCCGGAGAGGTCGTCCCGGGGGTCGGGTTCGGTGTAGCCCAGCGCGCGCGCCTCGCGCACCAGCGCCGAGAACGGCCGGCTGCCGTCGTAGCTGTTGAACAGCCAGGCCAGGGTGCCGGAGAGCATGCCGTCGATGGCGTGCAGCACGTCGCCGGTGTCGAGCAGGTTGCGCAGGGTCAGGATCACCGGCAGCCCGGCGCCGACGGTGGCCTCGTACAGGAACCGCCCGCCGCCGCTGCGTTGCGCCGCGACGATCGCGGCATAGCGGTCCCATTCGCCGCTGCCGGCGTGCTTGTTGGGGGTGACCACGTGGATGCCGGCCGCGAGCCATTCCGGGTACCTCGCCGCCACCGCCTCGCTGGCGCTGCAGTCGACGATCATCGCGTGCGGCAGGTGCCCGGCGCGCACGTGCGCGGCGAACGCCTCGAGGTCGAGCGCGGTGGCGGCATCGGCGCCGAGGCGGTCCAGCGCCTCGGCCGGGGCGATCGCGGCATGGTCGAGCACCATGCGCCGGCTGTTGGCGAGCGCGCGCAGGCGCAGGTCGATGCCGCGCGCGCGCAGCCCCGGCACCGCCTCGGCCAGCTGCTGCAGCAGGGTGCGGCCGACGTTGCCGGGCCCGACCAGCCCCACCGACACGGTCTGCGGCGACAGCCAGAACGCCGCGTGCGCCGCGCGCAGCGCGCGGGTGGCGTCGGCGCGCGCCACCGCCACCGACAGATTGCGCTCACTGGCGCCCTGGGCGATCGCGCGGATGTTCACCCGCGCCTGCGCCAAGCCGCCGAACAGCCGTGCCGCCACGCCGTGGTGGCCGACCATGCCGTCGCCGACCGCCGCCAGCACGCAGATGTCGCCGGTGACCTGCACGCCCTGGGCCTGGCCCTCGGCGATGGCCTCGGAGAATTCGGCGCGGATCGCGGCCTCGCCGCGCCCGGCCTGGTCGGCCCGCACCACGCAGCAGATCGAATGCTCGGAGGAACCCTGCGAGATCATCGTCACCGACACCCCGGAGCGGTGCAGCGCGGCGAACAGCCGCTCGGCGATGCCCGGCACGCCGACCAGGCCGTTGCCGGCCAGCTCCAGCACCGCCAGACCGTCGACCAGGCTCAACCCCTTGACCGGACCATGGCCATTGGCTTCTGCGTCCCCGCGCCCCGGGTGGATCAGGGTGCCGGGCGCCTGCGGGCGCAGGGTGTTGCGGATCCGCACCGGGATGCCGCGCGCCTGCACCGGCGCCAAGGTCTGCGGGTGCAGCACCTTGGCGCCGAAGTAGGCCAGCTCGCAGGCCTCGGCGTACGAGATCGACTTCAGGCAGACCGCGTCCGGCACCAGCCGGGGGTCGGCCGAGAGCACGCCGTCGACGTCGGTCCAGATGGTCAGCGCATCGGCGTCGAACAGCTCGGCGAAGATCGCCGCCGAGTAGTCACTGCCGTTGCGGCCGAGGGTGGTGGGCGCGCCGGCGGCGTCGCGGGCGATGAAACCGGTGATCACCAGGTCGCGGCCGGGATGGCGCCCGAGCCAGGCCTGCAGCCGGGCGCGGCTCTGTTCGCGGTCGACCGCAACGCCCATCTCGCCGGGATGCACCACCAGCACCTCGCGCGCATCCAGCCGCTCCCAGCCTGCGGCGGTGCCGCCGAGCAGGGCCTGCAGCAGCAGCGAGGACCACAGCTCGCCATGGCCCTGGATGGCGGCGGCCAGCCCCTCGATCCGCTCGGCCTCGCCGCCGGAGAGCCCGGCCAGCTGCTCGCGCAACGTATCGAAGCCTTCCAGCAGGGCGTCGTGGACCACCGCCCCGGTCGACAGCGCGTCGGCGGCCGCCAGGTGGCGGCTGCGCAGTGCCGCCCAGGCCGGCGCCCAGTCGCGGCCGTGCACGGCATTGGCGGCGAGCGCCAGCAGCGCGTCGGTGGTGCCCTGCATCGCCGAGACCACCACCACGCGCCGGCCGCCGTGGTCGGCCTCGAGCAGCGCGCGGACCTGGCGGAAGCGGCCGGCGTCGGCCAGGCTGCTGCCGCCGAACTTGTGCACGTGGATGGGAAAGCCCGTCCGATGCGCCTCCTGCTCCGCCGGGCGCGCGCCCGGCGATGGCCCGGCCGGCGCTTCCGCGACCGTGCAGGCAGCGGCCGCGGCGGCGTTGGCGGCTTCGTTCGAAAAGGTTGCGGATGACATCGGCAGGCTCCGGTTGGGGCCCCTTGCCGATCGGGCGTGGCCGGCAGGCCGCACCCGGATCGGGTGCGGAGCGGCGTGGTCTTCAGGTCAGGCGATGGACACGCGCGTCCGCACTCCGGTGCCGGTGCGACCGGTACCGGTGCTGGTAATCGTCGCGCGCGCGGCCGTGCCGCGGCGGGGCGGCAGGACAGGCGCGGGACGGACGGGCAGTGCAGGCATGGCGACAGCAATAGCCGAGATGGTGCACCGCGTCAAGGCCGAGGCTGGGCCGCCGGCGCGGCTTTGAAATAAAGCCGGCGGGGGCGCGTGGCCGCGATCCGGGCAGGTGGCGCCGCCGCTGCCACGCCGAGCGCTGGTGGTCGGCGTTGGGCAAGGTCGCGGGCCTGTGTTGTAATGCCGGCCGAAGCGGGGGTATCGCCGGCAGCGGCGATTGAGACAGACCCTTCGAACCTGATCCGGCTCACACCGGCGTAGGGAAGCTTCGCAGGATGCGCTTGCGGACCGGGCCAGCCCGGCCGCACGGCCGTCGGGCCGGGCCCGGCACCGCGAGCGCCCTCCATGCGCCGCCGCTTCGTCCCGCCACCCCAGAGGACGACGCCGATGAACGCCCTGCCTTCCAGCCTGCTGCAACAGACCGGGCAGCTCTCCGAATCGGTGACCCGGCCGATCCCCGGCTCGCGCCGGATCTACGTGCAGGGCTCGCGCCCCGACCTGCAGGTGCCGATGCGCGAGGTGGTGCTGACCCGGACCCCGACCCTGTTCGGCGGCGAGGACAATGCCCCGGTCACCGTCTACGATCCCTCCGGCCCGTACACCGACCCCGACGCCGCGATCGACCTGGCCGCCGGCCTGGCGCCGCTGCGCGCGCGCTGGATCGAGGAGCGCGGCGACACCGAGGCGCTCGCCGGGCTCAGCTCCAGCTTCGGCCGCGCCCGCGAGACCGATCCGAAACTCGATGCGGTGCGCTTCCCCGCGCGGCGGCTGCCGCGCCGCGCCGCCGCCGGCGCCAACGTCACCCAGATGCACTACGCCCGGCGCGGCATCGTCACTCCGGAAATGGAGTTCGTGGCGATCCGCGAGAACCAGCGCCTGGAACTGGTGCGCGACGCGATGCTGCGCAGCCAGCATCCCGGACAGTCCTTCGGCGCCAGCATCCAGGCCTCGATCACCCCCGAGTTCGTGCGCGACGAGATCGCCCGCGGCCGCGCGATCCTGCCCAACAACGTCAATCATCCCGAGAGCGAGCCGATGATCATCGGCCGCAACTTCCTCACCAAGATCAACGCCAACATCGGCAACAGCGCGGTCAGCTCGGGGATCGCCGAGGAGGTCGAGAAGCTGGTCTGGGCGATCCGCTGGGGCGGAGACACGGTGATGGACCTGTCCACCGGCAAGCACATCCACGAGACCCGCGAGTGGATCGTGCGCAATTCGCCGGTGCCGATCGGCACCGTGCCGATCTACCAGGCCCTGGAGAAGGTCGATGGCCGTGCCGAGGAGCTGACCTGGGAGATCTTCCGCGACACCCTCGTCGAGCAGGCCGAGCAGGGCGTGGACTACTTCACGATCCACGCCGGGGTGCTGCTGCGCTACGTGCCGCTGACCGCCAAGCGGGTCACCGGCATCGTTTCCCGCGGCGGCTCGATCATGGCCAAGTGGTGCCTGGCGCACCATCGCGAAAGCTTTCTCTATGAGCACTTCGAGGACATCTGCGAGATCATGAAGGCCTACGACGTGGCCTTCTCGCTCGGCGACGGGCTGCGCCCGGGCTGCATCGCCGACGCCAACGACGCCGCCCAGTTCGGCGAACTGGAAACCCTGGGCGAGTTGACCAGGATCGCCTGGAAGCACGATGTCCAGACCATGATCGAAGGCCCCGGCCACGTGCCGATGCAGCTGATCAAGGAGAACATGGACAAGCAGCTGGCCGAGTGCGGGGAGGCGCCGTTCTACACGCTCGGGCCGCTGACCACCGACATCGCGCCCGGCTACGACCACATCACCAGCGCGATCGGCGCGGCGATGATCGGCTGGTACGGCACCGCGATGCTCTGCTACGTCACCCCCAAGGAGCACCTCGGCCTGCCGAACCGCGAGGACGTGCGCGAGGGGATCATGGCCTACCGGATCGCCGCGCACGCCGCCGACCTCGCCAAGGGCCATCCCGGCGCGCAGGTGCGCGACAACGCGCTGTCCAAGGCGCGCTTCGAGTTCCGCTGGCAGGACCAGTTCAATCTGGGCCTGGACCCGGAGCGGGCCCGGGAGTACCACGACGAGACCATGCCCAAGGACGCGCACAAGCTGGCCCACTTCTGCTCGATGTGCGGCCCGCACTTCTGCTCGATGAGGATCACCCAGGACGTGCGCGACTATGCGGCCGGCCAGGGGCTGGACGCCGAGGCCGCGCTGGAGGCGGGGATGGCCGAGAAGTCGCGGGAATTCCGCGAGGCCGGGGCGGAGGTCTACAAGCCGGAATAAACCGTTCAGCCGGCCGTCGCGCCCGCTCGACGGCGGCCCTCGTATATTCAGGCGACGTACCGGGGCGCACGCCTAGCGTCCGCCCGATCACCAGGGAGAATCCGATGAACGCTCCACGCCGTTACGCCGCCTGGTTGCTCGGCCTGTTCGCGGTGGCGCTGCTCGCCGGCTGCGCCAGCAGCCCGCGCATCACCACCGAAGCAGATCCGCGCGCCGATTTTTCCGCCTATCGCAGCTTCGCCTTCTATTCGCCGCTGGCCATCGAGAAGCATGGCTACGCCACCGCCACCAGCGAAGCCGCGAAGGCGGCGGTGCGCCGGCAGATGGAGGCGCGCGGCTATGTCTACGACGCCGAGAATCCGGACCTGTGGGTCAACATCAATGCCTACATGGAGCGTCGCACCGACGTCAGCAGCGTGCCGACGGTCGACTACGGCTACTACTACAGCTACCGCTCGCAGGCGTATTTCGCGGTCCCGTACTGGGGCGAGCGCACCCACGTGTACCGCTATACCGAAGGTACGATGAACGTGGACCTGGTCGATGTGGACGAGAACCGCCTGGTGTGGGAAGGCGTGGCCGTGGGCCGGGTATCGAACCTCTCCCCGGAGGAGCGCGCCGGCCGCATCGACGCCACGATCGCCGAGATCTTCGCGCATTATCCGCACCGCGCCGGGAGCGCCGCCCCGCCGATGTGAGCGGGCGGGAGGGCGCCGGGCCGGATGTCCCCGGTGCCGCGCCTCAGACCTCGACCGGCGTGTAGTCGAAGTCGAGATCGAACTTCCCGCCGCGGTCCATGTCGAAGCGGCAGTGACCCCAGGGGGCGCTGCCGTCCGCGGACATCCGCTTGCGCAGTTCGATCAGCGCCTCGCCGATGTCGCCGGCGGCCTGCGCGGGGTGCTCGTCGAAGCCGAAATGGGCCGGCTTGCCGTCCTCGCCGGCGAATTCGAACGACACCTCGGACCAGTCGTCGCCCACCGTCGCCAGGGCGCTGATCCGCTGCGCCCGGGCCGGCATCACCGCGGCCAGGAGTTCACCGATGCGCTGGTAGAGATCGGTGTCCTGTCCTGGAATCATGCTCAGCCTCCGGGGCGGTTCTGGAAGGTTCGGGTGGTGGGCGGCTGACCCTCGATCTGGTAGCTGACGTCGAATCGCGTCGGCCGCAGGCTGTCGCCGCCGTAGACCGGGTCGATTCTAACCTGCACATCGAGGTCCGCCTTCAGCGCCTCGGCCCAGGCGTTTTCCATCCGCTTCCAGGCGCCCATGTTGAGGTTGCCGTTCTGCGGCACCAGGTTCATCTGCTCGCCGGGGCCGTCGAAGATCGACGCGATCAGGTGCCCGCCCTGGTCGTCGGGCAGGCGGTCCTCGCGGCCCGAGACCTGCTGTTGATAGGTGTTCCGGGGGCCGTCGCCCAGCTGCAGGTTGCCCTCCACCCGCACCACCCGGCCGCCGGCGTCGGTGTGGTAGAGATAGCCGGTGTCGGTGCGGTACAGCGCATCGGGCTCGAGACGGTCGGCGTTGATGGATGCGTTCCAGCCGCCGGTGGCGCCGGGCTTCGCGTCGATCACGGTCCGGCCGGTGACCGGGTCGACGTGGCGCGCGCCGTCGACGAACTCCGGGAAGCGCCCGGCGCCCCCGAGGAATTCGTCCAGCCTGCGCTGCATCGACTCCACGGTCTCGCGTGCAGAGGCGGGCAGGGAGTCGAGCGGCACGTTGTCCAGGGCACCGTCGATCCGCTGCAGCAGCGGTCGCACCTGCTGGGCGAAGCCTGGATCGTTGCGCGCGATCGCGATCGCGTTGTCGATGGTGCCGGCCAGGCGCGGCAGCTTGCCGAGCTTGCCGAGGTCGCCCAGGTACGGGATCACTCCGAGCGCGGACAGGCCGGCGTCGAGCCAGTTGCCCCTGCCGATCGAAATCCCGGTGTTGGTCAGGTCGGCAAACGGGGTCGGCTCGAAGATGCCGACGATGTCCAGCGCGGTCTGTCCCAGGTCGAGCAGCAGCGCGGCGCGGTCCCCGGAGGGCGGTGTGCCGTCGGCCTGGGCCGCGGCCAGGCGGGCGCGGTCTGCCTCGACGCCCCGTTGCGCCGGCGGCGCCTCGGCCAGCGCTTCATCCAAAGCCTGCAGCGCGGCGCGGCCATCCTCGCCCCCGGCCATCGCCGCAAGGGCGGTGTCGTCGAGGCCGCCGAGCAGGTCGCTCGCCAGCTGCGGGCGCGCCGCGGCACTGGCCTGGTCGAGCTGCTGGCGGATCTGCGAGGCCGTGGCGGCGCCGACCACCTCCGGCGGCGGCAAGGGGCTGCTGGGGACATCGACGCGCAGGGGATCGACCATGGCGGCATTCCGGCGGGGGACGCCGGCAAGTGTGGCCGGGCACCGTGCGGCCGGAAATCCGGGGCCGACCCTAGGGCCCCTTCCGGTGCGCTTGGCGGGATGCCGTCAGCCGGCAAGCCGCTGCCGTACCTCGAGCAGCCACGCCTGCCAGTTGCCGCCCTCGCGGGTCGGATCGTATTCGCAGCCGAGTGCGCGCAGCTGTGCGGCCAGCGCCAGTCCGTCGAGATCGCGGGCGAGCAGGCGGTCGAGTTCGTCGCGGGTGCGGGCCACGGTCTCGTCGCTCTCCCCGTCGCGGTAGTAGTCGACCACCGCGTCGGCGGTGGCGTGCTCCTGCGCCCAGTCCTGGTGGAAATAGGCGGCGAAGAAGTTCTCGAGGGCGGGGAAATCGTTCATCGGCAGCGGGCGCTCATCGGGGGCGGGCGCCGCTCGGGCGCGTGCGCTCAGGGAGCGGAAGGATACCCGGTGACGATCCTATAGCCGATGTCCAGCCGGTCGGAGCGCTCCAGCACCAGCCGCACCGAGAACACGTCGACCGCCTCGCTGGCGCCGCGGGCCACCGAAATCCCGGTGCTGGCGTCGAAGCGGGCGTCGACCACCAGGCGGTTGCCGCCGGCGCCGTCGCGCCAGGCCTCGATGCGATCCTGGTGCTCGTCCAGGGTCTGGGCCACGAAGTGCTCGGCCTCGGGCAGGTCGCGGAAGCTGGAGGCGGCGCTGATGTTCTCGTTGCGCACGCGCTCTAGCAACGACTGCTCGGTCTTGCCGACATGGCGTTCGATCAGATGGCCCCCGGCGTCCTCGTGGGCCTGCAGGCCGCCGCCGGGCACTTCGCTTCCCGGCAGTGGCGATTGGGCCGGGCCCAGGTGGTCGTCGAGCCGCGCCAACGTAGCGTCCAGCGCCTCCCGTTCCACCGCGCTCAGCGCTTCGGTCGGCAGTTGCCCGAGCGCCTCGCGGATCCGCCCCAGCAGCGGATCCAGCTCTTCGGCGAACAGGGGCGCCTGCGATGCCAGGTCGATGGCGTCGCCGGTCTGCGCGAGGAAATCGCCCAGGCCGCCACGGGCGACGATGTCTTCGAGTTCGCGCTGCAGGTCGCCCTCCGCGACCAGCTGCAGCGGCGACGGGGTCGCGCCGATGCATGGCGGCGGCGCTGCGGCGGGGAGGGCATGGAACGCGGTCGGGCTGGCGGCGTCCAAGGGCGGGTTCTCCAAGAGTGCAGGCAGGCCGCAGGGTAGGCATGCGCGCCGGCGCGGAACAGCTGGTGGCGTCCCTAGGTCGCCGCGTCGCGATGCGACTACCGGGTACCTGTTGTTCAGCGCACGTATCGGATCATGTACGGTTTCCGGCGCTTCACCGAGCTACGCGATGTCCGAGTTTCCGGATCCACCCGAGCCCGCGCCCGCGGATCGCGCGCGCGTCGGCGAGGGGCTGGTGTGTTTTTCCGTCCGCGAGATCACCATGCCCGGCGCGCGCCGGCCCCGGCGCGTGGCGCCGAAGGCCCTGGCGGTGCTGCGGGTACTCGCCGAGCAGCCGGGGCGGGTGGTGAGCCGCGCCGAACTGCTCGACAGGGTCTGGCCCGGGACCCTCCCCACGGACGACGTGCTCACCCAGGCGGTGACCCAGTTGCGCAAGGCCTTCGCCGCCGACGCTGGCGAGGCCGGCCGGAGCTACATCGAGACCATCGCCAAGAGCGGCTACCGGCTGGTGGCCGATGTCGAATGGCTGCGGGAGAGCGCGCCGATAGCCGCCGCGCCTCCGCCGGACCCTGCCGGGGACGGCAAGACCCGGGAGCCGATGCCGGACACGCCGCCGCTACCGGTGGTGGTGGCCGCCGCCCGTCGGCGGCCGCGCGTGCCAATGGCGGGCATGTTCGCCGTGATCGGCGCCGCTCTGGTGCTGATCCTGGCGGCGACGCTGGTTCTGCTGCCCGACGGGGTGCCGGCCCATGCCGCTGCGCCATTTCCGACGGTGCCCGGCACCGCCCCGGATCTGCCGTACCGGCTGATCACTTCGAGGCCGGGCTTCGAGCTGGCACCGACCTTGTCGCCGGACGCCTCGATGGTGGCCTACACCGCCACCCGGCCGGACCGTCCCGGCACGGTGGTGCTGGTGCAGACCACCAGCAGTGCGGTGCCGCGGCTGCTGAGCGACCCCGGCCCCGATGCCTACGACGGCTTGCCGACCTGGTCGCCCGATGGTCGCGAGGTCGCGTTCGCGCGCACCTGGCGCGATGGACGCTGCGCGGTGCTCGTGGTGGCCGCCAGCGGCTCCGGATCGCCCCGGGAGGCGGCGCGATGCGATGGGATCGATCTGCTGAGCTTCAGCTGGACCCCGGACGGTGGCGGGCTGGTGTTCGGCAGCAACGGCGAGTCGGACGCCCCGGGGATCCGCCTGCTGGACCTCGCGTCCGGCACCTGGAGCCGGCTCCGCTACCCGGTCGCGCCCGACGACTTCGACTATGCGCCACGCTATTCGCCCGACGGCGCCTGGATCGGATTCATCCGCAACCCGCAACTCGGCGACCTCTGGCGGGTCCCCGCCGCGGGTGGCCAGCCGCAGCGGCTGACCTCGCTGGGCGCCGAGCTGCGCGGCTGGAACTGGCTGCCGGACGGCCGCGCCATCGTGTTCTCCCAGCGCGTGGACAGCCAGGCGCGGCTCTACCGGCTCGATCTGGACAGCGGTGCGGTCAGCGATCTCGGGCTCGACGACGCGCAGGGGCCGGCGGTGGCCGCGCGCGTTCCGGCGCTGGCGTTCGTGCATCGGCGGGCGCGTTTCGCCATCCACCGGATCGACCCGGTGGCGTTGCCGGACGGCCCGGTGTTCCGCGAGCGGCTGTTCGAGTCCAGCGGCCGCGATACCCAGCCCATGGTCTCGCCCGACGGTCGGCAACTGGTGTTCACCTCGGACCGGTCCGGCAGGTTCGAGCTTTGGCATGCGGAGCTGTCCCGCCCAGAATCGCTCCGGCCGATCCTGGGGCTGCGGCCGGATACGCGCCAGCCTGCGGCGTGGTCCGCCGACAGCACGACCCTGCTGGTGGCCGGGCGCGACCGTGCCGGCGCGCCGGCGATCTTCGAGGTCGAGCCGGCGACGGGCCGTGCGGTTCGGCTGCCGGTGCCGGCGGAACACCCGTTGCAGGCACTCTATGTCGCCGACCCGGCGCATCTGCTTGTCGCCACCGAGGGCGGCAGCGGGCACACGCGGCTGGTTCTGTTCGACCGCGGCACGATGCCGTGGCGGGAGCTGCAGGCGGTGGAGGGGGTCTCGCAGGCGCGCTTCGATCCGGCGCGCGGGCGGGTGCTGTTCTCCAGCCTGGCGGGCAACGGGCTGTGGGAAGCCGCGCCCGACCTGGCGCCACGCAGCATCCGCCAGATCGGGGCCGGCGTCCCGACGCGCGCGCGCTACCGGACCTGGGCGGTGACCGGCGACGGCGGCATCGACTACCTCGATCACACCTACGGCTGCCGATCGCGGTTGATGCGCCAGGCCGGCGACGGCTCGCGGAAGGCCAGCTGCCTGGATACGGACCGGCTCGCCAGCACCAACGGCTTCAGCACCGACCCGCGCACCGGTGCGGTCTATGTGTCGCTGGGCGTGGAGGACGGCAGCGACATCGCCTTCATGAGGCTCCAGGAAGCTCCCGATCCGATC
The DNA here is from genome assembly GCF_029887875.1 of Luteimonas endophytica. Taxonomy (GTDB): domain Bacteria; phylum Pseudomonadota; class Gammaproteobacteria; order Xanthomonadales; family Xanthomonadaceae; genus Luteimonas; species Luteimonas endophytica. Next base: position 338,630 of record NZ_JARXRM010000045.1, read on the forward strand.
CTCTCCAGGTTCGCCAACTGGCTGTATTCATTGGGTAAATCAGTTTCGTAGCGGCGTCGTCGCGGCTTCGCGACGAATTCGCCGAAACTTCGGCGCAAGTTCCGGACTCGCATTCTCGATGCGGGCAAATCCATCGGTCAGTTCCGGTCAACCGATGGATTCGATCATGCACAGCACGTTCTGGGCCGACCGCGGCCAGCTGATTTCGCTCACCCCCGAGGCGGGTGCCTCGTCGGCTCCCACCAGGCGCATCGGGCTCTCCAGCCTGGGCGGCGCGAGGGCGCCCGCGGGCAGCCTGTCGATCTGGATCCAGCTGCGCGGCGGCGGCTGGGTCGAATCGCGGGAGGGCCGGTTCTGGCTCGGTACCGGGGAGTGGATGGCATTCGAGCGTGAATCCGCACCGTCGCTGCAGATGGATGCGAGGGGGCTGTGCATCGGCCTGGACATCGCCGAGGGCACGCTCGCGGGCCTGGAGCGGCTGGCCGACAGCACCCTGTACGCCGGCCGCGGCCGCCTGTCGCGGCGCGATGCGCGCGTCGCGCTGCGACTGTGGCGGGCCGCGGGCGATGCAGGCGGGGAGGCGGTGCGACCGCTCCTGCTGCACATGGTGGCCCTGCAACGCGAGCTCGCGGCCGCCGTGCGTCGCTGCCCCGGCCGCTCGCGCAGCCGCAAGCGCCAGGTGTTCGGGCGCATGCAGCGCGCGCGGCTCTATCTGGAAGGCAACAGCGACCGCGTGGTCCGCATCGGCGAGCTCGCCGATCTCACCAACTTTTCGAGCTGGTACTTCTCCAAGGCGTTCCAGAGCCTCTACGACGAGAGCCCCCAGGCGCTTTCCGCCCGGCTGCGGCTGGAACGCGCCGCCCGGTTGCTGCGCGATACCGGCATGATGATCGGAGAGGTCGCCGCCGCGAGCGGTTTCGACAACTGCTGCAGTTTCGCGCGCGCGTTCCGGGCGCGTTTCGGGATGCCTGCGACCCGCTATCGGGAGCAAGTGCAGGCGGGCCGTATCGCGCCGCCGCCCTCGCGCCATGGCGGTCGGATCGCCTCCTGATGCAGGCGCGGACCGGCAGACTCGGCAAAGCCTTCGGGCCCGCGCCGCAAAGCAGCGGTGCCCGCACCTACGTAACGTGCCCGATGCGTCTTAACGCATCACTAACGTTGCACATTCTGGAGAGAGAATTGATGAAACTTCGCATTCCCGCGATGCGGCGGGGCCTGTTGCCTGCCGCCATCGTGACGGCGCTTTCACCGGCGATCGCTGCGGCCCAGGAACAGGCCTCCGACGCGACCACGCTGGATCGCATCGAGGTCACCGGTTCGCGCATCCGCCAGGCGAGCATCGAAACCGCCCAGCCGGTGCTGATGATCGGGCGCGAGGAAATCGAGAAGCAGGGCTTCACCACCGTCGCCGACATCCTGCAGAACCTGACTTCCGCCGGCAGCCCGGCGATCAGCCGCGGCGACGTGCTCGCTTCCGGCGAGAACGTCGGCGGCTACTACGTCGACCTGCGCAACCTGGGCGCCTCGCGCACCCTGATCCTGGTCAACGGCAAGCGCCTGGGCGCAAATACCACCGGCCTGCAGGATCTCGGCCAGATCCCGTCCTCCGCCATCGAGCGCATCGACGTCCTCAAGGACGGCGCGTCCTCGATCTACGGTTCCGACGCGATCGCCGGCGTGGTCAACATCATCACCCGCACCCGTTTCGACGGCGCCGAGGCCAATGCCTACTTCGGCCAATACGACGACGGCGGCGGCGACATCCAGACCTTCGATTTCACCGTCGGCAGCACCAGCGATCGCGGCGGCGTCAGCCTGAGCATCGACTACGGCAAGGAAGAGCCGCTGTGGGCGCGCGACATGTGGTACGCCCGCGACGGATCGCGCGGTCCCGACTTCCCCGGCGCGGGGTGGAGCCCGGTTTCGCAGAATGGTTCCTTCTTCGACCCGGTGAGCGAGGAGTGGCTGACCCTCACGCCGGGCGCCGATCCGACCGATCCGGACAGCTACACCCCGCTGACGCCCGACCAGTACGCCAACTCCAACGAACAGATGATGGCGCGGACCGGCATCGAGCGCCGCTCGATCTACGTCGCCGGCGAGTTCGACCTGACCGACGACATCCGCTTCGTCAGCGACGCGCTCTACAACAGCCGCACCACCACCCAGCAGGTGGCCGGCTACCCCTACCAGTCGGGCTCCTTCGAGACTCCGCTCAGCGGCGACAGCGCGTTCAACCCGTATCCGGGGACCGACCTCGAGTTCCGCCGCCGCCTGTGGGAGCGGCCGCGCATTACCGAGAACGAGCTCAAGACCTACCGCGTCACGGCCGGCCTGCAGGGCGCGTTCGAGATCGGCGAGCGTTTCTGGGACTGGGACGTCGGCGGCTCCTGGAACCGCAACGAGATGCTGAAGAACGGTCGTGGCGACGCCTCGCTCGTGGCGGCCAGGGCCGCGCTCGGTCCGTCCTTCATCAACGAGGACGGCGTGGCGCAGTGCGGCACCGTGGACGATCCGATCGCGCTGGGCACCAACTACGGCGCCGACGAATGCACCCCGTGGAACCCGCTGCAGCCCTATGGCGCGAACGGGCCCAACGGTCTGGAGGATCCCAATGTCCAGGCGTTCCTGTTCCCCGAGTACCACGACACCGGCCTGACCGAGTCGACGATCTACACCGCCAACCTCTCCGGCACGCTGTTCACGCTCCCGGCCGGCGATCTCGGCGTCGCCGTCGGCTACGAGCACCGCAAGGAGGAAGGCCGCTTCGTCCCCGACGCCTTCAACCAGGCGGCCCTCAGCACCGGCCTGCCCGCCACCACCACGGCGGGCCAGTACTCGCTCGACGAAATGTACCTGGAGCTCAACGTGCCGCTGCTGTCCGGCGTGGCCGGAGCCGAGGAGCTCTCGCTCAGCCTGGCGACCCGCTATTCGGACTACGACACCTTCGGCGACACGCTCAACAACAAGTTCGGGCTGACCTGGCGCCCGACCGGCGACCTGCTGGTCCGCGGCACCTGGGCCGAGGGCTTCCGCGCCCCGTCGATCGACAACCTGTACGGCGGCGTCGGCGGCTCGTTCGAGCGCTACGTGGACCCGTGCGGCAACGGCCCCGGCAACGTGGCGGGCAACGCCGCCTGCACCGCCGCCGGCGTCTCCCCGGACTACGTGCAGCTGGGCCAGGGCCTGGACCCTTGCGACAGCTTCCCGTGCCAGACCCCGTACCAGTTCCTGACCGGCTCCAATCCCAATTTGACGCCGGAGATGGCCACTTCGAAGACCGCGGGCATCGTCTACAGCCCGCAGTGGGTCGAGGGCCTGGACCTGAGCCTGGACTGGTACTCGGTCGAGATCGAGAACCTGATCGCCGAGGATTCGGTCGACGACATCCTCACCGACTGCTACGTGCGGGGCGTCGAATCGCGCTGCGCCGGGATCGAGAGAGACCCCGAAACCGGCGTGATCACCATGCTGAACTTCGGCCTGACCAACAAGGGCCGGCTGGAGACCGAAGGCTACGATCTCGGTGTTCGCTACCGCCTGCCCGAGACCGCGTACGGCAACTTCGCGATCGACTGGCAGACCACCTACGTCAGCAAGCACGAACTGACCGCGGACAACAACCCGGACACGGTTCCGGCGCCGAGCAACTCGTTCGCCGGCTACTTCCGCACCCGTTCGAATCTGACGCTGGACTGGCAGATGGGCGATTTCGGGGCCTCCTGGACCGCCCGCTACTACTCGGGCATGAAGGAGAGCTGCGTGGTGACCGACTCGTTCGACGAGAACTACTGCGACCAGCCCGACTACGCGGCGCCCGACGTACCCGAGGGCCTGCCCCTGCGGACGGTGGGCAGCAACGTGTTCCACGATGCCCAGGTGCGCTGGAGCGCCCCCTGGGATGCCACCGTGTCGCTCGGCGCGAACAACGTCACCGACCATCGCGGTCCGCTGATGTTCACCTCGCCGAACAACCAGTTCGCGTACTACGGCGGCTTCGACGTGGGCCGTTTCGTCTACATGAAGTACCAGCAGCGCTTCTGATCCCCGGATCGGCGGCAACGCAAAAAGGGCGGGCCATTCGGCCCGCCCTTTTTTCTTGCCCACGCCGAGGGGCGTTGCGTGTCCATCCGTGGCGCCCCCGGCGGGAGCGACGGAAGTCGCGACGAGCGCGATGCGCGCTCAGGCGGGGGCTTCGGCCGCCTGGCTGGCGAGCGCATCGGCGTGGTCGCGCCAGCTGCCGAAGCGGTCGATCACGCCGACCCGGCGCAGATAGTCCTCGTCGACCGGATCGCCGCTTGCCAGGGACATCGCCACGTGTACCGCGCCGGTGACCCAGAAGCTGCGCACGCTCGAGCGCGCGGGACGGCGATGGAACGCCACCGCCTCGATGATCGGCATCGGCAGGCCCCACAGGCCCAGCAGGTAGGCGCCGGCCTCGGCGTGGCCCGGAGCGTTGGCCTCGCCTTCGCCGGTGTGTTCGTTGCGCACGCCCGGCAGCAGCAGGCCGATGTCCGCCAGCAGCGCCGCGGTGGCGCCCAGCTCGGCGCTCGATTCGGGCAGCATGCGGCGGGCCAGGCGCGAGGCGAGCAGGGCGCGCTGCTGCAGGGTGGAGCGATCGACGCCGCCGGCCGGGGCCATCGAGAACACCTCGCTGGCCAGCACCAGGTCGCGCAGCGTGGATACGCCCAGCCGGGTGACCGCGGCGCGCAGGTCGGTGATCGCGCGGCCGCTGGAAAAGTACGCGGAGTTGCACAGCTGCAGTACCTTGGCCGCGATCGCCGGATCGCCGGCGATCAACTGCGCGATCTCCGTCGAGCCGGTGTCCTCGTTCTCCTCGAGAGCGTGCATCAGCCCGAGGTACACGTGCGGTGGGGAGGGCAGGTGCTCGACCCGGCCGATGATCGCGTGCAGGCGGGGATCGTGGAGCAGTTCGCGCAGCTCCTCCAGGCAACCGACGGCTTCGAGCAGCATCTCCGGGCCCAGCGGCAGCGGCAGGAACCGGTGCGCCAGCGAGATGATCCGCGGCGGCGGCGTTTGGCCGGAGGCGATCAGGGCGATGCGCGAGGTCTCGGGGCGCAGCGTGCGGATCTGCCCGAGCAGCGTCGCTGCCGGCATGTCCGGCAGGGTCGGCGCCACCACCACGACGTCAAGCGGGCCGGCGGCGGCCGCCTCGGAGGCGGCGCTGCCGTCGGCCACCGTGACGACCTGCCAGTCGCCGTCCATCTCCGAAACCAGCTCGATCAGCCCGGGCGGGAAGCTGGCGTCGTCGCCAACGAAGAGAATATGCAAGTTGGTATCCCCTGGTGCCGGCGGCGCAGGCGCGCGCCGGGCGTGTCGCTCCGGCAAATGTAACCAATCCGCCGCATCGGGTCATCGGTGCGGGGGGTGGAACTGTGATCGCCGTCCAAAGGCGCCGCGGCACTCAGCCCTGGCGGTGGCGCTCGATGGCCTCGTTCAGGATGCGCCGGGCCTCGGCCGCGTCGCCCCAGCCATCCAGCTTCACCCACTTGCCCTTCTCCAGATCCTTGTAGTGCTCGAAGAAGTGCCCGATACGCTCGAGCCAGTGCGCCGACACCTTGTCCAGGTCGTCGACGTGGGCGTAGCCGGCGAACACCTTCTCCACCGGCACCGCGAGCAGTTTCTCGTCGCTGCCCGCCTCGTCGGACATCCGCAGCACCCCGACCGGGCGGCAGCGGATCACCGAGCCGGGGATCAGCGGCAGCGGCAGGATCACCATCACGTCGGCCGGGTCGCCGTCGCCGCACATCGTGCCGGGGATGTAGCCGTAATTGCACGGATAGCGCATCGGAGTGGACAGCACCCGATCCACGAAGATCGCGCCGCTGGCCTTGTCGACCTCGTACTTGACCGGCTCGGCGTCCTTGGGGATCTCGATGACGACGTTGATCTCGTGCGGCGGATTGCTGCCGGTGGCGACATTGTCCAGGCCCATGCGGGTACGGCTCCAGCGGGTGGGCGCGCCAGGGCGCGCCGCAGGTGAGAGATGGCGCCATTCTACGCCACTCGTGCTGCGTCGCAGCACGGGCGGAGACGGCGCCCTGCCGCCGGTAGGGGGCGCCCGGGCTCGGGTACGCCCTAGCTTGGCGGGGTCCGTACCTTTGCGTATCTATACGTCACCGTACTGTTACCGCACAGGTCCCGCCCATGTCCATGAGCCTCGATTCCGCCACCAGCCCCACCGCGTCGCAGCCGGCCCAGACCTACTGGGACAACGCCGCGCACAACGAGGAGCGGTTCGCCGAGGCGCCGCTTGCCAGCGATCGGATCGATGCGGTCGATTCCCGCGACAGTGCCACGGACGGCGCCGTCACCATCAACGGCAGCGACGCCGGTTCGCGCCTGGCCGACCGCCAGACGCCCGATGGCAAGACCATCCGCAACGCCGAGCTGCACCAGGGCGAGCAGGCCACCGTGACCCGCGAGCAGACCATCGCCCCGGCCGGGTTCGGGCAGACCTACGTCAGCAGCGACCAGGTGGTGTTCACCACCGGCGAGGGCGACGACAACGTGCAGATCAGCCAGCGCGACGACGGCACCCTGGACATCGACGTCAACGGCGAGGTCTACGAGGTCCGCCTGACCGAGCAGCAGGAGCTGACCCTGCGCACCGGCGGCGGCAACGACGTCATCGAGGCCGCGGCCAACGTCTCGGTCAACATGGTGGTCGAGGGCGGCGACGGCGACGACCGGGTCGTCAGCGGCAACGGCGACGATCGCATCGACGGCGGCACCGGCGCCGACACGGTCGAGAGCCTGGGCGGCCGCAACGACATCTTCGGCGGCGCCGGCAACGACACGATCCAGGGGGGCAGCGGCATCAACGTGGTCTATGGCGGCGACGGGGACGACGTGCTGCGCGGCGGCGGCCAGGACGGTTACCTCGAGGGCGGCGCCGGCAACGACGAGATCCACGCCGGGGCCGGCGACGACATCATCTCCGGCGGCCTGGGCGACGACGTGATCCATTCGGGTACCGGCAACAACGCGATCTACGCCGGCCAGGGCAGCGACACGGTGCAGGGCGCCCGTTCGGACGACACCGTCTACGCCCAGGCCAGCGACCTGATCAACGCCGCCACCGGCGCCACCCCGACCGTGGTCAACGTGGTGATCGACGCCGACGTCGGCAACCGCGGCATCACCGTGACCGGCTCCGACGCCTTCCGCCAGCGCGTCGAGGCCGACATGGAGTTCCTCCGCTCCTCGCCGAACGGGCAGCGGATGCTCGCCGAGTTCGATGCCGCCGCCGAGGCCAAGGGCAACACCGTGACCATCAAGGAGCTGGCCAACGAGCAGAACGGCTACGCCCAGACCTTCAGCCGTGACGCCGACATCGTCAACGGCCGGCCGGGCGCCGGTGGCGACGTCGACATCAGCTACAACCCCTCATTCCACATGGACGCCTTCCCGGCGCCGGTAGTGGTGCTCTACCACGAGATGTCGCACGCCTATAACGGCGTCAACGGCACCTTCCAGCCCGGCACCTACCAGGGGGAGGGCCCGGACTCCGGACGGGTGCCCAATGCCGAGCGCCAGGCGGTAGGCCTTGAGACCTCCGCCACCCCATACGACTTCGACGGCGACCCCGCCACCCCGGCCACCACCCACAATCCGATCGAGCTGACCGAGAACGGCCTGCGCCGCGAACTTGGGCTGCCGGACCGCCCCAGCTACGCGCTCTGAGCGCGCGCTGAGCGCTGAGGGCCGATCGCCACAGCCAGGGGAACCACGGGCGGCCCGCGTTCAGCGCGGGCCGCCCGCCTTCCTTTAAGCTCCGGCGACGGCCAACACCAAGGATAGATGCCGCATGCAACCGCGATCCCTGCCGACCCTTCAGCGCCTGGCCTGCGCACTGCTGCTCGCGGCCCCGCTCGCGGCCTGCGCGCAGGGCGGCCGCCAAGTGCATCCGATCCCTTCCGCAGAGGCCCCCATGGCAAGTTCCGACAACAGCACCACCGTCGAGGGCGATGGCGCGCGGCTCGAGGCCGATTTCGCGTACGACCCGCGCCAGCAGGCGCTGCGGGTCCGCTACCGGCTGCACAACACCGGCGATGCGGCGCTGGCGGTATTCGATCGCGGCAACCGCCACGCCGTCCTCACCGGCCGCCAACAGCCAGGCGCGGTGAGCGACCCGGTGTTCCGCGAGGATGGCGCCGACGTCACCCTGAGCCACATCGCGCTGCCGCTGCCAAGTCCCAGCCCGACGGTGCCGCCGACGCCGCTGGCGGTGCGACTGCCGGCCGGCGCCGAGCTGGAGGGCGAGTTCACGTTCGCCCCACCCACCGCCGAACCGGCACGGCGCATGCGCTGGTGCCTGGGCGTTGCGGATTTCGAGGAGTCCGAATTCACCGCGCCGGAGGACGTCGGCGGGGTCGAGGTCTGGCAGGCGTCGTTCGCGCACGTCGAGCGCCAGCAGCTGTTGTGCACGCCCTGGTTCGACGTTGCCGCCGGAACGTTCGAAGCCGAGCGTTGAGCCGCCCGCGCGACTCGCGCCACGCTCTCCTGCCCGGTCGCCCCCCCGGCCCGTCCCCGGACCGCTCCCCGACCCCCGATCTTCGAGGACATTCCGCGACCGTAGCGCCCTCTCCCCAGGCGGGAGAGGGCGCTACGCGATGCGACGAGGCTTCAGGCTTACAGCAGCGGCACCAGCAGCAGCGCGACGATGTTGATGATCTTGATCAACGGGTTGATCGCCGGGCCCGCGGTGTCCTTGTAGGGGTCGCCGACGGTGTCGCCGGTGACCGCGGCCTTGTGCGCCTCCGATCCCTTGCCGCCGAAATTGCCGTCCTCGATGTACTTCTTGGCGTTGTCCCAGGCGCCGCCGCCGGTGGTCATCGAGATGGCCACGAACAGGCCGGTCACGATGGTGCCGATCAGCAGGCCGCCCAGCGCCTGCGGACCCAGCAGCAGGCCGACCACGATCGGCACCGCCACCGGCAGCAGCGACGGCACGATCATTTCCTTGATCGCCGACTTGGTCAGCATGTCGACCGCGCGCGAGTAGTCCGGCTTGCCGGTACCTTCCATGATCCCCGGGATCTCGCGGAACTGGCGCCGCACTTCCTCGACCACCGAGCCCGCGGCCCGGCCGACGGCCTCCATCGCCATCGCTCCGAACAGGTACGGGATCAGACCGCCGATCAGCAGGCCGATGATCACCATGTGGTTGGACAGGTCGAAGCTCAGCGCGACATAGGGAATGCCGGTTTCCAGTGCGCGGGCGGTGCCGGCGGTGTCGAGCGCATGGGTGTAGTCGGCGAACAGCACCAGCGCGGCCAGCGCCGCCGAACCGATCGCATAGCCCTTGGTCACCGCCTTGGTGGTGTTGCCGACCGCGTCCAGCGGGTCGGTGATGTCGCGCACCTCCGGCGGCAGTTCGGCCATTTCGGCGATGCCGCCGGCGTTGTCGGTGATCGGGCCATAGGCGTCGAGCGCCACGATCATTCCGGCCATCGACAGCATCGCGGTGGCGGCGATGGCGATGCCGTACAGGCCGCCCAGCGCGAAGCAGGCCCAGATCGCGACGCAGACCGCGATCACCGGCAGCGCGGTGGACTTCATCGAGATGCCCAGGCCGGCGATGATGTTGGTGCCGTGGCCGGTGGTGGACGCCGCGGCGACGTGCTGCACCGGCTTGTACTGGGTGCCGGTGTAGTACTCGGTGATCCAGACGATGGCGCCGGTCAGCACCAGGCCGATCAGCGCGCAGACGTAGAGGTTCATCGCGCCGTAGCTGTTGTCGGCCATCAGCTCGGCGGTGATCGGGTAGTACAGGATCGCGGCGATCACGCCCGAGACGATCACGCCCTTGTACAGCGCGCCCATGATCGACCCGCCCGGCTTCACCTTGACGAAGAGCGCGCCGATGATCGAGGCGATGATCGAGGCGCCGCCCAGCACCAGCGGGTACAGCGGACCGTTGCTGCCGACCTCGGTGACCATCAGGTAGCCGAGCAGCATGGTGGCGATCACGGTGACCGCGTAGGTCTCGAACAGGTCGGCGGCCATCCCGGCGCAGTCGCCGACGTTGTCGCCGACGTTGTCGGCGATCACCGCCGGGTTGCGCGGGTCGTCCTCGGGGATGCCGGCCTCGACCTTGCCGACCAGGTCGGCGCCGACGTCGGCGCCCTTGGTGAAGATGCCGCCGCCCAGCCGCGCGAAGATCGAAATCAGCGAGGAACCGAAGGCCAGGCCGACCAGCGCATGCAGCGCGTCGGCGCCGGACATGCCCATGGCGTTGAGCACGACCCAGTAGCCGGCCACGCCGAGCAGGCCGAGGCCGACGACCAGCATGCCGGTGATGGCGCCGCCGCGGAAGGCCACGTCCATCGCCGGGCCGATGCCGCCGCGCGCGGCCTCGGCGGTGCGTACGTTGGCGCGGACCGAGACGTTCATGCCGATATAGCCGGCGGCGCCGGAGAGCACCGCGCCGAGCAGGAAGCCGATCGCGGTGGCCCAGCTGAGAAACACGCCCACCAGCAGGAACAGCACCGCGCCGGCGATCGAGATCGTCATGTACTGGCGGTTGAGGTAGGCGCGCGCGCCTTCCTGGATCGCGCCGGCGATTTCCTGCATGCGCGCGTTGCCGGCAGGTTGCCGGTTGATCCAGCGCGCGGAGATCGCGCCATAGAGAATCGCGACGGCCGCGCACGCGAGCGCCAGCCACAAACCGTATTGCTCCAGCATGAAACCCCTCCCAGAGTGAATGCCAAGACGAACAGGTGGTGCGGTGAGGATCCCCCTGCGCCCGCAATCGACCGGTCGTGTCGGAGCCGCGACGGCAAGCCGTTTGCGTGAGCCCGCCGACTATGGCACACGGCCGCGGGCAGGCCAAACGCGATTCCGCGCCTTCCAGGATCCTCTCTTCCGTGGCGCCCGATTCAGCCGGCGCGTGTCAGGCTGCTGCGCTGCATCCATGGAGCCCCGCCATGCGCCGCATCCTCGCCGCCCTCCTCGTTTTCCTGCCGGCCGCGCCTGCCGCCGTGTCCGCCGCCGCCCAGGCGCCCGAGATCGAGCGCGAGACCGCGCCGCCGCAGGCGGTCGGCGCAGCGCACACGCTGCGCCAGATTCCGGAAGCCTGCGCGCGCATCGAAGGCGTGTTCACCGGGCAGGCCGATCCGCCCTACCGGTTCACGGTCATGCAGACCAGCCCCGGCTGCCGGCCGCGCGCCCGGCTCGTGGATGCCGACAAGGTCCGGCCCGACCCGGCCGACGGCTGGGTGCTCAACGACGTGGTGCGGATTCCCGGCGCGGCCTGTCCCTCGCAGATCGCGGTGGCGCGGATCTGGCGCCGGCCGGCGGAGGGCACGCTGCAGACCGATGCCCAGGGGCGCGCCCGGATCTACCTGGACGAGGCGCGCGCGCAGGCCGAGTCCGGCGATGCCCCCCAGCCGGAACTGTATGCCGCGCAGCTGCGGGTCGAGGGCGAACCCTGCGACTGAGGCCGCCGCCGGATTGCCGCCTTCGGTCATACTAGGGGCTCAGGCCCGGCCCGGTACCGGCCGGCCGGTCTCCCGTTAGCCACGCCGTCGGCGGGCGTTCTGCGCCGGCCGCATGACCGATGTCGAGCGCAGCCTACCGCTTCCATGATTACGTCCTCGATTGCCGCGCGCGCGAACTGCGCCATCGCGGCGGGGCGGTGGCGATGCCGGCGCGGGTGTTCGAGTGCCTGCAGTACCTGATCGAGCACCAGGACCGGGCGGTGGGGCGCGACGAACTGGCGCTGGCGATCTTCGCGCGCGACAACGTTTCCGACGCCCAGCTGAGCCAGATCGTGCTGCGCGCGCGGCGCGCCGTGGGCGACGACGGGCAGGAGCAGCGGCTGATCCGCACCGTGCCGCGGTACGGGTTCCGCTGGGTGGCGCCGGTGGAGGCGTCCGCGGTCCTGGCCGAGGCGCCGGCGGCTGAGGACGGCGCCGCGCCCGATGCGACGCCGGCGCCCGATCCGACACCGGCCGGGGCACTGCCGGTTCCCGCCCTTGCGCCGCCGGGGCAGCGCCGCATCCTGGCCGCGCTGGCCGTGCTGGCGCTGCTGCTCACCGCGGGCGCGTGGTGGGCGCTGCTGCAGCGCGACCGCCCTGTCGCGTCCGAGCGCAGCGCCGCCGCCGCCGCTCCGGCCGGGGCCGTGATCGTGCTGCCGACCGAGGTGTCGGGGCCGCAGGCGGCGGCCTGGGCGCGGCTCGGACTGATGGACTTCATCGGCGACAGGCTGCGCCGCAACGGCCTGCCGGTGGCGTCGAGCGAAAGCGTTCTCTCGCTGCTGCACGGCCAGCAGCGAGAGGCGGTGCTGGCGCAGCTGCGGCGCGCGGCGGGCAGCGGCTGGATCATCGGCAGCACGGCGCGGCACCGCGCGCGCGGCTGGCGGGTGGAGCTGGCCGCCGAGGGCGCGGCGGGTACGGCGCGGCACGCCATCGGCGAGCATGCCGACCTGGTGCAGGCGGCCGACCAGGCCAGCGGCCGTCTGCTCGCCGCGCTCGGCCGCAGCGACAGCGGTGCCGGCATCGACCTCAGCCTGGCCGAGCGCCTGCAGCGCGCGCAGGCGGCGATGCTGAGCAACGAGCTCGAGACCGCGCGCAGGATCCTGCAGGAGGCGCCCGAGCTGCAGCGTTCGGAACCGCAGTTGCGGCTGCGCCTGGTGCAGGTGGACTTCCGCGCCGGCAAGCATGCCGAGGGCCTGGCCGAGATCGACAGGCTGCTGCGCACCCCGCTGGCGCGCAGCGACCCGATGTTCCGCGCCCGCGCGCTGCTGGTGCGCGGCGGCATCTGCGTGCGGCTCGACCGCTACGCGGAGGGCGAGCGCGCCTACTCGGCGGCGATCGCGCTGCTCGATCCCGAGGCGCAGGCCCCGCTGCTGGGCGGCGCGCTCAACGGCCGCGGCGTGACCCGCTCGGCCCTGGGCGACTTCTCCGGCGCGCTGCAGGACCTCGGCCGGGCGCGGATCCTGCTGGCGCGCAGCGGCGATCTGCTGTCGGTGGCGCGGGTGGACGCCAACCTCGGCCATCTCGAGGAACAGCGCGGGCGGCCGGCGCAGTCGGTCGAGTACCTGGGCAAGGCGGCGGCGGAATTCCGCCGCTTCGGCGCCATCCAGGAGCTGGTGTCGATGCACGCCGCGTTGGCGGTGACGCATCTGCGGCTGCTGCAGCCCGAGCAGGCGCGTGCCAGCATCGAGCGGGCCTGGGCGCTGCGCGATCAGGTCACCGACGTGACCCAGGCGACCAACATCGCGCTCGGGCTGGCCGAGGTGATGATCCGCGAGGGCCGCTTCGAGCAGGCCCACGCACTGCTCGACCGCCACGGCGACGGCCCGGTGCTGCCCGGCGATCTGCATCGCGCCGACGCCCTGCGCGCCGAGCTCGCCCTGCGCAGCGGCGATGCGGCGCGGGCCGTGGCGATCGTCGACCAGGCGCTGCGCGGCTGGTCGGAGGACGCCTGGGCCTCGCGGCTGCAGCGGATGCAGTGGCTGCGGCAGCAGGCCGCACTGCAGGCCGACCAGCCGCTGCGGCAAGACTTGGTCGACAGCGGCGAGGATCCCGTCACCGGTCACCTGCTGGCGGCGATCGTCGCCCGCGCCGATGGGCGCCATGCCGACGCCGAGGCCGGCTACCGGGCCGCGGTGGCGCGCGCCGAGCAGCAGGGCATTCCCGGCAGCATCGCCCAGGCGGTGCTCGCCTATGCTCCCTGGCTGATCGAGCGCGGCGAACTGGCGGAGGCCACGGCGCTGGTGGGGCGGATCGCGCCCTGGGCGCGCCGCGATTTCGATCTCGCCCTGCTGCAGCTCCGGCTGTTCCATGCCCTGGGCCAGGCCGAATCCTGGGAGCAGGCGCTGCAGGACGCGCGGCGCCTGGCCGGGGAGCGCCCGATCCCCGGCCCGCTGCAGCGTCCTCCCGCGGCGCGCGGCTGAGCCGCGCCGCATCCGCGGCGTCGCCGTCCGGGCCGAAGGCGGTCGCGCGACGGCTTTCGCCATCCCCCCGCCGGGTCGCCACCGGCTCGATAACTGGTTGATACGCAAAGGGAAAACCTCGGCGTAAGACGGTTGTCATGGAGTTGGAATGGCCTGCGCGCCGGCTCGCCGCGAAGCATCGGGGACCGCCGCGGACCGCCCCCGAGGGCCGCGGCGCCCGGGCGGGGAGCCAGCCGGCGGAGCAGCGCCGGCGCGGCCTCACCTCCCGGCCCTGTCCCCTGGAGGAGATCCGAATGAAGCACAGCACACTGGCGCTCGCCATCGCCGCCCTGATCGCCGCCGCGCCCGCGCTGGCGACCGATTCGCCGCCGGCAACCGGCAACGGCGAGGACGGCGAAGCCGCCGGGGCCGCGCCGGCCGCCGCCGAGGGGGATCGCTATTTCAAGGCCGACGGTGCCGGCGACGGCAGCGACGATGCGCTTGCCGAAGGCGGCGGCGCCCTGGCCGCCGGCAGCGGCAGCGCCGCGCTGGCCGGCGACGCGACCGCGGTCGGCGCAGGGGCCCAGGCCTGGGGCCGCGAGAGCAGCGCCTACGGTGCCTGGAGCTGGGCCGATGCGGATCACGCCACCGCGATCGGCGCCGGCAGTTCCGCCTTCGGCACCGGCACCACCGCGGTCGGGGTGGGCGCGTTCGCCTCGGGCACCTCCGCCACGGCGACCGGCTATGGCAGTTCCGCCGGCGGCGAGTATGCCGCCGCCTACGGCCCGGGCAGCCAGGCGAGCGGCCGCAGCGGGACCGCCATCGGCGGCCAGATGCTGGTCCACGATGCCATGACCGGCGAGGACCAGCTCTGGGGAACGGTGGCCTCGGGCCAGGAGAGCACCGCGATCGGCACCGCGGCGCGCGCCACCCGCTATGCCGCCACCGCCATCGGCGCGATGGCCGAGGCCGGCGGCGAACAGTCGGTCGCGGTCGGCCACGGGGCGCTCGTGCTGGGCAACTGGAGCACGGCGATCGGGCCCGGCGCGATGGTCCTGTCCGACAGCAGCATCGCCATTGGTTCGAGCGCCGCGGCCTTCGCCGACCGCAGCGTGGCCCTGGGCGGCGAGGCCGGGGGCGAGTCCAGCACCGCGATCGGCCAGTTCAGCGCCGCCTACGGCGCGTTCGCGTCCTCGTTGGGGCGCGCTGCGCGGGCCTGGGGCGAAGGCGCCACCGCGCTGGGCTCTGGCGCGATCGCCGACGCCGCCGATGCCGTGGCCCTCGGCGCGGGATCGCATGCCGACCGTGCCGGCACCGTATCGGTCGGGCGGGCGCAGCCGGGCATCGACGGCCACGGCAACGCGCTGCCCGCGTTCCAGCGCCAGATCGCCAACGTTGCCGCGGGCACCCAGGAGCACGATGCGGTGAACCTCGGCCAGCTGCGCGAGGCCACCGCGAGCGCCCGCTTCTTCGAGGCCGGCGGTGGCGCCGACAACGACCAGCCCGCGCTGGCGCAGGGGGATTTCGCCACCGCCGGCGGATCCGGCGCCTACGCCGCCGAACTCGGCAGCTCGGCGTTCGGCAGCGGCGCCTTCGCCTACGGCGTGCAGGGCACCGCGATCGGCTTCAACAGCGTGGCCTTCGCCGACCACGCCACCGCCATTGGCGGCAGCGCCGAAGCCGGCGGCGCCAGCGCCACCGCGGTGGGCGGGCCGCTGGACGTGCGCTATACCGATCCGGAAACACTCGAGGAGGTCGTGCTCGAGGGCGTGACCACCGCCAACGGCGCCGCCGCCAGCGCGTTCGGCGCCGGGGCTCTGGGCGACCGCGCTGGGATCGCGCGCCAGCGCCGAAGGCGCCAGCGCGGTCGCGCTCGGCGAATCGGCGCGCGCCAGTGGCGTCGAGAGCACCGCCGTCGGCGGCAGCCGGCCGGGCGGCGCGATCCTCGGCCACGTCCCGACCGCGGCCACCGGCGATCACGCCTCCGCCTTCGGCGCGGCCGCGCAGGCCACCGGCGACTACGCCTCGGCACTGGGCTGGGACTCGTTCGCCACCGAGGCCTTCGCCACCGCGGTGGGCGGCTCGGCCTTCGCCAACGCCACCTGGTCCACCGCGCTCGGCGGCTCCTCGTTCGCCGCCGGCCGCGGCGCCACGGCGCTGGGCTTCTACGCCTTCGCGCTCGAGGAGGGCAGCGTGGCGCTCGGCGCCGGATCGGTCGGCGATCGCGCCAACGCGGTGTCGGTGGGCGCCGGTGCGAACATCGACGGCTTCCCCGAAACGCGCCAGATCACCCATGTGGCCGCCGGGACCGAGGGTAACGACGCGGTGAACCTCGACCAGCTCGAGGCCGCGACCGAGGACACCCGCTATCTCGCCGCCAGCGGCGGCCCCGGCAACGACCAGGAGGCGGCGGTGGAAGGCGACTACGCCACCGCTGCGGGTTCGGCCGCCTATGCGGCCGGACTCGGCGCCTCGGCGTTCGGCAGCGGCGCGTTCGCGCTCGGCGACTACGCCACCGCCGGTGGGTTCAACAGCCTCGCCTCCGGGCAGTGGAGCAGCAGCTACGGCGTCGGCAGCCAGGCCACCGGCGACAGCGCCGTCGCTGTGGGCGGACAGATGGTGGTGATCAACGGCGAGACCTGGGAAGAGGAGATCTGGTCCACCGAGGCCTCGGGGCAGGAAAGCACCGCGATCGGCACCGCGGCCCGCGCCACCGACTACGGCGCGACCGCGCTGGGGGTGGTGTCCGAGGCGAGCGGCAGCAGCGCCACCGCCATCGGCCAGGCCAGCACCGCGCGCGGCGACCACAGCGTCGCGGTCGGCGGGCAGGCGCGCGCCTACGAGGTCTTCGCCACCGCGGTGGGCAGCCGGGCGCAGGCGCGCGGTCCGCGCAGCACCGCGCTGGGCGTCGGCGCCATTGCCGAGGGCGACGGCAGCCTGGCCCTCGGTGGCAACGCCGCGGTCGGGGGCCTTCAGGCCGTGGCGTTGGGCTGGAACAGCATCGTCTTTCCGGAGACCGCCACCGGGATGGCACTGGGCCCGCACGCGCAGGTCGCCATCGGCGCCGACAATGCGGTGGCGCTCGGCAGCTATTCGTTCGCGGACCGGCCCAATTCGGTCTCGGTCGGCACCCCCGCACGCATCCACCACGGCGTGATCCCGGTCGAGGTCGAGGCGATCGACCGCCAGATCACCCACGTCGCCGCCGGCACCGAGGCCACCGACGCGGTGAACCTGTCGCAGCTGGAGCGGGCGACCGCGCACAGCCGCTATTTCGAGGCCACCGGCGACGCCGACAACGACCAGCCGGCCACCGCCGACGGCGAGTTCGCCACCGCCGCCGGCTCCGGCGCCTACGCCGGCGAGCTCGGCGCATCGGCATTCGGCAGCGGCGCGTTCGCGTTCGAGAGGCACGCCACCGCGGGAGGATTCAACAGCACCGCCTCGGCCGCCTACGCCAGCGCCTACGGCGCCGGCAGCGAGGCGACCGCGGACTCGGCGACCGCGATCGGCGGGCACCTGTACGTGATGAACGGCGAGACCTGGGAAATGGAGGAATTCGCCACCATCGCCTCGGGCCGCGAGAGCACCGCCATCGGCGCCGGCGCGCGCGCGCTGGAATACGCCTCCACGGCGGTGGGTGCCGGCGCCTATGCCGGCGGCGAGATGGCGGTCGCGGTGGGCGGCAGCGCCCGCGCGGACCGCAGCACCGCGGTCGGGGTGATGGCGGTGGCGGCGGGCGAGTTCGCCACCGCGTACGGCGAGGGATCGACCGCGGCGGCGGTGCGTACGCTCGCGGTCGGCAGCGGCAGCGGGGCGTACGGGGAGAGTTCGACCGCCCTCGGCCAGGTGGCGCGCGCCTACGGCGACGAGAGCGTGGCCCTGGGTTTCCGCAGCCAGGCCGACGGCGGGTCCAGCCTGGCGCTCGGCGTCGACGCCTGGGCGATGGGCGCCAACAGCGTCGCGCTCGGCCGCGGCGCGATCGCCGATCGCGAGAACACGGTGTCGGTCGGCAGCGCCGGCGCCGAACGGCAGATCGTCAATGTCGCCGCCGGCACCCGGGGCACCGATGCGGTCAACCTGGACCAGCTGACCGCGGTGGCCGACGAGATCGGCGAGATCTCCGCGAACGCCGTCGTCTACGACGACGCCGGCCGCGGCCGCGTCACCCTGGCGGGTGCGCGGGGCACCACACTGGCCAATGTGGCCGCCGGTGCGGTCCGGGCATCGAGCCGCGAAGCGGTCAACGGCGCCCAGCTCTACCGGGCGATGGACTCGGTGGCCACCGCGTTCGGCGGCGGCACCGTGGTCGACGCCGGCGGCCGGCTGATCGGCTCGGTGTTCTCCGTGCAGGGCAGCTACTACGGCAACGTCGGCGATGCGCTCGGCGCGCTCGACGCGGCGCTGACCGGGCTGGACGGCCGCGTCGGCCGGCTCGAGCGGGGTGGCGGAAACGGTGGGGCCGGTGGCGGCGCCGGCGGTGGCACGGGTGGTGGCGCTCCGGCCGGCAGCGGCAAGGGGCTGGCGGTCGGCGCCGGCAGCGTGGCCGCGGACGACGACGACACCGCGATCGGCGCCGGAGCGGTGGTCGAGGCGCAAGGCGGCACAGCGGTCGGGGCCGGCGCGTCGATCGCCGCCGGCGCCGCGGATGCGGTGGCGGTGGGGTCGGGGGCCGTGGTCGAGGCCGCCTCCGGCACGGCGCTCGGGCAGGGCGCGCGCGCGACCGCCGAGGGTTCGGTGGCGCTGGGCCAGGGGTCGGTCGCGGACCAGGCCAACACGGTTTCGGTGGGCAGCGCCGACAACCGTCGCCGCGTCACCAATGTGGCCGCCGGCGTCGACGACCACGATGCCGCCAACGTGGCCCAGGTCGAAGCCGGCGATGCCCGCACCCTGGACGCCGCGAAGTCCTACACCGACCAGCAGTTCGCGGCCTGGGAGGACAGCTTCACCTCGCTGCGCGGGGAGCTCGACGAGCGCCTGCGGCACCAGGACCGCCGCATCGATCGCATGGGTGCGATGAGCGGCGCCTACGCGGGCATGGCGTTGAACACCGCCGGCCTGGCCGGGCGCAACCGGGTCGGCGTCGGCTTCGGCGCACAGGGCGGCGAGGAGGCGATGGCGGTCGGGTACCAGCGCGCCATCGGCGACCGCGCCAGCATCTCGATCGGGGGCGCCTTCGCCGACGGCGAGAACAGCGTGACCGCCGGCGCGGGCTTCAGCTGGTGAATCGGGCCCCGCGGCGGTGCCGCGGGGCGACCTTCCACGCCGGTGCGCAGCGCCGCCGGCCGAGCATTCGGAGTCGCAGATGTCCTGTCGTCGCATTCCCTCCATCCCCGTTCTGGCCGCGGCCATGGCCCTGGGCGCAAGCGCGATGGCCGCTGCCGATGCGCGCGCGGTCGGCGGGGCGCCCACCGCGCAGGATCCTTCCGCACGCATCGCCGACCTGGCCACGGCGGGGATCGCGCGGCGCCATGCGCGCTTCGTGGTGCGCTATCGCGACGGCAGCGCCGAGGCCGGCGACGCCCGTGCGGCGCAGCGTGGCGTGGACTCGGCGCTGGCGCGCAGCGGCCTGGCGCTGCCCGGCAAGGCCGGCGGGCTGCGCATCGCGCCGTTGCGCAGGACCGCGACCGGGGCGCACGTGCTGCGTGCCTCGCGTGGGCTCGACCCGGTGGAAGCCGGACGCTTCCTCGCCCAGCTGCGCGCCGACCCGGCGGTCGAGCGGGCCGTCGTGGACCGGCTGCTGGCGCATGCCGGCCTCGCGGTGGAAGCAGCGGCCGCGCCGTCCCCCGACGACCCCGACTTCGCCGAGCTGCAATGGCACCTGCACGGCTACGCCGGCGGCGTCCACGCGACCGAGGCCTGGCACCGCGCAGACGGCGCCGGGATCACGGTGGCGGTGCTCGACACCGGCATCACCCGGCACCCGGATCTGGACGCCAACATGCTCGAGGGCTACGACTTCATCACCGATCCGGTGCTCTCGCGCCGCGACGGCGCCGAGCGCGTACCCGGAGGCTGGGACCTCGGCACCTGGAACGACGACCCGGCCTTGTGCGAGCTGTCGTACAGCTCCTGGCACGGCACCCACGTCGCCGGAACCGTGGCGCAGGCGACCGGCAACGGCATCGGCCTGGCCGGGACCGCGCCGCGGGCGAAGGTGCTGCCGATGCGGGTGCTGGGCCGCTGCGGGTTCGGCTACGACTCCGACATCGCCGATGCCATCGTCTGGGCCTCGGGCGACAGCGTGGCCGGGGTGCCGGACAACCCGGATCCGGCCGAGGTGATCAATCTCAGCCTCGCCGGGCTGCACCCCTGCGAACCCGGCTCGGAGATGCAACTGGCGATCGACGCGGCAGTCGCCAACGGCAGCGCCGTGGTGGTCGCCGCCGGCAATTCCGCGTGGCGCCAGGACGTGGCCGGGGTCACCCCGGCCGGCTGCGCCAACGTGATCGCGGTGGGTGCCACCAACCCCGAGGGAGATATCGCCTACTACAGCAACGTCGGCGCCGGAATCGACCTGTCCGCCCCGGGCGGCGACATCGTCTACGACGTCTTCAGCTTCGTCTGGCAGGCGTCGCACGACAGCCTCGAGGGACCGGTCGAGGGCGGCGCCAGCTACGCCGGGATGATGGGCACCTCGATGGCGGCGCCGCACGTGGCCGGCGTTGCCGCGCTGGTCCAGAGCGTGGCCGCGACGCCGCTGACGCCGGCGCAGCTGGAGGACCTGCTGGTGGCGACCGCGCGGCCGTTCCCGTACCCGGTGCGGATCCCCCCGTCGTGGCCGATCGGGGTGGGCATCGTCGACGCCGGCGCCGCGGTGTCGGCGGTGCTCGATCCGCCATGCGTGCCGGCGGAACCGTGCGCGCGCCCGCTGTTGCCGATGCCGGTGTTCGACCGGCAGCCGGCCGCCGGCCTTGAGGCCACGGCGGGAGACGCGCTGCTGTTCGCGCTGGAGGTGCCGGCCGGCACTCGCGCGCTGAGCCTGGCCACCCACGGCGGCACCGGCGATGCCGATCTGCTGGTGTCCTTCGGCGCCCCGCCGGACGCCGACACCGCCCGACTGCGCAGCCGCCGGCCCGGCACCAACGCCGAGACTCTGCGGGTGATGCGGCCGCGCGCCGGCACCTGGTTCATCCGCGTGCAGGCGGCGCAGAGCTACCGCGGGGTCACCCTGGACGTGCGCCACTGAGGCTTTCCCGGCCGTCCGCCACCAGTCCCCCAGCCTTTGGGGGCCGGTGGCGGGCGGTTCTTTTTTGCGGTCAGCCATCCCTGGCAGCTCGCCGGCCTGTCCGCGAAGGACCCACGGGAGCCGGCAGGGCATCGCGCATGTCGCGACTTCCGTCGCTCAGCGATGGGCAGCCGCAGACGGAGAGTGTTTCCCTTCGCGGGGAGGGGAGGTGGACACCGCCCGGAACCCCGGGGTCATGCGACATGCGCACCGGCTCCGGTATAAGGGCTGTCCGCTGCCGGCATGCGCCGGCGGTACCGCGCATTGCCGGAACCGCCCGAGTGAAACTCGCCATCCTCTCCCGCAACACCAGACTGTACTCGACCCGGCGACTGGTCGAGGCGGCGCGCGCGCGCGGCCACAGCGTGCGCGTGCTCGATCCGCTGCGCTGCTACCTGCGCATCGCCGCCGACGGCTTCTCGATGCACTACAAGGGACGGCCGGTGTCGGGCTACGACGCGGTGATCCCGCGGATCGGCGCCTCCATCACCCGCTACGGCAACGCGGTACTGCACCAGTTCGAGCTGATGGGCACCTATACCCCCGCGACCTCGGCCGCGATCGCCCGGGCGCGCGACAAGCTGCGCTGCCACCAGCTGCTGGCGGCGCAGGGCATCGACCTGCCGGCGACGGTATTCGGCGACAACCCCGACGACACCGCCGACCTGCTGTCGATGCTCGGTCCGCCGCCGCACGTGATCAAGCTCAACGAGGGCGCGCAGGGGGCGGGGGTGATGCTGACCGAGAAGCCTTCGGCCTCGCGCAGCGTGATCGAGGCGCTGCGCGGCCTGTACGCCAACTTCCTGGTCCAGGAATTCGTCGCCGAGGCGGAAGGCCGCGATCTGCGCTGCCTGGTGGTGGGCGACAGCGTGGTCGCGGCGATGCGACGCGAAGCGTCGCCGGGCGACTTCCGCTCCAACCTCCACCGCGGCGGCAGCGGGCATGCCGCGGTGCCGTCGGCGGACGAGCGGGCGCTGGCGGTGCGGGCCGCGCGCGCGCTGGAGCTGGGGGTGGCGGGGGTGGACCTGATCCGTTCGCGCCGTGGCCCGCTGGTCCTGGAGGTCAACGCCTCCCCCGGCCTGGAGGGGATCGAAGCGGTCGCCGGGGCCGATCTGGCGGGCCGGATCGTCGATTTCGTGGCCACCGCCGCCGCGGCGATGCCGCGCAGACCGAAGGCCCAGACTGCCTTAACCAAAAAACAACAACCGACTTAACCCGGGTTTAATCGCCCGGGGCGTAGCTTGCTGGTCCGCGATCCGCCGGCCCGCTGTTCCTTTGCAGCCAGCCGGCCGGCAGAGGACGGGCAATCGGGGCAGTACTCATTGACCCAGGCGAGCCATCGCCTGGGTCTTTTGTATCGGCCCGAAGAGGGGCGCGGCCGACGCGGGCTTCGCGCCGCCATGTGCCAGAATCCCCGCATCGTCGGGAAACCCCGCGCCCGCCTCGCGGTCGAACCGCTCCCCGGCACCCACGCCCCACAACGGAATCCATTGGCGATGCGCATACTCGTGATCGAAGACAACCAGGACATCGCCGCCAATCTCGGCGACTACCTGGAGGACCGCGGCCATACCGTCGACTTCGCCGCCGACGGGGTCACCGGCCTGCACCTGGCGGTGGTCCACGAGTTCGACGCGATCGTGCTCGACCTCAACCTGCCCGGCATGGACGGACTCGAGGTCTGCCGCAAGCTGCGCAACGAGGCGCGCAAGCAGACCCCGGTGCTGATGCTGACCGCGCGCGACTCGCTCGACAACAAGCTCTCCGGTTTCGATTCGGGCGCCGACGACTACCTGATCAAGCCGTTCGCGCTGCAGGAGGTGGAGGTCCGGCTCAACGCGCTGTCGCGGCGCGGCCGCGGCGTGCAGACCCGGGTGCTGGAGACCGCCGACCTGGAGTACAACCTCGATACCCTCGAGGTGCGGCGCCAGGGCAAGCTGCTGCAGCTCAACCCCACCGCGCTGAAGATCCTGCAGGCGCTGATGGAGGCCGCCCCCGCGGTGGTCACCCGCCAGGAGCTGGAAACCCGCGTCTGGGGCGAGGAGCTGCCGGATTCGGATTCGTTGCGCGTGCACATCCACGGCCTGCGGGCGGTGGTCGACAAGCCCTTCGACACCCAGCTGATCCAGACCCGCCACGGCATCGGCTACCGGATCGCCGCACCCGAGGGCGGCAGCTAGTCCACGCCCCGGTTGGCGCCGTCCTCCTCGCACATGTCGACCGACCCCAAGCCCGCAGCCTCCGTGCGCCGGGCCAGGCGTTACCGGCGGCGCCTGCGCAGCCGCATCATCCTGTCCTTCGTCCTGCTCGGTTTCGGTCTCACCGCGCTGTTCGCGTTCCTGACCCAGGAGGCCCGCAACCGCGTCGAGAACGATCTCGTCGAGGACGTGATGAATCGCAACATCGACGAGTTCGCGCGGCGCTACTACAGCAATCCCGACCCGACCCGTAGCCCGGACCTTCCGGTGCAGCAGATGCTCGCGCGGGTGGTGCCCAGGCACCGCTTCGAGACCTTGCGCAGCGAACAGCCGGACTGGTACGACCTGCCCGACGGCATCCACAACCTCGGCGGCGTGGACGAGACCGGCGAACCCTTCTCCTACAAGCTGGCGGTCCGCAAGACGCCGGAGGAGTGGTTCTTTCTCGCCTACGACATGACCCAGGCGGCGCGCGGAGAAGCGCAGTTCCAGCGCGCCATCCTGGGCTCGGTGCTGCTGGTCTCGATGCTGTCGCTGCTGGTCGGCTGGTGGGCGGCGTCGCGGGTGATGAGCCCGGTCTCGGAGCTGGCCCGGCGCCTGCAGGACTCCGGCGACAGCGCGCAACCCGAGGCGCTGGCGGCGCATTTTCCCGACGACGAGGTCGGCCAGCTGGCCGGCGCGCTCGACGACTACGCCGCGCGGCTGACCGAGGTGGTCCAGCGCGACCGCGAGTTCAACGCCGACGTCAGCCACGAGCTGCGGACGCCGCTGGCGGTGATCCGCGGCGCCTCCGAGCTGTTGCTGGCCAAGCCCGACCTGGATGCGAAGACCGAGGCCCGGCTGCTGCGGATCCAGCGCGCCGAGCAGCAGTGCACCGACCTGATCAGCGCGCTGCTGCTGCTCTCGCGCAACGAACGCGGCCACGGCGCCACCGACGTGGCGCGCGTGGCCGAACAGCTGCTCGACGCGCACCGCACCCAGGTCGGCAACAAGCCGCTGCAGCTGCGGCTGGAGGGCGAGACCGGAATGGTGGTGGACGCACCGGAGGCGGCGGTCTCGGTGGCGTTGGGCAACCTGGTGGGCAATGCGGTCAAGTACACCAGCGCCGGCGAGGTCATCGTGCGCCTGCTGCCCGGCGCGGTCGAGGTGATCGACTCCGGCCCGGGCCTGAGCGCGGAGGATGCGGCTCGGCTGTTCGAGCGCGGCTACCGCGGCACCCACGCCGAGCATTCCCAGGGCGGCGGCATCGGGCTGTCGATCGTGCGCCGCCTGTGCGCGCTGTACGGCTGGAGCGTGCGGGTGGTGCCGGGCGAGCGTCAGGGGGTGGTGGCGACGCTGTCGTTCTCGGCGGAGGCCGCCGCGAAGGCGTAGCGGTGGCGAGGCTCAGCGGGGCGCCGGCGGCGGTACCACGTTGACGGCGTCGGCATTGCCGCTGGCGAGGGTCCAGCCGACCACCTCGGCGGTCAGTGCCGCCAGCGCCTGCTCGAAGGCGGCGACCACCGCGTCGACGTCGGTGCCCTCGGCGGGCACCGCCTGCAGGAACGTGCGCGAGGCTGCGACCCGCTGCTCGCGGTTGTAGAGCAGCTTGGCGGCGACCTCGATGGTCGCGCTTGGCACCGCGGCGCCAGCGTAATCCGATTCGAAACGACGCAGGTCCAGGACCAGCTTGTAGTCGGAACGGATGCCGCTATCGTTGCCCGCCACCGCTTCGATCCGGCCGGAGTCCTCGAACGCGCGCAGCAGGGTGTCCTCGAGCAGTTCGGTGGCCGGCTGGGCCCAGGCCGCGCCGGCGTAGACCTCGAGCTCCGAGGGGACCGGGCGCACGTTGATGCGCGGGCTGTCGGTGACCCGTGAGGATGCGGCATTGCCGATCGCCAGCTGCCAGTCAACCCGCGGCCAGGACGGATCGGGCTCGATCCGAACGTCGGGCGCATAGATGGTCGCGCGCTCGTGGTCGCCGGCGCCGCCGAGCAGGCCGCAGCCGGCTACCGACACGGCCAGTGCGGCCGCCAGGGCGGTGCGTGCGAGCACGGCGATGCCGCTACGGGGATCGGGGCGGGCGCGGGAGGCGGTCTTCATTCTGGTTCGAACTCCTTGGGAGCGTCGCGGCCGAGCAGGTAGCGCGCCGGATTGTTCTCGAGGCGGTCGCTGATCCGGCGCAGATCGCGGATCAGGGAGCGCAGTTCGCTCAGGGTCGGGCCGAGCTGGCCGAGGCCGTCGTTGGCGAAGTTGCTGATGGCGGCGCGGTTCTCGTTGAGGATCGCGTCGGCGCCGTCGGCGGCCGAGTCCAGCCGTGTCAGGGTGCGGTCGAGCTTGTCGATCAGCTGCGGCAGTTCCTGCACGAAGCCGCGATCGAAGTCCGTGATCGCGCTGTCGGCCGAGTCGAGGGTGCGCTCGAGGCGTTCGCTGGCGGCGCGCGCCGAGCGCAGCAGTCCGCTGATGTCCTCGCTGCCCTCGCCGAGCGCGCCGGTCACCGCTTCGATATGGGTCAGGGTGCGGTCGACCTTGGCGATGTTGTCTTCGCTGAGCAGCTTGTCGAGGCGCTCGACCAGGCGATTGGCGGTGTCGGCGATGTTCTGCAGGGCCGAAGGTTCGGTGAGGATGATCGGCACTTCCCGGTCGCTCTGGGTCGCCAGTCGCGGCGAGTCCGGGCTGCCGCCGGTGAGCTGGATGATCGGCGGCCCGGTCAGGCTGGTCATCGACATCCGCGCGCGGGTATCCACCTTGACCGGGGTGCGGGCATCGATGCGCAGCCGCGCCACCACCTGGCGCGGGTCGTCCGGCGACAGCTGCAGGCTCTCCACCGAGCCCACCGCGATGCCGTTGTACTGCACGCTGCTGCCTTCCGACAGGCCGGTCACCGGCTCGTTGAACACCACCGCGTATTCCTCCCAACTGCGATCGGAAGCGTACTTGGCGGCCCACAGCGCGAACAGCAGTCCGAATACCGCCACCGCGATGGTGAAGGCGCCGATCAGCACGTAGTTGGCTTTGGTTTCCACGCTTCAGGCTTCCAGGGCAGTGCCGCGCGAAGGGTCGGTGTCGCGCGCGCGGCGCGCGGCGCGCGCGCGGGGACCGTGGAAGTACTCCTGTACCCACGGGTGGTCGAGCCGTTCGATCTCTTCCAGCGGCGCGGTCGCCAGCACCCTGCGGTCGGCGAGCACCGCGACCCGGTCGCAGATCGCGTACAGGGTATCCAGATCGTGGGTGATCAGGAACACGGTCAGGCCGAGCGCCTGCTGCAGGGTGCGGATCAGCTCGTCGAAGGCCGCCGCGCCGATCGGGTCGAGCCCGGCGGTGGGCTCGTCAAGGAACAGCAGCGGCGGGTCGAGCGCAAGCGCGCGCGCGACACCCGCGCGCTTGCGCATGCCCCCCGAGAGCTGCGAGGGCAGCTTGCCGAGGGTATCGGCGGGGAGCCCGGCGAGCTTGATCTTGAGCAGCGCCAGTTCGTAGCGCAGCGAGTCGGCGAGGTGCGGATAGTGCTCCTTGAGCGGCACCTCGACGTTCTCGCCGACGGTCAGCGAGGAGAACAGCGCCCCGTCCTGGAACAGCACCCCGGTGTTGCGCTCGATGTGCAGCCGGGCGGCCGGATCGTCGCTGCGGGCGTCCACCCCCAGTACCTCGATCTCGCCGGCGTCGGGCTTGCGCAGGCCCAGGATGGTGCGCATCAGCACCGACTTGCCGCTGCCCGAGCCGCCGACCACGCCGAGGATTTCCCCACGGCGCGCCTCCAGGTCCAGGCCCTCGTGCACGACCTGGGATCCGAAGCGGTTGTCCACGCCGCGGACGCGGACGGCGGGTTCTGGGGTCGCGGAATCAGCCATGGCCGGGGCAGGATAGCGCCGCGCGCGTGAGGAACCGGGGGGCGGGACCGGTCCGGTCCCGGTAGGCCTGGCCGTTGATGCCCATCCGCTCACCATCCCATGTGCATGAACCAGATCGCCGCCGCCGCGTCGATCACGATCACCAGCGAGATCGCCTGCACCACGCTCGAGGTGGTGCGCTCGCCCACCGATTGCGCGGTGCCCTGCACCTGCAGGCCCTCCAGGCAGCCGATCAGGCCGATCAGCAGCGCGAACAGCGGCGCCTTGGACAGGCCGACCAGCATGTGCCGGAGCTGGAAGGTGTCCTGCATCCGCGCCAGGTAGGCCTGGGGCGGGATCTCCAGGCTGAAGGCGCCCACCGAGAGGCCGCCGGCCAGGCCGGCGATCATCGCCAGGAAGGTCAGCAGCGGCAGCATCACCAGCAGCGCGATGATCCGCGGCAGCACCAGCAGGTCCACCGGATCGAGCCCGAGGGTGCGGATCGCGTCCACCTCCTCGCGGCTGACCATGGCGCCGATCTGCGCGGTGAACGCACTGGCGGTGCGGCCGGCCAGGATGATCGCGGTCAGCAGCACCGCGAACTCGCGCAGGAAGGCGACGCTGACCAGCTCCACCACGAAGATCTCCGCGCCGAAGTCGGCGAGGATGGTGGCGCCGAGGAACGCGATCACCGCGCCGACCAGGTAGGAGAGCAGCATCACCAGCGGCACCGCGTCCAGGCCCACCTGCTCCATGTGGTGCACGGTGGAGGTCAGCCGGAAGCGCGACGGCTCCTTGAGCAGCCGCCCCAGCTTGGCCAGGTTCTCGCCGAGGAAGCTCACCAGGGCGATCGTCTCGCGCCAGTTGTCCTGGACCGCGAAGCCCAGCCGCGCCAGCGCCGCCGCGAACCCGTATTCGCGCTTGTGCGTGGGACGATCGTCGGCGACGTCGCCGATCGCCTCCACCAGGGTGCGATGGTCGTCGTGGAAGCCGAACTCCTCGAACGCAAGCCCGCGCCTGCGCGCGAAGCGCAGCAGCTGCAGCACGCCCAGCGAGTCGATGCGCTCCACCGAGCCGGCGTCGACCTCGCGCGCGTCCTCCGGGGCGGCGCGCAGGCAGGCGCCGACCTCGTCGGCGAAGCCCAGCGTCCACTGCCCGACCAGGCGCAGCCGCGAGCCGTCTTCGGCGTCGATCTCGATGTTCGGCGGGTTGGCCGGCGCGGTCATGCGGGGCGGAGATTCCTGGCGCGTTGCGGGTGCCGGCGGCGGGTGCCGGCCCTGGCATAGAGTACGCAATCGCGAAGACGGACGGTGAAGGCCCCGGCGAGCTGTCGGAGCCGCTGTTCGCGTGCGATCCTTTGGCGATGACCCGCCTCTCGCCCCGTGCCTACGCCTACGCGGCCCGCATCGCCTTCGTGGTCGAGCTGGCCGAGCACCTGCACGCGTATGGCACCACCGCCCAAAGGCTGGAGGCCACGGTGATCGCGGTGGCGCAGCAGCTCGATCTGGATTGCGAGCCGTGGGTGAATCCGACCGGCATGGTGCTGTCGTTCAGCGACCCGCAGCGCCCGCCGGGCGACAGCGACACTACCCGGGTGATCCGGCTGGCGCCGGGCGAAGTGGACCTCTACAGCCTGTGCGAGGCCGACCGCATCGCCGAGCAGGTGGTGGCCGGCACCCTCGACCTGGCCGAGGGCCACGCGGCGCTGCGCGCACTGGATCTGCGCCGGCCCGACTGGCGCGGCAAGACCGTGCAAGTGGCTGCGTTCGCGATGATCTCCGCCGGGGTGGCCGGGCTGTGGCGCCTGCCCTGGCTCGACATCGCCACCGCCGCGACGATCGGCCTGCTGCTCGGCCTGCTCGACCTGGCGACCCGCGACGGCCAGCGGCTCAAGGAGGCCGGCGATGCGATCGCGGGCATGATCGCCGGCTTGGTGGCGATCGCGGTGGCCGGATTCGTGGGGGCGCTCAACCTCAATACCGTGGTGATCGCCTCGCTGATCGTGATGCTGCCCGGCATGGCGTTGACCAACGCGGTCAACGAGCTGACCAGCCAGCACCTCGTGTCCGGCACCACGCGATTCGCGGGTGCGGTGACCACCGTGCTCAAGCTGACCGTGGGTACGATGATCGCGCTGACCGTCGCGCAGCTGCTGGGCATCGATCCGCAGGTGCGCGCCTATCGCCCGCAGCCGGACTGGGTGGAGTGGGCCGCGCTGGCCATGGCCGCGCTGTCGTTCGCGATCCTGTTCCGCGCCGGCCGCCGGGACTACCCGCTGGTGATGCTCGCGGCGGTCGGCGGCTACCTGATCTCGCGCTACGCGGGGGCGGTCTGGGGATCGTCGATCGGTCTGTTCCTGTCGGGGCTGGTATTGACCGCGGCCGGCAACGGCTACGCGCGCTGGGCCAACCGCCCCGGTGCGGTGATCCGGGTGCCGGGGATCATCATGCTGGTGCCCGGCAGCGCCAGCCTGCGCGGCCTGATGACGCTGATGCAGCAGCAGGATGTGGCCGCGGGCCAGCAGGCGATGCTGGCGGTGCTCAACATCATCCTGGCCCTGGTCGCCGGCCTGCTGTTCGGCAACCTGCTGCTGCCGGCGCGCAAGAACCTCTGATCGCGGCTGCGTCCGGGCGGGCATGAAAAACGCCGGCAGCGCCGGCGTTCTCCAACCAGCCGTGGCGCCGGGGTCATTTCTTGATCAGGAAATCCTCGACCTTCTTGCCCTTCTTGACCTGCGCGGCCAGCCAGCGCGGCTGCTTGCCGCGGCCGGTCCAGGTCTCGGCCTTGTTGGCCGGATTGCGGTACTTCGGTGCGACCTTGCCGAGCTTGCGGCCCTTGGCGGCCTTCTTCGCGGGCGCGCGGGCCCCGGTGGTCGCTGCGCCGCGCCCGCCGAACAGCTCGGCGACGGTATAGCCCTCGGCCTGCGCCAGGGCCTCGAGTTTCCGGCGCACGGTGGCGACGGGCTTGCGCTTCTTCAGCGTGGTCTTGCGCTGCTTCGCCTGGTTGATCAGCGAGTCGAGTTCTCTGGCCGACAGGCCCTGCAGATCGATTGCCATCAATTACTCCGAATCATGGAAAGGGGATACAGCCATTCCCTGGCCATCGCCGGATGGTAATCGAGAAACTAAATGGTTGACAAATCGACAGATAATCGAACGCCGAGCATCCGCGCGGCGCAATCGGGTGTCCGCCGTGCTCAGCGCCCGGCCCCGAGCAGCGCGAACAGCGCGCTGCGGTCGAGATTCTCCGCGGCCGCGGCGCTGCGCGCGCGATATTCGAAGGTGCCGGTGGACAGGCCGCGCTCGGATACCACCACCCGGTGCGGTATGCCGATCAGCTCCATGTCCGCGAACATCGGTCCCGGGCGCAGTCCGCGGTCGTCCAGCACGGTCTCGACGCCGGCGGCCTGCAGTTCCCGGTACAGCGCTTCGGCGGCCTCCACCACCGCCGGATTCTGTTTCGGGTTGATCACGCACACGGCGACCCGCCATGGCGCCATCGGCTCGGGCCAGACGATCCCCGCGTCGTCGTGGTTCTGCTCGATCGCCGCCGCCACCACCCGCGAAACGCCGATGCCGTAGCAGCCCATCGCCGGCACCGCCTCGCGGCCGTTCTCGTCCAGCACCGTGCAGCGCATCGCCTCGGCGTAGCGGCGGCCGAGCTGGAACACGTGGCCCACCTCGATGCCGCGCACGATGCGCAGCTCTCCGCCGTCCTCGGCGCGGTCGCCCTCGACCACGTTGCGGATGTCGGCGATGGCGTCGGGCTCGGGCAGGTCGCGGCTCCAGTTGACCCCCGTCAGGTGCTCGCCGGGGCGGTTGGCGCCGACGACGAAGTCGGCCATTGCCGCGACCTCGCGGTCGGCGATCACCCGTACCGGCGCGCGCGTGCCGACCGGGCCCAGGAAACCCGGCTCGCAGCCGAGATTCGTCGCGATCTCGGCCTCGCTCGCAAGCCTGTAGTCGGCCATGCCTTCCACCTTGGCGAGCTTGATTTCGTTGACCTCGTGGTCGCCGCGCACCAGCGCCAGCACGAAGCCGTCGCCGCTCATCGCGGCGATGGACTTCACCGTGCGCGCCAGCGGCACGCCGAGCAGGGCGGCGACCTCCGCGCAGGTCTTCTGCGTGGGGGTCGCGACGCTGCGCATCGCCTCGGCGGGGGCCGGGCGCGGCCCGGGCTCCGCGGCGCGCGCGGCCTCGACGTTGGCCGCGTAGTCCGAGCCGGTGGAGAAGGCGATGGCGTCCTCTCCGGAATCGGCGAGCACGTGGAACTCCTGGGATGCGTCGCCGCCGATCGCGCCCGAATCGGCCTGCACCGCGCGGAACCGCAGGCCCAGGCGGGTGAAGATGCGGCTGTAGGTCGCATGCATGTTGCGGTACTCGGCGTCGAGGCCGGCGTCGTCGAGGTGGAACGAGTACGCGTCCTTCATCAGGAACTCGCGCGCGCGCATCACCCCGAAGCGCGGCCGGATCTCGTCGCGGAACTTGGTCTGGATCTGGTAGAAGGTCACCGGCAGTTGCCTGTAGCTGGCCAGCTCGTGGCGGGCGAGGTCGGTCATGACCTCCTCGTGGGTCGGCCCGACGCAGTACCAGGATTCCTTGCGATCCTGCAGCTTGAGCAGCTGGCCTCCGAACTTCTCCCAGCGCCCGGTCTCCTCCCACAGTTCGCGCGGCTGCACCGACGGCATCAGCAGCTCGATGGCGCCGGCGGCGTCCATCTCCTCGCGCACGATCGCCTCGACCTTGCGCAGCACGCGCAGGCCCAGCGGCGACCAGGTGTAGATGCCGGCGGCCAGCTTGCGGACCAG
Organism: Luteimonas endophytica; assembly: GCF_029887875.1. Taxonomy (GTDB): domain Bacteria; phylum Pseudomonadota; class Gammaproteobacteria; order Xanthomonadales; family Xanthomonadaceae; genus Luteimonas; species Luteimonas endophytica. The sequence continues at coordinate 370,569 of NZ_JARXRM010000045.1, forward strand.
GCCCGCCCGCAGCATCAGCCGGTGGCTGGCGATCTCGGCGTCGGCCGGGGTTTCCTTGGTGGTGCGGAGATGGAATTGCGACAGGCGCATCGGGGTGTTTCACGGGCGGAGGATCGGCGATTCTGCCAGTGTTTCGGCCGTGCTGCCGCCCGGAAAGGTCGCGGGCCATTCCACCAGAGGCGCGCCGCCGGACCCGGCCGGTGCGGCCGGACCGGCCCGATCGCCGGCGAGCGGCGCGGGCTAGCGGCGGCTACCGTCGATTTCGATGCCCTCGCGCGGAGACAGATCGACCTTTTCGTAGGCGCGCCCGTCGGGCGGACGTTCGGTGACCTGCAGGTTGCCGGCCTCGTCGCGCCAGCGGTACAGCACCGGTCGCGCCTCCTCGGCATTGGCGGCGGCGGCCGCCTCGGCACGCGCCTGGCGCGCCTCCACCACCTCCGGTGGGTCGCGCGACAACCACCAGGCCAGCGCGCACCCGGCGGCCAGGCCCAGCCCCACGGCCCAGACCGGGCGCATGGATCAGTCCGCGGAAGCGTCGTCGGCGCAGTAGGCCCGCACCGCCGCCTGGGCCAGTTCCATCTGGTTGGCGCGCTCGTCCTCGTTCAGCTCGCTGCCGTCTTCCTGCGCGACCGGGCCGTCGCCCTGCAGCAGGGCGATGTTGCTGCGCGCCGTGGTGCACTGCGGGTTCTCGGCGGCCGGTGCCGCCGCGGCGGTGGGGTCGGTGCCGGCGCTGGCGCCGGAACTGGTGATCCGCCGCTGCTGGTAGCTGCCGCTGGGCGGCGGCGCCTCGGAGTAGTGGGTCACGCCGCTGGCGTCCTTCCACTGGTAGACCTCCTGTGCGCCGGCGACGGAGGCGGTGCTGGCGGCCAGGGCCAGGGCCGTGCCGAGGATCAGATGGCGCATGGAGAACTCCTGCAGGGGGATCGCGGCGATTGCAGCACCCCGGGGGCCGCGGCGCAAGTCGCGGCAGTCCGGGCCATGACCGCGGTCCGGCTTTCGCGCCGCGCCGGGGCCGGTAAACTCGGTGCATGGACCAGCCCCCCCTCCCGCCGGGACCGAGCCGCGGCCGCGGCATCTACCTGTTGCCGAACCTGTTCACCACCGGCGGCCTGTTCGCAGGCTTCTTCGCGATCATCGCCGCTTCCCAGGGCCGGTTCGGCGCGGCCTGTGTCGCCATCTTCGTCGCCGCGGTGCTCGACGGCATCGACGGGCGGGTGGCGCGGCTGACCAATACCCAGAGCGAGTTCGGGGTGCAGTACGACTCGCTGGCCGACCTGATCAGCTTCGGCATGGCGCCGGCGCTGGTGATGTACCACTGGGCGCTGATGTCGCTCAAGCTCGACGGGGTGACCATCGGCCGCATCGGCTGGCTGGCGGCGTTCCTCTACGCGGCCTGCGCGGCGCTGCGGCTGGCGCGTTTCAACAGCCAGGTGAGCAAGGTGGACAAGCGCTGGTTCGTCGGCTTGGCCAGCCCGGCGGCGGCGGGATTGATGGCGAGTTTCGTTTGGACCAGCCACGACCTCGGCTGGGACGGCGGGGAGCTGCGCTACGCCGCGCTGGCGGTGACCGTGGTGGCGGCGCTGCTGATGGTCAGCCAGCTTCGCTACAGCAGCTTCAAGGGCGGCGGCAGCGGACCGCGCTCCGACCGGGTGCCGTTCTTCTTCCTGTTGATCGCGCTGGCGGTGCTGATCGCGCTGTGGATCGATCCGCCCAAGACCCTGCTGGCGGCGGCGAGCCTGTATGCGCTGTCCGGGCCGGCGCAATGGCTGTGGCGCCGCCGCCCCGGCGCGGGCCCGGGCGCGGGTGTGCCATGAGCGAACCCGTCTGGGACGAGGTGCAGCGCGAAACGCTGGAAGCGCTCGGCTTCACGCTGTGGCAGCGGGCCGCTCCGGCCGAGGCGCTGCCGGACGATCCGCTGCTCGATGCGTTGCTGCGCGCGGCCGGCAGCCGCCGCGATCACCCGGACGCCGCGGCGCTCTGTCGCGGCTGGGGGCCGCTTTCGCGCCTGCGCGATCCCGCCGCCAAGCGCGCGTTGTGGCCCCGCCTGCGCGCGCTGCGTCGCCGGACGCGGCCGTGAGCGCGCTGCCCGCTGGCATGGCGGACGTTGCCCCGGGCCTGCGCCCGATGCGCGAGGGCGACCTGGACGCGGTGATGGCGATCGAGCGTCGCGCCTATCCCTTCCCCTGGACGCCGGGGATCTTCCGCGACTGCCTGCGGGCCCGGTACCCGGCCTGGGTGCTGCGGGCCGGCGACGGGATCCTCGGCTACGGCGTGGCCAGCGTGGCCGCGGACGAGGCCCACGTGCTCAACCTCTGCATCGATCCCGAGCGGCAGGGACGCGGGCACGGCCGCCGCCTGCTGCGCGCGCTGCTGCGCATCGTCCAGGCGGAGGGCGCGGCGCGGGTGTTCCTGGAGGTGCGCCCGTCCAACCCGCATGCGATCGCGCTCTACCACGACGAGGGGTTCAACGAGATCGGCCGGCGCCCGCGCTACTACCCCGCCATGCACGGGCGCGAAGACGCCATCGTGATGGCGATCGAGCTGCTCCCCGGCGGCTGAGTCGGCGCCCGCGGCGGCGGCGCTGCGCCGGGAACGCCGCTACAGGCGCGCGCGCTGCGCGGCGAGGGTCTCGCGGCGGGCGTTCCAGTCGGCCAGGCGCTGGCGCTCCTGCTCGACCACGGCGGCGGGCGCGTTCTGCACGAACGTGGCGCTGCCGAGCTTGCCTTCGCACTTGCCGATTTCGGTCTCGACGCGCCGCAGCTCCTTGTCCAGGCGCGCGCGCTCGGCGTCGAGATCGACCAGTCCCTCCAGCGGCACGAACAGCCGCAGCGCGCCGACCACCCCGGCCGCGGCCGGGGGCGGATCGCCGGCGACGGTGTCGATCCGCTCCAGCCGCAACAGGAACGACAGTTGCGAGGCGAACCGGCCGACCCGGGCCGCATCGTCGGCGCTGCCGCCCTGCAGCAGCAGGGCGACCCGGCGCGCGGGCGCGACCCCCAGCTCGCTGCGGATGCGGCGCAGCGCCGAGACCATCTCGCGCAGCCATTCCACGTCGGCCGCGGCGCGCGCGTGGCCGGAGACGTCGTGGTCGGCCGCGCGCGGGTAGGGCTGCAGCGAGATCGTCGCCGCCTCGATGCCGAGCCGCGGCGCGACCTGGCGCCACAGCGCCTCGGTGACGAACGGCATCAGCGGGTGCAGCAGCCGCAGCAGCGCCTCCAGCACCACCAGCAGGGTGCGGCGGGTGCTGTCGGCGGCCGCGGCGTCGCTGCCCTGCAGCGCCGGCTTGGCCAGCTCTACGAACCAGTCGCAGTACTCGTTCCAGGCGAATTCGTACAGGGTCTGGGCGAGCAGGTCGAAACGATAGGCGGCGAAATGGGTTTCGGCTTCTGCGGCGGTCTTCGCGAGGCGGGAGAGGATCCAGCGCTCCGCATCGGTAACGGGTGCGGGAGCCTGCGATTCCCGATTCCCGACTCCCGATTCCCGGCCTTCGGTGTTCATCAGCACGAAGCGGGTGGCGTTCCACAGCTTGTTGCAGAAGTTCTTGTAGCCCTCGGCGCGGCCGAGGTCGAACTTGATGTCGCGGCCGGGACCGGCCAGCGCCGCCATGGTGAAGCGCAGCGGGTCGGCGCCGTGGGCGGCGATGCCGTCGGGGAACTCCTTGCGGGTGGCCTTCTCGATCTTCGCCGCCATCTGCGGCTGCATCAGCCCGGTGGTGCGCTTGGCGACCAGCGCGTCGGCGGAGATTCCGTCGATGATGTCGAGCGGGTCGAGGATGTTGCCCTTCGACTTGGACATCTTCTGGCCGTCCTTGTCGCGCACCAGCCCGGTGATGTAGACGTCGCGGAACGGGATCGTGCCGGTGAGCGCGTCGGTCATCATGATCATCCGCGCCACCCAGAAGAAGATGATGTCGAAGCCGGTGACCAGCACGCTGCTCGGCAGGAATTCGTCGAAGCCGCGCTCGCGCATCGCTGCCTGGTCCGGCCAGCCCAGGGTGCTGAACGGCCACAGCGCCGAGGAGAACCAGGTCTCCAGCACGTCGCTGTCCTGGCGCAGGGGCACGTCTTCGCCGAGGCCGGCGCGGGCGCGCGCGTCGGCTTCGTCGCGGCCGACGTGGATGTTGCCGGCCTCGTCGTACCAGGCCGGGATGCGGTGGCCCCACCAGAGCTGGCGGCTGATCGTCCAGTCCTGGATGTTCTCCATCCAGTGGCGGTAGGTGTTGATCCAGTTCGGCGGCACGAACTTCACCGATCCGTCCTGGACGAGTTCCATCCCGCGGCGGCCCATTCCGTCCATGCTCACGAACCACTGGTCGGTCAGGTACGGCTCGATCACCGAGCCGGAGCGGTCGCCGAACGGCTGCATGATCGGCTTCGACTCGACCAGCGGCTCGCCGTCGGCACCGGTCACGGCCAGGCCTTCGGCGGTGATCGCCGCCACCACCCGCTGGCGGGCTTCGTAGCGGTCCAGCCCGCGCAGCTCGTCGGGCACCAGGTTGAGGGCGCCCACGTCGGCGGGGGGGCGTTCGCCGCAGGCGATCTGGCCTGCGATCCGCGCGCTCTCCTGGTAGGGCAGGCCGTCGACGCGCATGCGCGCGTGGCTGTCCATCAGCGCGTAGAGCGGGATCCCGTTGCGCGCTGCCACGGCGTAGTCGTTGAAGTCGTGCGCGCCGGTGATCTTCACCGCGCCCGAGCCGAACGCCGGATCCGGATATTCGTCGGTGATGATGGGGATCAGGCGCCGGTGTTCCTTCGGCCCGACCGGGATCTCGCACAGATTGCCGACGATCGGGGCGTAGCGCGGGTCGTCCGGGTGCACCGCCACTGCGCCGTCGCCCAGCATGGTCTCCGGGCGGGTGGTGGCGATGGCGATGTAGTCGCGGGTTTCCCGCAGGGTCACGTTGCCTTCGGCATCGCGCTCGACGTATTCGTAGCTCTCCCCGCCGGCCAGCGGATACTTGAAGTGCCACATGTGGCCGGGGACTTCGCGGTTCTCGACCTCCAGGTCGGAGATCGCGGTGTCGAGCACCGGGTCCCAGTTGACCAGGCGCTTGCCGCGGTAGATCAGGCCCTGCTCGTACAGGCGCACGAAGGCCTCGAGCACGGCCTTCGACGGCATCGCGTCCATGGTGAATACGCTGCGGCTCCAGTCCCCCGAGGTGCCGAGCCTGCGCATCTGCCGCTCGATGGTGTCGCCGGACTGCCGCTTCCATTCCCAGACCCTGGCGATGAATCCTTCGCGGCCCAGCGTATCCCGGGTCTCGCCCCTGCCTTCGCGTTCCAGGTTGCGGGTGACCACCATCTCGGTGGCGATGCCGGCGTGGTCGCTGCCCATCTGCCACAGGGTGCGGAAGCCGCGCATCCTGTGGTAGCGCACCAGTGCGTCCTGCAGGGTGTGCTGGAACGCGTGGCCCATGTGCAGGGTGCCGGTGACGTTCGGCGGCGGCAGCAGGATCACATAGGCGGGCCCTTCGCCGCGTGGCGCGAACGCGCCCGAAACCTCCCATTCGGCGTATAGGCGGGACTCGAAGCTGGCGGGATCATAGCTGGGGGCTAGGGGCATGGGAGCGGCGATTGGTGATTCGTGGTTGGCAGGTCGTGATCGGCAGTCACCAATCACGGCTCTCCTACATATCGTATTTCTTCAGCTCCAGGCCGAGCGCCTTGTAGCGCTTCCAGCGCTCGCGCAGCGGGCCGCGCGCGGATTCGTCGGCCGGAACCACCTCCAGCACCCGCTCGAAGCCGCCCTCGACCGCGGCGTCGCGCAGGTTGATCACCAGCGGGCGCATCGGCGGGTCGAGCTCCGGCGAGGCGATCAGCACCGGCGTGTCGTCGTCCTCTTCGCCGCCGGCGATCTGGTGGGCGACGTAGGCATCCTCGCCCATGTCCCAGAGCAGATCGTCGAGCGCCTCGGCCTGTTCGCGGTCGCGCGCCAGCACCAGCGTCGGGAGGTTGGCGTCGTGCGCCTTGCGCGCCAGCTCGCAGACCAGGCGCAGCGGCTCGGCGCGGAAGCGCGGCTTGGCGATCAGGTAGAAGTCGGCGCGCATCTGGACGGGGATTGGTGATTCGTGATTATTGATTCGCGAAGGCGGGTTCGTGCCTCACTTGTGGTGCGCCGGCACGACGCGGTGCGTCTGCGTTCATCGAATCACCATTTGCCGAACACCGATCACGCCGCGCCGGAGGCGCGGTCGAGCAGCCACTGCGAAAGCAGCCCGACCGGGCGGCCGGTGGCCATGCCCATCTTGCCTTCGCCGCTGGCGCTGCCGGCGATGTCGATGTGGGCCCAGCGCTGGCCCTCGGTGAAGCGCGAGAGAAAGCACCCGGCGGTGATCGCGCCGCCCCAGCGCCCGCCGATGTTGTAGACGTCGGCGAACGCCGAGTCGAGCATCGGCTGGTACTCGTCCCACAGCGGCAGCCGCCAGGCGCGGTCGAACACGGTCTCGCCCGCACCCAGCAGTTCGGCGGCCAGATCGTCGTGCTTGCTCATCAGGCCGCTGGCCTGGCGGCCCAGCGCCACCATGCAGGCGCCGGTGAGCGTGGCCACGTCGACCAGCGCCTGCGGCTCGAAGCGCTGCGCATAGGTCAGCGCGTCGCACAGGATCAGCCGGCCCTCGGCGTCGGTGTTGCCGACCTCGATGGTCTTGCCCGACATGCTGGTGATCACGTCGGAGGGACGGTAGGCGTTGCCGTCGATCGCGTTCTCGACCGCCGGCACCACCACGCGCAGGTTGATCGGCAGGCCCAGGCCCGCGGCGGCGACGAACGCGCCCATGACCGTGGCGGCGCCGCACATGTCGAACTTCATGTCCTCCACGCCGCCCTGGGTCTTCAGGTTGACGCCGCCGGTGTCGAAGGTGATGCCCTTGCCGACCAGCACGTAGGGCTTCGCATCGCCGCCGTTGTTCCACTCCAGCACGATCAGGCGCGGGCGGTTGGAGGAGGCGCGGGCCACCGCCAGCAGCGCCCCCATGCCGAGCGCTTCCATCTCGGCCTCGTCCAGCACCTGGCACGCGGCCTGGTCGAAGCGCGCGGCGAAGGTGGTCGCCTGCTCGGCCAAGTAGGCCGGGTTGCAGATGTTGGCCGGCAGGTTGCCCAGTTCGCGCGCGAACTCGACGCCGGCGGCGATCGCCTTGCCCTGCGCCAGCGCCTGGGGGTCGTCGCCGGACAGCGCCAGACTGCGCAGCCCGGTGTGCTCGCGCTTCTTGCTGGTGGCGCCGAGCGTGGCGATGTAGCGGTAGGCGGCGTGGTCGGCGGCCACCACCGCCTGGCGCACCGCCCAGGCGGCGTCGCGCCCCTCCACCTCCAGCCCGGGCAGGGTGAGCACGGCATTGGCCACCGCCCCGGTCTTCAGCGCGCGGACCGCGTCGCCCACTGCGCGCTGGTACTGCGCGGCGCCGAACTTGGCGCGCTCGCCCAGGCCCACCACCAGCACCCGGGGCGCCGCCACGCCCTCCAGGCCGTGCAGCATCGTGGTACTGCCGGCCTTGCCGTCGATGTCGCCCTGCCCCAGCAGGGCCGCCAGCCGGCCGCCGCAGGCCCGGTCCAGCGCCTCGGCGGCAGCGCCAAGGCGCTTGTCGGCGTAGACGCCTACCACGATGCAGTCGGCAGCGGCCTTGGCGGGGGTGTCGCGATTCAGGGTGAATTCGAGGGTCATCAACCAGATTCCGTGTGCGGGTCCTTACAATCGGGCGTCTTGTCGCGACCGTGACGGCCGCTGGGCCGTACTGTCGCGGCGCAGATGCGCCCGAAAACCAATCCCCAAGTCTAAAGCAACCCGTCTCTCGATGCCGAAGCTCGACAGTTACCTGTTCCGCGAATTCGCCCAGGCCACCTTCGCGGTGCTGGTGGTGCTGATGGTGGTCAGCCTCGGCGGCGTGTTCGCCGACGTGCTCGGCGACATCGCGCGCGGCCGGGTCCCGGCAGGGATGATGCTGTCGCAGCTCGGCCTGCAGGTGCTCAACTACCTGCCGCTGATCCTTCCGCTGGGGCTGCTGCTGGGCCTGCTGCTCGGGGTCGGGCGGCTGTACCGCGATTCGGAGATGCCGGTGCTCACCGCCACCGGGGTCGGCCCGGTGCGCCTGCTGCGGCCGGTGCTGCTGCTGCTGCTGCCCATGGTCGCCTTCATCGGCCTGTGTTCGCTGTGGTTGGGGCCGTGGGCCCGCGACTACTCCCAGCGGATGATCGAGCAGGGCAGCCGCAGCATGCTGGTGGCGGGGCTGGAGGCGGGCCGGTTCGTCGAACTGCCCGGCGGACGCGGCGTGGTCTACGTCGGCGGGATGTCCAACGACGGCTCGCAGATGGCCCGGGTGTTCGTGTACCAGCAGGACGAGGAGCGGATGGACGTGACCACCTCCGCGACCGGCCGGCTGACGGTCGAGGCCAGCGGCGACCGCTTCCTCACCCTGGACGACGGCTTCAGGGTCGAGGGCCCGCAGCGCGAGGGCCTGGATTTCCGCCTCATGCGCTTCGCCAGCAACGAGCTGCACCTGCCCGACGCCGAGGGCAGGCGCGACGAGGGCGACCCGGAACTGCAGCCGACCCTGGACCTGTTCGGAGACGACCGCCGCGAGGCCCGCGCCGAACTGCATTTCCGCATCGCCCCGCCGCTGCTGGCGCTGGCATTCGGCCTGCTCGCGGTGCCGCTGGCGCGCAGCCCGCCCCGGCAGACACGCTACGGCCGCACCATGCTGGCGTTCCTGGGCTATTTCGTCGGCGTCAACCTCATGCTGCTGGGCCAGGACTGGCTGGCAGAGGGGACCATCCCGATCGCCCTGGGGCTGTGGTGGCTGGTGCTGCCGCTGCTGGCCCTGGGCGCCTGGATGTACTTCGGCGACGGCCGCCTCGGGCGCCCGCGGAGGCCGGCGCGATGATGCCGTTTCCGCGGCTCCACGACCTCTACGCCGCGCGCGTGGTCACGGTGACGGTGATGCTGACCTGGGCGGTGCTGGTCGGCATGGACCTGGTGGTCAGCGGGCTGTTCTCGGAGATCGACGACATCGGCCAGGGCAACTACGGATTCTTCCAGGCGCTGACCTACGTGCTCTACAGCGTGCCGCGCCGGGCCTACACGATGTTCCCCACTGCCGCGGTGATCGGCACGCTGATGGGCCTGGGGCAGCTGGCCGCCACCTCGGAGCTGACCGCGCTGCGCGCGCTGGGCCTGTCGCGCAAGCGTCTCAGCGCCTCGGTGGCGGTGCCGCTGCTGCTGCTGACGGTGGTGATGATCCTCAATGGCGAGACCCTCGCGCCCTGGGCGCAGCGCAGCGCCGACGGGATGAAGGCCTCGGCGAAGTCGAAGGACCTGATCGTGGCGCAATACTCCGGGCTGTGGGCGCGCGAAGGCGACACCTTCCTCAACGCCCGCACCGGCCAGGAGCGCAGCGACGAGGACCGCCATTGGCTGGAATTGAGCGACGTGCGCCTGTTCGAGTTCGACGACGACGGCCGCCTGGCCTCGGTGGCCAGCGCCGCCACCGCCGAGCACGACGGCGGTGGCTGGCTGCTGCGCGACGTGCGGCGGGTCTGGTTCGAAGAGCGCTCGGTCACCGAGACCTCGGTGGACCAGGAACGATGGGCCTCGCAGCTCGATTCGGCGGCGCTGGCCACCGCCGGCAACCTGTGGCGGCCGCGCTACCAGCGCGCCGCCGATCTGCGCAGCGGCATCGAATACCGGCGGCGCAACGGACTGGACGCCAGCGAGTACGAGGAACACTACTGGGGCCGCTGGTTCTATCCGATCAACGTGCTGGCGCTGTGTCTGGCCGCGATTCCGTTCGCCTTCGGCAGCCTGCGCAGCGGCGGGCTAGGGCGGCGGCTGTTCATCGGCGTGGTGTTCGCGCTCGGTTTCTGGCTGCTGCAGAACCAGTTCGTGCGCCTGGCGGGGGTCTACCAGTTCGATTTCCGCCTGGCCTACCTGGTTCCGCCGGCAGTGATGCTGACGGTGTCCTTCCTGCTGTTCCGGCGCAGGAGCGGCTAGGGCCGTCTTGGCGCTCCGGTCGCGCCAACAGGGCCCAGGCCGCTCCCGGGGGATCGCATTGGCGCGGTGACGGCCGCGCCGCTGCCGCGTGGGGCGTCAGCGCAGCCGGGGCTCGCGGATCGCCCGCGTGGCGCTGGCGCGGTCGTGCCAGGTCAGCCGGTCGCGGTCGAGCCAGGCCCACCAGAAGCCGAGCCCGCCCGCCAGCAGCGACAGCGTGCCGACCAGATAGCGCCGCCACAGCGCGCGCCAGCCGGGCTGCCCGCCGGCGGCATCGCGCACCCGCAGCCGCCACGGCCGCATGCCCAGGGTCTGCCCGCCGCGCCGCCAGCTGACTGTCGCGTACACACCGGTGACCAGCCAGCATGCCGCCCACAGCAGCCAGCCCAGGGCGGTGAACGGCGCCACGAACTCGCGCGTGTCGTGCCCGGCCAGCAGGTAGCCCAGGTTGAACAGGAACGACAGCGCGAACCACAGGGCCGCCGCGGGCCACAGGTCGTAGAGTAGGGCCAGCAGACGCCAGCCTACGAGCGCGCGCGGCCTTGCCGGCGGAAGCGGGGATTCCATCGCCACAGGATAAGGCGCGGTCGCGGGTTTTTCTTTTCGGTAAGCTCGCCGCATGACTCCCACGCCGGCCGACCGTCGCACCCGGGCGCTGCGGTTGCCGCCGCTGCCCGAGGCCGATGCGCGCGCGATCGATGCGTTCCTGGACGCGATCTGGGCCGAGCGCGGCCTGGCGCGGCAGACCCTCGACAGCTACCGCCGCGATCTTGCCGGGCTGGCGCGGTGGCGCGAGGGCCGTGGCGGCGGGCTCGCCGGGGCCGACCGCGGCGCCCTGCTGGACTATCTCGGCTGGCGTACCGGACTGGGCTATACCGCGCGCAGCAACGCCCGGCTGCTGTCGGCGCTGCGCGCGTTCTATGCTCACCGTCTGCGCCGCGGCGATCGCGCCGACGACCCCACCGCGCTGCTGGAAGCGCCGCGCCAGGGACGCAATCTGCCCAAGGCGCTGACCGAGAGCCAGGTCGGTGCCCTGCTGGCGGCGCCCGACGGCTCGACCGCCACGGGCCTGCGCGACCGCGCCATGCTGGAACTGATGTACGCCTGCGGGCTGCGGGTCAGCGAGCTGGTGGGGCTGCCGGCCAACGGCGTGAACCTGCGCCAGGGCGTGTTGCGGGTCAGCGGCAAGGGCGGCCGCGAACGGCTGGTGCCGCTGGGCGAGGAGGCGCAGCACTGGCTGGAGCGTTATCTGCGCGAGGCGCGGCCGGCGCTGGCCGGCGGACGGCCGGTCGCGGCCGGCGCCGGCGGCGACGCGCCGCTGTTCCTGGCCCCGGGCGGCGCCCCGCCGACCCGGCAGCAGTTCTGGGCCACGGTCAAGCGCCACGCCGCAGCCGCCGGCATCGACCCGGCGCGGGTCAGCCCGCACGCCCTGCGCCACAGCTTCGCCACCCATCTGCTCAACCACGGGGCCGACTTGCGCGCGCTGCAGATGCTGCTCGGTCACAGCTCGCTGTCGACCACCCAGATCTACACCCTGGTGGCGCGCGAGCAGCTCAAGCGGCTGCACGCCCGGCATCACCCGCGCGCCTGACGCTCAGCCGGCGGTGGGACGGGGCATGAGACAATCCCGTTCCCGTCCCCCGACGCCCGCGATGGTCCGCAGCGCATGAAAGCCTTCCTGTTCGTCCTGTTCGGCGCCTTCAGTCTTTCGGCCTGCGCCCAGTCTCCGGCGCCGGGTCCCGACGGCGCGGCGCCGGCCCCGGCGGTGCCGGACGCGGCCGTGGAAGCCGAGCCGGGTACGCCCGAGGCCCGCGCGGTGGCGGCGATCCGCAAGCTCAACCCGCGGGTCGAGATCGACCGGGTGGCGGCCGCGCCGATCGAGGGCTTCCGCGAGGTGGTGGTCGCGGGCCAGGTCCTCTACGTCAGCGACGACGGCCGCTACCTGCTGCAGGGCGCGCTTTTCGACGTCGAGCAGGGCCGCGACGTCAGTCAGGACGGCCTGGCCGAGGTGCGCCGCGAGCTTCTGGCGGCGGTGCCGGCCAGCGACCGCATCGTGTTCGCGCCGGAAGACCCCGACTACACGGTCACGGTGTTCACCGATACCGAGTGCGGCTATTGCCGCAAGCTCCACCAGGAGATCGACGAATACAACCGCCTGGGGATCGCCATCGAGTATCTGGCGTTCCCGCGGATGGGCCCGGCCAGCCCGGATTTCGACGAGATGGTCTCGGTGTGGTGCGCCAGCGACCGGCGCCAGGCGCTGACCGATGCCAAGAACGGCAAGCGCGTGCCCAAGCGCGACTGCACCAACCCGGTGGCCATGCACTACGCGCTCGGCCAGCGCCTCGGCCTGACCGGCACGCCGATGATCGTCAGCGAGCAGGGCGTGCAGATGCCCGGCTACATGCCGCCGGCGGCGCTGCGCGAGACGCTAGACCAGCTGGCCGGCGAGGCGCCGCAGGGCTGAGCCCGCCCGGGCGGCACGCGTCCGCTACAATAGCGCCCCGCCCCACACCCCTGTCGGACATGATCGTCCTCGAGGGCCAGCCGGCCCTGTCGCCGTTCCGCCTGGAACGGCTCGAATCCCGTCTGCGGGCGCTGGTGCCGGCGCTGCGCGTCGCCGCTACCCGGTATGTCTACTGGATCGAACCCGAACCCGGGGCCGTGCCCGACGGCGCTGCGCTGCGCCGCATCCTGCAGGCCGACGCGACGCCCGCTGCGGCCGGGCCCGGCGACACGTTGCGGCTGGTGGCGCCGCGCCTGGGCACCATTTCGCCGTGGGCCAGCAAGGCCACCGAGCTGCTGCGCGGCGCCGGGCTGCGCCTGCGCCGGGTCGAGCGCGGGATCCGCTACGACCTGGCCGGTTGGCCGCCGGCCGCCGGGGAGCGCGACATGCAGGCGCTCGAGCGCCTGCTGCACGATCCGATGACCCAGTCGCTGCTGTCGGCACACGGCCAGGCTGCGGCGCTGTTCGCCGATCCGGTGCGCGGGGAACTCGAGCGCATCGCCCTGGACGATCTCGAGTCGGCCAACGCCCGGCTCGGCCTGGCCCTGGCCGCGGACGAGATCGACTACCTGCGCGCCCGCTACGACGAGCTGGCACGCGCGCCTTCGGACGTCGAGCTGATGATGTTCGCGCAGGCGAATTCCGAGCACTGCCGGCACAAGATCTTCAATGCCGACTGGACCGTCGACGGCGAACCGCAACCGCAGTCGCTGTTCCGGATGATCCGCCACACCCACGCGCAGACGCCGGAGCACACGCTCTCGGCCTACAGCGACAACGCCGCGGTGGTGGAGGCATACGAGGCACGGCGCTTCCGCCCCGATCCACGAACCGGTGAGTACCGGGCGGAGCCGGCCGCCGGCAGCGCGTTCTGCATCAAGGTCGAGACCCACAACCATCCGACCGCGATCTCGCCGTTCCCCGGCGCCGCCACCGGCGCCGGCGGCGAGATCCGCGACGAGGGCGCCACCGGCCGCGGCGGGCGGCCCAAGGCCGGGCTGTGCGGGTTCTCGGTCTCGCACCTGCGCATTCCCACGCTGCCGCAACCGTGGGAGCAGTCGCGCGCGCTCAATCCGCGCCTGGCGCCGGCGCTGGAGATCATGCTCGACGGCCCGATCGGCGCGGCCGCGTTCAACAACGAGTTCGGCCGGCCCAACCTGGCCGGCTATTTCCGCAGCTTCGAACTGCCGCACGAACCGGGCTTCGCCTGGGCCTACGACAAGCCGGTGATGCTGGCCGGCGGCCTCGGCGCGATCGACCGGCCGCTGGTCGACAAGCGCAGGTTGTCGCCGGGCGACGCGGTGATCGTGCTGGGCGGGCCGGCGATGCTGATCGGCCTGGGCGGCGGCGCGGCCAGTTCGCTGTCCGGCGGCAGCAGCGCCGAGGCGCTCGATTTCGCCAGCGTGCAGCGCGACAACCCGGAAATGCAGCGCCGCTGCCAGGAGGTCGTCGACCGCTGCGTGGCGCTGGGCGCCGACAACCCGATCCTGTCGATCCACGACGTCGGCGCCGGCGGCCTGTCCAACGCGATTCCAGAATTGCTGCACGACTCCGGCGTCGGCGGCGTGATCGATCTGGCCCGGGTGCCCAGCGACGACCCGTCGCTGTCGCCGATGCAGCTGTGGTGCAACGAGTCGCAGGAGCGCTACGTGCTGGGCGTCGCCGCCGACCGGGCCGACGAATTCGCCGCGCTGTGCGCGCGCGAGCGCTGCCCGTTCGCCGTGGTCGGGCACGCCACCGCGGAGCAGCGCCTGGTGGCCGGCTACGGACTGGACACTGCGGCGACGGAGCCTTCCCTCCGCGGCGGGGCCGATCTGCCCATCGACCTGCCCATGGACGTCCTGTTCGGCAAGGCGCCGAGGATGCGCCGGGATACCGCCCGCCCGGCTCCGGTCCGTTGGCCTGCGATCAACGGCCGCGGCCTGGACCTGCACGAGGCCGGGTTGCGCGTGCTGGCGCACCCGACCGTGGCGGCGAAGAGCTTCCTGGTGACCATCGGCGACCGCAGCGTCGGCGGGCTGACCGCGCGCGACCAGATGGTCGGCCCGTGGCAGCTGCCGGTGGCCGACTGCGCGATCACCCTGTCCGACTTCGAAGGTAATGCGGGCGAGGCGATGGCGATCGGCGAGCGCACCCCGCTCGCGCTGCTGGATGCGGCGGCGGCGGCGCGCATGGCCGTCGGCGAGGCGATCACCAATCTCTGCGCCGCGCCGGTGGAGGCGCTGCAGCGGATCAAGCTGTCGGCCAACTGGATGGCGGCTGCCGGCCACGACGGCGAGGACGCCAAGCTGTTCGACGCGGTCCGCGCGGTCGGCCTGGAGCTGTGCCCGCAGCTCGACCTCAGCATCCCGGTGGGCAAGGACTCGCTGTCGATGCAGGTGCGCTGGGACGGGCAGCAGAGCGTTTCGCCGGTCTCGCTGGTGGTCAGCGCGTTCGCCCCGGTGGCCGATGTCGGCGCCCAGCTGACCCCGTTGCTGTCGGGCCGGCGCGATACCGAGCTGTGGCTGATCGGTCTGGGCGCCGGCAAGCAGCGGCTGGGCGGCTCGATCCTGGCGCAGTGCCACGGCGCCTTCGGCGGCGCCTGCCCGGACCTCGACGATCCGGCGCGGCTGCGCGCGTTCTTCGAACTGGTCCGCGATGCGCGGGCGGCCGGATTGCTGCTCGCCTACCACGACCGTTCCGACGGCGGCGCCTTCGCCGCGCTGTGCGAGATGGCGTTCTGCACCCACGCCGGTCTCGACATCGACCTGGACGGCTGGGGGGACGACCGCAGCGAGGACGTGTTCCGGACCCTGTTCAACGAGGAGCTCGGAGCGCTGGTGGAGATCGCCGCGGAGGACCGCGTCGAGTTCGCCGATCTGGTCTCCCGGCACGGCCTGATCCAGTGCGCCCAGCGCATCGCCCGGCCGACCTCGGCCGGCGCGATCCGCGTGCTCGATGGCGAGGACGTCCTGGCCGAATGGCGCTGGGAAGCGCTGTTCGGCGCCTGGTGGTCGGTGAGCCATGCGATGCAGCGGCTGCGCGACAATCCGGACTGCGCCGACCAGGAACGCGAGTCCGCTTCCAGCTTCCAGGCCCCCGGTCTGCGGCCCGTCCTCGGTTTCGATCCCGCCGAAGACGTGGCCGCGCCCTACATCAACGCCGGGGCCCGGCCGCGCGTGGCGATCCTGCGCGAGCAGGGCGTCAACGGCCAGGTGGAGATGGCGATGGCCTTCGACCGTGCCGGTTTCGCCGCCGTCGACGTGCACATGAGCGACCTGCTCGCCGGTCGCGACGGTCTCGACGGCTACGCCGGCCTGGTCGCCTGCGGCGGCTTCAGCTACGGCGACGTGCTCGGCGCCGGGCGCGGCTGGGCCACCTCGATCCTCGAGCACGCCGAACTGCGCGAGGCGTTCGCCGCATTCTTCGCCCGCGGGGACCGCTTCTCGCTGGGCGTGTGCAACGGCTGCCAGATGCTCGCCGAACTGCGCGCGATCATTCCCGGCAGCGCGCACTGGCCGCGGTTCCTGCGCAACCGCAGCGAGCAGTTCGAATCCCGGCTGGGCCTGGTGGAGGTGGCGGAGTCGCCGTCGCTGTTCCTCCGTGGCATGGCGGGGTCGCGGATCCCGGTGGCGATCGCCCATGGCGAGGGCCGGGCCGAATTCGGCGCGGCGGCGGACCCGGCGTCGGCGCGGGTCGCCCTGCGCTACGTGCGCGGCGATGGTGCGGCCGCGACGGCCTACCCGGACGACCCGAACGGTTCGGCCAGCGCCGTGGCCGGTCTATGCAGCGACGACGGGCGCGCCACCATCCTGATGCCGCACCCCGAGCGCACCCTGCGCCGCGCCAACTTCAGCTGGGCGCCGGCCGACTGGCCGGACGCGTCGCCCTGGCTGCGGCTGTTCCGCAACGCCCGCGCCTGGGTCGGCTGAACCGAGCGCGGTACCTGGGTGCCCGCCGGTGCAATCGCCGGCGGTGATCGCTCCCGTTCCCGGCCCCCGGCATACGTCGCACTGATCGCCTGCTCCGGCACCGGATCGTGCCGCGACGGGTACGTTGGGCCCATCCGACACCCGCGCCTGGCGTCGCCGGCGCGTCCGCCGCAGCCGCTCCCCAACTCACCGTTCCGTGACGGTGACCTCTCCCCCGACGATGCGGCGCCGTCTGGCGCATGGTCAGCCAGGTCAACCGGTTGACGGGCAACCATGCCCGCGTTTCGAGAAACATCGGATAACCCCGTGTGCGGTCGGGCTTCCGGTGGCGGTCCTGGCCGCCGTTCGCGGCCTTTCACGTCACCCGTTGTGGCCCTGTTGCGTCACTCGCCGGGGCGTCGATGTGTGGAGCATCACGATTCCTCGCGCGGCTCTGCCAAAAATGCGCATTCAGCTAGCAAATCGGGGCATTGGGGTTGACGTACCGCGTCACTCGGGGCGAGTATCGGATCACACTTTGATCGTTCGGGGAGCGTTCAAGTTGTCCTTACCCACCATTCAGCACGAGCGCTGCGCGCGCGTGTCGAGGGCTCGGTTTTCCCGGGTCGATCAAGCCTGAATCCAACAGGGGCCGCACCGCGCTCGTCGCGTCGTGCGGCCCCTTTTTCGTTGCCAATCCATCGCCAAGAACTGAGGGAACGTCTCGATGAACCGCATCTACCGCAAGGTCTGGAACAAGTCGCTCGGCCAGCTCGTCGTGGCCTCGGAACTGGCAACCGGCGACAGCGCGGGAACGCGATGTGGTGAGGGCGGCACCGGTCTGCGCCGGACCGCGCTGGTCGCGGCGCTGAGCGTGCTGCTGTTCGGCATGGCCGCGCCGCTGGCGATCGCGCAGACCGTGGAGATCGGCGGCAACGAGGACTGCGTGGTCATCCCGGGGTTCCCGCCGGAACTGGACGCCTGCGCGATCGACGGCAGCGCCAACGCCTCCGGCGCCAATGCGGTGGCGATCGGCGCGCAGACCATTTCCAGCGGCAGCGGTTCGGTGGCGCTCGGCTTCGGCAGCCAGGCCACCAACAGCGGCACCAGCGCGCTCGGCTCGGGCGCCCGCGCCACCGGCCTGAGCAGCACCGCCGCTGGCAGCAACGCCCGCGCGCAGGCGACCAACACCGCGGCCTTCGGCAGCGGCGCCCAGGCCATGCAGACCGCGAGCACCGCGCTCGGCTCCAACGCGCAGGCGACCAGCAACTGGGCCACGGCGGTCGGCATGCAGGCGCAGGCCCGCGCGAACGGCGCCACCGCCGTCGGTCGCGCCGCGATGGTGCAGGCCGGAGCGCTCAATGCGGTCGCGCTCGGCCACGGCTCGATCGCGGACCAGGCCGACACCGTGTCCATCGGCACCGGCTCAGCCGCCGGGCCGGCCGGGGCACCGGCCGAGCGCCGCCTGGTGAACCTGGCCGACGGCATCGACGACACCGACGCGGTGAACGTCGGGCAGCTCGATGCGGTCGCGGACATCGCCGAGGAAACCAGCAGCTACTTCCAGGCCAGCGGCGCCGGCAGCGCGCTGGTCGACGGCGACGAATCGCTCGCCGCCGGTTCCGATGCGTACACCGGGGGCGACTACGCCACCGCGGTGGGTTCGGCGGCGCAGGCCATCGCTGAGGGCGCGTCGGCGTTCGGCAGCGGCGCTTTCGTCCTCGGCGAGTACGGCACGGCGGTGGGCTTCAACGCCACCGCCGAGGGCCTGGGCGCGGTGGCGCTGGGCGCCTACAGCGGCGCGTCGGGCGAGCTGGCCACCGCGGTCGGCGCAGAGAGCAGCGCCAGCGGCGACGGCGCCGCCGCGTTCGGTGCCGCGGCCGATGCCAGCGGCAGTTTCTCCACGGCGGTCGGCGGCGACGCCAGCGCCTCCGGCTTCAACAGCACCGCGCTGGGCAACTTCAGCGAGGCCTCGGGCTCCAACAGCCTGGCGGTGGGCTCGGACAGCGTGGCCGGCGGCGACGACAGCGTCGCGGTGGGTCAGGGCGCCCAGGCGAGCGGCTTCAACAGCGTGGCGGTGGGCGGTTCCGGCTTCCTCGGGCTGCTGCCGACCGAGGCGGCGGGCGACTACTCGACCGCGGTGGGCGGCGCTGCGTATGCCGGCGGCTTCAACAGCACGGTGCTGGGCAATTTCGCCGAGGCGTACGGCGACAACACGGTGGTGCTGGGCTCGGATGCGGTGGCGACGGCGGAGGGCGCGGTAGCGCTGGGCCAGGGCTCGGTAGCCGACCGCGACAACACCGTGTCGGTGGGCGATGCCGGGGCCGAGCGGCAGATCGCCAACGTGGCGGCGGGCACCGAGGGCACCGACGCGGTCAACCTGGACCAGCTCGAGGCGGTGACCTCCAGCACCCAGTACTTCCAGGCCACCGGCGAGGGCGAGGCCTACGCCGACGGGGTGGACTCGACCGCGTCCGGTTCCGACGCCTACGCCGAGGGCGACTACTCGACTGCGAACGGCTCGGCCAGCTACGCCGTCGGCCAGGGCGCCTCGGCGTTCGGCAGCGGCGCGCAGGCCTGGGGCCAGTACGCCACGGCATCGGGCTACAACGCGGTGGCCGAGGGCGACAGCAGCACCGCGGTGGGCGGCTGGCTGTACTACGAGGATCCGGCCACCGGCGAGGTGCTGCTGGACCAGACCACCACGGCGCTGGAAGTGGGCGCTTCGGCGTTCGGCGCGGGCGCGCAGGCCAACGGCGCGTTCAGCACCGCTACCGGCGCGGCGGCGGTCGCCGACGGGCTGCAGACCACCGCGCTCGGCTACAGCAGCTCGGTGACCACCGACTATGCGACCGCCGTCGGCGCCTTCAGCAACGTCAGCGGCACCTATGGCACGGCGGTCGGGTACGGCAGCGACGCCAGTGGCGACTACGGCCTGGCGGTGGGCGGCATCGCCGACTACGGCGACCTGATCATCGGCCTGCCGGGCTTCATCCTGCAGGCCACCGAAGCCAGCGGTGTGGCTTCGACCGCGCTGGGCAACGGCGCGCTGGCGACCGGGCTGGGGACGACGGCCGTGGGCACGATCGCCGAAGCGACCGGCGTACAGGCGACCTCGTTCGGTGTGCTCGCGGCAGCCTACGGGGACGGTTCCTCGGCTCTCGGCAGCGGCAGCTACGCGCAGGCCGAGAACGCGACCGCCATCGGCTTCCTCGCCAACGCCGCGGCGATCAACAGCGTGGCGCTGGGTGCGGACTCGCTGGCCGATCGGGAGAACACGGTATCGGTGGGGGCGGCCGGTGCCGAACGGCAGATCGCCAATGTGGCGGCAGGCACCGAAGACACGGATGCGGTGAACCTTGCGCAGCTGGAAGCGGTGACGTCCAGCACGCAGTACTTCCAGGCGACCGGCGAAGGCGAGGCCTACGCCGACGGCGAGGAGGCGACCGCCTCGGGTTCCGACGCCTACGCGGAGGGCGACTACTCGACGGCGAACGGCTCGGCCAGCTACGCGGCCGGCACCGGTTCTTCGGCGTTCGGCAGCGGCGCGCAGGCCTGGGGGCAGTACGCCACGGCATCGGGCTACAACGCGGTGGCCGAGGGCGACAGCAGCACCGCGGTGGGCGGCTGGCTGTACTACGAGGACCCGGAGACCGG
>NZ_JARXRM010000046.1:0-101411 GCF_029887875.1 Luteimonas endophytica
CCGCTTGTATGTTTGGGCCTGTCGGGGCGGAGGGACCTGAGCCGCATCTGGCCTTTGGCACAGACCGTAGGAGATTTCGTCCCCCCCACCACAGCGCCCATGAGGAATCCATCGGCCGGCGTGTGGCGCCGGACCGACCATCTCGGCAAGCGAGCGCCGGGGCCCCGACAGGCTGATCCACGCTACCTCGGAGATCCTGTCATGACAACAGAACACCCCCTGTGCATCGGCATCGACGTCAGCAAGGCCGAGCTGGCCATCTATGACGGCAGCAGCTTCATCACGGTGGTCAACACCACCAAGCAGATCAAGGCCTGGCTCAAGACCCTGACCGGACCGGCCAGGATCGCCGTCGAAGCCACCGGCACCTATCACCTGCAGGTACTGGAGCAGGCGAGCCGGAAGGGCCACGCCCTGTTCGTGGTGGACGGCTTCCGGCTCAACCGCTACCGCGACAGCGTCGGCGGTCGGGCCAAGACCGACCTGGCCGATGCGAAGCTGCTGTGGCGCTACCTGCGCCACGAGTACGACCATCTACGCCCCTGGGTGGCCCCGCCGCCCGGCTACGCCCGCCTCAAGCGCCTGCTCAACCGCCGCGCCAAGCTGGTCAAGATGGGCGTGGCGGTGCGCCAGAGCCTGGCCGGGGTGCCGGAGCTGCGGACCGCGTGCCGCAGCCTGTTGGAACGCCTGGATCGACTGCTGGCGTCGATCGACCGGCTGCTGCAGCACCAAGTGGAAAAGTCCGGGCTGCAGGACCAGATCAAGCGGGTTGGCGCCATCGAGGGCATCGGCAAGCTCAATGCCACGGCCTTGACCACCGCCTACCTGCGCGGCGCGTTCCGCAGCAGCGACGCCTTCATCGCCTTCCTGGGCCTGGACGTTCGAATCCGCGACTCCGGCCGCCAACGTGGCCGCCGCAAACTCACCAAGCAGGGCGACAGCGAGACCCGACGCCTCCTGCACAACGCCGCCATGGCCGCCTCGCGCAGGGGCCGATGGCACCAGCTGCACCAAGCCAACCTGGCCCGGGGCCTGACCCGCATCCAGAGTCTGGTCATCGTCGCCCGCAAGCTCGCCCGGCTCGCCTTCGCCCTGCTCAAGAGCGGAGCCCAATACCGCCCACAACCGACCTGAGACCGTTGCAGCCGAACATAGAATCTCCTACGAATGCGCGGGTGCCGGCCGCGCCTCGCGACCGCTGCGTCCTCAGGCCGCCATGCCGCTGTGGCGCAGCAGCGCGTCGATGCGCGGCTCGCGGCCGCGGAAGGCGCGGAAGTTCTCCAGCGCCGGGCGGCTGCCGCCGCGCGCGAGGATTTCGTCGTGGAAGCGTGCGCCGGTTTCCGCCAGCCGCTCCGGGGCCTCCTCGAAGGCGGCGTAGGCGTCGGCGCTCAGCACCTCGGCCCATTTGTAGCTGTAGTACCCGGCCGCGTACCCGCCAGCGAAAACGTGCGCGAACTGATGCGGGAAGCGGTGCCAGGCCGGCGGGCGGTTCACCGCGACCTCGTCGCGCACGCGCTCCAGCAGCGCCAGTACGCCTTCCTCCGGGGCGCCGGCGCGGCCATGCAGCTCCATGTCGAACAGGGCGAACTCGAGCTGGCGCACGGTCTGCATTCCGCTCTGGAAGTTGCGCGCGGCCAGCATGCGCTCGAACAGCGCCCGCGGCAGCGGCTCGCCGCTGTCGACGTGCGCGGTCATCCCTTCCACCCGCTCCCATTCCCAGCAGAAGTTCTCCATGAACTGGCTGGGCAGCTCCACCGCGTCCCACTCCACGCCGTTGATGCCCGCCACCGGCAGCTCGCCGATGCGGGTCAGCAGCTGGTGCAGCCCGTGGCCCATCTCGTGAAACAGGGTGGTGACCTCCTCGTGGGTGAAGGTCGCCGGCCTGCCGTCGCCGCCGCGGCCGAAATTGCAGACCAGGTACACCAGCGGCGTCTGGGTGCCGCCGGCGCGCGTGCGGCGGTTGCGGCAGTCGTCCATCCAGGCACCTCCGCGCTTGCCCTCGCGGGCGTAGAGGTCCAGGTAGAACTGGCCGACCAGGCGATCCCCGCGGTCGACCAGCCGGTAGAAACGCACGTCGTCGTGCCACACCGGGGCCTGGTCGGGCTCGACCCGCAGGCCGTACAGGTCGTGGATCAGTCCGAACAGCCCCGCCAGCACCTTCGGCTCGGTGAAGTACTGCTTCACTTCCTGCCCGGAGACGCTGTAGCGGGACTGGCGCAGCTTCTCGCTGGCGTAGGCCAGGTCCCACGGTTGCAGCGCCTCGAGCCCGAGGGTGTCGCGGGCGAAGGCCTCCAGCTCGGCGCGATCCCGGCGCGCGAATGGCAGCGCGCGCCCGGCCAGGTCGCGCAGGAACGCCAGCACTTCCTCCGCCGACCCGGCCATCTTGGTGGCCAGCGAGACCTCGGCGTAGCTGCCGAACCCGAGCAGCGCCGCCAGCTCCGCGCGCAGCGCCAGGATGCGTTCGATCAGCGCCGAGTTGTCCAGCTCCGCCGGCCCGTGCTCCGAGGCGCGTACCCCGTAGCCGCGGTACAGCGCCTCGCGCAGCGCGCGATCGTCGGCATAGGCCTGGACCGGCAGGTAGCAGGGCATCTGCAGGGTCAGGCGGTAACCAGGCCGCCCGTCCTTTTCCGCCGCCGCCCGGCACGTGGCGACCACGTCGGCGGGCAGTCCGGCCAGGCGCGCGGGATCCTCCACGTACAGCGAGAAGGCGTCGGTGGCGTCGAGCACGTTCTCCGAGAACTTCGCCGACAGCGCGGCGAGCTCCTCCTGGACCTCGGCGAACCGCGCCTTGGCGTCGTCCGGCAGTTCGGCGCCGCCGAGGCGGAAATCGCGCAGCGCGTTCTCCACCGCCCGCCGTCGTGCCGGATCGAAGCCGGCGAACTGCGGTGCGTCGGCCAGCGCACGGAACTGCCGGTAGAGCGCCAGGTTGTGTCCGAGTGCGCTGCGCAAGCGGGTGACCCGCGGAAGGTTGGCGTTGTAGGCCTCGCGCAGCGGCTTCGAGTTCATCACCGCCTGCAGGTGGGTGACCTGGCCCCAGGCGCGATCCAGGCGCTCGGTGGCGTCCTCGAGCGGGGTCACGAAATTCTCCCAGGTCACCGGCGCCGCCGTTTCGGCGCTTCGCACCGCCGCCTCGGCTTCGGCCAGCAGCGCGTCGAGGGCGGGGCCGACGTGTTCGGGGCGGACCGCGTCGAAGCGCGGCAGGCCGGAGAAGTCGAGCAGGGGGTTGGGGGTCATGGCGGAATCGGCGGCAGCGGGGCGGTGATTCTAGTCGGGCCGGGGCATCGAAACGGCCGCCGGCCTCGCGCGCGGGGCTCAGGCCAGCGGCGCGGGATAGGGGTGCTTCTGCAGCATCCGCGCCAGGTGCACGGCATTGCTGGCGGCGGTGCGGATGCTGTCGGCGACCTTCTTCGGGGTGTCGTCCAGGTCCTTGTAGTCGGTGCTGCCCATCGCCTCGCCCACCCAGTACGGGGCGGCGCCGGCGGCCACGGTGAAGCCGACGTCGGCCAGCGCCTGGTACAGCTCGGCGGTCACGTGGTGCGCGCCGTCCTCGTTGCCCACCACGGCGGCCACCGCGACGCGGCCGAAGGTGGGGTAGCGGCCTTGGTCGTCGATCTCGCCGAGGAACGCGTCCATCCGCTCGAGCACGCGCTTGGCGACGCTGGAGGGCTGCCCCAGCCAGATCGGCGTGGCCAGCACCAGGATCTGCGCCTCCAGCACCCGCCGGCGCAGTTCCGGCCACTGGTCGCCGCCACCCTCGTCGGCGCTCACGCCGGGCTTGACGTCCAGGTCGACCACGCGCGCCTGTTCGGTCTCGGCGCCCTGCGCGGCGATCGCCTCGAGCACCTGGTCGAGCAATTTCTGGGTGGAGGAGGGGGCGGGGCCGCGGGTGAGCGTGCAGTTCATGCCGAAGGCGCGCAGGGTCATGGTCGCGTTCCGGGTGCGGGTGGACGTCCAGTCTCGCCCCGGCGGGGTCCACGGCACGTCATGGCGGGTCCGGCGGACGCCTGGCCTCGGCCGCCGCCGGGGCGCGGCCGTCCGCCGGGTGTTCGTCGGGATGCTCGCGGCGTTCGCCGTACCACAGTTCCAGCCCCTGCCGCGAACGCAGCATGCCGCGGCCGCGTAGGGCCAGGCGCCAGAGCAGGGCGAGCTGCTGCAGCGGCGAGTGGGTGCGAAGCTTGCGTCCCGAGGTGAGCACGTGCTCGCGCAGGACCACGAAGCGGCCGGCACGCGCCAGCGCGCGGCTGATCGCCACGTCCTCGCCGGCGTACCAGCGCTCGTCGAAGCCGCCCGCGGCCTCGAACGCGGCGCGGGTACAGAACAGGAAGCATCCCGGCGCGATCCGCGCCAGCCGGAACCCCAGCACCGACAGCGAGACCAGCGCGCGCACGTACAGCGGCTGGCGTCCGTCGAGCCGCACCGCGCAACCGCCGCCGGCCGCGCCTCCGGCCAGCGCCGCCAGCGCCGCCCGCAGCACCGCGGCATCCACGCGGGTGTCGGCGTCGACGAACAGCAGCCAGTCGCCGGCGGCGGCGCGCGCGCCCGCGTTGCGGGTGGCGGCGATGTGCCGGTGCGCCACGTGCAGCACGCGCGCGCCGCCCGCCGCGGCGATGGCGGCGGTGGCGTCGGTGGAGGCGTCGTCGGCCACCACGATCTCGTAGGGCACGCCCGCGGCCGCGGCGGCGGCGTGCAGCGCGGCGAGGGTGGCGCCGATCCGGCGTGCCTCGTCATGGGCCGGCACCACCACCGACAGCCGCGGTGCGCCGGCGAAGGGCGCCACGCTCGCGGCAGTAGAGGCCGACGCCATCAGGACGGTCGCGCCGCGGGCGGCGCTGCGGGGTCGGCCTCGCGACTCTCCTCGGCCCCCGGCGAGTCGGTTTCTCCGCCGCTGCCGCGCCGTCGCGGCGCGCCGGCGCCGGCGCCGGGCTCGTGCACCTCGGCGCGCAGCCGCGGCAGCGCGCCGGGGTGGCGCGCTGCCAGGAAATCGATCATGCCCTCGCGCACCGCGCAGCGCAGGTCGAACAGGCTGCCCGAATCGCGGGCGCTGACCAGCAGCCGTACCTGGATGGTGGTCTCGGCCGTCTCGGTCACCTGCGCCACGCACACCCGGCCGTCCCAGCGAGAGTCCCGCTCGCACAGCCGCTGCAGTTCCGCGCGCACCTCGTCCATCGGCGTGCGGTAGTCCAGCCACAGGAACGCGGTACCCAGCAGCTCCGCGCTGCTGCGGGTCCAGTTCTGGAAGGGGTTCTCGATGAACCACTGCAGCGGCACCACCATGCGCCGCTCGTCCCAGATCCGCACCACCACGTAGGTGCTGGTGATCTCCTCGATGCGGCCCCACTCGCCCTCGACGATGACCACGTCGTCGAGCCGGATCGGCTGGGCCAGCGCGATCTGCAGCCCGGCGATGAGATTGCCGAACACCGGTTTGGCGGCGATGCCGGCGATCAGGCCGATGATGCCGGCCGAGGCCAGCAGGGTGGCGCCGATCTGGCGGATCGCGGGGAAGGTCATCAGCGCCAGCGCCACGCCGACCAGGATGATCGCGCCCTGGATGACGCGGCTGATCACCGCGGTCTGGGTCTGCACCCGCCGCGCCTGCAGGTTGTCGGCCACGTCGACCGGATGCTCGCGCAGAATCCGCCGCTCGACCGCGCCGACCGCCCGTACCAGCAGCCAGGTCAGGCACAGCAGCGTGCCGATCCCCAGCCAGTGCTGGATCCGGCCGGCCCACTCGGGCGGCAGCGGCGTGGCGGTGACCGCGATGCTGAGAAACAGCAGCGGCAGGGCCAGTGCCGCCGGAACCGCCACCACCTGGGCGATGCGGGCGCGCAGATGGGTGGCCGCGCGGGCCCGGGCATGGGCGGCCAGGACCAGCAGCGCCCGGCGTACCAGCAAGCCCAGCGCCAGCGCGATCAGCAGGGGCCACGCGATCGCGCCGAATTGGCTCCAGTCCTGCATGCGCCGGGCGGGGCTCCATTGGAACGGGGGAACGGCCATCCTGGGCCGCGCTGCGTCAATGCGATGTCGATCTCCATTCATCTGCCGTGCCTGCGCGCGCTGAACGCCGCGCAACGGCACGAACCGCGGTTCACCTGCGCTTCGCCGACCCGCGCCGAGACTGCGCCCACCTTCCCCAGGGAGTTCCCGCATGAAGACCTTCCCGATCCGCGCAGCCGCCCCCCTGGCCCTGGCCTGCGCCCTGGCCGCTGCCGCCGCCCAGGCGCAGGAGCCGATGACCGAGGCGCAGGTGCGCGCGACGCTCGAGGCCGAGGGCTACACCAACGTCGACGACATCGCGTTCGAAGGGGGCATGTGGGAGGCCGACGCAAGCAGCGCCGACGGCAACCGGGTCGACCTCCGGATCGATCCGGCCAGCGGCGAGGTCTATCCCGAGGACCAGGTCTCCAACCTCACCGGCTCGGACATCGAGGCGCGGCTCTCGGCCGCCGGGTATACCAACATCCACGACATCGACTTCGAAGACGGCCTGTGGCGCGCCGAGGCCGACGACGCGAACGGCCAGCAGCTGGAGCTGCGGATCGATCCGCGCAGCGGCGAGGTGATCGGCAGCGAGTAGCGCGCGCCTGGATCCCGTCGCGCAGGCCTGCCCGCCGGCCAGGCGCCGCATCGTTTCCAGTCCAGCGGGCCGGGATATGTGACGCCCCGGCGAGTCTCGGGGCGGCTGGTCACGTCTCCCCCGGCCCGCCACCCGCGACGCCTTCCCCGGAAGCTCCGCAGGCGTCGAGCGATCAGCCGCCGCCCGGCAACGGTGTCGCCATGCCGCCTCCGCGGCGCCGCAGCCACAACGTCTGCAGCCCCAGCAGCAGCGCGATCGCCAGCGCCGTCCAGGCCGCCGCCTCGGCGCCGTCCAGTCCGGAGCGCGACTGCTTCACGTAGACCGCGCCCAGCCCCCACAGCGCCGCCGCCACGTAGGCCAGGTTGCCGCGCATGCGCTGGTTCAGCCCGAGCAGCACCGCCGCCGCGGTGGCGAACAGCGCCAGGCTCCAGCCGAGCATGTCTCCGGTCGGCAGCCACCGATAGGCGAGGATCGCTTGCGCGAGATTGAGGAACGCCGCCAGCGACAGCCAGCCGGCGTGCAGCGACAGCGCCGCCCACGCCAGCGCGTCGGTGCCGGGGCGCGAGAGCAGCAGCGCGCACCACCCTAGGCAGGCCAGCGCGGCGAAGATCACCACCAGGCACAGCCAGAACAGTCCCTGCGAGAACAGCGGCATCCACGCCGCGGTGAGCGCGAAGCCCAGCGCCGCCGGCAGCGCGATCCGCCCCAGCAGCGGCTCGCGGCGGCGCCCGCCGGTCGCCTGCCAGGCCGCGTAGGCCAGGTCGAGCAGGAAGATCAGCCCCCAGATCGAGAACGCGTAGCCGGCCGCCACCAGCAGTGTGGGGTAGCGATCCGACACGGTGCCCTGGTCAGGGCCGAACATGCCGCGCTGGGACAGCCAGGCGACCAGCGGCATGGCGATGGCGGACAGCAGGACCAGCAGGCGCATGACCGGCGGCTTCCTCGGGCGGAACGCCGACGCTAGCAGCGCGCGGCGCAGCGGTGGGTGAAAGGTGCCGTGCGCGCTGTCGCAATCGGCGCGCGCGTCCGGTCACGGACCGGGTTGCCCCTAGATTGCCGGGCGTACGCGGCAGGGCTATGGTCCCGCGGTTCGGCGCCGGCCAGTGCGGGCGCGGGGGGATCCAGGCAGAAGAATCGAGGGAGGAGTACCGATGCACATCACCCAGAGGACGCCGCTGGCGCTCGCGGTCGCGCTGGCCCTGCTGCCGGCGGTGGCCGGCGCGCAGCAGCCGCAGGAACAGGCCGATCCGGCGCAGCCCGACGCCACCGAGCTGGACACCATCGTGGTCAGCGGCGCCGCCCAGGCCGGTGGCCTGCGCAAGCGCGACGCGAGCTACTCGATCACCACCGCCACCCTCGAACAGGTGCAGGAGGCCGCGCCGAAGAGCACCGCCGACCTGCTCAAGATCGTGCCCGGCGTCTGGGCCGAGTCGGCCGGCGGCACCACCGGCGCCAACATCGACGTGCGCGGCTTCCCCGGCGGCTCCGACGCGCCGTTCATCACCGTGCAGCTGGACGGCTCGCCGCTGTACCCGCCGCCGACCGTCTCGTTCCTGGAGAACTCCTCGCTGTTCCGCATCGACGACACCGTCGAGACCGTGGAGGTGCTGCGCGGCGGGCCGAGCCCGATCTTCGGCAACGGCCAGCCGGGCGCCACCATCAACTTCATCCAGAAGAAGGGCGGACTGGCCCCGGAGGGCAGCCTGCGCCTGACCACCGGCAGCGGCAGCCAGCGCCGGGTCGACGGCTTCTACGGCGCGCCGATCAACGACCAGTGGAGCTACAGCGTCGGCGGCTTCTGGCGCAGCACCGACGGCATCCGCGACACCCAGTTCCCGGCCGACGAGGGCGGCCAGCTCAGCGCAACGCTCACCCGCTGGTTCGACAACGGCGAGCTCACCCTCTACGGCCGCATGCTCGACGACAAGAACGCGTTCTTCACCGCGGTGCCGCTGATCTCGCGCGACGGCGGCCGCGACGTCGACGCCTTTCCCGGCTTCGACCCGGGCAGCGACACCCTGCTGGGCGGGGACTTCCGCCACGTCGACATCGAGGTCGGCCCCGGCGAGACCATCCGCCGCGACCTGGCCGAGGGCCGCGGCGCCGACGTCGACCTGTTCGGTGCGATCCTCGACCTCGATTTCGGCGGCTGGCGCCTCAGCCACCGCAGCAACTATCTCAGCGGCGACGCGCCCACCAACGGCCTGTTCACCGGCGCCAACCCGCAGACCCTCGGCTCCTGGCTCGAGGACGCGATCGAGGACGCCAACGACGATCCCGCCGTGGTCGCCGCCGCCGGCGGACCGGCCTCCTCGGCCAGCGCCAGCTTTGTCAACGGCGGCGGCGCGGTGGATCCGGACCAGCAGGTGCTCACCGCCGGCTGGTGGGTGGTGGACAAGGCGCTCGACTCGTTCACCAGCGAGACCCGGCTCAGCTTCGACCTCGCTCCCGGCCACACCCTGACCGGCGGCGCCTACTACGCCAACTACTCCTCGCACGACCGCTGGTACCTCGGCAACGAAATGCTGCTGACGGTGGAGCCGAACGCGCGGCGGATCGACGTGGCGCTGGACAACGGCGTGGCGGTCACCCGCGACGGCTTCGCCGGCGCGCCGTTCTTCGCCCTCGACGCGCGCTACGACGGCGAGAACCTGGCCGGCTTCCTCGCCCACGAGTGGCAGATCAACGAGGTGCTGCGCTTCGACGCCGGGATGCGCTACGAGGAGCAGAAGGTCGACGCGCTGATCTCCAACGCCGTTGCCGCCGACTACGACGGCGATCCGACCACCCTGTACAATAACGGCGCCTCGTTGCGCGACGGCAGCTACCGCAGCCTGCGCTACGACAACGACGAGGTTTCCTGGACCGCCGGCCTCAACTGGCGCATGAGCGACGCCGCCAGCGTGTTCGCGCGGGTCAACTCCGGGTTCTTCTTCCCGCAGTTCGACAACCTGCGCGACGGCCAGGACAACACCCAGCAGGTGGACCAGTACGAGATCGGCCTGAAGAGCGGCAACGAGCTCTTCGACCTGTACCTGACCGCGTTCTACAACGAGTTCGAGGGCCTGCCGTTCCAGCTGTTCCTTCCGGACGGCACCAACGTCACCGCGATCGGCGACTCGCGCGCGCACGGGTTGGAGTTCGAGGGCGCGCTG
The DNA here is from genome assembly GCF_029887875.1 of Luteimonas endophytica. Taxonomy (GTDB): domain Bacteria; phylum Pseudomonadota; class Gammaproteobacteria; order Xanthomonadales; family Xanthomonadaceae; genus Luteimonas; species Luteimonas endophytica. The sequence goes on from NZ_JARXRM010000046.1 coordinate 9,733, forward strand.
CGGCCGTTCGACAATTTCGAGGTCGCGCTGACCGGCAACTGGGTCGAGGCGGAATACCGCAACTTCGGCGACAACACCGGCAACGAGGTGCGGCGCCAGCCGAGCCTGCAGTACCGGGTGACGCCGAGCTATTTCCTGCCGGCGGGGTGGGCGGACCTGAAGCTCTACGCCACCTACACCTACGTCGGCCGCCGCTACTCCGACCCCGAGAACCAGCAGCGGATCCCTTCCTACCAGACCGTCGACGCCGGTGTCGCGGCCTACGTCGGCGACAACTGGGAGTTCCGTCTGAGCGGCAGCAACCTCACCGACGAGATCGGGCTGACCGAGGCCAATGCGCGCATCGTCGGCGACGCGGTGACCGGCGACGTGTTCCTCGGCCGGCCGATCTTCGGCCGCGCCTGGGAGTTCTCGGCGGCCTACCGGTTCTGAGGCCCGGGCCCCGGTGCCGGCCGCGGCGCGGTTCGGGCCGGCCGATCGTCGGCCGCCCGGGACGCGCCGCGCGCCCGGGGGCGACCGGGCCGGTCGCCGGCCCGCGGCGCCGGGCCGGCGTCGCGGCGCCCGATGCGGTCGAAGCCCAGCCACAGCAGCCACAGGCCGCCGAACAGGTAGGGTAGGGCGCTCGGAATCCACATCACGATGCCGGCCAGCTGCTGGTCGGCCAGCGGGTCCAGCCCGAGCAGCGGCGCGCGCTGCACGTAGACCGGGTAGAGCGGCCGGGGCGAGAACGTCAGCAGCGCGCCGAGCAGGCCCATGGCCATCATCACCGCCACCAGCGCCACCACCCCGGCGCCGGCGCCGGTATCGGGCATGCGGATACGCCGCCAAAGCGCCGCCCAGAACCACAGCCCCGCCGCCAGGAAGCTGCCGTGCATCAGCCAGTGCACGGGGTCGCTGGCCAGCGCCGCCGCGGTGGCGGATGGCAGGTGCCAGGCCAGCATGACCGCGACGTGCGCCGCCGCCGCGATCGCGAGCGCCAGCGCCAGGCGCTCCAGCGTGCGGTGCGTTGCGCGATGCAGCGCCTGCGCCCCGCGCCGCGGCAGCGCCACCGCCGCCACCGCCAGCGGCCGGCCCGCCAGCAGCAGCGGCGGCACCAGCGCCAGCAGCAGCATGTGCTGGCCCATGTGCGCAGCCAGCGACCACTCGCCGAGCGCGTCGAGCGGCCAGACCGTCGCCAGCAGCAGCGCCAGGATCCCGGCGGCGAATGCGCACGCTTGCGCGCTGCCCACGCCATGGCCGGCGCCGGCGCGCCGCCACAGCCGCGCCAGACCGATGGCGTAGAGCAGCACCAGCAGAGCCAGGGGCACGAGCAGCCATGGCGACAGCGACCAGGCGGTGGCCAGCGTCGGCACGCCCTCGCGCTGGTGCGCGAACGCGGGGAGGGAGGCGCCGAGCCCGCAGGCCAGCAGCGCCCCGACGCCAACCGCGGGCGGCCGCCCGAACTGGGCGGACCGGGATCGTGGCGAAGGTCGGCTGGGCGCGCGCATCGCCACCGACCGTAGCAGGCCGCCGGTCGAAGCGTCGGCAACCCCCCGTACGAGCGGCCCATGGCCGCGAAGGCCGCGGGCGGATCCGGCAGGCATGGCGGTGATCCCCCGGCACTGGCTACCGCGCCGGTTTTCGCGGCCATGGGCCGCGCCTACGAAGAGCGGATCGGCGACGGCCAATGCGATGTCTCCAGCTGGCGCGGCCGGTGTGCTGGCGGGATGAACGCCGGTTTCGCACGCGGCGACGTAAGCTGGGTGCGGCGTCCGCGGAAGGTCCGCATGTATTTCTGGCTGAAGTTCCTCCACATCGCGGCGATGGCGGTCTGGTTCGCCGGGCTGTTCTTCCTGCCGCGCCTGCTCTCGGCGCGGCACCGCGAGGAGGAGGACGCAGTGCGGGAGTACTTCAACCCCGTGACCAACGCGCTGTTCTTCCGCATCGCCACCCCGGCCGCCATCGTCACCGTGACCCTGGGCATGATCCTGATCGCCTATGGTCCCACCGGGGCGTGGCTGGTGATGAAGCTGGTCGTGGTGGCGTTGGCGGTGCTGCTGCACCTGTACTTCGGGCTGCTGCTGTACGAGCTCGGGCACGGGCGCGACCGCCACGGGGTCTGGTTCTACCGCGTCGCCGGCTGGGTGCCGCTGGCGCTGCTGCTCGGCATCGCCGCGCTCACCGGGGCCAAGCCGCAGACCGCCGGCGACCTGCCGGCCCCGCCGGTCGCGGCGGCGCGCTAGCGGTCCGCGTCATTCGGCCGGCGGCTCGTCCTTGCCGAGCTCGTGCGATTCCTCGTCGCCGTACACACCGATGCCGTGGCGGAAGCTGAGGGTGCCGCCGAGCCAGCCGGCGACCATCACCAGCAGCAGCATCGCCGCCGACTGCAGCAGGCCCCAGGGCCAGACCGCGGCCTCGGCGCCGGGGGCACGGAGCCACACCCCGAGCGCGGCCATCGCCAGCACCATCACCGCGACGATGAAATGGTTCCAGGCCGAGACGTGGTGCCGCACCACGCGGATCGAGAACATGTCGAAGGTGCCGATCGCCCCCGCCACCAGGCCCATCGCCAGCCCCACCGCGTTGAGCCAGTAGGCCAGCTGCGCCCAGAACCCGTCGCCGATCCACAGGAACACCAGGTCGACCGGGAACACCAGGCTGAGCAGCGCGATCGGATAGACCACCAGCATCGGGTGGATCGGGTGGTGGGCGATCGACATCCGGCTTTCGACCGTATGGCTGCGGGTGCGCGGGACCGGTTGCGAAAGATGCTTCTTGACCATCGGTTCCTCAGGCGCAGGGCGCCAGCAGCAGCACGGGAATGGTGGTGAACACCACCGCGATCGCCGCCAGCAGCGCCAGCAGCGCGGTCACCGAGGCGGTGAAGCGGTGCCGGCGCGCCTCGGCCCCGGCACCCGGTTCCGCCCGCGCCGTCCGCCAGGCGCGCCAGGCGCGCAGCCCGAGCCAGGCGATCGCCGCCAGCGCCAGCAGCGTCATCAGCAGCAGCCACCAGCTCGCCGCCTCCACGCCGGCAACGCGGTTGCGCTGCCAGCCCTCGGCGCAGGCCAGGCCCTGCAGGCTGTAGACCACCACGAAATGCAGCGCCCACACCGCCATCGGCGCGGCCATGCCGGTCAGGCGCAGCGGGCCGAGGCGCCGCGCGGTCACGCCAGCCTCGGGAACAGGTGGATCACCGCCCACGCCACCGCGCCCTGGCCGAGCGCATAGCGCCACAGCCCGGCGGCGATGCGCGGCTCCAGGGGACGCGCAGGTCCGGCCAGACCGTGGCGGATCCGGCCCCAGACGAACCCGGACGCGAGCATCGCCACCGCCACGTGCACCGCGTGGAAGCCGGCCAGCGTCCATACCACCGACGCGTAGGCGTGCGCCTGCGGCGGTCCCACCGGACCGGCCAGGGCGGAGACATGCGCGACCACGAACCCGGCGCCCAGCGCGGTCGCCAGCAGCCAGCCGCCGCCACCGCCCTGCGCGCCGCGGCTGCCGCGGTGCGCCAGTTCCGCGGCCACCGCGCAGCCGACCAGCAGCGCCAGCGCCAGCAGCGGCATCGCCCAGCCGCCGGTGGCGATGCCCGGCGGCGGCCAGGCCGGGCTGCCCAGCCACAGGTAGAAATAGGCGAACACCAGCGAGGCGAACAGCGAGCCGTCGATCAGCAGGCCGATCACCAGCGCCCACCAGCCCGGCGCGTTGCGCGCCGCATACTGCGACGGCAGCGCCAGCCCCGGCGCGGCGTCGATCCGCGCCGGGGCGTGGCGGTCGCCGGTGCTCCAGGCCCAGGCGGCGAACAGCGCCAGCAGCGGCGCCAGCAGCAGCGCCGCGCCCAGGTACAGCTTGGCGATGAAGCAGGCCAGCAGCGCCGCGATGTTCAGCGCCGCCAGCAGCGGCAGCCAGGTGGAATGGGAAATCCGGATCACCTGCTCGGGCGTGGCCGACAGCAGCCCGGTGCCGAGCAGCTCGCGGCGCCCGGCCGCCGGGTCGCCGAGGATCCCGTCGGTGCGTGCGGATTCCTCGGCCACCGCCGGATCCGCCCACAGCGGGTAGCGGTCGCCGGCGCGCGGGATCGAGGCGAAGTTGTACTGCGGCACCGGCTGCGGGATCGCCCACTCCAGGGTGCCGGCGTTCCACGGATCGCGCGCGCAGCGCCGGCCCAGGCGCAGGCTCAATGCCGCGTCGATCAGGATGCCCAGGGTGCCCACCGCCAGCACGAAGCCGGCCGCGGTCGACAGCAGGTTCAGCCACTGGATGCCGAGCTCGGCCGGGTAGGTGTAGACCCGCCGCGGCATGCCCAGCAGCCCGGTCAGGTGCATCGGCAGGAAGGTCAGGTTGAAGCCCACGAACACCAGCCAGAACGCGGTGCGGCTGAGGCTCTCGGATGGCATCCGCCCGCCCACCAGCGGCAGCCAGTAGTACAGGCCGGCGAACAGCGGGAACATCAGCCCGCCGATCAGCACGTAGTGCAGGTGCGCGACCACGAAGTGGGTGTCGTGCGCCTGCCAGTCGAACGGCACCAGCGCCAGCATCACCCCGGTCAGCCCGCCGAGCACGAACACGAAGAAGAAGCCGAACAGGTACAGCATCGGCACCCGCAGCCAGGGCTTGCCCGACCACAGCGTGGCGATCCAGGAGAACACCTGGATCCCCATCGGGATCGCCACCGCCATGCTCGCGGCGCTGAAGAACCCCAGCGCCAGCAGCGGGATGCCGACCGCGAACATGTGGTGCACCCACAGCCCGAAGCTGAGGAAACCGGTGGCCACGGTGGCCAGCACGATCCAGGTGTAGCCCACGATCGGCCGCCGCGCGAAGGTCGCCACCACCATCGACACCACCCCCGCCGCCGGCAGGAAGATGATGTAGACCTCGGGGTGGCCGAACAGCCAGAACAGGTGCTGCCACAGCAGCGGGTCGCCGCCGCGGGCGACCTCGAAAAACGCGAAATCGAACGCGCGCTGGATCTCGAGCAGGATCGAGGCCAGGATCAGCGGCGGGAACCCGAACGCCACCATGAATGCGGTCACCAGCATCGCCCAGGCGAACAGCGGCATGCGGCGGATGTCCATGCCGGGCGCGCGCGTGAGCAGGATCGCGACGATGATCTCCACCGCCGCGGTGACCGCGGCGATCTCGGCGAAGGTCACCCCGATCAGCCAGAAGTCCGCGCCCATGCCCGGCGAATAGGTGGCGTCGGTCAGCGGCACGTACATGAACCAGCCGCCGTCGGGCGCGGCGTCGAACAGGAAGCTGGAATACAGGAACAGCCCGCCGAACAGGTAGCACCAGTAGCCGAACGCCGACAGCCGCGGGAACGGCAGGTCGCGCGCGCCGAGTATCTTCGGCAGCAGGTACATCGCGAAGCCTTCCATGATGGGCACCGCGAACAGGAACATCATGGTGGTGCCGTGCATGGTCACGAACTGGTTGTAGCGCCGCGGGTCCAGCACCTCGGCGTCGAACCAGGCCAGCTGCAGGCGGATGAACATCGCCAGCATCCCGCCGACCAGCAGGAAGGCGAAGCCGGTGGCGATGAAACGCAGCCCCACGGTGCCGTGGTTGACCGCGGTGAGCTGCCCGCGCCAGCCCGGCGCGTTGGCCCAGATCCCCGCCAGCTCGGCCAGGCGCGAGCGATTGGTGTCCTCGCTGATGGACTCGCGCGCGATGGTCATGGTGCGGTCCCCGGCGCCGCATCGGCGCCGACTGCGCCATCGAGGCCGGTGCCGGCGGCGACTTCGGCTGCGGCGGGGGCCGCGACGCCGCGTGCCTCCAGCCAGGCGGACCAGTCGTCGGGCTCCAGCACCCGCACCGCGAAGTCCATGTGCGCATGTTCCAGTCCGCAGAATTCGGCGCACTGGCCGCGCATCGGCCCGGCGCGGTCGGCGCGCAGCCGCAGCCGGTTGACCCGGCCGGGAATGGCGTCGATCTTGCCGCCCAGGCGCGGGATCCAGAAGCTGTGGATCACGTCGACGCTGCTCACGTGGAACTCCACCATCTGCCCGCGCGGCAAGGCCAGCTCGTCGACCGAGGTGGCGCGCAGGCTGCCGTCGGTACCCAGATAGCGAAACCGCCACTGCCAGCGCCGCGCCTCGACCTCGACCACCGCATCGACCTCGGCGCCCAGGCCGGTCACGCGCCCGCTGGTGACGGTGCCGTACACCAGCAGCGCCGCCAGCGCCAGCGCCGGCAGCACCAGCCCGCCGCCGACGATCAGCCGCTGCGGCCGCGCCAGCGCGCGGGTGTTCTGGCCGCGCAACAGGGCGTACAGCAGCAGCGCGAGCACCAGCGCCCAGATCGCCGCCGCAGCGCCCAACATCAGCCACCAGGTCTGCGCGACCTGCGCCGCGGCCGGGCCGGCCGGGTCGAGCGTGGACTGCGGCCCGGCGCAGGCGCACAGCGCGCCCGCGCCCGCTGTCGCGATCGCGCCGCGGGTCCAGCGATGCCAGTCGCGGTGTCGGATCGTGCGCTCCCTGGTGCCGTCGATGGTGCCGCCGCGGCGGCGTTCTGCAGCCGACAAGCTAACGGCGCCGACAATCAGACCATGTGAACGCGGGAGCGGCGGTCGCAGCGCCGGCCGGGTTGACGGTGATTCGGAGCACGGCATGCCGCGCCGGCTTTGGCGTGCGTGGCGCGCTCCTGCGAGGGACCGGCGCATGAAGGGCGGCGCCGCGGAGGTTGTCCCGCAGCGCGGCTGCCCGGACGAACGGCCCATGGCCGCGAAGGCCGCGGCGTCGGCGGCGATCCCCGCCGGCCCCGGCACACCGCAGCGACACAGATGGCGGTGCCACCCCTGCTCCCTGCCAGCGACGGAAACTGAGACGCCTCCGCAGGGCCGGCAGGGCTCAGGCGCCGACGCGCTTTCGCACCGCGTCCACGTCACGCACCGGCCGCACCTCGATGCAGCCGGTGCCGGCCCAGGGGAACTCCTGCGCCATCCGCACCGCCTCCTCGATGCTGTCCGCTTCCACCAGGTTGAACCCGGCCAGCACCTCCTTGCTCTCGGCGAACGGCCCGTCGGTGACGCTGGCGCGGCCGCCGCGGATGCGCACCGAGCGCGCGCTGGCCGGCGCTTCCAGCTGCTTGAAATCCAGCAGCTTGCCCTGCCCGCGCAATTGGTCGGCATGCTGCAGGCAGCCGCGCATCATGGTGTCGAACTGCCCTTCGGGCAGCGCCTCGAGCAGGGTGTCGTCGGTGTAGACCAGCAGCAGGTATTGCATGGTGGGTCCGCTGAGAGTGTCGGGGCCGCCAATTAGGCCGGATCCGCGCTGCGCACGCCACCGTTTCCCGCGCAACGCAGCGGCGCGCCGCCGCCGACCCCGGAATCACGTCTTCGATGCCAGAATGCAGCGCCGCGCGTCCCGCGCGCCCGCTCCGGATCCCGCATGCCCGCGTCGACCCCGCCCCCGCCGCCCGCCCAGCGCTGTCGCGGCCCGCGCCACGGAGCCGCCTGAGCATGGTCCGGGGCGACCGCCTGCAGTCGGTGGTGCACGGTGCCGCGCTGGCGCTGATCGTCGGCTGGGTGCTGTACGTCGGCAAGCAGGTGTTCGTGCCGATGGTGTTCGGGGTGCTGGTGGTCTACGTGATCATCGGCCTGGCCCGCGCGCTGACCGCACTGCCGCTGGTCGGGCCGCGGCTGCCGGCGCCGCTGCGCTACGCGCTGTCGATCTTCGGCATCAGCGTGGCCATCGCCGCCGCGGTCTCGCTGGTGGTCAACAATTTCGGCCGGGTGGTGCAGCTGGTCCCCACCTACCAGGACGCGCTGCTGCAGCGGATCCAGCAGCTGGCGGAGTTCCTGGGGCTGCAGGCCGCGCCCACCTGGACCGCGCTGCGCGAGGATTTCCTCGCCCGGGTCCAGCTGCAGGACCTGATCGGCACCACCGTGGTCTCGGTGACCGGCATCGGCATGACCGTGCTGATCGTGCTGCTGTACGTGACCTTCCTGCTGCTGGAGAAGCGGGTGCTGCCGGCCAAGCTGCACGCCATGTCCGACGATCCGGCGGACGTCGCGCGCATCCACCACGTGCTCGACAGCATCAACACCCGCACCGGCCAGTACCTGTCGCTCAAGACCCTGATCAACGTGCTGCTCGGCGTGGTGAGCTGGGCGATGATGGCGCCGTTCGGGCTGGAGTTCGCCGGCTTCTGGGCGGTGCTGATCGCGGTGCTCAACTACGTGCCCTACATCGGCTCGTTCCTGGGGGTGCTGTTCCCGGTGGCCTGGGCGATCGTGCAGTTCGGCGACCCGGGTACGGTGATCACCCTGTTGCTGCTGTTGACGACCGCGCAGTTCTTGATCGGCAACTTCCTCGATCCCTACCTGATGGGCAACTCGCTCAACCTCAGCCCGTTCGTGATCCTCGCCAGCCTGCTCACCTGGGGCGGACTGTGGGGCATCCCCGGCGCGTTCCTGGCGGTGCCGATCACCGCGGTGCTGGCGATCGTACTGTCCGAGTTCCCCGGCACCCGGCCGATCGCGGTGCTGATGTCGCGCAACGGCCGCCTCCACGGCCGCCTCCACGGCCGGCTCGGCGGTCCGCCCCGCGCCCGGGCGCCCGCCGGTCCCCCGGCGTGACGCGGGCCGATCAGTCCATCTCGTCCCCCGGCACCTCGAACAGCGCTCGAAACGCCCCCAGCGCCGCCGGGTGATAGATCGTCTGGTGCCGCTCCCCGGGCATCGGCGCGTACTCCACCCGCAGCTCCGGTTTCGCCGCGGCCCGCAGCGCCCACGCCAGCCGCGCGGTCGCCGCGGCGAGTTCCACCTGGCCGCTGTGGGCGAGGAACAGCACCCCCGGCTCGTCGCCGCGCCCGCCCAGGTGCGCGTCCAGCCCTTCCAGCAGCGCACCGTCGTTCCACCACAGGCTCGGATCGATCGCGATGTGCTGGTCGAACAGCCCCGGCGCCAGCAGGAAGGTCTCCACCACGAACAGCCCGGCCAGCGATTCGCCGACGATCGCGGTCTGGCCGCTGGTGGCGTAGCGCGCGTCGATCGCCGGCATCAACTCGTCGCGCAGGAACGCGCGGAATGCCGCCGAGCCGCCCACGCGCGGGGCGATCTTGCGATCCTCGGCGTTGTCGGTCGGCCCGGTCAGGTCGCGACGGCGCTCGGTGTTCTCGATCCCGACCACCATGAACGGCCGCATCGTGCCGTTCATCACCGACACCTGCACCAGCCCGGCGACGTGCAGGAAATCCTCGCCGATGCCGCCGTCCGGCATGTACAGCACCGGCAGCGCCGCATCGGGAGCGGCCCCGTATCCGGGCGCGCGGTACACGTTGATGCGGCGGGTCTCGCCGAGCACCTGCGACTCGATGGTGAAGGTTTCGCCGATCGCCAGCGGCGCGGCATCGCCGATGGTGGCGGCGGGGGCGGGCGCGGCGGGCGCCAGCAGCAGCACGAGGAGCAGCGCGCGGAACACCATGGGCATCACCGGTTCGGCCAGGCGGCGACGATAGCCCGGAACCGCGGCCGATCGCGGTCCGGCCGCCGAAACCGTGATTCGGGCACATCCGGCACCTGGCGCATCGCTCGCGAAACCCGGGCCCCGATCCCGCCAGCTCGGCCCGCTGCGGGCGCGGTTACGGTCCGCCGGCGCAGTCAGGTCGGGCGTTCGATCCGGCGGTACACCGCCTTGGCGAGCTGGTGCAGGCCGTAGGTCAACAGGCCCAGGCCGACCGCGGCCAGCAGTCCGCCGCGTTCCAGCATCCCCAGGACCTCGCCGGTGTCGGCGGTGGCCGAAGCGCGGTACAGGCGCCCGGCGTTGAAGACGAACCAGCCGATCGGCAGCAGCACCAGCCCCCGCGCGGCGGTGCCGATGCGCCCGATCGCCTCGACCGCGCGCGACGTGGCCGCGCTGGCCGTTCCCATGCGGCGGCCCACGTCGCCGCGCGCCGCCTTGACCAGTTGCTGGATGCCGTAGCCGATCACGCCCAGCCCGGCCCCCATCACCAGCCAGGTGCCGAACGGTTGCTCCAGCAGCCGCGCGACCCAGATCTCGGTGCCATCGCCGTCCCCGGTCCGCTCCAGGCGCGCCAGCCGCCAGGCGGTATACGCCAGCGACCCGTAGATCGCCGCGCTCAATGCGTAGAACAGCCGCATGAAGATGCGCCTGGCGTCGCGCTCGCGGTGTTCCGGGTCCAGGACCGCCTGCACCAGCCGCCATGCGACGTGGGCGAGCAGCCCCAGCGCGATCAGCATCAGCATCAGGTGCCCGCCGCGCTCGTCCGCGAGCGACTGCAGCGCACCGGTGGTGCCCTGCGGTTCTCCAGAGGCCAGGCCGGCTTCGAACGCGATGTAGCCCAGCAACACGTAGACCACGCCCTTGGCGGCGTAGCCGGCTCGCGCCACCGGCGGCACCCAGCGTGCGACCTGCTGCGCAGCGGAGGCTCCGGCGCTCCCGATGGATCGATTCATGGCGTGGGCTCGGGTGGAGGAGAAGGGGGTTTTCGCAGAGCGACGGTGCGGGCGCCGTGAACGGGATCCGCCTCGCGGAAATGTGCCTGGGATGTCATAAGATCGGTCGCTCGCACGGGATCCGCCACGGCCATCCCGCGCGATGGCCGCCCGCGTCCGGTGCCATCGTGGCGACGCCGTTTTTCCCGCCGAACCTCCTGACATGCACCTCATCCAGATATTTCTCCCTCTGCGCGACGACGATGGCAGCGCCTTCCCCAAGGCGCTCTACGAGAGCGTGCGCCGCGAGCTCACCGATCGCTTCGGCGGGGTCACGGCCTTCGTGCGTTCGGCGGCGGTGGGGGCGTGGGAGGACGAGGAGGGCAGGGTCCAGCGCGACGAGGTCGTGCTCTTCGAAGCGATGACCGAACATGTAGACCACGGCTGGTGGGCCGGCTATCGGGGCGAGCTGGAGCGGCGCTTCCGCCAGGACGAGGTGCTGGTCCGCGCCAGCGCAGTGGAGCGGCTCTAGCGCGCCGCCGCAGCCCGGTGCCGCCCGGGCGCCCGGCGAGCCTCCGCGGTCTAGGAAGCCGGCATCATGCCTGCATGACCGCAGCCGCCAGCCTTCTCCCGCCCGTCACCCGCGCCGCCATCGCCCGACGCGCCTGGCCGATCATCATCGCCAATGCCGCGGTGCCGACGCTTGGTCTGGTGGATACGGCAGTGATGGGTCACTTCGGCACCGCGGCCGACCTGGGAGCGCTGGCGCTGGGGGCGCTGCTGTTCAATTTCGTCTACTGGAGCTTCGGCTTCCTGCGCATGGCGACCACCGGTTTCGTCGCGCAGGCGGACGGAGCGGGGGACGAGCCGGAGGTGCGGGCCACGCTCGGCCGCGCCGTGCTGTCGGGCGTCGGCCTGGGCATGGGCCTCTGGCTGCTGCAATGGCCACTGGCGCACGGCTACTTCGCACTGATGGACGGCAGCGCCGCGGTGGAGTCGGTGGGGCGCGAGTACTACGCGGCGCGGATCTGGGGGGCGCCGGCGGCGCTGGCGCTGTACGCGCTGAGCGGAGCGCTGATCGGACTGGGGCACGTCCGCACGCTGCTGGCGGTGCAGCTGCTGCTCAACGGACTCAATGCCGGGCTCGACGTGTATTTCGCGGCGGCGCTGGGAATGGGCGCGCGCGGCATCGGTCTGGGCACGGCGCTGGCGGAGTGGGCCGCCTGCCTGGTCGCGGCGGCGCTGCTGTGGCGGCTGCTGCGCGGGCGACACCGCGACGCCGAGCCGTTCCTGCCGTGGGCGCGCATCGTCGATCGCGCCAGGCTGCGCCAGTCGCTGGCGGCCAACGGCGACATCCTGGTGCGCACGCTGTGCCTGCTGCTGGGCTTCGGCTGGTTCGCCAACCAGGGCGCGCGCTTCGGCGACGTCACCCTGGCGGCCAATCACATCCTGTTGCAGCTGGTCTCGTTCAGCGCGTTCTTCCTGGACGGCTTCGCCTTCGTGGCCGAGGCCCTGGTGGGCGGGGCGGTGGGCGCGCGCGATTCGCTGCGGTTCCGGCGAGCGGTCCGGCTGTCGAGCGAGCTGGCGTTCGGCACCGCGGCGGTGCTGGCGTTCGGCATCGCCGTGTCCGGCACGCTGGTGGTCGAGGCGTTGACCGCGCTGCATCCGGTGCGCGATGCGGCCGCCACCTACCTGCCATGGACCGCGCTGTACGTGCTGGTGTCGGTGGCCGCGTTCCAGCTCGACGGGGTCTTCATCGGTGCCACCCGCACCCGCGAGATGCGCAATGCCGGGCTGGTGTCGCTGGGCGTGTTCCTGGTGCTGGTGCAGCCGCTGGCGGCGCGGTTCGGCAACCACGGGCTGTGGGCGGCGTTCGTGGCGTTCGTGCTGGCGCGGGCGGCCGCGCTGCTGCCGTACTGCCGGCGCCTGCTGGTGGGGCTCGGCTAGTCGTGCAGCCGGTCCGCGGGGCGCGCCACCGGCGGGCGGGCGGCAGAGGCAGTGGCGGGATCGCCGCCGGGTTTGCGACTTCAGTGGAGAGTCCGGGTTGCGGCCGCCGTTGGCGGTAGTCGCGCCGCGGACTCACGGCAGCCGCCGTAGTCCCCAATCGCCCACCAGGAGTCCACGATGTCCTTCGCAATCGCCTCTCGTCCTGCCGGCGCCGCCCGGCTCCCGCGCACCTTCCGCCACGCTCCGCTGCTTGCCATGGCCGGTGCGGTGCTCTGCCTGGCGTTCCCGTCCGAGCCGCTGCAGGCGCAGCAGCGCATGGCCGCCGCGCCGCCACCCGGTTGCCCCGAGGGATGGAAACCGGTGCCGCCCGGACTCAACCCCGCGCTGCGCTGCCTGCCCGACAACGTGGTCGCGCGGCCGGCGCCGGGACGTGCCGCGCCGGTCGATCCCGGTGCCTGCCCGGCCGGCTGGCGCCTGGTCGGGCCCGAGGTGAACCCGGTGTTCCGCTGCCAGCCGGGCAGCGTGGCGGCGCGGCCGACCCGCGGCTCGGCGGCACCGCCGGACCCGACCGCCTGCCCGGCCGGCTGGAAGCCAACGCCGCCCGGCATCAATCCGGCGCTGCGCTGCCTGCCCGACGATATCGTGGTCTCGCTGGCGCCCGGCCGTGCCGCCCCGCCGCCGCCGGTCGGCTGCCCCGACGGCTGGGAGCCGGTGGCGCCGGGCGTGAACCCGGTACTGCGCTGCCTGCCCGGCAACCTGGCCCCGCGCGGCGACCAGGGGCTGGCCCCGGCGCGGGCACCCGCGCGCCACGACGGCTGATCCCGGGCCCTGCCGGCCGGCTGCCCCTGCGGCACCCGGATCGGCGGGACCCGCCCGGCACCCCGGCCCGCCCCGGCCACGGCCGCGGGCGCGACGGAGGGCGGCCGGTCACCGCCATCCGGCATGGCCGATGCCGCGGCCCGGTGCCGTGAAACCAACCCAAGGAGAACGACATGACCAGACCATTCGCCAACCTGGCGGCCTGCCTCGCCCTGCTCGCCCTGGCGGCCATGGATTCGACCGCCGCTGCGCAGCAGGCGCCCACCACCGAGCCGGTGGATCCCTCGCACGGCCCGGTAAGGTCCGACGACCCGGGGCTGCGCGCGATCGCATCCCCACCGCGGCAGGGTGACGACGACGGCGGTCCCGGACAGGGGCGCCAGCCCCAGAGCGACGACGGCGGCCCGGGGCAGGGGCGCCAGCCCCAGAGCGACGACGGCGGCCCGGGGCAGGGGCGCCAGCCCCAGAGCGACGACGGCGGTCCGGGGCAGGGGCGCCAGCCCCAGAGCGACGACGGGGGGCCGGGGCAGGGACGCCAGCCCCAGAGCGACGACGGCGGCCCGGGGCAGGGGCGCCAGCCCCAGGGCGACGACGGGGGGCCGGGGCAGGGGCGCCAGGACCTGGCCCTCACCGGGCCCTGGTCATCGGCACCGCCCGGTTCGGCTGGGGCGCCGGCGCCCAGCTACCCGCCCGCGTAGCCACCGGCCGCGAGGGTGGCCGATGCCCGTGGCGCCGCCTATCGCCGCGCGCAACCAGGCGCCCGCAGGGTCGTCGGCGGCCGCGATCGGCCGCGTCTTTCTCGATGCGCCCGCCGCCACCGTGCTGGCCGAGGACCCGCCGCCGCCGGCGGCGGGCACGGGCGGCACCGCCAGCGGCCAGCTGCTGCTGGGCCCCGGCACCTGGACGCTGTAGTGCTTGCCGATGCCGCGCGACAAGTGGCGGAGACCGGCGAGCGACGACCAGCGGCGCGTGCGGGTGACCGTCGGGAGCGGCGGTGGCGCGCAGCGCATCACGCGCGGGTGGACCGAAGGCGCTAGCGTGGCTCGCCGGCGCGGGCCAGGGCGTCCGCGGCCGCGATGGTGCGCGGGTCCGCTTCGCCGAAGGTGTCGCGCCTGAGCCGCCAGGCTTCCCGCAACAGCGGCAGCGCCGCGGCGCGGTCGCCGCGGTCGACCAGCAACTCGCCCAGCGGCAGCAGCACCAGGGCCAGGCGCTGGTGTCCCGCCGGCAGCCGCTCGCGATAGATCTCCAGCGCCTGGCGCAGGTGCGTCTCGGCCTCGTCCAGCCGCCCCTGCCGGTGCAGCACCACGCCGAGCCGGAACAGGTCGGTGCCGACCCGGTCGTGGGCGTCGCCATAGTCGATGCGCTGCCGCTCGAGCGCCGCGCGGTAGTGGGTTTCGGCGCCGGCGTAGTCGCCGCGCAGCTCGGCCAGCCAGCCCAGATTGAAGACGGTGGCGGCGCGCCATGGGTGCTCGGGCTCGTAAGCCTCCAGCGCCTGGCGGTAGTACGGTTCTGCCGCGTCCAGGTCGCCGGACTCGGTGAGGGCCAGGCCGAGGTCGTTGAGGTTCTGCGCCACCGCCGGGTGGCGCTCGCCGAGCGCACCGCGACGCATTTCCAGGGACCGGCGCAGCAGCGCGACCGCGCCATCCAGATCCCCCCGGGTGTGCAGCAGCCGCGCCTGGTTGTTGAGCACCCGCGCCACCTGCGGATGGGAGTCGCCGTACACCCGCGTCGCCAGTTCCAGCGCCTCTTCGTACAGCGCCCCGGCACCGTCGTAGTCGCCCAGGTCGGTGCGCGCCAGCGCCAGGTTGGACAGGCTGGCCGCCAGCTGCGGGTGGGTCGGCGGCAGCAGCCGGCGGCGCAGGGCGAGCGCCTCGCCCAGCAGCGGCTCGGCGGCGGCGTAGTCGCTCCGGTGGCGCGCGATCACGCCCATCCGGTCTAGGCTCTGGGCGATGTCCACGTGCACCTCGCCGAACAGCCGCCGGCGCATCGCCAGCGCGTCGCGGTGCAGCTCGAGCGCCGCGTCGTGGTCGCCGGCGCGGAACGCCGCCTGGCCGAGATCGTCGAGGGTGTCGGCGATGTCGGGGTGCGGCGGCGGCGCGGCCGACTGGAACCGCGCCAGCGCATCGCGCAGCAGCATGCCGGCCTGCGGATAGTCGCCGCGATCGATGTGCAGCCGGCCGCTGTTGCGCAGCGCCCGCGCGAGCAGCCGTGGGTCGTCGCCGGCGACCGTGCCGGCCGCCTCCAGCGCGCGGTCGAACAGCGGCCCGGCGCGATCGTACAGGCCGAGCTGGCGGTAGGCCTCGCCCACCGTGCCGAGCAGTTCCGCCTGCACCTGCGGGTGGTCGCCGAGTTCGGCCTCGATGCCCTCCCAGCCACGGTCGAGCAGTTCGCGGGCGCTGAGCTGGGCGCCCCCCGATGCTTCCGGGTCGGCGCCCTGGAACAGCCGCAGCACCAGTGCCTGCACCTGCTGCGCCCGGGCGGCCTCGGCCCGGGCGCGGTCGCGCTCGCGGGCGATGGTCCCGGCCTGCAGGGTCACGGTGACCGCGTAGGCGGCCAGCAGCAGCAGCACGGCGGCCGCGCCGGCGACCCCGAAGGGATGCCGGCGCACGAACTTGCCGGTGCGATAGCCGAACGTCTCCGGGCGCGCGCGCACCGGCCGCCCCTGGCGCCAGCGCCCGATGTCCTCGACCAGCGCCGCGGCGGTGGCGTAGCGGCGCTCGGGAGCCTTGCGCAGGGCCTTGCAGACGATGTTGTCGAGGTCCCCGCGCAGGGCCCGGCGCAGCGCCTGCGGCGTGCTACGCCGCGCGGCGCAGGCGGCCGGGTCGCCCTCGGCGACGCGCAGGCTCGGGCGCGTTGGTTCGCCGTGACAGACGCTGCGCTCGAGCGCGATCAGCGAGTCGCCGGCCAGCGGTTGCGCGCGCTGCCCGGTGAGCAGCTCGTACAGCAGCAGACCGAGCTGGTAGACATCGGTGGCGGTGGTGGCCGGGGCGCCGGTGACCTGCTCAGGGGTCGCGTATTCCGGCGTGAACATCCGCGCCGCGGTGCGGGTCAGCGGTTCGTCGGCGGCAGCGGCGCTGCCGGACAGCACCTTGGCGATACCGAAGTCGAGCAGCTTCACCTCGCCGGCCGCGGTCACCACGATGTTCGACGGCTTGAGGTCGCGATGCACGATCAGGTGCCGGTGCGCGTAGGCGACGGCCTGGCCGATGCGCACGAACAGCGCCAGGCGCGCGTCGATGTCCAGGCGGGCCTCGTCGCAATAGCGGTCCAGCGGCAGGCCCTCGACGTACTCCATCGCCAGCCACGGCATCCCGCGCTCGTCGCGGCCGCCGTCGAGCAGCCGCGCGATCCCCGGGTGTTCGAGCGAGGCCAGGATCTGCCGCTCCTGGGCGAAGCGCTGCAGGAACTCGGCCGAGTCCACGCCGGGCCGGATCAGCTTCAACGCTGCGCGTTGCTCGAAGCCGCCGCCGACGCGTTCGGCCAGGTACACCGTGCCCATGCCGCCGCGGCCGAGTTCGCGCAGCAGCAGCCAGGCGCCGATCCGGCGGCCGCTGTCGGCGCCGGGGGCCGGGCGGTCGGTGCGCTCCTGCCCGTCGGCGAGCGCCCGCCACAGCGGCCCATCGGCAAGCGCCGGGGGCTCGAGCTGCGGCGCCGGCGCGTCGACCAGCCGCAGCAGCTCGTCCAGTTCGGCGCGAAGCCCGGGGTCGCCGGCGGTTTCGCGATCGAGGAAGGCCAGCCGGGCCGTGCCCTCCAGCTCCAGTGCCCGTTCGAACAGCGCGTCGACGCGCACGCGCGGATCGCCGCCGCGCGCGCTCACGTCGGCGCCAGCTCCTTGAGCAGCCATGCCCGGGCGCGCATCCAGTCGCGCTGGACGGTGCGCAAGGAGGTCTCCAGCGCGCGCGCGGTCTCCTCCTCGGTCATGCCGCCGAAGTAGCGGCACTCGACCACCTGCGCCAGGCGGGGATTGAACGCCGCCAGCCCCTGAAGCGCCTCGTCCACCGCCAGGATCGTCTGCGACTGGCCGTCGAGCGCGATCAGGTCGGGCTGCAGGGTCAGGTCGATGGCGCCGCCGCCGCGCTTGGCGGCATGCCGGCGCCGCGCGTCGTCCACGAGGATGCGCCGCATCGAGCGCGCGCAGATGGCGAAGAAGTGCGCGCGGTCCTGCCAGTCCACGGCGTCCTCGTCGACCAGTTGCAGGTAGGCTTCCTGCACCAGCGCGGTGGTGTCGAGGGTCTGGCCGCGGCGGCCGGCGCGGGCGATCTGGCCGCGGGCGATGATGCGCAGACGTTCGTACACCAGCGGCACCATGCGGTCGAAGGCCGCGCGGTCGCCCTGGTGGTGGCGCTGCAGCAACCGGGTGATCTCGCTGGCCATGCCGGGCCCTCCATCACGCTGCGGGCGAGCATAGCAGGGGCCCGGTGCGCCTCGCCGCCGCGTGTCGGCGCAGGGGACCGCCCGCTCCGGTCGCGAGGCGAGCACCGGGATCGCGGCCGCGGCGCGGGCTGCGGGCGAGGGCGAATATCCCGCTGGCGGGAAGATCATTCCGCAATCCAGGGGCTTTATCCGCGCGCCGCCGGCGTCTAGGCTGGGTGCCCTCCCGATCCCGCCATCGCGACGCGGCGCGCCTGCGCGCCGCGCCCCACCAGGACCCCGCGTGCAGCCGATCCTCTCCATCCGCAACCTCGGCAAGACCTACGCGTCCGGCTTCCAGGCGCTGAAGGGCGTCGACCTGGACATCGACCGTGGCGAGATCTTCGCCCTGCTCGGGCCCAACGGCGCGGGCAAGACCACGCTGATCAGCATCGTCTGCGGCATCGTCACCGCCAGCGGGGGCAGCGTGAGCGTCGACGGCCACGACATCGCCCGCGACTACCGCGCCGCGCGGGCGATGATCGGGCTGGTGCCGCAGGAGCTGTCCACCGACGCCTTCGAGACGGTCTGGGCCACGCTGCGCTTCTCGCGCGGGCTGTTCGGCAAGGCGCCCGACCCGGCGCACCTGGAAAAGGTGCTGCGCGACCTGTCGCTGTGGGACAAGAAGGACAGCAAGATCATGACCCTGTCCGGGGGCATGAAGCGCCGGGTGCTGATCGCCAAGGCGCTGGCGCACGAGCCGCGGCTGCTGTTCCTCGACGAGCCCACCGCCGGCGTCGACGTCGAGCTGCGCCACGACATGTGGCAGATGGTGCGCGCGCTGCGCGAGGGCGGCACCACCATCATCCTCACCACCCACTACATCGAGGAGGCCGAGGAGATGGCCGACCGCATCGGCGTGATCAACCGCGGCGAGCTGGTGGTGGTGGAGGACAAGGCCACGCTGATGCGCAAGCTGGGCAAGAAGCAGCTCACCCTGCAGCTGCAGGAGCCGCTGGCGGCGATCCCGCCGGAATTCGCCGGGCTGCCGCTGGAGCTTGCCGAGGAAGGCAGGGCCCTCGTCTACACCTTCGACGTGCAGGCCGAGGAGACCGGCATCGCGGCACTGCTGCGGCGCCTCGGCGAGCACGGCATCGATTTCCGCGACCTGCATTCGAGCGAGAGCTCGCTGGAGGAGATCTTCGTCAACCTGGTGCGCAACGGCGCGCAGGAGGCCCGCGCATGAACTGGCACGGCGTCAAGGCCATCTACCGCTTCGAGATGGCGCGCACCTTCCGCACCCTGACCCAGTCGATCGTGTCGCCGGTGCTGACCACCTCGCTGTACTTCATCGTCTTCGGCGCGGCGATCGGCGGGCGCATGGGCGAGATCGACGGGGTGAGCTACGGCGCCTTCATCATCCCCGGCCTGATCATGCTGTCGCTGCTGTCGGAGAGCGTCTCCAACGCCTCGTTCGGCATCTACATGCCGAAGTGGACCGGGACCATCTACGAGGTGCTCTCGGCGCCGGTGTCGTACGTGGAGATCGTGCTCGGCTACGTCGGCGCGGCGGCCACCAAGTCGGTGATGCTGGGGTTGTTGATCCTGGTCACCGCGCGTTTCTTCGTTCCCTACGAGATCGCCCATCCGCTGTGGATGGCCTGCTTCCTGGTGCTGATCGCGCTCAGCTTCAGCCTGTTCGGCTTCATCATCGGGCTGTGGGCGGACGACTTCCAGAAGCTGCAGGTGATCCCGCTGATGGTGGTGATGCCGCTGACCTTCCTGGGCGGCGCGTTCTACTCGATCGAGATGCTGCCGCCGCTGTGGCAGAAGATCACCCTGTTCAACCCGATCGTGTACCTGATCAGCGGCTTCCGCTGGAGCTTCTACGGCAGCGCCGACGTCCACATCGCCATCAGCACCACGATGGTGCTGGCGTTCCTGGCGGCGTGCCTGGCGATCGTGTGGTGGATCTTCCGCACCGGCTGGAAGCTGAAGGCCTGAGCGCGGGCGGCGGCGATGCCAGGCATCGCCGCACACCAGGCATCAGAACCCCAGTGCGTAGCGCAGCGACACCGCGCGCGCATCGCCGCGCGGGCCGAAGCGCTGGTCGTAGCCGAACGAGAGGCTGGCATCGCGCGACAGCCACGCATCCACGGCGACGCCCGCCAGGCCGCCCGAACGCGCCGGCTGCAGCCCCGCCAGCGGCGACCACGCGTCCACGCCGACGAAGCTGGCATCCACCTCCAGGCCATCGGCGCTCAGGGTGTGCTGCCACTCGGCGTAGCCGCGCAGGTCCAGGCCGCGCCAGGCGTGCGCGGCGCGCAGGCCGGCGATCGCCTGGGTCCGCGAGGAGGCGATCGCGCCGGTGCGCAGGCCGAAACCCGAGGCGCCCCGCTCATGGAAGCCGTCGCTCTCGACGCGCGCGTGTTCGGCGCCGGCGTACGGCGTCAGGCTGGTGGCGCCAAGGCCGAAGCGGTACCCCGCCTCGAGGCCGGCCGAGGCGAACGTGCCGGCATAGTCGGCCTGCACCGCGGATCGGTCGCCGCCCAGCAGCAGCTGCCGGTCGATGCGACGATCGTAGCGGCCGACACCGAGCTGTCCCATCGCATAGCCGTTGCCGTGCAGCCAGCCGCCGTACACCTGGCCCTGCGCCTGGCGATCGCGGCCGCGCTCCGCAGCGCCGGGCACCGCGCTGTCGGCGCGGGTCTGGCCGAAGGCCAGGCCGGCCACGCCCGAGCCGCCGAGGCGGTAGTCGTTGCCCAGCATCCAGCCGTCCATCTGGTAATCGCCGCCGGCGAAGCTCCCAGAGCCGGCACCGCCGAGCGCCTGGGTCCACTCGCCACCGGCCGCCGGCCGCCCTGCCAGTTCACCGAAGCGCGACGACAGCGCACGCCGGTTGAGATCGATGCTGTCGAAGGTCATCGCCGAGGCTGCGGCGTGGGCCTTCCCGGACAGGCTGTCGAGCATCGTCGTGAACGCACTGGCGGTCTGTACCTGCTGGATCTGCCCGGCCGCGCGGATCAGGCCGTTGTCGGCAGGCAGATCGTCGGCACCTTCCCCTGGCAACTGAGCATCGATTCTTCGAAAGGCATTCTCCAGCCGGACGGCCGAGTCCAGTGATGACACTGTCATGCCGGCCAGTCCCCCCGCTGTGGCGGCGACGTCTGCACGCTCGACATCCAGCCAGACCCGATCGGTCCCGTAGCCGAACGTCGCGACTAGTACCAGGCTGGGATTCCAAGTCATCGTCGAGAACTCTCCCGATACGCCACCGTCGGCGATCAGTACCTCCGTGCTACTCCGTGCCACGTAGCCACTCACCACGCCGTTGATGTCGAGATTCCCGGCCAGCGTAGCCTGCCCTTCGAAATGCAGAGGGTCCGCGCCCAGGTAGATGCTCAGTACGCCGCCTCCTATCTGGATGTAATCCCCTTTGAATCTAGCGTTCGGATAGCGCCCGACCATGACGAAACCCTCGTTCCGGATATCGCCACGGAATGTCGTCTGCGCGCCACCGCCGTGGCCGAAACTCAGGCTGCCTTGGTTCAGTACGTTCCCCTGCAGCTGGCCCCCGAACACTTGAACCGAGCCTGTTGGCTCGACGTGGATCGGCGAGGTCAGGGAGTTCCTCACGGCCAGAACCGCTTGTCCGCGGACTCGCGTGGTCCCGGTGTAGGTGTTCTCGCCTTCCAGCGAGAGGTTGCCGGGCTGTCCGTTGCCGTCCACGATCAGGCCACCCGCGCCGCTGATGGAGTTCTGCCACATGCTTCCCATGTGGCCTTGGAGGTTGACGGTCACATCGCCCCAGTCGAACCTCGCCGGTCCAAGCACCGCCTTGCCGACATCGAGCAGGCCGTACCCGAACACCGCATCCGGGCCGGGATCGCCCAGGTCGGCCGCGGTGCCCAGCAGGGTCTGCCGCACCAGGTCGTTGTCGAAGTACGGGAACGCCTCCCAGACCAGCGCGGCCGCGCCCGCCACCTGCGGGGCGGCGAACGAGGTACCGCTGCCGTACCACAGGTCCGGATCGCCGGTCGTGGCATCGTGCGCGGTGAACATCACCGTGCCCGGCGCCACCAGGCAGTACGACATCGCGATGCCGCACGCATTGGAGTAGTCGGCCAGCTCGGTCGGGTTGGCGGTGTCGAGCGCCGCTACCGCGAGCCAGCCGCGCTCCAGGTCCGCCGCCGGACGGGTGCCGCCGGGTCCCGGCTGGCTGGGCAGCGCGGCGGTATCGGACGGGTCCGCGCCGGACTCGTTGCCGGTGGCGAACACCACCAGGCCGTCGTGGTCGTGGACGAAGGAGCGGTACTCGGAAGCGATCGGGTCGGTGGCTGCCGGGTCGGTCCAGTACAGGCCGCCCCAGGAGTTGTTCATGATCCGCATGCCGCGGTCGATCAGGTCCTCGTGGATCGGCAGCAGCCCCAGCGGACCGTCCACCTCGTTGCCCTGGCCCGAGCCGTCGTCTTCCGGCGGCTCGTCGTTGATGATCCGCGCCGAGAGCAGTTCGGCGCCGGGGGCGATGCCGCCGGGCCACTCGCCGACCGCCGCGCCCGCGGCGATCTGCGCCACGGTGGTGCCGTGGCCGACCACGTCGTCTACGCCCAGATCGTTGTCCTGGCCGACGTAGGTGAGGTTGGCGATGACCCGCCCGACCAGCGCCGGGTGATCGCGGTTGATGCCGGTATCGATCACGCCGATGCGATAGCCGGCGCCGCTGTAGCCGGCGTCGTGGGCGTCCCGGGCATTGGTCAGGGCCAGATGCGCGTCGACCGCCGGTTGCGGGGTCGGCGGTGGAGCCGGCGGAGGAGGCGGCTCCGGTGGTGGTGGAGGCGGCGGAGGCGGGGTGGTCGGCGGTGTCGCCGGGTCCGGCCGGACGTTGTCCCCGCCGCCGCCGCCGCCGCAAGCGGCGAGCGCCACCGCGAGGGCAGCCGTCAGCATGGCGCGCGCGCACGGGCGGCGGCCGGTCATCGTGTCGTGCACGGTTTTCCCCTTCGTCCCTGGTGGCCGACCACCATGTCGGCCCATCCCCGGCGCCTTCTATACCGCAAGACGCGGCCATTGTCGCCCCTTGCGTGATCGACCACGAAAAAGGCCGCGACCCTGTGCAGGGCCGCGGCCGCAAGCGCTACGAATGCCGGATCGGCTCCGGTTCTCGTTGTTGTCGCGTCGGCTACTCGCCGGTGGCCGATACCGTCAGTGCGGAAGCGTCGACGCTGGCCACACCCTCGATGTCGGCGGCGATGCGCTTGGCCGCGTCGATCTGCGCCTGGCTCTCGACGTCGCCCGACAGGGTGACCACGCCGTTGACCGTCTCGACGTCGATCTGCAGCCCGGCCACGTCGGTGTCGGCGAGCAGGCTGGACTTGACCTTGGTGGTGATCCAGGTGTCGTCGATGGGCTGGTCGGACTCCCCTTCCATGTCCATGTCCATGTCGGTCTCGGCGCGGGCGTCGGTGGCATGGCGGGCGCCGGCCTCGGCGCTGGCATGGTCGTCGGCCCGGGCGTGGGGGTGGCTGTGGGCTCCGGCATCGCCACTGCGCTCCACGCGCAGGCCGGAGGTGTCGACGCTCGCGACCCCATCGATGTCCGCGGCGATGCGCCTGGCCGCATCGATCTGGGCCTGGCTCTCCACGCCGCCGGTCAGGGAGACCTCGCCGTTGACGGTCTCGACCTCCACCTGCAGGCCGGCCACGTCGGTGTCGGCGAGCAGGCTGGATTTGACCTTGGTGGTGATCCAGGTGTCGTCGATGGGCTGGTCCGACTCCATCCCGACGTCCATACGCGCGTCCTCCCGGGCATCCATGCGCGCGTCGGCGGCGGCACGCATGTCGGTATCGCGATCGGTCGCTGCGGGGGCAACGGTCAGCCCGGAGGCGTCCACGTTCGTCACGCCCTCGATGCCGGCGGCGATGCGCTTGGCCGCGTCGATCTGCGCCCGGCTCTCGACGTCGCCGGACAGGGAGACCACACCGTTGACGGTCTCGACCTCGACCTGCAGGCCGGCCACGTCGGTGTCGGCGAGCAGGCTCGACTTGACCTTGGTGGTGATCCAGGTGTCGTTGACGGGCTGGTCGGACTCCATTCCCGCGTCCGTCCGCGTCTGGGTGTCGACCTGTGCATCGGCGTCGGCCGCGGCCTCCTGGGCCATGACGCCGCCGGCGGCGAGCATCAGGGCAACCGACAGCGCGGCGGCAAGTGTGTTGCGCGGGTTGCGCTTGATGAGCTCGTTCATTGCGTGCTCCAGCAGTGGGAAACGGTGCGGCGAGTTTCCCCGCCCGAATGTCCACGATGCGTGACCGCGAACGCCTGGACGCGGGGATCCGGCAGCGCGAACCGCCCGCTGTTCAGCTGCCGGCGCGGTGGCTGAGGGGCGCGTTCATCGTCGATTGCCCGCGCCCGCCGGGGTTGCTGCGACGCGAGGTCCCCGCTGTGCGCCGGCAAGGCCGGGCCCCGGCGATTCATGCGGGCGATAGCGAGGCGCACCTAGACTCGGCCCATGAATCGACGCGTGTTCCGCCGCCTTCCGCCCGCCACCGGGTTGATGCTGGCGCTGCTGCTGCCGTCGCTGGGCGCGTTGAGCGGCGCGGCTGGCGCGCAGGTGGGCGAACCCCGCCGCGCCGAAATCCTGCCGCCGCCGCGGGTGCGCGCTTCGCCGCCGCCACCGCGCGGGGTCGCCGGCGATCTCTCCGCGCGGCCGCGCCAGGAGAGCGTCATCCCGGCGGCGGGGCCGTCGCCCAACGCGCTTCGGCCGGAGCGGGCCGCCGCCGCCGACACCGCGCTGCGGCCCGCCGCCGCGCGCGTCTACGACCGCGGCGGCAGGCTGATTCCGGGAGCGCTGCAGGTCGGCCCGAACCGCGTTGTCGACCCGCGCACCGGCCGCCACCTCGAGGTCCGCGCACGCGGGGACGATCTGCAGGTGGTGCCGGGCGGGTAGGGCATCCGGCGCGCGCTCCGCGGCCCGTCTTCACGGCGCCCCCGCTTCCCCGGTCTAACCTGACCCTTCGTGGATGTGCGGGGAGGTGGATCGCCAGTGGCGCCGGGAGTCTGGCCGCATCTGTTGCTCCTGCTGGGCGTGCCGGCCCTGGCGCCGGCGGCGGAGGGGGCCGCGGAGCCGGACTATTCGCTGGGCGGGGCCATCCGTTTCAGCTACGGCTGGCTCGACTACGGCCCTTCCACCGGATTCGAGCCGGAACTGGTGCGGGTGGACGCGAGCGGCGACGCCGGTCGGTTCTCCTTTTCGCTGCAGTACCGCTGGTACGACGGTTTCGACGCCGTCCACCATGCCTGGGCCGGCTGGAAGCCGGGTCCGTCCTCGGAACTGCGGGCCGGGGTGCAGCAGGTGCCGTTCGGGCTGCTGCCTTACGCCTCGCACAGCTTCTGGTTCGGCTCGGGCTACTACCTGGGGATCGAGGACGACTACGACCTCGGCATCGTCTGGCAGCGCGGCGAGGGTGCGCACCAGTGGCATGTCGGGGCGTTCTCCGGAGACGAATACGGCACCGGCGCGCGCTACGACCGATACTCGTTCGACGTCGCCACGACCGACGCGCTGCCCTATCGCGAGCGCGGACGGGTTGCGCTCCGCTACGAGTACGACCGGCGCGGCGATGGCAGCGGCCTCGAGCTCGGCGCGTCGCTGTTCGCCGGGCGGGTGGAGCGCCGCCCGGACGGCCGGCGCCACCGCCACGAGGGCGCGGCGCTGCACGCGCAGTGGCGGCGTGATCCGTTCACCCTGCAGCTGCAATGGGCGCGCTACCGCTACCGCGTGCCGGAAACGCGGGTCGCGATGTCGGCATTCGGCTTTCCGTTCGAAATCGCCGCCGAGGCCGACGTGCCAACCTTCAACCTGGCCTGGGAGCTGCCGCACACGGGATGGTTCGACGGCATCACCTGTTACAACGATCTCAGTGCGACCTTTCCGGTGGCCCGCGCCCCGGGCCTGCGCGAGTCGTGGCAGAACGTCACCGGCTGCAGCTTCGCCAAGGGCGCCATGTTCACCTACCTGGACTGGATCGCCGGCCGCAACATGTGGTTCGTCGGCGGCTCCGGCATCGGCATCGACGAGCCGGGGTCGGATCGCTGGCGATCTCGCCTGAACCTCAACGTCGGCTTCTATTTCTGACCCATCGGCGACGGATTTCGCCGCGCCGCGCCGGGCGCGGCCCACCGCCAGACACGGCGACCGCGCACAGCCGGAGCGAAGAACGTGAACGAGCGAACCCAACCATCGAAACCCGGCTGGTACAGGATCAATCCGCCGGTATTCTTCACCTCGGCGGCCTTGGCGCTGGTGTTCGTCGCTCTGGGGGCGTTCGCGCCGGACTGGTCGGATGCGTTCTTCGGCGGTCTCCAGGGCTGGGTGGTCGAGAGCGCCGGCTGGTTCTACGTGCTGGCGGTCGCCGGCTTCCTGGTGTTCGTAGTCTCGCTGGCGTTTTCCAGCTTCGGCAGGCTCAAGCTGGGGCCGGACCACAGCTCGCCGGACTACAGCTATCCGTCCTGGTTCGCGATGCTGTTCTCGGCCGGGATGGGAATCGGCCTGATGTTCTTCGGCGTCGCCGAGCCGATCATGCACTACGCCACGCCTCCGGTCGGCGATCCGGAAACCGTGGCTGCCGCGCGCCAGGCGATGCGCGTCACGTTCTTCCACTGGGGCATCCACGCCTGGGCGATCTATGCGGTGGTGGCGCTGTCGTTGGCCTATTTCGCCTTCCGCCACGGGCTGCCGCTGACCATCCGCTCGTCGCTGTATCCGCTGATCGGCGAGCGGATCCACGGGCCGATCGGCCATGCCGTGGACGTGTTCGCGGTGCTGGGGACGCTGTTCGGCGTGGCGACCTCGCTGGGCTTCGGCGTGATCCAGGTCAATTCCGGCCTGGCCTACCTGTTCGACGTGCCGGTCGGCATCGCCACGCAGATGGTCCTGATCGCGGTGATCACCGGCGTGGCGACATTGTCGGTGGGCCTGGGCCTGGACGCCGGGATCCGCCGCATTTCCGAGCTCAACATGATCCTGGCGGTGACGCTGCTGGCATTCGTGCTGGTCGCCGGCCCGACCGTGTACCTGCTGCAGACGCTGGTGCAGAACACCGGCATGTACGTTTCCAACCTGTTCTCGATGACCTTCAATCTCTACGCGTACGAGCCCACCGGCTGGATCGGCGGCTGGACGTTGTTCTACTGGGGATGGTGGATCGCCTGGTCGCCGTTCGTGGGGATGTTCATCGCCCGCGTATCGCGTGGGCGGACCGTGCGCGAATTCGTCACCGGGGTGCTGCTGGTGCCGCTGGGGTTCACCTTCATGTGGATGACGTTCTTCGGCAACACCGCGCTGCACATGATCATGGTGGACGGGTCGGCCGGGCTGATGGAGGCGGTGGCCGAGGACAGCTCGGTGGCGCTGTTCCGGTTCTTCGAGCTGCTGCCGCTGTCGTCGATCACCTCGCTGCTGGCGACGCTGCTGGTGATCACCTTCTTCGTCACCTCTTCCGACTCCGGCTCGCTGGTGGTGGACATGCTGACCTCCGGCGGCGTGGATGAAGGCCCGCTATGGCAGCGGATCTTCTGGGCGGTGGTGGAGGGCGCGATCGCGGCGGTGCTGCTGTATGCCGGCGGGCTCGGCGCGCTGCAGGCGGCGACCATCGCCAGCGCGCTGCCGTTCGCCCTGGTCATGCTGTTGATGTGCTGGGGCATGGTCCGGGCGATGCGGCTGGAGGTGACCCGCCAGCTCAGCATGCGCGAGGCGCGGCTGGCGCCGCTGGGCATCGCCGGGCCGATCGACTGGAAGACCCGGCTGCGCGCGATGGCGCACCATCCGCGCCGCCAGGAGGTGCTGGAGTTCCTGCAGCAGCAGGTCCGGCCGGCGCTGGCCGAGGTGGCCGCGGAACTGGCCAAGCACGGCATGAAAGCGCGGGTGGACGAGGCCGCGGACGGGCGCATCTGGATCGAGGTGGGCCACGGGGAGGAGATGGATTTCTTCTATTCGGTGCGGCCGCGCCCCTATGCGCCGCCGTCTTTCGCGATGAGCGACCTGCGCCGCAAGCGCGTCGAAGAGAGCCGCTACTTCCGCGCCGAAGTGCACCTGCGCGAGGGCGGGCAGGACTACGACGTCATGGGCTGGCACCGGGACGAGTTGATCCACGACGTGCTCGACCAGTACCAGCGCCACATGCACTTTCTCGACGTGGTGCGCTGATGGCGGCAACGGCGCGCGGCCGTCCCTAGGGCGCTTCGCCGCGCCCCTGCGCGCGGGCGTTGCGGATCACCGCGCGCACCAGCTCGCGGTCGCGGTGCCGGGAGATCGCCACCGCGCCGAGCCGCAACGCCTGTTCGCGCAGTTCCGCGGTCACGTCGTAGTGGGCGCCGCTGGTGCGGTTCTGGAACGCCCGCCGCGGGATGCCCAGGCGCGCGGCGAACGGATGCAGTTCGGCGAGGGTGTCGGCCATCAGGTGCGCCCAGCGCCGCCCCCGCCACAGGGTGACGGCATCGTCGACATACACGGTCACGGCGCGTGCGGCCGCGCCGGCGTCCAACGGTTCATGCGGCGCGGATCGGCCGAGCCGTGCGCGAGCGCGGTGCGACGATCCCTAGGCCGGCGCGTTGCCACGATCGCCGGAGTGCGCCGTCCCGGCGCCGGCGCGCGACCCGGGCCCCTCGAATTCGCGGCGCACCCAGCGGTCCAGCAGGCTTTTCTCGTAACGCAGCGCATCCGAGTCGCGGAGGGTGGATGCGCCGGACAGGTAGCCCGGATCGCTCAGTTCCCGGGTCCCCTCGGCGAGTACCGCGCCACTGGCGTCGAGGCGGCGGAACTCGAGCGAGATCTTCGGCCAGTAGATGTCGCGCATCATCCGCACGTGGTCCATGCGCGGGCCGTGCCAAGGCTCGTAGCTGCCGGCGCGGCGGATGTCGGTGATGGTGATCTCGAGCCGCTCGCCCGGCGGCAACCGCGCCGCGGCGCTCTCGCGCAGGTGCTCGGCGAGCTGTTGCACCCAGTCTCCGCGCACCGCTTCCCAGCGATTGCGGCTGTGGCGGATCTCGGTGAACTGGGCCGGGTCGGTCCAGGCCACGGCGACGCGGCCTTCGTCGGCCAGCGCGCGCGGCGCCTCCGGGTCGGTCACGCTGCGGACGCGGGCCTCGGCCGCGGTGGCGAAGAGCAGGCCGATCAGCAGTGCCGGAAGGATGAGTCTCATGGCAGGTCTCCCGCGGACGTGTGATCGAGTCTGCGCCGACGCCCGAACGCATGCAACGCGGCGCCGGCCGGTCCGCCGGTCGCGGTCGTCGTCGGTTCAGCTTGCCGCTGCACGCCGGCCCGTGGCGCCCCGGCGCCCCGGGCCGCAACGCCGAACTCAGCGGGCCGTGCCGGCCGGTGCGTCCGCATCGGCCCGGAGCAACGGCTCCAGCGCCGCGCGCACGTGGTCGCGCAGCCGCCCCTGGGCTTCCGCCGTCGGATGCAGGTTGTCGTCCTGGAACGCCTGGCGGTCGCGCGCGATCGGCTCGAGCAGGAACGGCAGCAGCGGGATCCCGAAGAACTCCGCCAGCTCCCGGTACAGCGCCTCGAACCGGCGGGTGTAGTCGCCGCCCAGATTCGGCGGCATGCGCATGCCGACCAGCAGCACCTCCGCGCCGACGTGCTGCGAAGCGCCGATCATGCGCGCCAGGTTGCGGCGCATCTCGCGGATCGGCAGGCCGCGCAGGCCGTCGTTGGCGCCCAGCGCGATCACCACCACGTCCGGCCGGTGGCGCGTGAGCTCGCCGACGATCCGCGAGGAGCCGCCGGCGCTGGTCTCGCCGCTGATGCTGGCGTTGACCACCCGCCAGCCCGGGCGCATTCCGGCCAGGTCCTCGCCGAGCAGCGCCACCCAGCCCTCGGACGCGGCCATGCCGTAGCCGGCCGACAGCGAATCCCCCATCACCAGCAGGGTGCGCGGCGCTTCGCCGGCGGTGCGCGCCGGCGCCGGTTCCGCAGCCTGGGCCACCGAAAACAACGCGGCCGCCAGCAGCAGTCCCCAGCCGATGGCACATTGCAACTGGCGGCGGAAGGCCGCATACCCGTGGTTTCGCAACGCCATTCCCCGCTCCGATGATCGTGGCCGCCAGCATAGGCGCCGCCGCGGCCGGGGCGCCAGTCGAGCCGGAAGCGCTTAAAAATCGTTTAATCGCCGCCGCCGATGATCGCCGATTCCCCCGCACGAGGACCAACATGGCCGACTCCTCCCCCGCCACCCCCGCGCAGACCCGCCACGCGCTCGAGGTTGCCGGCCTGGGCAAGCGCGTGCCGCTGCCGTCCGGCGAGCTGACCATCCTCGACGGGGTCGGGTTCCGCATCGCCCACGGCGACAGCGTCGCCATCATCGGCGCCTCCGGCTCGGGCAAGAGCACGCTGCTGTCGCTGCTGGCCGGGCTCGACACCCCCAGCAGCGGCGAGGTGCGGCTCGACGGCGTGCCGCTGTCGACCCTGGACGAGGACGGCCGCGCCCGGGTCCGGGCGCGCAAGGTCGGCTTCGTGTTCCAGAGCTTCCAGCTGCTGCCTTCGCTCACCGCGCTGGAGAACGCCATGCTGCCGCTGGAACTGCGCGGCGATGCCGACGCCCGCGGGCCGGCAGAGGAGACCCTGCGCAAGGTCGGCCTGGGCGAGCGCCTGGGCCACTACCCGCGGCAATTGTCCGGCGGCGAGCAGCAGCGGGTGGCGCTGGCGCGCGCCTTCGTGACCGGCCCGTCGCTGCTGTTCGCCGACGAGCCCACCGGCAACCTGGACACCCGCACCGGGCAGGCGATCATCGAGCTGCTGTTCGCGATGAACGCCGAGGCCGGGACCACCCTGGTGCTGGTGACCCACGACGAGCACCTGGCCTCGCGCTGCGGCCGGGTGCTGCGGCTGGACGGCGGCCGCCTGGTGTCCGGCGCATGAGGGTCGCGGCGCTGGCCTGGACCCAGCTGCGCCGGGACCTGGCCGCCGGCGAGGTGCGGATCATGCTGGCGGCGCTGGTGCTGGCGGTACTGGCGGTGACCGCGGTGGGCCTGGTCACCGACCGCGCCGCGCGCGCGCTCGCGGTCGAGGCCAACCGCCTGCTCGGCGGCGACGCGGTGCTGCGCGCCGACGCGCCGATCGACGAGGCCGTGCGCGCGGCCGCCGACGCCGCCGGCCTGCGCCGCACCGAGACCGTCGAGCTCGACAGCATGATCCGCGCCGGCGACGAGCCGCGCCTGGGCGACCTGCGCGCGCTGGCCGAAGGTTTCCCGCTGCGCGGCGCGTTCCGCATCGTCGACGCGCGCGGCGGCGCCGAACGCGACGCCGGCGGCGTGCCCGCGCCGGGCACGGTGTGGATGAGCCGGGCCGGCGCCGATACCCTGGGCGCGCGCCTCGGCGACGAGATCGGCATCGGTGAACTGCGCCTGCGCCTGGTCGCGCTGGTGGTCCAGGAGCCGGACGCGTCGATCGACTACTTCAACGTCGCGCCCAAGGTCTTCCTCAACCTCGCCGACCTGCCCGCCACCGGCCTGGTGCAGGAAGGCAGCCGGATCCGCTACCGGCTGGTGGTGGCCGGGGACATCGGCGCGGTCGAGGGCTTCGCCGCCGAAGTTCGCGCCGGGCTGCAGCGCGGGCAGCGGCTGGAGACGATCCAGGACGCGCGCCCGGAGGTTCGCTCGGCGCTCGACCGCGCCGGCCGGTTCCTGGGCCTTGCCGCGCTGGTCTCGGTGGTGCTGGCGGCGGTCGCGGTGGCGATGGCGGCGCGGCGCCACAGCGAACGGCACCTGTCCGGCGCCGCGGTGATGCGCTGCCTCGGCGCCACCCAGCGCACCCTGGTCGGGATCCACGTCGGCGAGCTGCTGCTGCTCGGGCTGATCGCCGGGACGGTGGGGGTGGTGCTGGCATTCGTGCTGCAGTGGGCGGTGGCGGGCTGGATCGCCGACGCATTGAAGGTCTCGCTGCCGCCGGCCGGGTGGCTGCCGGTGCTGCAGGGCTATGGCGTCGGCATGGTGGTGCTGCTGGCGTTCGGCGCGCCGCCGGTGCTGGCGCTGCGGCGGGTGCCGGCGCTGCGGGTGCTGCGGCGCGACCTGGACCCGGTGGAGCCAGGCGCGCTGCTGGTCGCGCTGGCCGGGTTCGCCGGCCTCGGCGCGCTGCTGTGGTGGAAGGCGGGTTCGGCGGAACTGGCCACCGCGATGCTGGTCGGCATCGTCGCCACCCTGGCGGTGCTGGCACTGCTGGCCTGGGCGCTGGTGGCGCTGCTGCGGCGGCTGCGCGGGCGGCTGCGCGGCAGCCTGCGCTACGGGCTGGCCAACGTCAGCCGCCGCGCCGGCACCAGCATCGCGCAGATCTCGGCGCTGGGGCTGGGGCTGATGGCGCTGCTGCTGCTCACCTTCGTGCGCACCGACCTGCTCGACCGCTGGCAGATGGCGCTGGCCGAGAACGCACCGAACCGCTTCATCATCAACGTGCAGCCCGACCAGCTGGACGGCGTGCGCGCGTTCATGGAAGAGCAGCGGGTCGACCCGCCGGTGCTGTTCCCGATGGTGCGCGCGCGCCTGCTCGCGCACAACGGCCAGGCGGTGGCGGGCGAGCGCTACGCCGACGCGGATCCGCGTACCCGGCGCCGCGCCGAGCGCGAGTTCAACCTGTCCACCGCCGAGACCCTGCGCGACGACAACAAGGTGACCGCAGGCACCTTCTGGGAAGGCGTGCCGGCGAGCCCGGAATTCTCGGTGGAGGAGGGCTTCGCCGAGTCGCTGGGCTGGCGCATCGGCGACCGGGTCGCTTTCGATATCGCCGGCCAGCGCCTGGAGGCGCCGATCACCAGCCTGCGCAGCGTGGAATGGGAGAGCTTCCGGCCGAACTTCTTCGTGCTCGCTTCGCCCGGGGCGCTGGACGGCTATCCGGCCAGCTACATCACCGCGGTCAGCGTGCCGCCTGAGCGCAACCGCTTCACCGCCGAGCTGGTCGAGCGCTACCCGAATCTGTCGGTGATCGACGTCGATGCGGTGTTGGCGCAGGTGCGCAGCACCGCGGACCAGGTCTCGGTGGTGGTGCAGGCGGTGTTCTGGTTCTCGCTGGGGGCCGGGGTGCTGGTGCTGCTGGCAGCGGTGAGCGCCAGCCAGGACGAACGCCTGCTCGAGGGTGGGGTGATGCGCGTGCTCGGCGGCAGCCGCCGCCAGTTGCGGCTGGCCCAGGCCTCCGAGTTCGCCGCGATCGGCCTGCTGGCCGGGCTGGTGGCGGCGATCGCCGCTTCGGTGCTCTCGGGGGTCGTCGCCAGCCAGGTCTTCGACCTGCCCTGGAATCCGAACTGGCGCCTGGCCGCAGCCGGCGGCGGACTCGGGGTGTTGATGACCCTGCTGGCGGGGCTGGTGGCGACGCGGCGCGTGCTGGACGCGCCGCCTTCGGTAACCCTGCGCGAACTGCAGGGCTGAGCCCGCGCCGCGGTCAGGATTCGACGTCCTGCGGCTCGGCCTCGAACCTGCGGGCGTACGCGCGCTCCTCGGCGACCTGCCTGATCTGCTCGGCAGGCAGTTCCGGGGCGCCGTAGACCGCATACGCGACGGCGCCGTCCTGGCGCCCGATCTGGTGCAGGCGGTAGCGCGGCCGGCCACCGCCGCCATCCGCCGGATAGTGCAGTGGCGGTACCTCGCCTTCCAGGTCCAGCTCGCTGTTGTCGACCACGCCGCCGACGAAGAGTGCGCGCATGCAGGGCTCCTTGGTTGGGGGATGCGGCGACAGTCGCAGGCGCGACGTTTGCATGCGATGAAGCAATGGTTGGCATTGCATGCGCCGGCGAGGCGCCGTTCATGACCCGCTCCCGCGCGTCCGTCGCGCGGCGACAGGCAGCGGCCCGCATCGAATCCGTGACTGCCTTCCGCCACGGAGCGTGACTCGTTGCCTATCGGAACCAGCCCGCCGATCGCGGGACTGGTCCCTGTCCCGCAGGTAACAGGCCGCGGGCGCCCCGGCTGCCGAGACTCGCCCGAAGGACCAGGGGGGGGAGCAGGCATGGAATACCGAACACCGGAGTGCGGCGATTTCCAGATCGCCGATGAAATGTTCGTCGCGGCGTGGCGCGCGGAACTGCCCGAACTGCGGCGCCGCGCGCTGCGGCTGGCGGCGGGGCAGCGCGACCGCGCCGAGGACCTGATCGCCGACACCGCGATCAAGGCGCTGCTGTTCATGCGCCGCTCGCCGGATGCGATGACCGATCCGCGCGGTTTCCTGTACGTGGTGCTGCGCCACGTATTCCTCGATGCGGTCCGGCGCGGCAAGCGCGAAGCCGAAACCATCGACCGCGGCGCCGCCGAGGGCGCCGTCGAGAACGCCGCCGGCCAGGGGCTGGCCGCGCCGCAGTGGCTGGAGCTGCACGACCAGCTGCACAGGGTGGTGGCCGCGGTGGCGGAACTGAGCCGCGACCAGCGCCGGCTGTTCGCCTACCGCTTCGTCGAGGACCTGCCCTACCCGGTGATCGCCGCCAGGCTGCGGATCACCCAGCCGCTGGCGCGCAAGCGCGTGCAGCTGCTGAGGCAGCGGCTGAAGGCCGCCTCGGACGAGTAGCGGGCGCGGGGTTCACGCTTCGCGCCGCGCTGCGTTCAAGCAAGGGTAGCCCGCGAACCCGGCCGGTGCCGGCCGCGGGCCGCCTCCCATCCGCTCCCGGCGGCCAGCGCCGCCCAGCACAGGACAGGTCCATGGCCGACAGCACGCCAGTGAACTCGCAGATCACCGACGCGGTGACCCAGACCAACGTCAAGGTCGTGGCCGAAGCGCCGGCGCAGGCGATCGCCTCGCTCTACCAGGTTTCCAGCCATTCCACCGGCCTGGCGCTGCAGAACGCCGTGCACAGCCAGCAGGCGCTCAACCAGATCTCCAGCGCGGTGATCTCCAAGGCCGTCGCGCTGATCATGGCGATCGGAGAGAAGCCGTGATCGGCGCCGGCCGCGATCGCCGCGCCCGCTCCGCACGCCGGCCGCTGCCGGCGCCTCGGCGGGAGGGCTGAGCCGTGGCGCCGTGGTTCGGCAGGAAGCGGGCGGCGAAGCCCGCGGCGGGCACGGCCGATGCGGCGGCAGCGGCCCCGCCCCCGCCGCCCCCTCCACCGGCGCCTTCGCCGTCACCGGCACCTGCACCCGCACCCGCACCGATTCCCACCCAGCCGACCACGCTGGCGACGATGAACCGCCACCTGCTGGCGCAGGCCGCCGCGCCCGCGCCCGCGGCCGATGCGCTCAACCAGAAGATCGTGCAGGCGGTGCGGGCCAGCAATGCCGAGACCACGGCCTACGCGCCGTCGCAGGTGGCGATCGGGCCGGACATGATGATCGCCCAGGCCTCCGGGCTGGTCGCACAGTCCGCGGCCGCCTATTTCGATGGCGTCAGCAAGCTGGCCCTGGCCAGCCAGGGCGTGCTGCTCAAGCAGATGACCCAGAACCTCGTAGCGGAGAAGCTGCCGCAGGCGGCCGAGGACGCGCTCGGCGTGCTCGCGACCGACGTGATGATGGCCGCCGCCGCCGCCGTGGCCGCCGCCGCCGGGGCGATGGAGGCCGAATCGGCCAGCTTCGCGATCGACCGGATCGACCAGAGCATCGACAAGTACGCCAGCCTGCTGGCCGCCCGCAAGGGCGGCGGATGACAGCGCTCGTGCGCCAGCTTCCCGCATCGAGCATCGACGGCAGCCGGTCCGTCGACCCATGAACCGACTGTCCTGGAGACGACCATGACCGCATCCGACGACCCGCTTTCCGCCCAGTTGCACACGCTGGCCGAGCGCTGGCTGGAGCGTCCGCTGAGCGCCGCGGAGACGCAGGAGCTGGCGCGCTTCCGGCAGTCGCTCGAGCGCGGCGGGAGTGCCGGCCCGCCTGCAGGCCAGGCCGCGGCGCAGGCGATCCGGGACGCCCGTGCGCAGGCGCAGGCGGCGATGCGGGACGTCCTGGACGGTGCGCGCCGGCTCGCGCAGCGCATGGCCAGCGAGCGCGAGCAGGAAGACCGCGCCATCCTGCGGATGGTCGAGAGCGCCGGGAGCCTGGCCGAGCTGCGTCCCTCCGCATTGCCGCCCGACGGGCAGGATTCCCCGGCGGGCCGGATCCTGATCGCGCAGATCGCCGACCGCCTGGCCAATCTGGTCAGGGCCGAGGTGCAGGAGTGCTTCGAGCGCCAACTGGCGCCGCTGGCCAGCCGGGTCGAGGCGCTGTTGCGCGAAGTGCGCGCCGCTGCGGCCCCGCCCACGCCTGCCGCACCCCCCGCACGCGCCACGCCCGACGCACCCAGCGCACCGCCGCCGCCCGGCCCCGGCGCACCGGGCTAGCGATCCCCGGGCGGGTCCACGGACGGATCCGCTTTCCCTTGTTCACGGATCGAAGCGAGCAACGTTATTCGGATCGTACGGCCCACGCCGTGCCGCCAACACCAGGAGACACACATGGCTTTTCCAACCGCAGTCAACGATCAGGTGACCGACGCGGTCACCCAGTCCAACGTCAAGGTCATCGGCGAGTCGCCGGCGTTCGCGATGGGCTCGATCTACCAGAGCATGGCGCACTCGACCGGCATCCTGTTCGAGAACGCGGTCGCCGCGCAGCAGCAGCAGAACACGCTGGCGCTGGCCGCCGCCAACCAGGGCGTGATGCAGATCTACAGCCTCGACACCACCTCGGCGGCCGGCGCCACCGAGAAGGTCGCGCAGACCGGGGTGGCCGACAACCTGACCAGCCTGCTGACCGTCCTCGACTCGTTCCGGCGCTGAGGCCGGCAGTCGTATCCGTGACGCCGCCGGCGCCATCAGGGCCCGTGCACGCGTCTGATTCCGCACCCAGGAGATCCATCCCATGGCATACCCCACTTCCGTCAACAACCAGATCACCGACGCGGTCACCCAGTCCAACGTCAAGGTGATCGCCGAGGCGCCGGCGTTCGGCATGGCCTCGATGTTCCAGAGCCTGGCGCACTCCACCGGCATCCTCTACGAGAACGCGGTGGCGGCGCAGCAGCAGCAGAACACGCTGGCCCAGGCCGGTACCAACCAGGGGGTGATGCAGGTCTACAGCCTCGACACCACCGCCGCGGCCGGCGCCAGCGAAAAGGTCGCGCAGACCGGCGTGTCCGACAACCTGAGCAGCCTGCTCACCGTGCTCAACGCCTTCCGCCCGCCGTCGACCCCGTCGGGCCTGTAAGCCACGCAAGGCGACGATGGCGTCCCCCGCGAGGCGCGGGGGACGCCGGACCGACAGGGGGGCGGGATGAGCGAGCGCATGCAGGGACGACGGTCGGGGGATTGCCGCGCGCGCGCGGCGAGGACGCCGCCGCAGAGGCGCGATCGGCGCGACAGGGAGCGCTGATGGGTGCACAGGCGAAACCGGGCCGCGACATCCGCCCGATCCTGGAGAACTGCGCGCTGCTGCGCGGATCGCCGGCCGAGCTGCTCGACCACCTGCTCGGCCATGCGCACGAGTGCCGGTTGGGCGCAGGCGAGATCCTGTTCTTCAAGAACGACCCCGGCGAGTTCCTGGCATTGGTGCTGGGCGGCCAGATCTTCCGGGTGCTATACGGGCCCGATGGTCAGGAGCTGATCGTCGGCGCGGTCGAGGCCGGCGGGACCGTCGATGCCGCGGTGCTGGTCGACCGGCAGCGTCACAGCTTCACCGCGATCGCCCGCGGACCGACGCGGGTGCTGAGGCTGCAGCGTCGCCATTTCCCGCTGCTGCTGGCCGACCCGGTGGTGGCTGCGCGCGCGCATGCGGCGCTGTGCCTCGACCTGCGCCAGGCGATCGACGGCCTGGAGACGATGTGCCTGCACCGGCTGGAGTCGCGGCTGGCGCGGCACCTGCTCACCTGCCTGCAGGCCCAGGGAGGGGGATGCGGGAGCGCCGGCGAGATCGCCCTGCCGCCGACCCAGGGCATCCTCGCCGCGATGGTCAACGTCAGCCGCCCGAAGCTCAATGCGCAGCTGCAGCGCTGGCACCGCAGCGGGCTGATCAGCAGGCGCCGCAACATGTTGCGCATCAACGACCTCGAGCTGCTGCGCTGCAAGGCCCGGCTCGCTCCGGATCCGCTGCCCGCGGCCAACGACGCCGAGCGCAGTCCGATGGGCGCCGGCGCGGCCGCCCGCCACGCGTAGAATCGGCATTCGTCCGCAAGATGGTGTGCCGCCCGTGCCGAGCGCCGCAGGCGATCCCGCACTCGAAACCCTGCTGCTGCCCTTCGCCGAGGGCCGGCTCGGCTGGCCCGAAGCCGCGGATGGAGTGCCGCCGGTGCTGTTCCTGCGCGCCCGTCCTGGCGCCGCGTTGGCGCGCCATGGCCGCCAGGGGGTGCTGTGCGAGCAGACCTTCCGTCCGCTGTTCGACGCACTGCAGCGCGACGGCTACCGGGTGACCGAAGGCGGCGAATCGCGCCACCGGCTGGTGCTGCTGCTGCCGCCGCGGCAGCGCGACGAAGCGCGCGCGCTGTACGCCCGCGCGCTGGATCGGGCGGCCGACGACGGAGTGATCGTCGCCAGCCTCGCCAACGACGAAGGAGCGAAATCCGGGCAGGCGGATCTGGCACGCATCGCCGGCCCCGTGCAGGTGCTGTCGAAGCACCACTGCCGGGTCTTCTGGGCGCGGGCCGGCCAGGACGGCGACGCCGCGCTCGCCGCGCAGTGGCGCGGCCTCGACGCGCCGCGGGCGGTCGCCGGCGGGCGTTTCCTCAGCCGCCCCGGCGTGTTCGCCTGGGACCGGGTCGATGCCGCCTCGGCGCTGCTGGCCGCGCACCTGCCGCCGAGCCTTGCCGGGCATGGCGCCGACCTGGGCGCGGGCTACGGCTATCTCGCGGCCGAGCTGCTGCAGCGCTGCCCGGCCGTCACCGCGCTGGACCTCTACGAGGCCGAACGGCGTGCGCTGGACCTGGCACGGGGCAACCTGGCGGCGCACGCCGCGCGGGTGACGCTGGGCTGGCACTGGCACGACGTCGCCACCGGGCTGCCGCGGCGCTACGACTTCATCGTCACCAACCCGCCGTTCCATGGCCATGGCCGGGCCCCGCTGCCGGAGCTGGGCCGCCGCTTCATCGAGGTCGCCGCGCAGGCGCTGCGGCCCGGCGGCGCGCTGTGGTTGGTCGCCAACCGCCAGTTGCCCTACGAGCAGGCGCTGGGCGCCGGCTTCGGCGAGGTACGCATGGTCGCCCAGCAGGCCGGCTTCAAGGTCGTCGAGGCGCGGAAGGCGCGGAAGTGAAGCTGGTCCGCCTGCTCGCGAACCTCGGCTACGGCAGCCGCCGGCAGGTCGCAGCGCTGTGCCGCGCGGGCCGGGTCACCGACGCCGCGGGCGAACCGCTGTATGCCGACGACGTGGTGGCGCATGCCGAGGTCCGGCTCGACGGCGCGCCGCTCGATCCTGCGCACGGGGTGCTGCTGATGCTGCACAAGCCGGCCGGCTACACCTGTTCGACCCGCGATCCCGGGCGGGTGGTCCTGGACCTGCTGCCGCCGCGCTTCCGGCTGCGCTCGCCGCAACTGTCGACCGTGGGGCGTCTGGACCGCGACACCAGCGGCCTGTTGCTGCTGACCGACGACGGCGCGCTGCTGCACCGGATCATCGCGCCGAAATCCAGCCTGCCCAAGGTGTACGAGGCGGCGCTGGCCGAGCCGCTGCGCGGCGACGAGGCGGCACTGTTCGCCAGCGGTACCCTGCTGCTGGACTCGGAGCGCACCCCGCTGAAGCCGGCGCGGCTCGAGCCGCTCGATGCCCGGCGCGCGCGGCTGACCCTGACCGAGGGCCGCTACCACCAGGTCCGGCGGATGTTCGCCGCCACCGGCAACCGGGTCGAGCGGCTGCACCGCAGCCGGGTGGGCGGCCTGGCGCTCGACGGGCTGGCCGAGGGCGAATGGCGCATGCTCGGCGCCGCGGAGCGCGCGCGCCTGTTCGCGCCCTAGTCGCGGGCGGCGCCCGGCTCC
Source organism: Luteimonas endophytica (assembly GCF_029887875.1). Classification (GTDB taxonomy): domain Bacteria; phylum Pseudomonadota; class Gammaproteobacteria; order Xanthomonadales; family Xanthomonadaceae; genus Luteimonas; species Luteimonas endophytica. The sequence continues at coordinate 49,120 of NZ_JARXRM010000046.1, forward strand.
TCGGCCAGCAGCGCGCGCCAGCCGGCATGGCCGAGCCGGCGCAGGGTGCGCAGGTTGCGCTCGACGATCACTCCCGGGTCCGGATACGCGGCCACCGCCCGGGCCACGCTGTCCTCGCGCAGCAGGTGCAGCATCGGATGCGGCGAGCGGTTGCTGAAGTTCCCGGGATCGTCCTCGTCGCTGCCGGCGAAGCGATACCGCGGATGGAAGCTGGCCACCTGCAGCACGCCATCGAGCTCCATCGTCTCGACCAGCGCGTCGGCGGCATCGAGGAAGTCGTTGTACTCGAGGAAGTCGCCCAGTACCCGCGGGTGGATCAGCAGGGTGGTGTCCACGACGTCGGCATCGGCGTCGCGCAGCAGCGCCAGCTCCGTGGCCAGCGCCTGCAGCAGCATGTCCGGGGTGCCTGCCTCGCTGAGCGCGAAGCGCACCTGGTCGCGGACCACCACCGCCTTGGCGAACGGGCACAGGTTCAGGCCGATCACCGCGCGCTGCAGCCAGCGGCGGGTCTCGGCGATCGGGTCGCTGGCGACGGCTTCGCGGTTCATGGCCCTATTCTGCCCGGAGCGCCCGGAGCATGCGCACCGCGCGCGGCGCGCTGCCGGGACCCGGCCGGAGATGGCTGCCGCCCGCGGCAGGCCATACCCTATGCGCCCCCACCGCAGGCGCTCCCGTGGCCGCTTCGATCGACGACCCCTCGCGCCGCGGCGCCGCCTGGATGCTGCTCGCGGTGGCGCTTTTCGCGCTGATGGATGCCGGCATGAAGTGGCTGGCGGCCGACTACCCGCCGCTGCAGGTGGCCACGCTGCGCGGCGCCGCGGCGCTGCCGCTGGTGTTCGCCTGGGTGCTGCTGGGCGGGCGCGCGGCCACCCTGCTGCGGGTGCACTGGCGCCTGCACCTGGTGCGCGGGGCGCTCGGCATCGCGATGATGGCCGGCTTCGTCTACGGTCTGGCGCGGATGCCGATGTCGACCGCCTACGCGATCGTGTTCGTGGCGCCGCTGCTGGTCACCGCGATGGCGGTCCCGATCCTGGGCGAGCGGGTCGGGCCGCGCCGCTGGACCGCGATCGCCCTGGGCATGGCCGGGGTCCTGGTGGTGCTGCGGCCGACCGGCGAGGGCGTGATGACCCTGGCCGGGCTGGCGTTGCTCGGGGCGGCGGCCTGCTATGCGGCCGCGGCGATCACCGTGCGGATCCTGGCGCAGCGCGACAGCACCGAGGCGATGGTGTTCTGGTTCCTGCTGCTGCTGGCGCTCGGCGCCGGCGCCCTGGCCTGGCCGGACTGGCGGCCGATGCGCGCGCACGACGTGTGGGCGGTGGCCGGGGTGGGCGTCAGCGGGGCGTTGGCGCAGGTGGCGCTGACCCACGCCTTCCGGCTGGCGGAGGCGTCGCGGATCGCGCCGCTCGAGTACACCGGCCTGGTCTGGGTGGTGCTGCTCGACCTGGGCGTCTGGGGCGTGCTGCCCGACACGCCCACCTGGATCGGCGCGGCGATCATCATCGCCAGCGGGCTGTACCTGCTGCGCCGCGAGCGCGTGCTCGCGATCGGGGCGCAGCCCTGAGCGTGCCGGCGATGCATCCGCTTCACCCCGTTCCGCCCAGGCTGCCACCATGCCGCTGTTGCTGATTCCGGTGCTCGTGCTGTTCGGCCTCGTCGCGGTGCTGTTGCTGTGGCCGCTGGGGCTCTGGCTGCAATTGCGCGCCGGCGGCGCCAGGCGTCGCGCGCCGGCCTGGGCGGTGCGCCTCAACGCGCTTCTGCTGCCGGTCTCGGCGGCGCTGTTCCTGGCCGGAGCGGCCATGTCGGGGGTGTGGATCGAGGCCGCGTTGGCGCACGCGGCGGCGGGCCTGCTCGCCGGTGTACTGCTGGCCCGGGCCGGGCTATCGATCACCCGCTTCGAATATCTGCCGACCGGGCTGCACTACACCCCCAATCGCTGGCTGGCGCGGGCGCTCGTGATCCTGGTCGCGACCCGCATCGGGCTGGGGCTGTGGCAGCTCGCGCGGCGCCTGCAGGGCATTCCCGCCGACACCGGCGGCGAGTCCGCGTGGCAATGGCTCACGGCGCCGGCAGGGGTGTTCGCCGCGGGCGGGCTGCTGCTGGGCTACCACGCCGCCTACGCCTGGGGGCTGCGCCGGCGGGTGCGGCTCGCCTGACGGGCGGACCCGGCCGGGTCCGCCCGCCGCTTCACGGGTCTTGCGCCGTCAGAACCGGGCGCCGACGCCCACGCCTACGGTCCAGCGATCGAGCTCGATGTCGCGCTCGACGGTCTCGCCGGCCAGCTCGGCGTCGGTGCGGGCGCGCATGTAGCGCGCGTCGGCACGGGCGAACCAGGTCGGGTTGATGTTGAAGTCCAGGCCCACGGTGCCGATCGCGCCCTTCGGGGTGGTCAGGCCGACGTGGTCGCCGCCCGGATTGAGATCCTCGTTGCCGATGTCGGACCGGTAGTAGCCCAGCCCCACGAACGGCCGGAAGGCGGTGTCGGGGTGGCCGAAGTGGTACTGGCCGCTCACGGCCACCGGCTGCTGCTCGATGGTGCCGATCTTGCCCTGGTCGCCGCGCACGCGGGGATTGAACTTGTCCGCCGCGCCCCACCCGCGTTTCACCGGCGCTGCAGCGAGTTCGCCGCCACCTGACGAAAGTCATGCCATCCACCGGCACACGCTTCGCGGGGCGCGCTCGCGCAGACTCCGCGCATCGGCAACGCGTTTCGGGAGAGCACATGCGCATGAAGCGACGGATCGGGGCCGCGGTACTGCTGCTGGCGTGCGGCGGCGCTGCCGCGAACGAGGTCGACGTCTCCTGCAACGTCGACAGCGACTACGACTTCTCGCTCTCCGAGCGCAGCGTCATCCTCACCCGGGATTCGGGCGCGCCGCGCCGCCTGGTGATGCGCCGGGGCCGCCTGTTCGTGGACGACGCCTGGGTGCCGCTCGACAGCGCCGATCGCCGGCGCCTGGTCGACTACGAGCGCGAGGCCCGGGCGGTGGTGCCGCTGGCCCGCGACATCGGCCGCGAGGCGACCGAGATCGCATTCATCGCGCTGGGCGAGGTGGCCGCCGGGTTCAGCAGCGACCCCGACGCCACCCGCGGCAGGCTGGAAACCGCGCGCGCCAAGCTGGACCGACGGCTGGCAGGCTCGATGTCGGCCAACCGTTTCAGCAACGACGAGCTCGGCGAGGCCATCGGCCTGGCGGTGCGCGAGGTGCTGCCGACGGTGATGGGCGACATCGTGAGCGGCGCGGTGCGCGCCGCGTTCGGTGGCGACGTGGCGCGCCTTGAACGCATGGAGAACCTCGACGCCGAACTCGAGGCGCTGATCGAGCCGCGCGCCGAGGCGCTGGGGCGCAAGGCCGAACGCCTGTGCGCCCGCATGGAGGCGCTGGACCGGATCGACGATGCCCTCGAGTACCGGCTGCCCGACGGACGCCCGCTCGACCTGTTGCAGGTCGAGCGCACATCGAGGCGTCGCGCAGACGGCGCCTGACCCCCGGCGACGGCTGCGTGCCGCCGCTCCTCCTCCGCCCCCGCATCCCCCGGGGGCTTTTTTTTGGCTGCGGTTGGCGGCCGGCGCCGCTGCGGCCACAATACGGCTCTTCCCCCCTCGCAGCGCGGAGTGCCGCATGGCCGACCTGAAGGAAGCACGCGTCCCCGACATCGGTGGCTACGACGACGTGCCGGTGATCGAAGTCCTGGTGGCGGTCGGCGACCGCGTCGAGGCCGACCAGGGCCTGGTCACGCTGGAGTCGGACAAGGCGACGATGGAAGTGCCGGCGCCGTTCGCGGGCGTGGTCAAGGAACTGAAGGTCGCGGTCGGCGACAAGGTTTCCGAAGGCAGCGTGGTGGCGATGGTCGAGGCCGCGGACGCGGGTGCCGGCGAGGAGACGGCCCCGAAGCCGGACGCCGGGTCCGGGGACGCCAGGCCGTCCGGGGACGACGGGGCCGCCGACAGCGAGAAAGCGAAGGGTGCGGCGCGGCCGGCGCCGGCGCAGCCCGAGGCCGCGGCGCCGGCCGATGACAGCGACGACACCTCCGCCGAGCCGGCTTCCCCCGGTCGCCGCCCGGACAACATCGCCGAGGCCGCCATGCAGCACCGCGCGGCCGGCGGCGGCGAGCCGCCGGTGCGCTTCGACGCCGACGCGGTGATGCCGGACAAGGTGCCCTACGCCAGTCCGGCGGTCCGGCTGTTCGCCCGCGAGCTGGGGGTCGATCTGGGACGGGTCGCCGGCAGCGCGCGTGGTGGCCGCATCACCCGCGAGGATGTACAGCAGTTCGTCAAGGGGGCGCTGCAGGGCGGCGGTACGACCGCGGCCGGCGCCAGTGGTGCCGGCGGCGGACTTTCGCTGCTGCCGTGGCCGAAGGTGGATTTCTCCAAGTTCGGCGAGGTGGAGGAGAAGCCGCTGTCGCGGATCCAGAAGATCTCCGGCGCCAACCTCGCGCGCAACTGGGCGATGATCCCGCACGTCACCCAGCACGACGATGCCGACATCACCGAGCTGGAGGCGCTGCGCGTCGCCCTGAACAAGGAGAACGAGAAGGCCGGCATAAAGCTGACCATGCTCGCCTTCCTGATGAAGGCCAGCGTGGCCGCGCTGCAGAAGTACCCGCAGTTCAACGCCTCGCTCGACGCCGCGGGCGAGACCCTCACCCTGAAGAAGTATTTCCACGTCGGCTTCGCCGCAGACACCCCGAACGGTCTGGTGGTGCCGGTGGTGCGCGACGTCGACCGCAAGGGCGTGATCGAGATCGCCCAGGAGACCTCGGCGCTGGCGAAGAAGGCCCGCGACGGCAAGCTGGGCCCGGCCGAGATGCAGGGCGGCTGTTTCTCGATCAGCTCGCTGGGCGGGATCGGCGGCACCAGCTTCACGCCGATCGTCAACGCGCCGGAGGTCGCCATCCTCGGCGTCTCGAAGTCGGCGACCAGGCCGGTCTGGGACGGCCAGGCGTTCCAGCCACGCCTGCTGCTGCCGCTGTCGCTGTCCTACGACCACCGGGTGATCGACGGCGCCGCCGCGGCGCGTTTCACCGCATACCTGGCGCAATTGCTCGGCGACATGCGCCGGGTGCTGCTGTAGGCGGCATGAGCCTCGCGCCCACGAGCGGCACGATGCGGCCGCCGGCGCGCGCGACGGCCGCCGCGGCGGCCGGAGGGTCGGCCGGTCGTGCCGGCGAGCGCGGCGGGCCGGAATGAGCGCGGCGGCGTCCCCGGTCGTGGAGGCCAGCGCGCGGTCCATCGTCGGCCTGCGCGCGCTGCTCGATTACCCGCTGCTGCGGGTATCGGAGGTGACGGTCACCCCGGGCACCGTGTCGGCGGCACTGCTGGCGCTGCTGCTGGCATGGCTGGTCTCGGTGCTGCTGAGGCGGGGGATCCGGCGCTACGGCAACCGCCATCCGAACGCCAACCAGGCCTCGCTGTACACCGTGTCGCGACTGGTCCACTACCTGGTGCTGGCGCTCGGCGTGCTGCTGGCCCTGGAGACGACCGGGATTCCGGTCGGCAAGTTCGCGGTGTTCGCCGGCGCGCTCGGGGTCGGCCTGGGCTTCGGGCTGCAGGCGATCTTCAGCAACTTCGTGGCCGGCCTGATCCTGCTGTTCGACCGTTCGCTCAAGGTCGGCGACTTCGTCGAGCTCGATGCCGAACTGCGCGGCACGGTCCGGGCCATCAACATCCGCGCCACGCTGATCACCACCAACGACAACATCGACGTGATCGTTCCCAACTCCGAGTTCGTCAGCGGCCGGGTGGTCAACTGGACCCATGGCTCGGTGAACCGGCGGATCCGGGTGCGCTTCGGCGTCGCCTACGGGGTCGACAAGGAGCTGGTCAAGAAGGCCGCCCTGGAGGCCGCCGCGCAGGTGCCCTTCACGCTGGCGACCGAAGGCGACAAGCGGCCGCAGGTGTGGCTGGTGAACTTCGGCGACAGCGCGGTCGAGTTCATTCTCGCGGTGTGGCTCAACGAGGCCGCGGCGCGGCGCAACGCGGCGATCGAGGCCGCATACCTGTGGGAACTGGATTCCGCGCTCAAGCGCCACGGAATCGCGATCCCGTTTCCGCAGCGCGACCTGCACCTGCGCAGCCTGTTCGGCATGGAGGGCGCGGCCGCGGCCGCGGCGCTGCGCGGCGAGCGCGTCGACGCGGCCGCCGCCGGCGAGGCCCCGGCCAGCGCGCTGCATCCGCGCGAGCGCGCGGAGCTTTCCCGCAACGACGCCCGCGACGAGGCGGGGCGCCCGCCCGGCGACCCCGACGGGCCCGTCGCGGCGGAAGACGACGGCCGTGACCCTGACCGCTGATCCGCGAAAGGGGCGCTCGCACCCGCCCCCGCCGGCCGACCGCAGGCACGCGCCGCGCCGCCCGGCATCCCTCATGACGCACAACTGGAGACCCTGACCATGGCCAATTCGATCGAAGTGAAGGTGCCGGACATCGGCGATTTTTCCGAGGTGCCGGTGATCGAGGTGCTGGTCTCGGTGGGCGACCGGGTCGAGGCCGATCAGGGCCTGATCACCCTGGAGTCGGACAAGGCGACGATGGAAGTCCCTTCGCCCGCCGCCGGCGTGGTGAAGTCGCTCAAGGTGGCGGTCGGAGACAGTGTGTCCGAGGGCGTCGTGGTCGCCGTGCTGGAGGCCGGGGAAGGGCAGGCGACGGAACCGCGCGAAAGCGAGGACTCAGGCAGTGAGGATCGCGCCGCTGCCGCGCCGCAGGACGGCCCGTCGAAGCCCCCGGTGGCGAAGTCCCACCGCGCCCCGGCCGAGCCGCCGGAGACCAAGCCCGCGCCGCGCAGCGGCCGGCAGGCGGACGTGGAATGCGCGCTGCTCGTGCTCGGTGCCGGCCCCGGCGGGTACACCGCGGCGTTCCGCGCGGCCGATCTCGGACTCGATACGGTGCTGGTGGAGCGCTACGAGGCGCTGGGCGGGGTCTGCCTCAACGTCGGCTGCATCCCGTCGAAGGCGCTGCTGCATGCCGCGGCGGTGATCGACGAGGCCGCGCACGCCGCCGACTACGGGATCGCGTTCGGCAAGCCGAAGATCGACCTGGACGCGTTGCGCGCGCACAAGCAGAAGGTGGTCGGCCAGTTCAACAAGGGTCTGGCGGGCATGGCCAAACAGCGCAAGGTGCGGGTGCTGGCCGGCAGCGGCGCCTTCGTCTCGCCCAACGAGATCGAAGTCGACGACGGCAAGGGCGGCAAGCAGCTGGTGAGCTTCGAGCAGTGCATCATCGCCGCCGGCAGCCAGGCGCTGAAGCTGCCCGGCTTCCCCTGGGACGACCCGCGGGTGATGGACTCCACGGACGCGCTGGAGCTTGGCGCCACGCCCAAGAAACTGCTGGTGGTGGGCGGCGGCATCATCGGTCTGGAGATGGCCACCGTGTACCGCGCGCTCGGCAGCGAGATCACCGTGGTGGAACTGGCCGACCAGCTGATGCCGGGCGCCGACCGGGACCTGGTCAAGCCGCTGGCCGACCGGCTGAAGAAGCAAGGCGTGGCGATCCACCTGGAGACCAAGGTGGTCGAGGCCAAGGCGCAGAAGAACGGCATCGCCTGCAGCTTCGAGGGCGACAGCATCCCGGACACCAAGCTGTTCGACCGGGTGCTGGTGGCGGTCGGGCGCGTGCCCAACGGCGGGAAGATCGACGCCGACAAGGCGGGGGTGCGGGTGGGCGAGCGCGGCTTCATCGACGCCGACCGGCAGATGCGCACCAACGTGCCGCACATCTTCGCGATCGGCGACATCGTCGGCCAGCCGATGCTGGCGCACAAGGCGACCCACGAGGGCAAGCTGGCGGCGGAAGTCGCCGCCGGCGAAAAGAAGGACTGGGTGGCGCGGGTGATCCCGTCGGTGGCGTACACCGACCCGGAGATCGCCTGGGTCGGCGTCACCGAGACCGAGGCGAAGGCCAAGGGGATCAAGGTCGGCGTCGGCAAGTTCCCGTGGGCGGCCTCGGCGCGCGCGGTCGGCATCGGCCGCGGCGAGGGCTTCACCAAGCTGCTGTTCGACGAGACCACTCACCGCGTCGTCGGCGGCGCCATCGTCGGCCCGCACGCGGGCGAGCTGATCGCCGAGGTCGCCCTGGCCATCGAGATGGGCGCCGAGGCGGCCGACATCGGCCACACCATCCATCCGCATCCGACGCTGAGCGAGTCGGTGGCGATGGCGGCCGAGGTCTACGAGGGCACCATCACCGATCTCTACCTTCCGAAGCGGAAGCCGTGAAGACGACGGCATCCTGTGCCGCGATCCTCGCGGCACTGCTGGCGGGCACGGCCGCGGCCCACGTCGCGCAGCCCAACACGATCAGCATGGCCAGCGTCGATCGTTGCCCAGGTGGTCCGGAATGGCTGGAGTCGCTGCGTGCCGAGCGCCGTGCCGCAGGACCGCGCCCGGTAGCGACGAACCCTGCGCTGCGCGACCGGCTGATTGCCCTGGACAGGGACCGATCCGCCGCGGACTACTCGCAAGCGGCTGCAGAGGCGGCTGCTGCGGCCGACGCTGCCGCAGCGGCGGCCCTGGCAGCGATACGTGCAGGCGATTCGGGTTCCGCGCCTTCCGTGCCGGAAAGCACGTCGCCGCCAGCTACGCCCCGGGAAGCCTCGCGCCTTTCCCGCTTGCAGGCGCTTGTCGACCTGCAGAAGCCGCCGAGGGTTGCCGAGATCGGCCCGAGCGGAATGAACGCGGTCTTTTCGGTCCTCGAAAGAATCGCTTCCCAGCCGCAGGCCCGGCTGCGCCTGGGCGAAGCGCTCCTGCGGAGCGGCGACCCGGGCCTGGACCGGGCGTCGAGGCGCCGCGCGGCCGAACTGGTCGATCGTGCATTGCACGACCTCGGCGAGCCGCAGCGGTATGGCACGCTCTTCGACATCCAGGCACAGGGCCGGGCGATCCTTCGACAGCCTGTCGAGGCCGAGGCGGGGCTGGAGGCGCGGCGAGCGGGACTGGGCCTCGTCCCGTTGGCGCTCGAAACCTGCGTCCGCAGCGACAGCGAGAGCGATATGCCCTGGTCGCTTTTCTTCGGGTTCCTTTGAAGGAACCCTCGGCTGGGATCCACCCTAGCCTTCGGCGGGTGAACCAGACGATCCCGCAACTGTGACGCACCGTCGCCTTTTGGCGGAAGCGCGTCGCGCTTCCGGCGCCGACCTAGGGCGGCTCCCATCTGTGCCCCGCTGCCGGCCTCTGCTCTAGTCGACGGGCCGGTTCGGCGCAGGGGGGGTCGGCAACGCGCCAGTGCGCGCAGAGGGGAAGGACGATGAGGATTGGATTCGGGATGAAGGCGCTATGTGGCGCCGTCCTGGCAGCGGCCAGCGCCACGGCCGTGTCGGAAGATGCGCACCGCGTGGCTGGCGGGAGCAAAACCGCACCACAGTCGACCGCGGACGCCGGCGCACTGGAACAGCGACTGCGTCAGGAAGAAACTCGTCTGCGCGCCGAGCGCGCCGCCTATCCGGGACATTTCCGCCGCGCCTATGCCGCCTATCCGCGGATTCCGGCCGGGACCCTCGAGGCGATCGCCTACGTGCAGAGCCGCTGGCAACCGCTCGCGCCGGAGGCGGAGAATCACGGCCATCACCACATGCCCGCCGCGTACGGGGTCATGGGGCTCTACGCCGGCGACGGCTTCGCCGACCAGGTCGGCGAGGCGGCGGCGCTGCTGGGCGTGCCGGGCGAGCGGATCAAGGCCGATCCGGCCACCAACATCCTCGCGGCCGCGGCGCTGCTGGACCGGCTGATGCGCGGCAAGCCGGTGTCCTCGCTGGAGGACGCGGCGCCGCTGCTGGCCCGCTATGCCGGTTTCGGCCAGGATCCGGGTGACAGCGCGGTCGGCGACTACGCCCGCGCCAGCTTCGCCTTCGACGTGCTGCTGGCGCTGGACCGCGGGGTGAACGAGAAGGGCATGGTGGTGCCGCAACGGGCGGTGGCCTGGGAACAGGCGTTCGATGCCGACACCCTGGTCCGGCTGAACGCGCCGTTCGTGCGCCTGGACGTCGAAGGCGACCGCATCGAGACCGACAGCCACGCGATCGACCCGGTCAGCGAGCGGCTGGTGCGCCGCGACGGCGCCGCGGGCAAGGGCCCCGACATGCAGCCGCTGAGCACCGACTACGGCCCGGCGATCTGGAACCCGGCGCACTCGTCCAACTACACCGCATCGCGCAGCGCGGCGGTGAGCGCGGTCACCATCCACACCGCCCAGGGCAGCTACGCCGGCACGATCTCGTGGTTCAAGAACGCCTCGGCCAACGTCAGCGCCCATTACGTGATTCGCAGCTCGGACGGCCAGGTCACCCAGATGGTGCGCCACGCCCATACCGGCTGGCACGTGCGCAACCACAACAGCTACACCCTGGGCATCGAGCACGAGGGCTACGTCAACAACAGTTCCTGGTATACCAGCGCGATGTACAACGCCTCGGCGGCGCTGGTGCGTCACTTCTGCGCCAGCTACAGCGCGATCAGCTGCACCGCGGCCTACAGCGGCGCGCCCAGCAGCGGCATCAACGTGCTGCCGACCAGCATCAGGATCAAGGGCCACCAGCACTTCAGCGGCCAGACCCACACCGACCCGGGCATCAACTGGAACTGGAGCCACTACTACGGCCTGCTGAACCCCGGCAGCGGCGGCGGCACCGCCTATCTGGACCGCTTCGAGTCCAGCGTCGGTCACTTCAACACCAGCCCGGCGTATTCGGGCAGCACCACCGGCATCTCCACCGCCTCCACCGCCACCCGCGACTGCACCACCCGGCGCTACGGCAACTGTTCGCTGCGGGTCCTGCTCAGGGACAATCCCAACACTTCCGCCAGCTGGGCGGTGCGGCTGCTCTCGGGCGCCGGAAACCCGGGGAGCAACACCGCGCTGTCGCGCAGCAACGGCAGGGTCGGGTTCTGGGCCTGGTCCGGCGGCAGCGGCATGAGCGTGGGCGTAGGCATCGACGACAGCGACGGCACCGAGCGTTCGGCCAATCGCGCGCTTCCGGCCAACCAGTGGACCTACGTCGAATGGAGCCTCACCGATGCAGGCCAGTGGAACGGCTGGGTCGGCAGCGCCAACGGCGCGATCACCGCTTCCAGCGTGAAGCTGGACGCGATCTGGCTGTACCGCGCGCAGACCAGCTACGACGTCAACGTCTACATCGACGACGTGCAGATCCGCAACTGACCGCGGCGGGCAGGCGGGGGGCGACCAGCCCCCCGCGTATTCCGGGCCGCCGGCCAGCGCAGGCGGCCCGCTCGTAGGAGCGCGCCATCCACGCGAAGTCCACGAATCCGCCAGCGCCTGGAATCATCACCACCCCCGCCGGCCCCATCCGCGGTCTTCGCGGCCAGGGGCCGCTCCTCCGCAGCCGTTTCGCTTGCCGTCGAATTGACGACCCCGCACGAGGATCACGTCATGCCCATCGCTTCGGATCGCGGCCACCACCGCCGCGGCGCGTCGGCGCCGCGCGCGGTCGTGCTGCTCGCATGCGCCGCGCTGCTGGTGCTGGCCGCGGCGTACGCCCAGCGGGCGAGCCGGGGCGCCGCCGTGGAAACCATGGTCGGGGAATCAGCGCAGGGAGCCCAGGCGGGCGCATCGGCCCCCCGCCGGCCGGCGCGAGTCGGCGCCCCCGGCCTCGCAGCCGGAAAGGTCGCGCCGAGGATCCGGGTGCGCGACAGCGCCAGCGGACGCGCGCTGGCGGCGCGCCTGGTGCTGGAGCACGCGGCCGGGGCGGCACCGCCGCTGGACGCGCACATCCCACGCAGCGGCGCGCGGCTGCCGGACACCGCGCCCGGGGAATACCTGGTCACCGCGGCCGCCCCGGGCCAGGCGCCACTCGCTGCGCGGATCGTCTTCGATACCGCGCCGCTCCCCATCACGCTGTGGTTGCCGCCCGCGGCCACCTCCACCGCGCTGCACCGGCAGGCGCTGGCCGCGCTCGACTGCGGCCATTGCAGCCTCATCGGCGGCCACGTCTACGACCGCGACAGCGGGGTCGCCGTACCGGGTGCCGTGGTCGCGGCGGACGGCGGACAGCGTGCGGTCACCGACGCCGAGGGGGCTTTCGAATTGCTGCTGCGGCTGCCGCCGGCGCCGGATGGGGCCGAGACGCCACCGGCATCCGCCACCCTGACGATTTCGGCCGGCGGGTACCGCCGCCAGCAGCTCGAAAGGGTGGCGCTGTCGCCCGACGCCGCGCACCACATCATCGACCTGGAACGCGGCTCGGGCGTCGATCGCCAGGACCATGGCCATGTCCTGGCGAACACGCGCTCCGGGGCGGGCGTGGAGCCGGGAACCGGCGCCGACGTGCGCGCGCCGCACGAGCCACCGGGCGCCGACCGCGGCAAGGCCCACGACCCGGCCGGTCCCGACCACGCGCAGCGCGCGGCCAGGCTCGCGCGCGCCGCGGCGGTTCCGGTGCCGGCCAGCATCCGCGTGGGTACCGGCTGTTCGGGGCGCAGCTGCACCGGTGTCTCGGTGTACGAGTTCGAGGACTACGTGGGCCGCGGCCTGGACGACGAGTGGATCGCCTCGTGGGATCCGGACTCGCTGGCGGCGGGCGCGGTCGCCTACCGCAGCTACGCGGCGTGGTACGTCGCCAATCCGGTCGGCGCCGCCTACGACATCTGCAGCAGCACCTCCTGCCAGGCATTCGGATCCGCCGCCTGGTCGGCGACGGTGGCCGCGGCGGCGGCCACCCGCGGCGTGCTGCTGACCCGCGACGGAAGCAGCGCGGCGTTCGCCGAATACTCGGCCGAGAACAACGCCTGGGACGATCCTTCCGACGGTCGATCCTGCAGCAATCCGGACCTCTCCTGCGGCAACGGCCGCAACGGCTCGCCCGCCAACGGCTGGCCGTGCCTGGCCGACGAGGTCGGTCGCGGCCGCGGCTGTTTCGGCCACGGCCGCGGCATGAGCCAGTGGGGCACCCAGCGCTGGGCCGCCGATCACGGCCGCGGCTGGCGCTGGATCGCGGACCACTACTACAACGGCAACGGCCGCCCGGGCGGCATGCGCAACGCCTTTCTCGCCAATCTCGATCCGATCGCCGCCGAGATACTGGAAGATTTCGAGGCCGGCGCCGGCCGCTTCGATCGGCAGCCGACCGAGTCCGGCAGCACCGTCGGCGTGTCCGGCGCCTCGCGTGCGCAGCGCGACTGCGGCGTGCGCCGCGACGGCGACTGCTCGCTGCGGGTGCTGTTGCGCGACGACCCGGCGGTGACGGCGGACTGGTCGGTCCGGCTGCTGTCCGGCGGCGGTTCGCCCGCGGCCAACCGGCCGCTGCCGGGCGATGCCGGGATCGGCCTGTGGGTGTACTCCGGCGGCACCGGCATGCGCATCGGCATCGGCATCGACGATGCCGACGGCACCGAGCGATCAACGAGCCGCGCCATCGCCTCGAACCAGTGGACCTGGCTGGAATGGAACCTGGCCGATCCTGCACAGTGGAACGCCTGGGTCGGGGGCAGCGACGGCGCCATCGACGGCGCGCGCGTGACCCTGGACGCGATCTGGCTGTACCGCGCCCAGACCGCGTACGACGTCAACGTCTACCTCGACGACGTGCAGATCCGCGAGGGACCCCGGCCGCCTTTCGCGGGCGGCACGCTGCCGCCCGCGTTCACCACGCCAGCGGATGCCCTCCGGGTCAGAACCGCACGCTGACGCCCGCCAGCGGGCCGTGCACCTTCAGCCGCCCGGTGAGGGTGCCGTCGTATTCCAGGCGCTCGATTCCCACCGGGTCGCCGGCATCGCCGGCGTCCACGCTGCCGCTGAAGCCGTCGGCCATCTTCAGCCGGAACCAGTCGTAGCCGACGTGCACGCCCACCCGCTCGGTGACCATGTACTCGACCAGCAGGCCGCCGCGCTCGAAATGTCCGTCCTCCTCGAGGAAGTCGCCCCACTGGGCATCGAGGTACTGGCCTTCCAGGCTGACCTGCCACTTCTCGTTCGGGGACCACGCCAGGCGCGTGTGCACTCCGGGGGTCCATTCGCTGCGCTTCCAGCGCACGTCGACCGACTCGGGGTCGAGCTCGTCGGTGCCGGTCGAGGTGCCGCGCAGCCGCGTCTCCAGCCGGGCATGGGTGACACCCAGCCCCACGCCCCACTGGAACGCCGGCGTGTCGACCACCGCGAACTCGTAGTTGAGGTTGGCCAGCGCGAACTCGAAGCGCGCATCCGCGTCGACCGCCGGGATCTCGGCCTCGCCCGGAATCCCGTCCGGAGCGAGGGTACCGCCGTCGAAGCTCCAGGACTCGCCGCGACGGTAGTCGTAGAAATTGCCGATCAGCCGCTGGCGCGGGCTGATCCGGAACCAGGCCGACCCGCGCGGGCGCCATTCGCGGCCGATGTCGAACGACGCGCTGTCGTCGAAGGTGGCGGTGTCGGTGCCGTCGGTGATCGCGCCTTCTGCGCTGAAGGCGAGCGATGCCTCGGGGTTGAAGCCGCTCAGGCGCAGGGCGAAGCGGTGATCGTCTTGTTGTTGGGCGTGGGCGGGCAGCGCGAACAGGCTGCCCGCCACGCACAGCCCGCAGGCGAGGCGTGGGATGCGTGTCACTGGGTGCTCCTGATTGTGGGGGAGCGGCGCCGTACGCTGCGTCGCCGCGCGGCGGATTTGGCCGCAAACGCGATGCAGCCGACGTGAAGCCCGGTGCGTCGTGGGAGATTCGGGGGGAAGCGTGCACGCGGCGAGCGAGCGGGCGGCGCACGAAGCGGAGGCGTCGTCCGGCGCCTCCCAGAGGCCCCGAGGCGGGCTCGGAAAAGAGCGAGCCCCGGCCGGGGAGGCCGGGGCTGGCGGGCCCGCCGTGGAGATTCGACGAGGAAGAGCGACGGGCCAGCAGGACTGACCGGTGCCGGAGCCGAAGGTTCCCCGCGCGGTGGATCGGATCGCCGGGGCGCGCTCCGGCGCCGCGCGGCGGGCCCAGCCGGGACCTCCGGCGCTTGCCGCTCAAACCGCCGGACTGCTATACTTTTGCGGCTTTGCAGCCCCCCGAGCACGCCAGAATCCGATCCGACCGGACCCGTCGCGCCGCGTTCGCGCTGCCGCTGGTCCAGGCCGCGACCGGGCTGGCCGGCGCGGGGGTGCTGGCGGCGCTCGCCGGCGGTCCCGCCGCGGCGGGTTTCCTCGCCGGCGCTGCCGTGGTCGCGGCGGGATTCGCGATCTTCGGCTGGCGCACGGCGGGGCAGTCGCCGGTCGCCCCGGCCGGGCGCATGTTCGCCCGGTTGCTGGTCGGGGTGGTGCTGAAGTGGCTGGTGATCGGCGCCGGCGTGGCCCTGGCCATGGCAAGCGCCGCACTGCCCGAGGGATTCGTGCTGGCGGGCGCCCTGGCGGCGTTCCTGGCGTACATGTTGAGCTTGCCCTGGTTGCTTCGATGATCCCCGCAGACCTTTTCCGCATCGCCGAAAGCCCGAGCGAATACGTCACCCATCACCTGCAGCACTGGCAGGTCTCGATCGGCGAGGGCGCGTTCTGGACCCTGAATATCGACAGCCTGCTGGTCTCGCTGCTGATCGGCGTGCTGGCCATGGGCACCTTCTGGATGGTGGGCCGCCGTGCCACCGCCGGCGTGCCGTCGAAGTTCCAGGCCTTCATCGAGATCGTCGTCACTTTCATCGACACCCAGGTCAAGGACGTCTTCCACGGCAACCGCAGCTTCGTTGCGCCGGTGGCGCTGACCATCTTCGTGTGGGTGTTCCTGATGAACTCCCTGAAGATGATCCCGGTGGATTTCTTCCCCGGCGTGGCCGCCGCCGCCGGTCAGGGCTACTTCCGTGCGGTTCCCACCACCGACCTCAACATCACCGCCGCCATGGCGGTCATGGTGCTGCTGCTGATGTTCGGCTTCGCAGTGAAGGCCAAGGGCGCGTTCGGCTTCGGCAAGGAGCTGTTCACCGCGCCGTTCCACGCCCAGGGCGCGGGCATGAAGGCGGTCCTGGCGCTGCCGAACTTCGGCCTGAACGTGATCGAGTACCTGTCCAAGCCGGTCAGCCTGGCGATGCGGCTGTTCGGCAACATGTACGCCGGCGAGCTGGTGTTCCTGCTGATCGCGCTGCTCGGCATGGCCGGCGGCAACATGCTGCTCGAGGCCGGCATGGGCGCCAAGGCCGGCGGTGCGCTCGCGTTCCTCGGTGCGGTCGCGGCCGGCGCCGCCTGGTCCATCTTCCACATCCTGGTGATCACGCTGCAGGCCTTCATCTTCATGATCCTGACCGTGGTCTACCTGTCGATGTCCTCCGAGGCGCACTGACGCGCCAGGATCTCCCGTTACCCTTCTCCCTTTCACCTGCACCCTGCCAGAGGAATCACCATGGAAGTCACCGCTCTCGTCGCCGCCATCCAGGGCTACACCGCTCTCGCCATCGGCATCATCATCGGCCTCGGCGCCCTGGGTGCCTGTATCGGCATCGGCATCATGGGCTCGAAGTTCCTCGAGAGCGCCGCGCGTCAGCCGGAGCTGGTGCCGATGCTGTCGGGCCGCATGTTCCTGCTCGCCGGCCTGATCGACGCCGCGTTCATCATCGGCCTGGCCATCGCGCTGTTCTTCGCGTTCGCCAACCCGCTGCTCAGCGCCGTCGCCGGCGGCTGATCCGGCACCCGGATGCCGCGCACGCCGGCCGGCGCGCGCGGCGAAGGTCGGGCGTCGCCGACGCCCGTTCGCCAATAGCGGAGCAACACGATGCAAATCAACGCAACCTTTCTGGGCCAGGGCATCGCGTTCGCGATCCTGATCTGGTTCAGCTGGAAGTTCATCTGGCCGCCGCTGATGCGCGCGATCGAGGAGCGCCAGCAGAAGATCGCCGAGGGCCTGGCGGCGGCCGACAACAGCCAGAAGGCGCTGGCGCAGGCGCAGGAAAAGGTCAACGACGAGCTCAAGGCGGCGCGCGCCAAGGCCAACGAGATCATCGAGCAGGCCCACCAGCGCGCCAACCAGATCATCGACGCGGCCAAGGCCGAGGCGATCGCCGAGGGCGCACGCCAGAAGGCGCTGGTCGACTCGGAGATCGAGGCCTCGGCCAACCGCGCCCGCGAGGATCTGCGCCGCCAGGTGTCGCTGCTGGCGGTGAGCGGCGCCGAGAAGCTGCTGCGCCGCGAGATCGACCCGGCCGCGCACAAGGCGCTGCTCGACGAGCTGGCCGCGGAGATCTGAGCCGATGTCCCAGGCCCTCACGCTCGCCCGTCCCTACGCCCGCGCCGCGTTCGCGCTCGCCCGCGACGGCGGCGGCCTTGCCGAATGGTCCCAGGCGCTGGCGTTCGCCGCGCGCGTGGCGGCCGACCCCCGGGTCGCGTCGCTGCTCGGCCATCCCGGGCTGGACGACGCCGACGCGGTGATGCTGCTGGCGCCGGAAGGCGCAGCGCAGCCGTTCGCCGACTTCCTGGCGCTGCTGGCCGAGAACCGCCGGGTGGCGCTGCTGCCGGAGATCGCCGGTCAGTTCGAGGAGCTGCGCGCCGACGCCGAACGGATCGTGCGCGCCACGGTGACCTCGGCGGCCGAGCTTCCGGCGGCCGAACTGGACGGCATCCGCAGCGCGCTGGCGAAGCGCTTCGGCCGCCAGGTCGAGCTGGAAACGGCGGTCGACGAGGCCCTGATCGGCGGCGCGGTGATCGCCGCCGGCGACGTGGTCATCGACGGCTCGCTGCGCGGCAAGCTGGCGCGGCTGCAGAGCGCGTTGGCGAGCTGACGCGTGATCGAAAAGACCGGCCTCCAGCCGTTGGACACCGTGATTGGTGATTCGCAAGCGCAGTACGCCGCCCTGCCGATCGTCAATTGCCAACCGCGAATCACGTAACGACACATCGAAGCCGCGACCTCATAAATCGCGACCCACGATCTAGGACCCACACCATGGCAACGACCCAGCTCAACCCCTCCGAAATCAGCGAACTGATCAAGGCCCGCATCGACAAGGTCAAGCTGGCCGCCGAGGCGCGCAACGAAGGCACCGTCACCTCGGTGTCCGACGGTATCGTGCGCGTGCACGGCCTCGCCGACGCGATGCAGGGCGAGATGATCGAGCTGCCGAACGACACCTTCGCGCTGGCGCTCAACCTGGAGCGCGACTCGGTCGGCGCGGTGGTGCTGGGCGACTACGAGCACCTGCGCGAGGGCGACACCGCCAAGACCACCGGCCGCATCCTCGAGGTGCCGACCGGCCCCGAGCTGCTGGGCCGGGTGGTCAACGCGCTGGGCGAGCCGATCGACGGCAAGGGCCCGATCGCCGCCGCGCAGACCGCACCGGTGGAGACCATCGCGCCGGGCGTGATCTGGCGCAAGTCGGTGTCGCAGCCGGTGCAGACCGGCTACAAGGCGATCGACTCGATGATCCCGATCGGCCGCGGCCAGCGCGAATTGATCATCGGCGACCGCCAGACCGGCAAGTCCGCGGTGGCGATCGACGCGGTGATCAACCAGAAGGGTACCGGCGTCAAGTGCATCTACGTGGCGATCGGCCAGAAGAACAGCTCGATCGCCAACGTGGTGCGCAAGCTGGAGGAGAACGGCGCGATGGAGCACACCATCGTGGTCGCCGCCTCGGCCTCCGAGTCGGCCGCGATGCAGTACATCGCCCCGTACTCGGGCTGCACCATGGGCGAGTACTTCCGCGACCGCGGCGAGGACGCACTGATCATCTACGACGACCTGTCCAAGCAGGCCGTGGCCTACCGCCAGATCTCGCTGCTGCTCAAGCGCCCGCCGGGCCGCGAAGCCTACCCGGGCGACGTGTTCTACCTGCACAGCCGCCTGCTCGAGCGCGCCGCGCGCGTCAACGAGGCCTACGTCGAGAAGTTCACCAACGGCGAGGTCAAGGGCAGGACCGGCTCGCTGACCGCGCTGCCGATCATCGAGACCCAGGCCGGCGACGTGTCCGCGTTCGTGCCGACCAACGTGATCTCGATCACCGACGGCCAGATCTTCCTCGAGACCGACCTGTTCAACGCCGGCATCCGCCCGGCGGTGAACGCCGGCATCTCGGTCTCGCGCGTCGGTGGCGCGGCGCAGACCAAGATCATGAAGAAGCTCTCCGGCGGCATCCGCATCGCGCTGGCGCAGTACCGCGAGCTGGCCGCGTTCGCCCAGTTCGCATCGGACCTGGACGAGGCCACCCGCAAGCAGCTCGAGCGCGGCCAGCGCGTGACCGAGCTGATGAAGCAGAAGCAGTACGCGCCGATGCCGGTCGCCAACCAGGCGCTGTCGATCTACGCGGTCGACAAGGGCTACATGGACGACGTGCCGGTGACCAAGATCGGCGCGTTCGAGGAGGCGCTGCACGCGCACTTCGCCAACACCGCCGGCGAGCTGATGGACAAGGTCAGCGCCAGCGGCGACTGGAACGACGAGATCGAGGCCGGTTTCAGGAAGGGCATCGAAGAGTTCAAGCAGACCGGCTCGTTCTGAGCCGGCGTAGTTGGTGATTGGTGATTGGTGATTCGTAGAAGCGGGTAAGCGTGGCTGGCGGGGATTCGCTCTTGCGAATCACCACTCACCAATCACGAATCACCGCGAACGGAGCGAGCAGATGGCCGGCGGCAGAGAAATCAAAACCAAGATCAAGAGCGTGCAGAACACCCGCAAGGTGACGCGTGCGCTGGAAATGGTCTCGGCCTCCAAGATCCGCAAGGCGCAGGAGCGGATGAAGTCGTCGCGTCCGTACGCGCGGGCGATGAAGCAGCTGATCGGGCACCTGGCGCAGGCCAACTCCGAGTTCCAGCACCCGTACCTGGTCGAGCGCAAGCAGATCAAGCGGGTCGGCTACCTGATCGTCTCGTCCGACCGCGGCCTGGCCGGCGGACTCAACAACAACCTGTTCCGCAAGCTGCTCGGCGAGATCCGCAAGCACCAGGAGGCGGGCGTCGAGGTCGACGTGGTGACCATCGGCCAGAAGGCCACCGCGTTCTTCCGCCGCCTCAAGGTGAACATGCTGGCCAGCGTGACCCACCTCGGCGACAACCCCGAGGTCGAGCAGCTGGTCGGTGTGATCAAGGTGATGCTCGACGCCTATGGCGAGGGCAGCGTCGACAAGGTGTTCCTGGTCTACAACGATTTCATCAACACCATGACCCAGCGCGCGGCGTTCGACCAGCTGCTGCCGCTGCCGGCGTCCGACGAGCCGATGGCCCGGCACGACTGGGACTACATCTACGAGCCGGATGCCGAGCGCGTGCTCGAGCACGTGCTGACCCGTTACATCGAATCCCTGGTCTACCAGGCGGTGATGGAGAACGTCGCCTCCGAGCACGCCGCGCGCATGGTGGCGATGAAGTCCGCCAGCGACAACGCGACCAAGCTGATCGACACGCTCAACCTCTCGTACAACAAGGCGCGCCAGGCCGCGATCACCCAGGAGATCTCGGAGATCGTAGGCGGGGCCGCGGCCGTCTGACGACCGCCCGCTGTGGTCCGGGATTGGTGATTGGCGATTCGAAGAAGCAGCGAACCGCGCTTTGACGAATCACGAATGACCAATCCCGATCACGAAACAGCAATCCGCCGGCCGGATCCGGCAACCAGAACAGGCAATCGGAGCGACACAAAATGAGCAACCAGGGCAAGATCGTCCAGATCATCGGCGCCGTCGTCGACGTCGAGTTTCCGCGCGACAGCGTGCCGCGGGTGTACGACGCGCTGAAGGTGCAGAACACCGACATCACCCTCGAGGTGCAGCAGCAGCTCGGCGACGGCGTGGTGCGCGCGATCGCGCTGGGCTCCACCGACGGCCTGAAGCGCAACCTGGTCGCCGACAACACCGGCGCTGCGGTCTCGGTCCCGGTAGGCGTCGCCACCCTGGGCCGGATCATGAACGTGCTCGGCGAGCCGATCGACGAAGTCGGCGAGATCGAGACCAAGGAGCGTTGGGAAATCCACCGCCCGGCGCCGAGCTACGAGGACCAGGCCGCCACCAACGAGCTGCTCGAGACCGGCATCAAGGTCATCGACCTGATGTGCCCGTTCGCCAAGGGCGGCAAGGTCGGCCTGTTCGGCGGCGCCGGCGTGGGCAAGACCGTGAACATGCTCGAGCTGATCAACAACATCGCCACCCAGCACAGCGGCCTGTCGGTGTTCGCCGGCGTCGGCGAGCGCACCCGCGAGGGCAACGACTTCTACCACGAGATGATCGAGGCGGGCGTGGTCAACCTCGAGGACAAGGCGCAGTCCAAGGTGGCGATGGTCTACGGCCAGATGAACGAGCCGCCGGGCAACCGCCTGCGCGTGGCGCTGACCGGCCTGACCATGGCCGAGTACTTCCGCGACGAGAAGGACGAGTCGGGCAAGGGCCGCGACGTGCTGTTCTTCGTCGACAACATCTACCGCTACACCCTGGCCGGCACCGAGGTCTCGGCGCTGCTGGGCCGCATGCCGTCCGCGGTGGGCTACCAGCCGACCCTGGCCGAGGAGATGGGCGTGCTGCAGGAGCGCATCACCTCCACCAAGACCGGCTCGATCACCTCGATCCAGGCCGTGTACGTGCCCGCCGACGACCTGACCGATCCGTCGCCGGCCACCACCTTCGCGCACCTGGACGCGACCGTGGTGCTGAGCCGCCAGATCGCCTCGCTGGGCATCTACCCGGCGGTCGATCCGCTCGATTCCACCAGCCGCCAGCTCGACCCCAACGTGATCGGCAACGAGCACTACGACACCGCGCGCCGGGTCCAGGCCACCCTGCAGAAGTACAAGGAGCTCAAGGACATCATCGCGATCCTGGGCATGGACGAGCTGTCCGAGGAGGACAAGCAGGCGGTCTCCCGCGCGCGCAAGATCGAGCGCTTCTTCAGCCAGCCGTTCCACGTGGCCGAGGTGTTCACCGGCTCGCCCGGCAAGTACGTCTCGCTGAAGGACACGATCCGCGGCTTCAAGGGTATCGTCGACGGCGAGTACGACCACCTGCCGGAGCAGGCGTTCTACATGGTCGGCAGCATCGAAGAGGCGGTCGAGAAGGGCAAGAAGCTGGCCGAGTCGGCCTGATTCCTGCTCCCTCTCCCGCTCGCGGGAGAGGGTCAGGGTGAGGGCCCACGGCCCATCGCCCTCACCCCCGGCCTCTCCCGCAAGCGGGAGAGGGGGAAACGGAAGAGAAGCGAGTTATGAGCAGCACCATCCGTTGCGACATCGTCAGCGCCGAGGCCGAGATCTTCCACGGCGAGGCCACCCTCGTGGTCGCCACCGGCGAGGTCGGCGAGCTCGGCATCGCCCCGCGCCACGCGCCGCTGATCACCCGGCTCAAGGCCGGCAAGGTCGTGGTCACCCAGCCGGACGGCTCGACGCTCGATTTCGCCATCGGCGGCGGCATCCTCGAAGTGCAGCCGCAGGTGGTGACGATCCTGGCCGATACCGCGATCCGTGCCGACGACATCGACGAGGCGGCGGTCAAGGCGGCCAAGGAAGAGGCCGAGCGCGTGCTGGCCGGGCGCGGCGAGGCGATGGACGTCGCCGAGGCGCAGCAGAAGCTGGCGGAGGTCACCGCGCAGCTGCAGGCGCTGGAGCGCCTGCGCAAGAACCTCAAGCACTAGGCCGGAATCGGGGAGAGGGAACCAGATCCCGGGCGTTCCTCGTCCGACGCGCGGTTCCCCTGCGCGATGTCGACGTCCGGAGTCCCGTCCGGAACGCTCGCGGCCAATCTCCCGTAGGAGCGCGTCGTGCGCGCGAAGGCCGGCGCGCTTGGCCATACCTGGGATTGCGGTCCACCCGGCCGGGACCGTCCGCGGCTTTCGCGGCCATGGGCCGCTCCCACGGGCGATGCGGTCCGGGTCGGTCCCGCAGGCGCGCCATGCGCGCGAACGCCGGTCGGCGGCGGACCGGCGGCCACTTGCGTGCTTGGCGGTGCCGGCATACGGTCGGTGGGACCGGACTGCGGGCGGGAGGAAGCTGACGATGCGAGATCGTGCGACGGCGGTGATCGCCCTGCTGCTCGTTCCGGCGCTGGCGGCGTGTCCGCTTTCCGGTTTCGCCGAAGCGTCGGAACCGCAACCGGCGCAAAGCGCTGCGGCCGGCGCTTCGACCGCTACGCGCCCCCGCGCCCGCGAGGCCGGGGTGGTCATCGGCAGCCTGCCTACCGGTCCGCGCAACGCCATCGTCGACGTGCCGGGCGTCGCGGTCGGCCACGCCACGATCGTCGAGGGCGACGCCATCCGCACCGGGGTGACCGCGATCGTTCCGCATCCCGGCGATCTCTACCGCGAGCGGGTCCCGGCGGCCATCCACGTCGCCAACGGCTACGGCAAGCTGCTCGGTTCAACCCAGGTCGAGGAACTGGGCGAACTGGAAACCCCGATCCTGCTCACCGGCACGCTCGGGGTATGGAAGGCCGCCGATGCCATGGTCGCCTGGATGCTCGCGCGCCCGGGCATGGAACAGGTGCGCTCGCTCAACCCGGTGGTCGGAGAGACCAACGACGGCTTCCTCAGCGACATCCGCGCCCGGCCGATCCGGCCGCAGCACGTGGCACAGGCGCTGGAAAGCGCCTCCACCGGCAACGTCGAGGAGGGCACGGTCGGTGCCGGCACCGGGACCGCCGCGTTCGGCTGGAAGGGCGGGATCGGCACCAGCTCGCGGCGCCTTCCGGAGGCGGCCGGAGGGTATACGGTGGGCGTGCTGGTGCAGAGCAATTTCGGCGGCGATCTGGTGATCGGGGGGGTGCCGGTGGGCCGCACGCTGCCGGATCCGGACAGCCAGGCCGCAGGCGCCGGGCGGGGCGAGCGGCCGCCCGCCGACGGCGACGGCAGCATCATGATCGTGGTCGCCACCGATGCGCCGCTGGATGCCCGCCTGCTGCGCAGGCTCGCTTCGCGAGCGGTGATCGGCCTGGGCCGCACCGGCGCATCGATGAGCAACGGCTCGGGCGACTACGTGATCGCGTTCGCCACCGCCGGCGAGGTGCGGATGCGCAACGACGCGAGCGTGCACGCCACCCGGCTGCTGGCGAACGACGCCATGGACGGGCTGTTCCGCGGCGTGGCCGAAGCCACCGAGGAGGCGATTGTCAATTCGATGTTCCGCGCCACCACCGTCGCCGGCCATCGCGGCACGCTGCGCGCGCTGCCTCTGGAACGGGTGCTGCCGCTGCTGGGCGGTACCGCGTCGCCCTGAGGCGCCGCCGGATCAGCGCTTGTAGATCCAGTGCCGGGAAAGCACGAACCCCACCCCGCCCAGCGCGATCTCCACCACCGGCTTGGCCAACCAAGCCCACTGCAGCCCCAGGTAGTCGTCGACCTGGCCGATCGCCCAGGTGCTCACCAGGGTGGTACAGACCCACATCAGCAGGAACCGTTGCAGCTGGGTCCGGCCGAGCGCGGTATCCTCGCCGGCGAACGTGAAGCGCCCGTTCATCCAGTAGCCGAACATCGCGCCGCAGATCCGGCCCACCACGTTGGCCTGGCGCACGGGCAGGCCGGCGTGGCTGAGGGCCACCATCACCGCCCAGTCCAGCAGCCATTGCAGGCCGCCGATCACCAGGTAGCTGCTCGACTGTCGGGTGAGGCTCAAAGGGGTCGGATCCGGAGCTCGGCCGCGTCGCGGCGGAAGGGTCGGCGATTGCTGCGGCAGCGGTCACGATGCGTCGGCCCGCGGGGCGCATGCTAGCAGCCTGCACCGTTAGAATTCCGAAATTCCAGCCAGCGAAGTTCCGGAGCCGCCATGAGCACCCCACTGCACGTCGTGATTCTCGCCGCGGGCGAAGGCAAGCGGATGAAGTCGCGCCTGCCGAAGGTGCTGCAGCCGATCGCCGGGCGGCCGATGCTCGAGCACGTGCTCGACACCGCGCGCGCGCTGTCCCCGGCGGGCATCCACGTGGTGTACGGCCACGGCGGCGACCAGGTCCGCACCGCCCTGGCCGGCGTGGACGACGTGACCTGGGCGGAGCAGGCGCGCCAGCTCGGCACCGGCCATGCGGTGCGCCAGGCGATGCCCGCCGTTCCGGACGGCGCCCAGGTGCTGGTGCTCTACGGCGACGTGCCGCTGCTGACCGCGGCCACCCTGAAGCGTCTGCTGTCCACCGACGGGCGCATCGCGGTGCTTGCCGCGGAACTCGAGGAGCCGGACGGCTACGGCCGCATCGTGCGCGATTCGGAGGGTCACGTGGCGGAGATCGTCGAGCAGAAGGACGCCGATGCCGAGCAGCGCCGTATCGACCTCGTCAACACCGGCATCCTCGCCGCAGAAGCGACCGCGCTGAAGGGCTGGCTGGAGCGGCTGTCCGCCGACAACGCCCAGGGCGAGTACTACCTGACCGACGTCTTCGCGATGGCCGCCGACGAATTCAGCGCCGCCGAGATCGTGCTGGTCGACGACCCGCTGGAGGCCGAGGGCGCCAACGATCCCTGGCAGCTGGCGCAGCTGGAGCGCGCCTGGCAGCGCCGCGCGGTGCGCGCGCTGTGCGGCGAGGGCGCCCGCTTCGCGGATCCGGCGCGGGTGGACGTGCGCGGCAGGGTCGGCGTGGGCCGCGATGTCGAGATCGACGTCGACGTGGTCTTCGAGGGCGAGGTCGAGCTGGGCGACGAGGTGCGTATCGGACCGTTCTGCCGTCTCAGGAACGTGCGCCTGGCCGCCGGCACCGAGGTCCGTGCGCACTGCGACCTGGACGGTGCGGTGACCGAGGGCGCGGTGACGATCGGCCCGTTCGCGCGGCTGCGGCCCGGTACCGTGCTGGCCGACGGCGCGCACATCGGCAATTTCGTCGAGACCAAGAACACCACCGTCGGCGTCGGCAGCAAGGCCAACCACCTCGCCTACCTGGGCGACGCCACGGTCGGCGCCGGCGCCAACATCGGCGCCGGCACCATCACCTGCAACTACGACGGCGCGAACAAGTTCCGCACCGTCATCGGCGACCGCGCCTTCATCGGCTCCAACGCCTCCCTGGTGGCGCCGGTGACGATCGGCGACGACGCGACCACCGGCGCCGGATCGGTGATCGTCAACGACGTGCCGGCCGGCAAGCTCGCACTGGCGCGCGGCCGGCAGACGGTGATCGAAGGCTGGCAGCGACCCACCAAGAAGTAGCCGGTGGCCGAGCCTTCGCCGGACCCGGCCGCGGCGCGATTCCCGCAGGAGCGGCCCATCGCAGCGCAGGCTGCGGGCCGTTCCGGCCCGGTGCGTGGCCATGTTCGGCATCGGTGCCGGCGCCGCGCGCTCAGGCGGGAATGGTGATGCTCACGCACAGCCCCCCGCCGTCGCGGTTGAGCAGCGAGATGCGGCCGCCGTGGGCTTCGCTGATCTCGCGCGCCAGCGCCAGGCCGAGACCGGTGCCGTGGCGCTTGGTCGAGTAGAACGGCAGCAGCGCGTTGGCCAGCACCGAAGCGTTCATGCCGCTGCCGCGGTCGAGCACGTCGATGCGCCAGGCATCGGGCAGCCGGCGCAGCGCCAGCCGCACCTCATCGGCAGGGGAGCCCGATTCGTGGGCGTTGCGCAGCAGGTTGATCAGGCACTGCTCGAACTGCGCCACGTCGAAACGCGCGTTGCCGTCGCCGCCGCTGCCGTCGAAGGCGAATTCCACCTGGTCGCGCAGCCGCGCCACGAATCCCGCCCACGCCACGTTCTCCAGCCGCGGCGCCGGCAGCTTGGCGAAGCGCGCGTAGTCGCGGATGAAACCCTCCAGGTGCCGCGCGCGCTCCTCGATCGTGGCCAGCGCGCCGGGCAGGCGCTCGAGCTGGCCGCGGCGCAGCAGCTCGGCGCCCGAGTGCGCCAGCGAGGCGATCGGCGCGAGCGAGTTGTTGAGCTCGTGGCTGATCACCCGGATCACCTTCTTCCAGGTCTGCACCTCCTGCCGGCGCAGTTCCGCGGTCAGCTGGCGCAGCAGGATCAGCTCGTGGGCGCGGCCGTTGAGGCGGAACGCGCGCCGCGACAGGTGGTAGATGTCCTCGCTGTCCTGGTCGCCGACGCCGAACATGGCGTCGCCGCCGCGGGCCACCGCTTCGCGCAGCGCCTCGGGCGAGCGCGCCAGCAGCGCGTCGAACGATTGCCCCTCCAGCCGGCGCCCGTCGCCGAGCAGCTTGCGCGCGGCGATGTTGCCGTGGACGATGCGGCGGCCGGAATCCAGCAGCAGCATCGCCACCGGCGTGTTCTGCACCATGGTGTCGAGCAGCAGTTCGCGCTGGACGATGCCGGTGCGCTGCTCGCGCAGCACGTCGCCCAGGCGGTTGTGGGCGGTGACCAGTTCGATCAGCTCGCTGTATCTGTTCCAGGTGATGCCGAAGTTGTAATCGCCGTCGCGGTAGCTGTCGACGGTGCCGGCAAGGGCGCGGAAGAGCGCGCGCAGCGGCACGATGGTGCGCCAGAGCGCCACTGCCAGTGCAGTCCCGACCAACGCCGCGGCGAGGGCGGCTGCCGACCACGTCGCCATCCACGTCGAGAACAGGGCTGTCGCCGCGGCCGCCCCGGCGGCCCCGGCGCTGGAGATCGCGATCAGGCGAATCGCCAGCGGCAATACCCGGAGAATGCGCATCAGCTTCGCCGGAGGCCGAGCTTGTCCATGCGCCGGTACAGCGCCTGGCGCGAGAGGCCGAGATCGGCCGCGGCCTGCGCCAGCACGCCTTCGTTGCGGCGCAGCGCGGACTCGATCGCATCGCGGTCCGGCTCGTCCGCGGCGAGGGCCGGCGCCGGCCGCGGCGGCGGCGCGAACCCGAGCGCCTCGGCGCCGATCGCGGTACCCGCGCTGAGCAGCGCGGCGCGCTGGACCGCGTTGCGCAGCTCGCGCACGTTGCCCGGCCAGGGGTGCCGCAGCAGCGCCTGCTCGGCGTCGCGGGCGAGCGCCTTGCCCGGCGGCAGGAAGTGCCGCGCCAGCGGCAGGATGTCGTCCTGCCGCTCGGCCAGCGGCGGCAGCTTCAGCTCGATCGCGTTGAGGCGGTAGTACAGGTCCTCGCGGAAGCCGCCGGCGGCGATCGCGGCCGGCAGGTCGGTATTGGTGGCGCTGACCACGCGCACCCGCACCTGGCGCTCGCGGTTGGAGCCCAGGCGCTCGAAGCGCCCGGTCTCGAGCACCCGCAGCAGTTTCATCTGCCCGGCCAGCGGCAGGTTGCCGATCTCGTCCAGGAACAGGGTGCCGCCGTCGGCGGCCTCGAACTTGCCGTCGCGGGCCCGGCTCGCCCCGGTATACGCGCCGGCCTCTGCGCCGAACAGCTCGGCCTCGATCAGCTCGCCGGGCAGGGCGCCGCAGTTGAGCGCCACGAACGGGCCATCGCGGACCGCCGAGTTGGCGTGCAGGATCTCGGCGTACTTCTCCTTGCCGGCGCCGTTGGGGCCGGTGATCAGCACCGGCAGCTCGGAACGGGCGACCTGGCAGGCCAGCGAGAGCAGGCGCTCGCTGGCGGCGTCGGCCCAGACGATGCCGCGCAGGTCGTAGTCGCGTTCGAGGGCCTCGCGGCGGCGCCGTTCGCCCTCGCGCTGGCGGGCCCGCTCGCGGCGGTGCGCAGACAGCTCCAGCAGGTGCTGGACCGTGGTCAGCAGCTTGTGGTCGTCCCAGGGCTTGGCCACGTAGTCGGCGGCGCCGGCCCGGATCAGCTCCACCGCCGATTCCAGGTGGGTCCATGCGGTCAACAGGATCACCGGAAGTTCCGGATGGCGGGCGTGGATCCGGTGGAACAGCGCCACCCCCTCGTCGCCCGAGGTGGTGTCGGCGCGGAAATTCATGTCCTGGATGACCAGGTCCACCTGGGTCCGCTCCAGCGCCTCCAGCGCCGCTTCCGGCGAATCGGCGGCGGTGGTTCCGATGTCGTGCAGCGAGAACAGCACCTCCAGCGCGGTGGCCACGGCGGGATTGTCGTCGACGACGAGGATATGGGGCATTGGGCGCACGGCGAGGGAGAGAGCGGGCGGTTCGGCGGTGGTGTCGCGGTGCCGCTTCAGTCTTCGGGGCTCGAGTGATCGTAGCTCATGACTTCCCTGAGCAGCCAATCTCCATCGACCAGGAGATAGAGGTGGGTGAACCTGGCGCTGCTGGTATGGACGTCCGCCTTGCCGTCTTCCCGGAGGAAGAAGCGGTGGGTGCCGCTCTGGATGGCTCCGTACAGGTCGCCGTCCCGATAGAGCGGGAACACCTGCAAGCTGCCTTCGTCGACCACCCTGATCGGCTTGGGACCGGATGCGGGGCAGACGTACCGGCGCGTGTTCTCGAGAAAATCCGCGCGGTCCTGGTAGCCGCCCTGGTCGTGGTAGAAGTCCAGCCGGGGGTGGATCGCCCGCTCGAGATAGCCGAAATCGCACTGGTTGAAGGCGCGTTCGAAGAAGATCCGGTCGTGCTCGCGCAGGGTCTCGAAGAGTCCGGGCTCGCCGGCCGGTCCGGCCCACGCGGCCGCGGCCGGCAGGGCGAGCGCCAAAGCGCCGATGAGTGTCTTGATCAATTGCGTCTCCTGGTTGTTCGGCCGAATCAGACAGAGCGGGTGGCGACGGCCGGGGGCACCGATGCGGCGCGCCGCGCCGGCCAGAACACCGCGAACTGGCCGAGCAGCCACAGCGCGACGGCGCCTACCGGCAGGTACACCAGAGGCAGGCGCGGCAGTTCGTACCGGCCCATCAGCAGCTGGTTGATGGCGTAGGCCATCAGCATGCCGACGACGATGCCGAGCGTCGCCAGCAGGAAGTTCTCGACCTGGAAGTAGCGCAGGATCTGCCCGCGGGTGGCGCCCAATGCACGGCGCACGCCGATCTGTTTGGTCCGCTGCTGCACCCAGAAACTGGCGAGCCCGACGATGCCCAGGGCGGTGACCACCAGCAGCGCGATGCACACCGCGACCAGCAGCCAGACCATGGCCCGGTCCTCCTGGTAGTACTCGCGGCGCAGTTCTTCGAGGGTCTTGGTGTTCTCTTCCAGGATGATCCGGTTGGGACCGTTCGACAACAGAGCCTCCTTGGCGGCCTCGAGGACTTCCTGGCGGCGCTCCGGATCGGTGCGCAGCATGATGTTGCTGCCGACCGTGTAGGGCAGCCGCAGCGGAAGGATCATCGAGAACTCCTTCTCCGCCGGCCCGCCCTGATCGCTCGGCCGGATCAGGTGCTCGACCACTCCAACCACCGGGGTCGCCTGGTTTCGCGACAGATAAACCCGCTTGCCGACCGCGGACTCCCCGGGAAAGAGCCTCTCGGCCGCCTTGCGCGTGATGATCAACGCGGTGGGCGGGATATCGGCGCCAGGGGCGTCGACGACCTCCCATTCCTGGATCTCGTCGGCGTTGAAGTTGCGGCCCTCGAGCAGGCGCAAGCCGAACGTTGGCAGGAAGTGCTCGTCGCCGAAGTACTGGGTGAGATTGGCGGTGGGCCGCTGCTGGTCCGGCACGAGGCCGACGGACGTGTTCCAGGAGGAGTTCGTGAACGGTACCTGGTTGGTGGCGACGGCTGCCTCCACCCCGGGTAGGCCGCGCAGCAGGGCGAGATCGGCGCGGGTGAGGGCCGCAGCGTTGTCGTCTTCGCCGATACCGGTGATCTGGATCCGCACGATCTCGTTGTCGGCCACGCCGCTGACCAGGTTGATGCGTTCGACGCGGTTGCTGATCAGGAACAGGGCGTTGCAGATGATCGCGCAGCTAAGCGCGATCTCGACCACGATCAACGCAGCGGCGGTCTTGTGGCGCAGCAGGGTGGAGAGGATCGGACGAATGTCCATGGAATGCTCCGGTATCGGGGTCGCCTGCCGGCCGGGCAGGCCGTCGGGCTATTGGGTCTTGAGCTGGATCGCCGGGGCCACCTGCATCGCGCGCCAGGCCGGCAGCAGCCCGGCCAGCAGGCTGGCGAAGAGCGCCAGGAGGAACGTGGCCACCAGCATCGCAGGATCCAGTCGTGCGAGATCGGCGTAGCTGGAAGGCTGCTGGCGAACGGCCCAAAGCCCAAGTTGTGCCAGGCCCAGGCCGAGCACGCCGCCGGCCAGGCCGATGGTCCCGGCCTCGACCAGGCACTGGGCGAAGATTGCCCGCCGCGACGCGCCGAGCGCTCGGCGCACGCCGATCTCGCTGCTGCGGCGCAGGAACTTCGCCAGCAGCAGGCCGACGGTATTGACCAGGCAGACCAGCAGGAAACCCAGCGCCAGCCACACCTGCAGGCGCACGTCGCCGGGCACCACGCGGTTGAATTCCAGCCACTCCATGACGCTGCTGAGGCGCACGTTGTCCGGGCGTTCGAAGCGCCCCGCCGCACGCTGTTGCGCCGAGTAGTTGGCGAGGTACTCGCGATACTCGTCCACCTTCTCCGGCGTGCCGAGCTCGACCCAGTACTGGATCCACACGCAGGGCGCGTTGACGCCGGTGGCGCCCTCGGGATCGTCGCCAGGCTGGCCCCAGCAGTTCATGCTGCCGTTGCGTCCCATTTTCAGGTCGCGCGAGGTCGAGAACGGTACGAACACCTGCTCCGGCTCGCCGTAGCGATCGCTGTTCATGTCATAGAACTTCGGGGTTGGGCGCCAGTCGTCGATCACCCCGACGATGCGAAACGCTTCCTTGTCGATGCGCAGGGTCCTGCCGACGCTGTTCTGGCCGCCGAAGACCTTGTCGTTGAGCGATTTGGCGATCACCGCGACTCGATCGTGGCGTTCGTCGGCTTCTGGGGGCCAGCCGGTGCCATGCAGGAACGGTAGCTCGAACATCGGGAAGAAGTCGCTGGTGGCGTAGCGCGCGTCCACGAGGAACGGGTCCAGGCCCTGCACGTCCGGCTCGATGCTGGCCGAGCCGCCGGTGGTCATGGTCTGCCGGTCGCCGCGCTTCTCGCGCAGCATGGCCTCGGCATCGAAGCGGGTGAGCTGGGTTTCCGGTTCGTCCCCGGGAGTGAAATCCCGCAGCGACTGCGGGTCCATCTGCGGATAGAACAGCTGGTCGCTCTTTTGCGGAATCGGATCGCCGGACAGCACGTAGAACACCGTCAGCGTGGTCATGCTGGCGCCGATCCCGAGGGCGATCGCCAGGACCATCAGCGCGGTCAGCACCTTGTTGCGGCGGAAGCTGCGCAGGGCGAGGTTGAAGTAGTAGGCGAGCATGGCGGCGGCCTCAGGCGGAAGCGGGCGCGGTGTCGGCGGCGTTCCCCACCAGCGACGCCTCGCGCACCACGTCGGTGGCCACGCCGTCGACGATGTGGACGTTGCGCTGCGCGCGCGCCGCCAGCTCCGGGTCGTGGGTCACCATGACCACGGTGGTGCCCTCGGCGTTGATGTCCTCGAGCAGTTCCATCACGCTGCGCGCCATCTGCGAGTCGAGGTTGCCGGTCGGCTCGTCGGCCAGCAGCAGGCGCGGGCTGCCGGCCAGTGCGCGGGCGATCGCGGCGCGCTGCTGCTGGCCGCCGGAGAGCTCCGCGGGGAAGTGCTTCATCCGCGAGCCCAGGCCGACCAGGCCCAGCGCGTCCTCGATCCGCAGCTTGCGCTCGGACGCGCTCATGCCGCGGTAGCGCAGCGGCACGTCGACGTTGTCGAAGAGATTGAGGTCCGGGATCAGGTTGAAGCTCTGGAAGATGAAACCGATCTTCTGGTTGCGCAGCCGGCTGCGCGCGTCGTCGCCCAGGCCGCTCACGTCGACCCCGTCGAGGTGGTACTGGCCACCGGTGAAGGTCTCGAGCAGGCCGGCGATGTTGAGGAAGGTGGTCTTGCCGGAGCCGGACGGCCCGGTCACCGCCACGAACTCGCCTTCGCGCACGTGCAGGTCGAGCGCGCGCAGCGCGTGGGTTTCCACCAGTTCGGTGCGATAGACCTTGGAGACGGCTTGCATGTGCAGCATGGCGAGGGTCCTGGTTGGGGTTGGGGGCGGTCAGCCGTGGACGCGGAACAGGGCCGGCAGGGCGCGCTGATGGAGATAGCCGCGCTGCAGCGCGCGCGGCCGCGGCCGGTTGGCCGGTACGCCGGCGCCGCCGCCGCGGAACGGATCCAGCGCGAACAGGTCCAGTTCGAACAGGCGCGGCGGTACCGCGTCGGCGATCTGCTGCGGGTTCCAGTTGAAGTTGAACGGAAGGGCGTTGGGGGGATTCATGTTCATTCTCCCGAGATGCGGACGCGGTCCGCGTTGTCGAACTGGTCGCTGCCGGAGACGACGATGCGTTCGCCCTCCTGCAGTCCTTCGAGGATCTCCACCGCGTTGAGGCTGACAGCGCCGGTGCGGATCGGGCGGCGCTCGGCGCGATCGTCGGCGACCACGTAGGCGTAGGCCCCGCCCTCCTGCTCCAGGAACGGCCCGCGCGCCACCATCAGCACGTCCTCGCGGGTGTCGAGCACGATCCGTGCGGACAGGCGCTGGTTCTGGCGCAGGCCCGGCGGCTGCGTGTCGCTGAAGCGGATCCGCGCCGCCACTTCGCCGTTGACGACCTCCGGCGAGACCGCGGACACCTCGGCCGGATAGGTCTCGGCGCCGCTGCGGATCTGCGCGGGCATGCCGATGCCCAGATCGCGGGCGAAGCTCTCCGGCACCTTGATCTCGAGTTCGAAGACCGACAGATCCACCACGCTCAGGATCGCCGCGTTGGCGGCTACGTTGCTGCGCTGCGCCACCTGCACCTGCCCCACCTGGCCGTCGAAGGGCGCGCGCAGCTGGAGCGCGTCCACCTGCCGCTGCAGTTCCTCCACCACCGAGCGCTGGCGGGCGGCGAGCAACTGCCGGTTGCGGGTGTCCAGGCCGGCGCCCTGGCCCTGCAGCGCGTAGTCCTCGCGCGCCGACGCCAGGCCGATTTCCGCCTTCTTCAGTGCGTCCTCGGCGCGTGCCACGTCGACCTGGGCGACCGCGCCGCCGGCGTGGCCGCGGCTGTAGCGCTGCAGATCGCGTTCGGCGGCGGTACGCTCGATCTCGGCCTGGTCGAGCAGCTTGCGCGCCTCCGCGCGGGCGATGCGCGCGTCCAGGGTGGAGCGGTCGGCCTCGGCCTGCAGGCTGGCGAGGGTGGACTCTTCCTGGACCAGCTTGCTGCGCAGTTCCGGGCTGTCGATCTCGGCCAGCACCTGGCCCCGCTTCACCGCGTCGCCGGCCACCACCTTCAGCGTCACGGTGCCGGCGGCGATCGCGTACAGGGTCGGACTGTTGGCGGCGATCACCCGGCCGTCGGCGGAGATGTCGCGGATCAGGTCGCCGCGCTCGACCGCGGCGATGCGGATGCGCGCGGCGTCGTACGAGCGCCCGCCGCCGCTCCAGCCGGCGACCACCCAGCCCAGCCCCGCCAGCACCAGCAGGGCGCCACCGGCCGGAAGCGCCCAGCGGCGCAGGCCGCGCCGCAGCGACGGCGTAGTGGCGACGGTGCTGTCCTGGCCTGAGGTATCGCGGATGCGGCTGGGGCGGGTCATTGGCGCTCGGGCGGTTGGGTTCCCCCTTGCTCACGCAGGATGCGTGCCAACCGCAAGTCATTGATCCGCAAGTGAACAGCGGGTGTCCACGGGTGTCCGGACGGCTCCGCGGACGTGTCCGGCGGCGGGGAAAACACGGGCACCGCCGCTACACTAGGCGGCCCCCAGCAGGAACCCTCCCATGTGCGGCATCGTCGGCGCGATCGCTGATCGCGATGTGGTCCCCGTTCTGATCGAAGGCCTCAAGCGCCTCGAGTACCGCGGCTACGATTCGGCCGGCATCGCCGTGGTCGACGCCGGCCGGGTGCGCCGGGTGCGCCGCACCGGGCGCGTGTCGGAGATGGAGGCCGCCGCGGGTGCCGAGGGGTTCAGCGCCCAGCTCGGCGTGGGCCATACCCGTTGGGCCACCCATGGCGGCGTCACCGAACTCAACGCCCATCCGCACGTCAGCCACGGCGTGGCGCTGGTCCACAACGGCATCATCGAGAACCACGAGCAGCAGCGGGCGCGCCTGGAGGCGCTGGGCTACGTCTTCGAATCGCAGACCGATACCGAGGTGATCGCCCATCTCATCGATCTGCACATGAAGGACGCCGGCGACCTGCTGCAGGCGCTGCAGCGCGCGGTGGCGGAGCTGGAGGGCGCCTATGCGCTGGCCGTGGTCAGCCACGCCGAGCCGCGGCGGATCGTCTGCGCGCGCATGGGCTGTCCGCTGCTGATCGGCCTGGGCGAGGGCGAGAACTTCGTCGCCTCCGACGTCTCGGCGATCATCCAGGCCACCCGTCGGGTGATCTTCCTGGAAGAGGGCGATACCGCCGAGGTCACCCGCGCCGGCGTGCGCATCTTCGACCAGCGCGGTGCGCGGGCCGAGCGCGAGGAGCACCTGTCGGACGTCTCGCTGGCCTCGCTGGAACTCGGCCCGTACCGGCACTTCATGCAGAAGGAGATCCACGAGCAGCCGCGCGCGATCGGCGACACCATCGAGGCGGTGATGGACGAAGGCGCGTTCGGCGCCGCGCTGTTCGGCGCCGGTGCCGAACAGGTGCTGGAGGAGGTCGAGTCGGTGCAGATCCTCGCCTGCGGCACCAGCTACTACGCCGGCTCGGTGGCGCGCTACTGGATCGAAGCGATCGCCGGCCTGCCATGCAGCGTCGAGATCGCCAGCGAGTACCGCTATCGCGCCGCGGTGGCCAACCCGAAGCAGCTGGTGGTCACCATTTCCCAGTCCGGCGAAACGCTGGACACGATGGAGGCGCTGAAATACGCCAAGGCGCTGGGCCAGGAGCGCACGCTGTCGATCTGCAACGTGCCCGAGAGCGCGATCCCGCGCGCCAGCCGGCTGGTCTACTACACCCGCGCCGGCGCAGAGATCGGCGTCGCGTCCACCAAGGCGTTCACCACCCAGCTGGTGGCGCTGTTCACCCTGGCCGCCACCCTGGCCAAGCTGCGCGGTCGCCTGACCGCGGCGCAGGAGTCGGAGTACCTGGACGCGCTGCGCCACCTGCCCGGCAGCGTGCAGCACGCGCTCAACCTGGAGCCGCAGATCGTCGCCTGGGCCGACCGCTTCGCGCCGAAGCACAACGCGCTGTTCCTCGGCCGCGGCGTGCACTATCCGATCGCCCTGGAGGGCGCGCTCAAGCTCAAGGAGATTTCCTACATCCATGCAGAGGCCTATCCGGCCGGCGAGCTCAAGCACGGCCCGCTGGCGCTGGTGGACGCCGACATGCCGGTGGTGGTGATCGCACCCAACGACAGCCTGCTGGAGAAGGTGAAGTCCAACATGCAGGAAGTGCGCGCCCGCGGCGGCGAGCTGTTCGTGTTCACCGACCAGGACAGCAACTTCGGCGAGTCCGAGGGCGTGCACGTGATCCGCACCCCCCGCCACGTCGGCGTGCTCAGCCCGATCGTGCACACCATCCCGGTGCAGCTGCTGGCCTATCACACCGCGCTGGCGCGCGGCACCGACGTCGACAAGCCGCGCAACCTGGCCAAGTCGGTGACGGTGGAGTAGCGCTGCGGCGGCCGTGCGGGCGCCACCGGCCCCGACGATCGGACCCGGCGCTCCCCGGTCCGGATCCCTGGCCGTCGGGGGCGGCTCGCAGGCGGGCCGTTCCGCCGGCAGCGGAAATCGATGATGATGCGTCCCACACCGCCGCTCCGGCGGCGCCCATCGCGAGGACCGACCCGATGCACGCTTCCGCCAGGATCGCCTGTCTCGGCCTGATCGCCTGCCTGCTGCAGGCCTGCTCCCCGTCTCCGGACTCCGCGACCGCCGGCGGGCCGGGCGCTCCCGCTCCAGGCGAGGTGCCGGTATCCCGGCCGGCAGCCCAGCCGGCCACGACGGCGCCGCCGGCGGCCGCGGGCGCAGCCGTCGCGCGGATCGGGTTCAGCGCCGACGGCGTGGAGCTGGCTGGCGAATACGCCCCCACGCTCTGCGGCGGCCCGTATCTGATGGGCGAAGGCGTGGCCTGGCAGGCGACGGCCGAAGGCTGGCAGGTCACGGTGGCGCTGGAGGAGCGGCGCAGCGGCACCATCGACGTGGTGCCGGGTGCGGACGAGGTCGGGGTGGTCGCCACCGTCAACGGCCCCGGCCGGCAGTACGTGCGCAAGCGCTCGCTCGGCGGCACCCTCGAGATCGGCGAGGATTTCCGCAGCGCCCGGGCCGATCTCGAGCTCGGCGACGTGGCCGGCACGGACGTGGCGAGGCTGCAGGCGCACTTCGACTGCGGTTGAGCGCGGAAACCCCGTGTCGCTTCGGCCCGGGGCGCTCCGGGCTCGGGGCGTCAGGAGCCATGCCGTGCGCACATCGGCTCGCGATGGCGACGCACATGCGCATGCGTGCCTCGCGGCCGCCGGTGTATGGTCGTGCGCCATGGCAACCGCAGCAGCGCCGCGATGAGCACCTACGGACTCGGCTCCGTCTTCAAGCCCGCTTCCGTCGCGGTGATCGGCGCCAGCCCGCGCGAACGCTCGGTGGGGCGCATCGTGCTGCGCAATCTGCGGCAGGCCGGGTTCGAGGGCGCGCTGGGCCTGGTCAATCCACGCCACCGCAGCATCGACGGCATGCCCTCGGCGGCGCGCGTTGCCGATCTGGGCTGGACGCCGGAACTGGTGGTGATCACCGCGCCGGCGCGGCTGGTGCCGCGGATCGCCGCGGAGGCGGCAGCGGCCGGGACGCGCGCGGCGATCGTGGTCAGCGCCGGGTTGGGCGAAGGGCCCGATTCGTTCGCCGCCCAGCTGCAGGCGGTGGCGCGGCCGGCCGGGCTGCGTATCGTCGGCCCCAACTGTCTCGGGGTGATGGCGCCGCACCTGCGCCTCAACGCCAGCTTCGCCGCGCACGCGGCCGGGCCGGGAGACCTGGCGCTGCTGTCGCAGTCCGGGGCGATCGCCGCGGCCATGCTGGAGTGGGGGCGGGTGCGCTCGGTCGGCTTCTCGGCGGTGGCGGCGCTGGGCGACGGCCTCGACGTCGACTTCGGCGATCTGCTCGACTACTTCGCGTTCGACCGCCACACCCGCGCGATCCTGCTGTACGTCGAGGCGATCCGCGACGCGCGCAAGTTCATGTCGGCCGCGCGCGCGGCAGCGCGCGCCAAGCCGGTGGTGGTGGTGAAGGCCGGGCGCCACGCCCGCGCGGTCGATCCGGTGACCCATACCGCCGCGCTGGCGGCGCCCGACGCGGTCTACGGCGCCGCCTTCCGGCGCGCGGGGCTGCTCCGGGTGCAGTCGCTGGACGACCTGTTCGCCGCCGCCGGCACCCTGCGCCACCTGCGCGCCACGCCCGGCCGGCGGCTGGCCATTCTCGGCAACGGCGGCGGCGTGGGTGCGCTGGCCCTGGACCGCCTGCTCGACCTGGAAGGCACCCCGGCCCGGCTCTCCGAGGCCACGGCCGAGCGGTTGAAGGCCGCCCTGCCCGCCACCTGGGGGCCGGGCAATCCGGTGGACATCACCGGCGATGCCGACGGCGCGCGCTACGCGGCGGCGATCGATGCGCTGCTCGCCGATCCCGAGAACGACGCCCTGCTGCTGATCAATGTTCCGACCGCGTTGTCGTCGTCGGCGGAGTCCGCCCGCGCGGTCGCCACCAGCCTGGCGCGGCGCCCTCCGGAGGCCGTGGCCAAGCCGGTGTTCGGGGTCTGGCTGGGCAGCGAGGCGGGCGCGCTGCAGACGCTGGCCGCCGCCGGCGTGCCGACCTACGCCAGCGAGGCCGAGGCGGTGCGCGGCTTCATGTACCTGGTCCGGCACCGCGAGGCGCAGCAGGCGCTGATGGAGACGCCGCCGAGCCTGCCGGAGGACTTCGCCGTCGATGCGGCCACGGCGCGGGAGGTGGTCTCCGGCGCAATGGCGGCGGGCAGGGAGTGGCTCGATCCGCCCGAGGTGGCGCGGCTGCTGGAAGCCTACGCGATCCCGTTCACGCCGCTGCAGGTGGCCGCCGACCCGGACGAGGCGGTGGCCGCCGCCGCGCCGCTGCTGGCCGCCGGCCAGGCGGTGGCGGTGAAGGTGCTGTCCCACGACATCGTGCACAAGTCCGACGTCGACGGCGTACGCCTGGACCTGGTCGGCGAGCGCGACGTGCGCGAGGCGGCGCAGTCGATCCTGCGGCGCGCGCGCGAGGCGCGGCCCGACGCGCGCATCGAGGGCGTGACCGTACAGCCGATGATCCGCCGGCAGAAGGCGCGCGAACTGATCCTCGGGATCGCCGACGACCCCACCTTCGGCCCGGTGATCGTGTTCGGCCGCGGCGGCACCGCGGTCGAGGTGATCGACGACAAGGCGCTGGCGCTGCCGCCGCTCGACCTGCGGCTGGCGCACGAGCTGATCGGCCGCACCCGGGTGTCGCGGATCCTCAAGGCCTACCGCGACGTGCCGGCGGCGGACGAGCGCGCGGTGGCGCTGGTGCTGGTGAAGCTGGCGCAGCTGGCGGCCGACATCCCGGCGCTGCGGGAACTGGACATCAACCCGCTGCTGGCCGATCGCGACGGGGTGATCGCGGTGGACGCGCGGGTCCGCATCGCCCCGTCGCAGCCGCTGCACAAGGGGCCGGGCCATCCGCGCTTCGCGGTGCGGCCGTATCCCAGCGAGTGGGAGCGCGAGGTCACGCTTGCCGACGGCGCGCGGGCCTTCGTGCGGCCGGTGCGGCCGGAGGACGATGCGATGTTCCGCCGCTTCTTCGAGCACGTCAGCAGCGAGGATCTACGCCTGCGTTTCTTCAACGCGGTGCGGCATTTCAGCCATGAGTTCATCGCCCGGCTGACCCAGCTCGACTACGCGCGCGCCATCGCCCTGGCGATGATCGACCCGGACAGCGGCGAGATGCTCGGCGCGGTGCGGCTGGTGGCCGACGCAGACTACGACCGCGGCGAGTACGGCATCCTGGTGCGCTCCGACCTCAAGGGCAAGGGCATCGGCTGGCGGCTGATGCGGATCATGATCGAGTACGCGCACTGGCTGGAGCTGCGCATGGTCGAGGGACAGGTGCTGCGCGAGAACAGCACCATGATCGAGATGTGCCGGCAGCTCGGCTTCCGCATCCAGGCCGATCCGGAAGACGCCACTCTCGTCAACGTGGTGTTGCCGGTCGCCAACGATTGACGACCGGGCGCCGCGCCCCGTGATGAGCGACCCACGGGCGCGAAAGCCCGCGCGGTCGCCGATGGCGGCGATCGCGGCACGCCAGGCCACGCCGGTCTTCGCGGGCCTGGCCCGCTCCTGCGGAATGAGCGCCGTCTACTGCAGGACCCGAGGCGGTCGCCGAGCGGGCGGCTATTCGCGCGGCTTGGCGGGAACGAACGGCGAGACCGGATCGCTGGCGGGAAAGGTTTCCTCCAGCGCCTCGTCCTGGTTCTCGTTCTCGTGGCGCTTGCGCTCCTGTTCGCGCGCGGGCGGGCCGTTGCCGGCTGCCGGGTCGCGCTGACCGGGCGATTCGCGTCCGGCGTTCATTTGCGCCCCGATCCGGATTTCCTGCCACCGCCGTCCTGCTTGTTCACGGTGGCCCAGGCGATGCGCTCGGCGTCGTCCTTGGAGCGTCCCTGCTCGCGCTCGGATTGTTCGATCTTCTCGGCCTGGCGCTTCTGCTTGTCGGTGTAGGCCGACTTGTCTCCACGGGACATGGCATGCACTCCGGGATGGGGAGTGCGATCTTCGCGCCGGCCTCGTCATGGCGGGGTCAATTCGGCGGCCGCCGGGGCGCTGGATGGCGGACGGTTTCGCCCCCGTACAGGCGCAGGCCGGGAGCGCCTCGGCCCGGCGAGCCGGCCCATGGCCCCGAAGCCGCGGCCGGCGCGGCATCCGGCCGCCATCGGCGCGGCGTCGCCATCGCGCGCGCTGCGGGCGGATAATGCTGCCGTGCGCAAGATCCTCCACATCGACATGGACGCGTTCTACGCCTCGGTGGAGCAGCGCGACGACCCGTCGCTGCGCGGGCGCCCGGTGGTGGTGGCCTGGCGTGGCGCGCGCTCGGTGGTCTGCGCGGCCTCCTACGAGGCGCGCAGGTACGGCGTGCGTTCGGCGATGCCCGCGGTGCGCGCCGAGCGGCTGTGCCCGGATGCGGTGTTCGTGCCGCCGGACTTCGCGCGCTACAAGGCGGTGTCGCGCCAGGTGCGGGAGATCTTCCTGCGCCACACCGACCTGGTCGAGCCGCTGTCGCTGGACGAGGCCTACCTGGACGTCACCGAGCCGAAGCTTCCGGCGCCCAGCGCCACCGCGACCGCCGAGGCGATCCGCGCCCAGATCCGCGCGGAAACCGCGCTCACCGCCTCGGCCGGGGTGGCGCCGAACAAGTTCCTGGCCAAGATCGCCTCGGACTGGAACAAGCCGGACGGCGTGTTCGTGGTCAAGCCGGCGCGGGTGGAGGCGTTCCTCACCCCGCTGCCGGTGGGGCGCATCCCCGGCGTGGGCCGGGTGATGGAGAAGAAGCTCGCGGACCTCGGCATCGCCACCGTCGGCGAGCTGCGCGGCTTCGCCGCCGAAGACCTGGAGCGGCGCTTCGGCAGCTTCGGACTGCGCCTGCACCAGCGCGCCCGCGGCATCGACGAGCGCCCGGTGCAGCCGGACCAGCCGGTGCAGTCGATCTCGGCCGAAGACACCTTCGCCAGCGATCTGCCGCTGGAGGCGCTGGAGCCCGAGATCCGGCGGCTCGCGGAAAAGGCCTGGGCCGCCACCCGCAGGACCGACCGGGTCGGTCGTACCGTGGTGCTGAAGCTCAAGACCGCGCAGTTCCGCATTCTGACGCGCAGCCATACCCCCGACGTGCCGCCGGCCAGCCTGGCGGAATTCACCGGGATCGCCGTGGCGCTGTGCGGGCGGGTGGCGCTGCCCGGTTCGACCCGCTACCGGCTGGTCGGCGTTGGCCTGGCCGGCTTCCGCGAGCGCGACGAACTGCTGCCCCAGTCCGACCTGTTCGCACCCGCCGCGCCCGCCCCGATGGCGACCTGAACGCGCTCCCGGGAGCGGCCCTCTGGCAGTCGGCGCGCCGGAGTGACAAGGCCTCCGGCGCCGCCGGGGGTATGTTCGGGGCGTCGACGACCGACAGGAGGGGGACATGGCGACGATCAGGCAAGGGGCCGCGGCCGAGCTGTATCAGGCGCTGGTGCGCGAGGGCTGCGAGCGCAGCGGCCAGGTGCTGGAGGAGGCGCGCGAGAGCTACCTGGTATTCGTGCTGCTGCGCCACCAGCGCGATGCGCATCTGCTGGCGCGCACCCAGGCGCTGGAATGGCTGCACGCGCAGGAACAGCTGGGCAGCCTGCGTGCCGACGCGTTGCGCGACGTCGGCGACCGCTGCCTGCTGATCGCCGGCCTGTATCCGGCGCTGGCCGAGCGGCGCCGGGTCGACGTGGACTACTTCGTCGAACTCGGCCGCGGCGCTTACCAGGGTGTCGCCGAGTGCAGCCGCGCGGCGTATGCGGCGCTGTTCGAGCAGCTTGCGGCGAGCTACCGCGACCTGGTGCGCGCGCTGCGCGCGATCCGCGGCGACCAGCGGCCGGATCCGCGCCTGCCAGGCGGCATGACCGCCTGAGCGGATCGGGCCGGATTCCGGAGTCCCCGTAGGAGCGGGCCATGCCCGCGAAAGCCGGCGCACCCCGGATTCGCGGCGATCACCGCTCCGGCAGCCGCGCGGGCCTTCGCGACCATGGGTCGCTCCTACGCAGATCCGGCGCGGCGGCCACGTGCCGCCTCCGCAGGGGGCGGCACGGATCACCAATCACCAATCAGGTTCCAGGCTGCCAGCGCAGCGCCAGCCGGTATTCGCGGCCCGGCTGGTTGTACCAGGCGATGGTCTCGTAGTCGCGGTCGAACACGTTGGCCGCGCGCGCCTGCAGGGTCCAGTCGCGGTGGAACGCGTATTCCAGGCGCAGGTCGGTGGTGGCGTGTCCGCCCACGCGCACGCGGTTGGCGGCATCGTCGTAGCGGTGGCCGGCGGCGTTGAGGGTGACGCCAAGGCGCAGCGCGCCGAAACCGCGGTCGAGGTCCAGCCTGCCGGTGTTGCGGGCGCGCCGCGCCAGCAGCCGGCCGTGGTTGCTTCCGTCGCTGCGGTTGCGCGGATCGACATGGCTGAGCTGCGCGGACAGGTCCCAGCCCGCCAGCGTGGTGGCGAAGGTGAGCTCGGCGCCCCGCAGCCGCGCGCGGTCGACGTTGACCGGCGTGAAGGTGGTGGAGTCGTAGTTGATCAGGTCGTCGACGCGATTGCTGAAGAGGTCGAGCGACCAGTTCCAGCCGCCGCGCGCCTGGGCCAGGCCGACGTTGAGGTTCTTCGACTGCTCGGGGTCCAGGTCGGGGTTGCCGGAGAACGGGAAATACAGGTCGTTGAAGCTCGGCGCCCGGAAGCCGGTGGCGTAGCTGGCGGTGGCGCGCAGGCCCTGGCCGAACGCCATGCCCCAGCCGACGCTGCCGGTCCGGTGACTGCCGAACTGCTCGTTGTCGTCGCTGCGCAGGCTGGCCTGCAGCCGCTGCGCGCCGAAATCCCCTTGCCAGGCCACGAACGCGCCCAGGTTGTCGCGGCTGTCGACGTCGTAGCCGGTGCTGCCGGCGATGCGGTCGTCGAGCCAGTCCACGCCCAGCGTCAGCACCTGCGCCTCCGACAGGCCGAGGTCGCCCTGCAGCGAGGCCTGCTGGCGGCGGGTGCGCAGGTCGGCGACGAAGTCGCCATCGAGGAAGTCCTCGGTCTGGTCGTCGCTGCGGCCCACGCCGGCCTGCAGCGCCAGCCGCGCGCTCGGCTCGAAGCGCAGCTTCGCGCCCACCACCTGCTGCACCGTCTCCGAGTAGTTCGCCCAGGTGCCGTCGAAATGGTTCCGTCCTTCGGCCCGCAGCGCCACCCCGTCCAGGCGCCACGCAGGCGAGAACTCGACGCCGCCGCGCAGGCTGGCCGAGAGGTTGCGGTAGCCGTCGCGGTCGGGTTCCTCGGCGTAGCAGCCGGCACCGAAGCCTTCCAAGGTGCCGCGGCAGGCGTCGATGCCGTCGGTCCGCAGCAGGGCGACGTCGGCGCCGAACCACGTGCGTGCGCCGCCGCCGCCGATGCCGGCGCCGGCCTCGCGCAGCGCATTGCTGCCGATGCCGGCGTGCAGGCGCGGCCGTGCGGCGCCGCTGTCGCGGCGGGTGAAGATCTGGATCACGCCGCCGATCGCGTCGGCCCCGTAGAGGCTCGAATGCGGCCCGCGCACGATCTCGATGCGGTCGATCTGCGCCACCGGGATGTCCTGCAGCGCCGGCAGTCCGGCGGTGGCCGAACCGACCCGCACGCCGTCCAGCAGCACCAGGATCTGGTTGGAGCCGGCGCCGCGCATGAACAGCGAACTCTGCTTGCCCGGCCCGCCGCTGTTGACCAGGTTGATACCGGCGCGGCCGCGCAACAGGTCGGGCAGGGTGAGGGCCTGGCTGCGCTCGATCTCGGCGCGATCGATCACCTGCGCCGGCACCAG
Source organism: Luteimonas endophytica (assembly GCF_029887875.1). GTDB lineage: Bacteria > Pseudomonadota > Gammaproteobacteria > Xanthomonadales > Xanthomonadaceae > Luteimonas > Luteimonas endophytica. The sequence goes on from NZ_JARXRM010000046.1 coordinate 93,214, forward strand.
GCTGTCGGCCAGGGCGATCTCGTTGCGGGTGGCGGTGACGATGACCTCGTCCAGGTCGGTGGCGGCGGGGGCGGCCAGCGCGTGCCCCGGCAGGAGGACGGCCGCGGCGGCCAGAGTGAGATGTGGCAATTGCATGGGGTTCTCCATCGCGCGCACCCTCGCACGCGGTGACGGTGAAGGCGCGCACGCGGCGTGCGGCCCAACGGCGGTCGCGGGCGAGGGAACAGGGCGGCGGGAGCGGACGCGGGCGTCGGCAATCGCTGCCGCAATGCCCGCCGCATCGCAACCAGTGGAAGGGGATCGTTCCCCCTGCTCAGGCCGGTCTCCGGACTCGCGGGCGGACCGGCGGCGCGTGGCCTGGCCGGTCCCGGCGATCGCGCCTTCCCATGCGCCCCGGAACCCGGAGCCTGCACAGTGGCCGATGCGATCGCCCGACTCGCTTACCGTTGCGGGGGCAGTGCCGGACTGGCCACGTGGGCGTCACCGGCTTCCCGTTTCAACCCGGCGGCGGCTGCCGACGGGTCACCTGGAGCGGCTGCGATTGTACGCGAACGCCGCTGGCTCAGTCTTCGTCGGCCGGGGCCGCTGGATCCGCATAGGGATCCGATTCCGCGTCCGCCGGGTCCTCGCGGTGGACGGTGGTGGTGACCGGGCTCGCCGCGGGCCTGCCGCGCGGTGCCGGCAGGTCGGCGGTGGCGGCCTCGGCGGCCTCGACCAGCTGCCGCCGGCGATCGTCGGGGACCTCCTGCCAGTGGCAATCCAGCAGCGCACCCTCGAGCGCGTAGAGCAGGTTGAGGCTGGGGCGGAAGCCGGCGCGGCGCACCCGCATGAAGGCCTCGACCGGGCCGGCGGCTTCCAGGTCCTCGCGGGTGCGCAGGCCGACCTGGCGCAGCCAGGCGGCCGACTTGGGACCGATATTGCGCATTTTCGGGGTGCTCACTGCAGCGACTCCAGCCAGATGCGGGCGATGGATTCCAGACCGGCCTGGTCGTCGGCATCGAAGCGTCCGGGCAGCGGGCTGTCGAGGTCGAGCACGCCGACCAGCGCGTCGCCGGCGACCAGCGGCACCACCAGCTCCGAGCGCGATGCCGCGTCGCAGGCGATGTGGCCCGGGAAGGCATGCACGTCCTCGACCCGCTGGGTGGTGCGGGCGCTGGCGGCCGCGCCGCAGACGCCGCGGTCCAGCGGGATCCGCACGCAGGCCGGCAGCCCCTGGAACGGGCCCACCACCAGCTCGGTGCCATCGAAGAAATAGAATCCCGCCCAGTTGAGGTCCGGCAGGGCGGCGAACAGCAGCGCCGAGAGGTTGGCGGCGTTGGCGACGCGGTCGCGTTCGCCGGCGAGCAGGGCGCGGGCCTGCTGCGCGAGCTGGGCGTATTGCGCGGGCTTGTCGCCCTCGAGGCGCTGTGATGCGAACATCGCCGAAGTGTATCAACTGCGGTGGCGTTCGCCGCCTGGAAGGACCGCCATGTACGTGACAGGCACCGATACCGGAGTCGGCAAGACCCTCGTCAGCGCCGCGTTGCTGCACGCGCTGCGCGCCGGCGGCCGCCGGGCGGTGGGGATGAAGCCGGTCGCCAGCGGCTGCGAACGGGGTGTCGGCGGCTGGCGCAATGCCGATGCGCTGGCGCTGCAGGCGGCCAGCGCCCCGCGCCCCGCGTACGCCGACGTCAACCCGTATGCGCTGCCCGCCGCCACCGCCCCGCAGCTGGCGGCGCGCGAGGCGGGCATCGAGGTGGAGCTCGGACCGCTGCTGGCGGCGCACGCGCGGCTCGCGGCGCAGTCGGACGTGGTGGTGGTCGAGGGCGTGGGCGGCTGGCTGGCCCCGCTGGACGACGGCTTCGAACAGGCGGCGCTGGTGCGGGCGCTGGATATCGACGCGATCCTGGTGGTCGGGCTGCGGCTGGGCTGCCTCAGCCATGCGCGGCTCAGCGCGCGCGCCATCGCCGCCGATGGCTGTCGGCTCGCCGGCTGGATCGGCAGCGGGGTGGATCCGGAGTTCGAACGCGTCGACGACTACCTGCGGCTGATCGCCGCGGCCTTGCCCGCGCCCTGCCTGGGCGTGCTGCCGCACATGCTCCGGCCCGATCCCGTGCAGGCCGCGGCGGCGCTGACGCTGCCGCCATAGCGCGCCCCATGGTCGCGAAAGCGACGGGAGGCGCCGCCAGGATTGGCGGCGATTCCCGGTCCGGTGGAGGGCGCCGGCTTTCGCGGGATGGCCCGCTCCTACGGGTTCGGCGCGGCCGCTCCCGTAGGAGCGGCCCAGGTCGCGCTATCCCGGTCTCAGCCGTGCTGCGGTTCGGGCGGCGGCAGCGGGTCGCCGTCGCTCCCGCGCGCGGCGCGCTCGCGGTCGTGCGAATGGTCGCGCGCCAGGTACAGGTAGAACGCCGGCAGCACGAACAGGGTGAACGCGGTTCCGATGGTCATGCCCGCGGCGATCGTGGTGCCCATCGAGAAGCGCGCCGCGGCGCCGGGGCCCTTGGCGATCAACAGCGGGAACATCGCGAACACCAGCGCCGCGGTGGTCATCAGCACCGGCCGCAGGCGGATGCCCGAGGCTTGTTCGATCGCCTCGCGCTTGGACAGCCCCTGCTCGATCTGCAGCTTGTTGGCGAACTCCACGATCAGGATGCCGTGCTTGGCGATCACGCCGATCAGCGTGACCAGGCCCACCTGGGTATAGATGTTCACGCTCATCCCGGGGAAGGCCTCGATGCCGGAGATCTGCAGCACCCCGGCCAGCAGCGCCAGCGCGTTGAGCACCAGCAGCGCGCCGCTGATCGCCATCGGCACGGTGATCAGCATGATCAGGGCGTCGCGGAAGCTCTCGAACTGGGCCGCCAGCACCAGGAAGATCGCGATCAGCGCGAACATCATGGTCACCAGCATGGTGGTGCCCTCCTGCTTGAACTGGCGCGATTCGCCGGCGTAGTCGACGCTGTAGCCCTGCGGCAGCACCTCGGCCGCGGCCTCGTCCAGCACCCGCAGCGCCTCGCCCTTGCTCACTCCCGGGCGCGGCGCGAAGGTGATGCCGACCGAATTGAGCTGCTGGAAGCGCTTGAGCGACTGCGGCTGCACGCTGTCCTTCAGGGTCACCAGCGTGGACAACGGGATCAGCTCGCCGTCGCGGGTGCGGGTGTAGTAGTTCTCCAGCTGCGCGGCGTTGAGGCGATCGCTGCGCTGCACTTGCGGGATCACCCGGTAGGAGCGGTTCTCCATCGCGAAACGGTTGACGTAGCCGCCGGCCAGCAGCGCCGACATGTCGGCTGCGAGGGTGCGCATGTCGATGCCGAGCGTGGCGGCCTTGTCGCGGTCGATCTGCACCTCGATGCGCGGCTTGTCGATCTTCAGGTCGGTGTCCAGGAAGATGAAGCGGCGGCTGGCCTGGGCGCGTTCGATGATCGCGTCGGCCAGCTCCTTGAGCTGCTCGACCGAGCCGATGCCGCCGACCAGGAACTCGCCGCCGCCGTCGCCGCCGGCGCTGGGCAGCGAGGGCGGCACCAGGGCGAAGGTGTTCAGGCCGGTCACCTCGGCCAGCTTCGGCTGCAGTTCCTGCTGCAGCACCTGGTTGGTGGAGCGGTCGCGCTGGCTCCAGGGCTTGAGCACGAAACCGGCCATGACGCTGTTGCTGGAACCGCCGCCGCCGCCGCCGAAGCCGCCGTTGAACAGGAAGAAATCGTTGATCTCCGGGATGTCCCTGGCGATCGCGGTCATCTCCTCGGTGTAGCGCTCGACGTAGTCGAGGGTGGTGTAGGCATCGGCGCTGCCGATGGCGAAGATGAAGCCCTCGTCCTCGATCGGCGCCGGCTCCTTGGGGGCGACCACGTACAGCAGCACGCAGGAGACGAACACGATGGCGCCGAACACCGCGATCACCCCGCGGGTGTCGAGCGCGCCGTGCAGCTTGCGCTGGTAGCCGTCCCGGAGCCGGTCGAAGCGCGCGTCCAGCCAGGCCTCGAGCCGGTTCTTGCCCTCGGTGCCGTGGTGCGGCTTGAGGAACTTGGCGCACATCATCGGCGAGAGGGTCAGCGCGATCACGCCGGACAGCAGCACCGCGCCGGCCAGGGTGAAGGCGAATTCGGTGAACAGCACGCCGGTCAGGCCGCCCTGGAAACCGATCGGCACGTACACCGCGACCAGGGTGGTGGTCATCGCGATCACCGGCCAGGCCAGCTCGCGCGCGCCCTTGAGCGACGCATCCAGCGGCTGCATGCCCTCCTCGATGTGGCGGTGGATGTTCTCGAGCACGATGATCGCGTCGTCCACCACGATGCCGATCGCCAGCACCATCGCCAGCAGGGTCAGCAGGTTGATGGTGAAACCCATCAGCAGCATCAGGAACAGCGCGCCCACCAGCGACAGCGGCACCGCGATGGCGGGGATCAGCACGCTGCGCAGCGAGCCGAGGAACAGGAAGATCACCACGATCACGATGATCACCGCTTCCACGATCGTGGTCATGACCTCGCCGATCGCGTCCTCGATCGCCTCGGTGCTGTCGTAGGGAATCGTGCCCTCGATCCCTTCGGGCAGCTGCGGGATGATCTCCTCGTCCCAGACCCGGCGGACCTCGGCGATCACGTCCAGCGAGTTGGCGTCCGGCGAGACGAAGATGCCCATGAAGGTCGCCGCGTCGCCGTTGATGCGCACCGAGGTGCCGTAGTTCTCCGAGCCGAGCTCGACATCGGCGATGTCGCCCAGGCGCACGATCGCGCCGTCCTGCTCGCGGACCACCAGCTGGCGGAACTCCTCCGGCGTGCGCAGGTCGGTGCGCGCGGTCAGGTCGACCGAGACCATCTGGCCCTTGGTCGCGCCGAGCGCCGAAAGCACGTTGTTGGACTGCAGCGCGGTGTGGACGTCGCTGGCGGTGACCTCCAGCGCGGTCATCCGGTCCGGCTTGAGCCAGATCCGCATCGCGAACGAGCCCGCTCCGAGGATCTCGGCCCGCTGCACGCCCTCGATGGTGGCGATGCGCGGCTCCACCACCCGCGTGAGGTAGTCGGTGATCTGGTTGTTGTCCAGCCGCTCGCTGGCGAAGGAGACGTACATCGCGGCGATCTGCTGGCCCTGCTGCAGGTCGATGACCGGATCCTCGGACTCCTGCGGCAACTCCCCGCGCAGCTTGTTGACCTTGGCCGCGATCTGGGTCAGCGCCTCGTTGGCGTCGTAGTCCAGGCGGATGTAGGCCTGGATGCTGCTGACCCCGGCGCTGCTGCTGGAGATCAGGTAGTCGATGCCCTCGGCACTGGCGATCTCGCGCTCCAGCGGGGTGGTGATGAAGCCCTGGATCAGGTCGGCATCGGCGCCGAAATAGGCGGTGTTGATGGTCACCACCGCGTTCTGCAGCTCCGGGTACTGGCGCACGTTGAGCTCGTTGTACGAGCGCAGGCCGAGCAGCAGGATGAACAGGCTGACGACCATCGCCAGCACCGGCTTGTTGATGAAGATGTCGGTGAATTTCATCGCGTGCTCCCCCTCTGCCGCGTGCGGAAGAGGACTGGGGTGGGGGCGCGCCCGCAGCGGCGGGCGCGGCGGCGTCAGCGGTTATCGGGCGCCGGAGATTCTTCGGCGCTGGGCTGCACCTTGTTGTTGATCGTCACCGCGGCGTCGTTGCGCAGCCGCAGCAGGCCGCTGGTCACCACCACTTCGCCGGCCTCCAGCCCGTCGGTGACCGCGATCAGGTCGCCGCGGGTGGCGCCGGTGGTGATGAAGCGCTGCTTGACGATGTGCTGCGGGCCGTCTGCCGCGCCCTCCTGCGCCTCGCCACCGTCCTGGCCTTGTTCTTCGGCGGCAGGCGCGTCGATCACCACGTACACGGCGTTGCCGTAGGGGTTGAAGCTGACCGCGGTCTGCGGGATCACCACCACGTCCTCGGCCGCGCCGAGGTCGAAGCCGACCCGGGCGAAGGTGCCCGGCCGCAATTCGCCGTCGGGGTTGTCCAGGGTCGCCTGCACGGTGAAGTTGCGGGTGGACGGGTCCACGCGCGGCTCGATCGCGGTGACGGTGCCCTCGAAGGTCCGGTCCTGCGCCGCATCCACCTGGGCCCGGATGGCGGTGCCCACCCGGACCCGCGGCAGGTGCTGTTCCGGCAGGGTGAAGTCGAGGTAGATCGGGTCCAGCGACTGCAGGCTGACGATCGGATCGCCGGGCGCCAGGTACTGGCCCAGGTTGACCTTGCGGATGCCGAGCACCCCGTCGAACGGCGCGCGCACGCGCTTCTGCGCGATCAGCGCGCGCTGCGCATCGGCCTGGGCCCGGGCGGTGGCCGCCTGGGTGGCGCGCTCCTCCACCTCGGCCTGCGAGACCAGGCGGTCGGCGCCCAGTGCCCGCCAGCGCTCGGCCTGCACCCCGGCGAGCTTGGCCGAGGCCTCCAGCGACTGCAGCGTGGCCAGCTCGTTGGCGGAGTTGAGTTCGACCAGCAGCTCCCCGGCCTGGACCGGCTGGCCGGCCTCGAACGCGATCTTCTGCACCACGCCGCCGGCTTCGGTGGTCACGTCGGTGCCGTTGACCGCGACCAGGGTGCCGACCGCCTCGACGCCGCTGCTCCAGCGCTCCTGGCGGGCCTCGAACGTGCTCACCGCCACCGGCGGCTGCGGCATGTTGTCGAAGAACTGGTTCATGCCGTAGTCCATGACCGCCTTGACGGCGAACACGCCGCCGAACACCACCAGGGTGATCAGCAGCATCCAGAACATGCGCTTGCGGGCCGAAGGCGGGCGCTTGGTGACGGACTTGGGCATGGGGGCCTCGGGGGGTTGAAGCGGAAGGTGCGGGGATTCGGAATGGCGCTGGTGCTGTCCTTGCAGGCCGGCCGCGGCGCCGATTGGATGCGGGTCCAGTCGCGGATCATGCGACTGCCGGCGCCGGGACGCCTTGCGCGGCGCATCACGGACCGTTCGCGAACGCGGAAGCTTAATGCGGGAACGTCTCCGCGGCACGTGCCGGTAGTCAGTTCGTGGTCCCCAACGGGCCAGTGACTTCCGGCACGCGTGGGCGTAGTCTTTCGAATGCTGTACTGGCGAGTATAGCAATCAATCGGGCCGGCGCGACGTCGCCCCGCCCACCCAGGAGTGTCTCCATGCCGATGCGCCCGCGCCTGTTGGTGCTTGCAGGTTTCTGTGTTTTCGCGCTGGCCGCCTGCGGCGAGGAACAGGCGCAGCAGGCGCCGCCCCCGCCCGAGGTCGGGGTGGTGACGGTGCAGCCCGGGACGGTGGCGCTGGAGAAGGAGCTGGTGGGCCGCCTGGCCGGGTTTCGCAGCGCCGACGTGCGCGCGCGCGTCCCCGGGGTGCTGCAGCAGCGCACCTACCGCGAAGGCAGCGAGGTCGAGGAGGGGGAGGTGCTGTTCGTGATCGACCCGGCCCCGTATCGCGCCCAGCTCGGCTCGGCGCAGGCCGCACTGGCCCAGGCCCAGGCCAATGCCGCCAATGCCCGCGCCAGCGCCGCGCGCGCGCGCCGGCTGGCGCCGGACGATTTCATTTCCGGCGCGGATCTGGACGACGCCCTGGCGGCCGAGCGCAGCGCCGCGGCCGCGGTGCAGGCGGCGCGGGCCTCGGTGGAGAGCGCGCAAATCAATCTGGGCTACGCCACGGTCCGCGCGCCGATCTCCGGGCGCGCCGGCAAGCAGCAGGTCACCGAGGGCGCGCTGGTGGGCGAGGGCGGCGCGACGCTGCTGACCACCATCGACCAGATCGATCCGCTGTACGTGAACTTCTCGATGAGCCTGGCCGAATTCGACCAGGTCCGGCGGATGCAGTTGGACCGTTCGGAGCCGACCCGGGTCCGGGTGCTGCTGCAGGACGGCAGCCTCTACGAACATCCCGGCGAGCTCGACTTTTCCGGCCACGTGGTCGACCCGGCCACCGGCGCGGTGTCGCTGCGCGCGGTGCTGCCCAACCCCGAACAGCGGCTGCTGCCCGGCACCTACGTCACCCTGCAGGCGACCCTCGGCCAGCAGCCGGGCATGTTCCGGGTGCCGCAGGCCGCGGTGCAGCGCGACGCCTCGGGCGCCTACGTGCTGGTGGTGGGGTCGGACGGCATGGTGGCCCGCAAGAACGTGGTGACCGATCGCGCCGATGATGGCGACTGGATCGTCGGCCAGGGCCTGGAGCCGGGCGACCGGGTGATCGTTTCCGGAGTGCAGAAGGCGCGGCCGGGCTCGCCCGCCAGTGCGGTGCCCTGGCAGCCCGGCGGCTCGGCGG
>NZ_JARXRM010000046.1:101437-294377 GCF_029887875.1 Luteimonas endophytica
GAGCCGGCCCCCGGGGACGCCGACGGGACGCAGGCGGGGGGCGAGGACGCCCCCGCGGCCGGAGACGCGGACGCCGCGGCGGCGGCGCCGCCGCCGGACTCCGGGGACTGACCGGCCATGCCCAGATTCTTCATCGACCACCCGGTCTTCGCCTGGGTCGTCTCGATCCTGATCACCCTGAGCGGCATTATCGCCGTGCTCAACATGGGCGTGGAGTCCTATCCGAACGTGGCCCCGCCGCAGGTGACGGTATCGGCCACGTATCCCGGCGCCGACGCGCAGACCACCGAGCGCGCGGTCACCCAGGTGATCGAGCAGCAGCTCACCGGCATCGACAACCTGCTGTACTTCAGTTCCAGTTCCAGCGCCTCCGGCGGCGCCAGCGTCACCCTGACCTTCGAGACCGGGACCGATCCCGACATCGCCCAGGTGCAGGTGCAGAACAAGGTCTCGCTGGCCACGCCGCGACTGCCCAGCGAGGTGACCCAGCAGGGCGTGGTGGTGGCCAAGGCCAACGCGGGCTTCCTGATGGTGGTGGCGCTGCGCTCGGAGACCCCCAACGTCGACCGCAACGCGCTCAACGACCTGATCGGCACCCGGGTGCTCGAGCAGATCGCGCGGCTGCCCGGCGTCGGCAGCACCCAGCAGTTCGGTTCCGAGTACGCCATGAACATCTGGCTGGATCCCGACCGGCTGCAGGGCTACGGCCTGTCGGCCAGCCAGGTGCTGGCCGCGGTGCGCGGGCAGAACGTGCAGTTCGCCGCCGGCGCGCTCGGCTCGGATCCGGCGCCGGAGGGTCAGGGCTTCACCGCCACGGTCTCCGCCGAGGGGCGCTTCAGCACGCCCGAGCAGTTCGGCGACATCGTGCTGCGGGCCGACGCCGACGGCTCCACCGTGCGCCTGGCCGACGTGGCGCGGATCGAGACCGGCGCGTCGGGATTCGGCTTCGATACCCGCTTCAACGGCCGGCCGACCGGCGCCTTCGCGATCCAGCTGCAGCCGGGCGCCAATGCCCTCACCGTGGCCGAGGCGGTGCGCTCCCGGATGGACGAGCTGCAAGCGAGCTTCCCGGAAGGCGTGAGCTGGTTTTCACCCTACGACAGCACCACCTTCGTCCGGATCTCGATCCAGGAGGTGCTCAAGACCCTCGCCGAGGCGGTGGTGCTGGTGTTCCTGGTGATGCTGCTGTTCCTGCAGAACCTCCGCGCCACCCTGATCCCGACCCTGGTGATCCCGGTGGCGCTGCTGGGGACCTTCCTCGGCCTGAGCATGATCGGCTACACCGTCAACCAGCTCACGCTGTTCGCGATGGTGCTGGCGATCGGCATCGTGGTCGACGACGCGATCGTGGTGATCGAGAACGTCGAGCGGATCATGGCCGAGGAGAAGCTGCCGGCGCGCGAGGCGACGATCAAGGCGATGGGCCAGATCACCGGCGCGGTGGTGGCGATCACCGTGGTGCTGGCGGCGGTGTTCATCCCCAGCGCGCTGCAGGGCGGCGCCTCGGGCGAGATCTACAAGCAGTTCGCGATCACCATCGCGGTGGCGATGGGGTTCTCGGCGTTTCTCGCGCTGGGCTTCACCCCGGCCCTGTGCGCGACCTTTCTCAAGCAGCACGCGGCCGAGGGCGAGAAGAAGCAGAACGTGGTCGTCCGCACCTTCAACCGCTGGTACGACCGCGTCAACCGCACCTACGTCGGCCACATCGCCAGCGCGGTTCGGCACGCGCCGCGGTGGATGGCGGTCTTCGCGGCGCTGGCGGTGGTCTGCGGCGTGCTCTACGTGCGCCTGCCGGGGAGCTTCGTGCCCGAGGAGGACCAGGGCTACGCGCTGGCGATCGTGCAGCTCCCGCCCGGCTCCACCCTGCAGCGCACCCAGGCCGTGTTCGAGCAGGTTCGCGGCACCCTGGAGCAGGTGGAGGGGTTCGAGGGGATGATGCAGGTCGCGGGCTTCAGCTTCGTGGGCCGCGGCGAGAACGTCGGCATGGCATTCATCCGGCTCGAGGACTGGAGCGAGCGCGACGTCAGCGCGGCGGAGTTCATCCAGAGCGCCAACCGGGCGCTGGCGTCGGTGCGCGACGCCAGCATCTTCGTGGTCAACCTGCCGACGGTACGCGGCCTGAGCCAGTTCGGCGGCTTCGACATGTACCTGCAGGATCGCGCCGGCGCCGGCCGCGAGGCGTTGGCCGAGGCGCGCGACACCTTGCTGGCCAGCGCGGCGCAGAACGAGGCGCTCGCCGGGGTGCGGCCGAACACGCTGGAGGACGCGCCGCAGCTTCGGCTCCACGTCGACCGCGTGCAGGCGCAGGCGATGGGGCTGTCGGTCAACGACGTCTACAGCGCGATCCAGCTGATGCTGGCGCCGGTGTACGTCAACGACTATGTCGCCGACGGCCGGGTCAAGCGGGTGAACATGCGCGCCGATGCGCCGTTCCGCACCGATCCCGGCTCGCTGGCGCGGTTCTACACCCCGGTGGTCGGCGAGGACGGCAGCCGCGCGATGGTCCCGCTCAGCAACGTGGTGACGGCGGAGTGGACCACCGGCGCGCCCGCCCTGACCCGCTACAACGGCTATTCGGCGGTCAACATCGTCGGTTCGCCGGCGCCGGGCCGCAGCTCCGGCGAAGCCATGGCGGCGTTGGAGCGCATCGTCGAGCAGGACCTGCCCGCAGGGTTCGGCTACGACTGGACCGGCCTGTCGTACCAGGAGATCATCGCCGGCAACACCGCCACGCTGCTGCTGGTGCTGTCGGTGGTCGTGGTGTTCCTGTGCCTGGCGGCGCTCTACGAGAGCTGGTCGATCCCGGTCTCGGTGCTGATGGTGGTGCCGCTGGGCATCCTCGGCGCGGTGCTGTTCACCATGCTGCGCGGGTTGTCCAACGACATCTTCTTCAAGGTCGGCATGGTGACGGTGATCGGGCTGGCGGCGAAGAACGCGATCCTGATCGTCGAGTTCGCGGTGCAGCGGCGCGCCGAGGGCAGCACCCTGCGCGACGCGGTGGTGGAGGCGGCGCGGCTCCGCTTCCGGCCGATCCTGATGACCTCGTTCGCGTTCATCATGGGCGTCACCCCGCTGGCGCTGTCGAGCGGCGCCGGTGCCAACGCCCGCCACGCGCTCGGTACCGGGGTGATCGGCGGGATGCTGTTCGCCACCTTCCTCGGCCTGCTGCTGATCCCGGTGTTCTTCGTCACCGTGCGCCGGGTGCTGGGCGATCGGCTAGACGAGCCCGCGCCGGAGTTCGCGCAAGCGCGGCCGGCTGCCGCCGGGCCGCCGGCCGAACCGCCACCGCGCGAGTGACTCGACCACGCCCGGCCCTGCGCCGGGCGTGGTCATTCCAGGCCGCCCTGGGACACGCCGGTCATGTCCGGCAGGCGATGGGCGATGCCCTTGTGGCAGTCGATGCAGGTCAGCTCGCCGGTGCCCAGGTACTGCTGGTGGATCCACGCGGCGCGGCTGGCCTGGCGGGTGAGGTCCATCGAGTCGTAGTCGTGGCAGTTTCGGCATTCCAGCGAGTCGTTGGCCTTCAGCCGCGCCCATTCGTGCTCGGCCAGTTCGCGGCGGTGCTCGCGGAACTTCAGCTCGGTGTCGATGGTGCCGAAGATCTTGCCCCAGACTTCCTTGGAGGCCTGCATCTTGCGCGCGATCTTGTCGGTCCAGTCGTGCGGTACGTGGCAGTCGGGGCAGGTGGCTCGGACCCCGGAGCGGTTGCTGTAGTGGATGGTCGATTTGAGCTCCTCGTAGACGTTGTCCTCCATCTCGTGGCAGCTGACGCAGAAGGTCTCGGTGTTGGTGGCTTCGAGCGCGGTGTTGAAGCCCCCCCAGAAGACGATACCGGCGAGGAATCCGCCGAGGGTCAGGAAGCCGAGGCTGAAATGCAGGCTCGGCGAGCGCAGGGTGCGCCACCAGGGCTGCAGGCTGCGCCCCAGGGAACGCAGCCGCTTCATTCCCGGCGTTCCCGCTGCAGCAGGGTATCGATGTCGACGAATTCGTTGGCGACCAGCGGTTGCGCATCGGTCTGGGTCACGTGGCACTGCAGGCAGAAGTAGCGCCGCGCCGAGATCGTGGCCAGGAACTGGTCGTCGCGGTCCATGTAGTGGGTCACGCTGACCTCGGGCGCCTGGAACTGCGGGGCGTTGGCGCGCGCGTGGCAGAGCATGCAGCGGTTGGAATTGAGGTCCACCTGGTAACCGTCGATGCTGTGCGGGATCGTCGGCGGCTGCATCGGGTAGGCGCGTCCGCGGCGCACGTCGAAGTTCTCCACCCGCGCCATCGGCAGCGGGCTGACCTCGACGTCGATCGGCACGTGGCGGCGGAGCCCGTCGATGTCGCGGGACGGGTTGCCGCGCGCGCTGATCGGCGGGGAGGGCGGGGCCAGCTCGGGCTCCGACTTGGACGGCGCCCAGTCGCAGCCGGCGAGCAGCAGCGCGGCGGACAGCAGGATCGGAAGCGACGGGACGGCGATGCGCATCGTGGACTCCTGGTGGTCGTCTGGTCCGCAGGCGCGCGCCTCAGGCGCGCACCACCCTGGCGGCGCATTTCTTGAAGTCGGTCTGCTTGGAGATCGGGTCGGTGGCGTCGAGGGTGACCTTGTTGATCAGCTGGGCGGCGTCGAACCACGGGACGAAGATCACCCCGCGCGGCATGCGGTTGCGGCCGCGGGTCTCGATGCGGCTGCGCATCTCGCCGCGGCGCGACACGATCCGTGCCTCGTCGCCGCGCTTGAGCCCGCGCGCCTGGGCGTCGTCGGGATGCATGAAGATCACCGCCGAGGGAAAGCTGCGGTAGAGCTCGGGAATGCGCATGGTCATCGAGCCGGAGTGCCAATGCTCCAGCACCCGTCCGGTGACCAGCCAGAGGTCGTATTCCTCGTCCGGCGACTCGGCGGGGGGTTCGTAGGGCAGCGCCCAGATCACCGCGCGTCCGTCGGGGTTGCCGTAGAACTCGAAACCGGTACCGGGCTTGACGTAGGGGTCGGCGCCCTCGCGGTAGCGCCAGCGCGTTTCCTTGCCGTCCACCACCGGCCAGCGCAGCCCGCGCTCGCGATGGTAGGTGTCGAACGGCGCCAGGTCGTGGGCGTGGCCACGGCCGAACTCGGCGTATTCCTCGAACAATCCCTTCTGCGGGTAGAAGCCGAACGCCGCGGCCTCGTCGTTGTCGTAGCCGGGCTCGATGTCCTCGACCGGGAAGCGGTCGACCTTGCCGTTGCGGAACAGCACCTCGAACAGGGTACGGCCGCGAAACTCCGGATTGGCCGCCAGGATCTCTTCCGGCCAGCACTCGTCGGTGGTGAAGCGCTTCGAGAACTCCATCAGCTGCCACAGGTCCGAACGCGCCTGGCCCGGCGCGCTGACCAGCTGGTGCCAGAACTGGGTGCGGCGCTCGGCGTTGCCGTAGGCCCCTTCCTTTTCGACCCACATCGCCGTCGGTAGCACCAGGTCGGCCGCCTGGGCGGTCACGGTGGGGTAGGGATCGGAGACGACGATGAAATTCTCCGGGTTGCGGTAGCCGGGGAAGCCCTCGCCGAGCAGGTTGGCCGCCGCCTGCATGTTGTTGTTGGCCATCACCCAGTAGGCATTGAGCTTGCCGTCGTTGAGCATGCGGTTCTGCTCGACCGCGTGGTAGCCCGGCTTCTCCTGGACGATGCCGTGCGGGATCTGCCAGATCTCCTCGGCGTGGCGGCGGTGCTCGGGGTTGGCCACCAGCATGTCCGCCGGCAGGCGGTGGCTGAAGGTGCCCACCTCGCGCGCGGTGCCGCAGGCCGACGGCTGCCCGGTGAGCGAGAAGGGGCTGTTGCCGGGGGTGGCGATCTTTCCGGTCAGCAGATGCAGGTTGTAGACCATGTTGTTGGCCCACGTGCCGCGGGTGTGCTGGTTGAAGCCCATGGTCCAGAACGACATCACCTTGGTCTTCGGCTCGGCGTAGAGTTCGGCCAGCCGCACCAGCCAGTCGCGTTCGACGCCCGTCATCTCCACGGCCCGCTCGAGGGTGTACGGCGCGACGAAGCGCGCGAACGCCTCGAAGTCGATGTCGGTGCCGCCATTGGCGTCGCCGGCGTTCTTCGCCTTCGTCTCCAGCGGATGATCCGGGCGCAGCCCGTAGCCGATGTCGTCGTTGCCCTGGCGGAAGCGGGTGTGGCGGTCGACGAAGTCGCGGTTGACCCGCCCGCTGCCGATGATGTGGTTGGCGATGTAGTTGAGGATCACCAGGTCCGAGTGCGGCTTGAAGACGATCGGGATGTCGGCGAGCTCGAAGCTGCGGTGCTCGTAGGTCGACATCACCGCCACCCGGACGTGCGGATTGGAGAGCCGGCGATCGGTCACCCGGGTCCACAGGATCGGGTGCATCTCGGCCATGTTCGAACCCCACAGCACGAACGCGTCGGCGGCCTCGATGTCGTCGTAGCAACCCATCGGCTCGTCCATGCCGAAGGTACGCATGAAGCCGGTCACCGCCGAGGCCATGCAGTGGCGCGCGTTGGGATCGATGTTGTTGCTGCGGAAGCCGGCCTTGAGCAGCTTGTTGGCGGCATAGCCTTCCCAGACCGTCCATTGCCCGGAGCCGAACATGCCCACCGCGGTCGGCCCCTTCTCCTTCAGCACGCGCTTGAACTGCGCCGCCATCACGTCGAAGGCCTCGTCCCAGCCGACTGGGGTCAACTCGCCGTCCTTGTGGTACGCGCCGCCGCGCTTGCGCAGCAGCGGGGTCTCCAGGCGGTCGGCGCCGTACAGGATCTTCGACAGGAAATAGCCCTTCACGCAGTTGAGCCCGCGGTTGACCTCCGCGTGCACGTCGCCGTGCGTGGCCACCACGCGCCCGCCGCGCACCGCCACGTTGATGCCGCAGCCGGTGCCGCAGTAGCGGCACGGGGCCTTGCTCCACTTCAGGCCGGCGACGTCGCCCTCGCGGGTGACGTCTGCCAGGCTGGCCGCCCCCGGCATGCCCGCGGCGGCGGCCGCTGCGGCGACGGCGGAGGTGCGGATGAATTCACGACGCGTGGCCATGCGGCGCTCCGGGGCTGTGGTCGGGGGCGGGCTGCTCCAGCGAGGCCCGCGCTTCGGCGTGGTGGTAGACCAGGCTGACGTTGAGCACGCCGGGCAGGGCGCGCAACCGGTCGATGCAGTCCATCAGGCCGGCGGTATCGGGGCTTTCCTGCAGCAGCACGCTGCGGTGGTCGCCGGGGATCGCGATCTCCAGGCCGCCGATGCCGGCGGCCGCGGCGTGCAGCCCCGCACGCGCTTCCACCCGGTGCTGCACCACCAGGCTGGCGATGTGCAGCTCGTCGGTACGGGCACCGGCCGCGGCGGTCATCCGCTCAGCTGCCCGGGGGGCCGAAGATCATCTGCCAGATCCAGACCACGAATCCGAACCCTGACACCAGCAGCACCGCGAGCACGGGGAACAGCACCACGGTGAGGAACAGGAACACCTGCAGTTCGCGCCGCCGGCTCACCGGCGCGGGCTGCGCCTGGATCTTCGTCTCGTCGGAAGGCGTTGTGGCGTGCATCTGCATGTCGCGATCGAGCATATCGCGCACCGGTCCCGGCGACACCTTGCATCGCCGCATCGCCAGATGGCGTGAATCCCGCGGGACACTGCGCCGGCTTTCAGGCGGACACCGTTGCTGCGCGAACCCGACAGGCGGCCGGCTATCGGCGAAGAACGAAAAAAACCCGGCCGCTTGCGCGGCCGGGTTTGGGTTCAGGCAGCGCCGCTTCCCGGAGAGGGAGGAGGCGGCGCTCCGCTGAAATCCGGCGCGAGCCGGGTGGCTCAGGCCTTGCGGCCGGCCTTGGTCGCCTTGGTGGCGGCGTCGCGGACCTGCTCGGTCGCGACGTCGAACTGACCCTTGGAGATCTGCGCGATCGCCTCGTTGGTCTTCAGGGTGCGCGCGAACGCCTCCTGGCCGGCGTTGATGCTGCGCTCGATGTTCTCGCGCGCGACCTGCACGCCCTTCGGCAGCACGGCCTTGTAGCCGTCGATGTCGCGCACCTCGGCAACCTCGCCCAGGAAGGCGAAGGCGGCGTTGGCGTTCTGCTCCAGGATGCTCATCTGCAGGCCGAACACCTTCTCGGCGTTCTCCAGGGCCAGCTGGTTGACCTGGGCGGCGGTGTCGGCGAACTGGCGGGTGGCGGTGCTGAACTGCTCGTTGAACTGATACATGGCGGTTTCCTGCTTCGATGGTCCGGCAGGGGTGCCGGGTTTGTGCGGTGCAGCATATGCGGGGCTTTGCTGCATTGCAACATCAGGCCGACGAACGGCGCCCATCGGTTCAGGATCCCTTTGGGATCAGCGGGTTGGAAGCCCCGGCTCGTGGCGAAGCGGGCCATGCCCGCGAAAACCCGCACCGCCCCGGCGCGCCGGAAACGCCGCGAGCCGTCAACGGTCCGGAGGCCGGGGCCCGCGCTGCGGGCCGTCGCCGGCCGGCCCGAACTCGCTCCAGGTCATGCCCCCCGGTAGCGGCATCCCGACGTGCAGGTCTCGTGCACCACCACCTCGCTCAGCGCGGGCAGCGCGGGACGCAGCCGCTCCCAGATCCAGGCCGCCAGGCGTTCGCTGGTCGGATTCTCCAGCCCTTCGATCTCGTTGAGGTAGTGGTGATCCAGGCGTTCGTACAGCGGCCGGAACGCTGCCTTGAGGTCGGCGAAATCCATCACCCAGCCGGATTCGGGGCCCGGCTCGCCGGACACGTGGATCTCGATCCGGAACGAGTGGCCATGAAGCCGCGAGCACTTGTGCCCCTCCGGCACGTTCGGCAGCCGGTGCGCGGCCTCGATGGTGAAGACCTTGAAGATGTCCATGGCGGCAATGATGGCCGAAAACCCCGGCGCCGTCGCGGCGGGACCGCGCCGCAGCCCGCCGATACCGGGATGGCACCGGCGGGGTCCGCTGCCCGGAGAGGAGCCGAAGTCGCGCTCACTCCGGGGGTGGAGCCAGCGCGGCCCTGGCCGCTTCGGCCAATGCGCGCATCGCGGCGAGGTACGGACCGGGGCCGTGGCTGATGCGCGCCACCCCGATCCCGGCCAGGCGCGCCGCCGCGGGCGCGGATGCACCGGCCATGATGTTGACCGGCAGCGGCGAGGCCCTCGCCAGGGTTTCGATCAGGCGCACGTCCGTGAGGTTGGGGACGAACAGCCCGTCGGCACCGGCCTTCGCGTAGAGCTCGGCGCGCCGCAGGGCGTCCTCGACCATCGACGCGTCGTGGTCTTCGGCGGGCCTGGCGAAGAAGACGTCGGTTCGCGCGTTGATGAAGAGCGGAATCGCGGACGTTTCGGCGGCGCGGCGCGCTTCGGCGAGGCGTTCGGCCTGCTCGGCCGGATCCCGCAGTGCGCCATCCTCGGGACGGCTGTCCTCGAGGTTGCAGCCGACCGCTCCGGCGGCGATCGCCCGCTCGACCGTGAGGCCGACCGCGGCCGCGGTCCGGCCATACCCGCTTTCCAGATCCAGACTGACCGGCAGGTCGGTGGCCGCGACGATCCGGGTGAGGTTGTCCAGCACCGCCTGCAGCGGAACCTGCTCGCCGTCGGCCAGGCCGTGGGACGCAGCCACGGCCCAGCTGGCGGTCGCCAGTGCGTCGGCGCCGGCGTCGGCGACCACCTTCGCGCTGCCGGCGTCCCACACGTTGAACAACAGCAGGGGCCGCTCGCCCGCGTGCAGGGACCGGAACAGTCGGGCCTTGTCTTTCTGGTTGGGCATGGGTTGCCTGTCCGATGGTTGGGGAGCACGGATGCTGGGCGACGAATCGCGCCCGGGCAATGACCGCCCGGATCGCATTGCCATGACCTGCAGGGTCATGGCCGTGCGCCGTCCCCCCGCCGTATCCTCGCCGCATGGACAGACGCGCCGCCCGCCGCCCGACCGCCCCGGTGGGCAACCTGCTGCGCGAATGGCGCGCCGCGCGCCGGCTCAGCCAGCTCGATCTGGCGATCTCGGCGGGGATCTCGGCCCGTCATCTGAGCTGCGTCGAGACCGGCAGGGCGCAACCGGGCCGCGACACCCTTGCCCGGATCGCGGACGCGCTCGAGATGCCGCTGCGCGAACGCAACGCCCTGCTGCTGGCGGCCGGCTATGCGCCGGGGTATCCGGAGAGCCCGCTGGGCGCGCCGGAGCTGGCCGGAATGCAGCGCGCGATCGAGTTCATCCTGGCGCAGCAGGAGCCGTACCCGGCGTTCGTCATCAACCGCCACTGGGGCGTGCTGTCCGCCAACGGCGGCGCGGAGCGGGTGAACCGCTTCGTGCTCGGCGGCAGGTCCAGCGCCCACCGCAACATCGTCCGCCAGTTCTTCGATCCCGCCGACCTGCGTCCGGCGCTCGCCAATTGGGAAGAGGTCGCCCGCGAGATCATCCACCACCTGCACGACCACGTCGCATCCACGCCGACCGACCGGGCGGCCAGGGCGTTGCTGGAAGAGGCGCTGGGCTACCCGGGCGTACCGGCGCACTGGCGCGTCCGCGATCTGTCCACCGCGCCTTCGCCCCTGCTGACCACGGTACTCAGGCGCGACGACATCGAACTGAGGTTCTTCTCGACCATCACCACCTTCGCGGTGCCGCGCGACGTGACCCTGGCCGAGCTGCACGTCGAATGCTGCTTTCCTGTCGACGACGCCACCGCCACGCACTGTCGGCGGCTCGCGAGCGCGGTGGACGGCGAAACCGCCGGAGTGGGTGAAACCGCCGGCGCCTGATCTGGCAGATGGTGGCTATGGGTGGACTCGAACCACCGACCCCAGCATTATGAGTGCTGTGCTCTAACCGGCTGAGCTACATAGCCACGGGCCGCACGCATGGGCGCGGCGAACCGGGAATTGTCCATGCGGGCGGGCCCTCCGTCAACGGCGGCGGGCCGCGCTTGTCGCTTCCCCCCCGCCGTGGCAGAGTCGAATGCAGTGAAATTTCCGGAGTCCGCATCGTGATCGATCCGGACGGCTATCGACCGAATGTCGGCATCGTGCTGATGCATCCCGACGGGCGGGTCTTCTGGGCCCGGCGGGTGCGCCACGACGGGTGGCAGTTCCCGCAGGGGGGCATGAACACCGACGAGACCCCGCTCGAGGCCATGTATCGCGAACTCAACGAGGAGACCGGGCTGCAGCCGGGCCACGTCGCGGTGCTGGGCGTCACTCCGGGCTGGCTGCGCTACCGGCTGCCGCAGCGGGCGATCCGGCGCAGCGACCGGCTGGTCTGCATCGGCCAGAAGCAGGTGTGGTTCCTGCTGCAGTTCACCGGCGACGATGCCGACCTGCGCCTGGACCTGACCGAGAAGCCGGAGTTCGACCACTGGCGCTGGGTCGACTTCTGGTACCCGCTGGAGCACGTGGTGACCTTCAAGCGCGGCGTCTACGCCAACGCGCTGCGCCACCTGGCGCCGTTCGCGCGGCAGGTGGCCGGCCCGCAGGCGGTCCCCTTCGTCAAGATCGATCCGCAGCGCCACGGTCCGCGGCGCCAGCGGCCGCGGGGCCGGGTGCGCGGGGGCAGCGGCGGGCCGGGCGGCGCCAACGGCAAGCTGGGCGATCGCGGCCACAACTGATCCACGGCGTTCCGGCCTGTTAATTGACAATCATTCGCGTTTCTGGCGCAATTGGCTCCCACGCCCGACCCGCCTTATCAACGTGTACGTCTGCCTCTGCAACGGCATCACCGAGAGCGACATCCGCAAGGCCGCCGAGGCGGGCTGTTCCAGCCTGCCCGAGTTGACCATGCGGACCGGCGTTGGCGCCTGCTGCGGCAGTTGCGTGGAGGCGGCCACCGAGGTGCTCGAACGGGCGCAGCCTGCCCTGCCGCCGCGGGAACTCGACCTGCCGCTGCTCGCGGTGGCGCGCGCCGCCTGAGCGCGGCGGCCCGATCCTCCCGGGCGATCCGCGGCCCACCCATTGCGCGATCGCGCCGCCTGATCCCGGCCGCCGCCGCTGTTCGCTTCCGCAGGCCGGCCACACCGCTTGCCGGGTGAAATGCGCACGATTCCCGTTCCGTCATGCATCTGCCGGCGGCGCTAGAGTGGTGGCCGATCCAGTTCCCGGAGACGGCCATGAAAGGCGACACGAAGGTCATCGAATTCCTCAACAAGGCGCTCTACAACGAGCTGACCGCGATCAACCAGTACTTCCTGCACGCCAAGATGCTGAAGAACTGGGGGCTGCTGGCCCTGGCCAAGCACGAATACGAGGAATCGATCGACGAGATGAAGCATGCCGACATGCTCTCCGAACGCATCCTGTTCCTCGAAGGGCTGCCCAACTTCCAGGCGCTGGGCAAGCTGAAGATCGGCGAAGGTCCGCGCGAGGTGCTGGAGTGCGACCTCGCGCTCGAACTCGAGGGCATCCCGCTGCTGCGCGAGGCGATCGCCCATTGCGAACAGGTGCAGGACTACGTGAGCCGCAAGCTTTTCGCCGACATCCTGGAGTCGGAGGAGGAGCACGTCGACTGGATCGAGACCCAGCTCGAGTTGTTCGGCCGGATCGGCGAGCACAATTACCTGCAGAGCGGCGTCGGCGAGCACGACGACTGAACCGGACGCAGCCGCTCCCGGCCATCTTCCGCCGTGCCGTCGCTTCGGCGGGAGCGGCCCCTGGCCGCGAAGGTCGCGGGTGGCACCGGACGGGGGGCGGCTTTCGCGCAAGCGACTGCGCCGGCCTTCGCCATGGGCCGATCCTGCGCGGTGGCGGCTCCGCCAGCGGAGGGCGCCGGGCCCGGGGCGGGGTCAGCTGGCGGCGCGGCTACCGGACCTGAGCGCGCGCCGCGCGCGCGCGAACTCGTTGGTCACCAGCGCCACCGCCACCGCCGGGCGCGCCAGGTTGCCCTCGCGGGCGCCGTGTTCGATGCGCTTGGCGGCGGCCGACAGCATCATCGCCCCCAGGTTGGCGCTGGACGACTTGAGCGAATGCGCGGCGTCGCGCAGCGCATCGTAATCCGGCCCGGACGCGGCGATCTCAAGCCGCGCCAGCAGGCGCGGCGTGTCCTCCAGGAACACGTCGATCAGCCGGTCGACCTCGTCGCCGAGCATCGAGCGCAGTTCTTCGAGCACTTCCTGGTCGATCACCGGCAGTAGCGGCGGCCGCGGCGGGATCGGCGGCGCGGCAGTGGCGGCAGGAGAGGCCGCCGCAGGCCCCGCCGGGGCGGCCTGCCGCGCCGGCGCCGCCGGCTGCCCGGTGGCGCTCGCCGGCGCGGTGGGCACGGCTGGCCGGGGTGGCGCCTGCAGGCCCGCCGGAACCGATCGCGCCGCGGCCGCCGGCGCAGCGCCGCTGGGCTGCAGACCGACCGCGGCGCGTGCCGCCGACGCGGCCGCGGCGCGTGCCGCCGACGCGGCCGCGGCCGTGCCCGGCCACGCCAGCGCGGTGGCGCCCGGCTCGGAGGCGGCGGGTGCCGGCGGCATCGTTGCGGGCCGCGGGGCCGCCCCGGGGGGGGCTTTCGGGATGGCCGGGGCGGCGGAACCGGGTGGTATCGAGGGCGGGGCAGCGGGCGCGCCCAGGGCGGAACGCGGCGCCGGCATCGCACCGGACGGGATGGTGGCCAGGGCCCGTTCGGCTTCTGCCAGCACGGTCTCGGTTTCCAGCGCGTCGCGGCTTCCGGCCGCTTCCGGAAGCGCCTCGGCGGCCTCCGTCGCGAGCACGATGTCCTCGATGCCTTCCTCGATGTGCTGCGGCGGCTGGCCGGGGGCCTCTGGCGCGCCGGCCTCCGGGGACCCGGTGGCGGTCTCGGGGGGCTGCATATCGGCTTCCGGTTCGGGCCCGGGCTCGGCCTCGGCCATCGCCCCGACCTGTTCCGGATTCCACCAGTGGTGCAGGCAGCGCTCGAGTTCGCTGCGGGTCACCGGCTTGGGCAGGTAGTCGTCCATGCCCGCATCCAGGCACTTCTGGCGGTCCCCGGCCATGGCGTTGGCGGTCATCGCGATGATCGGCAGGTGGCGGCTGCCCGCGGCCGCCTCGCTCTCGCGCCACTGCCGGGTCGCGGTGTAGCCGTCCATCACCGGCATCTGGCAATCCATCAGCACGATGTCGTAGCGCGATGCCGACATCCGCATCAGCGCGGCCTCGCCGTTGCCGGCGGTGTCGCAGGTGATGCCCAGCATCGACAACAGCCGCTGCCCGACCATCAGGTTGACCGGGTTGTCCTCGACCAGCAGCACCCGCGGGCTGCGCGCGAAGCTCCTGCCGGGGCTGGTCTCGGCGGGGCCGGCGTCGACCGGGGACGCCGGGGCGGACGCCGCCGGCGGCTGCCGCGCGGCCGCGTCGGCGGCCGTTGCGTCGGCTTCTGCGTCGGCATCCACCTCCCCGATC
Organism: Luteimonas endophytica; assembly: GCF_029887875.1. Classification (GTDB taxonomy): domain Bacteria; phylum Pseudomonadota; class Gammaproteobacteria; order Xanthomonadales; family Xanthomonadaceae; genus Luteimonas; species Luteimonas endophytica. Next base: position 115,708 of record NZ_JARXRM010000046.1, read on the forward strand.
AGCGCCGCGCGCAGATCCGCATCCGGCGCCTGGCGGCTGAGTACGGTGGCGCTGCTGCGCAGCTCTTCGGGCACTTCGTCGTCTCCGTACAGGCACACCAGCCTGAGTTCGCCGTACACGCTCTGGCGGCCGAGGTTGCGGTGCAGGGCGAGCGCCGTGTGGCGCATGCCGGCCAGGTCCGCGAGCACGATCGAGTACGCCCACGGTGCGCCCTGGCTGGCGGCCGCGCGCAGCCGGTTGAGCGCCTCCTGGGTGGTCTCGACGGCGCTGACCCGCAGCCCCCAGTTGGGCAGCAGCATCGACAGGCGCAGGCGCAGGCGCGGGTCGGCGCTGAGCAGCAGCAGGCGGCCGCCGTCGCCGAGCTTCTCCTGGGTCGGCATGTCGCCGTACACCTTGAGCAGCGGCACCTCGAACCAGAACGTCGCGCCCTGTCCGCTCTCCGACTGCACCCCGATGCGGCCGTTCATCAGCTCGACGATGCGCTTGGAGATCGCCAGCCCCAGCCCGGTGCCGCCGTAGAGACGGGTGGTGGAGGCGTCGGCCTGGTTGAACGCCTGGAACAGGCGCCCCTGCGCCGCCTGCGAGATGCCGATGCCGGTGTCGCGGACCTCGAAGCGCAGCTGGTGCTGGGCCGTGGTCTCGCCGATGCGCCGCACGTTCACCGTCACCGAACCGCGCTCGGTGAACTTGACCGCGTTGCTCACCAGGTTGCCCAGGATCTGGCGCATGCGGACCGGGTCGCCGCGCACCGGCAGGCGCACCGAAGGATCGATGTGCAGGCTCAGGCGCAGGCCCTTGCTCTGCGCCGGGCGCTCCATCAGCTGCAGCACGCCTTCCAGCAGCTCGCGCAGGTTGAAGCTGGTGATCTCCAGCTCGAGCTTGTCGGCCTCGAGCTTGGAGTAGTCGAGGATGTCGTCGACGATGCGCAGCATCTGCTGCGAGGACGCGTACGCGGTGCGCACCAGCTCGCCGTGGTCGGCTTGCAGCCGCGCGTGCATCAGCAGGTCGAGCATCGGCACGATGCCGTTGAGCGGCGTGCGGATCTCGTGGCTCATGGTGGCCAGGAACTCGCCCTTGGCCATCACCGCCGACTCCGCGGCCTGCTTGGCCTGGCGAAGCTGCTGTTCGAGCTGGGTGTGGCGTTCGAGCTGTTCCTGCAGTTCCGCGCGTTCGGCCTCGTTGCGGCGCGCCAGGTCTTCGGCCTCGTCGAGGTCGCGCTCGCGCGCCTGCATGACGTAGATGGTGGCGCTGATGGCGAAGGTGGTCAGCAGCACCAGCACCAGGGCGATGCCTTGCCATGGCCCGGCCATGCCGATGAAGTCGAGCAGCAGCATCACCGCGGCGCCGGACGCGGCGCCCAGCGCCAGCCAGCGGAGCATCAATGCGGAGGGACGGGTCCTTGTCAACGTGGCCATGCCGCTACAACACCGAATGGTGGAAATCGAAGTCCAGGTCGCCGGCGACCTGCTGCACCAGGTTGCCCTGGATGTAGTCGATGCCGCTCATCCACAGCGTGGCGGCGGCCTGCGGGTCCTCGACCTGCTGGCCGATGACCTGCATGCCGAGGCGGTGCGCGCGCTCGATGGCGTCGCGCATCTCGTCGCGCACGGCGCTTTCGCCGAGCCGGCTGGAGAAATCCGCCGCCAGGCGCACGAAGCTCAGCGGCAGCTGCGCGATCAGCGGATTGATGTCCTCCCCGGGGCGGTACTGGCTCAGGCACAGCTGCACCCCCGCCGGCACCATGTCCGAGCAGAATTCCTGCAGCGAGACGGCATGGATCAGGGCGTCGTCCTGGCGCACGTCCAGCACCAGCGAGGAACCGTCGACGCGCTGGGTCTCCAGTTCCGCCAGCAGCCACGCGGCATGGCCGTCCCGTGCCAGGCTGCGCGGGGACTGCGAGACGAACAGCCGCACCGGTGCACCGCGCGCCTGCTGCCGCGCCAGCAGCGCCAGCGCCAGTTCCAGCACCTGCCGATCGATCTCGTGCAGCAACCCCGCCGACTCGGCCGCCGGCAGGATCTGCCCTGCGGTATGCAGCTCGCCCTCGGCGTCGCGCAGCCGCAGCAGCGTCTGGTACTGGGCCTCGTCGCCGCCGGCAACCGCGACGATCGGCTGGTAGGCCAGTTCGAGGCGGTTGCCGGCCAGGGCCTCGACGATCATGTCGGCCAGCCCGCTGCTCGCCGCGATCTCCTCGCTGGCCGGGGGCTGGTAGGCGGCGATGCCGATCGGGTCGGCGCGCGAGGCGCGCAGCGCCTGCTCGGCCGCCGACATCGCGCTGCCGGCGTCGGCGAAGCCGTGCCCCAGCGCGGTGCAGCCGACCCGCACCCGCAGCCGCAGCGGCTCGCCGGCCACCTCGAAGCCGTGGCGCCCGAGCCCGTCGCGCAGCCTCCGCGCCCAGCCCAGCATGTCTTCCGGCGCCTGCGCCGCATGGATCAGGAAGGTGTTGTCGTTGAGCCGCGCCGCATGGTGGCCGTCCGCCAGTGCGGCGACCTGGCGCCCGGCCTCGGTCAGCACCGACTCCAGCGCGGCGTAGCCGATACGGTCGCGCAGCGCGGGCACGCCGTCGATCTCGAGCATGAACAGTGCGCCGCCGCCGCCGCCCTCGTCGTCGCCGGGCACCGCCGCGGCCAGCCGCTGCAGCATCGCGTTGCGGGTCTGCAGCCCGCCGCTGGGCGGCGCCGGCTCGGTCCGGCGCTGCACGCGCAGCTGGCGTGCGCGCTTGATCCGGTTCTCGACCGCGGCCACCAGGTGGCGCGGACGCACCGGCTTGCTGAGGAAATCGTCGGCGCCGATTTCCAGCACCTCGAACTGGCGTTCCGGGTCCGGGTCGCCGGTGAGGAACACGATCGGCAGGTGCGCGTGGGTGGCGTGTCCGCGGATCATGTCGGTCAGTTCGGCGCCGTCCATGGCCGGCATGTGCAGGTCCATCAGCACCAGGTCCGGGGAGAACGCCTCCAGCGCCGCCATCACCTGGGCGGCGTCCGACACCGCCTGCGCCTCCATGCCGGCGCCGTGCAGCACGCTTTGCGCGAACAGCGCCTGGCTACGGTCGTCCTCGACGATCAGCACCCGGTAGGGCGGCTCGCCGGCGGCTGCGGCGGGCGGGCGCGCCGCGGCCGGCAGCAACAGCGCCTCCTCGGGCAGTCCGGCGCCGTCCTCGAGCGGCAGCACCGGGGCCGGCGCGTCCGCGCCCCAGCGTCGCCAGTACTGCGCCGGTGGAAACTCGGCGCGCCGCGGATCGTCAGCCTTCCCCATCCGTGCGACTGTGCCGCCATCGGGCAGCGCAGGCAACTGCCGGCCGCGACCGGCGGTCGCCGCGGCCGCACCGGCGGCGGCGGCCCCTGCCGGGGAGGCGCCTTCAGGAGCATTCCAGACTGGCACGCGGCGGGCCCTGGGCTTGCGGAACCGCCGATTATGCGCGAAGGCGGTGACGCCCTTCCGTGCGCCGCGCCGCAATCGGGCGCGGGCGCGCTCAGGCGGGCCGGGGGCTGCGCCTGAACAGGCGCCGCCAGAGCCACCAGAAGCCGGCGATCACCAGCAGCGCCACCGAAGCCACCAGGCCCAGCGCCAGCCACGGATGGCTGAAGGTCAGCGCCAGCGCGGCGACCACCAGCGCGTCCTCGCCCGCCGAGGCGGTCCAGTTGCTGAGCGGCTCGGGCGAGGTATTGAGCAGCGCCCGGGTGCCCGACTTGAGTACGTGGCTGGTCAGCGCCACGCCCGCGCCGGTCGCCAGCATCCCGGCGCCGAGTTGGCCGTCCGGCGACAGCGCTGCGGCCGCCAGGAACGCGCCGGCCGGCACCCGGGCCAGGGTCTGGAGCAGGTCCCAGGCCGAATCGACACCGGGGATCTTGTCGGCGAAGAACTCCGCCGCCGCCAGGACCCCGGACACGCCCAGCACCCAGGGGGAGCTGGTGGCCTGCAGCGCCTGCGGCAGCTCCAGCCAGCCCAGCGCGCCGGCCAGGCCGACCCCGAAGACCGTCAGGTACACGCGGATCCCGGCCAGCCACGCCAGCAGTACGCCGATCGCGAACAGATGGGCCTCGGACATGTGCGCTCCAGCGGGCGGCGCCGATCGGCGCCCGCGGGAAGTATAGGCAAGGCCGCGCCGGGCGCGGCGGTGAATGCGGGCGAACCGCGGTGCACCGGTGAGTTGACGACCGCTCGGCGCGCTGGCTATACCATCGCAATGAACGACGCGTCGCCACCCGGCCGGTCCGATGCGCCCGCCGCCCCCGCTCCCGTTGCGAGCGACCCCGCCCACTCCGATCCTCACGCGCGCTGGACCCAGGTGCTGCTGGGGGTGCTGGCGCTGTCGTTGGGATTCGGCCTGTGGGGCGCGGTGACGGTGCTGCGCGGCGATGCCCCGGGCGATCCGCAGGCGCGGATCCGCGCCCAGCAGGCGCAGATCGACGAACTGGAGCAGCGCGTCACCACCCTGTCGCGCTCGGACCAGATCAGCCGCGAGGCCAACCGCGAGCTGCAGGGGGCGCTGACCGAGCGGGAGGAGGAGATCGCCGGGCTGCGCGCCGACGTCGCCTTCTACGAACGCTTCGTCGGCTCCACCGCCCAACGGCGCGGATTGGCGGTGCACGAGCTGCATCTGCAGCCCAGTGGCGACGGCGTCTGGCACTTCACCGCCACCCTCACCCAGAACCTCAACCGGGGCGCGGTCAGCCGCGGCGCGCTGGAGCTGTCGGTGGAAGGCACCCGCGACGGCAAGCTCGAGCGCCTGGACTGGGTGGACCTGCGCCAGCAGCACGACGCGCCGGGGGTCGAGTACTCGTTCAAGTACTTCCAGCAGCTGAAGGGCGACATCCTGCTGCCGAAGGGCTTCGTGCCGGTGCGGGTGAGCGCGCACCTCGACCCGGCCGGGGCGGCCGCGGTCGAGCAGTCCTTCACCTGGGCCGAAGCGACAGGGCGTTCTGCCCCCGACGCTTGAACGGCGGGCGCGCGGCCCCCATCCTGAGCGCATGGAAACCACCTCGAACGCCCCCATCGGCTACCAGGGCCTGCCACGCCCGATCGACTTCACCGCGGCCGCGGCGGCGAAGGTGCGCGAGCTGATCGCCGAGGAAGGCAACCCGGCGCTGAAGCTGCGGGTCTACATCCAGGGCGGCGGCTGTTCCGGCTTCCAGTACGGGTTCGAGTTCGACGAGGAGCAGGCCGACGAGGACCTGGCGGTCGACACCGACGGCGTGGTGCTGCTGGTCGATCCGCTGAGCCTGCAGTACCTGATGGGCTCGGCGGTGGACTATGTCGAGAGCCTGCACGGCGCGCAGTTCACGATCCGCAATCCCAACGCGAAGACCACCTGCGGCTGCGGCAGCAGCTTCACCGTGTAGTCCGCCTCCGGCAGCGGCATGCGATCATTGCCGCATGCCATTCGCCTTCGTCGGGGGCGCGCTCGATCGCGCCGAACACCTGCGCAACGACGCCGCGGCGATCGCCGCGCTGTGGCCGCGCGCGCGCGTGCTGCTGCTCGACGACGACGGTTGCGCCCTGGCCGATGCGCAACGGCAGCCGTATCCTCCGCCGGCGGCGGCGCTGGCGACGGTCGATCCGGCCACGGCGGTGTTCCTCGGTCTGCACGGCGGCCAGGGCTGGTTCGCGTTGCCCGCCGGCGAGCTGGCCGCGGCGGCGCCGGAGCGGATCGACCTGCGCACCGCCGCGGCCGCCTGGCCGGTCATGGAAGCCACCGCCTTCGCCCAGGCGCGCGCGGTGCTGCACTGGCGCGCTCGGCAGCGCCACTGCGGCGCCTGCGGCGGTGCGCTGCGCTTCGCCCGCGCCGGCTGGCTCGGCCATTGCGCGCCCTGCGGCCTCGAGCACTACCCGCGCACCGACCCGGCGGTGATCGTCGCGGTCAGCGACGGCGAGCGGCTGCTGCTGGGGCGGCAGGCGGGCTGGCCGCCGCGGCGCTGGTCGGTGCTGGCCGGCTTCGTCGAACCCGGCGAGACCCTGGAACAGACGGTCGCGCGAGAGGTGTTCGAGGAATCCCGGGTGCGGGTGCGCGCCAGCCGCTACCTGGCCTCGCAGCCGTGGCCGTTTCCCGGCTCGCTGATGCTGGGGTTCGAGGCCGATGCCGAACCCGACGAGCCGGTGGTGAACGACGAGCTCGAGGACGCGCGCTGGTTCACCCGCGAACAGGTCGGCGCCGCGCTGCGCGGCGAGACCCGCGACGACGGCCTGCTGCTCTCGCCGCGGATCTCGATTTCGCGCTGGCTGGTGGAACGGTGGTGGGAGCGGCGCTGAGCCCCGGCTGACGGCGCCGGCCGCGCCGGGTCCGGATGCGCCTCGCGAGGGCGGGCGGGGCGGGACGCGCCGGGACCGGCGAGTCCGGGGAGCGATTGCCGCGCGCCCCCGGTCCGCCGGTCGGGCGTTGCGGCCGGACCGGGCGCCGTACCGCTACACTCGCGGCATGTTCGCCACGCTGCTCGCGGTCGTCGTGGCGCTGGTGCTCGGGCATGTGGCGCCGGCGCTGGCGGCGTCGTTGCGCCAGTTCGACTGGTACGCGGGCTGGCTGCGCTGGCTCGACGAGCGTTTCCCGCAGCGGAGCGTGTGGCGCGGGCCGTTCGGCATCGCCGTGGCGCTGGTCCCGCCGGTGCTGCTGCTGGCGCTGTTCCAGGTCGCCTTGGACGAGCGCATGTTCGGCTTCCCCGCGCTGCTGCTCGGGGTGGCGGTGCTGTTCTACAGCTGGGGACCGCGCGACCTCGACCTCGACGTGCAGGCGGTGCTGGAAGCGCCGGATGCCGCGGAGCGCCATGCGGCGGCGGCGCGGCTGTGGCCCCGGGGCCAGGCGCCCTCGCTGGCCGGGGGCGCGCTGGTGGCGGCGGCGTTCCGCAGCGCCCGGACCCGCTGGTTCGGGGTGCTGTTCTGGTTTCTCCTGCTGGGGCCGGCCGGCGCGCTGCTTTACCGGCTGGCGGCGCTGGCGGCGCAGGGCGAGGCCTCGGCGGCGCTGCCCGAGGCCACCGCCGCCGGGGCGCGGCGGCTGCTGGCGGCGCTCGACTGGCCGGTCGACCAGCTGCTGGCGGCTTCGCTGGCGCTGGTCGGCAATTTCGACGTGGTGGTCGGCGCCTGGCGCCAGGCCGGCGGCGCGGCGTTCGCGCTGGGCTCGCGGTTCCTGGAGACGCTGGCGCAGGCCAGCGTGCGCGGCGAGCTGGCCGAGGAGGTCGACGACTACGCCGGCAGCGGCGTGCCGGCACCGCTGGCGGTCGGGCCGCTGCCCGAGCTGCGCGACGCGATGAGCCTGGTGTGGCGGATCCTGCTGCTGTGGCTGGCGTTGATCGCGGTGTTCGTGGTCGCCGGCTGGGTGGGCTGAACCCGCACGTCCGGACCCGGTCAGGCGCGCTCGCCGCGCAGTTCCCGTACCTTGGCTTCCAGATCCGCCGCGGTGGCGCCGGCGCCATCGACCGGCGCGGCGGCGGCCACCTCCACGTGGGCGCGGAACCGGCGCGGCAGCCGCGCCCGCCGCAGCCGCGAATCCTGCCGGCTCCACATGCTCGACCACATGCCGCGCAGCGCCATCGGCACCACCGGCACCGGCCTGCGCTCCAGGATCCGTTCCACCCCGTTGCGGAACGGCGCGATCGTGCCGTCGGCGGTCAGCCGCCCTTCGGGAAAGATCGCCACCAGTTCGCCTTCCAGCAGGGTGCGGTCGATCTCCTCGAAGGCGCGCCGCATCAGTGCCGGATCCTCCCTTTCCGGCGCGATCGGGATCGCCCTGGCGGTGCGGAAGATCCAGCGCAGCACCGGGATCCGGAAGATGCGGTGGTACATCACGAAGCGCACCGGGCGCGGGATGCTGGCCGCCAGGATCAGCGCGTCCATGTAGCTGACGTGGTTGCAGACGATCAGGCCCGGGCCTTCGTCCGGCACGTGCGCTTCCACGCCGTGCACGCGCAGCCGGTACAGCGCCCGCACCAGCATCCAGCTGAGCAGGCGCATCAGGAATTCGGGCACGATGGTGAAGATGTAGATCGCCACCACGGCATTGGCGATCGCCAGCGCCAGGAACACCTGCGGGATGCTCCAGCCGAGCAGGCGCTGCACCGCGACGCCGAGCACCGCCGCGGCGACGATGAAGGCGGCGTTCTGGATGTTCAGCCCGGCGATCACCCGCGACAGTTCGTTGCCCGGCGTGCGGCTCTGGATCAGCGCGAACAGCGGCACGATGAACAGCCCCGCGAAGAAGCCGATGCCGGTGAGGTCGGCGGCGATGCGCCAGCCGCCGGGGGCGGCCAGGAACTCGGCGATGGCCAGGCCGGTCGCCGGCGCCGCGCCGCTGCGCGCCAGGTACAGGTCGAGCATGCAGGCGCTCATGCCGAACGCGCCCAGCGGCACCAGTCCGATCTCGACGGTGCGCATCGAGAGCTTCTCGCACAGCAGTGAACCGATCCCCACGCCCACCGAGAACAGCGCCAGCGCGAAGATGTACAGGCTGGTGCTGCGCTCGGGCGCACCCAGGTTGATCTCGGCGTAGGTGGGCAGCTGCGCGGTCAGCACGGTGCCCACGAACCAGAACCAGGACACGCCGAGGATCGCGTTGCGCACCGCCAGCTGGCGGCGGGTGAGTTTCCAGATCGCCCACGACTCGGGGATCGGATTCCAGTGCACCTTCAGCTCCGGGGCCCCGGCGTCGATGCGCGGGATCGTCCGCGCCACCAGGTTGCCGGCCACCGCCAGCGCCACCACCGAGGCGGCGGCGGCCTCGGGCCCCCAGCTGCCGGCCAGCTGGAACACCAGGCCGCCGTAGATCATCCCGACCAGGATCGAGATCGAGGTGCCCATCTCGACCAGGCCGTTGCCGCCGGTCAGCTCCTCCGGCTTGAGCACCGCCGGCAGGATCGAGTACTTGACCGGCCCGAACAGGGTCGACTGCACCCCGGTGCAGAACAGCGCCACCAGCAGCACCGGCATGTTCTGGGTCAGGAAGCCGATCGCCGCCAGCGACATGATCGCGATCTCCATCGCCGTGGTGATCACGATCAGGCGCTGCTTCTGCATGCGCTCGGCAACCTGGCCGGCGATCGCCGAGAACAGGAAGTACGGCAGGATGAACAGCGCCGGCGCCAGGTTGGTGTAGAGGGTGCGGTCCTCGCTGCTGATGCCCAGATAGAACAACAGGCCGATGATCGCCTGCCGGTACACGTTGTCGTTGAAGGCGCCCAGCGCCTGCACGGTGAAGTAGGGCAGGAACCGGCGCTGCCGCAGCAGCCCGAACTGGCTGTGGGTGGCCGGGGCCGCGGGCTGCGCCCGTGGCCCGGCCGGCGCCGTCGTGGGCGCGTCGCCGGATCGTGCCCCGGGGGCCGCTGGTCGATTCGGCTTGTCCTGCGCCATGCGGCCTCCGCTCGGTCTGGGCCGGAGTGTAGCCGGCGCGCGCTACCCCTGCCCGGCGCGTTCGCGCTCGATCGCGCGCCAGCCGATGTCGTGGCGGTGGAACTCGCCGGCCCAGGAAATGCCGGCCACGGCGGAGTAGGCGCGCTGTTGCGCCGCGGCCACGGTATCGCCGAGCGCGCACACGCACAGCACCCGGCCGCCGGCGGTGACCACGTGTTCGCCCTCGATGCGGGTGCCGGCGTGGAACACCTTGGTGTCCTCCGGCTCGGGCACGTCCCAGGAGTTGATGGTGTCGCCGGTGCGCGGCTTGCCCGGATAGCGCTCGGCCGCCATCACCACGCCGAGCGAGGCGCGCGGATCCCAGTCGGCCCGCATCCGGTCCAGGCGGCCGTCGATGCCGGCCTCGACCAGGGCGGCGAAGTCGGAACGAAGCCGGAGCATGATCGGCTGGGTCTCGGGGTCGCCGAAGCGCACGTTGAACTCGATCACCTTCGGGCTGCCGTCCGGGGCGATCATCAGCCCCGCGTAGAGGAAGCCGGTGAACGGCACCCCGTCCTCGCGCATTCCCCGCACGGTCGGTTCGATCACCTCCCGCAGGATCCGCTGGTGCACCTCCGGCGTCACCACCGGCGCCGGCGAATAGGCGCCCATGCCGCCGGTATTGGGCCCGGTGTCGCCATCGCCGACGCGCTTGTGGTCCTGGCTGGTGGCCATCGCCAGCGCGTGCCCGCCGTCGACCATGGCGATGAAGCTGGCCTCTTCGCCCTCCAGGAATTCCTCCACCACCACCCGCGCCCCGGCCTCGCCGAAGGCATAGCCGGAGAGCATGTCGGTGATCGCCGCCTCGGCCTCGGCCAGGGTCATGGCCACGATCACCCCCTTGCCGGCGGCCAGCCCGTCGGCCTTGATCACGATCGGCGCGCCGCCGCTGTTCTCGGCATGCGCCTGCACGTGCTCGAGCGCCGCCTCGGCCCCGGTGAAGACCCGGTAGCTGCCGGTGGGGATGCCATGGCGGGCAAGGAAATCCTTGGCGTAGGCCTTGCTGCCCTCCAGCCGCGCGGCGGCGGCGCTCGGGCCGAAGATGCGCTGGCCGGCCTCGCGGAAGCGGTCGACGATCCCGGCCACCAGCGGCCCCTCCGGCCCGACCACGGTGAAGGCCACGCCCTCGCGCCGCGCCAGCGACAGCAGCCCGTCCAGGTCGCCCGTGCCGATCTCGACGTTGCGGCATTTTTCCTCGGCTGCGGTGCCGGCGTTGCCGGGCGCCACCAGCACCTCGTCCACGCCCGCCGATTGCGCCAGCTTCCACGCCAGGGCGTGCTCGCGGCCGCCCGCGCCGATCACCAGTACCTTCATCGTCCGTCTCCTTGCAGTTCGCGCGCCCGCGCGCGGCGGTAGTGCAGCGAGCGCAGCACCAGCATACCGAGGGTCAATGCCGTCAGCGGCACCACGAAGCGCATCATCACCGCGCTGTAGGCGGGCAGTGCGTCGTGGCCGGCGGCGTCCAGCAGCAGGTAGGCCAGGTACGCGCCGTAGTAGCCCAGGAACACCGCGCCCTCCCAGCGCCGGATGCAGTGCCCGGTGTAGAAGATCGGCAGGCAGGCCAGCGCCACCGCGGTCATCACCGGCAGGTCGAAGCGGATCACCGCGTCGCCGACCGCCAGCCCCTGCGCCGAGATCGCCGCGGTCAGCGCCAGCACCAGCAGCAGGTTGAGCACGTTGCTGCCGACCACGTTGCCCACCGCCATTTCGCGCTCGCCGCGCAGCATCGCCAGCAGCGAGGTGGCGATCTCGGGCAGCGACGTGCCCACCGCCACCACGGTCAGGCCGATGACCAGCTCGCTCACCCCCATTGCCGCGGCGACGCCGGTGGCGGCCTCGACCAGCCAGTCGGCGCCGGCCACCAACAGCGCCAGCCCGGCGGCCACCAGCGCCAGGTCGATCGCCCGGCTGGCCGGGCCGCGCGGGACCTTGGCGCGCTCCGCCTGGTCGTCCTCGGCATCGTCGCCGCGCAGCGCCAGCCACAGCAGCAGGCCGAGGTAGCCGAGGCTGGCGGCGAACAGCGCCGCACCCTCGATCCGCGACAGCCGGCCGTCCAGGGTCAGCAGCATCACCGCTACCGAGCAGACGATCATCACCGGCACGTCGAGGCGGATCAGCTGCCGCGACACGGTGAGCGGGGCGATCACCGCGCTCAGCCCGAGGATCAGCAGCACGTTGGTGATGTTGCTGCCCACCACGTTGCCCACCGCCAGGTCGGCCACTCCGCTGCGCGCCGCGCCGATGCCGACTGCGAGCTCCGGGGCGCTGGTGCCGAGCGCGACCACGGTCAGGCCGATCACCAGCGGCGACAGCCCGGTCGCGGCGGCCAGCCGCGAGGCGCCGCGCACCAGCATCTCCGCGCCGCCGAGCAGGGCGGCCAGGCCGCCGAGGAAGAGCAGCAGGGTCATCGGATCAACGGGGCCCTAGTGCCGGAAATGGCGCACGCCGGTGAAGACCATGGCGATGCCGTGCTCGTCGGCTGCGGCGATCACCTCGGCGTCGCGCATCGAGCCGCCCGGCTGGATCACCGCGCCGATGCCGGCGGCTGCGGCGGCGTCGATGCCGTCGCGGAACGGGAAGAACGCGTCGCTGGCCAGCGCCGAGCCCCGGACCTCGAGCCCGGCCTCTTCGGCCTTGAGCGCCGCGATCCGTGCGCTGACCACCCGGCTCATCTGCCCCGCGCCGACGCCGATGGTGCGGCCGTCGCGGGCGTAGACGATCGCGTTGGACTTGACGTACTTGGCCACCCGCCAGGCGAACAGCAGGTCGTCCAGCTCGCGCTGCTCCGGCGCGCGCCGGCTGACCACCGTGAGTTCGTCGCGGCCGACCTCGCGGATGTCGGCGGTCTGCATCAGCAGGCCGGAGCCGACCCGTTTCACATCGATTCCGTTGCGCCCCCCGCCGTGGGGAATGCGCAGCACCCGCACATTGGCCTTCTTCCGCGCCAGCGCCAGCGCCTGCTCCTCGTAGTCCGGCGCGATCAGCACCTCGACGAACTGGCGCTCGAGGATGCCGCGCATGGTGGCCGCGTCCAGGGTGGCGTTGAAGGCGAGGATGCCGCCGAAGGCCGAGGTGGGGTCGGTGGCGTAGGCGCGCTCGTAGGCCTCGCCGCAGCCGCCGGCGACGGCCACGCCGCAGGGGTTGGCGTGCTTGACGATCACGCATGCCGGCGCGTCGAACTGGCGCACGCATTCCCAGGCCGCATCGGCATCGGCGATGTTGTTGTAGGACAGCTCCTTGCCCTGCAGCTGCGAGAACGTGGCCAGGGTGCCGGGCGCCGGCCACAGGTCCCGGTAGAACGCGGCCTGCTGGTGCGGGTTCTCGCCATAGCGCAGGTCCATGAGCTTGACGAAGCTGCCGTTGCTCTGCGCCGGAAATGCGGCGCGGCCCGCCGCGCCGGCATCGGACGGCTCGGCGATGGACGAGAGCACGTCGCTGATGCGCGCGTCGTACTGGGCGACGCGGTTGAACGCGGCCACCGCCAGCGCATAGCGGGTGGACGCCGTCAGCGCGCCGGCGTTGTCGTCGAGTTCGGCGAGCAGCCCGCGGTACTGCGCCGGATCGGTGGCCACCGCCACATGGGCGAAGTTCTTGGCCGCGGCGCGCAGCATCGCCGGGCCGCCGATGTCGATGTTCTCGATGATCTCCCCGAAGCCGGCATCCGGACGGTACGCGACCCGTTCGAACGGGTACAGGTTCAGCACCAGCAGGTCGATCGGGGCGATGCCGTGCTCGGCCATCGCCGCGTCGTCGGTGCCGCGGCGGCCGAGCAGCGCGCCATGGATCTTCGGGTGCAGGGTCTTGACCCGGCCGTCCATGATCTCGGGAAACCCGGTGACTTCGGAGACCTCGCGCACCGCCAGCCCGGCCTCGCGCAACGCGCGCGCGGTGCCGCCGGTCGACAGCAGTTCCACGTCGCGTTCCGCCAGCGCGCGGGCCAGCTCGATCAGGCCGGTCTTGTCGGAGACGGACAGCAGCGCCCGGCGCACGGGCAGTCGGTCGGCAGTCATGGGCGGGCGTCGGGTGCGGGGGCGGAATTATAGCGTCCGCGCCGCATCGCCCTGCCGCGGCGGGTGCCGCCGGCGGCGCTCAGCTCAGCCCGTAGTCGCGCAGCTTCTTGCGCAGGGTGGCGCGGTGGATGCCGAGCATCGACGCGGCCCGGCTCTGGTTGCCCTCGCAGTGGTTCAACACCTCGACGAACAGCGGAATCTCCAGCTCGCGCAGCGCGATCTCGTACAGGTTGTCGGTGCCGCTGCCGTTGAGATCGCCGATATAGCGCCGCACCGAGTTGGCCACGTGGTCGCGCAGCGGTGTGCGCTGGCCGGAGCGATTGCTGGGATCGGGTCGTTCGGCGGCGTTCAAGATCGTGTCCGTGCGGCTGCGACCGCCACGGCGCCGGGGCGCCAGCGTCCGATGGCGTCCGGGGCTGTCGGCGGGGGGAGGGAGTCTAGCCCGCCGGGCGGGGATGCGCCAAGCCGCAGTGCAAGATCGCCGCCGCCACGCTCAGTGGAACTCGAAATCGAACGCCACCGTGTGCGGCGAGGGTTCCAGGACGTCCATGCGGATGGTGGCGCGCTGTCCGCTGGACATGCCCCCGGACGCGGGTGCGGCGGCGAGGTACTCGTGCGCGAGGAAGCGCCGTTCGCCGAGAGGGCGGCCATCGACGTCGGTAAGCCGCAGCTGCAGCTGCGGCCAGGCCTGGGTCCAGCGCGCATCGTTGCGGATCGTGGCGCTGACGCGCAGCACCCCGGGGCGTTGCGGGTGCGGTCTGACATCCCGATGCAGCAGGGCGATCGCCTGCGGCTCGCGCCACGGCGGCAGCGCGCAGCCGAGCGTGCCGCAGAGCCGGGCGAGCAGCGGCCGCCACTGCGGATCGGCGGCGAGGCGTTCGCGGTCGGCGAGCAGCAGCTGCAGCGCCAGCAGCGATGCCAGCGCGGCGATGGCCGCGAGCGCCGGCCAGCGGTGCCGCACCGCCTGGCCGGCATGGCGGCGGCGCTGCGCGAAGCTCGGCGCCGGCCGGCCGTGGGCGACCGCCCGTGGCGCCTCGGCGGCAGGCGGCGGTGGGTCCGGTCGCTCCGGCGCGCGCCCGGGATCGTCCACCGCCGGGGTCGTTGGGGGGCGACCGTCCTCGCCGGTGTCCACCGCGGCCGGGGCGCCGGCCGGCACCGCGGCTGGCGGTGCCGGCGCAGTCGCGGCGGGCGATCCGGGTGCGGGCACCGGCGGAGACGGCGGCTTCAACGCGACGAACGGCACCGCGCCGGCCGCGGCCGCCGGCCGCGCTGGCGGGATGGAGTGGGCGGGCGGCGGAGCCGGTGCAGCAGGGGTGGGCGGCGCCGATTCCGATGCGGCAGGGGTCGGCGGTGGCGGCGCTTGCGGGGCTGGCGCAGCCGTGGCCGGCTCGCGCAGCGCGAAGCCGCAGCGCGGGCAGCGTTCGGGCGGCAGGTCGGTGGCCAGGTCGGTGGCCACCAGTGCGGCGCAGTTGGGGCAGTTGATGAACATCTAGCGGCGGCGCACGCCATCGATGCGGACCCAGTCGCCCTCGTGCGCGACCGCCAGGGATTCGAACCAGGGCCGGTAGCGCCGCAGCAGTTCCTCCTGCTGGCCGTCGAGCACGCCCGACAGCGCCAGCCGGCCGCCCGGTGCGACCCGCGCGGCGAGGTCGTCGGCGAGCGCGTCGAGCGCGGCGGCGAGGATGTTCGCGACCACCACCGGGAAGGTCCCGGCCGGCGCCTGCTGCGGCGAAGCCAGCCGCAGGCGGGCATCGACGCCGTTGCGCCGGGCATTGTCGGCGCTGGCCTGCAGCGCCTGCGGGTCGTTGTCGATGCCGAGCGCGCCGGCGGCGCCGAGCTTGAGCGCGGCCAGCGCCAGGATGCCGCTGCCGCAGCCGTAGTCGAGCACCTCGCGGCCCTGCAGCTCCCCGGCCGCGGCGAGTGCGTCGAGCCACTGCAGGCACAGCGAGGTGGTCGGATGGGTCCCCGAGCCGAACGCCAGCCCCGGATCCAGCCGCACCACCGCGGCGTCCTGGTCGTCGGCGCCGGCGGGCATCTCGCTGTTCCACGGAACGATCCAGGTACGGGCGCCGAACCGCATCGGCGCGTACCGGTCCATCCAGGCGCGTTCCCAGTCCTGGTCCTCGACGTTGCGGAACTCGGTGCGCCCCCAGTCGAGCGCGGGGTCGAAGGCCTCCAGCGCCGACAGCAGCAGCAACGCGTCGGCATCGTGCGGGAACAGCGCGCTCAACCGCAGGGTGGTCCACAGCGGCGTCTCGCCCACGCCGGGCTCCAGGATGGCGTGCTCGTCGGCGGTGCCGGCATCGGCATCGACCAGGGTCACCGCCAGGGCGCCGATGTCCTCGAGCGCGCGCTCGTAGCGCGGGTGTTCGTCCTCGCTGCAGCGCAGCGACAGTTCCAGATACGGCATGGCATCCGCGCGGTTTGACTGGTTGCATGGTGCGGTGCGGTGCTGCGCGCGTAAAGTGCGCGCCGTCGCGGAACCGGCGTGCGGCCGCGCGCGCGGGGCCCGGTTCCACTAGGATGTGAACCCGCGGGCGCCATGCGCAACCTCCGCCGGCCGGATGTCCCGATCCTGTCGATCGGGCCTTGCGCAGGCGCCGGCCGCCGGGAGCGACTGGTGCGCCAGGGCCGACCCAGGAGAGAATGCCCGGAATGCGCAGCGAGGAGTTCGGCCAGTGTCCGGAGTACTGACGGCGACCGGCCGGGTTCACTCGCGGCCGGCCAGGATGCCGTGGACCCATATGCCGATGTCCGCCAGCAAACCCCTGATCGCCCTCGCCGTGCTGGCGCTGCTGGCCGGGCTGGCCCTGTGGCTGCGTGCCGGAAGCGATCCCCGGCCCGGAGAGGCTCCGGCCGGCGCGCAGCCGGAGGCTGGCGCGGTGCCGCAGGCGACCGGCTTCGCAGGCTCCGCCCCGGCGCTGTCGCCGCCCCCGGCAACGGCCGCCACCGTGGCGCAGGCGCGTCGCGAATCGCTGCGCGCCTCGTTCGAACGGGCCGACGATCTCCATCTGTACCTGCAGTCGCTGCTGCCGGCGGCGCGCGCCGGCGATGCCGAGGCGATGTGGCTGGTCAGCCGGATCCACGAGTATTGCGCGCCCTACGCCGGCGACCCGGGCGGCTACGCCAACGACACCGACCTGTTCGGGCGCATGAGGCTGCGCGCTTCGGACACCATGGTCGCGGCGCGCGAACGGGTCAGCCGGCGCTGCGGACGCTTCGGCCCGCGCGATGGGCTGGAGCCGACCATGATCCTGGTGCAGCGGCGGGAGGCGGCGGAAGCGGGCAGCCTCGCCGCCGAGGCGGCGCTGCTGGCCGCCGGCGAGCCGCTGGACGAGGCGCCGGCCTACCGCCGCGACCTCGCCGCGCGCGTGCAGCGCTCGGCCGATCCGGAAGCGTATGTCGCGCTGGCGCCGGCGATGGGCGTGCTCGCCAGCGGCGATGCCGCCTATGACGGTATGGTGGCGGGCGACCAGTTCGCCGAGCTGGCCTGGCAGCTGGCGGCGTGCGAGCTGGGGCAGGATTGCGGCGCCGGGGGGGCGCTGATGACCAACTATTGCGCCAATGGCGGGGTCTGCCCGCAGGACCCGGCCGAGGATTTCGAGACGTTCGTGTATGAAGGCGCGATTCCGCGACAGGGGGCGGAGGTCGTCGATGCCATGGTTGACTCGCTGCTGACGGGCGAGGGAGAAATGTTGAAATGAAGAACAAGCGCTTCGTGCACAGGATCAAGTTCTATTTCTGGGTGTTGCTGTTCGTCGCCTATTCGGTCACCGCGGCCGGGGTGATGATCGATGCGCTCAACGACAACTACCGGGAGCTGTCGCAGGTCGCGATCACCACCATCGACGCGCCGGCGGAGGTGCGGATGAGCGGGGCGGCGCAGATCGCCGCGGTCTATCGCGCGCAGAGCGGCGCGCCGTTCTCGTCGCTGCCGCCGGGCAGCACCTTCAAGGTGATCTGGCCGGACGGCTCCAGCGAGTACGTGACCGTGGTCAGCCAGGCCTCGGCCGCCGGCGTGCGGCTGGTGCCGGGCACGCGCGTGCCCGCCCCGGAGCTGGCCGAACCCGCAGGCGCGCTGCAGCTGGTGCCGGTGGAGCCGGCGGTCGAGACCCCGGCCGGACCGGTCGAGTTCCGCTGACGGCGGCGCGGCCGCGCCCCGCCGGGCGCGGCCGTCAACCGATCGCCAGCGACTTGTCGCGGCGCTCGGCCAGGCGCTTCTCCAGGTAGTGGATGTTGCGGCCGCCGGCCTGGAAGCCGCCGTCGCGCATGATCCGCTGCTGCAGCGGGATATTGGTGCGGATCCCGTCGATCACCATCTCGTTGAGCGCCACCCGCATCCGGCAGATCGCCTGCTCGCGGTCGGCGCCGTGGACGATCAGCTTGCCGATCATCGAGTCGTAGTTGGCCGGCACCCGATAGCCTTCGTAGATGTGCGAATCGACCCGCACGCCGGGCCCGCCGGCGGCGTGGAAGTGCTGGATCAGGCCGGGCGAGGGCATGAAGCTGTCGGGGTCCTCGGCGTTGATCCGGCACTCGATGGCGTGGCCGCGCAGCACCACGTCCTCCTGCCGGATCGAGAGCGGCCGGCCGGCGGCGATCAGCAGCTGCTCGCGCACCAGGTCGATCCCGGTCACCATCTCGGTGACCGGGTGCTCCACCTGGATGCGGGTGTTCATCTCGATGAAATAGAAGCGTCCGTCCTCGTACAGGAACTCGAAGGTGCCGGCGCCGCGGTAGCCGATGCGCAGGCAGGCCTCGACGCAGACCTTGCCGATCGCGGCGCGCTGCTCCTCGCTGATTCCGGGCGCGGGCGCCTCTTCCACCACCTTCTGGTGGCGGCGCTGCATCGAGCAGTCGCGCTCGCCCAGGTGGATCGCGTTGCCCTGGCCGTCGGCCAGCACCTGGATCTCGACGTGGCGCGGATTCTCCAGGAACTTCTCCATGTAGACCATGTCGTTGCCGAACGCGGCCTTGGCTTCCTGCTTGGTGGTCGACACCGCGGCCGACAGCGCCGCCTCGGTATGCACCACGCGCATGCCGCGGCCGCCGCCGCCGCCGGCGGCCTTGACGATCACCGGGTAGCCGATCTCGCGGGCGATGGCGATGTTGGCCTCGGCATCTTCGCCGAGCGGGCCGCCGCTGCCGGGCACGCACGGCACCCCGGCCTCCTTCATCGCCCGGATCGCCTCCACCTTGTCGCCCATCAGGCGGATGGTCTCGGCCTTGGGGCCGATGAAGACGAAGCCGGACTGCTCCACCCGTTCGGCGAAGTCGGCGTTCTCGCTGAGAAAACCGTAGCCGGGATGGATCGCCTGGGCGTCGGTGACCTCGGCCGCGGCGATGATCGCCGGCATGTCGAGGTAGCTCTGGGCCGACGGCGCCGGGCCGATGCAGACCGACTCGTCGGCCATGGCCACGTGCTTGAGGTTGCGGTCGACGGTCGAATGCACCGCGACCGTGCGGATGCCGAGCGCATGGCAGGCGCGCAGGATGCGCAGCGCGATTTCGCCGCGGTTGGCGATGACGACTTTATCGAGCATGGGAAGGCCGTGATTGGTGATTCGCGATTGGTGATTCGTAGAGGGCGGCATCCTCGCGGACGTCGCTGCGGCTGTCTTCGATGGTCCTGATCAAGGCGTTGGGACGGGCGCGGTGGTGGGGGCGCTCCTGCGAATCACCAATCACCAGTCCCCGCTCTTTCAGCCGATCACGAACAGCGGCTGGTCGAACTCCACCGGCTGGCCGTTCTCGCAGAGGATCGCCACCACGGTGCCGGACACGTCGGCCTCGATCGGGTTGAACATCTTCATCGCCTCGATGATGCCCAGGGTCTCGCCGGCCTTGACGCTCTGGCCGACGCTGACGAAGGCGGGCTTGTCGGGAGACGGGGAGGCATAGTAGGTGCCGACCATCGGCGACTTGACGGTATGGCCGTCCGCGGCCGGCGCGGCATCGCCGGGGTCGGCCGGGGCGCGTCCGCCGGTGGCGGCCTCGACCGGCGACTGCATCGGCATCGCCGCCTCGGGGCGTGGCGGCGGCGGCGCGACCGCATGTGCGGTCGCCGTTCCGGTGGGCATGCGCGACAGGCGCACCGACTCCTCGCCCTCCTTGATCTCGATCTCCGAGAGGTTGGATTCCTCCAGCAGGTCGATCAGCTTCTTGATTTTTCGCAGGTCCATGGCGGGCCTCGTGGTTCTCGGTCGGGAAGGGCGGGCTCAGGCGGCCGGCGCGGGGCGCGCGGCCAGCGGGGCGAGGCGGATACGGGGACTGTCGCTCATGCCGGGCCCCCGGGCAGGCGGGCCAGCGCCGCGTCGAGCGCGTAGCGGTAGCTGTCGGCGCCGAAACCGCAGATCACGCCCACCGCCAGGTCGCTGAAATGGCTGGTATGCCGGAACGGCTCGCGGGCGTGGGGGTTGGAGAGGTGGATCTCGACGAACGGGATCGCCACCGCCGCCAGCGCGTCGCGCAGGGCCACCGAGGTGTGGGTGAAGGCCGCGGGATTGATCAGGACGAAGGCGGTGCCGTCGTCGCGGGCCGCCTGCACCCGCTCCACCAGCACGTGCTCGGCGTTGGACTGCAGGCTGTCCAGGGTGTGGCCGGCGTCGGCGGCGCGGCGCGCCAGGTCCGCGTCGATCTCCGCCAGCGTGGTGCGCCCGTAGACCTCCGGCTCGCGGGTGCCGAGCAGGTTGAGGTTGGGACCATGCAGGAGCAGCAATCGGGCCATGCGGAGACCGGCGCAAACAGGCGCGCAGTCTGCGGCAACCGCGGTTTGGTGTCCAGTTCGCCGATCTTCGGCGAATTTAAGCGGTCGTTTGAGTTTCGGGTCGGCCCTTCCGGCGCCCGGCCCGCACGTGCGCCAGGGCTCAGGGCCGCGCCCAGGCGTCGATCTCGCCGTGCGCGAACGGCCCGATCCGCTGCTTCAGCACCCGGCCATCGGCCGAGACCAGCACCGAGTAGGGCAGCACCCCGCGCGGGTTGCCCAGGCGCACGCCGGCGTCGGCGTTGCCGGGCGCGTCGATCGCCAAGGGGTAGCTCACCGGCACCCGCTCGAGAAAGCCGCGCACCGCGTCGGCCTCGTCCAGGGCGATGCCCAGCACCCGGGTGCCGTCCGCGCCCTGGGCGCGGGCGTACCGGTCCAGCTCCGGCATCTCCTCGATGCACGGCCCGCACCAGCTCGCCCAGACGTTCACCAGCAGCGGCCGCCCGGCGAAATCGTCCGGCAGCACGAAGCGGCCGCCATCGAGCGCGGCCACCTCGAATGCGGGCACCGCTCCGCCGCGCTCGGCCACTGCCACGCCCGCGGGCGGCGCGGGCGCGTCGGCCTGCAGCACCCGCTGCGCCAGGCGCTGGCCGGGTTCGGTGCGCAGCAGCGGCCCGGGCCCGGTGGTGAGCAGGCTGGCCGCCACCCCCAGCGCGCCGGCGGTCACGGCCACCAGCACCACCTTGGTACTTCCGCGCATCAGCGCGCCTCCGCCGTCGGCGCCGCGCGGCGCACGCGCGCCGCGAACAGCGGCGCCTTCTCGAAGCCGAACAGCCGCAGCGCGCGCCGTTCCTCGCCACCGACGAAGAACAGCGTCGCCGGCGGCCCGACGATCCCGAAGCGGCGCATCAGCGCCTGGTCCTCGGCATCGTTGGCGGTCACGTCCGCCTTGAGCAGCACGAACCCGGCCAGCGCCTGGTGCACCTCCGGCTCGGTGAAGGTGTACTTCTCCATCTCCTTGCAGGCCACGCACCAGTCGGCATAGAAGTCGAACATCAGCGGCCGGCCGGCGGCCTGCGCCGCGGCGACCTCGCGGTCGAGGTCGGCGACGGTCTTGATGGTGCGGAACGGCAGTTCCGCCTGGAGCGGCGCGCCGCCCAGGGCCCCCGCCAGCGGCTGCAGCGGATCGCGGCCGCCGCCGAGCGCGCCGAGCAGCTGCGCGGCGCCGACCACCGCCAGCACCAGGCCGGCGAAGCGCGCCAGCAGCCGCGCGCGCGGGGTCTGCTGGGTCGCGGTGAACGCCCAGGCCGCCGCGGCCAGCGCCAGCAGCCCGTACAGCGCCAGGGTCACCGGGCCCGGCACGATCCGCGAGAGCATCCACACCGCCAGCCCCAGGAACACCAGCCCGAACACGCGCTGCACCCCGACCATCCAGGGTCCGCTGGTGGGCAGCCCGCGCCCCGCCGCCACCCCGAACGCGAGCAGCGGCAGGCCCATCCCCATGGCCAGCACGAACAGCGCGGTGCCGCCCAGCACCGGATCGCCGCTCTCGCCGATATAGAGGACGGCCGCCGCCAGCGGCGGGGCCACGCAGGGGCCGACGATCAGCGCCGACAGCGCGCCCATCGCCGCCACCCCCGCCAGCGAGCCGCCGCGCTGGCGATCGGTGAGCGCGCCCAGGCGCGCGCGCAGCGCGGCCGGCAGCTGCAGCTCGTACAGCCCGAACTGCGACAGCGCCAGCGCCACGAACAGCAGCGCGAACAGGGCGACGATCCACGGCGTCTGGAACGCGATCTGCAGATTGGCGCCGAGCAGCGCCGCCACCACCCCGGCGGCGGTGAACACCAGCGCGTTGGCCAGCACGTAGACGAACGACAGCAGCAGTGCGCGGCCGGTGCCCAGGCGGGTGCCGGCGCCGGCGATCAGCCCCGACAGGATCGGGATCATCGGCAGCACGCAGGGCGTGAACGCCAGCAGCAGGCCGGCGCCGAAGAACCCGAGCAGGGTGAGCAGCCGGTCGGGTCCGGCCAGCGCCGCGGCGAGGCGGCTGTCGTCGGCCAGCTCGGCCTCGGGGGCGGCCCCGCCCGGTGGCACGGTCGCCGCGCCGCCGGCTGCGGCCGCGCCGGTGGAATTCGCGGCCAGGGCCGGGACGGATCCGCCGGTCTGCCCGGCCGGGCTCCGGGGCGCGTCCGGAGCGGCCGCCGGGGCCGCATCGCCGCCGGCGGCGGCGCCGGCCGCAGCCGGCGGCGGTTCGGCGCCGGCCGGGACGGTGGCCGCAGGCAGCGCCACCGTCACCGTGCGCGTCATCGGCGGGTAGCAGATGCCCTCGTCCTGGCAGCCCTGGAAGGTGGCGGTGAGCGCGACCTCGGCGGCGTCGCCGTGGCTGCGGCGCAGCGGCAGCGGCACGTGCACCTGCTCGAAATACACCACCACCTCGCCGAAGTATTCGTCGTGGTGGTCGCTGCCGGCCGGCCAGCGCGGCGCGCCCGCGGCGATGCCG
The DNA here is from genome assembly GCF_029887875.1 of Luteimonas endophytica. GTDB lineage: Bacteria > Pseudomonadota > Gammaproteobacteria > Xanthomonadales > Xanthomonadaceae > Luteimonas > Luteimonas endophytica. The sequence continues at coordinate 138,293 of NZ_JARXRM010000046.1, forward strand.
GCGTCGCCGGCGATGCGGAACTCGCTGCGATCGCGGTACAGGTAGTAGCCGGGCGCCGGCGTGAAGCGCATCAGGATGGCGTCGCCATCGCCGGCGATGGCCTCGAAGCCGAACGCGCGTTCCGGCGGCAGCGGCTGCGCCGCGAGGCCGGCGAGGCCCGGCGGCTGCCCGCCCCCCGCGCCCAGCGCACGGCCCAGGGCGGCGAAGCGGCCGCCGGCCGCAGCGTCGCCGGCCGCTGCCGCCGCCGGCAGGGCGACGCGCACGGTGCGGGTCTGCGGCGGGTAGCACACCCCGGCATCGGCGCAGCCCTGGAACTTCACTTCCAGCGACAGCGCATCGGCGCCGGCCGGGGCGCTGCCCTCCAGGCTCGCCTCCAGCGCACCGCGATAGGTCTCGACCTCGCCGAAGAACTCGTCGGTATGGCGCTCGCCGTCGGGCAGCCGCAGGCCCGCGGCGTCGAAGCCCTCGGCCGCGGCCGCCATGCGGTGCCGGTACAGGTAGTAACCGTCGGCGACCCGGAAGCGGATCTCGATGCGCTCGCGGCTGGGCGCACGCGCGTCCAGGGCGAACGCCTCGTCGACCGGCAGCAGGTCGTCGGGGTCGACGGCGGCCCAGGCCGGCGCGGCCAGCACTGCGCACAGGCCGAGCAGCGCGGCGGCGGTGCGCCGCCAACGGGGCAGGGGCGGCTTCAAGCCTGCGGCTCCACGGCGGTCTCCAGGGCGACCCAGTCGAGGTAGGCGGGCAGCCCGCCGGCGCTTTCGACCGCGATCACCTCCGGCAGTTCATAGGGATGCAGCGCGACCACCCGCGCGATCAGCGCCTGCAGCCGGCCCGGCGCGGTCTTGGCCAGCAGCAGTACCTCGTCGTCGCGCTGCAGCGCGCCTTCCCAGCGGTACACCGAGCGCACCCCCGGCAGCACGTTGACGCAGGCGGCCAGGCGCTCTTCCACCAGGGCGGTGGCGATGCGGTCGGCGGCGTCGCGGTCGGGACAGGCGCACAGGCAGAGCAGGGCGGGCAAGGCTGGGGCTCCGGGCGGGCGGTATAGGGTATCCGACCGGGCAGCGGCCGCCGCCGCGAAACGCAGCGTGGCGGCCACGGAACGCGCCGGCCTGCCGTCCGCGGCGGCGCCGGTTTAAGCTGTGCGGCCCGTTCATCGCCGCCCTGCCATGTCCAAGTCCCACCTGCTGTCGCTCGCGCTCCTCGCCGCCCTGCCCCTGCTCGCCCCCGCCCGGGCCCAGGCACAGGTGGAGGTCGCCGCGGGCGCCTCCGCCACCCGCGACAACGAGACCACCGCGGTGGCCTCGGTGGCCTGGCTGCCCGAATTTCGGCCCCTGTCCAGCGCGGTGCTGCGCTGGGAGCTGGGCGCGATCCACGTGCGCGGACGCGACGACACCCGCTACGACCTGGAGGACGAGGTCACCGTCGCCCACGCCGGGCTGCGCTACGAGCGCACCGACAACGGCCTGACCCTGGGCTTCGGGGTCGGCGCCCAGGCCGGCGAGACCGACGCCCTGTCCGGCGACCCCCAGTTCGTCACCACCGCCGGCTGGCGCTGGGGCCGCTTCTCGCTGCTCGGCCGCCACATCTCCAACGCCAGCCTGGACCAGCCCAACGACGGCGAGACCATGCTGGTCGCCGCCTGGCGCTTCTGAGTTCCCGCGCCCGCCCGGGCGCCCTAAAATTTTTTCTTCATCGGGCCTTGAAAGCCCGCGGCGCGGTCCCATCTTGGCTGCATCCCGGCCCGCGCCGGGTTTTGTCGTCCGCCCGAGCTTGGCACTCCCCATGGGAGAGTGCTGGAGTCTCCGAAATTTTTTCAACCCGATCAATCACTTAACGAGGATCGATATGAGCAATATCAAGCCGCTGCACGACCGCGTGGTCATCAAGCGTACCGAGGAAGAGAAGATGTCCGCTGGCGGCATCGTGATCCCCGATTCGGCCACCGAAAAGCCGATCCGCGGCGAAGTGGTCGCCGTGGGCGAGGGCAAGGCCCTGGACAACGGCACCGTGCGCGCCCCCAAGGTCAAGGCCGGCGACCAGGTGCTGTTCGGCAAGTACAGCGGCACCGAGGTCAAGCTCGACGGCACCGACTACCTGGTGGTCCGCGAGGACGACATCTTCGCGATCCTCGGCTGACGCCGAGGCGTGATTCGCGATGGGTGATTGGTAGCTCGTCAGAGCGGCTTTCGCCAACGGCCACCTCCACACCCCCGAGTCACGCCCTTCCAGCTTCCACGAATCACGAATCACGAATCACCAATCACGAATACCGGAGTCCCAAACATGGCTGCCAAAGAAATCCGCTTCAGTGAGGATGCGCGCTCCAAGATGCTGCGCGGCGTCAACGCCCTCGCCAATGCCGTCAAGGCCACGCTCGGCCCGAAGGGCCGCAACGTCGTGCTCGAGAAGAGCTACGGCGCCCCCACGATCACCAAGGACGGCGTGTCCGTGGCCAAGGAGATCGAGCTGGCCGACAAGTTCGAGAACATGGGCGCGCAGATGGTGAAGGAAGTCGCTTCCAAGACTTCCGACATCGCCGGCGACGGCACCACCACCGCCACCGTGCTGGCGCAGGCGCTGATCCGCGAGGGCATGAAGGCGGTCGCCGCCGGCATGAACCCGATGGATCTCAAGCGCGGCATCGACAAGGCCGTGATCGCCGCCGTCGAGGAGCTCAAGAACATCAGCAAGCCCACCGCCGACGACAAGGCCATCGCCCAGGTCGGCACCATCTCGGCCAACTCCGACGAGTCCGTCGGCACCATCATCGCCGATGCGATGAAGAAGGTCGGCAAGGAAGGCGTGATCACGGTCGAGGAAGGCTCAGGGCTCGACAACGAGCTCGACGTGGTCGAGGGCATGCAGTTCGACCGCGGCTACCTGTCGCCGTACTTCATCAACAACCAGCAGTCGATGTCGGCCGAGCTGGACGATCCCTTCATCCTGCTGCACGACAAGAAGATCTCCAACGTCCGCGACCTGCTGCCCGTCCTCGAGGGCGTGGCCAAGGCCGGCAAGCCGCTGCTGATCGTCGCCGAGGAAGTCGAGGGCGAGGCCCTGGCCACGCTCGTCGTCAACACCATCCGCGGCATCGTCAAGGTCTGCGCCGTCAAGGCCCCGGGCTTCGGCGATCGTCGCAAGGCGATGCTGGAAGACATGGCCGTGCTGACCGGCGGCACCGTGATCTCCGAGGAAGTCGGCCTGCAGCTGGAGAAGGCGACCATCAACGACCTGGGCCGCGCCAAGAAGGTGCAGGTGACCAAGGAGAACACCACCATCATCGACGGCGCCGGCGAGACCTCCGGCATCGAGTCGCGCATCAAGCAGATCAAGGCGCAGATCGAGGAGACCTCCTCCGACTACGACCGCGAGAAGCTGCAGGAGCGCGTGGCCAAGCTGGCCGGCGGCGTGGCGGTGATCAAGGTCGGCGCCTCGACCGAGATCGAGATGAAGGAGAAGAAGGCCCGCGTCGAGGACGCCCTGCACGCCACCCGTGCGGCGGTCGAGGAGGGCGTGGTGCCGGGCGGCGGCGTCGCCCTGATCCGCGCGCTGCAGGCCCTGGGCGAGCTGAAGGGCGCCAACGAGGACCAGAACCACGGCATCAACATCGCCAAGCGCGCCATGGAGGCCCCGCTGCGCGAGATCGTCGCCAACTGCGGCGAGGAGCCGAGCGTGGTGCTCAACCAGGTCAGCAGCGGCGAAGGCAACTACGGCTACAACGCCGCGACCGGCGAGTACGGCGACATGATCGCGTTCGGCATCCTGGACCCGACCAAGGTCACCCGTTCGGCGCTGCAGAACGCGGCCTCGATCGCCGGCCTGATGATCACCACCGAGGCCATGGTGGCCGAGCTGCCGAAGAAGGAAGAGCCGGCCGGCGGTGGCGGCGGCGGCATGGGCGGCATGGGCGGTATGGGCGGCATGGATTTCTGATCCGGCCGGGCGCCCTCCGGACGTCTCCCTCTCCCGCTCGCGGGAAAGGGCCGGACCGGGGGCGCCCCCGCCCGCAGTCGCAGGCAGAAACGCCCCGCAGCAATGCGGGGCGTTTTTTGTTCTTTCCCCAGCGCGGGGGAAGGTGGCTGCGCCGGAGCTTACGGCTGGTAGCGCGACCCGCTGACGAATTCCCTGGGGGTGATCGTCGAGAGCACGCAGTGGTACGGATTGTCGTCGGTCGGGTCCTTCACCACCGCGACCGCGCGTCGCTGAGCGCGAAGATCCCCCAGCGTGGTGACGCACGCATGGGCGTTGGGCAGCGGCTGTCGAAGCTGGCTGAAGGTCACGTTCCGATCGTCGCTGCAGCTGACGCTGAGGTTGGACATGTCTTCATCGGGGTCGGCAGCGGGCGACGAGCCTGCGCCGATCGCCTTGGCGTTGCACGGTGCGGCGCCGTTGAATCCGCGGACGATCTTGGCCGCCGGGTCGCTCACGGAGTTTCCGGCGTGGCCGGCGCCGACGACCAGCGCGATGGCGGCGAGCAGGGGGAGGGATCGGTAGGTGTTCATGTGGGCATCTCCGTATCAAAGGGTGGGAGGGCAGTGACGCCCGGCGCAAGCGAAGGCGCTGGGGCGCGGTGGAGCGGGGGACGACGCGTGTGTGGTGGCGAGCCGGATCAGAGCAGGTCGCGGAGCAGCGCCCTGTTGGCGGACGCGACGTAGGCGCGCATGTCGAGGATCGTGAAGTTGCGGGTGATGTCGGTATGCGCCAGCTCGTCGATGATGCTGTCGCATCGCTGCGCCAGCGGCTCCGGCAGGAAACGCGTGATCGGGACCAGATGCCGGTTCTCGATGACGTCCCAGAACCTCACCGACGCGACGCTTTGCACCCATTTGCCCTGATCGTTGGCCAATCCCATGCTCGCGCTGCCGCCGATCGGGCGAATGCGCTCCTGCCGGAGCTGGGTGATGTGGCGGTTGCTGTTGAACTCGGTGTTGGACTGGCCGTATCCCACGTCGGCGACCAGGCGGCCCTTGGAGGTCTGCACGTCGGCGGCAGCGCCGAACTCGAACTGCCGCAGGAACTGGGTCTGCTCCTCGACGTCCTCGGTGCGTACCTCCAGGGTGCGGATGCGCATGCCGCCGAGCAGGACCTCGCAAGGGAAGAAGTAGCCGAACGACCGGAACACCTGCTCATGCAGTGCCCGGTACTGCTCCTGGCGACCGCCACGACTGGCCAGGGCGCGTTCGACCGCGCGCACCAGACTGTCGGAGACGCGCAGGTCGTCCTCCGGATGCATCGACAGCACCACCTTGGCCACCACCAGCTGATCCAGCAGGTGGATGGTGGTGACCTCGCCGCGTCTGAGCTGTTCCAGGTCCTGCCGGTACCGGGCATCGAGCCCGAAGCCGGCCAGACTGCCGGAGGCGTTCGCAACGTGGATGCCGCGCTGGCGCAACTCGTGCAGATGCCTGCTGGCGGTGGCGCTTGCGAACCAGTCGACCGGGAAGGCGGCGCTGCCCGAATGCGGCGCGCGGTCGTCGTGGATGTAGACCACCGGTGCTTCGGGTGAGCGCTCGCCGAAATCGCTTGCGCTCGAGTTTGGCCCGATGCGCAGCCCGCGGTTGAGTCGCCGTGCGGTGAACATGGCCTTGACCACGTCCAGCGGAAGCAGTTCGAACTCTTCGGGCGTCTCGATGGCGGTATCGCCGATGACGCTGTTCAAGCCCGCGAGCAAATCCGGTGCGATGGCGCCGCTGGTCAGTCCCCAGTCCAGTGTCCGCGGCGCGATGTCGGGCCTGGTGGGCTTGACCGGTTCGCGTGTGTCCGGTGTGGGCTCTCGCGGCTTCTCGGGCAGGGGCCGGACCTGGAGCGTGTTGCCCTCGCCGATCAGCTCGCCCACGGTCGTGTCGGGCTCGAGTGCAGGGTCGAGGCCGGCATCGCCGAGCAGGAACCGTTCGGCAGGGCGCATCCCGGTCCTGGCGACGAGCAGCTCGCGGGCCCGCTGCAGTGAATCGCCTGGCTCGAGGCGCAGGATGATATTGCGACCGGTGGCGCCTTCGAAAGCGATGGTGATGAGCATGCTGGTGTCTCGATCGGTTGCCGGCAGCGGGCCGGCAGGAGTGGGAAGGGACGGACCGCGCCGATCAGTCGGCATCGACCACGAAGAAGTGCAGACGCAGCCGACCGATGGGGTCCTCGGGGCCGTCCTCGTCTTGCACGTCGATGCGTTCGAACTGCTGCTCGGCTGCGCCGTCGGCCCAGACCACGCCGGCATTGACGCCCAGCGAGCGTTCGCCCGCGGCGGTGACCGCTGCCGCCGCGGGCATCGCCCCGGAGCGCAGGGACCGGGCGGCGGCGGCCGCTGGTGCCGGCGGAAAGCGCGGGTGGTCTGCGTTGAAGACCCGCCCGGCGATCGGGTCCAGATACTGGAGTACCGCCCAGGCATGGATATCGCAGCCCCACAGCCGCTGCAGCGCACCCAGGTCGTGGCTGTCGCCGAGGCGGTCGCGCATCCGGTCGACGGTAATCAGGTGGTTCTGGTGCTGGAAGCGGCGCACGGTCGCCGTGCGGTGGCCCTCGGCGTCGGGTCGATCGACGGCGTACAGCCGATCGACGATCGGTCCGGCGTCGGTTGCGATCCGGAAGCCGAAACCGACCTGCGCCCGCGAGCGGATCTGGATCGACAGCGCCGCGCCGCGGCTCACCGCGACCACATTCCGAAACAGCCGGTCCGGGGCCAGGTTCAGATGCGCATCGGTGAGCATCTCGATGCTTGCGCCCTCGTTGCGGCGCCTGGCGTCGGCGTCGGCGACGTTGAGGCCGAAGCGCACCAGTAGGTTGTCATTGGCGCGCAGCCACTGCGCGGGAGTACCGGAGAGGGACGGGGTCATGGCGGCGCCCCTTATGCCGGCTGGATCGAATACAGCAGGGTGGTTCCCGTCACGGCGAACGTCGCGGTCTGGCCGTTGGGGGCGTAGCGCACCGCGGGGCCGCGTTCGGTCCGACCGGCGATCGCATGCACGCGCGGATGGATCAGATCGCCCACTTTCAGCGGGGGTGCCGGAAATTCCAGTCCGGCCGCATCCAGGCGCCTGCTCTGGTTGATCGGGTATCTGCCACTGTGGCCGGCGGTGGCGTTGTCCCGCGCCCGCTCGATCTCGAACCACATGACGAAGCCTGCGTTGTTGACGCAGGCGATGTGCTGGACGAACAGCTCGGTACTTCCGGATTCGGCGGGGTTCATTGCGTTGGTCCTGTGGCGGCGAGAGGGGATGTTCGAAACGGAGAACGTTTCGCACTCGCAGCTGTGAAACCGGCGAAGCACGCCGCCGCCCTACGCCCAGAACACCGGAACCCCTGGAACCAGATCGCCGCTAAAACGCGACCGCCCCGGCACCCACTCTCCCCTGCACTCGGAACCCTCCCAACCAGAACGCTCCCAGCACGCCCGCAGATCCGCTTGCGCGGCCACCATGGCCCAGGCCAGCGACCGTCGGACCCGCATGGGCGGCTACGGCATCCTTGCCGCCACAACGGTCCGCACTTCTCCGGTGCGAGTGCGCGAGGCCTTCCGGCGGTGCGGCGTTGCTCGGCAGCAGCCCCGGCGCGGGCGAGGCCGTCAGCGACGCAACCGAGTTGAGAGGCCCCTGTCCATCCGAAGTCTGCGCCGTCGTGAACCGGTCGGCGCTAGGAGACCGCCCACCACGCCAACCCAGCGGAGGCGAGCACCGTTGCAATGAGCACAGCCGCAATCGGCGCCCGGTGCATGGTCCAGAACAGCTGCAGGCTGGCGTCGCGTGCCGTGTCGTCGAAACGTCCGTGCGCACCCGGGTCGCCCGGGGGCGGATCGAACAGGTTCCCCGGCCGGGCGGGCTGCGGTTCGCCGGTGGTCTGGCCCTCGTAGCCTGCCTTGCGCAGCTTCAGGTCAGCCGCCCAGGGGGCCAGTTTGTTGCCCCAGATCGTCCTGACCGCGGGCCAGCCCACGCAAACTTCCCTGCGCCCGGCGTAGGCGGCGTAGCGGATCCCGCGCGCGGCCAGTTCCGGCTGGAAAATCGGCGGCACCGGCTGCGCGCGTTCGCCGACCTTGTTGCGCGCCCAGTCGAACTGCGGGGTGTTGAACGCCGACAGCTGCACCATCACCAGGTCCACCGCGCAGCGGTCGTGCATGAGTTCGACGCGCAGCGAGTCGGTGAACCCGCGGACGGCGAACTTCGCCGCGCAGTAGGCCGACTGCAGCGGGATCGCGCGGTAGGCCAGCGCCGAGCCCACCTGGACGATGGTGCCGCGGTTGCGCGCGCGCATCCGCCGCATCGCGGCGAGGGTGCCGTGCACGGTCCCCAGATAGGTGACCTGGGTGACGCGCCGATATTCCTCGGCGCTCACCTCCGACACCGGCGCGAATACCGTCACCATCGCGGAGTTGATCCAGACGCCGATCGGGCCGAGCTCCTCTTCGATGCGCTCGGCCGCCGCCTCCACCGCATCGGCGTCGGCAACGTCGGCAACCACGGGACACGCCTGGCCGCCCAGCGTGCGGACTTCGGCTGCGGCCGTCTGCAGGCGTTCGTGGCCGCGGGCGATCAGCCCCACGCGCGCGCCGTGGCGCGCGAACTCGCAAGCGACCGCGCGGCCCACCCCGGCCGATGCGCCCGTCACCACGACCACCTCCGGCCGGGAGCCCTGGCTCATGTCGACCACGCCATCGTGCTCAACAGCGCCAGCGCCTGTCGCCGGGAATCGAGCCGGGTGTGCTGGACCACCACCGGCACGTCGGACTCGATGACGCTGGCGTAGTCGGTTTCGCGCGGCACCGGCTCGGGATCGTCCAGGTCGTTGAAGCGCAGGTGCAGCGTGCGTCGCGCGGGTACGCGGACCCGGTAAGGACCGGCCGGCTCGCGGTCGGCGAAGTACAGGGTGATGGCCAGGCTGGCGTCGCGGTCGCCGCAGTTGAGCACGCAGGCGGTTTCATGGCCCCTGAAGCGCGGGTCCTGCTCGCCGCCGTCGTCGTCCTGCGGAATGTAGCCTTCCGGAATGACCCAGGTCCGGCGGCCGGGCGGATCCGACGATGGGTGCATGAGGTGGTCCTCCAGGGAAAAGCGCCGTGGCCTCAGGAGCGGCTGCCGCGGTGCGGCTCCTGTTCGGCGAGCAGCGCTTCGGCGCCCTCGTCGGAGCGCGTGGGGACGGACGGGCGCCCCTGGCCGCGCTGCACGTCGGCCAGGATCCGCGCGCTGTTGACCAGGCCGACATGGGTCAGCGCCAGGGGGAGGTTGCCCAGCACGCCATGTTCGGCATGCCACTCCTCCGCCAGCAGGCCGACGTGGTTGCGCAGCGTCAGCAGGCGCTCGAACAGCGCCTTGGCCTCGTCCAGGCACCCGCTCAGTGCCAGGTTGTCGACCAGCCAGAACGAGCAGGGCAGAAACGCCCCCTCGTGCCCAGGCAGCCCGTCGACCTCGATGTCGTTGCGGTAGCGGCGCAGCAGCCCGCCGCTGTCCGGGAGGCAGAGTTCGCCGCGGATCGCCTCGGTGGTGGCTCGCGCCTCCGGCGAGTCGGGCGCGACGAAGCCGACCAGCGGCAACAGCAGCAGGCTGGCATCCAGGTCGGGCGCACCGTAGCGCTGCACGAAGACGCCGCGCTCGCGATCGAAACCGTGGCGCATGATGTCCTCGCGGATCGCCTCGCAGGTGCGCCGCCAGGCATCGGTGGGGCCGTCCACCCGGCGTTCGCGCGCGGCCCGCAGCCCGCGATCGAACGCCACCCACGCCATCGCCTTGGAATGGACGAAGTGGGCCGGATCGCCGCGCATTTCCCATATGCCGTGGTCCGGCTCGCGCCAGCGCTCGGTCAACTCGTCGAGCAGCGCCACCTGCAGGTCCCAGGCCTCGTCGGCGATCTCCAGCCCGCTCTGCCGGGCCAGATGCAGCACGTCCATGACCTGCCCCCGCGTGTCCAGCTGCAGCTGGGCGCTGGCGCCGTTGCCGATCCTGACCGGGCGCGAATCCCGATGCCCGGGCAGCCAGTCCAGTTCGCGTTCCTCCAGCTCGGTGCTGCCGTCCACCCGATACAGGACATGCATCGTGAACGGATCGTCGCGCACCGACCGGACCAGCCAGTCGCGCCACTTCCGCGCCTCGTCGCGGTAGCCGGTGCCGAGCAGTGCCAGCAGGCTGAACGCCGCATCGCGCAGCCAGCAATAGCGATAGTCCCAGTTGCGCACCCCGCCCGGCACTTCCGGCAGCGATGTGGTGGGGGCGGCGACGATGCCGCCGCTGGGCTCGTAGATCAGCCCCTTCAGGGTCAGCAGCGAGCGCACCACTGCGTCGCGCCAGGGACCCTCGTAGCGGCAGCGCGCGGCCCAGTCGCACCACCAGCGGTGGCAGCTCTCGAGCGCGGCCTCCGGGTCCAGCGGCGGGTCCGGCGGCGAGCGGGCGTCCAGGGTCATCGCGAAGGTGACGCGTTCGCCCGGGCCGATATCGAATTCGGCGATCACCTCGCCGTCCTCCTCGATCCGCAGCGGGACCGACGCATCCAGCGCCACGGCCTGGTCGTCGCCGGATGCGAGCACGACGCCGCCGCGGCGCGCGAATTCCGGCCGTTGGCGCCCGTAGCCGAAGCGCGGCCGGAAACGGGAACGCATCCGCACCCGTCCGGCAGTCCCGTGCACCACCCGCACCAGTTCCGCGCAGTCCCGGTCGGTCGGCATGCAGTCGGACACCACCACGCGGCCGTCGCCGCATTCCATTTCGGTGTCCACGATCAGGGTATCGCCGCGATAGCGCTGGCGAGTCCGGGCCGTACCCCCTGCAGGCGCCAGCCACCAGCCGCCGTGCTCAGGCCGGCCCAGCAGCGCGGCGAAGCAGGCCGGCGAGTCGAAGCGGGGCAGGCACAGCCAGTCGATGGCGCCGCGGCAGTCGACCAGCGCGGCGCCCCGGCCGTTGCCGAGGAAGGCGTGTTCGTGCGCGGGCGATACCACGATCGGCCTCTCGCTTCGCTGCTGCGTTCCCGTGCAGCGGGTTCGGGAAGGGCGATCGAGGTTACGGGGCCGGTCGTGATGCTGGTATCAACCGGGCAGCAGCCGCATCGCGCGCGGCATCGCGTCGACCGCTGCCATGTCGAGCCTGCGGCAGCACCGGCGGAGTGCGGCGATGTCTCTGTTGCGCTTCGCTTATAGTCGCTTCCCTGGTTTTCCGCGGAACGCGAAGATGCTGCGCCCGACGCCACCGCCCGCCACCATCGCCCTGGCCGCCGGCGGCACCGGCGGCCACCTGTTTCCGGCCGAAGCGCTCGCGCGCGAGCTGCTCGCGCGCGGTCACGCAGCGGTGATCTACACCGAACGCCGCGGCGCCGCCTATACGCAGGCCCTGGAAGGGCTGCCGCACGTGGTGCTCCCGGCGCGCAGCCTGGCCGGCGGCATCGGCGGCAAGCTCGCGGCCGTCGCCACCATCGCGCGCGCAGCGTCGCAGGCGCGCCGCGACCTGAAACGCCGCGGTGCGGCGCTGATGGTCGGCTTCGGCGGCTATCCGAGCTTCGCGCCGGCACTGGCGGCGCGCAGCCTCGGTCTGCCGCTGCTGCTGCACGAGCAGGCCACGCGGCTGAGCCTGGCCAACCGGCAGCTGCTGCGTTTCGCCTCCGGCGTGGCGACCTCGTTCCCGGGCATCGAAGGCGCGGAGGGTTTCGACCCGGCGCGGATCGTCGAGACCGGCAACCCGGTGCGCCGCGCGATTCTCGAGGCGCGTGCGCCGTATCCTCCGCTGGCGCCGGACGCGCCGCTGCGGCTACTGGTGGTCGGCGGCAGCCAGAGCGCGCGGGTGTTCGGCGAGATCGTGCCACCGGCGCTGCTGATGCTGCCGGAGCCGGTACGCGCGCGCCTGCGCCTGGCGCTGCAGTACAAGGGCGAGGACGCCGGCGAGATCGCGGCGCGCCTGGCCGCTGCCGGCATCCACGCCGAGGTGCAGCCGTTCTTCGACGACATGGGCGCGCGCCTGCGCGATGCCCACCTGGTGATCACGCGCGCCGGCGCCACCACCGCCGCGGACCTGCTGACGGTCGGCCGCCCGGCGATCCTGGTGCCGATCCCGCAGGGCGGCTCGCGCCTGGAGCAGCGCCGCAACGCCGAGGCGCTGGCGGCAGCCGGGGTCGGCTGGTGCCTGCCGGAGCCGGAACTTTCCGCGCAGTCGCTGGCCGAGATGCTGGACGGGCTGTTCGCCGAGCCGGCGCGCCTGCAGCGCGCCGCACAGGCCGCCGCCGCGCTCGGCCGGCCCGGCGCCGCCGCCGCGCTCGCCGACCTGGTGGAGCGGATGCTGGCCGGGCGGCCCCCGGCCGCCGACTGACACGCTCATCGAGAAGGAGCGGCATGAGCCAGCAAACCCCCGACGTCCTGATCATCGGCGGCGGCCACAACGGCCTGGTCTGCGCCGCCTACCTGGCCGCGGCCGGGCTGCGCGTCACCGTGCTCGAGCGCCGCGGCGTGGTCGGCGGCGCGGCGGTCACCGAGGAGTTCCACCCCGGCTTCCGCAACTCCACCGCCAGCTACACCGTCAGCCTGCTCAATCCCAGGGTGATCGGCGACCTGCGCCTGGCCGAGCACGGCCTGCGCGTGGTCGAGCGGCCCTATGCCAACTTCCTGCCGCTGCCCGGCGGGCGCGCGTTCCGTCTCGGCGGCGAACACACCCAGGCGGAGGTGGCGCGCTGGTCGCCACGCGACGCCGAGCGGCTACCCGCCTACCACGCCATGCTCGAGCGCGTGGTGGCGGTGCTGCGCGAGCTGATGCTGCGCGCGCCGCCGAACGTCTCGGACCGGTTCGTCCTGGCCGACTGGCTGGCCGGATACGCGACCGCGAAACAGCTGCGGCGGCTGGACATGCGCGGCCGCCGCGACCTGCTGGATCTGTTCGCCAAGTCCGCCGGGGACCTGCTCGACGGCTGGTTCGAGTCGGAACCGCTGAAGGCGGCGCTGGGCTGGGACTCCATCGTCGGCAACTTCGCCAGTCCCTACAGCCCGGGCTCGGCCTACGTGCTGCTGCACCACGTGTTCGGCGAGGTCAACGGCAAGTCGGGGGTGTGGGGCCACGCGATCGGCGGCATGGGCGCGATCAGCGCGGCGATCGCCGCCGAATGCGAGGCGCGCGGGGTGCGCATCGAGACCGGCGCGGCGGTGGCGCAGGTCCTCGTCGAACCCGGCGAGGGCGCACGCGGCCGCGCGGTCGGCGTGGCGCTGGAGGACGGCCGCGAGCTGCGCGCCGCCACCATCGTCTCCAACCTCAACCCCAAGCTGCTCTATCAGCGCCTGGTGCCGCAGGGGCGACTCGACGAGGACACCGCGCAGCGCATCGCCGGCTACCGCTGCGCCTCCGGCACGTTCCGGATGAACGTGGCGCTGGCCGAGCTGCCGGACTTCACCGCCGCGCCCGGCACCGCACTGCAGCCGCATCACCAGAGCGGCATCCTGATCGGGCCGTCGCTGGGCTATTTCGAGCGGGCGTACTTCGATGCCAAGTCCAAGGCGCACAACCCGGGCTGGTCGCGCGCGCCGGTGGTGGAACTGGTGATCTCCTCGACCCTGGACGACAGCCTGGCGCCGCCGGGCCAGCACGTCGCCAGCCTGTTCTGCCAGCACGTGCACCCGCAGGTCGATGGCGGCTGGGACGCGCACCGCGCCGCGGTCGCGGAACTGATGATCGACACCGTCGACGCGGTGGCGCCCAACTTCCGGCGCAGCGTGCTCGGCTACCGCGCGCTGTCGCCGCTGGACCTGGAGCGCGAGTTCGGGCTGGTCGGCGGCGACATCTTCCACGGCGCGCTGGGGCTGGACCAGCTGTTCTCGGCGCGGCCGCTGCTGGGGCAGGGCGACTATCGCGGTGCGCTCGACGCGCTGTACCTGTGCGGTTCGGGCACCCACCCGGGCGGCGGCGTCACCGGCCTGCCCGGGCGCAACGCCGCGCAGGAGATTCTCCGCGACCTCCGCCGCGGGCCGCGACCCCGGTAGGCGCGGCCAAGGCCGCAACGGCCGGGGCGAGAGTGGCGGTCGCGACGGTGCGAGTCTCCGGCCGTGCGAGCGGTGATTGGGGGCCTTGCCACCGCGCCGGCCTTCGCGTGCATGGCAACGCTCCTGCGAGGGCGCCGGTTGCTGCGGATCTGTGCTGCCGAATTTCGCGCGCCCGGCGCGCTGCGGCCGCTGCTGCAAGGCGTCGCTGGAAGCCGCTCGCGGGCCGGACGCACCACTCTCCGATTGCATCGCTTTTGTCGTGATGCCGCGGCGCTACGTGCTGTAAACGTTTGCAGTCGCGCACGGCCCGCATCGCGCTTTCGTGTACCGCCAAGTATCGTTTTGCACTGCAGCGTGCAACCCGGCTAACACTTCGTTCACGATTGCCCCGCACCCGACGTGGGGGAGGGAGCAAAGCCCGCTACCGGTTTACCGGTCGCGGGCTTTTTTTTGCCGGCGCTCTCCGGCCGGCCCGGCAACGCCGGATGCCACAATCGGCGCATGGCCGCAGACGTCGTTCTTCCCTCCGAGCTGGACTCGATCCCGGCGCGCGCCCTCGCCCGGCTGCGCGAGGCCTTGGGGGACCGGGCCGCCCGGCTCGACGATGCCGGCGCCGCCGGGCGCCTGCGCCGCGTCGCCCTGGCCAGCGACTTCGCCATCGACACCCTGGCGCGGCAGCCGGCGCTGCTGCTGCGCCTGCTGGACGACGACGGCCAGGCGCCCCTGCCGCGACCGGAACTGGGCGCCGGCGACCGCGCCGGCTGGAGCGCCACGCTGCGCCGCTACCGCGCCGCCGCGTCGACCCGTCTGGTGTGGCGCGACGTGCTCGGCCTCGACGACGTCGACGACACCCTGCTCGGCACCACCCGCCTGGCCGACGCCTGCCTGCAGCTGGCCCTCGCCGCACTGGAGGAGGAATTCGCGGCGCGGCACGGCCTGGTACGCGATGCCGCAGGGGCGCCGGTGCAGCTCGTCGTGTTCGGCCTGGGCAAGCTCGGCGGCGAGGAACTCAACTTCAGCTCCGATGTCGACCTGGTCTACGGCTACGCCGAGGAAGGCGAGAGCGACGGCCCCCGGCCGCTCGCCGCCGAGCAGTATTTCGCGCGCCTCGGCCAGGCCCTGGCGAAACTGCTGGACGAGATCACCGCCGACGGCTTCTGCCACCGGGTCGACCTGCGGCTGCGGCCGTTCGGCGGCGCCGGCCGGGTGGCGCTCAGCTTCGCGGCGATGGAGCAGTACTTCCAGCGCGAGGGCCGCGACTGGGAGCGCTACGCCTGGCAGAAGGCGCGCCCGGTGGCCGGGGACCTCGAGGCCGGCGCGCGCTTCCTCGCCGCGCTGCGCCCGTTCGTCTACCGCCGCTATCTCGACTACGGCGCGCTCGACGGCCTGCGCGGGATGAAGGCCGCGATCGCCGCGGAGGTCGCGCGCAAGGAGCTGGAGCACGACATCAAGCGCGGCGCCGGCGGCATCCGCGAGATCGAATTCCTCGCCCAGGTGCTGCAGCTGATCCGCGGCGGCCACGAGCCCGCCCTGCGCGAGCGCCGCCTGCAGCCGGCGCTGCGCGCGCTGCGCGACGCGCGCCAGATCCCCGCCGACAGCGCCGGGGCGCTGGCGGCGGCGTACCGCTTCCTGCGCAGGCTGGAGAACCGCCTGCAGATGCTGCGCGACGCGCAGACCCACGTGCTGCCGAGCGATCCGCTGGAGCGCGCACGCATTGCCCATGGCCTCGGGTTCGACGGCTGGGACGCCCTGCAGCGGGAGCTGCGCGCCCACCGCGCGCGGGTCGCCGACGAGTTCGCCGCGCTGCTGGCGCAGCGCGGGCAGCAGCCTGCGGTCGACAGCGACATCGCCGCGTACTGGTGCGCGCTGCCGGACGGCGGCGATGCCGCGGTGCTCGACGCGGCGGGCTTCGCGGAGCCCGCGCAGGTGGACGCCACGCTGCGCGATTTCGTGCGCTCGCCGAGCGTGCGCGAACTCTCCGATGGCGCCCGCGAACGCCTGGACCGGGTGATGCCGGTGCTGCTGCAGGCCAGCGCCCCGGCCGAGCGCCCGCTGCAGGCGGTGCGCCGGCTGCTGGCGCTGGTGCACAACATCCTGCGCCGGGTCAGCTACCTGGCGCTGCTGGACGAACAGCCGCAGGCGCTGGCGCGGCTGATCGACCTGGTCACCCGCAGCGCCTTCCTGGCCGAACGCGTCGCCGCGCACCCGCTATTGCTCGACGAACTGCTCGACGCGCGCGCCGAGGGGCCGCTGCCGCGCCGCGACCAGCTCGACGCCGCCTGCCGCGCCGCGCTCAAGCGCGGCGACCTCGAAGCGGTGCTGTTCGCGCTCAACGAAACCCGCCAGGCGCTCAGCTTCCGCATCGCCCTGGCCACGCTCGACGGCCGCCAGCCGGCGCAGGACAGCACCCGCCAGCTGGCGTGGCTGGCCGATGCGGTGGTCGCGGTGGTGCTGGAACTGGCGCAGCGCGAGCTGCGCAACGCCCACGGCGGCATCGAGGGCGCGCGTTTCGCGGTGCTCGGCTACGGCAGCCTCGGCGGAGAGGAGCTGGGCATCGGCTCCGACCTCGACCTGGTGTTCCTCTACGACGCCGCCGGCGAAGCCCAGTCCGACGGCGCCCGCCCGCTCGATGCCGCGCGCTGGTTCGCGCGCCTGGCGCAGAAGATCGTCGCGCTGCTGGGCACCGTCACCGGCCCCGGCCGGCTGTACGAGGTCGACATCCGCCTGCGCCCGGACGGCGCCAGCGGCCTGCTGGTCTCGTCGCTGGCCAGCTACGGCGAGTACCAGCGCGAGCGCGCCTGGACCTGGGAGCACCAGGCGCTGGTGCGGGCGCGCTGCGTCGCCGGCGACGACTCGCTGTGCCGCGAGTTCGGCGAGGTGCGCCGCGCCGCGCTGGCGCGGCCGCGCGATCCGGCCGAACTGCGCACGGAGGTGGCGAAGATGCGTGCGCGGATGCGCGCCGAACTGGACCGCAGCGGCCCCGGGGGGTTCGACCTGAAGCAGGGCGAGGGCGGGCTGGTCGACCTCGAGTTCCTGCTGCAGTACCTGGTGCTGCGCGAAGCGCACGCGCACCCCGCGCTGCTGGCGCCGCGCGCCACGCCGGCGCTGCTGCAGGCGCTCTCCGAGGCGGGGCTGCTGGACACCGCCACCGCCGATGCGCTGATCCAGGCGCACGCCACCCTGCTGGCGCTGGGCCTGGAACGCAGCCTGGACCGCCGCCGCCGGCTGGTGCCGGAGTCGGCGGCCCTGGCCGCGGCGCGCGCCGCGATCCGCAACGCGTGGAAGGACCTGGGGCTGCCCGTGTCGCAAGGGTAGGGGGCTCGATGGGGCCGATGGGCATACCACAGCTATAGAGCCTTCCCACCGGTGCCGGATCGACGAGCCTGGCAGGGGCGAAGAATCTTGTTGACGATCCCCGGATCCCGGGAGTAAACACGCACGACGACACTGCGGTTCCGACCCGTTTCCCGGGACGGGCCTGACACGGCGATCGACGCCAGGGACAGCAGTGGCATGGAGGCAGGCGCGCCCGGAGTGCGCGCCCTGCGGTTTCGGGGGGAGCCGCCACAATGACGATGATGATAGGGCCGTCGCGCCGCGCGAAGGCGCCGGCGTTCGTGCTTGTCGCATTCGTGTTCCTGGTCATGTGGCAGATCGCCTTGCGGCTGTCGCAGGCGCTCGCGGACCCCGGAGGCGGTGGCGCCTCCACCGCCATCGTGGCGGATTCCGATTCCGACGAAGTCGCAGCGACGGCGGCGGAGTTCCGGGTCGACGAATCCGGAGCGGCGACCTACTCCGTGCCGATCTACGCCGTCCCCGGTACCGCTGGGGTGGTGCCGCAGCTTTCCCTCAATTACTCCAGCCAGGGCGGATACGGCCCGCTGGGCAAGGGCTGGTCGATCGGCGGTCTGTCGGCGATCAGCCGGTGCCGCGCCACCCGCGAAGCGGGGGATTTCGTCAGCGGCGGCGTACCGGTCGACGGCAATCCAGTGCCGATCAACTACACCGCGACCGACCGGTTCTGCCTCGATGGCCAGCGCCTGGTGCCGGGCACGGGAGGGGCCGCGTGCCCGGCGGTCTCCGGGATGTCGGTGCAGACGCTGCGTACCGAGATCGAATCCTTCCAGCGCGTGTGCGCCTACACCCCGAGTGGTGGCAGCAATGGCCCGGCCTTCTTCACCGTGGCAAGGAAGGACGGGTCGACCTCGTGGTACGGCGACCGCAGTTCCGACGCCACGGCCAATCGCCCGGACGGATACGTACAGACCAATGCACCCGGGCATACCGCCAAGGCATTGGTGTGGGCGCAGACCCGGTTCCAGGACTCCACCGGCAACTACATCGACTACACCTACCTGGAGAACCCGGGGACTGCGGCCGGATCTTCCGAGCATCTGCTGCAGGAAGTCCGCTATACCGGCAAGACGGTGCTGACCGGCCAGTCGGGCAGCGCGCTCGCCCCCTATGCCAAGATCGTCTTCAACTACACCGCGCTGCCTTCGTCCAAGTGGGGTTTCGGATATCAGGCGGGGGGCAGTACCCATACCCAACGCTATCGCCTGACCAGCATCACATCCTGCGCCTCGGCGGCAAGCGGCTGCGCCGTCGCAAACCAGGCGCGGTACTACGTGCTGACTTATGCGACAAGCGCTTCGGGCTCGCAGATGGACCAGCTGGTCGGCCTGCAGGAGTGCCGTGACAGCAGCGCCGCGGTGTGCATGGCCCCGACCACGTTCGAGTGGAGCCTGGGGAAGCACGAATTCGCCTCGGTCGAGAAGCCGGCGAACCTGGCTACGGATACGAGCAGCCTGCTCGGGTTCAAGCAGGGTGACATCGATGGCGACGGGCGTCCCGACTTCGTCTACCTGCGCGGATCGAGTTCGGGGTGTTCGACCAACTGGATCGTGACCGGCCTGTCGCGCCTCGATGCCTCTGGACGGCCCACGTTCGAAGGGTGGAGCAGCGTTTGCTTGCCGGCGGACATCAGCCAGCGCGACGAGGGCGCCTGGCATCTCGTCGATTACGATGGCGACGGCCGCGACGACCTGCTGGTGGCGGGCCCAAGCGGGCAGAACTGGCGCCTGTACCGGTCCACCGGGACGGCGTTCAGCACCAGTCAGAACCTCATCGCCGACGTACCGCTCTCGCCCAGCACTCTACATTTGGCCGATCTGAACGGCGATGGATTGATAGACATCGTGTACGTCTCCGCCGGCGCGCCGCGAGCGCGGCTGATGACCCGGCAGGGAAGCGGTTTCGCCTGGGGGGCCGAGCGGCTGATTCAGATCGATGCCGCATCGCTTGGGCCCATGCTCTGCGATGGCGATCCCTATACACAGAACTGCGAACGGTTCGTCGCCGTAGGGCCGACCCCCAAGACGGGCTTCGCACAGCTGGCCGATTTCAACGGCGACGCATCGTCCGACCTGCTGTTCGCCGTCACCACCACCTACGACGAGTGGACCTTCGAGCCGGAGTGCGAGTCGGGAAAAGGGTCCTTCAACACCAAGGCCGACCCCTGCTGGAGGCACCGCCAGGCGAGGCGCCTGCATGCCATGACGGTGGAGGTCCCGGCCACCGGAACTATCATCGCCCGCAACTACGGCACCGTCGCCGGGGACGCGCACGCGGTCGTGCTCGCCGACTTCAATGGGGACGGCCTGACCGACGTCGCGTCGCGACTCAATGCCAGCAGTGAGTGGGATCATCGGGTCAACACCGGGCGCGGCCTGATGTCCGGCGGCTCTCTTCCCGTGAGCGACTATCGAGACCAGGTCAGGTTCGCGGATGTCAACGGCGATGGTCGCACGGACATGCTGCACGTCGGCGCGTACGGCAGCAACAAGGTCTACTACGTGCGCCATGCGCAACCCAATGGTGGATTCGCTTCGTCGGTCCTGCTTCCCGGGGGCAATGCCCGGATCTGCGAAGGCAGCGGGTGCGATCCAGGCGCGATGACGCCGCTATTCGCCGACCTCGACGGCGACGGCCACGTCGACTTCATGTCGCTGCGCCTGCAGAACAACCCCACCGTCTACGTCTCGAGGAGCAACAGCCGCCACGCGCCGCGCGACGCGATCACCCGGATCACCAACGGACTGGGCGCGCAGACCAACATCCTTCTGGCGCCGTTGACCAACAAGGACCTGCATCGCCGCGATAGCGGTTCGCGAGCGAACAACTGGGGACGCGGGTCGCCGGTGATGGATCTGCTGGCGCCGATCTATGCCGTGGCCCGGGTGTCCAGCAGCTCGCCGCAGGCCGGTGCGCCGAACGCGATGGCGACGGTGCACTACCGTTATACCGGTGCCAAGGTTCAGGCAGGCGGGCGGGGGTTTCTCGGGTTCCGGCAGATCGTCACCTACGATCCCAACCAGGTGGGTGGCTATGTGGTCGTCGGTACCAACTACGCGCAGAACTTTCCCTTTATCGGCATGCCGACGTCCACCAACAAGCGCGTCGTTGCCGGGCAGACCTATGCCGTGCCGGCATGCCTAGGCGGGGGCGCGATCACCGACGCGTGTTTCGCCACCCCGGGACAGGGCTTCCCCAGCGTGGGCGGATCGGTGTTCTCAACGAGCACCCACGAGTGGGAGGCGGATGGCGACATCGGTGCCGGGGTGGCTCTGTTCGCGCCGGGCGTGCAGCGGCCCCTCCACGTGCGCACGCTCGGCACCGAGGAGACGCTGCGCGACCCATTCACCGGCGCCACCACCAGCAAGGTCGTGACCACGTTCGACTACGGCGCCTACGGGAACGTCATCACCACCTCGGTGGATACCCACACCGGCACGGCGTCGTCGCCGATGTCCACCGTCATCACCCAGAACGCCTACTCCGACAACGCCGCTCTCTGGCGCCTGGGGCGGATGACCAGCAGCACCGTCACCCATCGCCGCCCGAGCCGTGCCGATGTGGTGCGCACCGCGGACTTCGCCTACGACACGGGCACTGGGCCGGTGACCGGTCTGTTGCGGGTCGAGCGCTCGCAGCGCGACGCAGGCGCCGACCAGGATATCCGCAAGGAATACACCCGCGACGCCTTCGGCAACGTGATCCAGACGGTGACCTGCGCGGCGCCGGTCTCGCCTTGCACCACGGGCGGTTTCACCTTCCGCCCGGCGAACCTGCAGACGGTGCACCGCTACTCGCGCACCACCTTCGACAGCCGCGGGCGCTACGCGCTGGCCACCTACGAGCCGTTCCAGTCCGCCGCCGGCAGCATCGAGATCAAGACCCAGACCGTGGTCGCGCGGAACATCTTCGGCGACGTCACCCAGGCCTATGATGTCAACGGCGTCGATACCCTTGCCGTGACCGGAAGCTTCGGCCGTCCGTTCTACACCTGGGTGGAGACGGTGCCTGGAAGCACCCCAGGCGACCCGGCCGGCGGCGTGGAGAGCCGCACCCACTACCGCTGGTGTGGGGGCACCATCACCTGTCCGGCCGGCGCCAAGTTCCGCCAGCAGGTCGCTGCCGAGGCGGCGCCGGTGCAGTGGACCTACTTCGACGCGCTGGGTCGCCCCATCCTGCAGGCAACCCAAAGCTTCAACGTAGGAGTGAGCGACAAGGACGCGTCCGCGGTCTGCACAGACTACGACGCGGCCGGCCGGCCGCGGCGCGTGTCCAATCCGTTCTTCCTAGCGGGCACCGCGAGCACGGCAGGCGGCGTGGGCCCGTCGGTTGCCGCGAACGTGTGCACCGCCGGGCGCGCCTGGAACACCACCACCTACGACGCGCTCGGGCGTCCCACTCTGGTGACCGGTGCGGACACCAGCACCGTCCAGACCGCCTATGCGGGCCTGGCGACCACCGTGACCGACCAGCGCGGCAAGGCCACCACCCAGACCCGCAACGGCCTGGGCGAGCTGACCAAGGTGACCGACGCGATCGGCACCGAGACGGTCTACAGCTACTACGCGGACGGCAGTCTCTACTACGTCCATCGGGATTCCGGACGGGGCCAGATCCGCAACACGTTCTACTACGACGCCGCTGGCCGGAAGATCCGGCAGGTCGATCCAGACTCCGGCACGACGCACTTCGAATACAACGCCCTGGGTGAGCTGATCGCCCAGCAGGACAGCGTCGGCAACCGCATCGAGAACGAGGTCGACGGCCGTGGCCGGGTCTGGCGGCGCATCGTCAAGACCGCGGACGGGACCATCGAGTCGCGGTCGACCTTCAACTTCGACACGGCCGCCAACGGCCGTGGTCAGCCGGCCAACGAGACGATCTGGGGCACGTACCTCGCCTGGCAGGGGCAGACGGGCACCGCGCTGAGCTACAGCCGCAGCTATGCCTATGACAGCCTGGGGCGGCCGGTGGGCGCCACGACGGTGATCGACGGCACCAACTACCCAGCCACCACCGTGTACAACCCGCTGGGGCAGGTCTGGAAAAGCCAGGACGCTAGCGGCCGTTGGACCATGACGCAGTACAACGCGCGTGGCCACGCCGCCGCCGTGTGTCCCAGCTCGGAGACGTCCGGCAATACCGGGTGCCCGGGCAGTACCGTGTCCACCAATCCGGCTTCGCGTACCGTGCTGCACCTGCTGGAAACCGATGCCTGGGGCAATCCGGTACGCGAACGCCGCGGCCAGGATGACGCTCTGGCGGTGAACCGGGAGTACTGGGCCAACACCGGCCGGCTCGCGCGCATCTGCGCCGGCAACGCCACCACCTGCAACCTGGTGGACGAGGCCTACGGCTGGGACATGGCCGGCAACCTCAGCACCCAGCGCAAGGAAAGCCGCTACCTCGAGACCTTCGCCTACGACAGCCTCAACCGCTTCAGCAGCGCCAAGCTGACGATGCGCAACGGCGTCACCGTCAACCAGACCATGCTGGCGCAGAGCTACGATCGGCTGGGCAACCCATGTCGGCGCGACGAGGACGGCGGCAACCACAACTATGTCTACGACGGACGTGCAGGCTGCGGCCTGGGCGACGGCAACAGCGGCTACGGCAGCGGCAACACTACCGGCGCCAACCCGCACCGGGTCGCCCAATACCGCGACATGCATTACTACTACGACGCGCGCGGCAACCAGACCAGCCGCGACGCGCCAGGCACGGCCAACGACCGCACCGTGCACTACAGCCTCGACGACAAGGCCCACGAGGTCCGGCTGGGCAACGGCACCCGCGCCCGGTTCTGGTACGGCCCGGACGGCCAGCGCTACAAGCGCGAGGACCAGAACGGCCGGCGCACGCTCTACATCGGCAACGTCGAGATCGTCACCGAGGGCGCCGCCACCACCATCAAGCGCAACATCGCCGGCGTCATGCTGCAGACCATCGTCGGCAGCACCGCGACCAACCGCTACCTGTTCCACGACCACCTCGGCAGCGTGGTGCGCATCACCGATGCCAGCGGCGCGGTACAGAACAGCCAGGACTATCGCGCCTACGGATCCAGGCGCAGCTATACCGACCCCACCGCCGCCGGCACCGCCGCCGCGATCACCCCGCGCGGCTATACCGGCCACGAGCACCTCGACGGCCTGGACGTGATCCACATGAACGGCCGGATCTACGACCCGACCCTGCACCGCTTCCTGCAGCCGGACCCGGTGATCCAGGCGCCGGGGAACATGCAGGGGTGGAACGCGTATACGTATGTGTTCAACAACCCGTTGGTCTATACCGATCCGACGGGGATGATTAGCTGGCGGAAGGTGCTGGGGATTGTCATCGCCGTGGTCGGAACTTACGTGACTGGCGGGTTGGATGGTGGCACGTTTGCCAAGCTGGGTATGGCAATGGCCTTCGGCGCCGCTTCTGGGTATGTCGCCACTGGAACGTGGCAAGGCGCCCTTTGGGGGGCATTTTCTGCTGCCGCATTCTATGGAGTAGGTGAAGCATTTGCCGGAGTTACTGGCGAGGCGGGCACGGGTGTCTTTGGCTCTGGGCTAAGCTCAGGAGCTTACGGTGCCAAGGTGATCGCCCATGGTGCAACTGGTGGAGTTATGTCTACGCTGCAAGGTGGCAAGTTCGGGCACGGGTTTGCCAGTGCGGGTGTGACACAAGTGTTTGCGCCGGGCATTGATCAGATTGGAGGCCGTGCGCCGAGCTATGCCGGGGCCCGAATCGCGGCTGCTGCCGCGCTGGGCGGGACGGCGGCGAAGCTGTCGGGTGGGAAGTTTGCGAACGGGGCGATTACGGCTGCTTTCAGCCGGGCGTTCAACGAAGAAAACCACCAGGCTCGCGCGGAAAGGCTGCGCCGAGTCAATGCAATCCGTGCGCGAGTTGACGAGTTCAGAGAAGCGCATCCAGGAAGGGTGATTCCGCTTGGGGCCTCTGATTTAGGGGTGCTCGCTGAGCACAATATGTATGAGGTAGCTTACTACCAGAGCGTTGAAGGCGAATATAGCAAAATGTCTCGTTATCAGTTTATGGACCTAATGCGAGGGTCAAGAGGGGATACGTCCACATTTAGTAACTGGATGGGAGAGGTGTTCGACATAAGTGGCATGCCAGGTGGGTACTCAGGCTTGCACAACGGAAATGATATTAACTACATGATGCAGGGAATGTCGTGGGCGGCCCGGGGCGAATCCGCAGGAGCTATGCGCCAAGCAATCAGGACTTGGAACACGGCGCAGTTCGCCGCAGGTGTCGCAGGGGGGGATTTCTCCACAAGAAATATTGCACAAATCCAGCATGCGAATCGATGGGCCAATTTTGGGCATGCGTACTATCTTCGTGGAGGCGGCGATGAATAGGCTTGTTGGCGTTCTCGGAGCGCTTATTCTAGGCGTCATTCTCATCTTTCTGGTCGTAGGGATAGTAGGCAAGAAGAGGGTGAATGACTGCGTCGAAGTGCACGAAAAATTGGAGCGAGTTGGAACGGAGAAACTAGTAACATGGTTTGATGAGAATTATGAAAATTGGGATCTCGGGACTGGTCACGCCATAAAGTACCCGTTCGGACGAGGTGGAGCTTCGGTAGATCTGGGAGTAGACCCGGAAACGCTAGGCCTGCTCGACGATGCGGAAGCGCAGGTAGTGAGGGATTCGAAGGGGCGCTTGGTGATGATTCAGATTCTTGACTCGGAAAACCGCAGCATAGTCGTGGTTAAGCAAAGTGGCAGATGGTTTGCGTGGGGCCCTGAACAGGTCATGCCGCTTGGGGAAAGAGTGGCCGTTATATGCCATCCGAGGGACTAGAGGTAGATGCTGCTGTTCTGGATGCTGCAGCGGCACGCGGCCTTCGCCTACGACAACCTCAACCCGTTCACCAGCGCCAAGCTGGCGATGCGCAATGGCGTCACCGTCAATCAGACCATGCTGGCGCAGAGCTACGACCGGCTTGACACCACTACGACGCGCGCGGCAACCAGACCAGCCGCGACGCTCAGGCACCGCCAACGACCGCACCGTGCACTACGACCTGGACGACAAGGCTCACGAGGTCCGGTTGGGCAACGGCAGCCGAACCCGGTTCTGGTACGGCCCGGACGGCCAGCGCTACAAGCGCGAGAACCCGGCAGATCACAAGCCGTATCCGACCAGCGTATCCGACGAGCAATGGGCATTCGCTGCGCCTCAACCGACCCTAGTGACCGAACATGCGCCGCACCACAAATACGACCTGCGTGCGGTGTTTTGGACCTGTCCCACCAGAACGGGCGCCAAGAAGCATCGGGTCACGCTGTTTGCGTCCGTCTCCTTGCATAGTCGTTGGCGACGAGTAGCCGAGCGAGGAGTACAGGCGTGTGGCCCGGGCGCCGCGCCGGCCCGACCCTGCTCCAAGTCAACCCTTCCGACGACATCGACGATGTGCGCAGACGCGCCGGGGTGATGGTGCGCCGGCGTTGGATACCGGAGGAGGAGATCCAGGCCCGCCTGGAGCAGATCGCCGCAGATTCGTAGGAGCGGCCCATGGCCGCGAAGGCTGCGGGAGGCTTCGATGGGGTGCGCGGTGATTCCCGGCACCGGCCGGCCGCGCCGGCTTTCGCGTGCATGGCACGCTCCTGCGGAGGCGCTGCGGGGAGATGCCGCCGAGCGGGCCGTTGGCGTCGACCCGACGCGCAAGTCCTATGGGGACGGGGCAGTCGATACCGGTAGCCCCAGCCGCGCGCGCACCTCGGCAGCCACGCGCGCCGTCTCGCGCAGGGGTTCGACCTCGTACGGCGCCAGCGTCGCGTCCATCGTGCGCACCCGGCCGCGGGCGAGCAGGACGTCGAGGAAGCGGCGCGGCCGGCCGGCCACGCGCGCGGGGTCGAACACGAACACCGGCACGTGGGTGGCGCAGGCCTCGGAGATCATGTTCACCGAGTCCGGCGAGCAGACGATGCGGTCGGCCCAGGCGAGCAGGCCGGGGTAGGGGTTGGGACCGTCGTCCGGGCCGGTCCAGATCGCGCCCGGCGCCACGCCGCCACTGCCCGCGTAGTGCCGGCGCAGCGATTCACACAGGTCGCGCGGGGTGCGCCGCGAGGTGGTGGCCAGCACGCTACCGCCGTCCTGCGCCAGCGCGGTGCGCAGCATCGAGGCCAGCGCCTCGAACGCGAGCCGGTCGAAGCGCGCGTGCCGGCTGCTGCCGCCCAGCAGCAGCGCGGTGCGCGGGCGCGGCAGTTCGGCCAGCGCCGGGAATGCGGTGCGCGCGGCGGTCAGCCAGGCGTCGTCGACCGGGTGCAGGCTGCCGAGCAGGGTGACCACGTTGGCGCCGCGCAGGGCGTCGTGCTCCGGTACCACCACCAGGTCCCAGTGCGCCGGATCGAGGCGCGGGTCGAGGATCTGCACGGTGCGCGCCCCGGCCGCGCGCAGCAGCCGCGTGGCCAGCGCCCCCTGGCGGCCGCAGCCGATCGCCAGCGCCGGCGGCGCGGCCTGCGCCCGGGCGAAGCCGGCGCCGAACGCGTGCTCGCTTCCCGGCAGCAGCCGCGGCGCCGCCCAGCCCCAGGGCGGCCGCGGCTCCAACAGCCAGTCGCGCGCCGCCAGCCCCAGCGCCGCCGCCAGCGCGCTCGCCTGGCGCGCGTTGCCCGCGTGGCCGTCGGTCAGCGTCCAGCATTGCGCCCGCGGCGCCAATCCCCCGGGCCCCGCCCTGCGTTGTTCCACGGTTGCGACCATCCGTTCCGGAGTCAAGGCTGCGAGTTCACCGGTGGAACTCTACACTGGTCCATCCCGAGCGGCCGCGCCGCGCCAGGACACCCAACACCATGACCGACGTGCTCGACGACACCGCGCTCGACCGCCTGTTCCGCACCGCGCGCACCTACAACCGCTTCAGCGGCGAGGTGAGCGACGACACCCTGCGCCAGCTCTACGAGCTGCTGAAATGGGGCCCGACCAGCGCCAACCAGTCCCCCGCGCGCTTCGTGTTCGTGCGCTCGAAGGAGGCCAAGGCCAGGCTGGAGCCGGCGCTGGCGGAGGGCAACCGCAGGAAGACCATGGAGGCGCCGGTGGTGGTCATCGTCGGCCACGACCTCGACTTCCACCTCAAGCTGCCCTACCTGTTCCCGCACACCGACGCCAAGAGCTGGTTCGAGGGCCCGCAAGAAAACCGCCGCGACCACGCCTTCCGCAACGGCACCCTGCAGGGCGCGTACCTGATCCTGGCCGCGCGCGCGCTCGGCCTGGACACCGGGCCGATGACCGGCTTCGATGCCGCCAAGGTCGACGAGGCGTTCTTCAAGGGCACCTCGATCCGCTCCAACTTCCTGGTCAACCTGGGCAGGGGCGACCCGGCCAGCATCTTCGAGCGTTCGCCGCGGTTGTCCTTCGACGAGGCCTGCCGCATCGAGTGATCCGGCCGCCCGGCCCGTTCCCCGGCCGGGCCGCTTGCAGCACACTCTCCCGAATCCAGCGCGTCCCGGCTGCACCGCAGCCGTCCTTCCACCGGTCGTCAATCCCCTGGAGCCACCCGCCATGCAGCCCCTCCGCTCTTCCGGTTCGTTCAAGACCGCCCTGTTCGCCGCCGCCCTGTCGCTGGCCGCGGCCCCCGCCTTCGCCGCACCGGTCACCTACCGGATCGATCCCAACCACACCGACGTGGTGGCGCAGTGGAGCCACTTCGGCTTCTCCAACCCGATCGCGCACTTCGGCGGGGCCGACGGCGCGATCGTCTACGACGCCGACGACGTCGCCGCGTCCAGCGTCCGGGTCACCCTGCCGATGTCGGGGCTGAACTCGCACGTGGAGGATTTCGACGAGCACCTGCGCAGCGACGACTTCTTCGACGCCGCCAACCATCCCGAGGCCACCTTCCGCAGCACCGCGGTGGAGCCGGCGGGCGAGGGCCGGCTGAAGGTCGCCGGCGACCTCACCATCAAGGGCATCACCCGGCCGGTGGTGCTCGACGCCACCCTCAACGCCGCCAAGCCGCACCCGATGACCAAGCGCGAGGCGATCGGCTTCGACGCCACCACCACCCTCAAGCGCAGCGACTTCGACCTGGGCATGTACGCGCCCAACGTCAGCGACGAGGTGGAGCTGCGCATCACCACCGAGGCGATGGTGCCGGCGCCCGAGGGCGAAGCCGGCGCGGAGTAGGCGCCGCCATGCACACCCTCAGGCGCTCCGCCGACCGCGGCCACGTCGCCGCCGGCTGGCTCGACAGCCGCCACAGCTTCTCCTTCGGCCACTACCACGACCCGGAGTGGATGGGCTGGGGCGCGCTGCGGGTGATCAACGAGGACCGGGTGCAGCCGGGCGGCGGTTTCGCCCCGCACCGGCACGCCAACATGGAGATCCTCAGCTACGTGCTGTCCGGTGCGCTCGCGCACCGCGACAGCGGCGGCGGCGAAGGGGTGCTGCGCCCGGGCGAAGTGCAGTGGATGAGCGCCGGCCACGGCATCGAGCACAGCGAGTACAACGGCTCGGACGCCGAGCCGGTGCACTTCCTGCAGATCTGGATCCAGCCCGACCGCCTCAACGCCGAGCCGGCCTACCAGCAGCGCGCCTTCGACCCGGCCGCGCGCCGCGGCCGCTGGGCGGTGCTGGCCTCGCCCGAGGGCGAGGACGGCAGCATCGCCATCCGCCAACAGGCCTGGCTGCGCGGCGCGCAGCTGGGCGCCGGCGAATCGCTGACCTGGGCGATGGACCCGGCGCGCCGCTACTGGCTGCATCTGGCCAGCGGCCAGGTGAACGTCGCGCGCCAGCGCCTGGCCGCCGGCGATGCGATCGGCTGGGCCGGGGAAGCCGGCGAACTGCACATCGCCGGCGTCGAGGGCGACGACGCCCCCGCCGACCTGCTGCTGTTCGACCTGCCCGCCTGACCCCGCGGGCCCACCGGGGGCCCGGTAGGAGCGGCCATGGCCGCGAAGGCCGCGGCGGGCTCCGGCCGGGCCGGCGGCGGTTGCCGGCATGGCCCACCGCGCCGGCTTTCGCGTGCATGGCACGCGCCTACCGGGTGCGGCCCATCCGCCCGTACGCTCGCGGCCCGGATCGCCCTGGGCGCACTTCGCCTCCGCGGGCGCAGTTGCCTGTCGGATCCGTCCTACGGGGCTGGCACTCCCGGGGGTGCCGGCAGCGTCGCCGGGCGGCACTCGCCCGCCGCGGCCGTCGCCATCCACTCAGCGACCGGCATGGCCAGCCAGTCCGCGCGCATCGGCAGGCTGAAATGGTGCTCGCCCGGCAGTTCCAGCAGATGGGCGCGCGCGGAGGCGTCGGCGAGCGAACGCACGTCCTCCATTGCGAAGAATCCATCCGCGTCACCGTGAACCATCAACATGCATGCGTCGCCGGCGGCGACCGGGCGCCGCACGTCGATCGCCGCGAGGTCCAGTTCGAGGCGGCGCCCCGCTTCCGCGATCGCCGAAGCCGTCCGCGCCGCGTCGTAGCGCCCGAGCCCCGCGGCCAGCCGCACCCGCAGGCTCTCGCCGTGCATCGTTGCCAGGCCCCGCACCATGTCGGCGATCCCCTCGGCCGCGTTGGCGTAGGGTGAGAAGGCCACCACGCCGGCCACCGGCGCCTGCGGGTCCGCGGCCGCGTGCAGCGCGGCCACCGCGCCGTAGGACACGCCCAGCAGGAACACCGGCTCACGGATCGTTCCATTGCCGAGCAGCGTTCGAACCAGGCCGGCGACATCCTCGCCTTCGCGCGGGCCGTAGCCGGCCGGCGCCCGGCCGGACCCGCCATGGTTGCGCAGGTCGACCGCGATGCCCTGCCATCCCGCTTCGGCCAGATGCAGCGCCCAGACGAGCATCGAACTGCTGTCCAGGCCCCACCCGTGCAAGAGCACGACGGTGCCGCGGCGGGGCGGCTGCGGGTGGCCGTGTGCAGGCCGCGAACGCGTCGCGAATTCGAATGCCGCCCCGCGGGCGGTCCGGGTATAGCGATACTCGAGACCGTAGTCGCGCGGCGCGACCTCGAGATACTGCAGCACAGGGCCGCCGGCGGGGCGGTGCCGCCCGGTTTCGATCCCGAGCGACCGCTGGACCTGCGCGGCAAGCGCGGAATCGACCAGCGGCACGCTGCGCGGTTCGACGATGCGGTCGGCCAGGCTGGTGCAGCCGCACAGCGCGAGCGCCAGCAGCGCGGCGCCGGATCGGCGCCACCGGTCCAGCAGCGAGAAGGTACGGTGGCTGCCGGGCGCCGCCACCGGCAACTCAGCCGTAACGTGCCTTGAGCATCGCCCAGGCGGCGCGCAGCGCCTGCGCCTCGCCGCCGGCGGGGCGGCCGGGGCGGTCGTTGTCGTTCCAGGAGTACACGTCCAGGTGCGCCCAGGCGGTGCCCGGCGGCACGAAGCGCTCCAGGTACAGCGCCGCGGTCACCGAGCCGGCCATGCGCGAGCCGGCGTTGGCCAGGTCGGCGATGCGGCTGGTCAGGTAGCGCAGGTACGGGCGCCACAGCGGCATCCGCCACAGCGGGTCGCGCTGCGCCTCGCCGGCCTGCAGCCACGCCGCGGCCACCGCGTCGTCGTTGCTGTACAGCGCCGGCAGGTCCGGGCCCAGGGCGATCCGCGCCGCGCCGGTCAGCGTGGCGAAGTCGAGCACCAGCGCCGGCTCCAGCTCGCCGGCGTAGGCCAGCGCATCGCCCAGCACCACCCGGCCCTCGGCGTCGGTGTTGTCTATCTCCACCGACAGCCCCTTGCGGGTGGCGATCACCTCGCCCGGGCGGAACGCGTCCGGGCCGATCGCGTTCTCCACCGCCGGCACCAGCACCGTCAGCCGCACCGGCAGCCTGCGCGCCATCACCAGCCCGGCCAGCGCCAGCGCGTGCGCCGCGCCGCCCATGTCCTTCTTCATGTTGCGCATGCCCTCGGCGGGCTTGATGTCCAGGCCGCCGGTGTCGAAGCACACGCCCTTGCCGACCAGCGCCAGGTGCGGGGCGCCGGCCTCGCCCCAGCTCAGCTGCAGCAGCCGCGGCGCCCGGTGCGAGGCGCGGCCGACGGCGTGGATGGCGGGGAAGTTGCGCGCCAGCAGCGCGTCGCCGGCGATGCTCTCGAACGCCGCGCCGTGCGCTTCGGCCAGCGCACGGGCGAAATCCTCGAGCTGTTCCGGGCCCATGTGCTCGGTCGGGGTGTTGACCATGTCGCGCACCCGGCAGCACGCGGTCACCAGGTCCACGCTCTCGGCGTCCGGTTCGGCCACCAGCCGCGCCGGCGCGCGCGGCGCCTGCTTGTAGCGGTCGAAGCGGTAGCTGCCCAGGCCCCAGCCGACCAGCAGCGCGCTGCGCGCCTCGCCCGCGGTCGCGTCGTCTTCGGCCAGGCGCCAGTCGCCGGGCGGCAGCGCCATCGGCGCGTGCGCGTAGGAGAACGGATCGAGCCGGTCGCCGATGCCGATCGCGGCGGCGGCCGCGGCGCCGTCGTCGCCGGGCAGCAGCAGCACGCTGCCGGGCGAGGCATCCCAGCCCTGCGAGCGCGCCCAGCGCGCGGTCGCCTCGCCCTGGCGGTCGCACCAGGCCCCCAGGCCCGCCGCATCGACCAGGTGCAGCGCGCGCGGCGCGTCGGCGGCATCGGGGGGGACGAATCCGGTCGGCAAGCTCATGCGGGGGCGGTCCTGTCGGGGGTGGGGGCGGCGTGCGCATCCAGCCAGTCGGCCAGCGCGGCCAGGCTGTCGAACTGCAGGTCGGGGGCGAGCTCGGGGTGTTCCCAGCTGCGGTCTTCGCGGTTGATCCAGCAGCTGCGCAGCCCGGCGCGCGCGGCGCCGGCCACGTCCATCTCGATGTGGTCGCCGACGTGCAGCACCTCGCCGTGCGCGCAGTCCAGGCGCGCGCAGGCGGCGTGGAAGATGCAGGCAGAGGGCTTGGCCTTGCCGTGCTCGCGCGAGGTCAGCCGGAACGCGAAATGCTCCGCGATCCCGATCCGCTCCAGGTCGGCGTTGCCGTTGGTGAGCGCCGCCACCGGCACCCGTGCGGCGATCCGCCGCAGCGCCTCGAGGCTGTCGGGGTAGTACTCCACCTCGTTGCGCGCGGCGTAGAACGCCTCCCAGGCCGGCTCGGCCAGGGCCACGTCGTCGCCGCTGTCGCGCAGCGCCTGTTCCAGCGCCATGCGCCGCAGCGCGGTGAAGTCGTGCAGCAAATGGGTGTTCTCGGCGAACACCCGCTCGCGCAGCGCGCGCATGGCCTCGAGCGGATAGCGCGCGGCGGTGCGCGGCGCGTGCTGCCGCAGCCAGTCGTCCAGCACCCGTTCGATGCGCGCGGCGATCGGCGCGAAGGGCCAGACGGTATCGTCGAGATCGAGGGTGATGGCGCGGACGGGGAAGGTCACCGCGGCATTGTACCGCCCACCCCCCGCCACCCCGCCGCGCAGGCCGCAGACCGCAACCGCGTTCGCCGCCGGTGCGGGGCAAGCGCACCGCCCCCCCGTAGGAGCGTGCCGTGCACGCGAAAGCCGGCGCTGCCGGCCATGCCCGGCAGCGCCGCCGACCCGGCCGGAGCCACCCGCGGCCTTCGCGGCCATGGGCCGCTCCCACGGGAAAGGCAGCGTCGGGGGCCCTCCACCATGGGGAGTTGCGGCGGCCGGCTACTCCAGCAGCCGCGCCCAGCCCTCCAGGCCCTCGATGCGGGTCAGCACCAGCTTGGCGCAGGCCAGCAGCGGCACCGCCAGCAGCAGGCCGAGGATGCCCCACAGGAACCCGAACAGCATCAGCGCCAGGATCAGGATCAACGGCGACAGCGCCATCCGCCGGCCGAGGATGATCGGCGTGAGCAGCTGCCCCTCCAGCGTCTGCAGGGCCACGTAGATGATCACCGGCAGCAGCGACGGCCCCACCTCGTTCCAGGTCACGAAGCCCATCAGCAGCATCAGCACCGCGCCGATCGCCGGGCCCACGTACGGCGCGTAGTTGAGCAGCGCCACGATCGTGCCCCACAGCAGCGCCTCCTGCGGGGCGATGCCCAGCCACACCAGCACCCCGGCCAGGGCCGCGCCCAGCAGCATGTTGATCACCGTGATGGTGAGCACGTAGCGCGAGATCTCCATCTCGATCGACTGCAGGATCCCCACCGTCAGCCGCTTCTGGTGGCGGTGCGGCAGCAGCGCGATCGCGTGCCGCTGCAGGCTCTCGCCGTAGACCATGAAGAAGAACGTCAGCAGCACCACCGCCAGCACCGAGGCCAGCAGCCGCGGCGTCGCCGACAGCCGCTTCCAGGGATCGTTCTCGCGGATGGTCACCATCTGCACGCGGTGGGTGCCGCTGCCGTCGGTGGCCTCGGCGAAGGTGCGCGCGGCCTCGTTGGCGCGCTGCATCGGCGCCGCCATCTCCTTCAGCTTGGGGGTGAGCACCTGCAGCTCGCGCGGCACCTGCTGCATCCATTCGCTGGCCGGCACCACCAGCTGGCGGCCGAGCAGCACCGTGGCGGTCAGCCCGAGCGCCAGCACCAGCAGCGCGCCGACGAAGCGCGGGATCCACACCCGCCGCAGCGCGCGCAGGATCGGGTTGCCCACCAGCGCGAAGAACATCGCCAGCAGCACCGGCACCACCACGCCCTGCGCCGCCCACAGCGTGTAGCCGAACGCCAGCGCCGCCAGCACCACCACCGACACCGGCGCGCGCGGCCGCGGCGGCGGGGGCGGGGCGTCGTCGTGCTTGGCCGCGGCGAGCGGCGCGCTCACGCCCGCGGCCCCGGCCGGGCGCTCACCGCTCGGACACGTCGGTGGCCGCTTCGGCCGGCGCCGGCTGGCTGTCCCAGCTCGGGTCCGGCCGGCGGCGGTCCTGCGGCGCGGGTGCAGCCGCGCCGGCGCCGTGGGGCGGTGCCGCCCGGCCCGGCTGCGCGCCGGCGCCGGCAGGCGCGCCGCCCTCCATGCCTTCGGCGGGCCGCGCCGCGGCATCGGCCGTGCCGGCCGGGGCAGCGTGCTGATTCGCCTGCTGCGCGTCGTCGGCGGCATCGTCGGCGGCGTCGTCGGCGGTTTGCGCCGCGTCCTTGGCGCGCGCCGCGGCCACCGTGGCCTGGATCGAGGTGAGCAGGCCGGCGATGGAACTGACCAGCCGCAGCCAGCGCGGGTCGCCGATCTGCTTGCCGATCCGGCCCAGCTGCTTCACCGCCCGCTCCGGCGCGGACCGGCCGGCGGCGAAGCCGGCCAGCAGCCCGGCCACCACGATCCGCCCCGGGGTCCACGCCTCGCGCCACTGCCGGCGCAGCCCGTGGTAGCCCTCGCGGGTCTGGGTGATGCGGCCGTCGGCCAGCAGTTCGGCGCGCGCCAGCCGGCGCTTGAGCGACTTGATGGTCATGGCACGGCGCCCCCGGTGGGGGCCGGCGGCGCGGCGGCAGCGGGCCCGGCCGCCGGCACCGCATGCGAACGCGGCGCGGGCGGATCGCCGTCCTCGTCGTCGTCCGGGCCCTCGTCGAACAGCCCCAGCCGCGCCAGCTGGCGGCGGCTGGCCTTGAGCGTGGCCATCTCGAAGTACACGAACACCCGCCAGGCGGCCAGCCCGGTCACCGCCAGGCTGATGCCGGCGGCGATCGCGATCG
This sequence comes from Luteimonas endophytica, assembly GCF_029887875.1. Lineage (GTDB taxonomy): Bacteria > Pseudomonadota > Gammaproteobacteria > Xanthomonadales > Xanthomonadaceae > Luteimonas > Luteimonas endophytica. The sequence continues at coordinate 173,067 of NZ_JARXRM010000046.1, forward strand.
AGGCCAGCCACGACAGCCCCGCCGCCTGCAGCACCGCCACGGTGGCGCCCATCACCAGCAGCCAGGCCGAGGCGCCGAAGATGATCCCCACCGCGGCCCAGAACAGCGCCCGGCCCAGCGCCCCGCGCGCCAGCGCCAGGTCCGCGGCCACCAGCTTGCGCAGCGCGCGGCCGGTCTCGCGGCCGGAGCCGAGCAGCGCGCGCCCGGCCTTGCCGACCCGGCGCACGCTCTCGTCCAGGTGCGGCGGCTTGCCGGCGCCGGCGTCGCCGCCGGCCGGCGCGCCGGGCTGGTCGCGTGGCTGCTCGGTCACTGCCTTCCCCGCGGCGCCGGCTTACTTGCTGCGGGCGAGCTTGGCGATGATCCAGCCGGCGGCGAAGGCCACGCCGAACGAGGCCAGCGGGCGCTCGCGGATCAGGTCGGCGGCGCTGTCGACCAGGTCGCGGCCCTTGTCCAGCACCAGGTCCATCTGCTCGCGGCCGGCCTCGCCCAGGCCTTCCAGCGCGGACAGGCCGGACAGCGCGCTGTCGGCCAGGTCGGCCTTCACGTTGGCCTTGCCCAGGCGCAGCTCGTCGCCGGCCACGTCGGCGGCGCCCTTGATCGCGTCGCCGGCATCGTGCGCGGCCTGCTTCAGGCGGCTGCCGGCTTCGCCGAGGCTGTTCTTCACGTTGTCGGTGGAGGTGGGGCTCATCGCGGTGTCTCCTGCTGTGTTGTCGGGGGTCGGGCCGGCGGCGTGCCCGCGTGGGCGTGGCGCCGGTGTCGCGTGCTGGTGCTCAACTCGTCCTGCTCATTCGTTGGGTCAAACGCGTGGTACTGAACTGGGGATGGATCGGTCGTGCGTGGCGCAAGGATGGCGCGTGCCGGGTGATGATCCGGTGCCCGGCCCCGGCCAGCCGCCTAGCGCAGCTGCACCTGGCCCTGGCTGCGGCCGCGCTGCACCAGCAGCACCACCTCGTCGGGGGCGTTGGACAGCACCGCGCGGAACCCGGCCAGGTCGTGGAACTGGCCGCCGGTGGCGGCCAGGATCACGTCGCCGGCGCGCAGCCCGTTGCGCGCCGCGCGGCTGCCCGGCTCCACCGCCTCCACCAGCACGCCGCTGACGCGGTTGCTGGCGCGGCGCAGCGCCTCGGGCAGGTCCGCCAGGGTGGCGCCGGCCAGGCGCGCGTCGTAGCTGGCGCCGTCGTGCGGCACCTCGCGCAGCCGCGCGGTGATCTCCAGCGGGCGGCCGTCGCGCAGCAGCTGCAGCGTCACCGGCGTGTCGATGGCCTGCAGGCCCTGGATGTTGCGCAGGCTCTCGCTGTTGTCCACGCGCTGGCCGTTGGCGCCCACGATCACGTCGCCGGTCTGCAGCCCCGCCTCGGCCGCGGCCGAGCCCGGGTGCACCCGGGTCACCACCGCGCCGCGCGGCGCTTCCAGGCCCAGGCCCTCGGCCAGGCGCGCGTCCACGGTCTGGGTGTCCACCCCCAGGGTGCCGCGGCGCACCTCGCCGGTGGCGATCAGCTGGCGCATCACGCTGCCGGCCAGGTTGGAGGGAATGGCGAAGCCCAGGCCGATGTTGCCGGCCTCGCTGCCGCGCGGGTTGAAGCTGGCGGTGTTGATGCCGACCAGCTCGCCGCGCAGGTTGACCAGCGCGCCGCCGGAGTTGCCCGGGTTGATGCTGGCGTCGGTCTGGATGAAGTTCTGGAAGCCCACCCCGGGGATGTTGCTGCGGCCCACCGCCGAGACGATGCCGGAGGTGACCGTTTGCCCCACGCCGAACGGGTTGCCCACCGCCACCACGAAATCGCCGACGCTGAGCATGCTGCTGTCGGCCAGCGGCACCTCGGTCAGGCCGTCGGCCTGCACCCGCATCAGCGCCACGTCGGTCTCGGCATCGGAGCCGAGGAACTCGGCCTCCAGGGTGCGCCCGTCGGCGAGCGTGACGGTGACCTCGTCGGCGTCCTGGATCACGTGGTGGTTGGTGAGCACGTAGCCGCGCGCGGCGTCCACGATCACCCCCGAGCCCAGCGACTGGGCGATGCGCTCCTGGCTCAGCTCCGGGAACATGCGGCGGAAGAACGGGTCGTTGCCGAACGGGCTGACCCGCACCACCCGCTTGTTGTTCACGCTGACCACCGCCGGGGTGACCCGCTGCAGCATCGGCGCCAGCGAGGGCATCGGCTGGCCGTCCACAGCCATCGGCAGCGCGGCGCCGCCGACCAGGCCGGGCGGCACCTCGCGGGCGCCGGCGGGCGTGGCGGCGGGGGTGTTGAAGACCGGGGCGGGGGCGTCCTGGGCCTGGGCGGGTGCGCGCAGGCCGTCGCCGATGGCGACCGCGGCAAGGCCGCCGAACGCGGCCGCAGCGACGAGGGCGAGGAGGGTGGGCAGGGGACGCATGGAGGGCTGGTTATCCCGTAGTGACGGTGGCTGAGACGTGAAATGCGGCACGCGCCGACCCCTTCAAGGGCGGCCGCGGAACGCGCCGGCGACCCGCCTATCCTGCCTGAACGGGGCTCAACGGCGGCGAAACCGCCGATCGGGCGTTTGGGCCCGAAGTGGAGTTGACTTCCGCCACCACCGGGCGTAGCTTGAGCCCCCGTTCGCCACTACATCTTGGGGTTGTCGGCATGTACGTGGCCCAAGTGATGGGGATTCGCTTGGAAAGGTCCAGTGGCCATGGGGGTGGCGCCGGATGCGGACGGGCGTGACCGACACCACGAAAATCCGGGTTTTGCGCGGGGCGTAACGCACGCCGCCGCCGCTTTGCCGTCGCCGCCCCGCGCCGGTACCGACAATAACGACAGGGCGGGCACGACCCGCCGCAAACGCAGGAGAGACAAGCAGCATGAGCACGGTTCGTCTGGAGGCGGTGAAGCAGGACCCGGCAACGGAGATTCCGATGCAGCCGGCGTCCGCCGACATCTGGGACAAGAAGTACCGCCTCAAGACCAAGCAGGGCGAAGCGGTCGACGCCGACATCGACGGCACCTACCAGCGCGTGGCCCACGCCCTGGCCGATGCCGAGCCCAACCCGGAGAAGCGCAAGTACTGGTTCGACCGCTTCCTGTGGGCGCTGCGCCGCGGGGCCATCCCCGCCGGCCGCATCACCTCCAATGCCGGCGCGCTCGAGCACAAGCCGGCCACCAGCACCATCAACTGCACCGTCTCCGGCACCATCGGCGACTCGATGGACGGCATCCTGGAGAAGGTGCACGAGGCCGGGCTGACCCTGAAGGCCGGCTGCGGCATCGGCTACGAGTTCAGCACCCTGCGCCCCAAGGGCGCGTTCGTGGCCGGCGCCGGCGCGTACACCTCCGGGCCGATGTCGTTCATGGATATCTACGACAAGATGTGCTTCACCGTGTCCTCCGCCGGCGGCCGCCGCGGCGCGCAGATGGGCACCTTCGACATCAGCCACCCCGACGCCAAGGACTTCATCCGCGCCAAGCGCGAGGACGGCCGGCTGCGCCAGTTCAACCTCAGCCTGCTGATCACCGACGGCTTCATGGAGGCGGTGGAGAACGACGCCGACTGGCCGCTGGTGTTCCCGATCAGCGACAAGGAGGCCGGCGACGTGGACCTGGCCGATGCCGACAAGGTGATCTGGAAGGAGTGGCCGCAGCATGCGGGCTACATCGTCCGCGACGACGGCCTGGTGGCCTGCCGGGTGTACGGCAAGATCCGCGCCCACCACCTGTGGGACATGATCATGGTCTCGACGTACGACTACGCCGAGCCCGGCTTCATCCTGATCGACCGCGTCAACGAGATGAACAACAACTGGTGGTGCGAGAACATCCGCGCCACCAACCCCTGCGGCGAGCAGCCGTTGCCGCCCTACGGCGCCTGCCTGCTGGGCTCGGTGAACCTGACCAAGTTCGTGCGCAACCCCTTCACCGACCAGGCCAGCTTCGACTGGGAGGAATACAAGGAAGTGGTGCGCGTGTTCACCCGCATGCTGGACAACGTGGTGGAGATCAACGGCCTGCCCCTGCAGCAGCAGCGCGACGAGATCATGCGCAAGCGCCGCCACGGCATGGGCTTCCTGGGCCTGGGCAGCACCGCCACCATGCTGAAGATGAAGTACGGCTCCAAGGAGAGCTGCGCGTTCACCGAGCGGGTGGCCCGCGAGATGGCCGTGGCCGGCTGGGAGATGGGCCTGGCGCTGGCGCAGGAGAAGGGCCCGGCGCCGATCATGGAGGAGCGCTTCACCGTGACCGCCGAGATGCTGCGCAAGCGCCCGGAGATGGCCGCCGACGGCTGGAAGGCGGGCCAGGAGATCCCCGGCAAGGTGCTGCACGCCAAGTACTCGCGCTACATGCAGCAGGTGGCCACGGTGGCCCCCGAGCTGGTGGACGCGCTGGCCGAGACCGGCAGCCGCTTCACCCACCACAGCTCGATCGCCCCCACCGGCACCATTTCCCTCAGCCTGGCCAACAACGCCAGCAACGGCATCGAGCCCTCGTTCGCCCACCACTACAGCCGCAACGTGATCCGCGAGGGCAAGAAGAGCAAGGAGAAGGTGGACGTGTTCTCCTTCGAACTCCTGGCCTACCGGCACCTGGTGAACCCCAAGGCCATGCCCTACGCGGACCAGCCCGAGGCGCAGCTGCCGGACTACTTCATCTCCGCCGACGACATCAGCCCCAAGGAACACGTGGACGTGCAGGCCGCGGCGCAGAAATGGGTGGACAGCTCCATCTCCAAGACCGCCAACGTGCCCACCGACTACCCGTACGAAGACTTCAAGAGCATCTACACCTACGCCTACCACCAGGGCCTGAAGGGCTGCACCACCTTCCGCTTCAACCCGGCCGCCTTCCAGGGCGTGCTGGTCAAGGAGAAGGACCTGGAGAACACCACCTACCGCTTCGAGCTGGAGGACGGCGAAGTGGTGGAGGTGAAGGGCAACGAGCAGATCGAATACGACGGCGAGGTGCACAGCGCCGCCAACCTGTTCGACGCCCTGAAGGAAGGCTATTACGGCAAGTTCTGACCCTGGCTCCCCGCTCCCGCGCAGCGGGTGCGGGGCCGGGGCGGGGACGGCCACGCAGCCCCCGCCCGCGGCGAACCCCGTCTCCCGCGCCCGGCAGCGGGGGTGGGAACCAGAGCCCCCGCCACGCCCCTTGCATACACCGCCCAAACTTCGCGCTACATTCCGCTTCACGGGCAACAGTGCCCGGAACACGACGAGGAAAACCCGATGAGCAACGGTAACGGAGTGACGGCGACCATCGCCGGTGCGGCCGAGGCTGTGGCCGAGAAGGCGCAGGAGGTCGGCAGCACGGTGGCCGAGCGCGTGAGCAAGGCGGTGGCCAGCGCGCGCAAGACCGCGAAGAAGGCCGGCAAGACCGTCAGCAAGCGCGTGAGCAAGGCCAAGAAGAGCCTCACCAAGGCCAAGGCCAGCGCCGCCGCCGAAGGCGCCGCGCTGAAGAAGCAGGGCGCCGGCAAGAAGGCCGCCGCCACCAAGGCCGGCAAGAAGGCCACCCGCAAGGCGGCCGGCAAGAAGGCCGCGGCCACCCGCGCCAAGAAGGCCGCCAAGCGCTCGGCCGCCGGCAAGAAGGCCGCCGCCACCCGCGCCGCCGGCGCGCGCAAGGCCACCGCCAAGAAGACCGCCAAGAAGACGGCGAAGAAGGCCGCCAGCAAGAAGACCGCGGCGCGCAAGACCACCGCCAGGAAGGCGCCGGCGAAGAAGGCCTCGGCCAAGAAGACCGCCGCCCGCAAGGCGCCCGCCAAGAAGGCCGCCGCCCGCAAGGCCCCGGCCAGGAAGGCGGCGGCGAAGAAGGCCGCCCCGCGCAAGGCCGCCAAGAAGTCCGCAAGCAAGTAACCGCGCCAAAGCCCCTCTCCCGCCCGCGGGGGAGGGGTTGGGCCGGGGGCCCGCACACCAACCCCGCCCGCCATCCCCGTCACCGCCCCACCGCAACCGCAAGAGATCAGCAATGGCCGTCAGGATCGACAAGAAAATCAAGGGCTACGCCGTCGTCACCCCCGAAGACAAGGTGAAGGACGTGCCCACCGCCTCCGTGAGCCGCGAAGCCGCCGAAGCGGAACTGGCCGCCGGCGCCGAGGACAACGTCATCCAGATGCACGAGCGCATCGAGCGCCCGGAAGTGCTGATCGGCAGCACCTACAAGATCAAGTCCCCGCTGGTGGAGCACGCCATGTACGTGACCATCAACGACATCGTGCTCAACGCCGGCACCGAGCACGAGCAGCGCCGCCCGTTCGAGATCTTCATCAACTCCAAGTCGATGGAGCACTTCCAGTGGATCGTGGCGCTCACCCGCATCATGAGCGCCGTGTTCCGCAAGGGCGGCGACGTCACCTTCCTGGTGGAGGAGATGAAGGCCGTGTTCGACCCGCGCGGCGGTTACTTCAAGGCCGGCGGCGTGTACATGCCCAGCCTGGTGGCCGAGCTGGGCAACATCGTCGAGGACCACCTGAAGTCCATCGGCATGATGCACGACCCCGAGATGAGCGACACCACCCGCGCCCTCATCGCCGAGAAGCGCCGCCAGTTCGAAGCCCAGTCAAAAAAAAACGCTGAAATAAGCGACCGGGCCGCCGCCGCGCCCGAACCCGCCGACGACCACCCCGAGGACATCGCCGTGACCGGCGAGGGCGCCTCGTTCCCGCCGTCCGCCACCATGTGCCACAAGTGCAGCACCAAGGCCGTGGTGCTGATGGATGGGTGTGCGACTTGTTTGAATTGTGGGTATTCGAAGTGTGGGTGATAGATTTACATGAGTGCTAGAAGAGTTCTCGTGAGCTACTCTCACAAGGATGAGCAGCATCGCGCCGCCCTTGAAGCCGCACTTTCCACTGCAGTAAGACTCGGTGAACTTGAAATTTGGTCTGACCACCGAGTTCTGCCAGGCGAGGAGCTTGACGAAGTGATCATGTCGCAGCTGAAGACTGCGGACGTAGTGTTGCTATTGATCTCTCCAGACTTCATTGCTTCCGATTACTGCTACACAAAGGAGCTTCGGGTAGCGCTAGAGAGACACCAGAATAGGCGGGCAGCAGTAGTTCCAATTGTAGTAAGACCTACAGATTGGAGCGGAACCCCATTCGCAAAACTCCTTATGCTGCCAATTGATGCCAAAGCCGTGACGGCTTGGTCTGATCCGGATGAAGCATGGCTCAGCGTAGCAAAAGGAATAAGGCGCCTCCTTCGTGATCCTTTCCAAGGGCAGAGTGAGCGCAACGTCTTTAGCTCAAAAGCGTTGAACCAGCGACTAGCTGATTCTTTTGACAGTTTGGCAACGAGGTTTTCCGAGTCAAAGTATCTTGGCGACGTGCCGTTTGGCATACCTGCCTTGGATAATCTTACAAACGGACTTGAGAAAGACGAGATGACATTGCTAGCAAGTAGGCCCGAGCACGGACAGGTAGAACTCGCGCTCGCTGTCGTCTCTTTTCAGGCTTCCATGAAGGACAAGAAAAAGAAATCAATTATACTGAGCCAGCGCTTGAGTGCCACTCAGTATGCGAATCGTCTGCTTTGCAGCTTAGGGGTAATATCTCGAGCCCGCTTTAGTCGCGGACAGCTGGAAGAAGAAGATTGGAGTCGAGTGACTTCTGCGGTAAGAATACTTAAAGATGCAGACGTTACGATTGACGATGATCCGGTGCGATCAGCGCAAGATCTAATGAACACTTTGGATAGGCTTCGGGGAACCGGCGCAGAGATCTTAGTGATTGATGGAATTGAATACACGGACAAGGGCGGTCAGGAGCGTGAGATTTCTCTAGCTTTGTCCGATTTTGCTAAACAGGAGAAAGTTGCGGTACTGATCACCTTGGCTTTGGGGTCTAATTTAGATCTGGGTGCCAATCGGCGCCCTTCCTTGCTTGATATTGGATCCTGGCGTGATCTCGCGGACGTCGCAGGCAAAGTAATTTTATGTCATCGTGAGTACGAAAATTCTTTGGCGAATTTGAAAGAGGGCATGGGATTATCACGTGAGGTTGAGGTCAGTTTAGTTAAAAGTCATGAGGGCGCAAAAGGCAAAGTTGCTCTGAAACTCGACGAAGAAAGTGGCGCTATTTACGACCCGGAAATGTCACATACCGGCGAATAATCAAGTAGCTGCTTTTGATAATGCTTCGTCTCAGATAGAACGGATGGGCGACTGGTCGCATGGCGGTGGTAGCTCATCAATCGTCCACAGCTGCGCTTCGGGGGCTGGGTCCGGATGATACTTGGCAGCATCTCGTAGAGCGGCGCGAATTGCCGCGAGAGTGTCGGCAATGCTGCCATCAGCAGGCTCGTGGTTCGGCACTGCATAGGGCATGAGGATGTCTGCATGCCCGAGAAATTGTTCTCGACTATCGACGAGTTCCACGTTGGCAGCTAGACACTCTGACGCGATTAGGGCTGCCAGTCCTTTGTATCGTGCTTCTGCGCAGTTTCCTATTGAGCGGATCTTGGTCTTCAGCTCTCGCCCATCAGGTATTGTGTAACGCCAACGAATGACCGACAGATCACGACGCCCCGGCGGAGGCCGGAATGCTGATGGAGTTAGCCTGCTCTCGCTCTTGTTCAGGTGATACGGACTTCGAACAACCCTAACGATCAGCTCGTTCTCATCTATTTCGACCGGATAGGGCACGCCCGTCCCTCAAACTGAAATTTTCGCACCAATTAGGATGTCGTCGCTCCACTCAGACGAAAAATGAATATCCTGCCGCATTGATCTCATTGAATCGCTTTCGCAGATAAAACATTCCATAGCCTGCGATAAGCGGTCGGCTTGACGCTGCATGGCTACAGCCGATACAACGCTATCCATGAGAGCCATCAGCTCTTCATGGTCACCGCCCGTCCCGCTTAGTTCGCCCCCTTGGGGGCCGGGGATTTTGCTAAAGCGGAATCGTGTCTTACCGATCTCGAGTTCACACGTGTCGCCAAGAACCTCGAAGAAGATGGAAATCGTACCGTTTGGATTTGGAGAAGTTTCAATCTCAGGCAGGCTCCCCAGGAGCGCAGCTACGCGAGAACTCGTCTCAAGTGCCTCTGCGCTCGGTGCCAGGGCTCCTTCCCCGTCCCAGTTCTCTCTAAGCTTGGCAAAGTCTCGCATGCGCGAAAGTAACGCGTTTTCTTTAGCTCGACGAGTCGAAGTGGGCGATTGGCGCCACGTGACGAGGTCAGATGCTCGCCTAAGGGGGAAGTACGCAGTTGCAGCTTCTGAAAAATGGTCGATTGAAAGGGTCTCGAAGGCCGCACTAGGTATGCGGCTGGGGTTGGCTGCAACGATGCTGGAGCCCTTGAAGAAAGAATGCCCTGTTAGGGTTGGTAACCACGGTGTCGGATTCACGACGAAGGATCTCCTGGAAATCGCTCAATTAGTTCCAAAAATGCGTCGTGCAGTAGCGCCTGGAGCACATCCAGCTTCTCTAAAATCGATTCGACAGTTTCGGCTCGCAAGCTAGAGCTGGCTGTGGTGTTGAGGATCACAGCATCCGCTTGGTCTTTCTTGCCCGCGCCCGCTTCGAGTGCGAAGATCGCATCTTCAGCGCAATAAGACTCGGTAGAAAAACGAAGGGTTCTCGGTTCCCGATCAGTGGCCATACATTTTGGCATCGAATAATTCAGGCCCAATAGGTCCTGAAGAAAGACTGACGGCGTGCGACCAAGTAGCGACTCCCCAGAGAAGGCGTCTACATACTTGAGCGACGCTCGAACGCGTCTGCCTTTCGTCAAGACGCCGACGGCAAATGCTGCTTCCAGCCCACTTACGACATGGGGCCGGAATGATGTCCAGCTGTCATAGGGCGGGAGTGCGTTCGCTGTAAACACGTCAGCCCCCAGCTGATAGAGTGTGGGCTCTTCGGCGTTGGGTCTTCTATAGCGGTAGATCACCGCGCCGTGAGGTACAGGGAAGCCAGGAGGAACGAGGCGCTCTAAGTTTGTATAGCCTTGGTGGCCTACTGCGATGCCGAAAGAGACGAACTTTGCGTCATCCGGCATCGTGAATTGAACTCCTACACCCTTGCTGGGTGCGCCATCATCTTCCAGACGCACTTCCGCAATGATTTCGACGAGCGGTGGATGGACCAGGAGTGGGTGCGTCATATGAGATCAGCGCTCAGGCGGAGTGAGGCGCACTTACGGAGGGATGCTGCCCAGCACGTCGGTTGGAGCACCAGTTGTAACGGAAAGTTCAATGGAAAACCACGTATCGGCGGCGTCCCTGTGAACGTTCGTTCCACACTGCTGCTAGTGTCACTACGCCTTGGATAGACATAACTTATTGATTTATAAGTGCACGTGTCTTCAAGGATTGGCTGTGACGACCTCTGAAAAAGTTGTGTCAGAGCCTGGAGGTGGCGGGCGTGGAGCGGATCCTCGGCGGGCGCTGGCTGGTCACGGTGAACCGCCACCGCTGGCGCCACGGCCATGCCCGCGCGCCGCGGCTGGAGCTGGCCATGGCCTGGGCCGAGCGCTGGGTGTGCCGGCACGCGGACAGGCTGCAGACGGTCGAGCGCGAGAAGGGCCCGTCCCCGCCGTCGCTGAGCCCGGACGAGAAGCGGGCGGAAGGGCGGGCGCCGGCAGCGAAACAGGGGTCAGAGTCGACTTTCTCCGCCCAAGTCATGGAGAGCTGAGTGGTCAGATTCGCTTCTGTCGCGCTAGGTCGGCTCTAATTGGGTTCTTTTGACCAAGGCCGGTTGATGTGCCATGGGCGAGACAGCGGTCGACGAGTGACGAAACGGAGGTCGGGAGAATGAAGATGACTCGTACATGGATGGGGCTGGCCTTGTTGTTCGGAGGGCTCGGCTACTCGTCGCTCTGCGCAGCCGCCGAGCCGCAGCCGGTTGAGACGTTCGTCTTCGTGGGAGAGCGGATCGCCTTGGAGGAGGCGCCGGATCCGTGCGACGAGGAATTTCAGGAGACGGGCGAGCTCACCTGCATCAACATGGATGCGCTCTACACGGCGAGGTACCGGGTGCTGGACCGGATCGTCGGCTCGTACCCGAGTGACGTCATCGAGTTCAGTGTCTCCGACCACTACGGTTTTCCACGGTTCGCGCGCTTCCGCCATGCCCTGCTGTTCGTGGCGCTCGCCGATGACGATGCGTGGTTGCACAAGTACCAGGCGATTCCGGTCCACCGCACGGTCGGCAGGCAATGGGCTGCGTGTGGCGACATCCGCCGCGATCCCGAAGGAGCGCCCTCGCCGCAACTGAGACCGCTCAGGTTCGAACGGGAGATCGCGCTCGAATCCGATCTGTCCGACGCTATGCTCGCCGGCTATCGCGCCGGCCAGCAGCCACACTGGCGTATCGAAAATGGCAAGGTCTGGTGCTCGCAGGGGATGCTGCTGGAGGACGTCTATGAGGTCGTCCGGAACGGCGTGATGCGGGCGCGCGAGGTCACGTTGCCGGCCTGGCCTGAGCCCCTCACGCCGGAGCCTTGTTCACGCTCCGAATAGCAGATTCCCAGGCATTTTTGATCGCTTGACACGTCGCGAAGCAAGTAGCAGACTCGATCCCAAGGAGCCTAGAAACTCCTCTACAAGCGGTTCCCACCTCCGTCAAATCGGTGGGTTTTTTTTGCCCGTGTTGCTGCGGGCACGACCGACGCGATGCCTGCGTCGGGAGGGCGGCTAATACAACACCCTTCGGGGAAATACGCCCGCCGACTTGTAGCGGTTTCTAGCCTCCCGACTTCCCGTCGCCGCCTTGCGGTGGACGGGCACTTCATGGAAGGAGGAGGCAACGATGTCGAACCGTGAACCCAACGACCCGGGCATGACGGGCTATTTCCTGCCGGAAGAAAGCCATTTCCGGCTCAAGAAGCTGCATGAGCACATGGTGTTCCTGTCGCAGCTGGCGCAGCCGCGTACGGACGACGAGGAATCGACCGGATGGGGCCCGCAGATCAGCGGGGGTGAACTGGCCGTCTGCCTGGAGCAGCTGGCCGACCAGGCCGAACGCGTGCTGGGCGAGGCGACCTGGCCGGCCAAGCAGGTAGCCAACCGCAAGTCATTGCAGGCAGGCGACGAGGCCGAGGTGCCAAAAGACCCGCCAGTGGCCGTCGAAGCGGCAGACGCCGAAGCAGCTGACGCCGAGGCAGAGGACGCCGGGGCAGAGGACGAAGCGGCGGACGAGGAGGCCGCCGAGGCGAACGCCGAAGACCGCCTCGTCTTCGGCATGACCATGGACCAGCTGGACACGCTCAACCGCCTGCACGACCGGCTCCACGCCTACGGCGACCTGCTCTTCGGCGTCGAGCGCATCGACCTGGCCGACGGCACGCTGACGATGCTGGGCGATGCGATCTTCGAAGAGGCCGAGGCCGCAAGCGATCTCATGGACAAGGTGGCGTCGCAGTACCTTCCCGACCGGCCCGGGCCGCGCAACCGCGTACGCGAAGAGCGGGCCGTCTACAGCGTGCCCACCGGGCGGGGCCCCGCGTTCGATGCGGCCATGCCGCTGCTGCCCCCGCCCGCGGATGCGGGCTGGCGCCCACAGGCGGCCACCCGCCACTGAGGGGCAGGCGCGGTGCCGGGCTCGGCAACGATGCCCGGCACCGCGGTCCGTGCGATCCGTATGCGTTGGTGCAGCTGCAGTGGGAGCTGGGCAGGAACGCCGCCTGCGCAAAAGCTCGCCACTTGACCGTGCGGTCTCTTGAGCGTACAAGGCTCATAAATAAGCCGTTATACCTATAACGGATCAAATATGAGCCATGCGTCGGAAAGAAGCTGACTTCGCCACACCTGGGGCCATCAACGCCGCAGCCCATCTCGGTGCCCTGGTCCGCCAGGCCCGCTTAGCACGGTCGTGGACGCAGCAAGGCTTGGCCGAGCGAGCGCGCATCAGTTTGGCTACGCTCAAGCGCATGGAGAGTGGCGCAGTCGAGGTTTCGCTGGGCGGCTGGTTGGCGGTGTTCGAGAGCCTGGGCTTGTTGCCCCTGTTCAGCATGCTGCGGGACCCCGCCTCCGCCGCCTTGCTGGACACCACCAGGGCCAAGCGCGCGCGCTCCGGCAAGCGCGACGACCTGGACTTCTGAGCATGGTCGAACGCACCGTCTTCATCCACCTGCCCGGCGAGACGGAGGCTGTCCCGGCCGGGCGCCTGACGATGATCGAGCAGGGGCTGCAAGTGCAGGCCTCGACCTTTGCCTATGGCCGCCGTTACGTGGCGCGCGCCAATGCCTTGCCGGTCGATCCGATCGCGTTGGCGCTGGTGCCTGGGCGAAATGGCGAGGAGCGCGTGCCCGCTGGCGGGCTGGCCATGTTCGGTGCGTTGCGTGATGCGACACCCGACGCCTGGGGACGCCGCGTCATCGAAAACCGGCTGCGGGCGCCGCCACATGGTCAGCGCGCTCACGCTGCTGGCGTTGCATGAACAGGATTCGCCGGATTCCAGCTATGCGGCGATCTCGGATGCGATGGGCCTGCACGGAGTGAGCGGCCAGATCGCGTCCGGCCGCAAGGAGCTGTTTGCGCGGATGGTATTCAACATCCTTGTGTCCAACGACGACGATCATCTGCGCAACCATGCCTTCCTCTTCGATGCGGAAGGCGGCGGCTGGAGGTTGAGCCCGCTGTACGACGTGGTTCCCAAGCCGCAGGTGGCGCAGGAGCGCATGCTGCACCTGTCGATCGGGCCGCAGGGCCGGCTGGCACGGCTGGACAATGCATTGGCCGGCGCAGGGCGGTTCGGTCTTCTGCCGCCGGATGCGGCACGGATCATCGATCGCGTCGTGCGTGCCGTGCGCAACTGGCGCGACATCTTCGAGGGCTTGGGCGTGCCGGTGCGGGAAAGCGATCGGGTGGCCAGCGCCTTCCGGCGCGCGGCCGATATCGGCATGCGAGACGTGGATCGGCAACTCTGATGGGTGCCGACTCCGGGGAACCCGCCGATCCTCCCTGGGTGCTGGCGTCCGGCACTCAGTTGGTTTTCAACGCGTCGATCAGGGCCCTGGGGGCCGGTGGCGTCTGCCGCCGGCTTGGATGGTAGAGGTGGTAACCGGGAAAGGCCGGGCACCAGGCGTCGAGCACCTGGACCAGGCGGTCCGCGGCGATGTCCTCTGCCACGTCGTGTTCCAGCAGGTATCCGAGCCCCGCGCCGGCGCGCACGGCGGCCAGGGCGAGCGGCATCTCGTTGACAGCAATCAAATGGGACGGAGGTAATTGATATCCCCTCCGTTCCTTCGTTTCGATCAACCCGCCGCGCGGTAGCCGAAATGACGGCTGCCTTCCGGTATGGTCGGCTCCGGATTACAGTGAGGGCGCGGCGTCCGCATGGCGCTGGCATGATGGAGGAGTCGGATCTTGGACGACGCGGTTCTGCAGTTGTACCAGCGCGACGCCATGGCGGCGTTTACCCATGTGCGCATTATCCTCGGCATGGTGCTGGGCCTTGCGGTCTCGCGGCTGTTGGTGGGTGTATCGCGCTTCATCCAGCACCCGCGCAAGTTCCGCATCTATCCGGCGCATCTGGTCTGGGTGGCGTTTCTGCTGGCCGCGATCGTGCGGTTCTGGTGGTTCGAGTTCCACCTGCGGAACCTGCCTTACTGGACCTTCGCCACCTATCTGTTCGTGGTCTTCTACGCCAGCCTGTACTTCCTGCTGAGCGCGCTGCTGTTCCCCGATTCGATGGAGGAATATGCCGGCTATGGCGACTACTTCCGGTCGCGACGTGTGTGGTTCTTCGGCATCCTGATGCTGCTGTTCTCGGTCGACATCCTCGATACGTGGCTCAAGGGTGCCGACTATCTGGCGAGCCTCGGCCTGGAGTATTTCGCGCACTGCATCGCGATCCTGGCGTTGTCGGTCGCCGGCATGGGCGCGCGGCGCGACAATCAGCAGCTGGCCATTGCGCTGGCGGCATTGTTGGTGCTGGTGGTGTTCACCTTGCGGCATTTCGTGGTGCTCAGCTGAGCCCGCGCTGCCGAATCAAAGGGGACGGAGGTAATTAATAATCCCCTCCGTCCCCTTTGTTCCGCCGCCGTGGATATCCGTGGCGATCGTCCCGCTGACGACGACACCGCCGTGGGTGATCCGGTCTCCGACACAGATGAGCGATCGCGCCATCGGCTGTCCTCCATGACCCCGCCTCGGCAGCGGGGAAGCTCGCCACGTCCTTCCGCATCCGGCGCGAGCGTCATGACAGGCATGTCACATGAGTGAGGTTGCATCCGGTCAGCGCCAGCGCGGACGCGCGTTCGTCGCCGACACCACGGCGCTGGTGCTGTTCTTCACCGTCACCGGAGCGCTCAACGAGCGCTACCTGTCCGGTATGAGTTGGGAAGAGGTGCTGCATGCGCGCGTGCTGGGTGCGCTGTTGATGATTCCCGTGGGCCGTCCCTACGGCATGTGGCGCGACTGGCTGATGCGGCGCGCGCGGCCGACACGGCTCTCGCGCATCCTCTGGGACAGCCTGGCGCTGGTGACCTTCCAGGTGCCCATCTATGCGGCGATCATCGCGGTCAGCGGCGCCTCCGGCCGCGGGCTGGTGCTCGGCATTCTCGGTGCCACCTGCATCATGTTGGTCTCGGGCCGCCCGTACGGCGCCTTCCTCAACTGGATCAGGCGGCTGTACGGCCTGCCGCCGGGCGGCGACAAGCCGATGAGCCTGCAGGGTTGAGCACGCTACAGCGTTGACCGGACCACCGAACGGCAGCGCCGGCACGTCGAAAGTCGCATTGTCGTCGCATCGCCCCTGGCTCGGGTGCGTGAGCGCCGCGGAACTCGACCCGCATCCGGCCTTCACCCCGGCTTCCGGCACGGGCGGCCCGTGAGGGCTGCATGCAGCATCCGGGAAGGCCCCAACTGCCGGAACCGGGTATGCGCCGTACAGGCCTTGGACTGCTGCTGTGCCTTGTGATCGGTGGCCAGGTTCCGGCCTACGCCGGCGCCCAGGCGTGCGATCCGCAGGCGGGCTACGGCCTGGCCCTGGAGGGCGCCGAGCCCGCCTATGAGGTCGCCGCGCTGCGCGCGGACCTTGCCGAGTTCCGGGCCGTGGTGGCACGCACGCACCCGGCCCCCGGCCTGCTGTTCGACCAGCCGGCGCTGCAGCGCGTTGCGGCGGACATCGAAGCGGAACTGCACGATGGCATGACGCTGCGCCAGGCGTGGCTGGCCATGGCGCGCCTCAACCCGCACTTCCGGGATGCGCACACCGGCCTGCGCCACCCGGTGGCCGGGTACGAAGCCGACCTTGCCGAAGGCGCCACGGGGTTCCCGGTCGAGGTCTTCATCGATCGCGCCGGCGGCCTGCGCGCTTCTGCAACGCCAGGGCCGGGCACGGCGCTCCCGCCGTACGCCAGGATCGTCTCGATCAATGGCCACGACGTGCCCACCCTGCTTGCCACGCTGATGCCGCGCATGCGCGGCGAGACGGTGAGCGTCCAGCGGCTGGTGCTGGCCTTCAACTTCCCGGGCTACCTGTGGACGGTGCTCGGGCCGCAGCGGGCGTATTGCGTGGGCATCGAGCACGAGGGCCGCACCCGCCATCTCCTGTTCGCGGGCGCGGCCGGGGAGGGCCCGGGAAGCGAAGCCGGCCGGGATGCCCCGCCGTTTGGGTTTTCGATGCCGGCCGAAGGCGTGGCGTTGCTGCGCGTGGGCAGCTTCCACCCCGGCCTGAAGGAGGCGTTCGCCACGTTCCTCGCCGAGAGCTTCGCCGCGATCGAGGCGAACGGGGCAGCCACCCTGCTGCTCGACATCCGCGACAACCCGGGCGGCGCGCACGACACCAGCGACCAGCTGGTGGCCTACCTGGTCGACAAGCCGGTCCCGTCGGCATCGGCATTGCTGGCCAGGATCACCAGCGGCAACCGGGAGATCGCGCCGCAAGCCGAAACCGGCAGCATCGTTCGCGTGCCGTTTCCGGAACCGATCGCGCCGCGCCCCGCAGGCGCCGCGTTCAAGGGCGAGGTGTACGTGCTGCTCAGCCAGGACACGTACTCCCAGGCGATCGTGTTCGCCGCCACGCTCCGCGACGCGGGCATCGCCAGGCTGGCCGGCGAGACCACGGGCGGCAATGCCAACCAGACCGGCCAGATCACCCTGGTGCCGCTCCCCCGCACCGGGCTGCAGGCGCTCGCGCCGCTCTACGTGATCTACCGCCCGAACGGCGACGCCACCATGGCCGGGCTGCGGCCCGACATCGCCATCCCGCACGATCCCCTCGCGCCGGATCGCATGGTGGCCTCGCTGCTGGAGCTGCTCGGAAAGCGACCCAACAAGGGAGCGGAATAGACTTTCTCCACAGCTGCTGGACCTTGGAAACAGGGGTCAGAGTCGACTTTCTCGGCCAAGTCGTGAAGAGCCGAGCGGATCAGGTTCGCTCGTGCCGCGCTCGGCAAGGCCTGAACAACTCCCCCCGTTCGCGCGACGACAGCGCGGCCCGATTGGGATCGCGATCGGCACGCGGCAGCCTGTGCGGCAAGGCGAAGCCCGACGCGGGCCACGCCTGGGTGCTGTCGCACGGCGATCAGCCGGTTTTCAACGCGTCGATCAGGGCCCTGAGGGCCGGTGGCGTCTGCCGCCGGCTTGGATGGTAGAGGTGGTAACCGGGAAAGGCCGGGCACCAGGCGTCGAGCACCTGGACCAGGCGGCCCGAGGCGATGTCGTCGGCCACGTCGTGTTCCAGCAGGTATCCGAGCCCCGCGCCGGCGCGCACGGCGGCCAGGGCGAGCGGCATCTCGTTGACGACGAGCGGGCCGCGCGTGCGGACCTTGATCTCCCGTCCGCCGCGCTCGAACTCCCATGGCAGCAGGCCTCCGGCGGTCTTGAGGCGGTAGCCGATGCAGGCATGGCGGTGCAGATCCGCCGGCGTCCGGGGTTTGGGATGGCGTTTGAAATATTCGGGCGTGCCCACGACCAGCGTGCGCAGGTCGGGGCCGACCCGCACGGCGATCATGTCCTTCTCGATGGTCTCGCCGAAGCGGATGCCCGCATCGAAGCCGTCGGCCACGATGTCGGTCAGGCCGTTCTCGATGTTCACCTCCACCTGCACGTCCGGGTTGGCCAGCAGGAAGGCGGGCAGCTTCGGCTCCAGCACCATCTGCGCCGCGTGGGCGATGGTGGTGATCCGCACGGTGCCGGCCGGGGTTTCGCGCCACTCGGCCAGTGCGGCAAGTCCGTCCTCGATCTTCGCCAGGGCGGGGGCGAGCGAGCGGAACAGCTGCTCGCCCGCTTCGGTCGGCGCCACGCTGCGGGTGGTGCGCGCAAGCAGCCGCACGCCGAGCCGTGCCTCCAGGGCGCGCATGGCGTGGCTCAGCGCCGAGGGCGACATGCCGAGCCCCGCCGCCGCGCGGGTGAAGCTGCGCTCGCGCGCCACCGCCGCGAAGGCCAGCAGATCATTGAGTTCACCGCGTTGCATTGCTGCAGTGTGCTCACAAGCCCGTGCGGTCCGCAACGGCTAATCACGGGGCGGGGCCGGGCGTAGCCTTGCACCGGGTCGCCACCCCCCCCGGCGACGAAGACCGGAGTTCCCATGCATCTGACCCACTACCGCAGCCTGGGCCGCTCGGGCCTGCTGGTGAGCCCGCTCGCGCTGGGCACGATGACCTTCGGCACCGAGCGCTGGGGCTCGGGTGAGGCCGCCTCGCGCGCGGTGTTCGACGCCTACGTCGAGGCCGGCGGCAATTTCGTCGACACCGCCGACATCTATTCGGCCGGGCGCAGCGAACAGATGCTCGGCGGCTTCATCGCCGATGCCGGGCTGCGCGACCGGCTGGTCGTGGCGACGAAATCCGGCTTCCCGCGCACGCCGGGGATGCCGCTGGCCGGCGGCAACGGCGCCAAGAACATCCGCCTGGGACTGGAGGGCTCGCTCTCCCGCCTGCGCACCGACTACATCGACATGTACTGGATGCACGTCTGGGACCGGGTGACGCCCCCCGAGGAGGTGCTGCAGACGCTGGTCGACGCGGTGCGGGCCGGGAAGATCCTGCATTACGGGTTTTCCAACACCCCGGGCTGGTACGTGGCGCGGATCGCGACGCTGGCGCAGGCCCACGGCCTGCCCGCGCCGATCGGGCTGCAGTACCAGTACTCGCTGATCGACCGCGGCGTGGAGCTGGACATCCTGCCCGCCGGCAACGCGTTCGGCCTCGGCCTGGTGCCCTGGAGCCCGCTGGCGGGCGGGCTGCTCACCGGCAAGTACGGGCGCGACATGCTTGCCCACGCCGAGCGGGCCGCGCGGGTGCCGAACGAGGCGGGCGCGCAGGCGTCGTCGCAAGGCGAGAGCGACGGCCGCCTGAATGGCGACAACCCGTTCGGCGGCATGCTCTTCACCGAGCGCAACTTCGACGTGGTCGACGCGGTGCGCGATGTCGCCCACCAGATCGGCCGCTCGATGGCCGAGGTTGCGCTGTCGTGGGCGGCGACGCGCCCGGGCGTGTCGTCGGTGCTGATCGGCGCCAGCCGCGCCGAGCAGCTGGCGCAGAACATCGCGTCGCTCGATGTGGCGCTCACGCGCGAACAGCAGGCGCGTCTCGACCAGGCCAGCCGCCCGCCCATGCCCAATCCCTACTTCATCTTCGATCTGCCGGCCGAGATGATTTTCGGCGCGCCCTCGGTGACGGGCTGGAACGTCGCCTGAGCCGTGGAGAATGGGGCAGGTCAACCTGGCCCTGTTCCGCGCGATTCCGGGAAACAGGGGTCGGAGTCGACTTTCGGCCCAAGTCATGGAGAGCTGAGCGGGTCAGGTTCGCTTCTGTCGCGTCGGGTCGGCTCCAATTCGGTTCTTTTGACCAATGCCTGTTGTCGCTATTGGGTTATCTGCTGTCCGAAGACGCCCACCTCGCCCTGTTGCAGGTACGCGACAAGCTGCGGTTCCTGGCCCTGCTGGCCGGCCCGCGCGGCCACGACGCGCCGGGTCCGTCGCTGCGGCCTGGCGCGCTGGCCGAGTGCTTCTGGCGCGTGGCCGGGCAACTAGACGGGTGGCCGAGGCCGCGGTGTGGACCGGGAAGGGCACCATCACCCCGAAGTAGCGGCAAACCTGGTTCGGGCGGCCACGGCCGCCCTGGCCGGTCGCGGCGCGCGCGACAGCGGTCGCTACCCTGGCGTGCATGCTTCCCGAAGACTTCGCATGGGTGACCGACCGCTGGGGCCGCCACTGGATCACCCGCGCCCGCGACGGCCTGGAGCTGGCCGGCGTGGAGCGGATCCTCGACGGGCGCTGGCTGGTCACGGTGAACCGCCACCGCTGGCGCCACGGCCATGCCCGCGCGCCGCGGCTGGAGCTGGCCATGGCCTGGGCCGAGCGCTGGGTGTGCCGGCACGCGGACAGGCTGCAGACGGTGGAGCGCGAGAAAGGGCCGCCCCCGCCGCCGGTGAGCCCGGACGAGAAGCGCGCGGAACGGCGGGCGCGGTAGGGGCGGTTTGATGACGGCTACTGATTTTTTTGCCTTTTGGCCCGACCTTTTTGCAGTTTCGAGTTGTCGGGCTATTCGATCCTGACGCCAAGTGCCGTAAGAGTCTCGGTTGTCATTGTCCCCGTGACGGCAACTCCGTGAGCACTCTGGAACCTTCGCAAAGCCGATCGCGTGCCTTCGCCCATGACTCCATCGATGGCGCCAGGATCGTAGCCTCGCGCAAACAGCGCCGCTTGAACTCGCATGATCAGCATCTGCAGCTGGTCTGCGGTTGGACGTGCCTGTTGCGATTGCAGTGAGTATGGGTTGGTCGTATCCGTAGTGCTTGGGCGGCTGGTTGGCGATTGGTAATTGTTCGGTGGGGACAGCGGCGGTGGTGGAGGTGGCGGCGGAGGGGCCGTGTAGCGATAGGAGCCGCCACTGCCGGACGAGTGCGAACGATGGGAGCTGTGGGATCGATGCGAACTGTGGCTACGGTGCGAGCGATGCTGCGCGTACAGGTTGTAAAGGCCGGCATTCAAGGGTGACGTCAAGACGATCGCGTAGCCGCCGTCCAGCTCCGCGAGCGCAGCGAGATCCTGTGACTGGATCTGTACGTCGCTCGTGGCGCCGTTGATTGCGCCAAGCGCACTGCCCACGATCTTCAATGCACTAGACATGATGAGTCCTCGGTAACGGGTGCGATCGCACGACTGGTCCAGTCTGGCGTGACCCAGGAGAAGAAGCCGCTGCAACGTTCCTTCAGAACGCATGGGTCGCAAGCTGGAAGATAGTTCTGCTTCCAGTTCGAGATGCTACGTCTGGCGAACGGCCACAGTGATCGTGGAACAGTGCAGAGCGGGAGGTTGTACAACGAGACCGCGAGTCCACGGCGATCTGCCAGACTGACAGCGTCCACCAATGTATCGCTGTAGTCTGCTGGATCGATCCACAGCGAACCATGATTGGCCTTGGCGAATCCAATCGGTTCGATCCCCATCAACGCCACATGCTCGACGAAAGGCAGGTTGCGATGGATGAATCTCATGATCTCGCGCAATCTTTCGACTGTGGGCCGAACCAGCACGACCCGGATCTCGATGTGCTGTCCCGCGGCTTCCAGGGCATACAGGCCGCGAATCGTCTCTGCGAACGCACCGCGGCTTTGCACGATGTAGTCATGCAGTCGGTAGTGATCCCCATAGAGCGGAATGCCCCAGCTCAGCGAAGGATGCAGATCGCGAAATTGATCTGCGAAGTTCGCTTCGCTGCACCGGCGTCCGTTCGAGAGGATATGCAGATGAGTTTGCGGGAGATCGATCGCGCATCTCCCGACCACATGTGCCAGACCACCGCCAAGTAGTGTCGGCTCACCACCGCTGATAGCCAGGGAAGGCTCGTTCCTATCGATCAGTTGAATTAACTCGCATAGCTGTTGTACGCGCCAATCATCGGCGATCTGGCGCGGAGGTTGTGAGCACATCAAGCAGTAGCTGTTGCAACGCTCGGTGGCGAACAAAACGTTGGCATTGTCTCCTCGTCGATAGCGCACGGACACCCGCCCCCGCTGAGGATGCGTCTCGACGACATCGCCTGGCTGGACGATCCGTTGGTCGTCAAGAAGGTACAGCCCCGGGCGCTGGTCCGGGAGGGCATGGTTGTCTGCAGCCAGGAAGCCAGCCCAAGGAAGCGAAAGAAGAGCGGGGCTGGCGGATTGCAGGTCCAGACCTCTCAGGTCGAGTATCAGGCGTTCGACCGGATGCGCGCCGGCGGCGAATTCCGCCAGATCCGCAACCTTCAACAGTGCCGGCTGCACCCAGTTCGAGAACTCGGCCTTGGTTTCCAACGGCAGCATCAAGCGGCTTCCTGATAGGCGGAGGGTTCCTGACGGGCGAAAGCCCAGGACTCGAGTGTGGCTCGATCTTGAGGAGAGCCGAGCTCGTACTTGCACAGCAGCAGGTCGAACATCCCCATCTGACGCTGGCAGAAGTCACTGCTCGGCCGATGACCGATGACGTCGCCTTGTCGGGCATAGTGGTCGACGGGGTCCGCACCGCACAGCGGGACATAGGCGCAATCGCTGCAGGTGGGTAGTGCTTCGGCCACACCAGCCGCCATCACGCGCTGCATGGCCGGCGAGGACAGCCAGTTTTCGATGGGCTCGTTCACCATGCCTAGCGCGAAGCCGTGGTCTCCCATGGCGGCGAGCATGCGTGCTTCGTCTGAAGGATATACGCGGCCGTCGTAGTCGTAGACGATGGCACCCAGGCCCGCGCCGGTGGGGGAGCGAAGGTCGACATAGCCATGGGAGAAGGGGCCTAGCAGCTGAGATAGCAGAAGGCTGGCGTAGGACTCTTCGAGCACAAAGCCAGCCTGGTTGACCTTGAGAAGATGGTCGATTGCCGTGTCGTAGAACTTTAGGAACTCGGCGATCCGGTATCCATTCCTGTCGCGCGTTCTGGCAGCGAAGCCATACGGGCTGAGGGGACGCAATGAGATCGAATGGAACCCTTGCTTCTTGTACTCATCTACGATGGCTTGTGGTGCTTCCAGGCTGCGTCTCGTCAGTGTGGTCAGTGCCGACACGGCATCCGCGCCAAGCGTGCTCCTGCCGCGCTCGATTCCATCCACCGTGCGGCGGTAGCTGTCGCGCTCCGGGCGAGGGCGATTGGCGTTGTGCAGCCACTCAGGGCCATCCAGCGACGTTGACAGCTGGAAGGCATGATCTTTCATGAAGGCGAGTTGCTCGTCCGTAAGGTCGTGCAGGGTCGACGCAAGTACGAATCGCAGTGACCGGTTTTCGGTGCGATTGCGGGCAATGATTCTCTCGGTGATGGACCTGACGCGGTCAAAATGAAGCAAGGGCTCGCCACCTTGGAACTCGATGGTCAAGGAGGGCGATGGCCACTCGAACAGCCGATCTACGGCGTGATGAGAGGCGACATCTGAGAGGTCGAAGGAAGTTGCGGAAGTTTGTTGCCGAGACACCTGGCAGTAGCTGCACGTATGGTGACAGCGGAGGGAAACTACGAAGATGTGCAAGGCGGGGCCGTCAAGAAGATATGACTTTCGCGTACGGTACTGCGAAAGCAGCGGTGCCAGCGTTGAACGTTCCAGATCTGTCGTAACAAGATATCGAGCCTCCAGGTCGGCCAGTAGCGGATCGTCATGGGCGATCTGCTTGCGGACAACCCGTTCGAAGGTGCTGCGGTCGAGGATGAGCCAATCCCCTGCCAATGAGGAGACGAAGACGCGATCGTCGTCCCAAGGCAGCCGACGAAATCGCATTGGGAGAAGCCGGTACCCATGACTACCCGAGAACTGCTCTTGGGCCACGAACTTCATTTCGAACTCCCGTCTCGCCGAGACAAGGATTCGCTCAGTGCCGCCTTGATTAGGATAACTTGCAGGTCAGCCGTCTCGTTCTTGACGACGTCGCGCAGTCGCTCATCCAATACATCGTTGTGGAACCGCTCCAGCACGCGCAGCTGATCGGCCACGTTGTTCTTTGGCGTCAACCGAACAACGGTCGAGGTTCCTTCCACTTGTATCTCGACGAAGAAGTCACTCGAGTACCGATGTGCCGCCTTAGAGACGACATCATCACTGAATAGCGTGCGGTCCAGGCGCAGTTCGTGGCTGGACATGCCTCCCTCCCCGAATCTCCCCGTTAGCTAGGCTGACTTTGCACCCGTTCCGGGCTGGGGACAACAAAAACCGCTGCGGGGCTTTTTCTGCGTAGTCGGGTGCTGGGCGCAGGGAATGGCTGATCGCGTGCAGGCACGTCTAGATACCAATCTTAAGTTATTGATCGGGGAAGATTTGGTTCTGTCTGGGTCGATCTGGTGGCTGAGACTTGCCTGCCGGTGCAAATGCGATTTGCTCGCCTGCCAATCAAGTTGGCCGATGCGTGCATTGGTCGCCGTTATAGGTAGTTGGAGACCCTGCGCGCGGAGTCGACCATGAGCAAAGGAAGGGATCGGGTCATCTCCCGGAGAGCCGACGGGACCTGGGAGAACAAGCGCAACGACGCCGATCGGGCATCAAGTGTCCATCGAACGCAGCGCGAAGCGGAGGAGGCGGGGCGCCGGATGCTGGGCAATCAGGGTGGCGGTGAGTTGACGACCAAGGGGGTCGATGGTCGCATTCGAAGCAAGGACACCATCCCGCCAGGCAAGGATCCGGATCCGCCAAAAGATCGCGAACACTAGATAGATATAGTGGGATGGGAGATCCTTCAGCACCGCTCTCGTCACCCAGATCCGGACCTGCCATGCAGTAACCCAGTTGCGGCTCGTGTAGCTGGATTGCTTGACAGGTGTGGTCATCGGCGCGACTCTCGAGCCGCGGATTCAAGTTCATCGGCTGCAGGGGGGGCACCATGAAAGTTCTGATCGCCGCGTTCACAACATTGATGCTGTGCGGTTGTGTTTCGTCTCATGTCCTTATCGGAGAACGACGCCCGCCGATCTCGCCTGACCAAGTTCAGGTCTATCTGGATCCGCCGCCGAGGTTTGAAAAGGTTGCGGTCCTAGAATCGAACAACAACGCCTCCTTTGCCTTCACCCAGCAGCAGAAAACGAACAAGGTGATGGAGCGTCTCAAGGAGGAGGCAGCAGCCCTGGGGGCGAACGGGATTCTCCTCGAAGGAGTGGGGAACCAGTACGCCGGTAGTGTGGGTGTTGCGAACGCCTGGGCCAGCGGCGGGTCTGCATTCGGAATAGGCACCAGCACCGCTACGTACACCCGGGTAGGCTCCGGCATCGCCATCTATGTATTTCCGTCTAGTGGTGACGCACTTGCTAGCAGCGCCTTGGTGCAGACGCCGACGACCGACGAAGCGGCGCCGCAGTTGGGCGCGCCGACCCCGACGACAGACAGGTTGGGCGTGGACGGCGCGACGCCGGAATCATACGAGAGGGATCCCGCCAAGCGGTGCGTGGCCTGCGAACGGATCACTGTGCCGGAGTGACGCAAACGTCTCCGGTGCCAAAGGGCCATCGCCGGCCAGGTCGTCGGCGACAGCTCATACCTTCCGGGTGAGGTTCCGCTCGCGTCGGGACTAAGGGACTCTTCAATGGACAGAAGGAAGTTCTTGCTGGTACTCGGCGCCGGTGCCGTCTCAACGATGAGCCCTGCCTACGCGGAGCTGCAATGTGGGCCGTGGGTGCACCCGGGCGTCCAAAGATGCCATGCGGGTCTCAACTCGCAGCTGGCTTTCATTTCCGCCAAACAACAGCGCAACAGTCAGTGGTGCTGGGCCGCTTGCATCGAGATGGTGTTCCGGTACTACGGCTACGTGGTTCCGCAGGAGAGGATCGTCAGCGAGACCTGGGGCAGCCTGGTCAATATGCCTGGATATCCCGGCCAGATTCTCGCCAACCTCAACCGTCCCTGGCAGGACGATTTTGGAAGGAGGTTTGGCGTGTCCGGCGACTCGTTTACCGCGAATCCGATAACGGCCTCCCAGGATCTGGCGGGCGGAAGGCCACTCATCATCGGCTCTATGGGCCACGCAATGGTATTAACAGCGGTCACCTTCGACAGGGACTCGCACGGCAACGGCCAAGTAGTGTCGGCAATAGTCCGAGACCCGTGGGAGGATCGTGGCAGACGCATCCTGACCGCGCAGGAGTGGTTTGCAACTACGTTCCTGGCGCGTATCTCGGTGGCCCGGTGGTAGCGAATGTCGCTCCCGGCGCTCCCGCTCCAACACGGAAGCAGGCTGGCTTCCGAGAACGGTGCCAGGAAGGATTTTCCGCTCGGGGCAACAAATCGAGGAGACCTTCCGTGAATCGAACCCACAAGCTGCTTTCCATGATCTTGCTGACCCTCGCTCCATTCAGGTTGCGCCATGACCAGTTGTTGAAAGGGTTCTTTATTTGCACCGGCCGCTGTTAATGGTTGCTTGACTAAGCGTGCGCCTAGCTCAAAAACTCCGTGGCAAGACTTACTTGTACGAGCGTTACGTCCAGCTTCTGAAGGAATGATGTCGCTCGACCATCGCTGCGATCTAGCCGCGCTCGCATCTTCGCTGCGCGCCATCGCCCACGATGCCGGCTCAAGGCCGGCCGTTCGCTCTGATCCGGGTTCCCCCCGGATCCTAGGGTCCCCCCGAGGTAGACCGTGCTCCGGACCCTCCCTACGCTCGCGGTGTCGCAACGCCCTGCGCCGGAGCCACGACCATGAGCCTGGATATCGGATCGGTTGCCAGCCGCGCGATCGAAGCCTTTCGCGAACAGGCTGCCCCCCCGCCCACCGACACCGCCACGGCGCCCACCTGCGGGTGCGGTCCGGAAGCCAATCCCGGCTACCCGGCCAAGCCGCAGACCGATCCCGGCGCGGGCGTGCACGGCAGCCAGCCCTGGTACGCGCGCGGCGACGACGTGGCTTTCGAACAGGTCGCCGGCGCGGCCGCGACCGCCGCCGACGCGCTCGGCTACACCAACGCGGCGCGGCACCTGGACCATTATCTCGGCAACTCCGGCGAGGACCTCACGGTCGATCCCGCCCGCATCGCGCGCGATGTGCCGCAGTTCAGCCAGTCCGTCGAGCAGCAGCTCGACGCCCAGGTGAACGCCGCGATCGAGCAGGCCGTGGCCGACGGCTGCTACGGCGAGCCGATCGCTTTCGACAGCGGCTGGCAGGGCTTCTACATCGGCAAGGACATGAGCGCCGACTGGTTCTATGCGATGGGCGGCATCCAGCATTCGGTCACCGGCACGGTGGTGGTGACGCCCGGCGATCCGCCGACGGCCGAGGTGAGCTACCAGACCCACGTCTTCGACCGCTACAACTGGGACGGCGGCAAGCAGACCACCATCGGTCCGGTCACCATCACCGACCAGCAGATGGGCGAGCTGCACACCGCCGGCCTTGCGCAGGAATACGACATCGTCGGTTCCAGCGGCGAGGGCAACTACACCGCGACCTACGACCCTGCGGGCGGCAGCACCGGCAACCCGGGCGTTCCCGAGGCCGGCGACCGTGATGGCGAGCGGAGCGATCCCGGGCGCTGAAGCCCGCCTCATGGCGCCGACGCCCGCCCGCCCCGAAGGGGGAACCAGGCCGCGATGCTATAGTCCGGCGCACCCGCTTTCGGGCGTTGCGGCGGGCCCCGCCACGATGTCGGTCCGCCTGCTGGCCTGCCTGCTGTGGGCGGCCGGCCTGGCCGCTTGCGCGGATCGGCCGCCTTCGGCCGCGACCGCCCACCAATCCACCGGATCAGACACGGTGCAGCAGCCACGATTCGTCGACGATGTCACGCGAGCCGAGCTCTCGCGCACAGGTTTCCAGCTCACCCGCGACGTGGAATTTCTCGGCAGCCGGGCCGAGGCCGGCATCGACCGGCAGGTCGCGTTCGCCGTGCGCATGCCCGCCGCGCGCGTCCGGCCGTTTCTCGAGGCCGCCGGTTTCGATGCGCCGCTCAAGGCCGGGCAGCGCGTCTTCCAGACCCCTGTCGAAGGCGTCGACACGGCCGCCGCCGGGCAGGTTTCCGCCGCGCAGGATGTCTTCCGCACGGAGAGCGGGTCGCTGACGCGCGACGTCATGGTGATCCACGAGGACGCCGGAACGGCGATCGTGCACGTTTGGGCCTATACCACCTGACCGGTGCGCCGGCATGGCCGCCGTGGACCTTCCCGTTTCCCGCATTTTCACCATTCATCCATGTACCAGAACGCCAACTGAAGGCGGGCCGTGACGCCAGCGGAAAGGCCGCTATATTCCGAGACCCCAGACGAAGGAGATTCGAATGTTCCCGACCAAGCGAAATTTGTCGATGGCGCGTACGCTCGGCGTGGCGATCGTCGCCCTGAGCCTTGGCGCCTGCGCCACCTACGATGACGAGTTTGCAGGGATCAACTCGCGTCTCGATCAACTCGACTCGCGGGTGCAGAACGCGGCCCAGAGCGCCGAATCCGCCAATCAGTCCGCGCAGCAGGCCAACCAGCGGCTGGATCAGATGGAAAGCCGCGTCCAGCAGCTCGAAGCGGCGCCGCGCCGCGTGCCGCGCGGCTAGTCGCGCTTGCACCATTCGCGCCGAACGGCCTGAACCAGGGCCCGGTGGCCTGTGCTGGTCACCGGGCTTCCTGTCTTCCCCCAAGTCTTCGTTCCGAGGAACCGCCCATCCGCACGTGTACACACCCTGCGATCCGCGGCCTTCACGGTGCGCTGGCGTTGGCACTGGCGTTCGCGAGTGTCGGCGTGGCCGGCGCCGAGGAGGCCGCCGCGCAACCGGTCGCCGCCGTCGACCAGCTTCCGCCGGGCCAGGAGGTGTCGGACACGGTGATCGAGCTCGCGGGCTGGGTGGTCGCGGCCAAGGACAACCAAGGCTATCCGTTCGCTGTCATGGACAAGGCCGCCGCACAGATCCTGGTGTTCGGCGGCGACGGCCGGCTTCGCGGCGCGGCCCCTGGGCTCTTCGGCTCGGCGACCGGCGATCACACGGCCCCCGGCATCGCCGGCCTCGCGCTCGGCGAGATTCCGGGCCGGGATCGCACCACGCCTGCGGGCCGCTTCGTGGGCGGGTACGGTCCGTCGATCGACGCGGGGCGCGTGCTGTGGGTGGACTACGATTCCTCGGTCTCCATCCACCCGACCGCCACCGGCGTTCCGGCCGAGCGACGCGCCGAACGCCTCGCCTCGCCTTCGCCGGACGACAACCGCGTCACCCATGGCTGCATCAACGTCTCGCCCGAGTTCTACGAGCGCATCATCCGCCCGACGTTCGAGCGCGGCGGGGTGTTCTACATCTTGCCGGATGCGGCGCCGATCGCGGAGACCTTCCCCGAGTTCGCGCAGAGCCGCGCGACGACGCAACGCAACGCCGGAAGGCGCGCACGGTCCGCCCGGCAGTGAATCGATAGCGGGGCCAGGTTCACTTCTGGCCCTGCTACGCCGCGCGTTTCTTCCGCGGGCAAAGTGAACCTGCCCCCTTGCTTCACCCCGTTCTTCTTCGCCCCGTTCTTCCGAAGTGAACTGGCCCCGTCCTTCGGAATGAGCTGACGGATCGACTGGGCCCGGAACTATGCGGCCGGAAGCCGGTCGCGGCTTCGACCGCGAATCCTCGAAGTATTGCCTCGGGTCCGCCCTTGTGCGTTGATTGCGTATCCGCCCGGGGGGGCAGGCGAGCAGGGGGACGGCCATGAAGCGACGTGCGTTGCTTGGCGGGGTGATGGGTCTTGGCGGCGTGGGAGCGCTCGGGCGGCTCGGCGCCGCCGGGTTGCAGGCAGGCGGCGATGTCCCGGGGTTGCAGGCGTTGCGCGCGACCACCGCATCGCTGGACGCCATCCGCGGCGTGGACGCCCATTGCCACATCTTCAACGCCTCCGACCTGCTGGTGGGGCCGTTCGTCTCCGAAGTGGAGGCCAAGGCCAATCCCGACTCCCCGCTGGGCTACGTGGTGGGCAAGGTGGCCAAGGTGTTCCAGCGGTTCGCGCCCACCGCGCGGGAGGAGATGAAATGGCTGGCGCGGCGGCCGCTCGCCCAGGCCCTGGCGCCCTCGGATGCGTGGATGGCCCAGGGCCGGTTCATGCACGCGATGGAGGCCTCCGCGGAAGACTCGGACGACCGGTTCAGGGAAGTCTGGGAGGCCATCGCCGAAGAGGAGCCGGATGCCTACGAAGCCTTCTTCGACGACTACGCGCAACTCCAGGATCGGGCGATCCGCGGCAGCGGCCTGGCGGGCTCGGCGTTCGTCACTTCGAACCAGCTTGCCAAGGGCGTAAGGGACAACCCGGAGCTGGCCAATTTCCTGGTCACCGAGGAGCTGAAGCCGCGCTCGGGGGCGGCGCCGATCCTGGCGTTCCTGAAAACGTTCGTGCGCTACCGCTACGAGAACGCCATGACGCTCATGGCCCTGCATGGCGGCTCCAGCGAACGCCCGATCGGCCTGTACACCCCGGCCATGGTCGACTTCGACCTGTGGATCGGGCCCGCCCGCTGCAGCGAGGCGACGCCGTCGCCCATCGCCGACCAGATCGCCCTTTCGGCGCGGATTGCCCAGGCCACGAATCACCAGGTCCGCTGCCTGGCCCCGTTCAACCCGCTGCGGGCGGCGGTGGACGAAGGCTACTTCGATCTGATGGAAGGGGCCGTCACCACGTACGGCTGCCTGGGCTTCAAGATCTACCCGCCGATGGGCTTCTCGCCCTGGCAGAACCCGGACGGCATGGCGCGCCGCCTGGACTGCGGCACCCGCGTGACCGGCGCGAGGCTCGACGCGATGATGGAGCGGTTCTTCGCGCTCTGCGCCAGGCACCGGGCGCCGATCCTGGCCCACGGCTCGCCCAGCAACTCGCCCGGTGGCGACGCGGCCAGGGCCTTGCTCGGCGGGCCCGACAACTGGGCGCGGACGTTCGAGCGGTTCCCGGAGTATTTCGGCGGCGGCGACCCGGCGGTCAAGGTGTGCATCGCCCACTTCGGCGGCATCAGCACGCCGGCGCATACCCGCGGCTGGGCCGACCGCTTGGCGGCGCTGATGGAGGTTCACCCCTGCCTGTATGCCGACACCAGCTACCTGGACGGTCTGCTTTCCAGCGGCGCCGGTCACGAGGCACTGCTGGAGCGGCTGACCCAGGCGCTCGCCACACCGGTGGTGCGCGAAAGGATGATGTACGGCTCGGACTGGTCGATGCTGGCCAAGGAGCCCGGCGTGGAGAACTATCCGGTCCTGCTGTCGCGCGCGCTCGACCGGATCGCCATCCCGGCCGAGGACAAGGAAGCGATCTTCGTCGGCAACGCGTTCCGCTTCTACGCCCTGGATGCGGGCGGGGAAGGTCGGGTCCGCTTCCTGGAAGGCGCGGCGCAGTAAGGGAACGCTCGATCAGAGGGGAGCGAAAGCGCGGGCTCGGCGTGCCCGCGATTGGAGATCAGGTGGCGAAGGTGCTTGCGTCAAAAGAGATCATCAAGTCCATCGTCAATCTGGAAGTCGCGCCGCTGCTTAAGCAGGAAGCGTTCCGGAAAACGGCGTTCACATTCGTCCGCCGCCGCGGCCGGACGGGCCAGCTGATTCAGATTCAACTGTCGAGCTGGAATCGCGGTTCCGAAGGAGCGTTCTTCGTCAACGTGGGGCTGATGTTCGATCAGATGTGGCGGGGCGGCTCCGATCCGCCGCGCTATCCCCGGTACGACGATTGTCATTTCATGGTGCGTTTGGAGCGGATCGCTCCAAACGCACCCTCCGAATGGTCTGTCGATGCCACGACGTTCATCCCCGAGGCGTCTGCCAAGCTGGTTGCGCACTTGAGGGAACCAGTGTTGAGCCGGATGGCGTTGGTCTGCTCGGTGGAGGACTTCGAGCAGACAGGTTGGATTGGAGCGATTCCTTGGGGATTTCCAGCACTCTTCGCATACGCTCTGGGCAGAGACGACGAGGCCGCGAGCCTGGTCCAGGCGCAAGCGGCCTACTTCAAGGACAGGGGAGTCACAGCGGAATCCTTGATCGAGGCCTATGGCTTCGCGCGATTGCAGCGGCAGGGCACGAATGTGGGGCGATCTCGTGAAGTGGGCTGGGGCCGCGAGGGCCGCTGACATGCGCCGCCTCCTCGCCTGCACGCTGATCGCCCTGTGCCTGTCCCCGGTGCTGCCGTGCGCGGCGCGCGAGCGCCACGCCGTGCAGGGGCCGCCGTGCGGCGGCTATCCGCGCCTGGCGATCGAGACGCTGCGCGGCATGTGCGCAGGGCTGGTGATCGGGCCCACCACGCAGGATCCGGCGCGCCCGGTCCGGCTGCCGCGGTCGCTGCTGCAGCTCGACGCCGAGACCTGGCTGGTCACCGACCTGGGCGCGTGGGACGGCACCCGCGGCGCGGTGTGGCGGCTGCGGACCCGGCCCGGCGAGGCCGCCGCGGTGGAGCGGGTGCTCGACGGCCTGCACCTGCCGCACGCGATCGCCCGCGGCCCGGACGGCCGGGTGTACGTGGGCGAGATGAGCCGCATCTTCCGCTTCGACCCGGCGGCCGAGGATCCGGCGGCGAGCGTGGAGACGGTGGTCACCGGGTTGCCCGACAACCGCCTGCACGCCAACCGCCACCCCCTGTCCAGGTTCGTGTTCCTCCCCGGCGGCGATCTGCTGGTCAACGTCGGCGCGCCCAGCGACCAGTGCGCGGGTGCCGCGGCGCGGACCGCGGCGGGCCTGTGCGCGCAGAGCGAAGGCGCCGCGGACGCCGCGAGCCTGCGGGTGTACCCGCGCAGCGGCGATGGCCGCTGGTCGCCCGAGTACCGGGTGCTGGCGCGCGGGCTGCGGAACTCGCTGGCGCTGGCGGTGCACCCGTCGGGGACCGTGCTGCAGGCCGAGAACAGCTACGACTTCGACAGCCGCTGGGCGCCGTTCGAGGAGCTCAACGTGATCGAGGCCGGCCGCCACTACGGCTGGCCGTACTGCGCCGATGCGGCGCAGCCGGCACCGGCCTGGCCCGGGAAGGCCGCGTGGTGCCGCTCCGACGCGCATACGGCGCCCGCGCTGCTGCTGCCGCCGCACGCGGCGCCGCTGGACATGCTGTGGTACGAGGGCGCGATGTTTCCCGCGCTGCAGGGCCGGTTGTTGATGAGCTGGCACGGCCACCGCTCGGTCGGCGGTCGCATCGCCAGCTTCGCGGTGGACGCGCGCGGCGTGCCGGTGCCGGACCCCCGCCCGCGCTTTCCGGTGTACGGCCAGGGTTTCCGTGCCTACGGCGCGGGCCCGGCGGCAACGCCGGTGGTGCTGACGCCGGGCTGGGGCCTGCGCCGGGGCGTGCGGCCGCAGGGCTCGCCGGTGGGTCTGGCGGTGGCCGCCGATGGCGCCATCTGGGCCACCGACGACCGCGCCGGGCTGGTGGTCCGCTTCGCCGAGGACGCCATCGCCGGCGCCGATGAGGCTGGGGAAAACCCTAGGTAGTCGCCCCTGGCCGGGCCGACAACAATGGGCGCGCGCGCCGGACCGTGCGCGCGGCAGACCCCCTCCTGCTTCGGAAGCCCCCACCATGAGCATCCCCGTCGACCACGTCGCGTCCACGCAGACCTTTGCGCTCCCCCAGCAGGCGCCGGCCTCGGCGTCCTCCTATCAGGACGGCCGTGCGGCGGGCGAAGAGATCGCCGAACTCGTCCCCGCCAACATGAAGTACAACTCGACCGAGATCCCGATGCTGGTCGATCACTTTTCCGGCGACCTGACCGCGGCGCTGGAGCAGGCGGGCAACGATCCGGAGTTCGCCGCCGGCTTCGTCGAGGCGCTCGGGCCGGAGCGCTTCTCGCGGCTGGTGGCCGCGGTCGACCAGATCCCGAACACGCAGTTCCCCGGCAGCGACCCGCAGGTCACCCGGGACACCACCGAACTGCTGCAGTCGCTGGCCGTGGCGCTCGGTGCCGCCACGCGCAGCCCGCAAGGCGCGATCGATGCCGCGTTCGTGCGGGAGATCGCCAGTCACAACGGCTTCGTCGCCGACGGCGGGCTCGACCCGGAGCTGGCGGCGATCCTGCTCAACGGGGGCGACTACACGCCGCAAACCGCCGCCGAACTGGGGGCGCACGTGTTCCTGGAGGGCGAGCCGCCGCAGATCATGGACCGCCCGGAAGGCAGCCTGCCGGTGCCGGCGCATCGCGAGCCGCTGCTCAAGCCCGCCGGCCACGATGTCGGCTGGGACAACACCGGGGCATGGGCCACCGCCTTGCACGGCATCCTCCGCAATCAGGCCGCTTCCGAGGTGCTGGCCATCCGCGGCGACGGCCCGCACGACGCCAGCGTGGCCGAGCGCCTGCTCGACCCGGGCATCAAGCCCGACAGCCTCACCGTGATCTCGCCGCTGGTCGGTGCCGTGCTCGATACGCCGCGCACCAACCTGGCCACCAATCCGAACGACCAGGCGGCGATCGCCGCGGTCGAGTCGCTGGTGCTGGCCAGCCACGCCCACAACGGCCGCGTCGGCGATTGGGCGCAGGCGCCGCTCGGCCAGCTCTACATGACCTATCCGGGCGAGATCCTCAACGTCGGCGAAGGCAGCGCCGCCTTTCCGGCATCCAGCTCCCCGCTCGGCGAACGCCTGGCCGGGCTCGGCGCCGAATATTCCGGCGCGGGCGCCAACCTGATGACGGCGGCGCTGGGCGCCGACGGCACCCCGCCGCTGCGCCTGGACCAGCCGCAGGGCGCGCCGCCGTTCATGGTGCCGGCCGAGCGCTACGACAGCTGGGAACAGGCGATCCACGCCGCCACCGACCACTACCGCGCCCAGGTGCAGGACTACGGCCCGCCGCGCGAGACCGACGTGCAGGGCGCGCCCTACATCGACCTGGAAGACCTGGCCGACGAGATCGCCGACATCGACGCCGAGCTGGTGCAGGCGCAGTTCGGCGCCAATGCCATTGCCGCCACCGATGTCGACAACGACCACCAGGCCAGGCAGGACGCCGTGAACGTCATCAGCGACTACATCGGCTTCGGCATCGGCCTGGGCACCGGCGGCGCCTCGCGCGCGGCCTTCGCCACCGGCTACAACACCCATGTCGAAGGCGCGCTGCTCGAGGCGCTGTGGCCCACCAGCAACGCCTCCCAGGTCTTCGAGAACGAGGTGCCCGGCTTCGCCCGCGAGCTGGTGGCGGCGCAGACGGTGCAGATCGTGGAAGCCGCGGCGAGAAGCGGTGCGGTCGAGCTGCCGGAGTCGCTGCGCGATCCCGACACCGGCGGGCTGCGCACGCCGGCCTCGGACGCGGACGGCGCCCAGTTCGCCGAGGACCTGGCCGGCTTCGTCGCCGGCAACCCCGCCCTGCAGCAGGCCGTCGACCAAGCCGCCAGCAACCTGATGGCCCGCGTCAACGCCCTGCGCGCCGGCGACTACCGCGGCGGCGGCTGACCGCCGCGCCAGACGGGTTTCGAAAGCGGGGTCGGGTTTGCCCGCCCGGCCGAGCGATCCGCTCCGCTACGCCCCGTTCGTCTCTCGCGCCCCCGCCGCCCCGGCCAGCTGCGCCTCGATCCGCCGCAGCGCATCGCCGCTCGATGCGGTGCGCCGCGCAACTTCCGCCACCACGGCGCGCTTGTCGTCGAGCAGGCGCTGCCGCCGTGGCGAGTCCGTGCCGCTCCTCGCCTCCTCGATGGCCTGCAGCATGCGCAGCAGGACGGCGGTGTTGCCGTGCGCGTTCTCCAGGATCTGATCGAACGTGAGCGCCAGCAGGCGCTCGAACCCCGGCCCCGCCGGCAGCACGCGCAGGGCGCCGCCGTCGCGGATCGGGCGGGGCTCGATGCGGCGCCCGGCCAGGCGCCGCAGGATCAGCGAGAGATAGTCGAGGCTGGTGATCGCGGTGGTGGTGTCGTTGATGCCGGGCGAGAGCGCCTTCAGCGCCACGTCGACCAGCTGGCGGATGCCGAAGGCCACGTCCTGCTCGATGGTGCGGTAGGAGTCGATGGCGAACAGGCTGGCCAAGCAGCGCCTGGCCTCGTCGTCGGGCGGCTCGCCGGCGCCGATGCAGGCGATCGGCAGGTCCGGACTGGCGAAATCGCCGAGGCTGCGCTCCATGCGCACCGCCACGCCGCGCTCGCGCGCGAACGCCAGCAGCGCGTCGCGATCCAGGCTGACGATGTAGCCCATCTGCGGCGCCGCCACCGGGTGCCAGCGCAGGCCGCCGTCAGGGTCGCGCTCGGCCGGGGTGTCCTCGCCTTCCAGCGCGTCGGGGAAGACCCGGTCGATCGTGGCCAGGGTGTCGGCGGCGATGCCCCGGGTGATCTGGCCGGACTGGATCGACGCGGCCACGTGGTGAATGAAGAAGACCAGGTAGGCCACCGCCACCAGCGCCAGCGCCAGGCCGGCGGTCACCGCCACCAGCGGCACGAAGTCGGCGCCGTCGTCGCCGCCGATGGTGCGCATCACCCCCAGGCAGTAGGCGAACACGCCGAGGAACACGCCCAGCACCATCTGGTTGCCGCGGTCGCGCATGAAGTTGCGCAGCACCCGCGGGGTGTACTGCGTGGACGCCTGCGCCAGCGCGACGATGGTGATCGAGAACACCACCCCGGCCACGGTGATCATGGAGCCGGCGATGGTGGCCATCAGCTGGCGGGCGCCGTCCGCATCCACGATGGCGAACAGCGCCGGCCAGCGTTCGCCCGGTCCGCTGCCGAGGTGGTGGTCCAGCGCGATCAGCCCCGGCGCCAGGGCGAGCGCCGCCAGCACCATCAGCGCGGGCAGGAACCAGAAGCTCGACCGCAGGCGGACGGCCAGTTTGCCCAGGGCGCCGCTCGACATCCGGCTGGCCATGCGACCTCCTCGGTGGGGCGGAGCAGGGTGACGAGCCGCCCGTGCAGGGGGTGCGAAACGGTCGTGGCGCGGGCAGGTTGCCGGGCGGCTGCGCGGGACCGCTGCCGCCCGGACGGCAGGAGGCCCCGCAAGCGGGGCCTCCTGGTGAAGCAGGGTTGGTACCGCTCGGGGGCCGGCCGGATCAGCGTCCGTCGCGGTCCGCATCGCCGGGGATGGCGCGTTCCACGCGGTGCCAGGCGGCGCGGGTGGCGTTGCGGGCGTCGTCCCAGTCCAGGCGCGAATCGCCGCGGTCGCGTTCGTACTCGGCGCGCAGTTCGGGTTCGGCCTCGTCGAAGCTGCGGTCGGCGAAACGCTCGCGGGCCTGGTAGCCGGTGCGGTAGGCGGGCGCGTAGTCGTCGTAGCCGAATTCCTTGTTGTGGTACGGCTCGTTCTGGTAGTTCTCGCGCCAGTAGGTGTCTTCGACGGTGGGGTTCACCTTCTCGCCCACGGCCTTGCCGCCGAGGCCTCCCGCCACCGCGCCGACGGCGGCGCCCACCGCGGTGCCCACGGGGCCGGCGACCGAACCGACCGCGGCACCGGCCACGCCGCCGGCGGCGGCGCCCACGCCGGTGCCCACGGGGTGTGCTCCCGGGGTGCCGGTGATCGGGTCGCGGTTGGCGTCGTGGTCGGGGTCGTGGCTGGTGTCGCGGTGCAGGTCGCGATTCTTGTCGTTGGTCATTGCGATGCTCCTGGTTGATCGGCTGTCTGCCGATCGCCAAGCTGCGTTGCGCCGCGTGAGCGGTGCGTGTTGCGGAGGGCGGGCGCGCTGAGCGACGCACCTGCGGTTTAGCCAGGTGCACGAATCGTTCTTGCGGCGTGACCCGGCCGTCAAGGCGGGCGGCGCATGCGGACTCAGAACGCCGCCTGGCCCGGCAGCAGCGCGCGCAGCTCGGCGTCGGTCAGGTTGCGCCACTGGCCGGGCTTGAGGTGGGCCAGCTTGACCGGGCCGATCCGCACCCGGACCAGCCGCTTCACCCGCAGTTCGAAGTGCGCCGCCATCAGCCGGATCTGGCGGTTGAGGCCCTGCACCAGGGTGATCCGGAACCCGAACTTGCCCAGCGGGCCGGTCCGGCAGGGCAGGGTGAGCTGCCCGTGGACGGGGACGCCGCGGGCCATGCCGCGCAGGATCTCCTGGGTGAGCGGATGGTTCACGGTCACCAGGTATTCCTTCTCCAGCTTGTGCTCGGCGCGCAGGATGGCGTTGACGATGTCGCCGTTGCTGGTCAGCAGGATCAGGCCTTCCGAATCCTTGTCGAGCCGGCCGATCGGGAAAATGCGCTCCCGGTGGTCGACGAAGTCGACGATGTTGCCCTTCACCGCGCTCTCGGTGGTGCAGGTGATGCCCGGCGGCTTGTGCAGCGCGATGTAGACGTGGCGGCGCTTGCCCGGGGCGGCCGCGCGCGGCTGCAGCGGCTGGCCGTCGATCATGACCAGATCGCCCTCGCCGACCTCCGCGCCGACCCGCGCGCGCTGGCCGTTCACCGTCACCCGGCCGGCGCCGATCAGGCGGTCGGCCTCGCGCCGCGAACAGGCGCCGGTGTCGCTGATGTGCTTGTTCAGGCGCATGGCCGGGGGCGCCGCCGGGGTCGCGAAGGGCGCGCAGTCTGGCAGATCGGCCGGGCGCAGTCATCGCACCCCACGGGTCCGGCGACGAGGGAACGCCGTGCCCAGGTCCGGGTGCGTTGGCCGTGACCTCTCATGCCTGGCGGGCGCGGCCGCTTCATTTTGCCGACACCTCTCTCAGGTAACCCACGGTGAGCGCGGTGAGATGCAGCTTCAGTCTCTCGAAGTCTCCACGATCGCCGCCCGCTTCGATGGCCGCCCGTGTGGGCGCCACGATGGAGCCGACCAGTATTCTGCTGACCAATGGCGCCTGCGTGAAACTAGCGTCGCACGCCGTGACCAGCATTTGCTGGACGGCCTGCGCGCATCGGATCGATTCCTCTCTTACGATGGCGTCGGCATTGACGGCTGCGGAGGGCAAATAAAGCGCTCGCGACACTTCCGGCCTGCGCGTCTTGGCATCGACGAACGCGGACATCATCGCCGCGCACATCTCGCGAATGTCGGTTCCGTGTGCCGCCCGGCAGGCCTGGATCGTGGCATCGACCACCTCGCCCACGTGCCGCTGGACCACGGCAGCCAGCAATGCGCGCTTGTTCGGGAAGTACTGATAGAGCGAGCCGACGGAAACTCCCGCCCGGTCGGCAATCTGCACGGTGGTGATGGCTTCGAGCCCGTTGGCGAGCAGAACCTGAATGGTCGCCTCGAAAATAGCGTCGATGGTCAAGCGCGAGCGTCGCTGCTGGGGCTTTTTCCGGGGGTCGAGCGAGTCGGTTCGCTTCCGCTTCATATGCGAATAGTCACGGGGCGCCGGGTCTGCCTAAGATACTTCGCATGCGCAAACCGGAATACCGCGGAGTCATCGCCCTCACGCTGGCCGGCCTGTCGTTCGCCGCCCCGGGCTCGGCGTGTGAGCCCCCCGCCGGCTTTGTCGATCCTCCCCGTCCCGATATCGCACCATTCGAAGAACTGCTGAGCGTCACGGAAGAGAACGTCATCGACCAGCCCCTCGCAGCGGTCATGCGGGCCGCCAACCGGCCGCTGCGCATCGACGCGACCGAGCATTTGGCCGGCGTCAGCGGCACGTACAGGCTTTCGGAGGGCCCCTACGGCAGCGTCGGCGCACGCAGACTCGTCTGCAAGACCGACGGCTCCCATGCCGTCGAAGAAGTACTGCTTACCGAATCCAGCGACGCCGGGTCACGCTTCAGGTATGTGGTCTGGAACTACACCAGCCCGAAATTCCGCGACGTGGCGTATGCCGTGGGTGAGTTCGTCCGCACGCAACCAGCGCCGGACAGGACCCTCGTCAGCTGGACGTATCGATTCGCGCTCCGCGACGGGCTCGGCAGCGAAGACGAGTCGCGTTTCCGGAAGACGTTTCTGGAACGCGAGTTTCCGGAGTGGATGCGTACCCAACTGGACAGGAAACCCGCCGAAAGCGACGCCCCACGCACTCGGTGACCGGTGAGCACGATGTCTCGGCTTCGCGGCCGCAGGCCAAGCAAAAGACCCCGGGCGTCGCCGCCCGGGGTCCCGGTGTCGCTGGTGCGATGCAAGCGTCGCTGGACGGTTACTCGACCTGGACTTCCTCGGCCTGCAGGCCCTTCTGGCCCTGCGCGACCTTGAACGAGACCTTCTGGCCTTCCTGCAGGGACTTGAAGCCGCTGCCCTGGATGGAACGGAAGTGGACGAACAGGTCGTCGCCGCTCTGCGGGGTGATGAAGCCGAAGCCCTTGGCGTCGTTGAACCACTTGACGGTACCGGTCTGACGATCGGACATGGTGTTACTCCTTGGATCAATTGAGGGAAGCACGGCCCGCGAAATGCGGTGCCGGGACTGTATCGAGCAAGGGGTAGCACGAAGCGATGGAGTGGATCGTCTGGAAAGGCCGGCAACGGCCCTGGAACCGGTGATCTACCGCATCGGAGCCACGATGTACCGTGATCCCGCTTTGAACAGTGGCTGCACTCTACAGCACTTTCGGGTCCGGCCCCGCATTGGCCCCCTCGCCCGGGCCCGGCCGTGACTTCCGGAGGGTGGCGC
Organism: Luteimonas endophytica; assembly: GCF_029887875.1. GTDB lineage: Bacteria > Pseudomonadota > Gammaproteobacteria > Xanthomonadales > Xanthomonadaceae > Luteimonas > Luteimonas endophytica. Next base: position 213,226 of record NZ_JARXRM010000046.1, read on the forward strand.
CGGCGCCGCCATGGGGGATGATCCGCGGCATGTGCAGCCCCTGCTACGAGACCCGCCACGACGCCGGCGGCGCCCTGGCCACGCACCGTCACCGGGCTGCCTACGTCGCGCTGGTGGTCGACGGCAGCCACGTGGAATGCAGCGTCGACGGGGCCTGGGACTGCGAGCCCGGCACCCTGGTGGTGCATCCGCCCTGGCACGCCCACGGCAACCGCTTCGGCCGCGGCGGCGCGCGCGTGGCGAACGCGCAGCTGCCCGGGCCGGTGTGGTGCGGGACCGGCGCATTCCTCGCCCCGGATGCGCGCGAGGCGCGCGAGCTGCTGCTGCGCGCGCCGCAACACCTGCCCGCGCTCCTGGAGGCGTCGGCGCCGCTGCCGCGGCGGCCGCTGCAGCGCTGGCAGCCCGCATTCCTCGAGGCGCTGGCGCGCGACGACCGGCCGGTCGGCGAGATCGCCGCGGACCTGGGCGTCTCGTTCGCGCATGCCAGCCGCAGCTTCGCGCGCAGCCACGGCCAGGCGCCGCAGGCCCTGCGCGGCGAGCTGCGCTGGCGGCGCGCGCTGCTGGCCCTGGCCGGCGATGCGCCGCTGGCCAGTATCGCCACGGGCGTGGGCTACGCCGACCAGAGCCACATGACGCGGGCATTCCGCCTGCGCACCGGCGCGCCGCCGTCGCGGCTGCGCCGGCAGCTCAAATCCGTTCAAGACGGCGCCGGCGCGCGCCTGCTGCAATCCCGGGCCTGACACCAACAGACCGGCCGCCAGCGTGGCGCCGGCCGCGAACGGGAAGCCCGCGATGCGTCCACAGATCCTGTCCCTCTGCCTGTGCCTTTCCCTGTCGGCTGCCCAGGCCGCCGCGCCGCCGCAGAGCAGCCCGGCCGCGCGCGCGGCGCTCGACGCGGCCAACGGCGCCATCCTGCGCGGCGACTCGCGGCGCGCGGTGGAGCTGCTCACGGCCGCACCGGCCGGCGGCTTCCACGGCGCCGACCGCGACCAGCGCGCCTGCATGCTGGGCCGTCTCGACCGGGCGCGGCCGCCGTGGCTGGCGGACCGGATCGAGGATCCGTTCGTGCGCGACGTGCTGGACGCCTACCGGCGCTACTGGTGGCACGCGCTGGCGGCCCCGGCCGAGCGTGCCGCACTGGAGGACGCGCTGCTGGCGCGGCTGCGGGAGCTGCTGGCGGCGGCCGGCGGTGCAGCCGATGGCGAGGGTTTCGATGGCGCCGAAAGCGCGCTCATTCCCGCACTCCGCGAGCGCGGCTACCACGCCCTGGCCGGGCGCACCGCGCCGCTGCGCGAACTGATGCTGTGGCGCACCCAGCGCACCCGGGAGTTCGACGTGGCGCTGCCCGGGGGCAGCCATCGCGTCGCGGTCGACCTGCTCGACGATTTCGTCTCGCTGGGCTGGTCCGGCTACGCGCGCTGCGACTACGGTTCCAGCGGCGGCTGGGCCACCGCCGAGCGGCTGTTCGCGGTGATGCCGGGCTACCCGGACGGGCTGGACAGCGAGAAGTTCAGCGTGGTCTTCCTCGGCCACGAGGCCCAGCATTTCGCCGACCAGGGGCGGTATCCGGGATTGCAGGCCTGGGAGCTGGAGTACCGCGCCAAGCTGGTCGAGCTGGTGCAGGCGCGGGAGATGAGCGAAAAGCGCCTGCGCGGCTTCATCACCGCGCAGGGCGACGATCCCGACACGCCGCACCCGTATGCGAACAGCCGGGTGGTCGAGGACCTGCGCGCCAGGCTGGGCGAGGCGCCGGACCAGGTGCCCCTGGCGCGCCTGCAGGCCGCCGCCCGGCAACTGCTGGCCGAGGACACCGCGCGCCGCGAGCGCGAGCGCGCCGATCCGGGGACCGAACCGGACGGTTGAGGGCGCGGCGCGTGCCGGGAGATCTGCCGGCATCCGCCTGCCGTCCGCTCCCGGCCAGCGCGCGGTGCGCGCTCGGTCCCGGCCTATCCGCCAGCCGGTGATGCCGGGGTTGGGGAAGGCGCCGGCGGAAACACCAGCGACTGGTGCACCTGCGCGCCCGCCCATGCGCCATCGCCCACGGCCAGCGTGACCGAGTGGGGCACGCGCGCCGCATCGCCGCATGCGAACACGCCGGCGACGGTGGTTTCCCTGTTGTCGCGGGTCTCGATCTGGGTGCCCATCGGCGTGTCCATCAGCGCGCAGCCGAGCTGCCCGGCGAGATCGGAGGCAGGCGCGGTGCGCGACGCGGTGAACAGCCCGGCGAAGCCCAGCCGCCGCCCGTCCGCGAGCACCACGTCGGCGTGCCCTTCGATCCGGGCGACCGGCGCCCGCTCGATGGCCACGCCGCGCGCGGAAAGCTCGCTTTCGGTCGCCGGATCCGGATCGAGGGCGCCGTTGCACAACAGCGTCACCCGGCCCCATTCGGGCAGCAGCCTGGCCTGGTGCAGGGACATCGGGCCGGTGGCGATCACGCCGATCGCGCCGCGGTCGAGCTCGTAGCCGTGGCAGTAGGGGCAGTGGAACACGCTCCTGCCCCAGCGTTCGGCCAGCCCGGGCACCTCGGGCAGGGCGTCGGAGACGCCCAGGGCGAGCAGCAGCCGCCGTGCGCGGTGGCCGGTGCCTTCGCCGGTGGTCACGGTGAACGCGTCCGCGGCGCCGGCCGCGGCCACCGCGGTGCCCTCGATCCAGCTCAGTGTGGGATAGCGCTCCAGCTGCGAGCGGGCGACATTGGCGATCCAGGCCGGATCGCGGCCGTCGTGGCCCAGGAACCCGTGCGAGGCGGTCGCCCGGCGGTTGCGCCGCTGCCCGGCGTCGACGACCAGCACCCTGCGCCGGGCCCTGAGCAGCTGCAGGGCGGCCGCCATGCCGGCGTAGCTGCCGCCGACCACGATGACGTCGTGGGTCATGCCACGGTGCTCCTTTTGTTTGCCAGGCGGCGCTTGTGTGCCTTGTGGCGCCGCGCGAACTCCGCGGCCAGCTGGGCCAGGGACACCGAGGCGAATCGCTCCATCAGCAGCGCCTCGGCCTCGTCGAACGCATCGGTCAGCGCCGCGTTCACCACCTGTTCGACCAGGCAGGCCGGGTGTTCGCTGCGATGGCCGACCGCGAACAGCGCCGGCTCGCCGAGCGCCTGGTGCAGGTCGCGCAGGGTCACGGTGGACAGATCGGCGGTGATCGTCCAGCCGCCGGCAGGGCCGCGCCCGGCGGCGACCAGCCCGGCCTCGCGCAGCAGGCCCATGGTGCGCCTGACCACGACCGGGTTGGTGCCCAGGCAGCGGGCCAGGGCATCGGAGGTCATCGGTCCGTCGTGCCCGGCCATGTGCAGCAGCGCGTGCAGGACGGCGGAAAGGCGGCTGTCTCGCTTCATGTAACTAACGATGTTACAAATAGCTTCCCTCGTCAAGTGCGGAAGGCATGCATGGCCTCGTTCGATGATCCCGCCGCGGTCGCCAACTACCTCGCCGGCCCCGTCGCCAAGGTGCCCGGGCTGCTGGCGCTGCACCGGATGGCGGAACTGCTGCTCGCCGAGGCGGTGCCCGGGGCCGGCCGCGTGCTGGTGCTCGGCGCGGGTGGCGGGCTTGAGCTCAGGGCGTTCGCCGCGGCCCGCCCGCAATGGCGGCTGGTCGGCGTGGACCCTTCAGCCGCGATGCTGGCGCTGGCGGCGACCACGCTCGGCGATCTCGCGCCGCGGGTCGAGCTGATCGAGGGGTATGTCGATGCCGCGCCGACCGGGCCGTTCGATGGCGCCGCGTGCCTGCTGACCCTGCATTTCCTGGAGCCGGCAGAGCGCCTGCGCACCCTGCGGGCGCTCCGGCGGCGCTTGCGCCCCGGCGCACCGCTGGTCGTCGCGCACCACAGCTTCGACACGACCGACGCGGGCAAGCAACGCTGGCTCCGGCGCTATGCCGCGTTCGCTTCGCCCTCGGGCACCCTGGACGCGGGCGCGGAGGCGGCGATCGCCGCGATGCGCGCGCGGCTCCCGGTGATGGCCCCCGAGGCGGAAGTGGCGCTGCTGGAGGAGGCGGGATTCGCGGGGGTCGAGCTGTTCTACGCCGGTTTCACGTTCCGCGGGTGGGTCGCCTACCGCGCGTAGCGGCCCGGCCGGTTCGCGTTGCAACTGCATCCCATTCTCATTTAAGATTCCCGGGTCGGACGTCAGCCTGCCGCCGCGTCCCTCGCGACCCGCTCAGGGTCCCGTTTCCTGGGGAAGATCCCGTGCGATACCTCCGAGCCCACCCGGCCGGGCCGCGCGTGCCGGTGTTGGCGGCTTGCCTGCTCGTGGCCTTCCAGGCCAGCGCCCAGGCGCAGCACCCACGGCAGGCGCCTTCCGGCGCCGCGCCGGACCTGCAGACGCTGGACGAGATCGTGGTCCGCGGCGAAAAGTCCGAGCGCTCGCTGCAGGACACCGCCGCCAGCGTGGCCGTGTCGACATCGGTGAAGATCGAGCAGGAGAATCTGCTCAGCCTGTTCGACATCCTCAACCGGACCGCCAACGTCTCGCAGATGTACGGCGATCGCGGCTTCACCATCCGCGGCATCGCCAACGAGGCCGGCGCGCCCAACCCCCTGGCCACCATCTACGTGGACGGCGCGGCCCTGCCCAGCCAGGTCAGCGACGTGGGGCCGACCGACCTGTGGGACATCGCCCAGGTGGAGGTGCTGCGCGGTCCGCAGTCGACCATCCAGGGCGAGAACGCGCTGGCCGGCGCCATCGTGCTGCGCACCGAGGACCCGACCATGGACTGGAGCGGCCGCGCCCGGGTGCTGCTGTCCGATCCGTCCGACCGCCGGGTCGCCTTCGCCGGGGGCGGCCCGCTGGTGGCCGACGAGCTGGCGTTCCGGGTGGCGGTCGAGGACCGTTCCTTCGACGGCTTCGTCGACAACCCCACGCGCGGCGTCGGCGAGGACGAACGCGAATCGACGATGGCGCGCGCCAAGCTGCTGTGGACGCCAGGAGGCATCGAGGGGCTGACCGCGAGGCTCACCTACACCCGCGACGACCGCCAGGGCCCGTACATGTACGCCTACTCGCGCAACGACGTGCCCGACCACTACGACCACCGCATCAACACCTCCGACTACCCGGGCGGCTCGGATGCGCTCGGCCGGATCGCCACGCTGGAGGTCGATCACGTGCTCTCCGGGCGCTGGTCGGTTTCGGCGGTGACCGCCTGGTCGGACACCGACATGCGGCGCAGCTTCGACACCGACCTGAGCGAGCGCCCGGAAGCCTACGGCGACACCGACGAGCAGTACGGCACGGTCTCGCAGGAACTGCGCGTGCACTACGCCGGCGACCGGCTGCGCGGCCTGGCCGGCCTCTACGGCTCGCAGCGCGACATGGACAACGCCAGCGTCAACCGCACCAACGTGGAGACGCCGGTGGCGACCATCGCCGCGGTGCTGCAGGGCGCCGGACTGGATGCCGCGACCGCGCAACAGGTCGCCGGACTGTACGCGCAGGCGGTGCCGGTGATCCCGGTCGACTATGCCAGCGACGGGCGTTCGCGTTCGCGCAACCTGGCGCTGTTCACCGACTTCGAGGTCGACCTGGGCCGGCGCCTGGCGCTGCTGGGTGGTCTGCGCTACGACCGCGAGGAGTATCGCTTCGGCGCGGTGGCCAGCGCGGACTTCGCCGGGGTCCTGCCCGAGCCGGCGGCCTTCGGCGAGGCACTGGCGCCGGCCATCGCCGGCATCAACCAGGCCGTGCTGGGCATGGTGCAGCAGGCCAACAGCCTGACCCCGGAATCCACGCGCGACTTCACCGCCTTCCTGCCGAAGCTGGGCCTGCGCTACGCGTGGACCGACGACGTGTCCACCGCCCTGGTGGTCCAGCGCGGCTACCGCTCCGGCGGGTCCGCCTTCAACATCGCGCGCGGGCGGAACTTCGCATACGACCCGGAGTACACCTGGAACGCGGAGCTGTCGCTGCGCTCGCGGTGGCTGGACGATGCGCTGACCCTCAACGCCAACCTGTACTACATCGACTGGGAGGACAAGCAGGTCACCGCACGGTTCGGCATCAACGACTACGACTACCACACGGTCAACGCCGGCAAGGCGCACCTGTACGGGTTCGAACTCGAGGCCGGCCACCGCGTCGGTCCGGGCTTCGACTGGTACGCCTCGCTGGGGCACTCGCGCACGCGCTACGACGAGTTCGAGACCATCCTCGGCGCGGAGATCAACGACTACACCGGCTCGGAGTTCGCGTATGCCCCGCGCTGGACGTTCGCCGTGGGCGCCAACGTCCACCTGGGCGACCACTGGGTGGCCAACCTCAACGCCAACCACCGCAGCGACGTCACCCCCGACATCGGCGGCGATGCGCGCCGGTTGCCCTCGCGCACCCTGGTGAACGGCCGCTTCGGCTACGAGGCGCTGGACTGGAGCGCCTACGTCTTCGTCAGCAACCTGTTCGATCGCGGCTACACCCAGTACGCCTGGTCGGACGACAGCCCCAACGTGATCCTGGGCGCGCCGCGGGTGGTCGGCGTCGGCTTCGACTACCGCTGGTGAGCGCCGTGGCCCGCGCATGAGCAGCCTCGCGTATCTGCTGCCGGCCACGGCCGCCGCCGTGGCGTTCTACCTGGCGAGCGCGCACCAGCGCCTGGCACCCGCGCTGCGCGCCCGGACGCGCGCGCTGCGCGTGGCCGCCTGGGCGGCGACCTCGCTGTCGTTGGCGCTGGCGCATGCGCAGCTGGGGGCGTGGGCGGGCGCCTTCGCGGCGCTGACCGCGCTGATGGCGGGAATGGTGGCGCTGCCCTACCTGGATGCCTGGTGGCAGCTGCGCCGGGGCGGGCCGCATGTGGGGTAGGTCGCTGGCCGCGGCGTGCCTGGGCCTGCCGCTGACGGTCGGCATCGTCGGGCTGCTGGCGCTGCACTGGCCGGGCGCGCTGACCCGGGTGACGCTGCCGTGGCTGCTGATGTCGTTTCCGATCTGGATCGCGGCGATGAGCGCGGCCTTCCTGTTCCGCTCCGGGCTGCGCGCGTGGCTGTGGCTGGGGGGCGCCACGCTGTTGTGCTTCGGGCTGATCCACCTGTCGCGGACACTCGGCTGGGCCGCGGAACTGCCGGCATGAAGGCGACCACGCTGCGAACCTTCCTGGCGCTGCACACCTGGGTCGGACTGGTGGCGGGCATGGGCCTGTTCATCGCGTTCTACGCCGGCGCGATCACCGTGTTCGTGCACGAACTGCAGGGCTGGGAGCGCCCGGCGGAAGCCACGCCGACGCGGGCGCAAGGCCTCGCCGGGGCGCAGGTGCTCGTCGACCGGGTGCTCGCGCGGCACCCGGAAGCCGGCCACAACTTCTACGTCACCCTGCCGGGCGAACACGGCCCGCGCCCGCTCCTGTACTGGTTCGACGAGGCGAGCGCCCGGCAGTACCGGTTCGGCATGGAGGGCGGGACGCTGCGCCAGGCGCCCGCGCGCGCCGGCTTCGTCGAGTTCGTCTACGACCTGCATTTCACCGCCGGGCTGCCGCGCACGTTCGGCATGTATCTGTTCGGCGTGTTCTGCGTCCTGTACGGGCTGGCCCTGGTCAGCGGGGTGGTGATCTACGCGCCCGGGTTCTTCAAGGATCTGTTCGCGCTGCGACTGGGGCGCAACGTCAAGCGGTTCTGGCAGGACGCGCACAACGTCGTCGGCATGCTGTCGCTGCCGTTCCACGTCGTCTTCGCATGGAGCGGCGCGGTGCTGACGATCGGCTTCGTGCTGCTCGCGCCGTTCCAGGCCCTGGTCTACCAGGGCCGGTTGCTGGAGATCCTGGAGTCCGATTTCGAGGTCGCGCCGCATGTCGCGCCGGCGGGGGAGGCCCGCCCGATGCTGCCGGTGGCGGAGCTGGTGCGCCGCGCCGAACGGGCGTTGCCGGGCATCGCGGTGGAGAGCCTGTCCTACCACGACGCCGGCGATGCGAATGCGCAGGTCGCGCTTTCCGGCGCGCTGCCGCAGCGACGCCTCAACGGGGTGGGCGTGGTGGCCCTCAACGCCGCCACCGGCGCGGTGATCGAGGCGCTGCCGCCCGCCGAATACCCGCCGGGCATGGCGTTCCTCCGTGGCCTGCAGCACCTGCACTACGGCGACTTCGGTGCGATGGCGATCAAGTGGCTCTATTTCCTGCTGGGCATGGCGGGCGCCTTCCTGTTCTACAGCGGCAACCTGCTGTGGATCGAGGCGCGCCGCAAGCGCCGCGAGGTCCGGCAGCCGCGGCGCACGCGGGTCATGGCGGCGTTGACGCTCGGCGTGTGCCTGGGCTGCGTGGCCGGCGTGTCGGCCGTGTTCGTGGCGGCGGCGCTGCTGCCGGCCCTGGCCGCTTCGTCGGTGTACTACGCGGTCTTCTTCCTGTGCCTGGGCTGGGCGCTGCTGCGGCGCCCAGCGGACGCCGCCAACGAGCTGCTCTGGGCGTGCGCGTTGCTGACGGCGGCCGTTCCGGTCGGCGGCGCGATCGGTTCCGGCGATACCCTGTTCGCGGCCTTGGTGCACGGCCATTGGCACCGGTTCTTCATCGACGCCACCGCGCTGCTGATGGCGGCCGGGTTCTGGCGCATGGCGGCGGCGGTGCGCCGACGCGCCCGCGCCGGCGACCCCCACAGCGTCTGGGCGAAGCCCGGGGCGGAGGCGGCCGGCAGGGGCGGGCGGGAGACGGCCCCGCGCTGACGCGAGCCGGTCCTGTCAGCCCGCCGCCCGGAGCTCGGCGAGCAGCGCGCGCGGCGTGGCGCCGGCGATGGCGTGGAACTCGGCGATCAGATGCGCCTGGTCGAAATAGCCTGCCGCAGCGGCGATGGCGGCCCAGTGCGTGGTGCCGTCCCGGCGCGCGGCGGAGAGGGCCCGGTGGAACCGCGCGAGCCTGGCGAACGCCTTCGGGCTCACGCCGACGGTTTCGCGGAAGATGCGCCGGAGATGGCGCTCGCTCACGCCCAGGGCGCAGGCGACGCTGCGCACGCTGCCGTCCGCCAACCGTGCTGCGGCCTCCGCGGCCAGCCTTGCATGGGATCCGGGCGCGGGCGCCGCGGCGATGCGCTCGGCGATCGCGCGCTCCAGCATCGCGGCGGCCGCGGCCGTGTCCCGGGCGCCGGCGAGCCGCTCGCGCAGCCGCCGCGCCGCCGCCTCGCCCCACAGGTCCTCGAGTGCGACCACGCGCCCGGCGAGCGCCGCGCCGGGCGCGCCGAGCGCCGCCTGGTGGGTGCTCAGGTGCAGCCGTGCGAACACCGCGCGCTGCCCGCCGGGCACCACCTTCCGGTGGGCCTGTTGCCGGATCCCGAGGGCATGGGCGTCCAGGCCATCGCGGGCCGAAGGCCCGATGCGGACGACCAGCTGGATGTTCGGGCGCGGAATGGCGACCCGCGGCAGATCGCGATCGGATTCGTGCACCAGGAGCGCCGCCAGGGCGGGCGCCGCCGCCGCTGGGCCGGCGCGGTGGCGGTACGGGCGCGTGTGCATGGACGGATTCTGGTCGCGGCACAGCGCCCACGCAAGGCTGGCCGTTTTCTCCAAGGCATGCCGGTGGCCCGGCGCTAGGCTTGCCGCATGAAGACGATCCTGGTGACCGGTGCAACCGGAAAAGTTGGAAGCCGACTCCTCGGGCGTCTCGCCCGCCGCGGCGATCGCCTGCGCGCGCTGGTCCGCGATGCGGCGCGCGCCGCCTCCCTGCGCAACGCGCAGGTGGCGCTGGTCGAAGGAGACCTGCTGGATGCCGGTTCGCTGGAGGCCGCGGTGCGCGGCGTCGACGCCGTGGTCCATTGCGCCGCGTTCTTCCGCGGAGCCACGCCCGAGCAGGCACACGCGGTGAACGAACTGGGAACCCGCTACCTCGCCGAGGCCGCACGCGCGGCCTCCGTCGGCCGGTTCGTGTTCACCAGTACCGGCTTGGTGTACGGACCGGGAAACGGCAGCGCCGCCCGCGAGGAAGACGCCTGCGCGCCGGTGGACGCGTATCCCTCGAGCAAGCTCGCCGCCGAGCGCCTGCTCCTGGCCATGGACGGCCTGGACGTGCGCGTGGTCCGGCTGCCGTTCGTGTATGGCGACGGCGATCCGCATATCGCGGAGGTGGTGCCGTTGATGCGCGGCTTCCCGCCGGGCCAGCGCATGTCGATCGCCCACCATGCGGACGTCGCGCAGGCGATCGCCTGCGTGCTCGACGCGCCGGCCCCCACGCATCGCATCTACAACGTGGCCGCCGACGAGGCTCCCGACCTCGCCGCGCTGTTCGCGGCGGTGGGCGAATCACCGCCCGATGGCTCGCAGGCGGAGCGCGCGCGGGCCTTCGCCACGGTGCTCGACGGCAGCCGCATCCGCGAGGACTTCGGGTTCAGGGCGCTGTACCCGCGCCTCGCGGACGGGATCCGGGCCGACGGACCTGGCGGCTGAGTTCGGCCGGCAGCGCAGGCGCTGCCGCGTGGCGGGCCGCTGCGCCGCGCCTCAGGCCTCGTTGCCGTCGCGCGCCCGGACGCTCAGGTCGCCGTCCGCGCCGACGTCCACCGCGACCTCGATCGGCCGGCAGCAGACCTGGCAGTCCTCGACGTAGCGCTGCGCGCCGGCCGAGCCGTCGACGGCGAGCTGGATGGTCTCGCCGCAATAGGGGCAGGCGATGTCGACGAAGTCCATCGTGTCCTCCTCAGCGTGCCGGCCGTTCGGGCTCGATTCCCATCGCCTCGCGGTAGCGCAGGGTCAGGGCCTGCACCTTGTCGAGGTAGTGGCGGGTTTCCGGGAACGGCGGCACGCCGCCATGCACCGCCACCGCGCCCAGCCCGGCGTTGTAGGCCGCCGCCGCCAGGGTGCGGTCGCCGTCGAACCTGCGCAGCAGCATCCGCAGGTGCCGCGCGCCGCCGTCGATCGATTGCGCCGCGGACAGCGGATCCTCGACCCCGAGTTCGGCCGAAACCGCCGGCATCAGCTGCATCACGCCCTGCGCGCCCTTCGGCGACACGGCGCCGGCATCGAAGCCGCTTTCGGCATGCGCGATCGCGCGCAGCCACGCATCGTCGACGCCGGTGGCGCGCGCCGCGGCGCGGAACTGCGCGTCGAAGGCGTCGATGCGCGGCGCCCCGACGCGGCCGAGGCCGGGGTGCGCCGCCTCGCCCGGCGGGGTCTGCACGGTGAACTTCAGGAGCACCCGCGATCCGGGCAGGTTGCGGGTCGAATAGACCAGCTCGCCGTCCTGCTCGCGCTCGTACAGGGTGCCGCTGAAGATGCCGAAGTTGCCCCACAGGTTGGCGGGCTTGCCGGGCGTATCGGCGACCTCGTGCGCCTCGCAGCGCGAGCCCGGCTCGGGGGCGGTGGCCAGGCTCACGGTGCCGTCGCGGACGCAGCGGTGGATCGTTCGCGTCGCCGCCGGCGCCGCGCCGCCGTACGCCAGCAGCAGCAACGCCGCCCACGTCGCGACCACCCGGATGCCGGGCAGGGGCCTGGCGGGCGACGCCTTCCGGCCGCCGGTGTCCGCGCGTTCGGCTGGTGCGGCAGTGTCGGGACGCTTCATGGATCCTCCAGCGCCCACTATCGGCCCCGCATCCGCAGCCTGGGGTGAATCCCTGCGATCATGCGCGCATGACCACGCCGCTCCCGTTCAGCTCACTTGCCCTGTCGCCGGCGCTGCTGCAGGGCGTCGACGCCCTCGGCTACACGGCGATGACGCCGGTGCAGGCGCAGTGCCTGCCCGCGATCCTCGACGGCCGCGACCTGGTCGCGCAGGCGCCCACCGGCAGCGGCAAGACCGCCGCGTTCGGCCTGGGGCTGCTGTCGCGGCTCGATCCCGGGCGTAGCCAGACCCAGGCGCTGGTGCTGTGCCCCACGCGCGAGCTGGCCGACCAGGTCGGCAAGCAGCTGCGCAGGCTCGCCACCGGCATCGCCAACCTCAAGCTCTCGATCCTGTGCGGCGGCATTCCGCTCGGCCCGCAGCTGGCCTCGCTCTCGCACCCGCCGCACGTCGTGGTCGGCACGCCCGGCCGCATCCAGGAACTGGCGAAGAAGCGGGCGCTGCACCTGGGCGAGGTCCGCACGCTGGTCCTGGACGAGGCCGACCGCATGCTCGACATGGGCTTCGAGGATGCGATCCGCGACATCGTCGCGCGCGTGCCGAAGGACCGCCAGGGGCTGCTGTTCTCGGCCACCTTCCCCGACGCGATCCGCGTGCTCGGCAATGCCATGCTGCGCGACGCGCTGGAAGTGAGCATCGACGGCGGTGCGCAGCCGGCCGCCATCGAACAGCTGTTCTTCGAGGTGGACCCCGCGCGTCGCGCACCGGCGCTGGCGGCCCTGCTGTTGCGCGATCGGCCCGAATCGGCCGTGGTGTTCTGCAATACGCGCGCCGATACGGTCGAGGTGGTCGGCTCGCTGTCGCACTATGGCTTTTCGGCGCTCGCCCTGCATGGCGACATGGAGCAGCGCGACCGCGACGAGGTGCTGGTGCGCTTCGCCAACCGCAGCTGCAGCGTGCTGGTGGCCAGCGACGTCGCCGCGCGCGGGCTGGACGTCGAGGATCTTGGCGCGGTGATCAACTACGAGCTGCCCACCGACCCCGACACCTACCTGCACCGCATCGGCCGCACCGGGCGCGCCGGCCGCGAGGGGCTGGCGCTGAGCCTGTGCGCGCCGCGCGAGCTCCCGCGCGCCAAGGCCATCGAGGAACGCCAGGGCCGGCCGCTGCGCTGGGTCCCGCTGCAGCCGCTGTCGGGCAGGGCGGGCGACGTGCCGGCCGCCGCCATGGCCACCCTGCGCATCGACGGCGGCCGCACCGACAAGCTGCGCGCCGGCGACATCGTCGGCGCGCTCACCGGCGCGGCCGGGCTGCACAAGGACGCGATCGGCAGGATCGACGTGTTCGCCACCCGCAGCTACGTCGCCATCGCCCGGCCGCAGGCGGCGAAGGCGCTGGCTGCGCTGCGCGAGGGCAGGATCAAGGGACGCAGGTTCCGCGTCAACCGGCTGTAGGCAGGCGCGGCAGCGGAAGGCGGCACACGCCTATGCCATCTCGCAGATCAGTTCGCCGAACGCGGTGGATGCGGGCGTCTTGCCGCCGCTGCTCCAGACCAGCGAGAAATCGATCTCGGGCAGCGGCGGCAGACCGTACCGGCCGTCGATGATCCTCATCCCGGCCTCGAGGTCGTCATGGGCGATCGCGGTGATCGCCAGCCCCGCCAGCACGGCGGCGTGAATGCCCTCCTGGCTGTGCGAGGTGAAGACGATGTGGCGCTCGATGCCGGCCTCCTCCAGCGCGCGGACGCCTACCTGCCGGTGCACGCACGGCGGCGGGTAGAACGCGAACGGCAGGGGTGCCCCGGGTGGCGGCTCGAAGGTGGCCGCGGCCACCCAGACCAGCCGCGTCCGCCGCAGCGGTCGTCCCGGCGCGGCCCCGGGGCCAGGCAGCGAGATCACCACCGCCAGGTCGAGCTCGCCGGTCCGGATCAGTGCCGGCAGGTCGAGGTTGGCGCTGATGCTGGCGTCCAGCCGCACCGCCGGGAAGTCGCGCGCAAAACGGCACAGCAGGCGCGGAAGCCGTTCGCCCATGAAGTTTTCCGGGGCGCCGAAGCGCACCGTGCCCGACAGCGGAGACGGGCGGAACCGCCGCGCCAGCGCGTCGAACGAGTGGAGAATCCGCTGCGCGTGCCGGAGCAGTTCCTCGCCGTCCTCGGTCATCGCCAGGCTGCGCGTCGTCCGCCTGAGCAGGCGCCGGCCGACCTGTTCCTCCAGGCGCCGGATCTGGTGGCTGACGGCAGACTGGGTGAGGTGTTGGCGCTGGGCCGCCCGGGTGAAGCTGCCGGTATCCGCCACGGCGACGAAGGTGCGCAACAGGGTCGGGTCGAGGTCCATCGCGGGTGGATAAATGACGTTGATTAATGATAGTCGAGAAATTAAATCATTTCCGTCATCGGAAGGTCTTGCCGAGAATGCCGCTCCCCGTTCGAAGCGCGCCTGCGCTGCCCGGAGCCATGGCCACGACACGCGCCAGCCACGACACGGCCGCCTTGACGGCCGTTTCCCTGTCCTCGCTGATGTTCGGCCTGGAGATCTCCAGCGTGCCGGTGATCCTGCCGACGCTGGAGCGCCAGTTGCCTGCGGACTTCGCGCAGATGCAGTGGATCATGAACGCCTACACGCTCGCCTGCACCTCGGTATTGATGGCGGTCGGCACCTTGGGCGATCGGTACGGCCGCAAGCGCATCTTCGTCGCCGGACTGCTCCTGTTCGGGCTGGCCTCGCTGGTCTGCGGGCTGGCGGACAGCGCCTGGACGCTGGTCGCCGCGCGCTTCCTGCAGGGCGCAAGCGGCGGCGCGATCCTGATCTGCGGCACCGCGATCCTGTCGCACCAGTTTCCCGCCGGCCGCGAGCGCGCGCGCGCATTCGCGGTGTGGGGCGTGGTGTTCGGCGTCGGCCTGGGCTTCGGACCGATCATCGGTGGCGCGATCGTCGCGGTGTCCAGCTGGCGTTGGGTGTTTCTGGTGCAGCTGCCATTGATGGCGGCGACGCTGCTGCCGCTGCTGGCCGGGGTGCGAGAATCGCGCGATTCGCGGGCCAGGAAGCTCGACGGCCTGGGCATCGTGTCGCTGTCGCTGGCGGTGTTCGGGCTGGTCTTCTGCATCACCCAGGCGCCGGGCTTGGGGCTGGCCAGTCCCGCGGCGCTGGGAATGGCCGCGTTCGCGATCGCGGGATTCGCGGCCTTCGCGTGGGCCGAGAAGACGCACCCGCATCCGATGTTCGATTTTTCGGTGTTCCGGCTGCGCGACTTCTCCGGGGCGATGGTCGGCGCGGCCGCGATGAACGTCAGTTTCTGGCCGTTCATCGTCTTCTTGCCGATCTACCTGCAGGGCGTACTGGGCTACGGTGTCTTCGCCGCGGGCGCATGCCTGTTCGCGTACACGCTGCCGGCGCTGGTGATGCCGCCGGTGGCCGAGCGGCTGAGCTTGCGCTACCGCGCGGGGCGGGTGATTCCAGCGGGCCTGGGAGTGATCGGCGCCGGCTTCCTGCTGATGCGGGCCGGCGGCAGCGCCGCGCACGCCGGGTGGGCGACGCTGCTGCCCGGCCTGCTGCTGGCCGGCATCGGACTGGGCCTGACCAATACGCCGGTGACCAACACCACGACCGGCGCGGTCCCGGGCGACCGCGCGGGCATGGCATCGGGCATGGACATGAGCGCGCGCTTCATCAGCCTGTCGATCAATATCGCGATCATGGGATTCATCCTGCTCGCGGGCGTCCATTCCAGCCTGCGCGACGCGTTCGGCGGCCAGGTCGGTGCCGAGCGCCTGCGCGCTGCGGCGGAGAAGGTCGCCGCCGGCGATCCGTCCGCGCTGGAGCGCGGGGCGGGCCTGCCGCCGGGACCGGCCGCCGCGGACGCGGCGCATGCCGCCCTCGCGCAAGGCTTCGATTGGCTGATGCTGTACGCCGCCCTGGGCGTCTGGCTGCTCGCGGCCTTGAGCCTGGGGATCTTCCGGCAGCGGGAACCGAGGGAATTGAACGTTTCGGTCCCTTGATGCCTGGAGTGATGCCTGGAGCCTTCTTGCCGCTTCCGCGGCTGGCACGACCAATGGCACGTTTCCCGGGCCACCGCGTCGTGCAGGCTGGATGCCCACAGCCGGCGCCTGCCCGCGGGGCGCGGTTTCCAGGCGCGCCGCGGTGCGTGCGGCGCCGGCACGTTCGCGAATCCGGAACAAGGAGCGCCGCATGCGGCCAGCGATATCGATCGCGACATCCATCCTGGTCCTGGCGCTCGCCGGTTGCTCGGCAACGGGCGCCGCCCGGCAGGACCTACCGCCGGAGGTCGACGCGGCCGCGCTGGATGCGGCGTTCGCCGCGCTGGTGCGCCGCAACGCGATCAACACCGCCGGCGTGGCCGTCATCCGCGACGGCAGGGTGGCGTGGACCGGCTACTACGGCGAGCAGAGCCCCGGCGTTCCTGCGTCGGAAACGACGCTGTTCAACGTCGCCTCGATCACCAAGGTCTTCACCGCGGAGACCGTCCTGCGCCTGGCGGACGCGGGCCTGCTGCCGCTGGACGAGCCGATGGCGGCGCACTGGGTCGACCCCGACATCGCCGACGATCCGCGCCACGGGCTGCTCACCCCGCGCATGGCGCTCAGTCACACCACCGGCTTTCCGAACTGGCGCTTTCTCACGCCGGACGGGAAGCTGGCGTTCCAGCACGAGCCGGGGACGGCCTACGGATACTCGGGCGAGGGCTACGAATACGTGGCCAGGTACGCGGCCAACCGGCTGGGCACCGACTTCGGCGAACTGGTGAGCGAGCACCTGCTGGCGCCGCTCGGGATCGCAGATGCCGCCTACGTCATCCGCAAGGACAGCTTCGACCGCCTGGCGCAGGCGCGCGACGCGGAGGGCCGCTTCCATGGGCACTACTGCCGGCCCAACGGCTGGTGCCGGGAGCCGGGCAGCTACTCGGCGGCCGACGACATGGCGATCACGGTGGTGGACCTGGCGCGCTTCCTGGTGGCGGCCGGCGACGGAGAGGGCTACGGCGCATCCATGCGCGCCGAGCGCGAGCGGGTGCACGTCGCGCTGGGAGACCAGGCGGTGGTGGACTGCGCGGAGGCGGCCCCGGAGGCGTGCCCGCGGGAGCAGGGCTACGGGCTCGGCTGGCAGGTGCTCGACTACGGCGACGACACGCTGCTGTCGCATGGCGGCAGCGACTGGTCGGAGCTCGCGCTCGCCTATATCCACACGCGCTCCGGCGATGGCGTGGTGATCCTGTTCAATGCGCCCGGCCGGCACGGGCTTGCGGCGATGCCGGAGGCGCTGGCGCTGGTCGATCCGGACTCGCCGCTGCGGGGAAAGTACGAGCGCTGGCACCGCCGTGCGCAGGAAAGCGGTGGAGGGGATTGATCCTGGCATGGGCGGAGCCGGGCGGTTCGCCCCGGCCAGACATCGAACTCCTCGGTCCGCTTCCAGATCCCGCGCCGCACGATCCGCGCAGTTCGGGTTCGAGGGACGACCAGGACGTGCCCGCGCACCCGACCGAGCCCGCCGCGCAGGCGTCGAGGATCTACCCGGCCCGTCTCGCCCCGATCGGGCGCGCCGGTGCAGTGCGTTCGGGCCGATAATTCGGCCCCGAGCGAGGAATCGCACGATGTCCGTTGGCGCTTCGAACCTGTCCAGTCAGCCATCGTTCGCGAGGCGCCTCGTCGTTGCCGTGGCGGCCGCCCTGGCGACCGCGGCGCAGGTGCTGTGGGCCGGACCGGATGCGCCCTCGGCGGCCGACGGGAGCGCGTCGCCGCTGCCCTACCTGCCCTGGCTGTGCCTGGTGGCGCTGCTGACCACCGGCGCCTGGCTGGCCCTGTCCGCGCGCCGGCTGCGCCCCGGGGTGCAGATCGCGGCGTTCGTCCCGGCGCTGACGGGCTATTGGCTGCTGTTGGACTACCACGAGTTCTCGGTGCGGGTGGCGGCATGGAGCACGTTCGGCGCCGCGTCGCTCTGGCTGCACGTGCTGAGGGCCTCCGCGCTGCCGATCGTCGTTTGCGCAGCGGTCTTCGCGCTGATCTCGTGGCGGGCCCTACGCGGCATGCACGCGTCCGGTCGCTGAGGCGACCGCCGCGCGACAGCGGGCGGGCGCTGCGCGCGAGGCGCCGTGGAAGGATCCGCCCTGGCCGCTACTTTTCTTTGCGGCTGAACATACTCGCGCCACGTTGATCGAGCGTCGATGGAAGTATCTGCTGGCGGCCAGGTCGAACAGACATCCCGAGGCCACCATGTACCCCGATGCCGCGCCCGAGCAGATCGAGTTCTTCCGCGAGCACGGCTACCTGCTGGTGAGGCAGGCGCTCCCGCAGGAGGCGCTGGACGAGCTGGAAAGGCACTGCGACGTCCTGATCGCCCAGAAGCACGAACTCGCCAACGACTGGGCGTGGAGCAGCGGGGAATCCAGGGAGAACCGTAGCTTCCGTATCGTGCAGTCGTCTCCCGCCAAGGTGTGGGCGGAGATCGCCGATCAGCCCTACCGCCACTGGCTCGAGCGATTCTCGTCGCAGCTGATGGGGCTGGACATGACGTTCTGGTACGACCAGTTCCTCGGCAAGCCGCCGGGCAACAGCGCCGTGACGGAGTGGCACCAGGACGAAGCCTACTGGGGGCGAAACCTGGACGACCGCGGGATCACCGGCTGGATCCCGCTGCAGGACGTGGACGCCGGCAACGGGTGCATGCACTTCATCGACCGGGGACAGAGGCTGGGCGTGCTTGCCCATCGCCTGGTCGACGGGGTGCAAAGCGATCTGCTGACCTGCGACGTGGATGAATCGAGCACCGTGGTCTGCCCCATGCGACGCGGCGATGTCGTATTCCACCACTCCAAGACGCCCCACATGAGCACGGCCAACCACGGTTCCGCATGGCGCAAGGCGGTCACCAATCACCTCCAGGCGCGCGGAGCCGGGGGCGAGGGCGGGCACTATCCGTGGCGGGTGAAGGTCAATCAGCGCACGGGAGAGCGGTCGCCGGTGGGCAGGGACGATGCCACCGGCAGACCCGCCGGATAGCCCGGCGGGCGCTTGTTGCCCGGATTGCATCCCCCCAGGAGATACCGGACGCGTTGCGATCCGCGGCCGCGGACGTTGCCCGGACGATCGGTTCCAGGCGCATGGCCGCTTTCGGGCGGAGCGCGCCGCGGCCACCGCTTCCAGGCTCATCGATTGGGGGGCGGCCCGCCCCGGGCCTGCCCGAGCGCTGGCGCCTCACCGCTGTTCTTCTTTCGGAACCGGGCCGCCTTGTGGCGGTTGCCGCACGTGGCCATGCTGCACCACCGGCGCCGGTGCGACTTGGTGCGGTCGTAGAACCAGAGGATGCAGTCGGGGTGCTCGCACTGTTTGACGAGGGCGAAGTCGCCTTCCACCAGCAGCCTTGCCACCGCCTCGGCGACGGGCCCGAGCAGGCAGGCGAGCGCGTCGCCGCGCGCGATCCGGGTCAACGCCAGCTCACCGCCGCGCGGGCGCTGCAGGCTGGGCGCACTGAGGTAGGCGTGCAGGTAGGCGTTGAGACCCGTGAAGTTTCCCACCTTGCCCTGCTTGCGCTTGACGATCAGGTCGCGCGCCTGCGCCCGTAGCGCCCTCGCCTGCGCGAGCAGGGCGTCAGCTACGCCGCTCCCGCTGCCGGCAGGTGCAGCGATGCCGTGCCGGGCCAGCCACCGCAGCACGTCTTCGGCGGAACTCCAGCAGTCGACCAGCTCCTGGTGGCTTCGCACCTGGGTGTTGAGCAGGTCCATCGCCAGGTGGTCGCCCACCATCGGAGCGTCGGCCGGTCGGGTCTCGCGTTGCAGCCCGGCGTCGTCCATCTAGTAACCTCTCAAAATCGGCTTGACAGGTTAGCAGGGATGATGCACGCTTGTCTCATAACCTGTTAAATGAAATTATATAGGTTATGGAATGCTTGCTACGTTTTTCTGGTCCCAGGGAGCCCTCATGATCGCCAAGACACTCCTCCTCGCCGCCGCCCTCGGCAGCGCCTTCGGTGCCACGGCCGCGGACCGTGCCGTGCAGGTCCACCACCGCACCATCGAGGTCCAGGGCGTGGAAGTCTTCTACCGCGAGGCCGGCCCCGCGGAGGCGCCCACGGTGCTGCTGCTGCACGGCTTCGCCGCCTCCTCGTACATGTTTCGCGAGCTGATCCCGCGCCTGGCCAGGGACTATCGGGTGATCGCCCCGGACCTGCCCGGCTTCGGCCAGACCACGGTGCTGCCCGGGGTCGATTTCGACTACACCTTCGACAACCTGGCCGCGGTGGTGGACGCCTTCACTGTCGCCAAGGGCGTGGACCGCTACGCCATGTACGTGTTCGACTACGGCGCTCCGGTCGGCTGGCGCCTGGCGGTGCAGCACCCGCAGAAGATCACCGCGATCGTCAGCCAGAACGGCAACGCCTACGAGGCCGGCCTGAGCGAGGGCTGGGCCGACATGCGCAAGGCCTGGGAGCGCCCCAGCGCTGCGAATCGCGAGGCCCTGCGCCGTTTCAACACCCCCGAGATGATCCGGTGGCAGTACACCGAGGGCGTCGCGGACACCTCGCTGCTGGCGCCGGAGGCCTGGCAGCTGGCGTCCGCCGCGATCGAGCGCATCGGCATGGAGCCGCAGCTGGACCTGCTGCTGGACTACGGCAACAACATCGAGCAGTACCCGCGGCTGCACGAATACTTCCGCCGCTACCGGCCGCCGACGCTGGCGATCTGGGGCAGGCGCGACCCGTTCTTCCTCCCGGCCGGTGCGGAGGCGTTCAAGCGCGACAATCCCAACGCCGAGGTGCGTTTCCTCGACACCGGCCACCTCGCCATCGAGACCCACGGCAAGGAAATCGCCGAAGCGATGCAGGCGTTCCTGGCCCGTCACCTGTAGGGGCGGCCCATGCCTGCTGCAGGAGCGGTCCATGGCCGCGAAGCCCCGCGTCGCATCCACGGGTGGCGAGAGCCGCGACGCTCGCGCGGTGGAACCGAACCCCGCGGCGCCGCCCGGCACCCAGGCCGCGCCGGTCTTCGCGGCCGAGGCCGCTCCTACGCGGTGGCGAACCCTCTCCGCCTCAGCCGGATGGGATGGCCGAGGGATCCATCCACATCGCCTCCCAGACGTGCCCGTCGGGGTCGGCCAGGTTGCGGTTGTACATGAAGCCGAGGTCCTGGGCGGGGTTGACGTCGGCGGTGCCGCCGTTGGCGGCAGCGGCTTCGTTGACGGCATCGACCGCCTCGCGGCTGTCGAACGAGATCGCCAGCAGCACTTCGCTCGAGGTCGGCGGCGGGATCGGCCGGCTGGTGAAGGTGCGCCACTTGTCGTGGGTGAGCAGCATCACGTTGATCGCTTCGCTCCAGACCATGCAGGCGGCGGTTTCGTCGGTGAAGTGCGGGTTGTTCTCGAAACCAAGCGCCTTGTAGAAGGCCATCGACGCGGCGAGGTCGGTCACGGGCAGGTTGACGAAGATCATCTTGGGCATTGCGGGCTCCTTGGGAAAGGCCAGTGGTGGATGGTGGCGGACGGGCGGGCACGATGTCGCCCGCTTGCCTTGGACGTCGAACGGCGAGGCGCGGGATCGACACCGTGGACCGCGCCGGGATCGCGGCCACGCCCGGGGCTTCCCGCCGGGCCGCGCTTCGGGCCGGGGCCGTCGCGGGGCAGGCAGCGGCTCGACGCGCGCACGCGTTGCAGGCACAGTCCGGTCATTCGAAACACTGGACCGAGCCGATGCCATTCCCGCGTTGCCGAGGGGCCGCCGTGGTCGCCGTGGCCGCCGCGCTGCTGCTGGCGGGCTGCGCCGCTTCCCCACTGCGGATCGATACCCGCCACCAGGCCGCGGCGCAGGCCAGCCGGGTGCAGTTCCTGGTGCTGCACTACACCGTGGCCGATTTCGACGAATCGCTGCGGCTGTTGACCGGCACCGAGCCCGGCGTGTCCGCGCACTACCTGGTGCGCGACGATCCGGTCCGGATCTACCGCCTGGTCGAGGAGCACCGGCTGGCGCGACATGCCGGCGAGAGCTGGTGGGCGGGCACGACGCCGCTCAATGCCTCGTCGATCGGCATCGAGATCGTCAACCCCGGCTACACCGATACCCCGGAGGGGCGGGTCTACGCACCCTACCCGCAGGAGCAGGTCGACACGGTGATCCGGCTGGCGCGCGAGATCGTGGCGCGTCACGGCATCCGCCCCGAGCACGTGCTCGGCCATGCCGACGTGGCGCCGGGCCGCAAGCAGGATCCCGGCCCGCGGTTCCCGTGGCGCCGCCTGGCCGAGGCCGGGCTGGTCCTCTGGCCCGATGCGGCCCAGGTCGCCGAACGGCTGGAATTCCACCGGCGCAACCCGCTGCCGGCGATCGCCTGGTTCCAGGAACGCCTGGCCGCCGTGGGCTATCGGGTCCCGCGCGGTGGCGAACTGGACCAGGCCACCCGCGCCGTACTCAGCACGTTCCAGATGAAGTACCGGCCCGCGGACATCGCCGGAGAACCCGATGCGGAAACCGCGGCGCTGCTCGACGTCGCCTCCACGCCCGGCGGCATGCGCGCGCTCGCACCGGCGGCGGATTGAGCACACGCGCGGCCGGCGCCGCGGCAAGGCGAGCACCGATGGCGCGAGCCGGGAGCGCGTGCTCCGCAGGATGTTCGCCGAGCAGCCGGCACGGATCGAGGCGCTCGACGGGTTCGCGGTCGGCGAGTGGGTGGCCAGTCACGACCGCGCCACCCGGCGGGACGGATCGGTCAGCGAGGGCCTGTCGCTCTACCGGGTGCGCGGCGGCAGGATCGTCGAGGACTGGTATCCGGCGCGCAGGGCGCTCTAGCGCTCCGCAACGCCCCCGTTTCCGGCTGCCGGCGCGCCGGCGGCCTTCTCCTCTCGCTGGCTCGTTGCCGGTTGGCGCCGCGCCGCCTTCAACGCCTGCCTGGTCGCGTCCCGCAGCCATCGCGTGTCGGTGAAGCCGCGGTTGCTCATCGCGATGAGCATGGCATCGTCGTCGGGGAAGCGCTGGAAGTCGGTGATGTAGCCATTGGTACCGCCGGTATGGCCCTGCATGCGGACCCCGCCGGCGTCGCTGGTCACGATGCCGAGCCCGTAGGTGGCGCCAGAAGCGGCGGGTTGGCCGTCGGCGCCGGACGGCTCGGCGGTCATTCGCTCGAGGGTGGCGGGCGCGACGATGCTGCCGGCCTTCAGGGCCGCGTCCAGTGCGACGAAGTCCTCGACGCTGGCGTGGACCGCGCCGGCGCCAAGCTGGACGAAGGCCCAGTTGTACGCCTGCACGAGATTGTCCGGCTCGCCGTTGTAGCCGATCGCCAGCCCATCCTCGCGCACCGGAACCGCATGGCCGGCGACCAGGTTGGGGGCCTCGATGCGCGCGGTCCGCATGCCCGCTGGCCGGAACACGAGCGCCTCCACCACTTCGGCGAACGGTTGGCCGGCGGCGCGCGCGGCGGCCTCGGCCAGCAGCTCGAAGCCGTAGTTGTTGTAGCGATAAGCTTGCCCAGGGGCCGACACCAGCGCTCTCTGCTCCGGCGCCAGCGCCGTCAGCAACTCGCGCATGGCGGTGGGATGGTCGCTGCGAAAATGCCCAATCAGCGCCTCGCTCAGGTCGGCGACGCCGGAGGTGTGGTTCAGCAGCTGACGTAGCGTCACCGGGGTCCACTCGCTTGGCGCCTCGGGCAGGTAGTCGCGGATCGAAGCGTCCAGCGACAGCTTGCCATCCTCCACCAGCTTCATCACCGCCAGCGCCGTGACGAGCTTGCTGGTCGAGTAGATCTTGAAGCGCGTCGCGCGCGTCATCGGGACCCCGTTGACCAGGTCGGCCTGGCCGCAGGCATGCTGGAACGCGTCGCCGCCGCGCACCCGCACGACCACCACCCCGGCGAAGGTGCCGTCGGCGCAGGCGCGCTCGAGCCCGGCGGCCAGCGCCGAGAAGTCGGGAGCCACGGCGGCGCGCGCGGGCGCAATGGCGGCGGTCGCGAGCGACAGCAGCGCGGTCGCGGTCGCGATGAGGGTTCTGGAGATCGGCATCGGCATCCTCGGTCGGCGGGTCGGGACGGGCGGCGGCGAACCGAACGCCCTCCCGGAAAGATGCGGCGGAGCGCCGAAACGTCGCGCGCAATCGGCAATCGGGTCGAGGAACTCGACAGTCGCGGCGGGGAAGCCTACTTTGGCGAGGCCGCGAGAGGGCGTGCATCATCGTGCGCTCGCGCAGGCGTACGGGAAGAAGGGGGAATATGGACTGGACGATCGTGGCGTTGCTCGCCTTGCTGGCGCTCAACGCATTCGCCTCGGTCGCGGTACTGCGCGACCCGGTGGCCACCGGGGGCCGGCGCACCGCACAGCTGGCGATCGTCTGGCTGGTGCCGGTGGTGGGGGCGGTCGTGTGCGCCGCGGTGGTTTCGGTGCACGCACGCGACGAGCGCCCCGTCCCCACTCCGCCGCCGTTCGCGGATGGCGCCGGGGGAGGCCAGGCGCATGCCACCACGGCCGCAGGCGACTGCGGCGGTTTCGGGGCCGATGGCGGGGGATGCGGCGGCGACTAGACGTGCAGCCGCCGATGCAGCTGCTCAGGCAATCCGCTCGAGCACGTCGATATGCGCGGGCAGCAGGCCATCGATGCCGATGGCGGTGAGCGGCATGTGCGCGTCCCAGACCTGGTCGCAGCGGTATCGCACCAGGATGTCGGGCACGGTCTGCACGTAGTTGACCGCGTTGGCGCCGCCAGGCGGCATGCGCACGGCGATCGCCCAGTGGTCCCAGCCGTACCAGCTGGTGCTGCGCATCTGGACGGTGCAGTCGTAGCCGGTGCCTTCGCCCAGCACGGTCAGGCCGTTGGTGATCGCGGCGATCTTCATCAGCGCCATGCGGCACGCCTGCTGCGCCGGCGCGTTCCCGGCCAGGGCATCGGCGAAGCGGCCTTCCAGGGTGGCGATGGGCGCGCCGGCGTCCGGCCAGATCGCGCCGATCTGCGCCAGATAGACCTGGCTGATGGCGATGGGCCGGCGCTGGCCGTCGAACACGAACGCGTCGTTGTAGAGGCTGGCGGCGCTGAAGGGATCCTCCGCGCCCACCTGGGCGCCGGCCAGGGCCCAGGCCCAGCACGGCACCACGCGCATGCTCTCGTCGGGAACGTCGATGCCGTTGCGCGAGTACGCGCCGGCGTTCATGCGCTGCAGCAGTTGCGGGCTCGGGTAGGGCATGTGCGGTCTCCGGCAGGGCGGCGCGCGTGGCGCGCCTTCCCCTGCTCCAACGCGCACGGACGCGGGCCGTGAACCGGACGAGCGCGCCGGCCGCCGCCGACGGGGCTGCGCGGAGCCCCGGCGCCGTCGTCCCGGGCGGGCCGGGACCCGACCTGGGGCGTGCGGGCCCGGCCCCCGGTCCGGCCTCGTGCTAGCGGGGCGGCGAACCGGCGGCGGCGCCTGCCTGCAGCAGCTCCAGTTCCGCCAGCTCCACCGCCGCCTCGCCCGAGAACCTCAATCGATACGCCAGGTACTCCCCGGGCTCGGCCAGGCCGAACGGGCGCAGCTGCCGCGCCCACCGGAAGGCTTCGTCGCGGCGCCGGTCCAGCGCGATCCAGGGCCCGGCCCCGGTGCGGCCTTCCAGGGTCCAGGCCAGGCCCGCCAGCGGCGCGCCGCCGCTGGTGAGGGTGTAGTGGCTGATCGCGGTGGGCGCAGAAAACCGGAATTCCACGCTGGCCCCCGCCGGCAGCGCCGCCGACGTGGCCGCGTCGTCGTCGAGCAGCACCGCCGGCCGATCCCCGCCCGCCGCCAGGGCCTCGGCCTGCGGGGTCTGGTCGAGCAGGCCCGCGGGACGGCTGCCGGGTTCGGTGAGGGAGGGCGGCCGCGCGTCCGCGCCGCTGCCCCAGGTGGACGGCGCGCCGCCCATGACGAACTCGAGGGTCGCGCCATCGGCGATGTCGTCGTGGCGCAGCCAGGCGCGGTCCCAGGGGCGGCCGTCGATCTTCAGCGACTGCACGTAGACGTTGCCCGGGCCGTTGCCATGGGCGATCACGCGGAGCGTGCGGCCGTTGCCGAGCCGGACCTCCACCCGGTCGAACGCGGGCGAGCCGATCACGTACTCGGGCGCGCCCATCCGCAGCGGATACAGGCCCAGCATCGCGAACAGGTACCAGGCCGACATCTCGCCGTTGTCCTCGTCGCCCGGATAACCCTGGCCGATCTCGCTGCCGAGGTAGAGCCGGCGCAGCGCCTCGCGGGTGATCCGCTGGGTCTTCCAGGGCTGGCCGGCGGGCACGTACATCCAGGGGATGTGGTGCGCGGGCTGGTTGCTGTGCGCGTACATGCCCATGCGCACGTCGCGGGCCTCGGTCATCTCGTGGATGACCCGTCCATAGCTGCCGGCGAAGCGCTCCTCCGCGGTTTCCGGGGTGGCGAAGAACGCGTCCAGCCGCCCGGCCAGCGCCGCGCGCCCGCCGAACAGCGACGCCAGGCCCTCGGCGTCGTGCGCGGCGGTGAAGGCGAAGGTCCAGGCATTGGCCTCGGTGTAGTCGCCGCCCCACAGGCGCGGGTCGAAGTCCACGGCCGGCTGCCGCCATCCGCCGCCGGCGTCGCGGCCGCGGAAGAAGCCGGTGGCCGGGTCGAACAGGTGCGCGTAGTCGGCGGCGCGGGCCTGGAAGTAGCCGGCCTCCTCGCGGTAGCGCCGCGCGCGCGCCGGGTCCGGTTCGGCGGCGGCCAGCGCCCGCCCCAGCTGCGCCAGGCCGAAGTCGTTGAGCGCGCCTTCCAGCGTCCAGGACAGTCCCTCGTGCACCGAGGCGTCGGCGTAGCCGCGGTACATCGATCGCGCCAGGCCCTTGCGGCCGACGTTGGCCACCGGCGGCACCACGGTGGCGTTGCGCAGCGCGGCCTGGTAGGCCTCGCCGGCGTCGAAACCGCGCACGCCCTTGAGCCAGGCGTCGGCGAAGGCGACGTCGGAACTGGTGCCGACCATCAGGTCGGCGTAGCCCGGCGAGGACCAGCGCGCGACCCAGCCGCCATCGCGGTACTGCTGCAGGAAGCCGTCGATCATCTCGCCGGCGCGCGCCGGTGCGAACAGCGCATACGCCGGCCAGCTGGTGCGGAAGGTGTCCCAGAAGCCGTTGTTGACGTAGACCTTGCCCGGCCGCACCGCGGCGGAGGTGCGCGACTGGTCGCCGCCGGCGTGGTCCTTCGACCAGCTGTTCTGGTCGGCATGGTGCCAATCCGGGCGTTCGCGCGTGCCGAGGTTCTCGTGTGCCACGTTCGGATACAGGAACAGGCGATAGAGGTTGGAGTAGACCGTGGTCAGCTGGTCCTCGCTGGCGCCCTCGACGCGTACCCGTCCGAGCAGCGCATCCCACGCGTCCTGCGCGCGGCCCCGCACCGCTTCGTAGCCGTCGTCGCCGATCTCCAGCTCGAGGTTGCGGCGCGCCTGCTCCACCGAGATCAGCGAGGTGGCGATGCGCATGCGGACTTCACCGTCGGCAGCGGGCGCGAACTTGACATAGCCGGTAGGGCGCCCGGTCTCGAGCATGCCGCTGGCGCGCCAGGGCTGGTCGAAGCGGGCGTAGACGAACATGCGCGTGGCGCCGTTGGACAGGCCGCTGCGGGTGTCGGTGTAGCCGCGCAGGACCTGGGCCTGCGCATCGAGCGTCAGTCCACCGCGCTCGTCGACGTTGTCGAACAGCAGATTGGCGTCGCCGCCCTGCGGAAAGCGGAAGCGGAACAGTGCCGCGCGCTCGCTGGGCGCGAGTTCGGCGCGGATGCCGCCGTCGAAATCGACGCGGTAGGCGTATGGCCGCGCGAGTTCGCGGTCGTGCGAGAACGACAGCGCGCGGCGTTCGCGGTCGGCATCCGGTACGCCGGTGGCCGCGGACGGCATCACCTGGAAGGTCTGGCGGTCGCCCATCCAGGGGCTCGGCTGGTGGCTGATCGACAGCGCCTGCAGCCGCGGCCGGTTGTCGGGGCCGTTGTGCTCGCTCCAGCGGTACAGCCAGGACAGGGTGCCGGCATCGGTGACCGGCACCCAGAAGTTGAAGCCGTGCGGCATCGCGGTGGCGGGGATGTTGTTGCCGCGCGAGAAGGTGCCGTTGGACTGCGTGCCGCGGGTGGTCGGGACGCGGTCGCTCGGGCGCAGGTCGCTGGCGGGACCCGAGAGGTCGATCACGATGTCGTCGATCCAGCCGCGGGCCGTCGCGCCGTCGCCAGGCTGCAGTTCCAGTTCGATCGCGCGAATTCGGCGCCCGGACAGCTCCGGCGTATCGCCGAGCCGCACCTCCTTGCGCGCCCATTGCTGGGGGTACAGCGTCTTCGACCCGGCCTGGCCCCGCGCGCCGAGGGGCGCGCCATGCTGGTCGCGCGCGCCCGCATCGGACAGCCGGCTTCCATCGTCGAACACGAGGTCGAGCGACACGCCGGTGGAGGCCACGGTGTCGCCGTCGACGATCTCGGGCAGCACCATCCACGCCAGGCGCGTGTCGGCCTCGACGGGAATGTCGACCTCGAACAGCCGCGTGCGTCCGGAAGGTCCCTCGTATCGCAGCGCGGCCGGTCCGCTGTAGCCCATGCCGGCCTTGGCGGCATAGGGCGCCTCCGGCCCGGCGCCGGGGCGTATCGCGCCAACGGCGCCGGCGATCGCCGGGACCGGCTCGCCGCGTTCGAACGAGGTCGAGAATCCCCGCTCGCCGGCGGAGACCGTGGTGGCGGACGCCAGCAGCGCCAGCACCAGTGCGGACCGAGGGCGGCGCACGCGCTCAGCCACGGCCGCGCAGCACCGCGAGGACGTCATGGCAGGCGCCCATCGTGTGGTAGTCGGTCTTGCCGGCCGGGCTCTTCTCGTCGTCATGCTTGCGGTTCTCCCGATCGAGGATGCGGTACCAGGCGCCGTGGGTATGGTCGACCAGGTGCCGCCAGGCGTAGTCCCACAGGCGGTCGTACCAGTCCCAGTAGCGCGTGTCGCCGGTCGCCGCCGCCAGGCGCGCGGCGCAGGCGAGCGATTCGGCCTGGACCCAGAAGTACTTGTCGTCGTCGCAGATGAAGTGCCGGCCATCGGGCAGCGAGGGGCCGGGCACCTCCTTGCGCAGGGCCTCGGGCGCGAAGCCGTACATCAGGCCGCCGAATTCCGGATCCCAGGCCGCGTCCACCGCGCGGTCGAACAGTTCGCGGGCTCGCGGCACCAGCCAATCCGCCGGCGTGCCCGCCTGGCGCAGGTGGCCATCGAGGATCAGCAGCAGCTTCGACCATTCGGTCTGGTGCCCCGGCTGGAAGCCCCAGGGGCGGAACAAATGCTTGGGATCGTCTCGGTGGTAGTCGGTATCGACCTGCCAGTCGGCATCGTAGTGCTCCCAGACGAGGCCATCGCATTGCGCGGCCTGGCGCCGGGTCATGTGGTCGGCCAGCAGCAGGGCGCGCTGCAGGTAGCGCGGCTCGCGGCTGGCCTCGAAGGCCGCCAGCATGGCCTCGCACATGTGCATGTTGGCGTTCTGGCCACGGTAGCCGCTGAACTCCCAGTCGCGGGTGGCCTCGTCGCGGTACAGGCCGGGCCCGGGCTCCCAGTAGCGGGTGTCCAGCAGGTCCCAGTGGGCGGCCATCCACGTCCGGCACTCCTCGACGCCGGCCTTGAGCGCGATCGAGTACGCCAGCAGCACGAAGGCCGCGCCGTAGCAGTGCTGGGTGGTGTCCTCCGGGGCGCCATCGCGCAGGGTCCAGAAGTAGCCGCCGCTGTCGGGGTCGAGATGGCGTTCGCGCAGGAACGCCAGGCCGTGGCGGACCGCGTGCAGGTACTCCTCGCGCAGCGCCGGGTCGTCGCCGCCGAACTCGAGCGCGGCGGTGGCGTAGTTGAAGACGAAGCGCGTGCTGCTGACCAGGTGCCGGTGCGACGCGTCGTAGACGCTGCCATCGTCCTTGAAGTAATGGAAGAAGCCGCCGGCCGGATCGATGCAGCGCGGGTGGTAGAAGGCCATGGTGTGGCGGATGTGGCCGCGCAGGAAGGCCTTGCTGCGGAAGTCGGCGTGCGCGGGTGCGGCTCGGGTCATGGGGTCGGGTTGCTCCGGGTGGATGCAGGAGGGGGCAGGGCATCGGCCAGCGTACGGATGCGCAGCGCCTCGCGCAGGGCCTCGATGCCGGCGGCGGAGGCCACGCGCAGCGCCCGCGTTTCGCCGGGCAGCAGGGTCAGCGCATTGTCGGACGGCTCGGCGTCCAGGTCGCCGAAATCGATCCAGACCGCGCGCGCCAGCCGGGCGGCGGAGAGATCGAGCACGAAGCCGTCCCCATCGCTGCGCAGCTTCGCGCGCACGGCCGGTTGGCGCCAGGCGATGTCCTTTGCCGCGGCGAAGTAGACCACCTCGCGCGCCGCCGGCTCGCCGTCGACCGCCAGCTCGAACACGGCGACCGTGCGCGCCGGATCGGCATCGCCGAGCAGTTCGGTGTCGGCATGGCGGGCGATGCGGACCGCCGACAATGGCGCGAGCTCGACCCGGCTGCGTTCGTCGCGCAGCACGACGCCGTCGAGATCCATGACCCGCAGCCGCAGCTCGCCCCGGCGCGCCGTGGTCCGGTCGGAGATCAGATGCACGGCCGTGGCGCCCTCCTTGCGCAGGGCCGCGACCGTCACCGGCGCGAAGAACC
This sequence comes from Luteimonas endophytica, assembly GCF_029887875.1. GTDB lineage: Bacteria > Pseudomonadota > Gammaproteobacteria > Xanthomonadales > Xanthomonadaceae > Luteimonas > Luteimonas endophytica. The sequence continues at coordinate 243,219 of NZ_JARXRM010000046.1, forward strand.
GGCGCGCATGGAACTGCAGCGCTTTCCAGCGCCCGAACCAGTCGATGCCCGACCAGGACGCGCCGGGCCACACGTCGTTGAGCTGCCAGTACAGCGACCCCATGGTGTGCGGCCGGCTGGCCCGATGGTGGCGGGCGGCCAGGCCGATCCCCTCGGCCTGCATCGCCTGGCTCAGGTAGACGAAGCCGGCGAAGTCGCGCGGCTCGCCGAACTCCATCCGGATGTAGTGCAGCAGTCGCTCGTTGCCCTTGCCGGCGAGGAACTTCTGGTGCGCCTCGATCACCGGCGCGTCGACGCGCTGCTCGTCGCGCGCGGCAAAGTGATCGATCGTGCGCTGCACCGGCCACGCCTGCAGGCCGTACTCGGACATGAAGCGCGGGGCGACGTCGAGATAGGCGGTGGGCGGCCGCGCCGGGTTTCCCCAGACCTCCCAGTAATGCATGTCGCCGCTGGCGGGCGTGTTGGCGATCTCGGCCATGTCGTCGCTGGGCGAGCTGGGCCAGTAGGCGATGCCGCCTGCCTGGTCCTCCACCAACTCGCGCAGATCGTGATTGAACAACTGGAGATAGCCGTTCCAGACCTTCTCCGCGAAGGCCGGATCGGCCTCGCGCAGGGTCCTGCCGTGGCCCCAGTACTTCCAGGCGATTTCTTCCTCGTTGTTGCCGCACCACAGCACCACGCTGGGATGGTTGCGCAGCCGCCGCACCTGGTCGCGCGCCTCGGCCACCACGCTGGCCCGGAAGCTCTCGTCGTAGGCCGGCTGCATGCCGCCACCGAACATGAAGTCCTGCCACACCAGCAGGCCGAGTTCGTCGGCGATGTCGAAGAAGGCGTCGCGCTCGTAGTAGCCCCCGCCCCAGTTGCGGACCATGTTCATGTTGGCGTCGACCGCAGATTGCAGCACGCGACGCGGTTTCGCGTCGGTCACGCGTGGCTCGAACATGTCGAACGGAATCGCATTGGCGCCCTTGGCGAACACGGGGATGCCGTTGATGACGAAGGCGAAGCCGCGGCCGCCGGCGTCGGGCTCGCGGCGCAACTCCACGCTGCGCAGACCGGTACGCGCCGTGAGATGGTCGACTCGCCGAGCGCCGTCGAGCAGTTCCAGCTCGTAGCGGTACAGGGGCTGGGGCCCGTAACCGACGGGGAACCAGCGTTGCGGGCGTTCGATTCGCACGGTCTGCGCGATCTCGCTGACGCCATTTGCCAGCGGGACCGTACGCTCCGCCGCCAGCGATCGTTCGCCATCGGGCGCCACCTGCCACAGTCGCAGGGTGTAGTCGCCGGCGCGGGCGGCATCGAGGGTGGCGATCGCGGTGAGCTGGGCCCGGTCTTCGGCGACATGGTCCTGGCGCAGTTGCAAGTCGTCGAGGCGGGCATCTCTCCACGCCTGCAGCCGCACCGGCTTCCACACGCCGGCGGTGACGTAGCGCGGCCCCCAGTCCCAGCCGTAGTGGTAGCCCGGCTTGCGCACGAAGTTGGCGGTCATCGCGTCGTTCGGCTCGTCGCCGTAGGGCGAGGGGTAGTTGCCGGCGATCCGGTGCGGCATCGCCTGCACCCGCGGCAGCAGCCGCGCGATGGGCGAGCGCAGCACTACGCGCAGCGTGTTCCCGCCCGGCCGCAGCCGACCCTGCACCGGTACCCGCCAGGTGCGGAAGGCGTTGTCGGCCTCCAGCACCCGCTCGCCGTTGAGATGGACCTCGGCGAAGGTGTCAAGCCCTTCGAACACAAGGTCGCTGCGGGTCGCATCGAGCGCCGCGCGCGGCACGTCGAACGTGGCGCGGTACTCCCAGTCCGCCAGGCCGATCCACTGCAGCCCGGCTTCGGGGGCGCCGACGTAGGGGTCCGGGATCACGCCATGGGCGAGCAGGTCGGTGTGCACCGTGCCCGGCACCTTGGCGGCACGCCAAGTGGCCGCTTCCGGATGTGCCGCCGCCTGGGTACCGTCCGGCAGCAGGCGGAACTCCCAGCGCGCGTCGAGCGCCAGGTCCACCGGTTGCGCCGCGGCCGCCGGCAGCCCGCATGCGGCCAGCAGCAGCCATGCGAGCCAGGCCGGAATCCAGCCGCGCATGCGTGCAGGGCGGACCAACGACGGTGCGGTCATGGGGCCGGCGCCTTGCAGTAGCGATCGATGAACCGCTGATGCGCCGGCATCCCCCCGGCCGCGCGCGCGATGTCCTCGCGCACGCGATCGAGGAACGCATCCAGGGCCGCCTCCGGCATCTCGTCCACGATCGGATGGTAGCCGGCTGGCACGATCCGCTGTCCCAGCATCACCTGCACCCAGCTGGGCAGGGCGAAGAAGTCGTCGCCGTGGCGGAAGTAGCGGCCGTCGCGGCGGAACATCGCGATCGTCTCCTGCAGCGGCTCCGGCACCGGCATCGTGCGGCAGCGGTCCCAGAACGGGCTGTCGTCGCGTTCGGTGGCGTGGTAGTGCAGCACCAGGAAATCGCGGATGCGTTCGTACTCGAACGTCGTCTCGCGGTTGTAGCGCCGCACCAGCTGCGGGTCGAAGCCCCGGTCGGGGAACAGGCCGAGCAGGCGTTGCAGCCCGGACTGCACCAGGTAGATGCTGGTCGATTCGAGCGGTTCCATGAAGCCGCTCGCCAGACCGAGTGCGACCACGTTCGCGCGCCAGAACTCGCGCCGCATGCCGGTGTTGAAGCGCAGCGGACGCGGCTCGGCCAGCGCCTCGCCGTCGAGGCTGGACAGCAGGGTCGCGGCCGCCTCGTCGTCGCTGAGGTGGTCGCTGGCGTAGACGTAGCCGTTGCCGGTGCGGTGCTGCAGCGGGATGCGCCACTGCCAGCCCGCAGGTCGGGCGGTGGCGCGCGTGTACGGGGCCGGCGGACCGGTGTTCGCGCTCGGCACCGCCATCGCCCGGTCGCAGGGCAGCCACTGGCGCCAGTCGACGTAGCCGGTGCCCAGCGCGTCTCCGATCAGCAGGGCGCGGAATCCCGAGCAGTCGACGAACAGGTCGCCCTCGACGCGTTCGCCGCTCTCCAGCACGACGGCCTCGACGAATCCGTCGCCGCCTCGCCGCGCCACGTCGACGACCCGGCCCTCGGTGCGCGTCGCGCCGCGGCGCTCCGCCAGCGCCCGCAGGAAGCGCGCGTAACGGCCGGCGTCGAAGTGGTAGGCGTAGGCGACGTCGGCCAGCGGCGAGCCGGACGGCGCGTCCGGCGCGCCGGCCACGAACCTGCCCAGCGGCCCGGCCACCGTCTGCAGCGTGTACGCGCCAATGTCCGGCGCGCGCCCGGCGAGGAACCGCTTCAGCCAGAACTGGTGGAACGGCAGCGGGCCCATCGAGCGGCCGATCCTGCCGAAGCCGTGCATGTAGGTATCGCCGATGCGGCCCCAGTCGCGAAACTCGATGCCCAGTTTGAAAGTGCCCTGGGTGGCGATCAGGAATTCGGCCTCGTCGATCCCGAGCACTTCGCCGTTGAAGGTCTTCAGGTGCGGCACGCTGGCCTCACCCACGCCGACGATGCCGATTTCTTCGGACTCCACCAGCCGCACCGAGGCCCCACGACCCAGGTAGGTGGCCAGCGCGGCCGCCGACATCCAGCCGGCGCTGCCGCCACCGACTACGACGATGCGGCGGATGCGGGCGTCGCGATCCGTCACCAGGCCATCCGGCGACAGGGGTGCGGCGGTGCGGGGCAGGGTCGGGTCATCGCAGGGGGTGCCGGTCGGAGTGTGCCGCGCGCAGCGCGCGGGTGGAAGAGGAGCCGCCGGCGATGATCCAACATCGCCGGCGCGCGAACCGAAGCCCCCGTGCGGGTGCGCGAAGGCAAAAGCACTAGAACTTGTAGGTCAGGCCCAGGTACGTCACGCGGCCGGCGTAGCCGTTGGAATAGAAGCGGTCCTTGGTGTCGTTGCCCAGGTGCGAGCGCGTCTCTTCTTCCGTCACGTTCAGGACCGACGCGCTGATGCTCAGGGCCGGGGTGATGTTGTAGGCGGCGTTGAGGTCGATCTGCTGGTACGGCTCGTCGTAGACGTTCAGGCCGTTGACCAGGCCTTGCACGACTTCGCCGCGACGGTTGTACGAGGCGCGCAGCAGCAGGTCGTGCGCCTCGTAGAACACCGTGAAGTTGGTCTGGTTCTTGGCGCTGCCGACCAGCGGCGACTCGCCGAGCTCGGTGCCGTCCTCGAGGGTGATCGCCGCCTCGTTGGTGTCGTTGTAGGTGTAGTTGAACTGGAAGCCGAGACCGAAGTCGAGCGTGTGCTGCGCATACAGCTCGACGCCCTGCGACACCGCGTCGCGGCCGCCGGCATCGGTGGCATAGTTCTGCACCGTCACGGTCTCGCCGTCGACCTCGATCTCCACATCCGAGATCACCGGCACCGCGAAGTTGCTCACGTTCTTGCGGAACAGGCCCAGCCCGAGCACCGAACCGGGCTGGAAATACCACTCCAGGCCGACGTCGTACTGGGTCGCCTCGTACGGTTCGAGCCCCTTGTTGCTGCCCGACCCGTACCAGCCCTGTTCGCCGGCACCGCCGGTCAGGCGGCGATCGGCGACGTATTCCGGACTGTAGTACTCCAGGCTGCCGGGCGCTGCGATGTCGCTGTAGCTCGGGCGCGCCACCACCTTGGACGCGGCGCCGCGCAGCACCAGGGCGTCGGTCAGGTCGTAGGCCAGGTTGAAGCTGGGCAGAACGTCGGTGTAGGTCCGGTCGAGCGCGCTGACCTCGAACGACTCGGGCCGCGCCACGCTGTCCGAGAGCCTCCAGTATCCCTCGCTTCCGCAGTAGGTATCCGCGGGCGCGCCGCCGGGCATGGAAGCGCCCTGCTGGCACGGCAGCGGGTTGCCGTCGCTGCCGTCGAAGAAGTAGTCGGTGTAGTTGGTCACCTTGTCGGTCGAGTCCGCATGCTGCCGGGTCCGCGCGATGCGGACGCCGAGGTTGCCGCGCAGGCGGTCGGTACGGAAATTGGCCTGGAGGTAGGTGGAGTAGATCCGTTCGTCGACGTTGTAGACGAAGTTGTCCTCGTCGCGCCGCTGCACCGGGCCGTAGGTGCCGTTGAGGTAGGCGATGTAGGCCGGGTAGTCGATCGCCGGGTATGCGCTGGCCTGGATGCCGCCCGGCAGGTTGCCCAGCGGGTACAGGAAGTCCGGCGAGAACTGGGTGGCGACGTCGTTGCAGCGGCCGTTCCAGAAGCGGTTGTCGTAGTCCGCCGGGTCGGTGCCCGGGCACACCCAGTAGCTGTTGCCGGTGCTGCGGCTGATGCCGCCGTCGCGGCCCTTGAAGCCGAACTGGACCGACTCCAGGAAGCCGCCTGCGGTGTGCCAGGTGCCATCGAGCTGGGCATGGTTCTGTTCGGTGCTGTTGCGGGTCCAGGACGAACCGGTCGAACCGAGGTCGACCTGGAGGATGCCGGCGGCGAGGTTCTGCATCAGCTCCGGCGAGAAGGTCATCGACGGCGTGCCGGTCAGGTCCCATGCGCTGGCGAAGTTGCCGAGGCTCCAGCTGCCGTCCGCGTTCTGGCGGCGCGGCTTGATCGGCACCGAGAACTGCAGGTCGGGGCCGCCCTCGGCCCAGGTGCGGCCTGCCTTGAAGGACAGGTCCAGCCATTCACCACGCCACTCCGCGGCGAAATCGGCGGTCTGCGACAGCGACTCCTCGACGTTGTAGCTGCCGGTGATCTGCGGGGTCGGAACGGTGCAGTCATCGGACCCCCAGCCGCCCGGCGCCATGCCGCCGGCGGCTGCCTCTTCCTCGCTGCAGTAGTAGGTCTTGCCCGGATGCAGGCTGTAGTCCGCCCCGGTGACGATGGTGCCGCTCGGGTCGAAGTGGAGACGGTCGAGCAGGCGGCCGCCGCGCCAGTTGCCGTCGCCGAAGTACCGGGCGATGTTCCACTCCGGTACCTTCAGGGTGCTGGTCTGCGAATCCTGAGAGAGCTCGAACCGGAAATAGTTCGCGGTCAGGGTCAGGTTGTCGGTCGCCTTGAACTGCAGCGTCACCTGGCCGCCCCTGCGCTCGCGTTCCTCTTCGCGAACGTTGAAGTTGACGGAGGTCGGCATCATGAAGCCGGTGTAGTAGTTGCCGTTCTGGTCCCAGAATCCGGTGCCGCCCCACCAGTTCGAGTTGAAGTCCGACGGTCGCCCGTTGACGTCGACCGCGGTGCCGCCTTCGTCGCGGCCGTACCACTGCCAGCTTTCGGTGTCGGCGCCCATGGTGCGCGTGGTGCGCGTCTGGTCGGAGTAGCCGACGAAGACGCCGAAGCGGCCTTCGTCGTCATGCCACGCGTACGAGCCCGAGAACTGCCCGTCGTTCTTGCCGGTCGTGTCGGCGCGGGTGCCTTCGACGGAGACGAAGCCGGTATTGGATTCCATCTCCAGCGGACGTCGGGTGTGCAGGATGACCGTGCCGCCGATGCCGCCTTCGTCGATGCGCGCTTCCGGCGTCTTGAACAGCTCTGCGCTGGAGAGCATGTTCGAGGGCAGCAGCATGTAGTTGAACGAGCGGGTCGGGTCGCCGTTGGATTCTGCGGTGGCGATGTAGTTGCCGTTCAACTGGGTCAGCGTCAGCTCCGAGGACAAGCCGCGGACGCTGACATTCTTGCCTTCGCCGCCACTGCGGGTCACGATCACGCCCGGCACGCGCTGCAGCGCATCGGCCACGTTCTTGTCGGGGAACTTGCCCACGTCTTCGGCGGTGATCACCTCGACGATCGCATTGGCGTTGCGCTTCTGGTCGAGGCTTTTCTCGATGGCGTAGCGGTAGCCGGTCACCTGGACCGCATCAAGGGTGGTGGCGTCGGCGGTGGCGGGCGTCGCCTCCTCCGCGTCGGCCGGGGTGCCGGCGGCCTCCTGCGCGAACGACGGTGCAGGCAGGGCGGCCATCGCGGTCAGGGCGAATGCGATGGCGGCGGACAGCGACGTCCGGCCCGGTGTGTATGGCATCAACTTCATCACTGTCTCCCTCTCCAAAGCACGGATGGACGATGCGCGTCTGTGTTGTTTGGATCGATCCAAAAAAGCGCCCGGCCGGCGGGTCGGAAGGTGCGGCAACCAGCCCACCGGCGGAATCGCTAGACCCCGCAGGTGACGCCGCGCTCCGGTTTGGATCGATCTAATTCGGCGTGCAAAGATGTAGCATGACGCGTCGTACGACGCATGCTGCCCTGCAGCAGGGACCGGAGGGCGTGGTGGCGACGCGGTGCCATGCGATGCAACCGCTGGAAGGACAAGCTGAAGATGGCGGCTTCCCGAGGCGTGGACCCGAGTGCGCTCGGCCGGTTTCCGGGACCCATCGCTTGACCGGGCGCGCCCGGCTGCGGATCGTGGCCGCCGTGGCGCCCCGCCGCGCCCCCCGGACCGGCATGACGATCCGATTTCCCACCGCCACCGGCCGCGCGCCGCGCGCGCGCGCCCCCTGCGACCACGGCCCCCTCGTGGCCGGCATGGTGCCGCGGCCATGACCTGGACGCTGGAGATCGCCGCGAACTCGCTGGCGTCGGCAAAGGCCGCGCAGGCGGCCGGCGCCACGCGGGTGGAACTGTGCGCGGCGCTGGAATCGGGTGGGCTGACGCCTTCGGCCGGCGCGATCGCCGGCGTGCGCAAGCGGGTCGCGCTGCCGGTGCACGTCCTGGTCCGGCCGCGCGCGGGCGACTTCTGCTACAGCGACGCGGAACACGAGACCATGCTCGCCGATATCGCGCATTGCGCCGCCAGCGGCTGCGACGGCGTGGTGGTCGGCGCGCTGACCGCGCGCGGCGAGGTCGACGTGGCCCGGTGCCGGGACCTGCTCCACGCGGCCGGTGCGCTCGACACCACCTTCCATCGCGCCATCGACCTGTGCCCCGACATGCCTGCTGCGCTGGAGGCGATCGTCGGGCTGGGATTCCGGCGCGTGCTCAGCTCCGGCGGCGCCACCGACGCCATCTCCGGCGCCGGCATGCTGCGTCGCCTGGTCGAACAGGCCGGCGAACGCATCGTCGTGATGCCCGGGGCCGGCATCACGCCGGACAACATCGCCCGGCTCGCAGCCCACACCCGCGCGCGCGAATTCCATGCCTCGGCGAAGCGCTCGTGTCCGACGCGCATGCGCGTCCCGGCCGACCCCGCACTGGGCATGGACGGCGGCGAACTGCGCGCGGATGGCGCGCGCATCCGCGCCCTGCTCGCCGCCCTGCATGCGGCCGAGGCGACGTGAGCGCCCCGTTCGTTTCCGCCGACATCGGTGGCACCAATGCGCGCCTGGCCTGGGTGCGCGCATGCAGCGACGGCCGCATCGAAGTGCTCGCGCAGCGCCGCTACCTGTGCGCGCAGCATCCATCGCTGCGCGCGATCCTCGCGGACTTCATGGGCCACGCCCGCGGGGCTCCGGCGCTGGCGCTGGCGGTCGCCGGCCTGGTCGACGGCGATCGCATCTTCAGCCGCAACGTGCCGTGGCCGATCGACACCGCGGACCTGCGCGCGGTCGGCTTCGGCGAGGTGGCGGCGGTCAACGACTTCGTCGCGGTGGCGCACGCCTGGCAGTGCATGAACGAGGCCGACACCGTGCTGCTGACCCCGCGCGCGCCCATGCCGCCGGAGCCGGGCACCAGCCTGCTGCTCGGCCCCGGCACGGGGCTGGGCGGGGCGCTGCGCGTCACCCGCGACGGTCGCACCCTGGTGCTCCCCTGCGAGCCGCAGCAGGTGGCGCTGGCGCCGGGCAACCTGCGCGAACTGGCCGTGCTCGGCCACTGGATGCGCGCCGGTGCGGGACACGTCGGCGTCGGCCATGCGGTCTCCGGACCGGGACTTGCGAATCTCTACCGGGCCTTGTGTGCGATCGACGGTGCCCGGCCGCGCTGGCGCTCGTCCGACCAGATCGTGACCGCGGCCGACGATCGTGCGGATGCGCACGCGATCGAGGCGATCGGGATGTTCTGCGGACTGCTCGGCAGCGTGGTGGGTGACCTGGCGATGGTGACTGCGGCCACGCGCGTGTTCGTGGCGGGCGGCGTGCCGTCGAAGATCCGCGGCTGGCTGCTCGGCAGCACGTTCGCACAGCGGTTGGTCGACAAGGACGTCATGCGTCCGGTCCTGGAGCGCATCCCGGTGCGGTTGATCGAGGATCCTGCGCTGGGCGTGATCGGCGCGGCGAGCTGGTTCGTGCAGCGCGGCTAGCGCTGCGACCGTGCAGCATGCGGGAGGGGGCGATATCCGCCCTGCGCCACGCGCGGCTCAGGCGAACGCCTGCGGCGCGGCGGATGCGTGCGCCACCGCCGCCGCGAGCAGCGCGCACGTTTCCGCATGCGTGGGCAGCGCCGCGAACGCGCCGTGCCGGGTGACGGCCAGCGCGCCGCAGGCCGCCGCGTAGCGCAGGCAGCGGACGACGGCGGCGCGGTCGTCGAGAAACCCGTCGAAGCGGCGCGCATCGACCCCGGCCTGCTGCAGACGCGACAGCAGCCCGCCGATGAAGGCATCGCCGGCAGCGGTGGTGTCGACCGCCCGCACCGCGATCGAGGCGAGTTCGCCGCTGTCGCTCCGCGTCCACCAGCGGATCGGCGCGGCGCCATCGGTGACCACGACCAGGCGCGATGCGCGCAGCAGCCTCGCGATGACGTCCCCGCCGCCATCCCGGCCCTGTTCCAGGTACTCGAGTTCCTCGCGCGCAAGCTTCACCAGGTCGGCCGCCTCCAGCGCCTGCCACAGCATCGGCAGGGCGGGCGTGGCGCGGGCCCATAGGGCCGGGCGCAGGTTGAGGTCCAGGCTCACCAGGGCGCCCGCGTCGCGCGCCAGCGCCATCCCCGCCAGCGTGGCGGCGGCGATGTCTGGGTCGGTCAAGCTGTTGCTGCAGCCGTGGAAGATGCTGCACTCCGACAGGCAGGCCGGGTCGAAGTCGCTGCTGCGGAACAGCAGGTCCGCGGCGGGCGGCCGGTAGAAGCTGAAGCTGCGTTCGCCATCGGCGTCGAGCGACACGAACGCCAGCGCGGTCTTCGCCTGCCCCGTACGGCGCACGTAGCGCGTGCCGGTGCCGGCGGCACGCAGGCTGTGGAGCAGGAAGTCGCCGAACATGTCCTCGCCCAGCATGCCGACGAATTCGCTGCGCCCGCCGAGCCTGGCCACCGCGACCGCGGCGTTGGCCGGCGCGCCGCCCGCGAACTGGCGGAACGCGCGCGCCTCGCCCTCGACCACGGGCCCGGCGAGAAAATCGATCAGCGCCTCGCCGAAGCAGACGATGGTGTGCCCATGGGTCGAGGGGAGATCCGGTGCGGGCGGGGATGGGTCGGGCATGGCCGCGGCCGGTCAGGACGCGGGCGCCGGCGCGCTGTCGCGTTCGGTGAGGTGGACCGGGACGATGACCGAGCGTCCCGGGATGGATGGCGAGGCGGCGCGCTGAAGCAGCAGTTCGGCGGCCTGGCGTCCGCGCTGGCGCGGCGCGGCGCTCACCGTGGTCAGCGGTGGGATGCCGACGGCGGCCTCGGGAATGTCGTCGAAGCCGGTGACGGCGAAGTCCTCGCCGGGCCGGCGGCCGAGCCGCACCAGGCCCAGCATCAGGCCCAGGGCGACGGCATCGTTGTAGCAGACCGCGGCGGTCGGTGCGGGTTCGAGCGCGAGCAGCGCGTCGGCGTGCGCGTTCGCTTCCAGCCGCGTGGGCGCGGTTTCGATCAGCCAGCGTTCGTCGGGCGCGATGCCGGCCTCGCGCAGCGCCTCCTGGTAGCCGATCCGCCGTTCGCGGCAGGAGCTCGAACCGGCGTGCCCGCCGTAGAAGGCGATCCGGCGATGTCCGAGCGCGATCAGGCGCGCGGTGGCGGCGCGGGTACCGGCGCGGTTGTCCAGGCCGAGGAAGTCGTACTCGAAGCCGGGTTCGGCATCGCCGGTCAGCTGCCGGTTGAACACCAGCAGCGGCGTGTGCCGGCCGATCGCCAGCGCCACGTCGCTCGCCATGCTCGATTCGGCGGGCGACAGGATGATTCCCGCCGGATGGTGCTCCATCAGCGAGCCGAGGACCTGCCGCTGCCTGGCGGGGGATTCGTTGCTGCTGCCGAGCAGGGTGACGTAGCCCTTGGCACCGAGGGCCTCGTCCACTCCGGCGGCGAATTCGGCGAAGAACGGGTTGGACAGGTCGTTGATCACCAGCGCCACCGCGCTCGACACCCGCTGGCGCAGGTTGGCCGCAGCGCGGTTGTAGACATAGCCCTGCCGCTGCATCTCCGCTTCGACCAGGCGCCGCGTTTCCGGATGCACCAGGGGACTGCCGCGCAGCACCAGCGACACCGTGGCGCGCGACACCCCGCAGGCCCGGGCGATGTCGTTCAGGGTGATCCGACGGCGTTTGTCCAAACCGCTCCCCGCTGCGTTTAGATCGATCCAAGCCCAGCATCCTGCGGCATCCCTCCCCACCCCCGCAAGGGGCGGGGCGATGCTGCATGGCAGCATGAAATCGGCGCGCGAGTATGTTCAATTTAGATCGTTCCAAATAGTGAATTCCGCGAATTCAATCGATCCAAATCCAGATTCCGGGGACTCCGCGATGCCCGCTGCCCAGCTGCCCCTCCTTCCCCCGCCGTCCCGTTTCAGCGCTCCCGGGGCGCCCACCGCCACCGGTCGCGGCGTTTCCGGCCCGGCCCCCGCCGAGCCTTCTTTCTTCCTGCGGGCGGTCGCATCCCGCCTGGCGGCCGCCGCACTCGCCTGCGCGCTGCCGGTGGCCGGCGCCGTGGCAGAGGAGGTCGATCGCGCCGCGCTGGTGAACACCTTCATCGGCACCAAGGACGACGGCAACACCTTCCCCGGCGCCTCAGCCCCGTTCGGCAAGATCCAGGTGAGCCCGATCGGCTCGCACTATTCCGGCTGGCGCTACGACGATCCGCAGATCCGCGGGTTCGGCCATTCCTTCATCTCCGGTGCCGGCTGCTGGGAGCAGGGCGGGCAGGTGTCGGTGCTGCCGGTGACCGGACGGATCGGTCCCGGCGGAGACTTCGATACCGGCAACGCCGAGGCCTTCGACCAACGCGAATACGGCGCACGCTACACCCACGACGGCGAGGTCGGGCAGGCCGGCTACTACCGCGTGCGCCTGACCGACTACGGCGGCATCGATGCCGAGGCGACCGCGCTCGTGCGTGCCGCGGCGGAACGCTACACGTTCCCGGCCGATGCGCGGCGGGGCCACGTGCTGGTGAACCTCGGCCAGGCCAACGAGCGTCATTCGGTGATCGGCAGCGCGGTCGAGATCGTGGGCGACCGTGTCGTGGAGGGGCGCGTCACCACTAAGAGCTTCTGCGGCGGGCACCAGTACACCACCTGGTTCCGGCTGGAGTTCGATCGCCCCTTCCAGGCGCACGGCGTCTGGGGCGAGGCCGGCGGGCTGCCGGGCGCGCGCCACAACATGGAAGGCGAGGCGAAGCCGAACGGCGCCTGGCTCAGCTTCGACACCGGCGGCGCGCGCGCGGTCACGCTGGTCTCGGCCATCTCCCACGTCGATGCCGAGGGCGCGCGCGTCAACCTCCGCGCGGACGGGATGGACGACGGACGCCTGCTCGGGTTCGACGCGATGCGCGAGCGCGCCACGCGCGCCTGGAACGAGGAACTGCGCAGCGTGCGTATCCCCGGCGCCGGGGCCGACGATGCCACCGTGTTCTACACCGCGCTCTACCACGCGCTGCTGCAGCCGATGACCGGCAGCGACGCCGACGGCCGCTACCGCGGCTACGACAACCGTATCCACCGCGCCGAGGGCTGGACCTACCACGAGTACCTGTCGCTGTGGGACACCTACCGCAGCCAGAACCAGCTGCTCGCGCTGCTGCGCCCGCGGCAGGCGCGCGACATCGCCCGTTCGGTGCTGGCGATTCATGAGCAGGGCGGCTGGTTGCCGCGCTGGGGCTACGCGAGCTTCGAGACCAACATCATGACCGGGGACCCGGTCACCCCGTTCCTGGTCGACCTGTGGCGCCTGGGCGCGCTCGAGGGCCGCGAGGCGCAGGCGTACGCCGCGCTGCGCCAGAACGCGTTCGGCGAGCCGCCGCACAACTCCCGCCACGCCGGGCGCTCGGGCAACGCGCGTTACCTCAGCGACGGCTTCGTGCAATACGACCGCACCTGGCCGTCGAAGGGCATGGACGTCGATCCCCACCACGGCGGTTCGGCCACGCTCGAGTACGCGCTGGCCGATTGTTCGCTGGCGCAGATGGCCGCTGCGCTGGGCAAGGAGGACGATGCGCGGCAACTGCTGCGGCGCGGGGGGAACTGGCGCAACGTGTGGGATCGGCAGGTGCGAGATGAGGACACCGGCTTCACCGGCTTTCCGCGGCCCCGCCTCGACGACGGCAGCTGGTACCAGCCGGCCGACGGCCACTACAGCCCGCGCTCGCACCACGGTTTCCACGAGGGCACGGCCTGGCAGTACCAGTGGCTGGTGCAGCAGGACCTGCCGGGCCTGGCGCAGGCGATGCAGGGTCGCGACCAGGCGCTGCATCGGCTCGATGCGTTCTTTGCGCTCGACGCCCTGCGCGCCGATCCCGCCGCCGCCGCGCGCAAGGACTGGGTGGTCGGCCCATACAGCTACTACAACCAGTTCCGCTACAACCCGAACAACGAGCCGGACCTGCACGCGCCCTGGATCTACACGCTGCTGGGCGAACCGTGGAAGACCTCGACCGTGCTGCACGCGGCGCAGACGCTGTTCACCAACGCGCCCAACGGCGTGACCGGCAACGACGACCTGGGCACGATGTCGGCCTGGTACCTGTTCAGCGCCATCGGCATGTACCCGGTGACGCCCGGCACCGGCCGCTTCGTCCTGCACGCCCCGCGCCATCCGCGCATCGAGCTCGACCTGGGCGGCGGACGCACGCTGCGGATCGAGGCGCCCGGCGCCGGCGACGGCAAGCCGCGCTTCGTGCGGATGGTCAGCTGGAACGGACGCCCCCAGCCGCAGGTCTGGCTCGACTGGGAGCGGCTGCGCGGCGGTGGCGTGCTCGCGTTCGCGCTGACCGACGACCCCGCCGAAGCGGCCTGGGGCACCCGCCCCGGCGAGCTGCCGCCGGCGGCCTGTCCCGACACCCGGTGATCGCCGGCGCCGCGGCGGCTCAGAGCAGGCTCGGCGCCTCGACCACGCGCGTGCCGGCCGTGGTCCGGAGCGCGTAGCTGAAACCCGGCTGCAGGGCGCAGGCGCCGACCCGGCCGTCGCCGCGCAGCGCGACGAAGGCCATTTGCAGGTCCTCGCGCGGCGTGCGATAGCGCCGCGCGATGCGCTCCACCGCCTCCCGGCAGGCCCGTTCCGGCGAGCGGCCCTGGCGCATCAGTTCGACCACGGTATGCGAGCCGCAGATCCGCAGGCATTCCTCGCCGACGCCGGTGGCGCTGGCCGCGCCGACCTCGCCGTCTACGAACAGGCCCGCGCCGCTGATCGGCGAGTCGCCGACCCGTCCGCGCATCTTGAACGCCATGCCGCTGGTGGTGCAGGCGCCGGCGAGGCGGCCGGCCCGGTCCAGCGCCAGGATGCCGATCGTATCGTGGTTGCGCTCGCCGCCCGGCAGCGCGTCGGGCAGCGTGTAGCGGGGGTCCTGCTCGCTGTTGGGGCGGGTGCGGTATTCGGCGGTCGCCAGCCACTCTTGCCAGGCGCGCTTTGCTTCCGGCGTCAGCAGGTTCTGGCGCGGGAAGCCTTCGGATGCGGCGAACCGTCGCGCGCCGTCGCCGACCAGCAGCACGTGCGGCGTCTTTTCCATCACCCGGCGGGCGACGGACACCGCGTGCACGACATCCTCGAGGCAGGCGACCGCCCCCAGGTTGCCGGCGTGATCCATGATGCAGGCGTCCAGGGTCACGTGCCCGTCGCGGTCGGGATAGCCGCCCAGGCCGACCGAGTGATTGCCGGGATCGGCCTCGGGCACGCGCGCGCCGGCCTCGACCGCGTCCAGCGCGCCGCCGTCGCCTGCCAGGATCTCCCACGCGGCCGCATTGGCGGCTTCGCCGAAATTCCAGGTCGAGACCACCACCGGGCGGTTGCCGCCGTCGCCGTTCGTGGCGGCCGCGGCCGGCAGGGCGGGCAGGGCGGCGCTCAGGCCGAGCAGGCGCAGGAAGTCGCGGCGGAGGCGCATCATCGGCAAGGTCGCAAGGTCGGTGGATCGGCAGGAACCCTGCCGATCATACCCTCGCATCCGGCCCGTGCCGGTCCGCGCCGGCCCGCTTCCGCGGCGTTCAGTCGGCTTCCACGGCGCCACCGCTACACTCGCGTGCTTCCAGGAAGCCCATCCCCATGTCCTCCTTCAACCGGACCTCTCGATCCGTCGTGCTGACTGTCGCGCTCGCCGTGCTGGTCGCCGGCTGCGGCTCCGACCGCAGCAGGTCGCAGGCGCCGCCGCTGGGCGAGGTATTCGGTGCCGAGGACACGTACTCGCGCAGCTATCCGGTGTCGCCCGCGGTGGCCTGCGAGTCCGCGCGGCGCGCGCTGCTGGGGCAGGGTTACGCGATCGCCGGGATGACGGCGGAGACGGTGGAGGCGACCAAGAACTTCCAGCCCGAGTCCGACATCCACACCCAGCTCGCCGTGCGCACCACCTGCGTGCCGAGGGCCGAGGGGGGCTCGATCGTGTTCATCAACGCGGTGCAGGAGCGTTACGCGCTCAAGGCCCAGTCCAGTTCCGCGAGCGTCGGCGTGAGCATGATCGGCTCGGTCTCGCTGCCGATCCCGATCGGCGGCAGCAACGCCAACCTGGTGCGGGTGGGCAGCAACACCGTGCAGAACCAGGAGTTCTACAGCCGCCTGTTCGACCGGTTGGCGTTCTACCTGCCCGGCACCCCGGCGCATGCGGCGCCCGAGCCGGAGCCCGACCGTCCGCCCGATCCGGTCATTCCGTAAGGTCGGCGCAGAAAGCGGGATTCTCGCAGTGGCGCGGCATGCTGGAGCGCCTGTTCTTGCGGACGGCTTGCGGAGGTCCCCGAGACCGACTCGCGTCCGAGGCCGCGAACCTGTAGGAGCGTTGGCGCTCGCAGGACGGGGTGGTCGGTTCCCGGTGGAGCACGCGCACTCAGCGCGGCACCGGCGGCAGATCCGGCGCGTCCAGCCCGATGAACGGATCGCGCCAGGCGTCCAGCGCCTCGAGCTGGCCGTACCAGCGCGCGAGGGCCGGATAACCCCGCAGTGGCAGTCCGGCGATCTCGTGGTGCGGCAGGAACGAGGCCATGCGGAAATCGGCGTAGGAGATGCCGTCGTCGAGCAGCCATTCGCGCGCGGCCAGCTGCGCCTCGAGCAGGGCGGCCGAGTCGGCGAACAGCGCCCGCCCCTCCGTCGCCTTGCCCGGATCGACCGGCCCCAGCGCGTAGCGCTGCTTGGTGACGTACTCGAACTGCACGGTGTCGCAGGCGCGGACGAAGTTCTCCTTGCCCCAGCTCAGCCACTGGATCATCCGCGGCGTCTCGGCGCCGGTGCGCCAGAACCGCGAACCGGCTTCGCCCGAAAGCCGGCAGGCGATCGCGTCGGCTTCCCACAGGCTGCCTTCCGGCACCACCAGGATCGGCAGGCGCAGGCACGGGTTCAGCGGGCGGTAGCGCTCGGCCTGGCCGGGCGCCAGCGGCGCGGCGAACTCGTAGTCGATCGGCGCCTGCAGGTAGCGCGCCACCGCCACGGCCAGGCGCGGGTTCGGGTTGCGGCTGAAGAGCAGCTTCATCCGGCGCTCCCCGTGCGGGCGCGGTGATGGGCCACCAGCGCGTTGGCGTGGCCATGGCCGAGCCCGTGCGTGGCCTTGAGGAAGGCGACCTGCTCGCCGTGGCGGAGCCCGGCGACGCCGTCGAGCAGCGCTAACCAGTGCGCGACCGGCTTGCCGTAGGTCTTCTCGATCGAAGGAAAGTACGACGCGGGGCCCTTGACCGGCGCGGTCTTGTCCATGTTCGCTCCTTGACGAATGCGGCTGACCCCTGACCGACGAACGGGCGGGCGGCGATTCGACCGCGTGGGACTGGGACGGTTGGACAGCCCCGGCCGGGGCTACTGGCCCCCGGGGAAAGAAACCCCCTTCGGGCCGGGCCTTTCCCCGACCAACTGCAGGAACGCCTCGTGCTGGTAGCGGCTCATGCGCAGCTGCTGGCCGGTGTCCATCGTCACGACGTGGTAGCCGTTGAACCAGGGGTGGATGGTCTTCACGCGGCGGACATTGACCAGCGCGGAACGATGCACCCGGACGAAATGGCGAGGATCCAGCCGCGCGGCGAGCGCGGTCATCGTCTCACGCATCTCGTGCACCCGGTTGGTCAGGTGGATCAGCACGGTATTGCGGTTGGCCCTGATCCAGACGATATCGTCGACGGCGACGAACATCACGTGCTCGTCCGACCGCACCGGAAGCCGTTCCAGGTAGTCGCGGCAACGCAACGCGTCCAGCAGCCGCTGCATCTGCGCGGCGGGCTGCATCGCCCAGGCGGCAGCCGACAGCCGGGCTTTCGCGCGCAGGAGGGTGGCGGCGAACCGTTCGCGGCTGAACGGCTTGACCAGGTAGTCGACCGCGTTCGCCTCGAACGCCTGCACCGCGTACTGCTCGAAGGCGGTGACGAACACCGTCGCCGGCATTCGCGCCGCACCGATCGTCGCGACGACGTCCAGGCCGGTGATCGCCGGCATCTGGATGTCCAGGAACACGAGGTCCGGCGACAGAGCGCGGATCGCCTCGACCGCCGAGACGCCGTCGCCCCGCTCTCCCACCAGTTCGATGCCGGGGTCCTCGCGCAGCAGGCGCACGATCGCGTGGCGCGCGATCGGCTCGTCGTCGACCACGAGCGCGGCGATGCTCATGCCAGCGCCACCTCGGGAGCGTCCTCCCCGGCCTCGAGCTCGCGGAACGGCATGCGGACGCGGCAGGAGACGCCCTCCGGCCAGAGCATGTCGAGCCGGACCTGCGCGGCGTCGCCGTGCAGCTCTCGCAGGCGCAGCCGGGTATTGGACAGGCCGATGCCGTGTCCCAGGGCCTGGCCGGGCTCGCCATCGAGCCTGCTGTTGCGGTTGCGCACTTCCAGGCACAGCATGTCGCCCTCGCGCCGGCTTTCGATCTCGATGCAGTCGGTACCCACGCGCTGGCCGATGCCGTGGCGGATCGCGTTCTCGACGATCGGCTGCAGGAACAGGCTCGGCACGGCGCAGTCGAGCGTGTCGGGCGCCACGTAGACCCGCGTCGCCAGCCGGTCCTTGAAGCGGGTGCGCTGGATGCCGAGATAGAGGTCGAGCAGGGCCAGTTCCTGGCGCAGGCTGATCTCCTGGCCGTCGTATTCCTCGAGAAACGCGCGGAGCAGCTCGCTCAGGCGCAGCAACATGTCCTCGGCCGAGACCTTGTCCTCGTCGAGCAGGGTCACGATCGCGTGCAGCGTATTGAACAGGAAATGCGGCTGCAGCTGCGACTTCAGCGCCTGCAGGCGCGATTGCGCCAGTTCCGTCGCCAGCCGGCTCGCTTCCACTTCACGGCGGGTCTTCTCGGCGCGGAAGTGCAGCGCCTGCTGGATCGCGAACAGCGCCCAGTAGGTGAGCATCCCGATGGCCGCGTGCTTGCTGATGAATTGCGCCAGCTGCTCCGGGAACGGGCTGGGTTCGAACCAGGCCGAGACGGCCGCGCCGATCACCAGCGCCAGCAGGGTAACGCCGATGCTCGCCGCGAACTGCGCTGCCAGGGCCTGCGAACGCCGGGAACCGTCGCCGGGGTAGCGGGCCGAGAGGCGGAACACCAGCGGTGCCAGCACCGCCCAACTGAGCCATTGAATCATCGACCACCGAAGGTAGACCCACGGCGGCCACAGACTTGCATTGACCGCATCGTGCACCGCGCCCTGCACGGCGAACACCACCACGACCACCAGCCACAGGCAGAGATAGCGCAACAGCCCGATTTCGGTGTCGCCGAGGCGGATCGTCATCGCTCTGGCTCGAGGTGGGGCAGGGGCATCGTAGGCGCGGTGTCCGGCGCTGGGAAGCCGGGTCGTCGCGCCGCTACGATTCGCCGCCGCGCCACGACGATCGGTCCCGGATCGCTTTCCGCGCGGTACGCGGTTCCGGCCAGATGGGCCCGTCCGGGGCGCTAGCGCGCTTCCGGCCCCCTGACCAAGCCGGAGAAGCCCATGCGCATGCTCACCGCCCTGTCCGCCTTCATCGCCCTGGCCGTTGCCGCGCCGTTGGTTGCCGGCGAGCCCAGGCCACTGCGCCGCTTCGAGCTGGTCAATGCCGCTCACGACAGCGTGGTCTCGCTCGCGGTGGCGACGGCCGGCGGCGGCGAGTTCGTCGACGTCGCCCTCGGCCCGCCGCTGCGCGGAGGAGGGCGTGCCATCACGGTGGAGCTGCCTGATGGCGGTTGCCGGCGCGACTTCCGGATCGTGTTCCGCGGCGGCCGCTCGGTGCTCTATCGCGATGTCGATGTCTGCCGGCACTGGCGACTGCGGCTGACGCCGAGGGACGGAAAGTCCCGCTGAGCGCGCGCGAGAGGGGCGCCGGCAAGGGCGGCGCTGGCGCCATCTTGGGGTGCCGCCCGCCGCCGCGGGTGTCGCGCTTCCCGCAGTCGTGACCAATGGGTCTGCCGCCATCGCGATGGCTGGAGATACTGGAACCTTCAACCCCGGAGGCCTCATGCGAAGAGTCCTGCTCGCGTTCACGTTCGCCCTGTCCTGCTTCGCCGCTCCGCGCGCGCCGGCGGTCGAGCCAGAGATCCTCACCGAGGACGTGACCCGGTTCTATGCGCTCTACGACGCGGAGAACGGCCGGCCGGGCGAGGCGCAGCTGGACGCCTACCTGGCCGAAGGCAGCGAGAGCCTGCGGGAGTTCGCGCGGCTCAGGCGCGTCACCGGGGCGCGGATGGCCCAGCGCATCGCCGAGGATCCGGCGATGTACGACGACGCCAGGCGCTGCCTGGCCTTGCTGCCGGCGGTGACCCGGCGCGTCTCGGACGCACTGGAGAGGCTGGCGCAGCTGTATCCCGAAGCGGAGTTTCCACCGGTGGCGATCGTGGTCGGCCGCGGCCGACCGGTGGGCATCACCGCGCCGACCGGCGTGACCATCGGCCTGGAGGCGCTGTGCGCCGCCGACTTCATGCATCCCGATCCCGAGGATCGATTCGTGCACGTGATCGCGCACGAGTACGCCCACATCCAGCAGGTCGCCGCCAAGGACCCTCCCGCGCCCGGCGACCCTCGCGCCACGGTACTGCGGCTGTCGCTGGTGGAGGGCGCGGCCGAGTTCGTCTCCGAACTGATCTCGGGCGGCGTGGGCAACGGCCGTCATGCCGAATGGACCCGCGGCCGCGAGCAGGAGATCGAGACCGCCTTCCTCGCCGACAAGGACAGCACCGAACTCGACGGATGGGTGTTCGACTACACCCCCGGCTCGGACGCGCCCTACGACCTCGGCTACTGGGTGGGCTATCGCGTCGCCAAGGCGTACTACCTGCACGCCGCGGACAAGCGCGCGGCGCTGGCGCGCATCTTCGCCATGGACGATCCCGAGGCGTTCCTGCAGCAGAGCGGCTGGACCCCGGGCATGACCCTGCCGCCGCTGCCGGTGGCGTCGCTGCCGGCATCCGGCGACCGCTAGCCCGGGGGTGCGGACGCCACGGGGACGGCGCCCGCCGTCATCCGCTCCGGCCGGCAGCCAGGCGCCAGGCTGCAGGTCGAGGCCTGCCGCGCGAGCCCGCGCCCAACCGCGCCGAGGAAGCAGGAGCGGATCGCCCGGGTGCGGTCAGGGCTGTCCCGGGGGCTGCGGCGGTTCCGGCGCGCCCGCCGCCTCGCGCGCCATCGCCAATGCGGTCTCCAGCGCCTTGCCCGCCGGCACGGCGACATCCGGCTGCACGCCCACGGTCTGCCAGTTGCCGCCGGTCAGCGGGTTGACCGAGCGCTCGGTCTCGAGCCAGAGCACCAGGGCACGGCCCACGCCGCGGTATTCGAACGGGTTGGCGCCGCCGCCGGAGGGCTCGCCGACGACGGTGACCCGGCCCAGCGCCTGCAGGTCGTAGGTGAACGCTTCGGCGGCGGAGAAGGTGCGCGGCGAGGTGAGCAGGTAGACCGGCTTGTCGGATCCATAGCGCGGCCCGGGCACGTAGGGGTGGGTGTGCTGCGGCGTGGTCGCGCCGGTCTTGCGCGCGTATACGCCGCTCAGCGGGTGCTGGCCGCGGTCGAACAGGTACGAAGTGAGCAGGTTCGCCATCTCGCCGTGACCGCCGCCGTTGCCGCGCAGGTCGATCACCAGGGCTTCGGTGTTCGCGAGGAACTGCATGGCGGCGACGGCGGTGTCGCCGCCCATGTCGACCGGGGCGAACACGCTCAGTTCGAGCAGGCCGATGTTGTTGTCCAATCGCTCGACCTTGCGGAAGCCGAAGTTCAGCTGCGGCCCGTAGTAGCGCTCGCGCTCGCGGCGGTCGAAGTCGGAATCGGCACCGGTGTCGATGGCGTTGGCGGCAGCGGGAGTGCGGTCGACTTCCACGTACAGGTGGCCGGGCCCGGAGATGTCGCGGATGGTCGCGGTGAGCGCGGTCGCCAGGGCCTCGTCGGACTCCGCCGCGAACCCGCCGCCGGCCAGTTCGTGGCGCAGCGCATCGGCGATGCTGCGGCCGAGCGACGGATCGACGTACTCGTGCTCGATCAGGTCCGCGACCCGCTGCACGATGGCGGCGTTGTCCTCGCGTGCCTCGACGGCGCCGGCGATCGACGCGGCCAGCAGGGCGGCAGCGAGCAGGAGGGGCTGCAGTGTCATCTACTTCTTTCCTCGCTTGGGAATGGCATGGCGGATGCGGTCGTCGAACGGGCGGCGCTCCAGCGCGGCGATGGCGGCGGCGGCGACGTCGGCCAGCGCCGCGCCGATCTCCCGGTCGAGGCCGGCGGCGGCGCGCGCGGTGGCTTCCCAGTGTCCGGCCAGCAGGGGGAGCGCCTCGATCAGCGCCGGCGACATCAGCACCCGTTTCGAGCGGGCGTCGCTGTCCGGTTCGGTGCGCACCCAGCCGGCGCGCTCCATCTGCGCGACGGTCTGGCTGAGTGCGGAATGGCTGAGCCCGGCCGCGTCGGCCAGGGAGCGGATGCTCAGCGGGCCGTGCGCCTGCAGCGCGCGGACCACCGGGGTGTAGCGCGGGCGGTAATCGACCAGCCCGGCGGCCAGATAGCTGCGCTCGACGCCGCCGTCGAGCAGCTGCAGCAGGTGGCGCAGGCGGGTCCCCAGGGTCGCTTCCACGGCAATTCAACAGTGCTTATGTATAAGCACTGTTACATATCGCCGGCGCCGGGTCAAGAAGAGAAGATGGGCACGCCCCCGCGGGCGCCCGCCGCGCGCGCACGTCCCCGGCCCTCGCGAGGCGGGTCATGCGGTGCGCCGGCCAACCGCCAAGCGCAACGTTTCCCTCGGTCAGCTCGCGTCGCGGCGGGGCGCGGGCTGCAGCGCATGCGGCGCGGAATGGTGCTCGTGGGCGATCCGCCAGTGGCCGTCCACCCGGGTCAGCCCCAGGGTGAGCCGGCAGACCGGGTGTGCCGAGCCGCCGATGCGCAGCAGTCCGGTACAGAACGCGACCTCGCTGCCAGCGGTGATTCGCAGGTCCTCGATGGTGAACACGTCCTTGCCGGGCTTCCCGTACTGGAAAAACAGCTCCCAGGTCTTGCGGTACTCGGCCTTGCCCTCCGCCTGCAGCGGTTCGGGCACGTCGAACATGAGCACGTCTTCGGCATGGTCCGCCAGGATTCCATCCATGTCGCCGGCCCGGATGGCCGCCTGCCAGCGTTCCACGAGTTGCCGGATCTCCTCTTTCATCGTTGCTCCTCCTGGATGGGCGGCGCCCCGCCGGCGCCTGGTCGCCGCGCCGGCCGGGATCGGCCGGCGCACCTGCCTCGACGACGAACGGGCACGAGGCATTTCGACCGCGTCGGCGAAGATGCGGGCCCGGACATCCGCTGGCGACCGGGCATCCGTTTCGGCCGCTGCCACAGGGACGGCAGCCCGGATTTCGACTACGACGAGGAGGTGCCGGCGGTCGGCGCCGTGATCGAGGATGTCGGGCCGCCGGATACGAGCGGGATCAAGCAAAGCTCGACTTTTCTACTCTGCCGTGGCGTGTCGCCGCGGCAGCACCCAGCCGGGGCGGACGAAGTGGCAGGTATAGCCGTCGGGATAGCGCTGCAGGTAGTCCTGGTGCTCGGGTTCGGCTTCCCAGAACGCGCCGGCCGGCGCGACCTCGGTGACCACCTTGCCGGGCCACAGGCCGGAGGCGTCGACGTCGGCGATGGTGTCTTCGGCGATCGCCTTCTGGGTGTCGTCGAGGTAGAAGATCGCGGACCGGTAGCTCGGGCCGCGGTCGTTGCCCTGGCGGTCGGGGGTGGTGGGATCGTGGATCTGGAAGAAGAACTCGAGCAGGGCGCGGTAGCTGGTCGCGTCGGGGTCGTAGACGATCTCGATCGCCTCGGCATGGGTGCCGTGGTGGCGGTAGGTGGCGTTTTCGACGTCGCCGCCGGTGTAGCCCACGCGCGTGGAGACCACGCCGGGCAGCCTGCGGATCAGCTCCTGCATGCCCCAGAAGCAGCCCCCGGCGAAGACGGCGCGTTCGGTGCTCATCGGGCGTCCTCCACCTGGTCGAGGTAGGCGCCGTAGCCTTCCGCCTCCATGCGCTCGCGCGGCACGAAGCGCAGCGATGCCGAATTGATGCAGTAGCGCAGGCCGCCGCGGTCGGCCGGGCCGTCGGGGAACACGTGGCCCAGATGGCTGTCGCCGTGCGCGGACCGCACCTCGACGCGTCGCATCCCGTGACTGTCGTCGCCGAGTTCGGCGACGTTGGCCGGTTCGATCGGCCTGGTGAAGCTGGGCCAGCCGCACCCGGACTCGTACTTGTCCGACGAGGCGAACAGCGGCTCGCCGGAGACGATGTCCACGTAGATGCCCGGCGCCTTGTTGCCCAGGTATTCGCCGCTGCCGGGCCGCTCGGTGCCGTTCTGCTGGGTCACGCGGAACTGTTCGGGCGTCAACCGGGCGATGGCTTCCTCCGACTTGCCGTAGCTGGCCATGCTGTGCTCCGTGATCGCGCGGGGGAGGGCGCGGATGCCCCTTCATATGCGCGCCCTGGGCCGGAATTTCAATCGACCCGCGGGCGGGTCACCGGCGCGTGCGATCGAAGCTTGCGGGCAGGGCGGGGCACCCGCGCCTGCGCAGGCGGCCCACGCCGGCGCGCAGGTCTGCCGGCTCGAGCATCCGGTGGCTCGCCGGATGGGGGCGGATTCTCCGGCCCCACGGACCAGGCGCTCGAGGCGCACGGGCTGGCCCGGCGGGTGGTGCTCACGGTGCCGCACTTCCTGGCGCTGCTCGCCATCCTGGCCAGGACCGACCTGGTGGCGATGGTGCCCTCGCGACCGGTGCGGGGCGCTTGCGCGTTGAGGGTGGTCGAGCCGCCGGTCGAGGTCACGGGTTTCGGGATGTCGATGCTCTGGCACGAGCGCGCCTACCGCGAAACCGCGCACCGGTGGCTGCGCGAATACATCGCCGATCTGGGCTAGGCCGACTCTCGGCTCCCGGCTTGGCCGTGCTGCCGTCCGCCATCCCGTGGCCCGCGGTAGATCATGTAGACGTCCGCGCGCTGGTAGTGGGTACCGGGTTTGACCCCCGGCTGCAGTTCGAAGCCCACGCTCTCGTAGAGCCGCAGCGCCGGCTGCAGGCGTTTCTGCGACTCCAGGAACAGTTCGCGGCCGCCCAGCCGTTCGAACTCGGCGATCGCCGCCTCCATCAGCCTGCGGCCGATGCCCAGCCCCTGGTGGCGCTCGGTCACCGCCATCTTGGTCAGTTCGTACACGCCGGGCGCCTCCAGCATCAGCGCGCAGGTGCCGACCGCCTCCTCGCCGACCAGGGCGATCAGGATCGCGCCGCCCGGCGCGAGGATGCGTTGCTCCGGTTCCGACAGCACGGCGTGGTCGATCGGTTCGATCTGGTAGTACTTCGCCAGCCATTCGGCGTTGAGGCGGTAGAAGTCGGCGCGCCACTGCGGCGCGAACGGCACGATGCGGACCTGTCCGGCCTGGCGCTGGCGCAGACGTTGCGCCACCTCCGCCGGCAGCGGCTGCGCATCGAGGCTGGCCTCGTAGCGCGACAGCGCGTCGAGCAGGTCCACGCCGATGTCCATCAGGCGGTGCTCGACGGTGTCGCGCATCGCCTGCCACAGCGGGCGGGCGGCCTTCAGTTCGGCCTGGCAGCGTTCGGTGAGCGCCAGCACGCGCTGGCGGCGGTCGTCCGGCGCGGGTTCGCGCCGCAGCAGCCCTGCGCGGGTCAGCCGGTTGGCGAGCTGGCTGATGGCGGAGTGGGTCAGGCCGATCTCGCGGGCGATCTCGCCCACGCTCAGCGGCCCGCGCTCCTGCAGCAGCCGCAGCACCGGGAACCAGCGCGCCTGCAGGCCGATGCCGTGTTCGCGGTAGACCTGGTCGATCAGGTCGTAGCTGCGCTCGCTGGCCACCTTCAGGCGGCTGGCGAGGGCGAGGGTGCCCTGCACCGAGAGGAAGCTCATGGGGATGATCCGGCGGCACTTACGTAATGACTAACATAAATCCTGCCGGGCCCGACGGCAAGCCTATGGGTGAGCCGGCCGGGTGCCCGGGAACCCGCTGCACCAGGGAGTGGGCCTGCGGGGCGGGCTGTATCGCCGGGATCGTCACTTCCGTCGCTCCCGCGGGGCGGGCGCAGGCGAACCCTGGAGTCGGGGCGGCGCTGCGGAGCACTCGTCAGCGCATGCGCTGATCCGTCGGCCGTTCCGGCGGCTTGTCGCATGCCGATTGCCCGCGGCTGCCGGCGCCGGCAACCTGGATCTGCCGGAGCGGTGACCGCGATCGGCCACCACCCAACACGGAGCCGAGATGAAGACACTGATCGCCGTCGTCGCCTGGTGCATCCTGTTCGTGCTGTGCTGGCCGCTGGCCCTGCTGGCGCTGCTGCTGTGGCCGCTGGCGTGGCTGCTGGCACTGCCGTTCCGCCTGGTCGGGGTCACCTTCTCGGCCCTGTTCGCATTCCTGCAGGCGCTGCTGATGCTGCCGGCAAGGTTGCTCGGCTGGCGCCCGGCGCGAGCGGCGGCGGCTTGAAGCCTTCGGCGGAGGCCACGGTGGTTCCGGGCGCCGCCCACCTCGCGGTTTTCGCGCATGGCGCGCTCCCATGAGCTGCGGCGCGGGGATCAGCCGGCGGTCGTGAACTCGACCTGGAAGTGCTTCGGCGCGAGCGCTGCGAGGAAATCGCGCGCGTCGAACGCCTGGGCGCTCGGAAACGCGCCCGCCGCGGGTCCGCGCCCGTCCAGCACGCGTTCGAGCGCCTCCGCGATCAACGGTGCGGTCACCGCGTAGATGTCGGTTCCGCGAGCGACGCCGCGGCGCACCAGCCCCCGGCGGCGCACCTGCACGTCCATGACGAAGGCCTGGGCGGAGCGCCCTTGCGCATCGGCCGCCACCGGCGGCGGCGTCTCCGGATCGCGCAGATCGCGCAGCGGCGCCAGGTTCATGTAGGCATGGACTTCAGGGCAGCGCAGGTGGCGGGCGATGGCGACGATCTCCGACAGCGGCAGCAGCACCGTGTCCTGGGTGCCGAGCGGCCCCGGAAACCGCCAGCGCCGCGCCGGCGGGGGATCGGGGACGAAGCGCAGGTCGCCGCCCTCGACCACCCAGCGGCGGAAGCGGTTGCGCTCGCCGGTCACCCGGGTGCCCCGGGTTGGGTGCCAGCTGTCCAGCCCCACCGCGATGTCGATGGCGTCGGCGTCCGGCCAGTCGTCGAGCGCGGCGGTGGCCAGCAGGTCGGCCAGCGCGCCGTAGAACGCCACCGAGGGCAGCGCCACGATGCCCGCCGCGCGGGCGCGCGCGGCGAACGCCTCGTAGACCGCGAACGCGGCGCGCTGTTCGGCGCTGGTGTCCAGGTAGTGCACCCGGGCGCGCAATGCGGCTTCGAGGACCGCCGCGCCGGTGTCGAGGAAAGGCCCCGCGGCGTTGATCACGGCGGCGGTGCCTTCCAGCGCGCGATCCAGAGCGGACGAATCGTCGATCTTCGCGACCCGCCGCGCCAGCCGCGGGTACCGGGCCGCCATCGCGTCGAGCCGGGCTGCGTCGCGGCCGCAGAGCACCGGGGTAAGTCCGCGCCGCAGCAACTCGGCGACGATGAAGCGGCCGGTGTGACCGTAGGCGCCGTACACCGCCACCGGTGCGGACGATCCCGGCGCCGGGACCGCTGGCGCCACCTCGTCCGGGTTCATGCGCCACCCCGGAGGCCGGATCCTGCGGTCCGGCGGATGGTTCGGTTCATCGCGCGCTCCTTCCTGCCGGCCAACCCGGGCCGGCCAGCAGACCATTGCCGGCGCGTGCGCGCTGTCGGATCCTTTAGCGACTGGCCGGAGCAGGCGCCTCCGCTCCGCGCCTCCGCGGTCGCCAGCGCCGCTGCGCTAGAGTGGCGCGATGCTCTACCTCGTCTACATCGAGGCCTCGGACCTGCCCGGGCCCGCCGACCCCGGCGGGATGCTCGAGCTCGCGCCGGGACTGTTCCTGGCCGAGACCGCGCAGACGCGCTCGCAGCTCTACCATGCCGTGAAACGGCGGTTGCGCCCGGACAGGCTGCTGGTCGCCCCGCTGGCCGACGCCCCGAAGTTCAAGGGGATGGCGGCAGGGGCATTGACGTGGTTGCGGGGGCGGGGCAGGGCCGGGTAGCCCGGCATTCGATCCGCGCCTAGGAAGAATCGCCGCACGGAACAAGTTCCGGAGGCGCCGATCGGCGGGCGGCAACGGCGGCGAGGGCGCCCTGGGCTCGTGACTTCCGGGTCTTTCCGTCGGGCAGGGGGCAGAGCGATGCTGCGCGCAAGGGGTTCGGCTTCCGCCGCCGCCGGAGACGCCGCATGATCAGCTGGGCCTTCATCTTCGAGGCGCCGGAGACCGATCCGGTCCGGGACCGCCTGATCGTTGAACGCGGCGGCGTGCGCAGCACCATCGTCGCGGTGCCCGAGCAGTCGGCCGCGGTGGGCGTTGCGGTGGAGCTGGCCGGCGAGGGCGTGCAGTTCATCGAGCTGTGCGGCGGTTTCGAGCCCGGCTGGGCCGGGAAGATCGTCGAGGCTACCGGCGGCGGCATCCCGGTAGGATGCGTGGGGTATGCGGGTGGCGCCTCCATCAGAAGAATGGCCGCGCTGTTCTCCTGAGCGACAGAACGGGCATCGCGCAGCCGTCGCCCCGAGTGCCACCGGGATCAGGTGCTGCGTCCGAGCCCCTTGACCGGAGCGGACCATGCCGGCACCCATCGATCCTTGCGCCGAACCCGCCATTCGCGTGGCCACCGAGGGAGACGTGGACGGCGTGCTCGCGCTGGTCGATCGCCTCACCCTGTTCGGGCCGCCCGCCCATCGCGAGGTCCGGCGGATGGCGGAGGTGGATCGGCAGGTCCTGGCCGCGGCCATTGCCGACCAGCACGCCGGCCAGGGGGTGTTCGTGATCGACGGCGTCGCGGGCATCGCCGCCGTGCTGCACATGTCCACGCTCGTCGATTACTACCACAGGCGCCCGAACGCCCACGTCTCCACCCTGATCGTCGACGCAGCGGCCGAAGGACAGGGCCTTGGGAGGCGGTTGCTCGCGCACGCCGAAGCCTGGGCGCGCGGGCGTGGCGACGACTGGATGACCTTGACCGTCTTCCCGGGCAATACGCGTGCGGTGGGCCTGTACGAGCGGTCCGGCTTCGTCCCCGACATGCCCGGTTCCTCAAGCCGCTGAAGGGAAGCGGCGACGCCTGAGCTGGCAGAATGGTATGCCCCAGCCAGGAGCGCGCCGTTGACCAGGATGATGTTCGCCGCATCGATGTGGCTGCTGCCGCTGGCGGCGGCGCACGCCGCCGGCGCGGAGCCCGGCGAGTACGCGACCACCCCGGGCTGGGGCAGCCTGGTCATCGCCGAAACGGACGCGGGGCGGCGCAGCTTCGTGCTGGAAACGGTCGGCGCCAACGGCCACATGTGCGGGTTGGAGGGCGAGGTGGAGGGCACCGCCGCCGTGGCCGGCATCGACATGGGCGAGCCGTGCCGGATGAGCTTCGCCGTCGCCGGCGACCGGATCGCCGTGCGACAGGAGGGCGGCGATTGCCGGTGGTACTGCGGCATGCGCGCCGGGTTCGAGGGAGAGTACCTCCGGCTCCCGGCGGGCTGCACGGCAGCCGCGCGCGAGCGCAGGCGGGCGGCGTTCCTCGGCGCCTATCGGGACGGGCGCCATGCCGAGGCGCTGGGCGGCATGGAAGCCCTCGAAGCGGAATGCGGTGGATTCTTCGACTGGCTCGAGCGCGACCGCGCCGCGAACGACCGGGCGATCGCGCTGTGGCAGTTGGGGCGGCCCGAGGCTTGCCTGGCGGCGCTGGGCGGTACCCTCGCCGCGGACAGCCGCGACGAGGCCTCGTTCGCCGCCGCGCTGCAGGCGCGCGGCATGGTCCTGCCGCCCAGCGACTGGGAGAGCTACCTGCCGATCGCACGCGCCACCTGGTTCAATCGGGCCGAATGCGAGCGCGGCGCCGGCGCGGGGCGCGCGCAACCGTTCCCCTGGCCCGGAGGGCACCGCGCCGCGGTCAGTCTCGCCTACGACGATGCGCTGGACTCGCAGCTCGACAACGCCATTCCCGCGCTCGACCGGCACGGCTTCAAGGCCACTTTCTACCTCACCCTTGCCAGCGACGTGGTGGCGCGGCGCATGGCCGAGTGGCGCGCGGCGGCCGCCAATGGCCATGAACTCGGCAACCACAGCCTGTTCCATCAGTGCTCCGGCTCCTTGCCGGACCGCAGCTGGGTGGTGCCGGAACGCGACCTCGACACCACCACGGCGGCACGGATGCGCGACCAGGTGCTGCTGGGCAACGTCATGCTGCAGGCGATGGACGGTCGCCGCGAGCGCACCTTCACCGCCCCTTGCGGGGAAACCGCCGCCGGCGACGGCGACTACGCCGCGCTCGTCGCCCCGGCGTTCGTGGCCATGAAGCGCGGCGTAGGGACGGCCGACATGGCGACGCTCGATCCACATGCGGTGCCGGTGGACGCGCCGGCCGGCGTCCCCGGCAATGCGCTGATCGCCCGGGTGGAGGAAGCCGCGCGCAGCGGCGGGATGGTCAACTTCACCTTCCACGGCATTGGCGGCGATCATCTTGCGGTCTCGACGCAGGCGCACGAGGCACTGCTCCAACACCTGGCGGACCATCCCGAGACGTACTGGGTCGACACCTTCCTGGACATCATGACCCACGTCCGCGGAGTGCAGGCCCGCTCCGGCGATCGGGCGCCTCGCACCTCCCGGCCCGCCGCCCCCGTGCCCACGCGCAGTTCACCCCCTGAGCGCTAGGGTGGATCGCGACATTCGCGAGCCGTGCGGCCGCATCGGCGATGCCGCAGGCGGAGGCGAGGATGCGATCGAACCGCAAACGTTTCTGGGCGGGGGTGCTGGCTGGCATCGCGGGCACCCTGGCCGTGCTGTTCGCGGGCACGCTGGTGCTGGTCTACGGCGGGGCCTACGACGTCGCCGCCGATCGCGGCCATGCGGCCGCGACGCGCTGGCTGCTCGACGGCACCCTGCGTTCGTCGGTGCGGGCCCGCGCTGACGCGGAGCCCGGGGTGTCGGGCGCGGAGGCCGCGGACGTGGCTGCGGGCGCCGCCGAATACAAATCGATGTGCGAGCACTGCCACGGCGGCCCCGGCGTCGAGCCGTCCGGCTGGAGCCGGGGCATGCTGCCGCAGCCGCCCCATCTGACCCGCGCCGCCGCCGAATGGTCGGTCGCGGAAGTCCGCTGGATCGTGCGCCACGGGCTCAAGTACACCGGCATGCCGGCGTTCGGAGCAACCCACGACGAGGCGGTGCTGGACGACATCGCCGCGTTCGTCGCGCGGCTGCCCGCGATGACTCCGGAGCAGTATCGCGCCTACGGGGGCGGACATACCCACGGCCCCGGCGATCCCGGTCGCCCGACCCGCCAAGGCCGGTAGCCACCATCACCCGAGGAGTCCGCAATCATGAAGATGTCCTACTGGCGTTTCGCCGCGATGATCGGCACCTCCACCGCGGTGATGTTCGGGTTGATGTATCTAAACACCTACGCGATGGACCACGTGCTGTGGAGCCAGACCCGCGCCTGGATGGCCCTGCTGATGGGGGCGACGATGGCCATCGTGATGCTCGCCTTCATGCTGGGCATGTACGAGAACAAGAAGGTCAACATCGCGATCTTCGCCGGTAGCGCGGTGCTTTTCGCCCTGTGCCTGTGGCTGGTGCGCAGCCAGGCGACCGTCGACGACGCGGCGTACATGCGCGCGATGGTGCCGCATCACTCGATCGCGATCCTGACCAGTTCCCGGGCGCAGATAAGCGACCCGCGGGTGCGCAAGCTGGCCGACGAGATCATAGATGCGCAGCGGCGCGAGATCGCCGAGATGAAGTACCTCATCGCCAGGACAGATTCGGCCGCGGGCGAGGTGGACGCGCTCGACGAGCCGGAAGTGGCGCCGCGGATGGTGACGGCGCGCGAGGCCATCGCCACTCCCCAGATCGCCAGGGTCGATCTGGCCGGCCTGGACGAGGCGGAGATCGCACGGGCGCTGGGCACCGCGCCGCGCTGCGGCTTCTCGTACTCCCGCGAGGCCGGGCCGGTGGTGGCGATGACGGAACCGGGATCCGGCGCCGGAAGGGCGGTCGTCAAGATCCACGGACGCCTGGTGGAACTGGCGGCGGCGCCGACCGCGGACGGCGGAGCGCGGCTGACGGCGGATGGCATCGAGGTCGTCATCGGCCCCGGCGGGGTCCGCGCCGGGGCGTGGACCGAGGCCGACGCCGTCCTGAGGCTCGATGCGGGGCTGAGCGTCGGCTACAGCGGCTTCCTTCGCTGCGCCGCACCGCCGCCCGCGGGGGGGCCGAGCCGGTAACGGCGCAGCCGGTTGCGGGTCGGGCCATCGCGGATTCGAAGACCCGCCGCGCGGCTGGCGTCGACCGGTCGGGGCGCGTTGTCAGCGAGCGGGCGAGCCGGGTGGCCGGGGCGTGTCCAGACCCAGCCTGCGCGCCAGCCAGCCGAGCGTGGGACCCTGGATCACGCTGGACAGCAGCACCACGAAGAACACGATGTTGAAGATCGACTGCGCCCCCGGTACCCCGGCGACGATCGGGAAGGTGGCGAGCACGATCGGCACCGCGCCGCGCAGCCCGGCCCAGGACACGAACAGCTTGGAACGCCAGCCGTAGCGGCGGAACGGCGCCAGGCACAGGAACACGCTGAGCGGCCGCGCCACGAACATCAGCACCGCGGTGATCGCCAGGCCGGGGCCGAGCACCTCCACAAGCTCGCTGGGAAACACCAGCAGGCCCAGGGTGAGGAACATCAGCACCTGCGCCAGCCACGCCAGGCCGTCCTGGAACATCGAGATGGTGCGCCGGGACGGGAACTCGCGCGCCCCGGCCACGATGCCCGCCATGTAGGCGGCCAGGAAGCCGTTGCCCTGGAGCAGGCCGGCCAGCCCGTACGACAGCAGCGCCGCGGCGATCGAAACCACCAGCGCCAGCCCGCCCACCCGCAGCCGCGCACGGCGCAGCAGCGCCGGGAAGCCGATGCCGATCGCGTAACCGACCACGGCCCCCACCGCCATCTGCACGCCGAAGGCCGGCACCAGCGCGAGCGGCGAGGTTTCCGGCACGGCGATCAGCAGCAGCACGGCGCCGACCAGGAAGATCGCCATCGGGTCGTTGGAGCCGGACTCCACCTCGATCACGCCCTTGACATCGTCGTGCAGCGGCATGTTGCGCGATCGCATGAGTGCGAACACCGCCGCCGCGTCGGTGGAGGCGATGACCGAGCCGAGCAGGAAGCCCTGCAGCGGGGTGAAGCCGAGCAGCCACATCGCCGCCACCGCCACCACCGCGGCGCTGATCATCACCCCGGCGGTCGCCAGGACCAGGGCAGGCGCCGCGCCGCCGCGCACCTCGCGCCAGATCGTGTCCAGCCCGCCCGAGAACAGGATGAACACCAGGCTGAGCACCCCGATGCCCTGCGCCAGGCCGACGCTTTCGAAGGAAATCCCTCCCAGCCCCTCGGAGCCGGCGAGCATCCCCAGCAACATGAAGCCGATCAGCGCGGGCAGCCCGAAGCGGCTCGACAGGCTGCCCGCCAGCACCGTGAGCACCAGCAGCAGGCCGATGCCGAAGAACACCAGTTCGGAAGAGTAGCCGGGCAAGACGGGTGGCCTCCGGGAAGGGCGGCCATGGTAACCGGGCGCAACCGCGTCGCGTCCGGGCCGCGGCGCGCGGCCGCGGAACGGCCGGCGCCCGCCAGCTCCGGGCCCGGGGCGGACTCAGCCGCCGGCAGGCCCGTCGCCGCCGGCCGGGCGCGCCGCGCCGCTCAGGATCGCGTCCAGCGGCTGCGGCCGGCCCAGGAAGTACCCCTGGGCGCGGTCGCAGCCGTTGTCGCGCAGCCAGTCGATCTGCTCGCGTTTTTCGACCCCCTCGGCGGTGACCTGCAGCCCGAACAGGCCGGCCAGCGACATGATCGACCGGCAGATCGCGGCATTGGCATTGTCGCGCTCCACGTCGTGCACGAACGCTCGGTCGATCTTGAGGATATGGGCCGGGAGCCTGCGCAGGTAGGCCAGGTTGGAATAGCCGGTTCCGAAGTCGTCGATCGCGATCAGGACGCCGAGTGCGCGCAGCCGCGAGAGGACGTCGATCACCTGCTCGGGGTCGCTCATCACCACGCCTTCGGTGATCTCGATTTCCAGGGCGCCGGCAGGGACGTCCATCTCGTCCAGCGCCGAGCGTACGTCCGCGATCAGGTCGCTGCGCGCAAACTGGCTGGCGGAGACGTTCACGGCGATGGGGCGCGGGGGGTGCCCCGCGGCGAGCAACGCCTGGTAGGCGCGCATGGCCTCGCGCAACACCCAGCGGCCGAGCGGCACGATCAGCATGCTGTCCTCGCACAGCGGAATGAACTCCCCCGGCGCGATGACGCTGCCGTCGGCCTGCGGCCAGCGGATCAGGGCCTCGTACGCGGCGAGGCGGCCGTCGGCCAGATCGTGGATCGGCTGGAAATGCAGCGCGAACTCGCCGTGTCCGATGGCGTGGTGCAGGCGCGCGAGCAGGCCCAGCCGCGCAGATGCCCGGCGGGCGAGTTCGGCGTTGTAGCGGACGCCGTCGGCGGCGGCGTGCTGCTGCATGCTGTGCGCGGCCAGCCCGGCGTTGCGGATCAGGGCCTCGGCATCGGTCCCGTCCTCCGGAAACAGCGCGAGCCCGAAGCCGGCGTCGAGGTAGTGCGGGGCGTTCGCCGCCCAGACCGGCTCCCGCAGCGCCGCGGCGAGCGCGGCGATGGTGGCGTGGCCCTCGCTATCGCCCGCGCTCGGGGACATCGCCACGATCAGTTCGGGCCCCTGCAGTCTGGCCACCAGATCCTGCTCGCCCAGCACCCGCAGCATGCGTTCGGTGGCCTGAACCAGAATCTCGTCGCCGATCGCGCCGCCGAGGCTGTCGCCGATCATCGCCAGGCGCTGAAGCACCACGCGGGCGATCACCATCTTCTCGCCTCCGACGCCAGCGCCGGCGCCGGCGGCGATACGGTCGTCCAGGCGCTGGCGGAAGAACGTCTCGTTTGGCAGCCCCGTCAGGGTGTCGTGGGTGGCGCGGTAGGCGAGCTTGCGCTGGATCCGCTGGCGCTCGCTGATGTCCTCGGCCAGCACCAGCCGTGCGCGGCGTCCGTCGAAATCGATATCCGCGGCGTGGATGCGCACCTCGAGCAGCGAGCCGTCCTTCCGGCGATGGGTCCATGTCCGCGGCGCGTCGTCGCCGGTGCCGCCCTGGGCGACGTCGGCGCGCAGGCGCTTCGCATCCTCCGGGGGGCGGATGTCGAGCAAGGTCATGCGTTGGAATTCGGCGCGCGAGTACCCATAGTTGCGGATCGCCGCGTCGTTGACCTCGAGAAATCGCAGCGTGGCGGCCTCGTACACCCAGAACGGCAGCGGATTGCGGTCGAACAACAGGCGGAACTGGCGCTCGGCGTCGATCAGGCGTTGATGGCTGCGTACCCGATCGGTGATGTCGAGCACCACGCCGCTGGTGCGGATGCCGGTACCCGTGGCGCTTACGTGGGCCCCCTGTGCCGACAGGTGGCGGATCTCGCCGTCGGGCAGCAGCACCCGGTAGTCGAACGACAGTTCGCCGCCTTCCCGGCGGATCCGTTCGACCCGCTCGCGCACGGGCTCGCGATCCTCGGGGTGCATGCGTTCGAAGAAGTGCTCGAGGCCCAGACCGGGCATGTCCGGCGCCAGCCCGTACAGGCGCGGCACTTCGGTCGACCACCAGATGCTGCCGTCCTGGTGAGCCGCCCACGCCCCCATGTGGCCGGCGCGCTGGGCGATGGAGAGCAGTTCAGCACTGCGCTGCAACTCGCGGAGCAGGGCGCCCTGCCGGTGCTCGGCGCGCCGGACGATTCGCAGCAGCTGTCCTAGGCCGGCCCAGTAGAGGACGAACAGCGCCATCGCCACGGCCGCTGTGAGATGCCAGGGTCGCAGGACGTCCAAGCGCGGCAGGCCGGTGCCAAGATACAGCGGATAGTCCTCGAGCGCGGTGAAGGCGCGGATCCGGTCGACGCCGTCGAAGGTAT
Organism: Luteimonas endophytica; assembly: GCF_029887875.1. Classification (GTDB taxonomy): domain Bacteria; phylum Pseudomonadota; class Gammaproteobacteria; order Xanthomonadales; family Xanthomonadaceae; genus Luteimonas; species Luteimonas endophytica. The sequence goes on from NZ_JARXRM010000046.1 coordinate 278,735, forward strand.
TGATGTCGCGGTCGACCGACCGGCGCACGCCGCTGGCGATGCGCGCCTCCAGCGCCGGATCGTCGTAGCGGCTACCGACGAAGACCCGCGGATCGCGGGTACGGGCGAGTACCGTGCGGTCCCGGTCGAGCAGGGTGACCAGGCTGCGCTGGTCGGTATCCAGCCGTTGCAACGGAGCCTGCAGCGCGCCCAGGTCCAGCTCGGCCGCCACCCCGCCGGGCTGTCGGCCTGGCCGCGGCACCGCCAGCGGCAGCCGCCAGCCGCCGTCTTCGCTCCGCCACGGTCGCCCCAGGCGCATGCCGTCGCCTGCGCCGCGCATCGCCGTCCGCGCCCAGCGCCGGAGCCGACCGGCGGCCGCTCCTTCGGATCCGGGCTCGGCATCGCCGTACACCACGATGCGGGTCAACGGCCACGTCGCGGCGACGGACCGGTCCGCCACCGGGCGACCGCCTTCGCCGCTCGACGGTGGCGGGTTGGCGGCAACCGATCGCAAGATCTGCTCCTGCGCGTGCAACATCCCGTGCACCACCCCCTCGGCACCGCGCGCAAGGGTGCCGACATGGCGTTCGGCCACCTCGATCCGAGATGCGCGGTCGTGAACCAGGAACCCGGCCAGGGACACCCCCAGCAGCAGCCCCAGCGCGACGCCATAGCGGCGGGTGGCGCGGATCGAAAGCTCCGAGAGCCATCGCTGGCGTCTGGTCGCGATCCTGGCCGTGGCGTGCCCCCTCGTTCGATGCGCCGGTCACCGGCTTCCCCGGATCAGTCTGCCCGGCCGCGACATCTACATGAAGTGATGACGCAAGCGCACGCGGGCCGCGCGTGGCCGCGATCGGCAGGCGGCCAACCCCGCGCGGCCGCCAAGTTCCACGCGGGTGCGGCGACGGGAAAACTCCCCGGAAGTCGCGGCGGCGCCTTCCGGGGGTTCAGCCGCGGGTCGGCTACCGTTGCCGGTCCTGTTCCGCCCCCGCAGTCCGCGATGCATCGCCGCCCGACCGCTGGTTCTGCTCCTGGTCCTGATCGCGCCCTTGGGTGCGGTCCTGGCCTTCCTCCTCCTCCCCTCCCGGCCCCTGCTGCTGGCGCCGGCTCGGGTCCTGATCGAGTGACGGATCCCGTCCGCCTTGCTGGTCCTGTTCTGCGGTGTGGGAAGGACTCTTGCGATCCTGCTGGTTCTGGGGATTCATCTGGAAACTCCGTGTCGAGGGCCGGAACGTTCCGGCGACGGCAGTACGCGCCGAACGCGGTGGTGCCCACGTGAGCAACGCAGCGATCGCCTGAACCGTTCACCGAGGGCGACGCTCAGCCGCCGATCGTGGCGACGCGTTCCCCGATGTACGCGCGCAGCGAAGTGGAACCCCGCACGGGATCGGACGGCCACTCCGGGCGATCGACGGTGAGCGCGGTCATCCCCGCGTAGGACTCGGCGGCGGCGGGCGAAAAGCCGAGCGTCCGGAACGACTCGCGCCACTGCGCACGTGGCGTGGCCCGCGCTTCGACCTCGCGCCCGAGCGCGTGGGAAAGCGCCCGCGCGACGTCGGAAGGCGTGTAGCGCTCCGGACCCTCCACGTAGTGGGGGTCGGCGGCCACCCCGTCCGCGGTCATCAACCGGGCCGCCACCTCGCCGATGTCGGCGGGGGCCACCATGGGCAGCCGGAAATCGACCGGCAGCATGGTGTCCAGGCGCCCCTCGGTCCGTGCGGACTCCACCGCGGCATCCCAGTTGCTCATGAAGTACGCCGCCCGGAGCACGTCCACGGGAATCGGCTGATCCCGCAGCGAGCGTTCGAACTCGTGCAGCACGCCCAGGTCGCCGATCCGTCGCCCAGGCTGGACGCCGTAGCTCGATTGCGCGACCAGCTTCTCGAGTCCGGAATCCTCCAGCGCGGCGACGATCGCGCGGACGCTGCGAAGCTCCGCATCGGTGTCTTCCGACGGCGATGCCGGCGGGTTGAGCAGATAGGCGCGCCGACCCGAGCGCAGCACCTCCCGCAATGCGGCAGCGTCCAGCACGTCGACGTCCTCGATCTTCGCGCCGCGGGCGCGCTGAGGCTCGGCGTGGGCGGCATCGCGGGTCAAGACCGTTACCGGCTCGCCGCGGGCCAGCAGCGCGGCGCAGACCGCGCTGCCGACATGCCCTGTTCCTCCGAGGATGATGTGCATGGCTGGCTCCTGCTTGCTGCCAAACCCGATGCCGTCGCTGTTTGCCAGCAGTCGCTGGTGTCTTGGCCGTGATTCCCGCCGCTGTCGACCCGGGAGGGGGCGATGGGCGCTGCGCCTGCCCGGAAAAGGCACCGATGGCGGCGGCGCCCACATCGCGCATCCGGCTGGCACTGAATCTTGCGCGGCCGGCAAAAAACGCCCCGTGAAAGCGCGGCGGGCGCGGCCGTCGCGAAGCACGCTGTCCATCGCCGCTGCCGAAAGCGCAGGCGCCGGCAGTATCGATTGGCCTTCCGGGTGGTCGAAATGCGTCCGGATGCGACCACCAGCGCGCATTGACCGGCCGCCGCGGCGTCCCTACGATTCGCGTCGGTTCGCGCGCAGGGGGTTGCGGCGGCCATTCTTCTACCGCATGCACCCGCGATCCGCTCGCGGGGCGATGGCGGTCCATCATTCCAGGGGACGCAGATGATCAGTTTCAAGCTCGAGCCGGGCAACCACGCGGCGCTTTCGTGCTGGTCGAAGCGGTTTTTCCAGGTGGCTTTCGTGGTTGCGGCGGGGGTGCTGACATTCATGGGCGTCGAAGGCTACCGCGAGGCCAGGTCGATCCTGGCCGATCATTCCGTGGTGAACGTGCCGGTCGAGCTCGAGGCGATCACCGAGGAGAGCGGCCGCCGCGGACGTACCAAGCACATGTTCGAATTCGGCTACGCCTTCGAGGTGGACGGCAGGCAGTACCACGGCGCGTTCAGCACGTCGGAGTCGAACGCCCAGAAGTACCTCGGCGACGGGGTCACGATCGACGTCGCCTATTCCAACGCCGACCCGGCGCGGTTCGACCGCCTGGATCGACTGCAGGGCATGGGCGGCGCCGGCAGCCTGCTCAAGCGCATGGCCATCGCGCTGCTCGGAGCGGCCTTCCTCGCCTTCGTGATGCACATGCTGCTGGTGGCGAAGCTGTTCGTGCCGCGCAAGCCGGAGCCAGAACCGGAAGCGGTGGCGGGTTAGGATGGGCAGCAGGCGCGTCCGGCCTGGGCGCGCCAGTGCTGGAGAAGCCGGTGGCGCGCACGATCGCGATGCTCGTGTTCGACGATGCCCAGGCCCTCGACGTGGCCGGCCCTCTGGAGGTCTTCGCGCTCGCCAGCCGCGAGCTTCGCGAGCGCGAGCCCGGCGCCGTCGTGCCGTATGCGACCCTCCTGGTCGGCCCCGGTCGCGCGCCCGTCTCGCTGGCGTCGGGAATTCGGGTGCTGCCGGATCGCGGCTACTCCGAGCTCGAGGCAGGGATCGACACCCTGCTGGTGAGCGGCGGCATGGGCGCCGCGCTGGACCGGGCGCGCGCCGACCGCGCGCTCGTCGCCTGGCTTGGAGACATCGCCCCGCGCATGCGTCGTATCGCCTCTGTCTGCAACGGGGCGCTGTTGTTGGCCGAAGCGGGCGTGCTGGACGGCTGCGAGGCCACCACGCATTGGCGTGACACCGGCGAACTGGCGTCGCGCTACCCCGCGGTCCGGGTGGTGCCGGATGCGATTTATACCCGCACCGGAGAGGTGTGGACCTCGGCGGGCATTACCGCCGGCATGGACATGGCGCTGGCGATGGTGGCGGCCGACCACGGCCTGCCGCTGGCGCTCGCGGTGGCCAAACGAATGGTGATGGTCGCCAAGCGCTCGGGCGGGCAGAGCCAGTTCAGCCGCGAGCTCGAGGAGCTGGACGTTCCCGATCGCCTCGCCGATCTCGCGCGCTGGATTCGCGCGCACCTGCGCGCACCGCTCGATGCCGGGCTGCTGGCCGACCGGATGCACATGAGCACGCGGCAGTTCGCGCGGCGCTTCGCCGCCGCCTTCGGCACCACGCCGCAGAAGTACGTCGAGCGGCTGCGGGTGGATGCCGCCAAGGCCCTGCTCGAGAGCGGCACGGCGACGATGCGGCGGGTCGCGTCCGACAGCGGATTCGCCTCGGAAGACGCCTTCCGGCGTGCCTTCCGGCGCCACGCCGGCGTCACCCCCCGGGAATACCGGCAGCGCTTCGGGTCGCCCTGACGCCGGCGTCCGGAACCGCCGGCTGGATGTCCGCAAGCGCCGGCCGCCGCCCGGCATGGTGGCGGCAACACCCGATCGGAGACGCCCCATGCGCGCCGTGCTGGTGAAGGCCGCGGCCCTGGCGATTGCCGGACTGCTGTGGCCGGCTCCCGCCGGAGCCGCCCACCCCTCCCATTCCGAGCCTGCGGTGCAGGTCGGCATCCTGCTGTTCGACGGCGTGCAGATCATCGATTTCGCCGCGCCCTACGAAGTGTTCGGCCAGGCGGGGTTCGGGGTGGCGACGGTGTCGGCCGTCGGGCGCCCGGTGACCACGGCGATGGGCCTGCAGGTCACCCCGGACCATGGCTTCGCCGATGCGCCGTCGTTCGACGTGCTGCTGGTGCCCGGCGGGGACACCGGGGATGCGGAGCGTGACGAGGCACTGCTGGGGTTCGTGCGCGGGCGCGCGGCATCGGCACGGCATGTGCTCTCGGTCCGTACCGGCTCGCACATTCTCGCCGCGACCGGTTTGCTGGACGGCTTGCGGGCCACCACGTTCCATCGCGCGCTGCCTTCGCTCGCGGCCGACTATCCGGCGGTCGAGGTGGTGCGCGACGTACGCTGGATGGACAACGGCGCGATCGTGACCTCGGCCGGCCTGTCGTCCGGCACCGATGCGGCGCTTCACATCGTCGGCAAGGAACGCGGCGCGGACGCCGCCAGCACGGTCGCGATGCACCTGGAGTACGACTGGCGGCCGGAAGACGGCTTCGTGCGGACCCGCATGGCCGATCGCCACCTGCCGGACCTGGGCCGGGTGAAGTGGCCGGATCGGACGCGGTTCGATCGCGTCGTGAACACCGGCGACACGCGCAGCTGGCGGTTGCGCTACCGGGTGTCGAGCGATGCGGCCGCGGAGGAGCTCATGTCGCTGGCCGTCGAAGCGCTCGACCGGATGGAAGGCTGGACGCGCGATTCGGCGGACAGCACGCGCGACTGGGTGGGTGCGGTGGAAGGCCGGCGGCTGCGGATGACGATCGGCATGACCGCCGCGGGCCCTCGCGCGCACTGGCTCGACGTCGAGCTGGAAGCGATGCCGGAGCTGGAAGACGACGAGCGCGGCTGAGTCCGTTCGACCGCGTGGTCGACCGGCAGCGGGTCGCTCGCCGACGCGGCCCCCGGTGCGAAGCTGGTGCGGGGCGTTCGGCGATGCGCTCGCGCCATGCGTCTTCCCGGCGCGTAGCCGTATCCGGGCGGGCCGGGAGACACGCAACGAGCCGCCCCCGATACCCGCTTGGTTGCCGCGTATCTCCCGGCCCGCTTGGCGAGTTCACCGCGATCGGCTCGGAGAGCATGGTTCCGATCCCGGTCCCCGGCTCCGGCCCCGGGTTCCGGGCTTCTGTCGGCGCATCGGCCGATCCGTCGCCGCGGGCCCCACGCCGGAGGCGAGCGCCGCTATTCTCGCCCCATTCCGCCGTCCGTGACCCGAATGTCCACTTTTTCCTTCGTCCTGCGCCATGCCCTGGCCTGGTGCCTGTTCTACCTGGCGGTGCTGATCGTCTGGTCGAACCTCCGGTTGCCCGAGTTCATCGTGCTGCTGCTGGCGATGCTGACCCTCGCGTTCGTGATCCCCGATGCGATCTCGCACGTGCACCGGGTGCGGATGATCGCCGGCCAGGCGACGCCCGAAAACCTGCGCAACCGCCAGCGCCGGCAGGTGGAGGTGCCGTTCGTGGCGGGCGAGGCCTTCGACCTGGTCGATGCGGCGCTGCGCGACCTGCCGGGCATCATGGACGTGGTGTCGGCCCGCGACAGCCTGCGCGTGCACGCCGGGGTGCGCCGCGACGACCCCTACGGCGCCCAGGGACGCTTCGATCCGCTGCGCTGGATCGACCGCAGGCTCGGCGGGCAGCGCGACATGGTCACCGCCACCGTGCATCCGAACGGCGACACCTCCACCATCACCCTGGCCTGCGAGCCCGAGAGCGCGGCCTGGACCGACTGGCTGCGGGTCGACCACGGCAGCAACCTGCAGACCGCCGAGGCGATCACCCGCGCCATCACCCGCCGCGTCGGCGAACAGCGCCGCGGCGAGCGCGCCGCCGCGCACCGCACCGCCAGCGCCAAGGAGCTGAGCGAAGCCAAGCTGAGCCTGCTGCACGCCCAGGTGGAGCCGCACTTCCTCTACAACACCCTGGCCAGCGCCCAGGTGCTGACCCGCAGCGACCCGGCCCGCGCCGACCAGATGCTGGGTCATCTGATCGAATACCTGCGCCGCTCGCTGCCGCGCACCCTGCAGGGGCAATCGACCCTGGGCGAGGAGCTGGAGCGGGCGAATGCATGGCTGGAAATCATGAAGTTCCGGATGGGCGCGCGCCTGGCCACGCAGATCGACGTGCCCGAAGCGCTGCTGGCGGTCCCGTTCCCGGCGATGATGCTGCAGACCCTGGTGGAGAACGCCATCAAGCACGGCCTCGAACCCAAGACCGGCGGCGGCACGGTCTGGATCCGCGCCCGGGAGAGCGAGGACCGGGTGGCGGTGACCGTGGCCGACGACGGCCGCGGCTTCTCGAGCGAGGGCGGCGGCACCGGCATCGGCCTGCGCAACGTGCGCGAGCGGCTGCGCCTGACCTACGGCGAGGCGGCCAGCCTGCGCATCGCCGCCAACTTCCCTTCCGGCGTCGCGGCCACCGTGACCGTGCCCGCGGCCGCCGAGCCCGGCCGTGCGGAGACCGCCCATGCCTAGTTGCGTGATCGCCGAAGACGAGGACCTGCTGCGCGCCGCGCTGGCCTCGCTGCTGGCCGAAGCCTGGCCGGAGCTGGAGATCGCGGCGCTCTGCGAGGACGGCGGCAGCGCGTTGGAGGCGATCGCCGACCATGCGCCGGACTACGCGTTCCTCGACATCCGCATGCCGGGGTTGACCGGGCTGGAGGTCGCGGCCGCGGCCGCGGAGTCGAATCCCGCCACGCGGGTGGTGTTCGTGACCGCCTACGACCAGTACGCGCTCGATGCCTTCGAGCGCGGCGCGGTCGACTACCTGCTCAAGCCGGTCACCCGCGAACGCCTGGACGCCACCGTCCGGCGGCTGCAGGCGCGCAGCGGCGAGTCCCATCCCGACGCCGCCACCCTGGCGGTGTTGCTGCGCCAGCTGCAGGCGCAGCCGCGCGGCGACGCGCCCGAGCCGCTGTCCTGGATCACCGCCAGCAACGGCCGCGAGACCCGCCTGATCCTGGTCGAGGACGTGCTGTATTTCCGCGCCGACAACAAATACACCGTGGCCGTGACCGCGGAGGGCGAGGCGCTGCTGCGCACGCCGGTACGGGAACTGCTGGGACTGCTGGATCCTGCCGTGTTCAAGCAGGTGCACCGCGCCACCATCGTCAACATCAAGGCGATCGCCGCGGTGGTGCGCGAGGACGGCGGGCGCGGACTGCTGCGGCTGCGCGGCCGCGACGAGACGTTGCCGGTGAGCCAGCCGTTCATGCCGCTGTTCCGCAACATGTGACGCGCCACGCGAGGAGGAAACCATGATGCTGCGTGCGATCCTGATGCTCGGCTGCCTGCTGCTCGGCGGCTGCCGGTTCGAAACCGGCCTGACCACCGTGACCAATCTCTCGATCGAAGGCCGGGCGGTCAACGCCACCCGTTCCTACGTGGTCGGCAGCGAGGGCGAGTTCGAGTGCCTGCGCAGCGTCACCGGCAGTTGCCACTACGTGTTGTTCGTGGAGGACTGCGCCGCCGATGCCCCACCCGGCACTGGCTGCGGCGCGCGGGTGGTGGACCAGTTCACGCTGGCGGCAGGGGAGCGCCAGCACAAGGGCGAGCTGCCGCGTGGCCTGCGCCAGTGCGTCGACCACGAGGCGCCCCCGGTGGTGCCCGCCTGTGCCGCCGGCCAGGCCCGGACCGGGGCGGCAGCCTCGGGATAGGGCCGCTGCCGCGAGGCGGCGTCGCTGTAGGGGAAATCCTACGTCCGCGCGCGGCGTGCGCCGACTGCGGGGCGGTGCCCCGCGCGGCATCCTGTGCGTGCCCCGGCAGCACGGCCCATGCAATGGCAACGGATGCCGCTCCGCAACGGAATCCAGGCCGCGACCTTGAGCAAGTCACCCAGCTGGGCCGGGGCGCCTTCTTCACGTACCGGACTGGGTGCCGATGATCATGTCCTCATTGCAATTGGTGAAATCGTACGGCGGCTGGCAATTGCTGGACGCGGGCCATCCGGTGTTGTGGTTTCCCGAACGCGAGAAGGGCCTGGAGATCGCCACCATCATGGCCGACGCGCGCAATCTCTACCGCGGCGAGCCGACCACGGTCGAAGCCCAGAACGACGATGGCGAATTCGAGGTGATCGCCGCGTTCGCCTAGCGGGATCCGCGCGGGTCGGCGCCGCTAGGCGGGGCCGACCACGCCGCCGGGGGTTTCCGAGAGCATCAGCACCAGCCGCATCTGCACGCGGCGCAGCTCGCCCTCGTTCCTGGCGCGGAGCCCGATCTCGCCGGCGCAGGACTTGAACGACGCCCAAAAGTCGGCCTCGACCGGATGCCGGGCGTGCATGCCGGGCAGCGAGCGGCCGAGCAGCTGCAGTTCGCGCTCGATGTCCCGGGAAATGCTGGATTCGGTGTCTTGCGGAGGCACGGGGCGCCGCGTTCCGGAATCGATACTGTCTTGCACTTGGAACTCCTGGTCGATCCCCTTGCCAGCCACTGTGGCCGCGCGCGCGTGAAGCGGGCGCATTGCCGAGTGCTTGGCGCTGAACCATTCAGAGGATCGGCGGGGCCAGCCGGCGTGGAAGGCCGGATTCCCCGTGCGGCGCCATTTCTGGATCGCTCCGACCCGGCTGCCCGGTCCGCCCGCACCCGAAATCGTTTCCCGAGTCACAGAATCGAAATGCCGCGCATGGTGAGATCGGATCCGGGGGGCGCCAGGAGATGCGCATGGACCCTGTTTGCGAAGTGTTCGCGTTCGTAGGCACCGGATCCGACGGGCTCGACTACGTCGGCCGGCTCGAAGTCGAGTCCCGCCCGGCCGGTTGCGAGCCGGTCTGGCTGCAGGGCCACCTGCTCGACGGCCGCCGGCTGCATCCGCTCGAAGCGGGGCGGGTGCTGGTGGAGGGTTCCGAACTGATCATCCAGCCGACCCGTCTCGCCCCCTGCGGCTAGGCTCGCTTCCTGGCGCCGTGCCGTCGCGGGCACCATACCGGCGCCCCTCCGCAGCGGAAGGCGTCCCATGAGATGAGGCATGGCAGCGGCTGGTTGACGGCACCGGGGCACCCGGTCGAGACGCCGACGTGCTGGTGCGCGGCGACCGGATCCACGCGATCGGCCGGCTGTCGCGGCCTGCCGGCTTCGGTGCTGCGCATCGCCGACCGGGGCGTGGTCCGCGCCGGCGCGATCGCCGATCTGGTGCTGTTCGACCCGGGCCGGGTGCGCGCCCGCTCCGGCTATGCGGATCCGCTGGCGCAGGCCGAAGGCTTCGACCTGGTGGTGCTCAACGGCAGGCCGGCGTTCGAGGACGGCGAGCGGGTCGGGTGCGCGGGCAGGCTGCTGCGGCGGGGACGCTGACCGCCCGCGGCGGCCCGCTTCACGCGCCCGCGCGGCACGCTGTCGTTTCATGGCGGGCGGGCCAACCGGATCCGCCATCATGCTGTTCGACACCTGGGACGATCTCGGCCGCGTGCTCGCCGTCGGCGTCTGCGCCTACGTGGCGCTCATCGCGCTGCTGCGTGCTTCCGGCAAGCGCACGCTGACCAAGATGAACGCGTTCGACTTCGTGGTCACGATCGCGCTGGGCTCGACGCTGGCCACCATCCTGCTCAACCGCGATGTCTCGCTGGCCGAGGGCGTGCTCGCGATGGCGCTGCTGGTGTCGCTGCAGTTCGCGATCACCTGGAGCGCCGCCCGCTGGGTGGCGGTCCACCGGCTGGTGGCCAGCGAGCCGACCCTGCTGCTGCACGAGGGCGAGTTCCTGCGCGAGGCGATGCGCCGCGAGCGGATCAACGAGCAGGAGCTGCGCCAGGGCCTGCGCAACCACGGCATCGACGATCCGGCCCAGGCGCGCTGCGTGGTGCTGGAAACCGATGGCGCCTTCAGCGTGGTGCGCGCCGATCCGCGCTAGGCGTCGGCCGTCAGGCGTCGTCGGCGTCGCGCCCCTGCTTGAACCGCGAGAGCACCGCGACCACCGCCAGGTTGATCAGCGCCAGCGCCACCGCGTGGCCCCAGTAGCCGAAGCCGGCCGCCGCGCCCATCGCCCCGACCGTCCAGATGCTCGCCGCCGTGGCGGTGCCGGACACGTGGTCGTCGTGCTTGAGGATCGCACCGCCGCCGACGAAACCGATCCCGGTCATCAGGCCCTGCAGGATCCGTGCGCTCGCATCCGGTGCGTCGTCGCCGATGAACTGGCGCGCGATCAGCACGTAGGCGCAGGCGCCCACGGCCACCAGCGGAAAGGTCCGGATGCCCATGATGTCGGCGTGCCGCTCGCGGTCCCATCCGACCGGGAGCGCGAGCAGCAGCGCACCCAGCAGCGGCAGGTAGGGTTGCAGGAACGCGATCAGGTCGCCCATCGCCGGTTCGCCGTTCGTAGTGAGAGGGAAGGCCGCCATCGCATGCATCGCAGCCTACAAACGGCGGCGGCCGGGCGCGGTGAAGGCGCATCGCGGCTCCGGCTTTCCGTGCGCGTCGGCGTCCGCCTTGGGTCCGGGCGGCATCCCTGTTAAGATACGTCGCCATCGAGTCTGGTTTTCCGGCGTTGCGCGCAACGTTCCGATGTCCCGACTCCCACGCGGCTCCCCAGACGCGGAGCCGACAGCGCCGTCGATCCCCAGGTCGTCCGATCGCTGCATGGCCCACCGCCATGCCGTGCGGGATCTCTTGTCGGCGCGCCCATCCGCAACCACAGGAGATGAACGCAACGATGGCAGCCCCGTTCCCCGAACAGACCCTTCCCAATTGGCGCCGCGCGGTCCTCAAGGTCGGCAGCAGCCTGCTCAGCGACGGCCGGGGCGGACTCGGCAAGCGCAACGCCGCGGCGCTTGCGCGCCTGATCTCGCGTTTTCGCGACCAGGGGCGCGAGGTGCTGCTGGTGTCCTCCGGCGCGGTGGCCGCCGGCCGCGGCCTGATGGCCGACCATGGCGGCGGGCTGGCGCGCCGGCAGGCCCTGGCCGCACTCGGCCAGGCGCCGATGCTGGCGCTGTGGCAGGGGCTGGTTGAACAGCCCGTGGCGAAGGTGCTGCTCAGCCACGACGACCTGCGCAACCGCCGCCGCTATCTCAACGCGCAGGCGACGCTGCGCGAGCTGCTCGCACTGGGTGCGCTGCCGATCGTCAACGAGAACGACACCGTCGCCGTCGATGAACTCAAGCTCGGCGACAACGACAACCTCGCCGCGGTGGTCGCCACCCTGATCGATGCCGACATCCTGCTGATCGCCACCGATACCGACGGCCTGTACACGGGACACCCGCAGCAGGATCCGGATGCGCGCCCGGTGCCGCGGATCGAGGCGATCACGCCCGGCGTGATGCGCATGGCCCAGGGCGGCGCCGGCACGCTCGGTACCGGCGGCATGGCGACCAAGCTGGAGGCGGCCACCAAGGCCGCCGCCGCCGGTATCGACACCGCGCTGTTCTGCGGCCACCGCATGGAAACCATCGATGCGCTGGCCGCCGACCGTTTGCGCGGCACCTTCATCCCCGCCCACGGCGAGCGCCTGGTGGCACGCAAGATGTGGCTGCGCCACACCCCGCCGAGCGGCGGCCGGATCCGGATCGACGAGGGCGCGGCCCGGGCGCTGGCCGAGCGCGGCGCGTCGCTGCTGCCCGGGGGCGTGGTGGGCGTGGAAGGCGACTTCAACTGCTCGGCGATGGTGGACATCACCTGCGCCGAGGGCCGCCGCCGGCTGGCCCGCGGCCTGGTGCAGTACCAGTCCGCGGACCTGGAGCGCATCGCCGGCCGCCACAGCCGCGAGATCGAGAGCGTGCTGGGGTTCCATAATGGCCGCTCGGTGATCCACCGCGACGACATGGTGCTGCTGGGCGCGGCCGCCGCCGCGGCGCACTGACCACAGGAGATCACGATGACCGGATACGTCCGCACACTCGCCACCGGCGCGCGCGCCGCCGCCGCGAAGATCGCCGCGCTCGATTCAGCGCAGCGGGCCGCCCTGCTGATGTCGATGGCCGACGCGGTGGCCGCCGGCAGCGGCGCGATCCTCTCCGCCAATGCCGCCGACATGGCCCGGGCCCACGAGTCCGGCACCACCGGGGCGATGCTGGACCGGCTGCGGCTGGACCAGGGGCGGGTGGAGGCGATCGTCGCCGCGATCCGCGAGATCGCCACGCTGCCGGACCCGGTGGGCCAGGTCACCCGCAGCGAGGTGCACGCCAACGGCATGACCGTGGAGAAGGTGCGGATCCCGCTCGGCCTGATCGCGATGATCTACGAGGCGCGGCCGAACGTGACCGCCGATGCCGCGGCGCTGTGCCTGCGCGCCGGCAACGCGGTGCTGCTGCGCGGCGGCTCGGAGGCGCGCGACAGCAACATCGCCATCGCCGGCTGCCTGCACAGCGCCCTGCGCGAACATGGCCTGCCGGCCGAGGCGGTGGCGCTGGTCGAGGACACGGCGCGCGAGCACGTGCTCGAGCTGCTGCAGCTCACCGAGCTGGTGGACCTGGCGATCCCGCGCGGCGGCGAGCGGTTGATCCGCTTCGTCGCCGAGAACGCCCGGGTGCCGGTGATCAAGCACTACAAGGGCGTGTGCCATCTGTACGTGGACCGCGCCGCCGACCCGGCGCTGGCGCTGCAGCTGGCCATCGACGGCAAGCTGTCGCGGCCGGGGGTGTGCAACGCGCTCGAGACGATGCTGGTACACGCCGAGATCGCCGAGTCGTGGCTGCCAGAGGCGCTGACCCGGCTGCAGGAACGCGGCGCCGAGATCCGTGGCTGCGAGCGCACCCGCGCGCTGTTCTCCGCGGCGCAGCAGGCGACCGAGGAGGACTACGCGGCCGAGTTCCTCTCGCCGATCCTGGCGGTGCGGGTGGTGGACTCGATCGACGAGGCGATCGCGCACATTAGGCGCCACGGCTCCGACCATACCGAGGTGATCGCCAGCGCCGACCAGGCGGCGGCGGAGCGTTTCGTGCGGGCGATCCGCAGCTCGGCGGTGATGGTGAACGCCTCCTCGCGCTTCAACGACGGCGGCAGCCTCGGGCTCGGCGCCGAGATCGGCATCTCGACCACGCGCCTGCATGCGTACGGGCCGATGGGGCTGGAGTCGCTGACCATCGAGCGCTACGTGGTCCGCGGCGACGGCCAGGTGCGGCATCCGGAGTCGGCCGCCACGGGTTGATACCGAACGGCCGGGGACGATTCCAGCCGCCGGTTCCGGTGGCGCTCAATCCTCCGCGGCGGCCTCGCGCCCTTGCTGGCGGATGATCGCTTCCTGGCGCGCGTCCTCGATCGAGGACAGCACCGCGCCGGTGTCGGCGGTGTGCTCGTCGAAGACGAACCTGCCGGTCAGCGCCGCGTCCGGGCGCAGCTCGCCCTGCTCGTACAGCGCCCACATCTCCTCGCCGTAGTACGTGTCGAGCAGGTCGGGGGCGTGACGGCCGAGGCTCTCGCGCAGGTTGTGCACGTCGCGCAGCAGCATCTGCCGGGCGGCGTTGTTGCCGGCGGCGCTGACCACCTGCGGGAAGTCGATGATGACCGGGCCGTCGGCGCCCACCAGCACGTTGTATTCCGACAGGTCGCCGTGGATCAGCCCGAGGCACAGCATCCGCACCACGTCTGCGACCAGCATCGCGTGGAACGCCCGCGCCTGCTGCGGCTCCAGCTCCACTTCCACCAGCCGTGGCGCGCTGTTGCCGTCGGCGTCGGCGACCAGGTCCATCAGCAGCACGCCGTGCAGGAAGCCCTGCGGCTGCGGCACCCGCAGCCCGGCATCGGCCAGCCGGTAGAGCACCTCCGCCTCGGTGTTTTTCCAGGCGGTCTCCTGCTCGCGGCGGCCGAACTTCGTCGACCGGGCCATCGCCCGCGCCTGGCGGCTGCCGCGCACCTTGCGGCCCTCCTGGTACTGGGCGCGCGCCTGGAAGCTGCGTTGCGCCATGTCCTTGTAGACCTTCGCGCAGCGCACCTCGCCGCCGCAGCGGACCACGTACACCGAGGCTTCCTTGCCGCTCTTGAGCGGCCGCAGCACCTCGTCGATCAGGCCGTCGTCGATCATCGGCTGCAGGCCGCTGGGGATCTTCATCGAATTACCGTTGCCGCCGCGCGGGGGCGGCCATTGTCGTCGCAAAACCGGTCCCGGGGCCGCCCCGAGGGCAGGCCGGGGCGCCGCGGGGGGTGCGTGGTTCATCCCCGGCCATCGCCGCCGCCGGTCCGGCCGCGATGCCCCGGCCCGGCGGCGCCGGCGCGGCGCGTTGCCCGACCCCCGCGGCGAAGGCTGGCGAACGCCCGCTGTGCATCGCCTAGATGTGATCTCTCAGTAGGTTGTTCATCCGGGGTGATCCCGGAACACTGGAGGTGCGACCCATTCAGCACCCCAGGAGCCCCGGATGAACCTGCATAAACATGCCCGTCTTACGCCTCGCGGTCGAGCCCTGCTTGTGGAACGGGTGATCGAGCACGGTCTTCGGGTCGAAGAAGCCGCCCACGCTGCGGGTGTGAGCACTCGAACGGCCTACAAGTGGTTGCGCCGCTTCCGCGAGGAAGGCCCGGGAGGGCTCCAGGACCGTTCGTCGCGCCCGCTTCGCTGCCCCAGTGCCACGCCGGCGCCGGTCGTCGAGCAGGTAGTCGCCCTGCGTCGCCAGCGGCGGACCTATCGCCAGATCTCGCTGGCACTGCCCGTCGGCCGGAGCACGATCGCGCGGCTGATGCGTCGTGCCGGTCTGCATCGACTGGCCGAGCTGGCGCCAGCGCGCCCGGACCACCGCTACGAGTACCCACAGGTGGGTGATCTGTTGCATCTGGACATCAAGAAGCTGGGCCGGTTCTGGCGCCCCGGACATCGCGTCACCGGCGCTCGCCAGGGCACTTCGGATGGCGCCGGTTGGGAGTTCGTCCACCTTGCCATCGACGACCACTCCCGGATCGCCTTCGGTACCGTCGAGAACGACGAACGTGGCACCAGTGCGTGCCGGGCGCTGCTGCAAGCGCTACGGTACTACCGCGGCCTTGGCATCACCTTCGCCCGGGTCATGACCGACAACGGCGCCTGTTACAAGTCCCGGCTGTTCCGCCGGCTCCTGCGCCGACTGGGCCTGCGCCACCTGCGCACGCGCCCCTACACGCCCCGTACCAACGGCAAGGCCGAACGACTGGTCCAGACCACATTGCGCGAGTGGGCTTACGCTCGCTCCTATGACAGCTCAGACCAGCGGCGCCAGGCCCTGCCTCACTGGCTCCATCAGTACAACTGGCATCGACCACATGCCAGCCTCGGCTACCGGCCGCCTATCAGTCGCCTCCAGCGTCCA
>NZ_JARXRM010000001.1 GCF_029887875.1 Luteimonas endophytica
GCCGCCGCACCGGTCGCGGTGCTGAACGCACCGGTGGCCTGCGCGCCCGCGCCGAACGCCGAGGCGCCTTCCGCGCTCGCCGTGGTGGTCTGGTCGAGCAGCACCTCGCCGGTGTCCGGGTCCTCGTAGTACAGCCAGCCGCCGACCGCGGTGCTGCTGTCGCCGTCGGCGACCGCGTTGTAGCCGGAGGCCGTGGCGTACTGGCCCCAGGCCTGCGCGCCGCTGCCGAACGCCGAGGAGCCGGTGCCCGAGGCATAGCTCGCCGAACCGGTCGCGGTCGAGTAGTCGCCTTCGGCGTAAGCGTCGGAACCCGAGGCGGTCGCCTCGATCCCGTCGGCGTACGCCTCGCCCTCGCCGGTCGCCTTGAAGTAGCGCGCGGTCTCTTCAGCGCCCGCCGCTACCTCGTCGAGCTGCGCCAGGTTCACCGCATCGGTGTCCTCGGTGCCCGCCGCGACGTTGGTGATCTGCCGCTCTTCGCCTTCGTCGCCCACCGAGACCGTGTTGGCGCGGTCGGCGAACGAACCGTTGCCCAGCGCCACGCTGTTGTCGGCGTCGGTATGGGTCATCGAATAGGCGCCCAGGGCGAGACTGTCGTCGCCATAGGCCGTGCTGTAGAAGCCGAGCGCAGTGCCATTGGCGCCGCTGGCCCAGGCTTCCGCACCCACCGCGGTTGCGAAGTCGGCTTGCGCATAGGCGAAGTAGCCGAGTGCGGTGGCTTCCACGCCGTCGGCCTGGGACAGGACGCCGGTGGCGGTGCTGTAGTCGCCCCAGGCGCCGGAGCCGGCGCCGAGCGCGGTCGAGGCATCCCCCGCGGCGACGGCGGGCACCAGAAAGCCCAGCCCGGGCACCAGATCGGCCAGACCGCCGACCGCGGTGCTGCCCAGGCCGCTGGCGGTCGCATCGAGCCCCACCGCGGTCGAGAAATCGGTCGACGCTTCGGCGCCGTAGCCCAGCGCCGTCGCGCCGTAGCCGCCGGCCGAGCTGAAGCCGCCATTGGCGGTGCTGTAGTCGCCGCCGGCCGTGCTGCTGTAGCCGGTCGCGCTCGACTGCAG